>NZ_JROO01000003.1 GCF_000826685.1 Streptomonospora alba
ACCGTTGAAGACACCCTCGGCGCCGGCCGGGCCCCGGCTCCTAGCTCACTCCGTCGGTGACCGCCGCCGCGGGGACGATCTCCGGTGCGCCGTGCTGGATGGCGTCGGCCTCGTTGTCGTTGTCCTGCTCCTGTGCCGCGCGCTCCACCTCGATGCGCTTGCGGTAGTAGGCGACCTCGCGCTGGATGTGCTCCTCGCTCCAGCCCAGCTGATCGCCCATCAGCCGCGCCGCCTCCTCCGATGCCGCGATGCCGCGGTCCCAGGTCTCGATGGAGATCCGGGTGCGCCGCGCCAGTACGTCGTTGAGGTGGCGGGCGCCCTCGTAAGCGGCGGCGTAGGCGACCTCGGCGCGCAGGTAGTCGTCGGCCCCGGTGAGCGGCTCCTTGAGGTCGGGCCGCTCCTCCATCATCGCCAGGATCTCGTCGATCATGGTGCCGTAGCGGCGCAGCAGGTGGGTGATCCGCGAACGGTGCAGCCCCGATTCCGTGGCCAGCTTGCGGCGCTGGTTCCACATGGCCGCGTACCCCTCGGCGCCCGCGAGCGGCAGCCGGTCGGTCACCGACTCCGGGATGCGGCCGTCGAGCCCGTGAGCCACCGCGTCGACGGCGTCCTTGGCCATGACCCGGTAGGTCGTGTACTTGCCGCCCGCGATCAGCACCAGGCCCGGCACCGGGTGGGCGACCGTGTGCTCGCGGGAGAGCTTGGAGCTCTCGTCCGACTCCCCCGTCAGCAGCGGACGCAGACCCGCGTAGACACCCTCGACGTCGTCCCTGGTCAGCGGCACTCGCAGGACCGAATTCACGTTGTCGAGGACGTAGTCGATGTCGCGCCGGCTGGCGGCCGGGTGCGCCTTGTGCAGGTCCCAGTCGGTGTCGGTGGTGCCGATGATCCAGTGGCGGCCCCACGGGATCACGAACAGCACGCTCTTCTCCGTGCGCAGGATGAGCCCGGAGGACGCCTGGATGCGGTCGCGCGGCACCACCAGATGGATGCCCTTGGACGGGCGCACGTGGATCTGTCCGCGCCCGCCGACCATCTCCTGGATGTCGTCGGTCCACACGCCCGCCGCGTTCACGACCTGCTTGGCGTGGATGTCGAACCGCTCCCCGGTCTCCAGGTCCTCGGCCTGGGCGCCGGTTACGTGCTCGCCCTCGCGCAGGAAGCCCACCGCCTGCACCCGCGAGGCCACGTGTGCACCGTAGGTCGCGGCGGTGCGCAGCACCGTGAGGACGTAGCGCGCGTCGTCCACCTGGGCGTCCCAGTACTGTACGGCGCCCACCAGCGCATCCCGGCGCAGCGCCGGGAAGACCCGCAGCGCGCTGCCGCGCGTGAGGTGGCGGTGGTGCGGCAGCCCCCGGGTGTTGCCCATGGACATGGCGAGGGTGTCGTAGAGGGTGACGCCGGCGCCGACGTAGGGGCGCTCCCAATGCTTGGTCAGCGGGTAGAGGAACGGCACGGGCTGCACCAGGTGCGGCGCGAGGCGGTGCAGCATCAGGCCGCGCTCGATCAGGGCCTCGCGCACCAGCTCGAAGTCCAGCTGCTCCAGGTAGCGCAGACCGCCGTGGACGAGCTTGCTGGAGCGGCTGGAGGTGCCCGACGCGTAGTCGCGCGCCTCGATCACCCCGACGGTGAGCCCGCGGGCGACGGCGTCCAACGCGACGCCGGCTCCGACGATGCCCCCGCCCACGACCAGGACGTCCAGCTCGGTCCCCGCCATGGCCGCAAGTGCCTCGGTCCGATGATCGGGCCCCATCCGCGCTGCAGTCATCTCACGCCTTCCTTGCGACTGGTGCCTTGCCGGGCCGCACAGAACGCCCCACCGTCAGGCTAACCTGACACGCCCGGCCCAACCCGGTGGCGCGCCTCCCACCGCGCGCGTGCGGCGCCGAGGCCCCCGGCCGCGCCGCCGGTGCGGCGCGGCTCGGTCACGCCTCACACGGCATCGTCGGCCGCCCGGGCGTACCGGTCGGCGAAGTCGAGCACGTCGTCGCCGTAGCTGCGGGATTCGTTGTAGGTGAGAATCGCCTCCCACCAGCCGGAGTCGCTGGTGAGGTCGCGCCCGTCGGCGCACAGGTAGCGCGCCGCGGCCAGGGCGGCGTCGTCGATGTCGTGGGGGTCGGCCTCGCCGTCGGAGTCGGCGTCGGCGCCCCACTCGTCCCACGTCGTGGGGATGAACTGCATCGGCCCGACCGCGCGGTCCCACGTCCCGTCGCCGTCGAGCGCACCGCCGTCGGTGTCGGCGATCTCCGCGGTGCCGCGGCTGCCGTCGAGCGGGATGCCGATGACCTGCTCGGTGGTGCGCCCGTCGTCGCCGACCTCGCCGCCTGCGGCGGTGCCGTGTCCGGACTCCACCTGTCCGATGCCCGCAAGGGTGGGCCAGGAGATCCGGCAGTCGGGCTGCTCGCGCATGAGGCTGAGCTGAGCGCCCGCGTAGCCCTCCAGTGCACGGCGCGGCGTACCGGTGGCCTCGGAGACCGTGTCGAGCCACTCGGGACTGGGCGCGGCGCCGACGGCCCGCTCGGAGTCGGGCGAGGGCCTGTCGTCAGCCGCCAGGGCTCCGTCCTGTGCCTGCGCCGAACCGGTGGCGGCCGGAACCGTGTCGATGCTGCCGGCGGCGTCGCCGGGGCCCGGCGGCAGCTCGGGGGCCCGGTGGGGCTGAAGCGTGCCGGCGACGGCCGCGACCCCCGCGGCCACCCCGAGAGTCGAGGCCACCGCCGCGGTGGCGACGGCGACCCGCTTCCATCGGGCGGGTTGCGAGGCTTCGGCGGGCGAGGCGGGGGGCGCCTCGGAACCGGTGACGGGGGAACCGCTCACGGACACCTCATTCACATTTCGGACACGATCGGCCGGGAGGGAGTGTGTCGGTTGGGCGCATGCGGCGCCAACGTGATAGTGCACCCCATTCTGAGGGTCCGAGTCAACTACCTACGCGGCCTAGGCTCACCTCGGAGCGGGGGCGACGGCGCCGGTGCGCCGCGCCTGCGGGGGCGGCGCGCACCGGCGCGCGGGCTCCGGGTCCGACGGCGCCTCAGTTGGGGTCGACCACGACCTCGACGCGCTGGAACTCCTTGAGGTCGCTGTAGCCGGCGGTGGCCATGGTGCGGCGCAGGGCGCCCGTCAGGTTCATGGACCCGTCGCTGGTGAGCGAGGGCCCGTGCAGGATCGACTCCAGCGAGCCGATCGTGCCGACCTGCAGCCGCTCGCCGCGCGGCAGCTCCCCGTGGTGGGACTCGGTGCCCCAGTGGTAGCCGCCGCCGGGGGCCTCCGCGGCGCGCGCCAGCGGCGAGCCGATCATCACGGCGTCGGATCCGCAGGCCAGCGCCTTGGCGATGTCGCCGCTGCGGGTCATTCCGCCGTCGGCGATGACGTGCACGTAGCGGCCGCCCGACTCGTCGAGGTAGTCGCGGCGGGCCGCGGCGACGTCGCCGATCGCGCTGGCCATGGGCACCGACACACCCAGCACCGAGCGGGTGGTGTGGCCGGATCCGCCGCCGAAGCCCACCAGCACGCCCGCCGCGCCGGTGCGCATCAGGTGCAGAGCCGCGGTGTAGGTGGCGCAGCCGCCCACGACCACGGGCACGTCCAGCTCGTAGATGAACTGCTTGAGGTTGAGCGGTTCGGCGCGGCCCGAGACGTGCTCGGCGGAGACCGTGGTGCCGCGGATGACGAACAGGTCGACCCCGGCGTCGATCACGGCCTTGTGGTACTGCGCGGTGTGCTGCGGCGAGAGGCGGGCGGCGGTGACCACCCCGGACCGGCGGATCTCCTCGATACGCCGTCCGATCAGCTCCTCCTTGACCGGCTCGGCGTAGATCTCCTGCAGCCGGCGCGTGGCGGCCTCGTCGTCGAGCTCGCGGATCTCCTCCAGCAGCGGCTCGGGGGACTCGTAGCGCGTCCACAGCCCTTCGAGGTCGAGCACGCCCAGCGCGCCCTGCCGCCCCATCGCGATGACGGTCTCGGGCGAGGCGATGCTGTCCATCGGACTGCCCATCAGCGGCGTGTCGAAGCGGTAGGCGTCGATCTGCCAGGTGATCGACACCTCTTCGGGGTCACGGGTGCGGCGGGCCGGCACGATCCCGATCTCCTCGAGTTCGTAGGCGCGGCGCCCGTTCTTGCCGAGCCCGATCTCCAGCTGAGCCAACGCTTGGGTCCCCTCTCGCGTGCTTCACCGGCGTAGCCGACCGGCGGATACTGCGGCGGCGAGTCTATCCGGCGCGCCGCCGCGGCGCCCCTGCGCCCGCCGTGCCTCCTCGCGTGACGTGGCGTGGCGGCGCCGGGCCGCGATACTCCGTTGTCAGCGGCGCCCGTGGTAGTTGGGGGCCTCGACGGTCATCTGGACGTCGTGGGGGTGGCTCTCCTTGAGGCCGGCCGAGGTGATCTGCATCAGCTGGCCGTGCTCGTGCAGGTCCGCGATCTCGCGCGCGCCTGCGTACCACATCGACTGGCGCAGCCCCCCGATGAGCTGGTCGGCCACCGTCTCCAGCGGGCCGCGGTAGGGCACCTGGCCCTCGACGCCCTCGGGGATCAGCTTGTCCTCGGTGGCGACGTCGGCCTGGGAGTAGCGGTCCTTGGAGTAGGAGCGCCCGCGCATCGCGCCCAGCGAGCCCATGCCGCGATAGGTCTTGTACTGCTTGCCGTTGATGAAGACGAGGTCGCCCGGGCTCTCCTCGACGCCGGCGAGCAGGCTGCCCAGCATCACCGTGCTGGCGCCGGCGACGATCGCCTTGGCGATGTCGCCGGAGTACTGCAGCCCGCCGTCGGCGATGACCGGCACCTGGGCGGGCCCGGCGGCCTTGGACGCCTCCATCACGGCCGTGACCTGCGGCGCCCCGACACCGGCCACGACGCGGGTCGTGCAGATGGAGCCGGGCCCCACGCCGACCTTGACGGCGTCGGCGCCGGCGTCGATCAGCGCCTGCGCACCGGCGCGGGTGGCGATGTTGCCCGCGACGACGTCGGCCGAGGAGTTGGCCTTGAGCTTGGCGACCATCTCGGCGACGCCGGAGGAGTGGCCGTGGGCCGTGTCGACGACGACGAAGTCGGCGCCGGCCTCGATCAGCGCATGGGCGCGCGCCTCGGATTCGTCGCCCACGCCCACGGCGGCGCCGACGACCAGGCGGCCGTCGGCGTCCTTGGTGGCGTCGGGGAACTGCTCGCTCTTGATGAAGTCCTTGACGGTGATCAGACCGCGCAGCCGGCCCTGGGCGTCGACCAGCGGCAGCTTCTCGATCTTGTTCTTGCGCAGCAGCCGGAAGGCGTCGTCGCGGCTGACCCCGACCGGCGCCGTGATCAGCGGCATCGGGGTCATGACCTCGTGGACGGGGCGGTCGCGGTCCAGTTCGAAGCGCATGTCGCGGTTGGTGACCATGCCCACCAGGCGGCCGTCGGCGTCGGTGACCGGAGCGCCGGAGATGCGGTAGTGGGCGCTGAGCGCCTCGACGTCGGCCAGGGTGTCGTCGGGTTTGCAGGTGACAGGGTCGGTGACCATGCCGGCCTCGGACCGCTTGACCAGGTCGACCTGGGCGGCCTGCTCCTCGACGGAGAGATTGCGGTGCAGCACGCCCGCGCCGCCCTGGCGTGCCATGGCCACCGCGGCGCGGGCCTCGGTGACCGTGTCCATGGCCGCTGACAGCAGCGGGATGCGCAACCCGATGTTGCGCGAGAGCCTGCTCCCGGTGTCGACCTCGCCGGGTTGCAGGTCCGAGTAGGACGGGACCAGCAGGACGTCGTCGTAGGTGAGCCCCGGCGGCAGAACCTTGCCGCCGTCCCCCGTGAACAGCTGCGTCATATATCTTCCCAACCACTCGCGCGTGTTGTTTCATCCTAGGACGGCGGTGGAGCGCCGCGAGGCGGTTCGGCGGCAGCCGCCGGGCCGGTGTCGAGGCTCACAGCGCCCGCCGCACCGGCGCCGCGGCGCCGGTGCCCGGGCCCTGGCGGCAGCGGGAACCGGGTGCCCACGGTTCGCTGCCGACGCCCTGACACGGTGTCAGGAACGAGCGGCCGAGAGTGACATCGTGCGACGCGACGCTCGGCCGCTGCGCCGCGTCAGATCAGCCGGTTGGCCGCGGCCACCTTGCGCAGGCGGACCAGGGCGCGGTGCTGGGCCACACGCACGGCGCCGGGCGACATGCCCAGCGCGTGGCCGGTCTCGTCGGCGGAGAGCCCGGCGATGACCCGCATCACCAGCAGGCGCCGCTGCTGCTCGGGCAGTTCGTCGAGCAGGGCGCGCGCCCGCTCGGCCTCGGCGCTGCGCACGGCCGACTCCTCGGGGCCGGGGCCGTCGTCGGCGCAGTCGGGCACGGCGTCGGTCGGCACGTCGGCGCGGGTGGAGCGGCGCAGCGCGTCGGCGACCTTGTTGGAGGCGATCTTGAACACGAAGGCCGCGAACGGCCGCCCCTTGTCCTCATAGCGCGGCAGTGCCGCCAGCAGGGCGATGCAGACCTCTTGCGCCACGTCGTCGGAGTAGTGGACGTATCCGGCGACGCGGGAGAGTTTCGCACGGCAGTAGCGGACCACCATCGGGTGGACCTCGCGGATGAGTGAGTCGACCGCGCCGTCGTCGCCCTGGACGGCAAGCGAGGTCAGATGATTCAGTTCCGTCTCGTTCGCTCTGCGCAGGGCCTCGGCTCGGCTCGCGAGCGCGCCCCCCGCTGCGCGTGGATCCGTCACGTCTCGCATCATGCCCCGCCGCACGGGTTTACACGTCACCAAATGCGGCTACAGAATGATCACATTCGACGGAAAAGCCGCAAAAGCGGCGCGTGGCCCGTGCTGAAGCGGGGCGCCCGATGATAATGAACGACCCCGCGCCCGCCGTGTGCGGACGCGGGGTCGGTGCCGGACCGGGCCGCCCGTGCGGCCCCGGTGCGGCCGAGGTCGAGCGGGCGGAGCCGGCCGTGGAGCCGACTCAGTGGCCGTGGCCGTGGCCCTGGCCCTCGTCCTCGTCTTCCTCGGGCTTCTCGACGACCAGCGCCTCGGTGGTCAGCAGCATGCCCGCGATCGAGGCGGCGTTCTGCACCGCCGAACGGGTGACCTTGACCGGGTCGATGATGCCGGCCGCCATCAGGTCGCCGTAGGTCTCGGTGGCGGCGTTGTAGCCCTGGCCCACCGGCATCTCGCCGATGCGGTAGGTGACCACGTAGCCCTCGGCGCCGCCGTTCTCGGCGATCCAGCGGGCCGGCTCCGGCAGGGACTGGCGCAGGATCTTCACACCGGTCGCCTCGTCGCCGGACAGACCCAGGTCGTCCAGCTCCAGGGCGGCGTGCACGAGCGCGGAACCGCCGCCGGCGACGATGCCCTCCTCGATCGCGGCGCGGGTGGCCGAGATCGCGTCCTCCAGGCGGTGCTTCTTCTCCTTGAGCTCCACCTCGGTGGCCGCACCGACACGCAGCACGGAGACGCCGCCGGCCAGCTTGGCCAGGCGCTCCTGCAGCTTCTCGCGGTCCCAGTCGGAGTCGCTGTTCTCGATCTCCTTGCGGATCTGGTGGACCCGCTCCTCGACCTCGCTCTGCTCGCCGTTGCCGTCGACGATGGTGGTGTCGTCCTTGGTGACGGTGATGCGGCGGGCGCTGCCCAGCACGTCCAGCTCGGCGTTCTCCAGGCTCAGGCCGACCTCTTCGGCGATGACCTGGCCGCCGGTCAGGGTGGCGATGTCCTGGAGCATGGCCTTGCGGCGCTCGCCGAAGCCGGGAGCCTTGACCGCGGCGACGTTGAGGGCGCCGCGGATCTTGTTGAGGACCAGCGCGCCCAGGGCGTCGCCTTCGATGTCCTCGGCGATGATCAGCAGCGGCTTCTTCGTCTGGACGACCTTCTCCAGCAGCGGCAGGAGGTCGTTCAGGCTGGAGATCTTGCCCTGGTTGATCAGGATGAGGGCGTCGTCCAGGACCACCTCCTGGCGCTCCTGGTCGGTGACGAAGTAGGGCGAGACGTAGCCCTTGTCGAACTGCATGCCCTCGGTGAAGTCGAGGTCGAGGCCCATGGTCGGGGCCTCCTCGACGGTGATGACGCCGTCCTTGCCGACCTTGTCGAACGCCTCGGCGATCATGTCGCCGATCTGGGCGTCCTGGGCGGAGTTGGTGGCGACGTAGGCGATGTCGTCGCGCTCGCCGATCTCGCGGGCGCGCTCGATGAGGACGTCGGCGACCTTCTTGGCGGCGGTGTCGATGCCCTTCTTCAGCGACATCGGCGAGGCGCCGGCGGCCACGCTGCGCAGGCCCTCGCGGACCAGCGCCTGGGCGAGCACGGTGGCGGTGGTGGTGCCGTCGCCGGCCGCGTCGTTGGTCTTGGTGGCGACCTCCTTGACCAGCTGGGCCCCGAGGTCCTCGTAGGGGTCCTCCAGCTCGATCTCGCGAGCGACGGTGACACCGTCGTTCGTGATGGTGGGCGCACCGAACTTCTTGTCGATGACGACGTTGCGGCCGCGCGGGCCGAGCGTCACCTTCACGGAGTTCGCGAGACGGTCGACACCGCGCTCAAGCGAGCGCCGCGCGTCGTCCTCGAATTCCAGGATTTTGGGCATGGTGAGCTTCCTCTATCCGTACACCTACGGCGGGTAAGAAAAACCGCCCCGCCCGGCAGCGTGCCGGCCGGGGCGGGAGAGTCTCGTCGGCTGACGAGGTCTTACTTCTCGACGACCGCGAGCAGGTCGCGGGCGGAGAGGACGAGGTACTCCTCGTTGTCGTACTTGACCTCGGTGCCGCCGTACTTGCTGTACAGAACGATGTCGCCGACGTTCACGTCGAGCGGGATGCGCTTGTCGCCCTCGTCGTCCCAGCGGCCGGGGCCCACAGCGAGGACCTCGCCCTCCTGGGGCTTCTCCTTGGCGGTGTCGGGGATGACAAGGCCGGAGGCAGTGGTCTGCTCGGCTTCGAGGGTCTTGACGACGACGCGGTCCTCAAGCGGCTTGAGCACAGTCTTGGTGGCGGTCGACACGGTTGTGACCTCCCCCTTCGGGTTCGATGATACGAAACTGCATGCTTGGCAAAGGGGCGACCACGGCGGCCTGCCGTCGCGGGTGCCAGACCGGCCTCGTCGCAATTAGCACTCTACCTTGGGGAGTGCCAGTATGGAACATTAACCGGGCCCATGGGGCGCGTCAAACGACTGGTCACGGGGGAACATCGTGGTGTCCAGCGGGCAAACCGCACCCGACACGGCAGCGTTCTCGGCTCTTCTCACCAGCGCCGGGGGCCGTGTGCTGGCCGCGGCGGAATCGGCTTCGCCCGACCCGCTGAAGGCGGCCACGGCCCTGCGCAGCGAAGCCGAGCGAGCACTGGCCGAGGCGGCCGGCGAGGCCGGCGCGCCCGACGTCGCGCCTGCCGATCTGGCCGGCGCGGCGCTTACGCAGGCGCGGCTGCGCGCGCGGGCGAAGGCGAAGTTCGGCGCGCGCGCCGAGCGCATGTTCTTCACCGAGCCGGGGCTGGAGCAGGCCACCCGCATGTCCGTCGCCGGCTACCGCGCCCGCCGGTTGGCCGCGGCGCTGGGCGAAGGGGCGCGCGTGGCCGACCTGGGCTGCGGCGTCGGTGCCGACGCGATCGCCGCGGCCGAAGCCGGACTCGAGGTGGAGGCCGTCGAATCCGATCCGCTGACCGCCGCTGTGGCCGCGGCCAACGCCGCACAACTGGGCCTGGAGGGGCGGATGCGCGTGCGCCAGGGCGATGCCGCGGCGGTCGCCCCCGACGCCTACGACGCCGTCTTCTGCGATCCCGCCCGCCGCACCACGCGCGGCCGGGTCTTCGACCCCGACGCCTACTCCCCGCCCTGGGACGCGGTCATGGACCTGGCCGCGCGGGCGCCGGCCTCGTGCGTCAAGGCCGCGCCGGGCATCCCGCATGAGCGCATCCCCGAGGGGGCCGCCGCCGAGTGGGTCTCGGTGGACGGCGACCTCAAGGAGACGGCGCTGTGGCAGGGCCTGGGCGACAGGCAGGTGCGCCGCGCCACGCTGCTGCGGAGTGACGGCTCGGCTCCCGCGACGCTGGCCGCCGACCCCGACGCCGGCCCCGCCCCGGTGGGCCCGCCCGCGCGCTACCTCTACGAGCCCGACAACGCCGTGGTGCGGGCGCACCTGGTGGCCGAGGCCGCGGAAAGGGTCGAGGGCGCGCTCCTGGATCCCGACATCGCCTACATCACCTCCGACCGCCTCGCCGCGACGCCGTTCTGCCGCGCCTTCGAGGTGCACGAGACCATGCCGTTCTCGCTGAAACGGCTGCGGTCGCGCCTGCGCCGGATGAAGGCGGGAACGGTAACGATTAAGAAACGCGGTTCGGCCGTGGACGTCGACAAACTGCTCCGCGACCTCAAGCCGAGCGGCCCGGAATCGGTGGTCGTCGTACTCACGCGCGTCGGGGATCGCCCCTTGTGCCTCCTGTGTTCCGAGGTCACGGCCTTGCTGTAGACACATCCCCCAGCTGCGGCAAAACGGAAACCCCGTCACAGGCGTGACTATGGCCGCGATCAGTACTAGCGTGACGCAGCAGACCGGCCATGACGATTGGCGGCCAATCCCCCCATCTTTGCCAGTCAAGCACGGCGAATAAGGCTCATGTCGTTAAACTGATCCCACTGAATCCCTTCTCCCCGTCCTGGATTCGACCGGCGACGCAGCATGGTGGCCGGCGGCCGCCGATACTCGGCCCTCCCGCCGCGACCACGGTCGTCACCGCGCGTGGCCGCGGGACCCCCGAACGTGACAGCGGCATCAGCCCCCTGGCGCCGCGCCGGCCGATCCCAGGAGCACACCGCCCATCCACGGCCGAAACGGGTGGGGGCGCCAGATCTTAAGGAGCACCTCGGTGGAACAGACCAACCACAACTTCCTCAACGGGGGAGGTCAGACCGGGATCTCCGACCGCATGCGGGACCTCCTCTCACGGGCCGCGCAGGACCAGATCTCCGAACAGAAGTCCCAAGGTGCGGTCAACGAGGAGATGCGCCAGCGCCTGGAAGGCATGGAGTGGCTGCTGCGCGAGTTCCGCGAACGCGAGTTCGCCACGCTCGCGGAGTCGGTCGCCAGCGTCCAGGCCCGGGTCGACGAGCTCTCCTCGCGCCCGCCGGAGTGGGCCGAGACCCTGGCCGAGCACATCGCCCTGGTCGGGGAACGCGTCAAGCCGCTGGCGGAGATGTCGGCGCTGCGCGCGGACATCCGCACCATCACCGGCCACCTCGACACCACGCTGACCCGGCTGCAGGAGCTGGCCGAGTCCGGCGAGCAGACCTCCGGCCGGATCGACGCGCTCACCGAGCGCGTCGAGAAGCTGGCCTCCTCCACCGAGGCGCGGTTCGGACGCATCGACGAGGCCGTGGAGGGCGTCACCGCGAACACTCAGGAGCTGCGCGACTCCCTGACGGCCCTCACCGAGCGTGTGGAGGCCCAGCACGACACCGCCATGGGCACCGCCGCCGAGCGCCACGAGGCCGTCACAACGGCCCTCACCGAGGGCCGCGAGGCGCTTTCCGCAGCCATCGAACAGGGCCGCACCTCCGTCGAGCAGGCCGTGTCCGAAGGCCGCGAGCACCTGGTGACCTCCATCGGCGAAAGCCACGACACCCTCGAATCCACCCTGCGCGAGCAGCACACGCAGCTCAGCGACAAGCTCGACACCACCGCCGAGTCGCTGCGCGGCGCCACCGAGCAGAGTCGTGACGCCGTCACCGGCGCGGTCTCCGAGGGCGTCGACCGCCTCGACGCGCAGTCCCAGGAGCGCCACACCGCCCTGACCGAGGGCATCGAGCGGCTCGGCACCACCGCCGAGGAGCACCACGGCAGCCTTCGCGAGGGCATCGAGCGGCTGGACGGGCGCACCGCCGAGAACCACACCGAGGTCACCGCCCAGCTGACCGAGAGCGTCGCGCGGCTGAGCAACCAGGCCGAGGAGAACCAGGCCGAGGCCACCGCCGCGGTCGCCGACGCCAACAACGCGGTCACCAAGCTCGCCGAGTCCACCGAGGAGCGCCTCGGCGACCTGCGCACCCACGTCCGCGACCGGCTCGCCGAACTGCACGAGCAGCTGGAGCTGCACCGCTCCGAACTGCGCGAGCGCGACGACCAGCAGCGCGCCGAGCTCGCCGGCAAGCTCGACGAGACCGCACAGGGCCTGCGCGCCAAGACCGAGGAGGACCTGGCCGCCACCACCGCTGCGCTGGCCGAGCTTCGCGGCACGGTGGAGGAGCGCACGACCGAGCTGCGCGAGTCCGTCGACACGCGCATCGGCGAGCTGCGCGAGGCCGTGGACGAGCGCATGGAGGCGCTGCGGCAGCAGGGCGACGAGCGCCACGGCACGCTCGCCTCGGCCGTCGAGGAGCAGCGCGCCGCCGTCGACGCCCGCCTGGAGCAGGCCCGCGAGGAGCTGGCCGGCAAGGTCGACCGCCACTTGGAATCCGTCAACAGCAAGTTCGAGCACGGTCTCGGCCGCCTGACCGACCGCTTCGACACCTTCGAAGGGCACTTCGACGGCAGCTTCGAGGGCGTCGAGGGCAAGATCGACGGGGTCAGCGGGCGCCTCGACGGCATCGAGGGCCGCGTCACCGGGGTCGAGGGCCAGTTCGAGGGCGTCAACGGCCACATCGGCGGAGTCGACGGCCGCCTGGAGGCCGTGGACGACCGCCTTGAGGCCCTCAACCAGCGCCTGGCCCAGCTTCCGGCCACGCTGGAGGTCAGCGAGGTGCACCGCCGCCTCACCGAGCTGCTCGACCGCCCGGTCATCGACCCCACCGAGAAGCTGGACAGCCTGGACGGGCGCCTCAAGGAGGGCATCGACCCGCTGCTGCGCGAGGTCCAGGCCCGCCCGGACCGCCACGAGTTCGACGAGGCGATCACCGAGGCCGTCGAGACCTCGCACGACGACATCACCAAGCGCCTGGCCGCCCTTGAGGAGACCATGCTCGCCCTTGCCGAGGCCCTCCTGCGCCCCGGCCGCGACGGCAAGAAGAAGCGCCGCCAGGACGATGACGACGAGGACGACGACTAGTCCCTAGAGCCGCACCCGCCGAGCTGTGGAAGGGGCGGGGCGAGGACCGTACCGGTTCTCGCCCCGCCCTGAGTGTGAGCGCAGCGGTGGCGCCCAGCCCGCGTGGGGGCACCGCCCCGGACGGAAGCGAAGGAACCCTCGCGGCGGCGACCCGGGCCCCGCCGGGCCGAAGCCCTTCCGTCGCGCGGTCCGGGGCGCGTGAGCTCCCCGGACACCCCTTACCGAGGCCCCTTACCGCACCGGCCGAATGCGGCGGGCTCCTCCCTATGCCGCGAGCGGGCGGTCCACCGGGAGTGAGGTGTCGGTGGCCAGTTTCAGGGTGGACGGAGGGAGGTCGGCTGCGACGACCTCGGCTCCGAGGGCGGCGATCATGGCGCCGTTGTCGGTGCACAGCCGCGGGCGGGGCACGCGCAGCGTGATGCCCGCGTCGCCGCAGCGCTCCTCCGCCAAAGCCCGCAGGCGCGAGTTGGCGGCCACGCCCCCGCTGATCACCA
Source organism: Streptomonospora alba (assembly GCF_000826685.1). Lineage (GTDB taxonomy): Bacteria > Actinomycetota > Actinomycetes > Streptosporangiales > Streptosporangiaceae > Streptomonospora > Streptomonospora alba. The sequence goes on from NZ_JROO01000003.1 coordinate 13,460, forward strand.
GGTGCTCCACGCCGTGCTCCAGGCACGCGTCGACCGCCTTGCGGGTGAGCACGTCGACCACCGCCTCCTGGAACCCGGCCGCGATGTCGGCCACCGGCAGGTCGCGCCCCTCGCGGGTGCTGTCCTCCACCCAGCGAGCGACGGCGGTCTTGAGCCCGGAGAACGAGAAGTCGTAGGTGCCGTCCCCCCACTTGCCGCGCGGGAAGCGGATGCCCCGCGGGTTGCCCTCGCGCGCGGCCTTGTCGATGGGCGGGCCGCCGGGGTAGGGCAGGCCCAGCAGTCGCGCCACCTTGTCGTAGGCCTCGCCTGCTGCGTCGTCGACGGTGTCGCCGAGCTGCTGCACGTCGGTGGCCAGGTCACGCACCAGCAGCAGCGAGGTGTGCCCGCCCGAGACCAGCAGGGCGATGGCGGGCTTGGGCAGCGGGCCGTGCTCCAGTTGGTCCACGGCGACGTGGCCGACCAGGTGGTTGACGCCGTAGAGCGGCTTGCCCAGCGCCATGGCGTAGGCCTTGGCCGCCGAAACGCCGACCAGCAGCGCGCCGGCCAGTCCGGGGCCGGCGGTGACCGCGAGCGCGTCGACGTCGGCGAGCGTGGCACCGGCCTTGTCCAGAGCGCGGTGCACGGTCGGGGTCATGGCCTCCAGGTGCGCCCGGCTGGCTACCTCGGGCACGACCCCGCCGAAGCGGGCGTGCTGGTCCACGCTGGAGGCGACCTCGTCGCTGAGCAGTTCGCAACCGCGCACCAGCCCGACCCCGGTCTCGTCGCACGAGGTCTCGATCCCCAGGATCAGGGGCAGATCTGCCGCACTCATCACGCGTTCTCCTCGTCGTCTCCGGCCGTGTCAGCCGGATCCCCGAACTCCAGGGCCTCTCCCGGCTCGCCGCCCCCCGTGGCCGCGATCGCCGCGGCCGGCGCGGAGCAGCGCATCACGATCGCGTCCACGCCGTCCCGGTAATAGCCGCGCTTGATCCCGACGTCGGCGAACCCGAACCTGCGGTAAAGCTCGCGAGCGCGCAGGTTGTCCGCGCGGACCTCCAGGTCCACCTCGTTCACAGCACGCGAGTACGCCTCGCTGAGCATCGTGGTCACCAGCGCGGTGGCGATCCCGCGGCCCCACCAGGCACGGTCGACGGCGATGGTCTGCACGTCGCCGTGCGGCGCGACGGCACGCAGGCCCGCGTAGGCCACGACCGGCCCCTCGCCCTCGCCGCCGACCTCGCCGCGGCACGCGACGAAGTAGTGCCGGGTGGGCTCGGCGAGCTCGGAGCACATCATGTCCTCGCTCCAGGCGTCGTCGGGGAACATGGTGCGCTCCAGCTCCATCACGGCCGGAAGGTCGAAGTCGGTCATCGGCCGTATGCGGAAGCCGCGGTTCACGTCGCCTGCCACTGGCGCACCTTCTTCGGCGTGCCCGGCTCGGCGGCGTCCGGGCGGCGCAGGTAGAGCGGTCGGGGTTCGTCGAGCTTCTCGCCCGCCACCAGCCGGCGCAGCGCGACCTCGCCCAGCGCCTCGGCGGTGGGGTAACGGGGCTCGGCGTCGGCGGCCTGCGGGCCGAGCACGTCGGCGTAGAGGTGGGCGCCGTGGCCGATCACCGGAAGTCCTTCGGTGTCCACGGCCGACGGGCGGTCCACCGCGATCTCACCGGTACGCGTGCGCGCGTCGGAGTAGCGCGCCCAGAAGATCTCCTTGCGGCGGGCGTCCGTGGCGGCGATGAAGGGGGCTTCGCGGCCGGAGGCGAAGGCGATCGCGTCCAGCGTCGGGACCCCGTGGCAGGCGATGCCCAATGCCTCGGCCAGGGCGTGGGCGGTGGACAGGCCCACGCGCAGGCCGGTGTAGGGGCCGGGGCCGATCCCCACGGCGATGTGCGTGAGGTCGCTGAAGGCGGCGCCGGCTTGGGCCAGGCTCTCGCCGATCTGCGGGCTGAGCAGCTCGCCGTGGTGGCGGGCGTCCACGGTGGAGGCGGCGGCCCGCACACGCACGCCGTCGTCGCGGGCTTCGCAGACGGCGCTGGTGATGGCCGGGGTCGCGGTGTCGAAAGCCAGGAGGAGCACGATCGTTCAGCCTATTCCGCATCCAGGGCGAGGTGGGACCAGCGCACGCCGATGCCCGTCAGAGTGACACGGCGGGTGTCGTCGGGGTGGCGGGCGATGGTGATCTCCAGCCGCTCGTCGGTGAGGTGCTCGGCGATTCCCTCGCCCCATTCGACGGCGGTCACCGAATCCTCCATCGCGGAGTCGAGGTCGAGGTCGTCGAGTTCCTCTACGCCGCCGAGGCGGTAGGCGTCGGCGTGCACGAGCGCGGGACCGCCGGTCTCCGAGGGGTGCACCCGCGCGATGACGAACGTCGGCGAGGTGATGGGACCGCGGACGCCCAGTCCTTCGCCGATGCCCTGAGTCAGGGTCGTCTTGCCGGCGCCCAGCGGTCCGCTGAGGACCAGCAGGTCGCCGGGGCGCAGCAGGCCGGCGATGCGGCGGCCGAGGGCACGCATCGCGGAGTCGGTCTCAGCGGTGACGAACACGGTGTTCGCGCGGGTGCCGGGTGCGGCGCCGGAGTCGGATCCGGCGGTCGGGGTCGTCTCGGTCATAGGCTCGCAGCACTGTCTCGATCTGATGCGGCGGTGGATCCGTCCACATGAACCAGGGTAGGCGGGCCCCGCCACCGGCTCGGACGCCGGCGGAGGCGCCCGGGCCCCGGGCCGCGGTTCCCGCCGGGTGTCAGCCGGTGCCGCCGTAGACGCGCGGGACGCGCGCGGAGATGCGGGTGACGATCTCGTAGGGGATGGTCCCCAGCATGTCGGCCCAGTCCTGGGCGGTGGGCTCGCCCGAGTCGCCGGGGCCGAACAGCACCGCCTCGGGTTCGGCACCGAGGGTGTCGTCGCCGAGGTCGACCATGAACTGGTCCATGCACACGGTGCCGGAGATCGTGCGGCGCCTTCCGCCGACCTGGACCGGTCCTGTGTTGGTGGCGTGGCGGGGCACGCCGTCGCCGTAGCCGAGCGGGATCAGCGCCAGGTTGGCCGGGCGGTCGGTGGTGTAGCGGTGTCCGTAGGAGACACCGCTTCCGGCGGGCACCCGCTTGACCAGGGCGACGGCGGTGCGCAGGGTCATGGCCGGGCGCAGGCCGGTGTCGGCCAGGCCGGGGATGGGGCTCAGTCCGTAGCTTGCGATCCCCGGGCGCACCAGGTCGAAGTGGGCCTCGGGCAGGGTGAGGGTGGCCGCGGAGTTGGCCAGGTGGCGCACCTCGGGCTCCAGCCCGGCCTTGCCGGCGATCTCCAGCGCCTCGTGGAAGGCGGAGGTCTGGGCGGCGATGGAGGGGTGGCCGGGCTCGTCGGCGCAGGCGAAGTGCGAGAACAGCCCGGTCACGCGGATCAGCCCGTCGGCCTCGGCGCGCGCGGCGGCGGCGACGGTCTCGGGCCACTGGTCGGCGGTGAGGCCGCCGCGGTTGAGTCCGGTGTCGGCCTTGAGGTGCACACGCGCGCGGCGCCCCGTCTCGCGGGCCGCACCGGCGATGTCGCCGATCAGGGACGGCGTGCTGACGCCCAGGTCGATGTCGGCGGACACCGCCTGGGCCACGGGCGCGCGAGGCGGCAGGATCCAGGCGACGAGGGGGCAGGTGATGCCGGCGCCGCGCAGCTCCAACGCCTCCTCGATGAAGGCGGTGCCCAGCCACTGGGCGCCTCCGGCCAGCATGGCGCGGGCGGCGGGCAGCATGCCGTGGCCGTAGCCGTCGGCCTTGACCACGCCCATGACCGCTGCGCCGGGTGCGCGCCGTGCGAGCACGGCGGTGTTCTCACTGATCGCGCTCAGGTCGATGCGGGCTTCAGCGAACGAGGGCGGCATGGCATCAAGTCTGGCACGGGCGCGAGCCCGCGCGGCGCGCATCGGTGCAGCGCGCCGCGCGGGCTACTCCGCGCCTTCGGTGGTGTCCTTGTCGGGGGTGCCCTCCTCGGCGAGGCGCTTGAGGCGCGGCAGCGTCTGCTCGATGCCGCGGGCGTTGCGGGCCGGGTAGCCGATCAGCATGTAGAAGGCCGACATCCGCGTGTAGTCGAAGGTCTCGGTGACCCGGGTGGTGCCGTCGTCCACGGGCTCCAGCCGCCAGCGCCAGATGTGGGGGCCGATGTGGCTCCAGGCGATCAGCCGGTTCTCCTCGTACTCCACGACCCGGTTGGAGGTGCTGTAGGGCAGGCCCATGCGCATGTCCATGCCGAAGCGCGAGCCCGGACCCAGGCGCTCGGCGTCGCCGCGGGCCTGCTGGACGGTGCCGGAGCCGTCGAACTCGTGGTGGCGGCGGGGGTCGCTGATGATGCGGAAGATGCGCTCGGCGGGAGCGTCGATCACCACGCTGCGCGATACCTGGTGTTTGGCCATGCCCGCATCCTCTCAGCCGCCGCGGCGAGGGCCCCGCCGGGAACCCCCGCCCCTCGCCACGGGCACGCCTGTGCGGTGACCGCAGGGCGTGCTAAACGCGCGCGGAGTGGCGCTCCATCGCTGCCAGGCGGCCGTCGGCACAGGACAGGTGCAGCACCCAGAAGGCGCCCTTGCGCAGCGACAGCTGCTGCGGGACGGGGGCGTCCAGGCGGCCCAGGGCGGCGCGCACCAGGCCCGAGACCAGTTCGCCGTGCGTGCACACGGCGGTGGGCACGCCCTCGTCGATCAGCGCGTCCAGGGCCGCCCGCGCCGCTTCGGCGTCGACCGTGGTCCCGGCCTGCGCGGAGTCGGCGGTGAAGGCCCGCTCGGTGCGCATGGGGGCGCAGTTGGCCGCCGAGTAGGGGGTCATGGTCTCGACGCAGCGTGCCGCCTCCGAGCTGACCACACGCAAGGTGCCCAGGGCGGGCAGCACACGGGCGAGCGCGTCGGCGTCGCCGCGGCCCTCCGCGTCGAGCGGCCGCAGCAGGTCGTCGCCGTCCCGACCGCCCTTGGACCCGGCCGAGGCGTGGCGCAGCAGGACCAGCGGGACGGTCTCGGCGGGCCCGGCGGCGAACTCGTCCAGCACCTCGGCGTCGCTGCCGTAGGTGAGGCGGTCGCGCGCCCGGTCCACGGGAAGCCACTCCAGCGCGTCGACCTCGTCGCCGGGCTCGAAGCGGGACTCCCCCCGGGCCGTGGCGGCCCACCACTCGACCTGTTTGGGCCAGCCGTCCTTGAGATAGCGCTGCGGCGGCAGCCGGCGGCCGAGGACGGGCAGCAGGCCGGTCTCCTCCGCTGTCTCGCGCACGGCGGCGCCGAGCACGTGCTCGCGGTTCTTGACCTTGCCCTTGGGCAGGGTCCAGTCGGCGCGCTCGGGCCGGTGCACCAGCGCGACCTCGCGCGCGCCGGGCCCGCCGCGCCACAGCACGGCGCCGGCGGCGCGAATGGGCTCCAGGTACCCGCCCGGCGGAATTCCGCGCTCCGGGGCGGTGTCGGCGGCGCTGCCGGGGACGCGGGGGCGGTCAGACATCGACGGCCCGCATGCGGCGGTCGCCGCGCAGCGCACTCTGCAGTTCCAGGAGCCGCTTCCCCGTGTCGCCGCGGACGACGCGGTGCCAGTCGCCGTCGGGCTCCATACGCCACGAGGCGGTGGCGTCGGCCATGGCCAGGTCCATCAGCTCGACCAGGCGAGCGCGCTGGGCGGGGTCGTCGATCCTGACCAGGGCCTCGACCCGCCGGTCCAGGTTGCGCGGCATGAGGTCGGCGCTGCCCATCCACACCTGCGGCCGCCCTCCGTTCTCGAACACGAAGATCCTGGAGTGCTCCAGGAACCGTCCGAGGATACTGCGCACCCGGATCGTCTCGGACAGCCCCTCCAGTCCGGGCCGCAGGACGCAGCTGCCGCGCACCCACAGGTCGACGGGCACTCCCGCACGCGAGGCCTCGTAGAGGGCGTCGACGATCTCCTCGTCGACCAGCGAGTTGACCTTGATGCGGATGCGGGCCGGCTCGCCGCGCGCGTGGGCCGACATCTCCTGTGCGATGCGCTGCATCAGGCCGCTGCGCAGGCCCGAAGGCGCCACGAGCAGCCGGCGGTACTCGGACTTCCGGGAGAAGCCGGTGAGGTGGTTGAAGAGGTCGCTGAGATCCTCGCCGACTTCGGGGGCGGCGCTGAACAGCCCGAAGTCCTCATACACGCGGGCGGTGCCGGGGTTGTAGTTGCCCGTACCGACGTGGCAGTACCGGCGCACTGTGCCGTCGTCGTCCTCGCGCACGACCAGGGCGAGCTTGCAGTGGGTCTTCAGGCCGACGACGCCGTAGACGACGTGGCAGCCGGCCTCTTCGAGCTTGCGCGCCCACAGGATGTTGTTGTGCTCGTCGAAGCGCGCCTTGATCTCGACCAGGACGACGACCTCCTTGCCGGCGCGCGCGGCGTCGATGAGGGACTCCACGATCGGGGAGTCGCCGCTGGTGCGGTAGAGGGTCTGCTTGATCGCGACGACTCTGGGGTCGGCGGCGGCCAGGGCGAGGAAGCGCTCGGTCGTGGTGGTGAACGACTCGTAGGGGTGGTGGACCAGCAGCTCCCCGCTTCCGACGGCGTCGAAGAAGCCCTCCTGGGCCAGGGCGTCGGGCTCGGCGGGTACCACCGGGGAGAAGCGCAGGTCCGGGCGCGGCAGGTCGGCGATCTGGTCGAGCCCCGCGAGGTTGAGCGGCCCGGGCACCCGGTAGATCTCGCGCTCCTCGGCGCCCAGCTCGCGGCGCAGGATGTCCAGGACGTCCTCGGAGATGGTCTCCTCGACCTCCAGCCGCACGAGCGGGCCGAAGCGGCGCCGCCGCAACTCGTTCTCCAGCGACTGCACGAGGTCGTCGGTCTCGTCCTCGTCGAGTTCGAGGTCGGCGTTGCGGGTGACCCGGAAGGCGTGGTGCTCCAGCACCTCCATCCCCTCGAACAGCACCGGCAGGTGAACGGCGACGACGTCCTCGGTGGGCACGAAGCGGTCGCCGCCCAGGTCGACGAACCGGGTCATGGCCGCGGGCATTTTGACGCGGGCGAACATCGTCCGACCGGTCTGCGGGTCGCGGACGGTGACGGCCAGGTTGAGCGAGCGGCCCGAGATGTAGGGGAAGGGGTGCGCGGGGTCGACCGCGAAGGGCGTGAGCAGCGGGTAGATCGAGCCGTGGAAGAGGACGCGCATGCGCTCCCGCTCGTCGGCGTCGAGGTCCTCCCAGCGCACGAGGCGGATGCCGGCCTCGGCCAGGGCGGGGGCGACCGAGTCGTGCAGGCAGCGCGCCTGGCGCAGCATCAGTTCTCGTGAGACGTCGGAAATGCGCCGCAGCAGCTCGTCGGGGTGGTGGCGGGTGGCCGAGGTGACGGCTACGCCGGTGGCCAGTCGCCGCTTGAGCCCGGCGACGCGGACCATGAAGAACTCGTCGAGGTTGCCGGCGAAGATGGACAGGTAGCGGGCGCGTTCCAGCAGCGGTGTGTCGGCGTCCTCGGCGAGCTCCAGGACCCGCTGGTTGAACCGCAGCCAGCCCACTTCGCGGTCGAGGAAGCGATCGGCGGGGAGATCGGCGTTTCGTCCCGTATCAACCGGTTCTGCAGTCACCGGGGCAGGTTCTCCCATTTCGCTGAACGGGAGGGGACGCCGCGGTTTCCGCGCGGTGACACCGGCCGGGGCGGAAGCCCCACGGCACGGATCCGCCCGGTCGCCCGGGCCGCGGGCCCGGTCGCCGTCGGCGAGCGCCGACGGCGAGCGGGCACTCTCCGCGGCCGCCCCTCAACCGCCTCCGCCGGATGCGCCTGCGGCTCCGGCGGTTATCGCCACGGCGGCGACCGCGGTCTCGATCGACCGGATCACCTCGCGTACCGCCCGTCCGATGTCGTCGCGGTCCGTGACCGCCTTGATCCGCCTGCGCCGGTCGCCGGCGGGGACGTCGGCGAACAGCTTGCCGTCCAGGCGCACGGCCCCGATCAGCGCGAGCAGCGCCGCCGAACGGGCGTCGGGCGCGTCATGGCCCAGCAGCACCGAGCGCAGCCCCCAGGCCTCCTGCTCATGGTCCTGTTGCTGCGGACGGTAGTTGTCGACGGGGAAGATCCACAACACGCGGCCCGGCTCGTGGGTCAGCACGCCGACGGAGACGGCACGGCCGACGAGGCGCTGGCGCAGCCCTCGCTTGTTCAGCCGCTGCACCCACCACGTGACCTTGCGGGGCCGCGACTCCGCCGCGATGCGATCGGCCATCCCGTCGACATCGGGGTCCCCGGTGCGGGGCTTGCCGGTCGCGTGGAGCCGCCCGCCGCCGTCGAGCATGATCACACCGGCCAGTACGGCCTCGGCGACCAGCGCCCCGGCCAGGCCGCACTGCAACCGGTTGGCGTCGGCGAAAGGGCGTCCGGTGTCGGGCCGGTAGGCGAGCAGCAGCAGGTCGTCGGTGAGTATGCGCGGGGCGGGCCGGTCCATGCCGCTTCCTCCGGATCCAGGTGCTGGGACCTACAAGTATCCCAGCGCGTCGGCGTCCGGCCCGTAACCGGATCCGGCCACCCGCGGCCGCGCTGCGGGGCGGCGGCCCCGTGCGGCTACACGAGCTGCAGGGCCGGCGCCACCCGCAGCAGCACGATGCCGCTGCGCAGCAGGATGTTGAGCCAGATGTTGCGGTAGGCGGCCCACAGATAGCCCTGCAGCACCCCGACGCCCGCGTAGAACACGAGCGCGTGCACCACCCCGAACTCCAGCTCCTGCGCCTGGCGCGAGAAGTCGCCGAACTCCGACAGGTACACGCTGGCCGCGGTGAACAGCACCACCCCTGCCAGGAGGCCGGTCCAGCGGCCCAGAACGCGCTCCAGGCGCGTCTGCAGCAGGGCGCGGAAGAAGATCTCCTCGGGGACGGCCACGGCGGCCACGATGGCCACGACCGCGGCCACCGCGACGACCGCGTTGGGCGCAGGGGCGGGATAGATCACCAGGGCCATCAGAGCCAGCACCACCACGCTGGGAACCGCACCCATCCAGCGCCAGCGCTCGTTCACGCCCATGGCGATCATCGGCATCACGGTGCTGTAGCCCGCGGTGGTGAAGCCGCCGAGGTCCACCACCACCAGCGGCAGCACGAACAGCAGCAGGATGCGGACGGGAGGCATCATGACCTCCCAGCTCACCGCGGGGAAGAAGACCGCCGCGAAGAAGGAGACGCCCAGGGTGGCGATGAGGAACAGCACCAGCAGCAGCATCAGCCAGGCCAGCTCGTAGGGCATCGAGTGCCCTTCGAGGGCCGCGCGGACCCGTTGGTCGAGCCGCCTGCTCCTGCCGTGGTCGGTGAGGACCGCGATGAGCACGACGCCCACCGCTACCGGCAGCAGCAGAGCCCCGTGGGCTATCGCCACGGCCCCGGTCACGTGCATCGGAACGACCGGGTTCAGCACAAGCGCAACCGCCAGGGCCGTCACCGCTGCAGCGGCGCCCCATTTCAGTAACCGTCCGAATGACTTCGCCACCGGCCTCCCCCCAGCTCAGGACCTCAGTCTCTCCTGTCTGAAGGGAAAGGTGACGCAATGGAAACGGTATGTCGTTACTCTCCGTTTTTTTACTTTCCGCAGAGGAAAGTGGGCTTGGGGGTACCGCGCCGCCCTTGGGGCGTGAATCGCCGCGAATGGTTACGGCGGCGCGTGGGCACCCGGCGCGGACCCGGCTGAGAGGAAGCGGAGCCGCGCCGGGTCCGGCCTCAGCCGTTCTCGAGGACCGCCTTGAGGAACGACTTGGTCCGCTCCTCCTGCGGGTCTCCGAAGATCCGCTCGGGCGGGCCCTCTTCGGCGACCTGACCCTCGTCGAACATCAGCACGCGGTGCGAGACGTCGCGGGCGAAACTCATCTCGTGAGTCACGCACAGCATGGTGATGTCGGTGGTCTGGGCGATGTTGCGCAGCACGTCCAGCACGCCGGCGACCAGCTCGGGGTCCAGCGCCGAGGTGACCTCGTCCAGCAGCAGGATCTGCGGCCGCATGGCCAGCGCGCGGGCGATCGCCACGCGCTGCTGCTGCCCGCCGGAGAGCTGAGTGGGGTGCGCATCGATCTTGTCGCTGAGCCCCACCAGGTCCAGCAGGTCCTCCGCGCGCTGGTTCGCCTCGTCCTTGGCCACGCCCAGGCTGTGCACGGGGCCCTCGGTGACGTTCTTGCGCACGCTCATGTTCGGGAACAGGTTGAACTGCTGGAAGACCATCCCGATGCTCTTGCGTGCGCGCCGCAGGTGGGTCTCGTTGGCCTTGACGAGCTTGCCGCCGCGGCGCATGTGCGACAGCGGTTCGCCGTTGACCCAGATGACGCCGCCGTCGATCGACTCCAGCGTCATCAGCAGCCGCAGGATCGTGGTCTTGCCCGACCCGCTGGGGCCGATGAGCGTGACGCGTTCGCCCGGCGCGACGGAGAAGTCCAGCTCGTTGAGTACGACGTTGCTGCCGTACCGCTTGACCACCTGGTCGAACCGGACGATCTCCCCGTTCGAGGGCTCCTGTTCGGACCGCGCGCCGACGGCCCCCGTGCTCTGACTCTCAGACTGCTGCATAACGGCGCTCCAGACGTCGGATGATGACCGCGGAGGGCACGCTCACGGCCAGGAAAAACAAGCCCGCCAGGGTGTAGGCCTCCATGCTGCGGAACGCCTCGGTGCCGATCGCCTTGGCCATGAACATCATCTCGGGCACGGTGATGGCGAACAGGTAGGGCGTGTCCTTGAACATGGAGATGAGGTAGTTGCCCAGCGGCGGGATGACCTTGCGGATCGCCTGGGGCATCACGACCGCGCCCCACACCCGCAGGGGCGGCAGGCTCAGCGCGCGGCAGGCCTCCCACTGGCCCTTGGCCACACCCTCGATCCCCGATCGGTAGACCTCGGCCGTGTAGGCCGCGTAGTGCACGCCCAGCACCGAGATGCCGATGGTCAGCGGCGCGACGGTCGGCGGCGCCAGCGCGAACACGAACAGCAGCTGCACCAGCACCGGTGTCGTCCGGATGAACTCGAAGACCACGAAGACCACCGGGCCGATGTAGTCGACGCGCCGCAGGATTGCGACGGCCAGCCCGAGGATCAGTGCGACGACGTAGCCGATGACGGTAGCCTGGATGGTGACGACCAGCCCCTGCAGCAGCTGGGGGATGATGCTGATCGCGAACTCGGTGTCCCAGTTCACTTGGCCGTCCCCACTTTCGTTCCGGGTGTCGGCGGGCGCAGCAGATCCCGCAGACCGCCACGCGCCGGCGCCCTGCCCAGCCGCCGGTTGGCCCGGCGCTCCAGCGTCCGCATGCCCACGATCAGCAGTTGGGCGATGGCGAAGTACATGACCATGGCGCTGCCGTAGGCCAAGACCGTCTCACCGGTGGTCTGGCGCATGTTCCCGGCCACGTCGGTGAGGTCGGCGACGTTGATCAGCGACACGATCGCCGAGGCCTTCATCAGCTCGATGATCAGGTTGCCGAAGGTGGGCAGCATCTGCGCCCAGGCCTGCGGCAGCAGCACCAGCCACATCCGCCGCCCCCACGACATGTTCAGCGCGATGGTGGCCTCGGTCTGCGCCCTGGGTACCGCGTTGATCGCCGCACGCACCACCTCGGCCCCGTAGGCGCCCACGTTCAGCCCCAGCGCCAGGACGCCGGCGAACATCGGGGACAGCTCGTAGGGCGTGATCTGGGGGACCGCGTAGGCGAACCAGAACAGCAGCACCAGCGCCGCCACGCCGCGGAACGCCTCGGTGTAGACCGTGGCCACGGCCCGCGCCGCGGGGTTGCGCAGCGTCCCGACGATGCCGACCACCATCGCCAGGACGAACGCCAGCGCCGACCCCAGCACGGTTACCGTCAGTGTGATCAGGGCCCCGTCCAGATAGGCGGGGAATCTATTGAGGAAGAAATCCACGGGGGATCCTCGTCTAGCCGTTTTCCGCCGAGCACAGCTCCTCGGTGGTCAGGTCTCCGGGGTGGGCCGTCTTGTCGAAGCCGAACTCCTTGCCGATCTCCGTCAGTCGGCCGCTCTCCTTGAAGTCGGCCAGGACCTTGTTGAACTCGTCGAGGAGCTCCGTGTCCTTCTTGCGGAAGGCGAACCCGCCGGCGGGCTTGACCTCCTCGCCGTCGATGACGGGGGTGAAGCCCTCGGTCACCTCGTAGCCGTCCTGCATGCCGCGCTGATCCATCTGGTAGTTCAGCGAGAACGTGCTCAGCCCCACGGCGTCCACGCGGCCGTTCTCCAGCAGGTCGAGCATCTGAACGGCGTTGTCGCCCAGCGTCATCTGGTTCTTCTTGACCCCGGCGCCCTCGGCGTAGTTCTGCTCCACAGAGGCGTTGAGCACCGCGATGGTGACGTCGGGGTTCTCGGCCACGGACTGGTAGGTCTCCAGGCCCAGGGGGTTGCCCTTCTCCACCATGAACGCTTCGAGCACCTTGTAGTCCGGCTCGGCGAAGGCGACCTCCTTGCAGCGCTCGGGGGTGATGTACATCCCGGCGGCGACGACGTCGAAGCGGCCCGCCTTCAGACCGGGGATGAGGCCGTCCCAGCTGACCGTCTCGGCCTCGATCTCGTCGATGCCCATCTCCTTGGCGATCGCGCGCAGCAGCTCGGGCGCCTCGCCGGTGACCTCGCCGTTGTCGTCGATGAAGCCGAACGGCGGCTCGTTGTTGATCGCGGCCTTGATGGAGCCCTTCTCGCGCAGGCTCTCCAGCAGACTCTGCCCTTCGGAGGGCTCGGTGCGGGAGCACGCGGCCAGCCCCGGCCCTGCGGCCAGCGCAGCGGCGGTGATGCCGCCGGCACGGAGGACATCGCGGCGGCCGAAGTGACCCAGGGGACTGCTGTTGCTCATTGCTCATCTCCTCGTCGCGAAACTAAGGGGGTCGGCGAACAACGCGGCGCTCCCTCCCGCGCGGGGAAGGAGCGCCGTGCGGTGGTACGGACATGCGTGGCCCCTAAGGCGAAGCCCGACCGTCTCAGAGAACGGGTCGCCTCGGTACCCCCGGTCACGCGGGGCGCCCGGCACCAACCGGCGCCTGCGGACTCCGTGCCCATGATCGCCCTGGACTAACGGAGGCGGAATAGCACGTTATGCACTGGTTATCCCGGTGCATGGCCGAGACCGGCCCCGTAACGATCGGGCCACGGACGCCGTACCTTCGTCTCGTTGCCGCCGTGTTCCCCGGTCATTTCACGGGGGTGAAATCGCGGGCGCCCAGGAAGTGCGGCCGCGGACGGGCCGCGGCGAAGGGCGTCTCGCAGGTGTTCTCGACGCTGTTGTAGACGACGAACACGTTGGACCGCGGGAACGGCGTGATGTTGCCGCTGGAACCGTGCATGCAGTTGGAGTCGAACATGACGGCCCCGCCGGCCGGCCCGGTCAGCACGTCGATGCCGTGCTGGTCGGCCAGGATCGACAGGCTGCTCTGGTCGGGGGTGCCGATCTCCTGCTTCTTCAGCGATTCGCGGTAGTGGTCCTCGGGGGTCTCACCGACGCAGGACACGAAGGTCCGGTGCGAGCCCGGCATGATCATCAGCGAGCCGTTGTGTTCGTAGTTGTCGGTGAGCGCGATGGAGATGCTCACCGCGCGCATCCGCGGCATGCCGTCCTCGGCGTGCCAGGTCTCGAAGTCGGAGTGCCAGAAGAAGTCGGTGCCCGAGAATCCGGGCTTGTAGTTCACCCGGCTCTGGTGGATGTAGACGTCCGAGCCCAGGATCTGGCGTGCGCGGTCGACCAGCCGCGGATCGCGCACGAGCTCGGCGAAGACCGGGCTGATGGTGTGCACCTCGAAGACGGAGCGGACTTCGTCGGACGCCCGCTCGACGACGGCGCGCTGATCCTGCTTCAGCTCGTCGTCGGAGCTCAGTCGCGACAGCTCGGATCGGAAGGTCTCAAGCTCGTCGGGGGTGATCAGGGACTCGATCTGCAGATAGCCCTTGGCGTCATAAGACTCAAGGGTCGCGGAGTCCATCGGACCGCTCGCCGCCTGGTTCCAGACGGTCGGGTCCTTGCGGTACAGCAGGGCCGGCTGCTGTCCCTTGCGGGTCGGGTAGTCGTCCATGGTCGGCTGCTCGAAGTGTGTCGTCGCAGTCATGGCCATACCCCGGAGGGATTCGCTCCTTTTCTCTGCACGCGCGGCGTCCGGCGGCCGCGCTGGGTTCGCGTCCTCGTTTCCGTTCGGCGGTCTCGTTCTCACGGCGCCTGTGCGCCTATGGCTCGCGTGAGCGCCGAGCGCCCGCGCTTGCCGTCGAAGACGACGGGGCGGCCCCGCCATGCGGTCCGCCCCGTGCAGGCGGAGCGCGGACCCGGCCGCGCCCCGCCCGGGTCCTACTTCGCCGAGGAGTCGTCCCCGTCCTCGGTCAGCAGAGGGTACACACCGTTCTCGTCGTGCACCTCGCGGCCGGTCACCGGCGGGTTGAACACGCACAGCACCCGGAAGTCGGTCTTGGGCCGCACCGTGTGGTGCTCGTGGCCGTTGAGGAGGTACAGCGTGCCCGGCGTGATCAGGTGGGTCTCACCGGTCTCGTCGTTGGTGACCTCCGCCTCGCCCTCGATGCAGTGCACCAGCTCGATGTGGTTGGCGTACCACATGCTGGTCTCCGTGCCGGCGTAGAGCACGGTCTCGTGGAACGAGAACCCGACCTTGTCCTTGGCCAGGACGATCCGGCGGCTGCGCCAGGTCTCTGTGCGGATGTCGGCGTCGGTGCCGTCGACATCGCTCATGCTGCGCACGATCAAAGTGCATGCTCCTCTTGCTTGCTCCGGTAGGCCGAAGGCGGGGTCCCGGACGGGCCGGGCCGTCCGGGACCGAACCGCCTTCACGGCCAATTGTGGGGGCGCTCGGCCCCTGCCCACTGCTGATCAGGCAGGCTGGGGCGTCTTCATCGCGGCGCGGGCCGCATCGGCGATGATCGCCAGGCCTTCCTCAAGCTCCTGCTCGGTGGACGTCAGCGCGGGCAGCAGCTTGGCCACCTCGTCCTCGGGCCCGGAGGTCTCGACAAGCAGGCCGCGCTCGAAGGCCTCGCGGCTGAGCACGTTGGCCGCGCCGGGGCGCTCCAGCACCAGGCCGCGGGCCATGCCGCGGCCGCGCACGTGGGCCTCTTCGGGGCCCAGCTCCTCGGCCACGGCCCGCAGGCGGCGGTCGATCAGCTGGCCCTTGGCCTCGGTGGCCTGCTGGAAGGAGTCGTCGCTCCAGTACTTCCGCATGGCGGCGGTGCCGGTCACGAAGGCCGGGTTGGGGCCGCGGAAGGTGCCGTTGTGCTCGCCCGGCTCCCACACGTCCAGCTCGCGCTTGAACAGCGTGAGGGCCAGCGGCAGGCCGTAGCCGCTGATGGACTTGGACAGCGTGACGATGTCGGGCTGGATGCCGGCGTGCTCGAAGCTGAAGAACGGACCGGTGCGGCCGCAGCCCATCTGGATGTCGTCGACGATGAGCAGCATGTCGTACTCGTGGCAGACCTCCTGGAGGCCGCGCAGCCACTCGGCGCTGGCGACGTTGATGCCGCCCTCGCCCTGCACCGTCTCGACGATGACCGCGGCGGGCGCGTCCAGACCGCTGCCGCTGTCTTCCAGCATGCTGCGGAACCACAGGAAGTCGGGCGTCTGGCCGTCCATGTACCTGTCGAAGGGCATGGTGGCCGAGTGGCTCAGCGGGACGCCGGCCCCGCCGCGCTTCATGGAGTTGCCGGTGACCGCCAGGGCGCCCAGGGTCATGCCGTGGAAGCCGTTGGTGAAGCTGATGACGGTCTCGCGCCCGGTGTACTTGCGGGCGAGTTTGAGTGCCGCCTCGACGGCGTTGTTGCCGGCCGGGCCGGGGAACTGCACCTTGTAGTCGAGTCCGCGCGGTTCGAGGATCGTCTCGCCGAAGGTCGACAGGAAGTCGCGCTTGGTGGTCGAGTACGCGTCGAGGCTGTGCACGATCCCGTCGCTCATCAGGTAGTCGATGAGTTTGGATTTCAGTTCCGGGTTGTTGTGCCCGTAGTTGAGGGAGCCCGCACCGGCGAAGAAGTCGAGGTAGGGACGCCCCGACTCGTCGTATACGTAGCTGCCCCGAGCCTCGTTGAAGACGACCGGCCAGCTACGGCTGTAGCTGCGGACTTCGGATTCGAGGCGTTCGAAGATCTCCATCGTGAGTTCCTTGAGTCCTTTCCCCAGGTTCGTGGGCTCACAGAGTGTGTAGCGCGTGGGGGTCGGGGTTGTTCAGCTCTGGTGTGAGTGGGCTGTCAGATATCGGCGGACGTGCTGCTGTCAGTGTCCGGTCGGCCCAGCGGGCCGATCCGGACCAGGTCTTCGGGTTCGTGGCCCTCGCTGTCGTCGGCCGGGAAATGCTCACGCCCGAACAGCGGGCTCCACACCGCCGTACATTCCCTGGACCGGGCAAAGGATTCGAACAGCGCGCGCGATGCTGCGTTGTCCGGCGTCACCGTGGCCTCCAGGTGCGTAAGCCCGAGTGCGGCGATCCGGTCGCCGATGTGGTCGAGCATGCGGCGTGCCAGCCGGCGTCCGCGGAAACCGGGATCCACGCCCACCTGCCACAGGAAGTAAGTGTCAGGATAGGCGGGGCGGACGAATCCGGTGACGAAACCGCGCGGATTGTGCTCGCTGTCACGTGCGATGACGCTGGTCGCGGCGAAGTCCCGGCTCCACAGCGTGTAGACGTAGGGCGAGTTGATGTCGAGCCCGGAATCGCGGGCGAGCCGCCACAGGTCGGGGCCGTCGGCGATGGTCGGCTCCTGCATACGGATGCCGTCGGAAGCCGCCGGGCCGCCGACTACAGCGGGCTTATCCCCGGTGTCGGCCACGGCGCTGGTCTCGTCGTCGGTCTGTTGGTCAGGCACGTCGATGGAACATAGCGAACGATTCTGAGCAGCGTTTCCAGCCGCCGAACGGTGTATGTTTCAGCGCTGTTTCAGCGGGTATGGCCTGTCTATTTTGCCCGGGTCGTCACTTTGCGTCGCCATCGGGAGAGTTCGCGCACCTCCCGGGGAAGCACCTCTCACGCCATGCTCACCAGGGGTTCAGGCCACCGCCCGGGAGCACCGGGAGACGGGCTCGGCGCTGCGCGCCAGAGCAGATTGTGCCGGTTCTCAGGCAAACATAGGGGACTCGCAGCGAATTTTAAGGGTGCGTTAAGTCACAGGGATTCGGGTGGATGCTCGCGACATAGCCGCCCGCGTCGCGACCCAAGACAGGGAACGGCATCGGCGCCCGCGCATGCCGGGATCGCCCGTCCTCCTCTCCGGCGCGCCCCGCACCGGCGCCTCCGCGGACGATCGGGCCGCACGAAAAGGGGAGGCGGCGCGATTCGGGGGTAGCGGGCGCGACGACCGCCGAGCGCCCCGGCGCGACTCCAGCGCCGTCACCCGGCACGTGTGCGGACTTGAAGCGCGGCGAAAAATTTTGGCAGACTTTTCGTAGTACGACCACTCGTAGTACTACGATGGGTCGCATCGCGATGGGGCGACGGCCACGCCGCTCCCTGCTGCGACCAGACACGTCCTCCGCGCGGCGCCCGGCCGACCGCTCCCGCGCGGGGACCGGCCAGGGAACGGAGGCTCCTGGTGAACCGCCTTTACCACGAAAGCGAAGACTGGGTCGCCCAGGGCGCATGCCGCCAGTACGACCCCGAACTCTTCTTCCCCGTCAGCACGACGGGCCCCGGACAGCACGACGCTGATCTCGCCAAGGCCATCTGCCGCACCTGCGTGGTCCGGGCGGAGTGCCTCGACTGGGCGCTGCGCGCGGGCGAACCGCACGGCGTCTGGGGCGGCACGACACCGGAAGACCGCCGCTACATGCGCCGCGAGCCGCTGCCGATGGCTTCCTGAAGCACCCGCGGCCCCGCAAAGCGCGGATCCGGCTCCGCGCTGCGACGAAGACGCACAGACACCGTGCCCACGTGCGAACGGGGGGATGCGCGGCGCCCACGGCACGGCGTCGCCTATAGGTTGAGGAACCGTACGGCCCCTGCGAGCGCTCGGTTCCGCGCCCGGCGGTACGGGCCCGCGCACGCCGTGCCGGCTCCGGGCGGGAACCGCCCGCCCGGCCACAGCCCCGCCCCCGTCCATAAGGAACCCCGCCGATGACCCTGGCCACGCCCGCACTCCCCGATCCGGCCCTACAGCGGCGGCGCCCGTCTCGGGCGCGGCGCCCGGCGGTCGCCGCCGCAGCCCTGCTCGGCTCGCTGGCCCTGGCGACCGCGACGGCGCCGGCCGCCCTTGCGCACGACACCCTGATCGGCTCCTCGCCCGAGGACGGCGACAAGCTGGACACCGCTCCCGACGAGGTGGAGCTGACCTTCAGCGGCGACGTCGGCGAAGGCAGCAACGCCATCGTGGTCACCGGCCCCGACGGCGAGAACCACGAAGAGGGCGAAGTCCGAATCGACGGCCCGGACGCGTCCGTGGGCCTGCAGGAACTGCCCGCCGCCGGCGAGTACACCGTCGCCTACCGCATCATCTCCTCCGACGGCCACGCGCTGGAGGACGAGATCGCCTTCTCCGTCACCGAAGAGGCCGTCGCCGACTCCAGTCCGTCGCCCGAACCCGAGGCGTCCTCCCCGCAGGACGGCGGCGGAGCCGACGAGGGCGCGGACGCCGAGGAGTCGCCTGCAGCGCAGTCGCCGACCGACCCCTCCCGCCTGGGCCCGGTGGCCGGCGTTGTGGTCGCGATCGCCGTCCTCGCCCTGATCGCCATTCTGCTCATCCGCCTGCGCAACCGCCCCGGCGGACGCGGCGGCGAGCAGGACTGACCTCCGCGCACCGCCGCCGGTCTCGCAGCGGCCGTGGGCGCCGACCGCGCGGCCCGTCGGCGCCGCGCGACCGGCGCCGACGGACGGCGCTCAGACGCGGCGGGCCAGCAGGATGCTGATGTTGTCGCGGCCCCCGGCCTCCATGGCCGTCTGCCACAGGCCGTGCACGGCGCCCTCGTCGCTTCCGGCCTCGGCGATGATGCGCTCCATCTCCGCCACCGTCACCAGGTCAGAGAGGCCGTCGCTGCACATCAGCCAGGCGCTGGGGTCGGGCTCGTGGTCGCGTCCCACGTGGGGCAGCATCGCGGTGCTGCCGCTGCCGCCCAGCGACTGGGTGATGAAGTTCGTGGTGACCGGCTTGCCGTCGTCGGAGGGGGGCAGAGGGGGCGAGTCGTCCTCGGAGAGCTGGCGCAGCCGAGTGCCCTCCAGCCGGTAGGTGCGCGAGTCGCCGACGTTGAACCAGAAGTTGCCGTCGGTGTTGAGGAGCAGACCGGCCACCGTCGTTCCCATTCCGGAGAACTCCGTGTGCTGGGTGGCGTGGTCCTTGATCTCCTCGTCGATGTTCTTCAGCAGGACGTCGACGTCATCAGGGCTCACCAGCCGCGGACTCATCTCGGCCATGCGGTGCACGGCGTGCTCGGAGGCGATCTCGCCTGCCGCGTGGCCGCCCAGGCCGTCGGCGACGGCCAGGATCACCGGCTCGGTGAGCGGAAGCACGCACCGGGCCGGGAGCGTCATGTTGGCACTGGCGACGGTGAGCGCGCCCATGACCACCGCATCCTCGTTGGCCGTGCGTACAGCGCCCCGGTGCGTGAGGGCCGTGACCGTGACTTCCCCACCAGCGACACCCATACGCCCAACCTCCTGTTTCAACGGCAGTGGCTGCCGAACAGTCCCAAGCGGCGCCTGGCCGTACGGGAGGCCGCGGCGCTTTGATCATGCAACCGTATCCGGGGACCGCTGATCGTGGTCAAAATCCGCCTACATCATGGCGGAAATCGCCCTCATACGCAGTTCCCGGCGACTTCGTCGCCACCAAACTACGGGCGCACTCTACGCCCCAGCGAACATCCGTCGGCAGGAAGCCACGGAACCTGCGAATCGTCGATGTCCCGCCCCTAGTGCGGACGCGGAACCTGGGCTACTCCTACCACTTCGCCGGAGCGCCCGTCTTCTGCGGCCAACTCCGCGACCGCCGCGGCGACGGCGGCCTCGGTGTCGGCCGAACGGGGAGCGAGGCAGTTCACCCGTACGCGCCGCTCGCCCAGCGAGCCCGCGAACGACCGCAGCGCCGCGCGCGCACGGGGACTTCCCGCGCCGCGCTCGCCCAGCAGCACCGCGACGGCGCCCTCGCTGAGGAAGGGCCGGGCCGCACGCACAGTGCGCAGCACGGAGCCCAACTCCGAGCCCTGGTGCAGGTGCGGTGCGGCCCCGGGGGCCACAGCGGCACCCAGACCGCCCGTGCGGTGGGATCCGGTGTCGTCGCCGACCGCCGTCGTGCCGCAGACCACCAGCAGGTCGAGTGCGCCGAACTCCAGCGCGGTGTAGGCGACGGCGGTGCGGCCGTCACTCTCGCTGGCCGGGTCGCAGTGGATCGGCAGCGACCAGGCTCCCAGTGCCGATACGAGCCCGGCGGTCAGCAGCACAGGGTCGTCGCTCGCAAGCTGCCGGGGCACCGGCCGCGCTCCGGGAGCCTGACCCGCCAGCCGCGTGGTGTCGGCGACCGCCACGGCGGCGCCCTCCTTGGCCAGCGCGGCGGCCACGGTTCGCCCCGGCCCGCCGCCGGCCAGCCCGCCGATGACCAAGGCGCGGCGTCCGTGCAGTGCGTCGCGGGGCGTGTAGTCGGGCAGGGGATCCGGTACGTCCCGGGCTCCGCCACGCGGAGAGCGCGCCGCGGCGGCACTCCCGGGGGGCCGCGCAGTCATGGTCCCTCGTACTTTCGAATCACAGGAGACACCTACGCGGCCAACCGTGCCCGAGGGAGCACCCGCCAAACGCGCCCCCGCGGCCACCGACCTCCCCTCGGACACGACATCGCAGGCCACAGCCCCTGTCTTGTTCGGCTCTCCGCGCCTCTGGCATAATCGTTCCCGTTGGGTGTCTAAGACGCAGACACACCGACGTTCGCGCGCTCGCCGCGGCGCTGATCCATCGCGCCTGGGTTCCGGCGAGCGCTTCTCGTTTCTCTGCGAACGCTCGAAGGTGTGATCCGCATGCGTCTGGCCCTTTGCTTTTCTCGACCTCTCCCCTCGCCCGGTGCCTCCTGCCGCGCGCCCGGTCTGCGCCGAACCCGCCGCGCCCTGCGGCGGCCGCCCCCGCCGCGCCTCGCGCCCACGGGCGCCGCCTGCGCGACAACGCCACCCTGCGGCCCGGCATCCGTCTTCGTATCGGGTCGTCGTCTCGCCCTGAGGAGCCACACGTGAAGATCGCAATGATCGCCGAGCACGCCAACCCGCTGCCCGCGCACAAGGGCGAGCCCGCCTGCGGCGACAGTGTCCAGATCGCCGCGCTCGCCCGCCACCTGGCCAAGGCGGGCCATCGCGTGACGGTCTACTCCCGTAAGCACTCCCCCGGTCTGCCCGAACGCTCGCGCATGGGCCGGGGTGTCATGGTCGAGCACCTCTCGGCCGGGCCCGAGCGACGCGTGGAGGAGGGCGCGGCCGCCGAGCACACCGGCGCCTTCGCCCAGACGCTGGGCGCCAGGCTCGCCGAGGAGCCCCCCGACGTGCTGCACGCCTTCGGCTGGACCAGCGGCCTCGCCGTGGTCTCGGCCGTCCAGGCGTGCGCCGAGGACGGCGCGCAGCCGCCCATCGTGCAGACCTTCCGCTCCCTCAACGCCGCCGAGCAGCGCGCCGGCCTGCCCGAGCGGCCCGACCGCGCCCGCATCGAGGCCGCGGTCGCCGGGCACGCCGACCAGATCGTGGTCGGCTCCGCCGACCAGCGCTTCGAGCTCGCGCGCATGGGCGTGCCGCGCGCCAAGGTCAGCGTGGTGCCCTTCGGTGTCGACACCGACCACTTCAACGCCGAGGGCGGCTCCTCGGCCGACACCTGGAGCCCGCGCCGCGGCGGCCGCACCCGGATGGTCTCGGTGACCGACCTGGCCGCCGGCGGTGCCGAGGTGCTGATCGCCACGCTGCGCCGGCTGACCGACGCCGAGCTGACCATCGTCGCCGGTCCGGGACAGGAGGAGCTGCCCCTCAGCGACGACGCGCGGCGCGTGGAACTGCTCGCGAAGGAGGCCGGCGTCGACGACCGGCTCAGCCTCACCGGCCCCGTCGACCGCAAGGAGCTGCCGCGGCTGCTGCGCTCCGCCGACGTCTACGTATCCGGCGCGCCCTACGAGTTGTGCGGAGGCGCCGTGCTGGAGGCCATGGCCTGCGGACTGCCGGTGGTGGCCCGCGGCGCAGGTGTCGTAAACGAGGCGGTGCTGCACGGCACGACAGGCACTCTGCTGCGCGCCGCCCGCCCCGACGCGCTGGCCCGCGCGGTGCGCTCGCTGACCGCCGAGCCCACCATGGCCACCGCCTACGGCATCGCCGCCGGCGACCGGGCGGCCTCCCGGTTCACGTGGGAGCGCGTCGCGGCCGAGACCGAGCGCGTCTACCAGCGCTGCTGCCCCGCCCAGGAGGCCGAGCTGCCCTATGCCGCGGGCGATGGTGCACACTAGGCGGCGATCGTGCACCGGCGCCGGCGTCGGCGCACGAGGCCGAGCGGAGAGGCCAGCGGCTGCGGCTAGGAGGGCTGCCGGGTTGAGTCGATGACGTCGCGTGCGGAGACGGCCGGAACGGGCACGGAGGAGACCGGGGGGTTCCAGCACCGCGGTGTGTTCTACTCCTCGGCCGCGGACCTGCGCGACCGGGTCCTGCCCCGGATGCGCGCGGCGCGCCGGGACGGCGACCGCGTCGTGCTGGGCGTCGCGCCGGAAACCCGCGCAGCGCTGCTGTCCGGCCTGCCGGCGGCCGACGCCTCCCACGTGGAGCCGCTGGAGGCCGCCGAACTCTACGATGCTCCGGGCCGCACACTGGCGGCCCTGCACTCGCGTGCCCGCGCCGAGCATCCCCGCCCGGTGCTGGTGGTGGGCGAACCCCCGCTGCCGTCGGAGGACCCGGTGCGACTGCGCGAGTGGCACCGCCTGGACTCGGTACTCACGCGCGCGCTGGCCGGAACCCGGCTGCGGCTGCTGTGCCTGCACGACACCCGCACGCTGCCCGAGCGGGTGCGGCGCGACGTCCGGCGCACCCACCCCGTGCTCGTGGCCGAAGGCGACGAGCACGGCAGTCCCGACTACGTCGACCCGGCGTCGTTCAGCGCGCCCGACCTCGCGCGTCCGCTTCCCGCGCCCGCCGGCGAGCAGCGCACCCTGGAGTTCGACGCCGACCTCGCGGCGTTGCGCACCGCGGCGACCGAGGCGGCCGAGAAGGCCGGCGTCCCGCGAAAGCGGCTGGGCGACCTGGTCCTCGCCGTCAACGAACTCGCCGCCAACGCCGTGGAGCACGGCGGCGGCGCCGGCACCCTCACCCTGGGGCGCAGACCCGGCTGGCTGCTCTGCGACGTCGCCGACCGCGGCACCGGCCTGCACGACCCGCTCTTGGGCTACCACCCGGCCGACCCGCTGAGCCCGCGCGGCTACGGCCTGTGGATCACCCGGCAGCTCTGCGACTACATGGAGATCAGCTCAGGAGCGCACGGCAGCCGGATCCGCCTGCACTTCGCGACGTGAGCCGCCGGGCGCGGCACTGATGACGGGCCGGTAGAGCAAGCCCGCCGTGCGCTCGGCGGCAAACGGGCTCTCAGCGCTTCGCGCACACACGCCCCGTCGCCGCACCCTCCGGGCCGATCCGCTCCAGGAGATCTCGGCGGGTTCCTCGCTACCGGCCCCGAGCCGCCGGACAGTCCCGCGCCCTCGATGAAGCCACGAGGGCCTCGTCCCTGGGACGGAGATGGCACCGACCGAAAACCACCCACGACCCGCCGCCACAGAAGGCCGCGGCAACGGGGCTGCGTGCGCGGAGCGCGTGTGCCTGCGTGCCGCCGAGCGCACGCCGCGCTTTCGCTCGGGCGCCACCCGCCGGGCCGTTTCCACGGGCGCCGGGCCGTCAGGCGAGTACCGTCTCCACGGCGTGGCCGGTGTCCTCTTCGATACGCAGAACCTGGTCGATGCCGGCGATCACGAACAGGCGCAGGACGCTGCGCTGGGGCGCCGCCACCGCGAGGCCGACTCCCTCGTCGCGGGCCTGGCGGTAGGCCGAGACGAGCACTCCGATGCATCGGGAGTCGCAGAAGGTCACCAGTGACAGGTCGATCACCACGCCCCGCCACGGCGGGTCGGCCGCGAGCAGGCCGTCGAGCACATCGGCGAGGCCCGGCGAGGTGACGGCGTCCAGCTCGCCCTCCGGGGCGACCACCACGACGTCGCCCTCCGACCGGACCGGGATCTCCGTCGCCACAGTCACGTTCCTCGATTCCCGCTGGAGGCGCTGCGCGCCGTGGACTCTCTCATCCCTCGCCCGCCGCCCTCGCCGGAACGCTGCGCGCCGCGGTCGTGGCCGGTCCTATCCCCAACGCGAGGAGGAGGGCGATGGTTCCCCCCGATCCGGCACGGCCGGACCGGGCGGCTCCGGCTGGCGCCAACACTAGCCGCACGGCAGCGGGTGCCACAGGGTGCGTTGCACAGCGTCATAACACCGATACGCCGACTGCACGCCGCGCGCTTCTGCGGGACCGCCGTCCCGACGCTCCCCGCCGCCGGCCGTGCCCGAACCCCGGATGGCGCCCGCGGATGCGGCGCCCCCTCCGGCTACCTGCCGTTGTTGTCGGCGTGCTCGGCGACCAGGCTGCGTGCCACGTCGGCGACCTTCATCCGGTGGCGTTGGGCCACCCCGCGCAGCTCGGCGAAGGCCTCGTCGGCGCCGCAGCCGCGAGCGTGCATGATGATGCCCTTGGCCTGGTCGATGACGGCCCGCACCGACATCGCGCGACGCATGTGGGCGGCCTCACGTGCGACGTCGGTGTAGCGGTCGGCGGTGTGCAGGGCGACGGCGGCGTGTTCGGCCAGCAGCGCCATCAGCGGGGTCACCACCGATTCGTCGAAGGCGTCGGCGCGGCCCGAATGCACGCCGAAGGTCACCACCTCGCCCTCCAGCTCGCAGGGGAAGGTCACCGACGAGCGGTCGCCGCACTGCACGGCCATGCTCGTGTAGGTGGGCCAGCGCTCCTCGCGCAGAACGTCGTCCACCGTCACCGGACGCATCTCGCGCACCGCCTCGACCGTGGGGCCCTCGTCGGTGGTGTATTGGTACTCGAAGGCGGTGGCGAGGTCGGAGTGGGATGCGCCGTAATCCACGACGACGTGCCGACCGGCCACCTCCTCCGACTCGTCGGAGCGGTCGTCGCCGGGCGCGACGTCGTGCCAGATGACCACGAGCGCCGCGGAGCACCCCGGGACCTCGCGGGCGGCCGCCGCGCTCATCCGGTCCAGCGCGCGCTCCGGTGTGGCGGTCTCCGCCTGGCCCAGCGCGCCGATCTCGCGCGCGAGGCGGTCGACCCACATGGGCACGTCCCCCTTTCCGGTCCGGATGCCCCTGCGGTGTCCGGACTGCCGTCCAGGGGCACTGCGGGCGGACCGTGGCTCTACGGTAATCGTGATCTCACCGGCCTCGTCGCATGCGCTAGCGTCATTGCGGGGCCGGGCCCGCCCGGCGGCCCGCGCCCGTCCACGTCAGGAGTGCAAGCGTGCCGGACAACCTCGCCGACCTGCAGCGCGAGATCGCCGAACTGGGCGACCGCGTGGCGGCGCTGCGCAGCACGCACACCATGTATCCGGACGACTCCGCCGAGACCGCCGATGCGGCGCTGGCCGAGCTGGGGTTCGCACAGCACCTGCTGCAGGACTGCGGGCAGCGGCTGGCCACGGCGGAGTCGGCCTCGGCGCCGCGCCGGTCCAACGGCGACGACGAGCGCTCGGTGCTGCGCGCGGTGTTCAGCCAGCTGAGCGTGCCGGCGGTGCTGCTCGACCACGAGGGCTACATCCGGCGTATCAACGCGATCGGCGCCGACCGGCTGGGCAGCTCTCCGGGCTACCTCTCCGGCAAGCCGTTCGCCAACTTCGTGGACCTGCGCCGCCGGGCGGCGATGCGCTCGCGTCTGGCCGCGGTGCTGCGCAGCGGGGATCCGGCGTCCTTCGACTCGCGGCTGGCCCAGCGCGGGTGGGCCGAGGACGTGCACATGACGCTGACCCGGCTGGACGTTCCCACCGAGGCCGCGCCACTGGTCCTCGTCGTGCTCTCGCCACCGCCGACCGGCGGGGACGAGGGCCCCGCGCCGCTGGAGCCGGAGGTCGAGGACCAGGTGGTAGTGCTGGCGGCACGCCGGCTGGATGTGCTGACGCGGATGACGCGGCTGCTGCTGGCCAGCGCGGGCCCGGGCGGCGCGGGCCGCCCCCTGGCGCTGGACGACGCGGCGGCGCTGCTCGCCGACTCCTACGCCGACTGGGTGATCGTCGACGTGTGCGACCTGCCCGACAGCGCCGAGCAGGCCCGCCGCGCGGTCGTGTCCGGCCCTTCGAGCGAGGAGCGGCCGCGGGAGCTGGTGCGCGCACTCGACCCGTTGGGCTCGGAGATCCCCCGCGAGGTGCTGAAGCGCGGAAAGTCGGTGCTCAACCAGCTCATCGAGGACGAGACTGCGCTGGGACAGGCCGAGGGCGGCGCCCCGGTGCTCAGCGCCCTGGGCGCCGGATCGCTGATGTGCGTCCCGCTCAAGGGCAGCCGCGGCGTACGCGGGGCCCTCACGCTGATCCGCCGCAGCAACCGCGGCAGCTTCCGCCTGGCCGACCTGGGATTGATCGAGGAGATCGGCGAGCACATCGGACTGGCGCTCCCGCCCCGCTCGGCGGAGTGACCGCAAGCGGGGCGACACAGCGCCGCCCTCGACGGGAAGCGAGCCGGGCCGCTCGCCGGGTGGGCCGCGCCCCGTCGCCGCGGCCCACCCCCTGGCGGACCGCGGCGCGAAGCGCCTGCGTGCTCACAGGCGGACGATCATCTTGCCCGTGTTCTCCCCGCGCATCATGGCGAGGAACGCGTCGGCGGCGTTCTCGATGCCGTCGGCGAAGGTCTCATCGGCCCGGATCGACCCGTCGGCCAGCCAGGTGCCGACGTCCTCAAGGAACGCGGGCATGCGCTTCATGTGGTCGCCGACGAGGAAGCCCTGCATCATCACGCGGCGCGCGATGGTCTGGAACATGTCGCGCGGGCCGGGAGCCGGCTCGGTGGCGTTGTACTGGGAGATCATCCCGCACAGGGCCATGCGCCCGTGCTTGCGCATGTTGTGCAGGGCGGCTTCGAGGTGCTCACCGCCGACGTTGTCGAAGTAGACGTCGACGCCCTCAGGGGCGAGCTCGGCCAGCCGCTCGGCGACGGGGCCGTCGTGGTAGTCGAAGGCCGCGTCGAATCCGAGGTCGTCGCGCACGTACTCCACCTTGGCCCTGCTGCCGGCGCTGCCGATCACCCTGCCGGCGCCCCGCAGCTTGGCCATCTGGCCGACGGCGCTGCCGACGGCGCCCGCCGCGCCCGAGACGAACACGGTCTCGCCGGGGGCCATCCGGGCGACGTCGAAGAGCCCCACCCACGCGGTGAGCCCGGTCATCCCCGCGATGCCCAGATAGGCGGTCACGGAGGGCACGAGGTCGGGATCGAGGACCCGCGCCTCGGCCGCGGGGATCGTGGCGTACTCGCGCCACCCCCGGTTGTGCAGCACGAGGTTCCCCTCGGCGACGCCGTCGGCGCGCGACGCCGCGACCTCGCCCAGCGCGGCACCCTCCATCGGCCGGTTCAGCGCGAACGGCGGGACGTAGGACTCCACGTCGTTCATGCGGCCGCGCATGTAGGGGTCGACGGAGATGTAGCGGTTGCGCACCAGGAGCTCGCCGTCCGCCGGCTCGGCCACGGGCTCGTCGACGATCCGGAAGTGCTCCGGGACCGGCTCGCCTTGCGGGCGCGAGACCAGGTGGACGGCGCGGCCCGTTGCCGGTGTGGTCACTGATACCCCTCCTCGACGCTGTCGACCGGCCGCCTATCCGCGGCCCGGGACAGCCTAACCATGCAGGCGGCCGAGATCGGTCGTTGAGACGGCCCGGAGCGTCGCATAGGTTGACCGCAGGCGGGCCGAGTGCTCGCCTACCGCATGTGCGACGTCACGAAAGGCCGTCGGCAATGGAGTACGCACCGCTGGGCCGCACCGGCGTCAGGGTCAGCCCGCTCACTCTCGGCGCCATGAACTTCGGCTCCTGGGGCAACAGCGACCACGACGACTCCGTGCGCATCATCCATCGGGCGCTGGACGCCGGGATCAACGTCATCGACACCGCCGACGTGTACTCGGCGGGCGAATCCGAGGAGATCGTCGGCAAGGCCCTCGCCGGGCGCCGAGACGACGTCGTCCTCGCCACCAAGGCCCACGCGCCGATGGGAACGGACCCCAACATGCGGGGCAACTCCCGGCGCTGGCTGGTGCGTGAGGTCGAGAACAGCCTGCGCAGGCTGAACACCGACCACATCGACCTGTACCAGATCCACCGGCCCGACCCCGACTGCGACGTGGACGAGACGCTGGGCGCGCTCACCGACCTCGTGCGCGCCGGCAAGATCCGCTACGCCGGGTGCTCCACATTCCCGGCGCACCAGATCGTCGAGTCGCACTGGGTGGCCGAGCGGCGCGGCCGCGAACGCTTCGTCACCGAGCAGCCGCCCTACTCCATCCTGGCGCGCGGCATCGAGACCGATGTGCTGCCCGTGGCGCGCAGGTACGGCATGGGTGTGCTGCCGTGGAGCCCGCTCGCGGGCGGATGGCTCTCCGGCAAGTACCGCAGGGGCGCCCAGGTGGACAGTCCGCGGATGGCCCGGATGCCCGACCGCTACGACCCCTCCAAGCCGCAGAACGAGGCCAAGCTGGAGGCGGTCGAGCAGCTGGTGAGCCTGGCCGAGGACAACGGTCTTACGCTGATCGAACTCGCGCTGGCCTTCGTTCTGGAGCATCCCGCCGTCAGCTCGGCGATCATCGGACCGCGGACCATGGAGCAGCTGGAATCGCAGTTGGGCGCCGGGGAGGTCCGGCTGTCGGCCGAGACGCTCGACCGCATCGACGAGATCGTCCCGCCGGGCGCCAACCTCAATCCGGCCGACGCGGGGTGGAGCCCGCCGGAATTGCAGGCCGCCGCGCGGCGCCGCTGAGGCGGCCCGCGTACCGCGGAGTACAATCCCAGCTCGGCCGCCGTCGACCCGCCGCACCCTTCGCCCTCGGACGGCGCGGCTGCGCACCGCGCTTCCGGGCACCCACCGGCGGCGGAGCGCGCCGACACCCGCAGGGCCGGGGCCGGGCCGGTCGGCGGGCGGCGAGCCACCACGAGAGGAACACGTTTTGACCCAGTCTACCGCGCGGCCCGCCGCGGCCGCGGGCACGTTCGACGTCGGCGGCGAGCTCACCGTCAACCGCCTGGGGTACGGGGCGATGCAGCTCACGGGGCCGGGGATCTGGGGCGACCCCTCGGATCCCGCCGAGGCCGTGCGCGTGCTGCGGCGCGCCGTCGAGCTCGGCGTCACGCTGATCGACACGGCCGACGCCTACGGGCCCTTCGTCAGCGAGGACCTCATCGCCCAGGCGCTGCGGCCCTACTCCGACGAACTCCTGATCGCCACCAAGGGCGGGCTGACCCGCCACGGCCCCGACATCTGGCTGCCGGTGGGCCGCCCCGAGTACCTGCGTCAGTGCGTGGAGATGAGTCTTCGCCGCTTGGGTCTGGAGCGCATCGGGCTCTATCAGCTGCACCGCATCGACCCGCAGGTGCCGCTGGAGGACCAGGTGGGCGTGCTCGACGAGATGCGGCGGGAGGGCAAGATCGCCCACATCGGCCTGTCGGAGGTCGGCGTGGCCCAGATCGAGGCGGCCCAAGCCGTCACCTCGATCGCCACGGTGCAGAACCTCTACAACCTCACCAACCGGGCCTCCCAGGACGTGCTGGACTACTGCGAACGCCACGGCCTCGGCTTCATCCCGTGGTTCCCGCTGGCGACGGGCGAGCTGGCACAGCCCGGCGGCGTGCTGGCCGCGGCGGCGGCCGAGCACGGGAGCTCGCCGGCCCAGCTCGCGCTGGCCTGGCTGCTGCACCGCTCGCCGGCGGCGCTGCCCATCCCGGGCACCTCCTCGACCGGGCATCTGGAGGAGAATCTCGACGCGGCACGGATCAGCCTCTCCGACGCGGAGGTCGACCGGCTCACGGCCCTGGCCTGACCCCTCCGGAGCTTCACCGCTCAACCGCCCGGCCGGCGGCGGCGCCCGCAGTGCGCCGCCGCCGGCCGGGTTTCGTGTTTCTCGGAGGCGCCAAGCCGCGGGATGTGACCCCCTTTACACCGCGAGGGCGACGGTTTAACTTAACTCTTGAGTAACTTACCCCCCAGTAAATGCGCGGCCGAGCGGTAGGCGCGACCATCGCCGCACACACGGACCGAGACCGCCCCCGATCCCCCGCCCCCTCCGGCCCTCGCCGGACGACGCGTCCGAGGTCAGCATGCACACAACGCGCACACTGCTGGCGAGCGCACTCGCCTCGATACTCTTCGTGTTCATATTCGCACCGCCCGCATCGGCTACGACGCCGGGTACCGGCGCCCAGGTCTCCTACGAGACCGTTCCGGGCCACGGCGGTATCGACCTCAAGGCCATGGTCATCACCCCCACCGGCTATGACGGCCCCCGGCCGCTGCTGGTCATGCCCGCCGCCTGGTCCACCAGCAACCTGCTCTACGTGGGCGCCGCAAAGCGCCTGGCCTACGAGTCGGGCTATCAGGTCATCAGCTATACCTCCCGCGGGTTCTGGGACTCCGGCGGCGAGGTCGAGGTCGCCGGCCCCCAGGACGTCGCCGACGCCCGCGCGGTCATCGACTGGGGCCTGCGCGAGACCGATGCCGACTCCGAGCGCATCGGCATGGCCGGCATCTCCTACGGCGCCGGGATCAGCCTGCTCACCGCCGCCGAGGACGACCGTGTCAAGGCCGTGGGTGCACTGAGCGGCTGGAGCGACCTGGCCGGCTCCATCTACGCCAACGAGACCATCAGCTTCCAGGCCGTGGAACTGCTGCTCACCTCCGCCCGCCTCACCGGGCGGCCCGGCGACGCGCTGCAGGAGATGGAGTCCGAATACCGCAAGGGCAACGTCCAGCCCGCGCTGGAACTGGCCCCTGAGCGGTCGGTCTCCACCAAGATGGACGCCCTCAACGCCAACGGGCCGGCTGTCATGATCGGCCACGCCTGGAACGACGGCATCTTCCCGGCCGGCCAGTTCACCGACTTCTACGGTGCCTACACCGGGCCCAAGCGGCTGATGCTCTCCGCCGGCGACCACGCCACGCCCGAGGCGTTCGGCGCGTTCGGACTGCCCAACGAGACCTGGGAGTCGCTGACCCGCTGGTTCGACCACCATCTGCGCGGCGCCGACAACGGCATCGACGCCGAGGACCCGGTGCGGGTCAAGCCCAACAACGGCGGCGAGTGGGCCTCCTACCCCGATTGGGAGTCGGTGACCGAGCAGCGGACCACGCTGCATCTGGGCGAGCCCGAACGGTCCTGGAGCAACTGGCAGTACACCGGCGGCCTGGAGGAGGAGCCGCGCACCGGCTGGGACTACGGCGTGCGCGCCGGCGTCGGCACCACCGCCGAAAGCGGAACGCTGCTGCTCAGCGGCGCCCTGCAGCAGTTCGCCCGGATCCCCACCGGCGTGTCGCTGCCGCTGGTGGACCGCCGCCGCGCCGGGGTGTGGACCGGCGAGGCCCATCCCGACGGCGTGCGGATCAGCGGAACGCCGCAGGCGGAAGTCACCGTGACACCCACGGACAGCGAGCAGTCCCTGTACGTCTACCTCTACGACGTCGACCGGCACGGCACCGGCTCGCTGGTCACGCACAAGCCCTACACGCTGCGGGACGCCGAGCCGGGGCAGCCCGTGGACCTGGACGTCGCGCTGGAGCCGGTGGTGTGGGAGGTCCCGTCCGGACACCGCCTGGCGCTGGTGGTCGACACCCGCGACGCCCGCTACACCGACGAGTCCGACATCGGCGAACGTGTCGCCTTCGGCTCGCCGGAGTCCGACCCCGCCGCACTGACGGTGCCCACCGCCTGAGGAGGGCCGCCCGCGGCGCGCGTCCGCCGATCCCGCGGCGAAAGCGGGGGCGCCGGCCGAGCCGGCGCCCCCGCCCCTGCGCTGTTCGGGCGGCCACCGCCGCGCCGGATGCCTCAGGAGCGCCGCATGAAGTAGAACATCAGCCCGAACATCGCCAAGCCGACGATCACCAGCAGGCCGCCGGCCACGGCTCCGCCGATCAGCAGGGCCTGCGGCGGGCCGTCGTCCCCGGCCGCTACGGGCTGCTCGGAGGCGCCGCCGTCGGTGTCGCCCCCGCCGTCGTCCCCGGGGGTCTCCGTCACGGCGGGCTCGCCGGTGACGTCGACGGTGGCCAGCGCATCGGTGCTGCTGTCGGGCGAGCAGATGGTGGTCGAGGGGCCGGCGCTCTGGTCGACGTCGATGGTGATGTCCCCCGGGGACAGCGTGACCTCGCCGGGCATGCTCGGTGTGAACGTGCCGCTCAGCGACGACTCGTCGAAGGTCTCCTCGTTGTTGCCGCCGAATCCGCCCTCGGCCTCGGTGGAGGCGGAGGCGCTCGACGACGGCGCGGCCTCGCCCGCCAGCGCGACCTCGGCCGTGAGGGTGCCCGAGGTGATCTCGCCGCCGTCGGTGTAGGAGAAGTACTTGAAGTCGTCCGGTTCCACCTGGAACTCGATCTCCTGGCCGACCTCGCCCTCGGAGGGAGCGGCGACGTAGACCTCGATGTCCAACGACTCCGACAGGTCGCCGACCTGGTCGTCGCAGGTGTAGCTGTAGGTGCCCGAGGCGCCCTGCGGGCTGTCCGCCCACGCGGGCGTCGCGATGAGCGAGGCTCCCAGGCCCAGGCAGACGGCGGCGAGGCCGGAGACTGTGCGGGACGTCGTACGGGACACGGTCGTCGCTCCAAAGAGTCCGAGGGAAGGCAACTTCGTTTACGCGCCGCACCACGTGCAGCGACTCGATCCAGCAGGAACCGAGCGGTCCTGGCCGTGGCGGCGAAGCATGCGGCGTATGACGGGAGGATCGGGTCAGGCTACACCGGGTCGCACGACGGGCCCGAGACGCCGTGCAGTGCACGAATAGGCATCCTAGAAGGATCTATGCCCCGATCCGGGACGATTCGCCCTTCGTTACACACACGAGACCGCGGGCCCACGGCGTTCCGCGCCGCCGCGAGGGCGGAACCGCCCGATCTTCACTGGTTCAGACGCCGCCGGGTCGGAGCCGGTTCCAGCGCTTGGCCACGGACCGGCCCGGATCGCACGGGCACGGGCGGGCAGGAGCGCCACCACGCCTCGTAGGTGAAAGCGGCGGTGGGAGGCGGTCGGGTGCGGCGGCCCCAGGGGGTGGAGGCGCCGGCGGACGGGACGGACGCGGGGCGCGCTCGACCGCGGCACGGCGGGCGGCCGGATCCGGCCGCGCGCCGGTGGCCGCTACTCCGGGCCGCGTATCGCGTCGACCAGAGTGGTCAGCTGCGCCACCGACCTGTCGAGATCGCGGACCGCCTCGATCGTGCTCGGATCGCTGTCGTGCTCGTCGGTGACGACCTTCTCGCGCAGCGACTCCAGGTTGGCGTTGATGTCGGCGACCCGGCGGGAGAGCTGGTCGGCGACCGGCGCCGCCGACTCGCCGGTCTGGGTGGAGAGGTCGCGCTGCAGCATCTGCGACTGCGTGCGCAAGCGCTGCTTCATCTGGTGCAGCTCGACGAAGACCTCGACCTTGGAGCGCAGCACCCACGGGTCGAACGGCTTGGTCAGGTAGTCGATCGCCCGGGACGCGTACCCGCGGAAGACCCGGTGCCGGTCGATGCCGGCACCGGTGAGGAAGATGATGGGCACCTCTTTGGTCTTCTCGCGCTGCTTGATGTGGGAAGCGGTCTCGAAGCCGTCCATGCCCGGCATCACGACATCGAGCAGGATGACCGCGAACTCGTCCTCGAGGAGCGCTTTCAAGGCCGCCTCGCCCGAATTCGCGCGCACCAGGTTCTGGTCCAGGGAGGTGAGGATGGC
The DNA here is from genome assembly GCF_000826685.1 of Streptomonospora alba. GTDB lineage: Bacteria > Actinomycetota > Actinomycetes > Streptosporangiales > Streptosporangiaceae > Streptomonospora > Streptomonospora alba. The sequence continues at coordinate 47,256 of NZ_JROO01000003.1, forward strand.
CTCCAGGGCCGTGAGGTTCTCGTCGCGGTCGTCAACGAGGAGGATGTTGGCCTTCTGCGGCACGTCTGCTGCTCCTGCTCCTAGTCCGTGCTTTCCGGGCTGTCGGGGTTCTGCGGGGGCTCCTGACCTTCGCCGTCGCCGTCCAACCACTTGCGGATGACATTCAGCAGGTGGTCGAGGTTGACGGGCTTGGTCACGTAGTCCGATGCACCCGCCTCCAGGCTCCGTTCGCGGTCGCCCTGCATCGCCTTGGCGGTCAGCGAGATGATCGGAAGCTCCGCGAACTGCGGCATCTCCCGGATGGCCCGCGTGGTGGCGTTGCCGTCGAGCTCGGGCATCATGATGTCCATCAGCACCAGCTCGACGTTCTCGTTGGCCTCCAGCTTCTCGATGCCCGAGTGGCCGTTGTCGGAGAAGTGCACCCGCAGCCCGTGCGCCTCCAGCGCGCTGGTCAGCGCGAACACGTTGCGGATGTCGTCGTCGACGATGAGCACCTCGCGCCCGGCCAGTGCCGCGTCCCGCTCGGGGTCGGGGGAGGCACCGGTCTCGGCGGACGCGCTCTCGCCCTCGGTCGCGCTCTCGGCGGGCTCGGCCAGGGCGGGCACCGACACCGGCTGCTCCTCGGCTCCCTCGGGCTCGCTCTCCTCCTCGACCTCGGCGGGCTCGATGGTCTCCAGCGGGCTCAGGTCGGCCGGGCTGTCGGGCACCTGCACGTCGACGTCGGTGAGCGGCTCGATGTCGGCGCGAGCCCCGGTCACCGGCTCCGGCGGGGAGTCCAGCGAGGCCTCCATCCGCTCGGCGGTGCCCTCGGGCACGCGCACCGGCAGCAGCAGAGTGAAGGTGCTGCCCTCGCCGTGGACGCTCTGCACCCGGATCTCGCCGCCCAGCAGCCGCGCGTAGTTCTGGCTGATGGACAGCCCCAGGCCGGTACCTCCGAAGCGCCGGCTGGTGCCGCCGTCGCCCTGGTGGAACGCCTCGAAGACCACCTGCAGCTTGTCGTCGGGGATGCCGATGCCGGTGTCGGCCACCGAGAGCGCGACGATCTCGTCGTTCTCGCCGAACATGTCGAGGTCGGCGTCCTCCAGCGCCCAGGCCGGCTCGATGAGCAGCCGGACCTCGCCGGTGCTGGTGAACTTCACCGCGTTGGACAGCAGGTTGCGCAGGATCTGCTGCAGCCGCTGCTCATCGGTCCACAGGTAGCTCGGGATGTCCGGGGAGACGTCCACGCCGAATGCCAGGCCGCGTTCGGCGGCCATCGGGCGGAAGGACGCCTCGACGTAGTCGACCAGCTGGCTGATGGACACGTCGGTGGGCTGCACCTCGGCCCGGCCGGCCTCGACCTTGGCAAGGTCCAGGATCTCGTCGATGAGCTGGAGCAGGTCGTGGCCCGCCTTGTGGATGGTCTGAGCGAACTCCACCTGCTTGGAGGTGAGGTTCTGCTCGCTGTTGTCGGCCAGCAGCCGCGCCAGGATGAGCAGGCTGTTCAGCGGCGTCCGCAGTTCGTGCGACATGTTCGCCAGGAACTCGGACTTGTACTTGGAGGAGACCTGCAGCTGGTGGGCGCGGTCCTCCAGCGAGCGGCGCGCCCGTTCGATCTGGCGGTTCTGCAGCTCGATCGCGCGGTTCTGGCTGGCCAGCTGCCCCGCCTTGCTGTGCAGCTCGGCGTTCTTGCGGCGCAACTCCTCCTGCTGGCGCTGCAGCTCGTTGGAGCGCTCCTGCAGCGCGTTGGTCAACTGGCGCGACTGCAGCAGCAGGTACTCGGTCTTGGAGTTGGCCAGGATCGTGTTGACCGTGGTGCCCAACTGGGCCATCAGCTGGCGCAGGAAGTCCAGGTGCACCTCGCGGAAGCGCCCGTAGGAGCCCAGCTCGACCACGCCCAGGACCCGGTCCTCGGAGATGATCGGGAAGATCGCTATGGTCAGCGGCGCCGCCTCGCCCAGGCCCGAGCCGACCTTGACGTAGCCCGACGGCACGTCGTGGATGATCATCTCGCGCTTCTGCGCGATGACCTCGCCGACCAGGCCCGAGCCCGAGCGCACCCGGCGGCGGTCGTCGTCGGGGCGGTAGCCGAAGCTGCCGAAGAGCAGGAAGACCTCTTCGTCGTCCTTCTCCTCGGGCAGGTAGCAGGCGCCGTGCTGTGCCTCGACCAGCGGGGTGACCTCGGTCATGATGAGTCGGGCCAGCTCGTTGAGGTCGCGGTGGCCCTGGATGTGCCCGGAGATGCGCGCCAGGTTGCTCTTCAGCCAGTCCTCGTCGCGCTGCGAAGCGGTGGTCTCGCGCAGATTGCTCACCATCAGGTTGATGTTGTCCTTGAGCTTCTGCATCTCGCCGCGGGCGTCGACCTGGATGTTCTGGGTGAGGTCGCCGCGGGTGACCGCGCTGGCCACCTCGCCGATCGCGCGCACCTGGGTGGTCAGGTTGCCGGCCAGCTCGTTGACGCTGTCGGTGAGCTGCTTCCAGGTGCCCGAGACGCCGTCGACCTTGGCCTGGCCGCCCAGCTCGCCCTCGCTGCCGACCTCGTGGGCGACGCGGGTGACCTCGGTGGCGAACGCCGAGAGCTGGTCCACCATGATGTTCACGGTGTCCTTCAGCTCCAGGATCTCGCCCTGGGCGTCGACGGTGATCTTCTTGGACAGGTCGCCCTTGGCCACCGCGGAGGTGACCTGGGAGATGTTGCGCACCTGGGTGGTGAGGTTCTGCGACATCGAGTTGACGTTCTCGGTGAGGTCCTTCCAGATACCCGAGACGCCCTTGACGTCGGCGCGGCCGCCCAGCTTGCCCTCGGTGCCCACCTCGCGGGCCATGCGGGTGACCTCGTCGGAGAAGGAGTCGAGCTGGTCGACCATGACGTTGATGGTGTCCTTCAGCTCCAGGATCTCGCCCTTGGCGTTGACCGTGACCTTCTTGGTCAGGTCGCCGCGCGCGACCGCCTGGGTGACGATGGAGATCTGGCGCACCTGGTGGGTCAGGTTGTTGGCCATGGAGTTGACGTTGTCGGTCAGGTCCTTCCAGACGCCCGAGACGCCGCGCACGTGCGCCTGGCCGCCCAGCGTCCCCTCGGTACCGACCTCGCGGGCCATGCGGGTGACCTCGTTGGCGAAGGACTCCAACTGGTCGACCATCGTGTTGACCGTGTCCTTGAGGTCGAGCATCTCGCCCTGGGCGTCGACCGTGATCTTCTTGGACAGGTCGCCCTTGGCCACCGCCGTGGTCACCTGCGAGATGTTGCGCACCTGGTAGGTGAGGCTGTTGGCCATGGAGTTGACGTTGTCGGTCAGGTCCTTCCAGATGCCCGACACGCCCTTGACGTTGGCGCGGCCGCCCAGCTTGCCCTCGGTACCGACCTCGCGGGCCACCCGAGTGACCTCGTCGGCGAAGGAGTCGAGCTGGTCGACCATCGTGTTGACCGTGTCCTTGAGCTGAAGCATCTCGCCTTGGACGTCCACGGTCACCTTGCGGCTCAGGTCGCCGCGCGCCACGGCCGTGGTCACCTGCGAGATGTCGCGCACCTGGTTGGTCAGGTTGTCGGCCATGGAGTTGACGTTGTCGGTCAGGTTCTTCCAGATGCCCGACACGCCCTTGACGTTGGCGCGGCCGCCCAGCTTGCCCTCGGTGCCCACCTCGCGGGCCACCCGCGTGACCTCGTCGGCGAACGTCGACAGCTGGTCCACCATGCCGTTCACGGTGTCCTTCAGCTGCAGCATCTCGCCCTGGACGTCGACCGTCACCTTGCGGCTCAGGTCGCCTTCGGCCACCGCGGTGGTGACTTCGGAGATGTTTCGCACCTGCGCAGTCAGGCGCGAGGCCATCTGGTTGACCGACTCCGTGACGTCGCGCCAGGCGCCGGAGACCCCGTCGACCTTGGCGCTGCCGCCCAGCTTGCCCTCGGTGCCCACCTCGCGGGCCACCCGAGTGACCTCGTTGGTGAACCCGTTCATCTGGTCGGCCATGCGGTTGACCGACGTGGCCAGACGCAGCAGGTCGCCGTGCAGCGAACCGTGGCGGCTGGTGAGGTCGACCCGCTGGGAGAGGTCGCCGCCGGCGACCGCGTCCAGAATCTGGGCGACGGAGGTCACAGGCTCGCTTACCTCGTCGAGCAGCTGGTTGAGCGACCTGACGCTCTTGCCCCACGCGCCGCGGGCGGGGCTTACGGCGATGCGCTCGTTGAGCCGGCCCTCGGTGCTGACGACACCGCCGACCCGCTGCAGCTCGCTGCTGAGCTGCTCGCAGTGGTCCAGAACCTGGTTGAACACGGAGGCGATCTCACCCGAGCGGCCCTCGCCGCGAGAGTCCAGCCGTACACTGAAATCGCCGTCTCGCATGCTGTAGAGCGCGCGGAGCAGCTCGTCGAGCTGTGCATCGTGCTTGTCGTCCGGCGCCCGTGTGGCCTCGGGCATGATCCCCTCCTAATACTGCTCACTACGGGCATCTCGGGCCGGTTGGGGGACCGGGGGCCGCCTGTTCGAGGAGTGATCCGACCTGGCAGGATCGTCGTCCCCGGTCATCGACGCACCGTACCGTTAAGGACGATGGCCATACCAGACGTCAGCCGAGATGGACCGCGAGCTCCAGGTTATGCGGCCCAACAGCCCACTGGACGAACGTTCTGAAATGATGACTCCGTTGCTGTCCCCACTCTGCCCGCTTCGGGGAGCGCACGCGGACACCGCGGGTCGTCGCCGATCGAAGGGATCGGGAGCCGGGACCTCCGCGGCCGCCCTGCGGTCGTCCCCGCCTTCCTCCCGCAACTGGAGAGACCGTACGGCTTCACGATGCCACACGAGACGATGAAGGCCGCCCGGCGCGAGTTCTCGCCCACCCCCGGGACCGCGGCCGAGGCGCGGGAATTCGTGCGCGACACCCTCAGCGAGTGGAGCGCCGACCAGTCCGCCGACGACGTCGTCCTGCTCGTCAGCGAGCTGGTCACCAACGCGGTCGTGCACGCCGAGAGCATTCTGGAGCTGGTCGTACGCCGCCTGCCCGGCGCGGTCGAGGTCGTGGTGGCCGACCGGGTCCCCGAGCGCGCCGTCCCCCAGGCGGGCCCGCTGTCGGTCGACACCTCCCCCTCCGCCGACCCCGGGCGCAGCGGCGGGCTGGGCCTGGCGCTGGCCGGGGCGATCGCCACCAGCTGGGGCGTCAGCTACAGCAAGGACGACAAGGCCGTCTGGTTCCGGATCCAGGACGAGGCCGGCGAGGATGCGAAGGACCCGGTCGAGAACGGTGAGGCCGCCGGCTCCTCGCTCGAGCCGCCGGCGCCGGTGCGCCCTACCCGGCGCCGACCGGTCCGACCCAACCCCTGGGCCGCGCTCGACGCCGCGCTCTCGGCGCGCCTGCCGCTGCCCGAGCTGCTCGACCGCACCGTGGAGTACTCCCGCTCGGCGCTGGGCGGCGACGCCGCCTATATCGCCCTGGCCACCACCGACGAGACCGAGTGGGATCTGCGCGCGGCCACCGGCCTGACCGACGAGCCCTGGCGGCCGTTCCGCAGCCGCACGGAGGAGACCTTCCCCTCGGTGACACCGGCGCCGGGGGCCACGATCAACGACGACCTGATGATCGCCCGTGCCCACCGGGGCAAGCTTGCCCAGGCCGGGATGCGCTCGCTGGTGACCGCGCCGCTGATCGTCGACGGCCGCGTCACCGGGCTGATCGGCGTCGCCTCGCGGCGCGTCCGGCACTTCGGCGACACCGCCGCCAAGCGCCTGCAGGACGGCGCCGACCGCATCGCGCTGCCGATCGAGCGCGCGCGGCTGGCCGAGGTCGAGCTCGCCCGCCGCGCCAGTCTGAGCTTCCTGGCCGAGGCCAGCGACCTGCTCACGGGCACCCTCGACGAGCAGATGACCGCGGCGCTGGCCTGCCAGCTGGTGGCCTCGCGGTTGGGCAGCTGGTGCGCGGTGCACTCCACCAACGAGATGGGCACCACGCGGCTGACGCACGCCATCCACCGCAACGAGAACTACAACGACGTGCTGCGCACCCTGCTGACCGAGCTGCCGCCGCACGTCCAGCGCGAGGCGCGCCCGCTGTGGAGCCGCGAGATGCTCTCGGCCGCCGGCCTGGTCGACGAGCTGCTGCTGGAGCTGGCCGAAGGGCCCGCCATCAGCGTGCCGCTGGTGGCCCACGGCCAGATCCTGGGCCGGCTGACGCTGGGCAAGGACGCCGACGAGGACTTCACCCGCGACGACGTCGACGTGGTCGACGACCTCGCCCGCCGGGTGTCCTCGGCGATGGAGAACGCTCGGCTGTACGCGGGCCAGACCTCGATGAGCGAGGCGCTGCAGCGCAGCCTGCTGCCGGCGAAGGAGAAGGAGCCGGCCATCCCCGGAGTCGACCACGCGGTCTTCTACCGCTCGGCCGACGAGCGCACGGTGGTCGGCGGCGACTTCTACGACGTGTTCGCCACCGACGGCCGGTGGTGCTTCGCGATCGGCGACGTGTGCGGCACCGGCCCCGAGGCCGCGGCGGTCACCGGCCTGGCGCGGCACACCCTGCGCGCGCTGGCGCGTGAGGGGTTCTCGCCCGCCCACATCATGGACCGGCTGAACAAGGCCATCCTGGACGAGAACACCAGTACCCGGTTCCTGACCATGCTCTACGGCGAGATGACCCCGCTGGGCGCGCCGGGCCAGGGCATGCGCCTGCGCCTCGTCTCGGCCGGCCATCCGCTGCCGCTGCGGCTCAACCAGAAGGGCGAGGTCGACTCCGTCGGCAGCTCCCAGCCGCTGCTGGGCGCGTTCGAGGACGTCGACTTCTTCACCGAGACCCTGGAGATCGGGTCGGGCGACGTGCTGCTGGCGGTCACCGACGGCGTCACCGAGCGCCGCAACGGCGCGGCGATGCTCGGCGACGAGGGCCTGCGGGACATCTTCGCCAACTGCTCGGGCCTGACGGCCCAGGCCGTCATCGTCCGCATCGACCGCGACCTGGAGGAGTTCGCCCCGGGCGGCCACACCGACGACACGGCCATGCTTGTGCTGCGGTTCCTCTAGGCACCACCGAGGTCGGGACACCGCCCCGGCATGGGTGGGGTGGAGGGGTCGGCCACCGCACCGGCGTGCCCGCAATCCAGTAGGTGGGCTGCGGCGATGGGGCGCAGCTCGCCCAGCGAGCGATCCCGCTCGCTGCCACCGCCACCCACCGGCGACGCTTCGCGTCACGTGTTTCGCCGGGCAGCCGAGCGCACGCCGCACATTCCGAAGAGCCGCAAGCGCGCCACCCGAGCGGTGGTGCACCGTTCCAGGCCGGATCTCCCGCCGCGCGGCGGCAAGCAGGCGGCGGCGCTTCGCGCGCACGGCCCCATCGCCGCGACCTCTCGGACAGCCGGCTCCGCGCGGGTTCCGAGGGGGTCCTTCCCAGCCCGCAGGCGCTTCGGCGAACTCCCCGGACATCGGGCCTAAAGCCAGCCCATGCCCTGCGCGGTACGGATCGCCGACATGCGGTTGGCGGCGCCGGTCTTGGTGATGGCGCTGGAGAGGTAGTTGCGCACGGTGCCTTCGGTCAGGTGGAGGGTCCGGGCGATGTCCGCCACCGCCCCTCCCTCGGCCGCGGCGCGCAGCACCTCGGTTTCGCGGCCCGTCAGCGGGTTCTCCCCCGAAGCCATCGCGGCGGCCGCCAGCTCGGTGTCGATGTAGCGCCCGCCGCCGTGCACCTTGCGTATCGCACCGGCGAGCTGGTCCACGGGCGCGTCCTTGGCCAGGAAGCCGCGCGCCCCGGCGGCCAGCGCACGGCGCAGGTAGCCGGGGCGGCCGAAGCTGGTGAGCATCAGCACGCCGCAGGCGGGCGCCGCGGCCCGCAGTTCGGCGGCGACCTCCAGCCCGCCCTTGCCGGGCATCTCGATGTCGAGGACCGCGATGTCGGCCTCGGCGCGGGCGACCGCTGCGGCGACCTCGTCGCCCCGCCCCACCTGGGCGGCCACCTCCAGGTCGGGTTCCAGACCGAGCAGGGCCGCGATCGCGCCGCGCACCAGGTGCTCGTCGTCGGCGAGTACCACTCGGATCACGCGGCCACGTCCTCTCTGCCCGGCTGCTCGCCGCCTGCGCTCCCGTCGCCGCCGTCCGGCCGTTCCGGCAGCGGCAGGACGGCACGCAGCAGGAAGCCCGTCCCGACAGAGGCCGGCCCCGCAGTGAGGGCTCCCCCGGCGGCGGAGACACGCTCCGCCAGCCCGGCAAGGCCGTTGCCGAAGGGCGCGGCGGCATCGGCGCCCTGCTGCGCACCGTCGTCGAAGACCTCGGTGACCAAGGCGGATCCGTCGCGGCGCAGAGCGACGGTGCAGTTCCTGGCCGAACTGTGCCGCAGTACGTTCGTGGTGCCCTCGCGCACCACCCACGAGGCGATCGACCGCTGCTCGGCGGGGACGTCGACGTCGGCGCCGCTGACGGTGCAGCGTACTCCCGCGGCGGTGAGGACCGCCTGGACTCCCGCGGCTTCGGCGGCCAGGTCCACGTCGCGGTAACCGGACACGGCGGTGCGCACCTCGCGCAGCGCGTCGCGCGCCAAGTGCTGCACGGCGCTCATCTCGCGGGAGGCCGCCTGCGGGTCGATCCCGGTCAACCGCGCGGCCAGTTCGCTCTTCACGGCGAGTGCGGAGAGGCTGTGTCCGAGCAGGTCGTGCATGTCGCGCGCGAAGCGCAGCCGCTCCTCGGAGACAGCCAGGCGCGCCTGGGCGTCGCGGGCCGCGTGCGCCTCGGTGACCAGGTCCCACAGCGCGATGATGGCGACGTTGCTGGCCAGCAGGACGACGAAGACGACCAGTTGGAGGACCGCCAATACGGCCAGGGCGGCCGCGCTCTCCCTCAGCGAGGACCCGCCGATCGCCATACCGACCAGGAGGGGGGCTAGACCGGCGGCCAGCATCAGCACCGTGTATGCGGCCTTGTGCCGGAACCGGCCGGTGACGGCGACGCTGGCGGCCCAGAACTGGGACGTGCTCAGCGCTGGAGGGTTGGGGCCGAGTAGCCCGACCGCGACCAGCAGGAGCAGATAGGACAGCACCACGTCGCGGCGCAGCGCAGTGGCCGGGCGGTCGATGCGGGTGCGGATGACACGCATCGACGCATAGGCCAACGCGAGCGAGCACAGCACCCCGGCAGCCGACAACGCCACGCCCGCGCCGCCGGGGGCACGGCTGGCGAACGTCGTCATCGCCTCGTTCGGCGCCCCGATGTTGGTCGCCGCGAAAGCCGGGGACAGCACGCAGAACACCGGCGTGCTCAGCGACAGCGCAAGCACGATACGGCGTGCGCGGTCGATCCTGCGGCCGCTGCGGTCCGAGTGGGCCAGCGCCGTCGTGTCGTGGTCCGCCACCCGCGTCCTCCTCCCCTGCCGATCCGGTATCCGCGCCGATCAGCCTAAACGCCCGGGGGCCGGCCTCGGCCCGGCCGACAGGCCCCGGGGGTCCCGGCGAGCGCACACACGGATACCGGCGGGGCCGGCCGTCCTCCGGTCCCCGCCGCTCCGTGCCGCCGACGGGAGCGCGCCCGTGCCCCGCCGGCGGTGCCTGACACTCATCCCGGCTGGCGCGGGTCCCAGCGGAAGTAGCGCAAAGCCAGCACCGACAGGGCCGTCCAGACCAGCACCACCGCCAGCGACGGCAGCGCGGCGGCCCACAGGTCCAGCCCCGTCGCCGGGCTCGCGCCGGCCAGTCCGCCGAACACGTCGTGGCCGGTGTATCCGCCGCGCAGCAGATCCACCACGGGCGCCATCGGCAGCAGCCGGCAGACCGTCTCGAGTTCGCCGGGCATCATCTCCAGCGGGACCATCAGCCCGCTGGAGGAGTAAAGGGCCAGGAACGGCAGCATGCTGATCATCTGCGCGCTCTCGGCGTTGCGGGCCAAGCGGGTGGACGCGGCGCCCAGCAGCACCATGGTGACCGTGCTCAGCACCACGGTCAGCGCGACCATCACCGGGTCGGCCGGAAGCTCGCCGGATCCGCCGATCAGGACACCCACCGGCACAGCGGTGAGCAGCACGACAACGGCCAGCACCGAGAGTGTGGTCGCGCCGAACAGCGCGAGGGGCGGCACCCCGCTGGCGCGGAAGCGCTTGAGGATCAGCTGCTCGCGGCGGGCCGCGTAGGTGTTGGAGACGTGCATGATGCCGATCATCATGATGATGGCGGCCGGGGAGCCTGTCAGCGCCAGGGTCTCGTTGGAGACGCCGGGAACGGGCGACTCCCCCTGCGTGACGACCCCGAGGAAGACGAAGACCAGGGGGAACAGCACGAAGAACAGGGCCGTGCGGTAGCGGTAGATGAGGGTGAACTCGGTACGGGTCAGCCGCAGCGTCTGGCGGAGTGTGCTCACGGGCCGGCGCTGCCGCGCCCCCGCGGTCCCCGTCGGCGCGGCGGTGGCCGTCTGCTGAGTGGTCATGGCTGGGTCCTCTGCTGTGGTGCGGTGGGGGCTCGTGGGCTGCGGGGGGCGCCTCAGCCGGAATCCTGTCCGCCGGAGACCACCTCGGCGGCGCCCTCGGCGACGCTGAGGAAGACGTCCTCCAGCGAGGCGCTGCGCAGCTCCAGCCGTTCCAGTGCGGTACCGCTGCGGCGGGCCCACTCCAGCAGGGGCTCCATGGCGCGGTGGGCGCGGCCGTCGGCGTCGTCGCCGCGGACGGTGTAGCAGACCCACGCCTCACCTCTGCGGATCTCGGCCGCCGCGGTGGCGCCCGGCAGTTCGGGCAGGTCCTCGACGCGGACCCCGGCGGGCATGCGGAAGGCGATGCGGTCGCCCCACCGGAGGACGACATCGCGCACGGTGCCCTCCGCCCTGGTCTCGCCGCGGTGCATGATCGCCAGCCGGTCCGCGAGGCGCTCGGCTTCCTCCAGGTAATGCGTGGTCAGCAGGATGGCCATGCCTTCACGGACCAGGCCGGCGATGGTCTCCCAGGTGGCCCGCCGCGCCTCGGGGTCCATTCCGGTCGTCGGCTCGTCCAGAAAGAGGGCTTCGGGCCGGGAGAGCACCGCCAGCCCCAGGTCCAGCCGGCGCTTCTGCCCGCCGGAGAGCTGGCGCACCTGCACGCCCGCCTTGTCGGTGAGCCCGGTCAGTTCCAGCACCGCGTCGCGGTCCATCGGATCGGCGGCCAGGTCGCGGGAGAGGTCGACGGTTTCGGCCGTGGTCAGCTCCGGGAACAGCCCGCTGTGCTGAAGCACGGCGTCGACACGGCCGCGCAGCTCAGGCGGCTGGCCGTAGGGGTCGGCGCCCAGCACGCGGACCGATCCCGCGGTGGGGCGGCGGAACCCCTCCAGCGTCTCGACGGTGGTGGTCTTGCCCGCGCCGTTGGTGCCCAGCAGCGCGAACAGTTCACCTCGCTCGACCTCGAAGGAGATCCCGCGCACCGCTTCGAAGTCGCCGTAGCTCTGCCGGAGGTCGCGGACGCTGATCGCGTGTTCGCCGGAACCGGTCCCGGCCGTCGGCTGCTCTGCTGTGCTCATGGGCCCGATTCTTCCGCCGCGCCCGGGGCCCGGCCCAGATTCCGATGTCACCGACGGATCGTGAGGAGTGCCCGTGCACGGCCATGACAGCTGTCATGCCCGCGCCCTACCGGGTTTTCCGGTCCGCACCACGCCCTACCGGGCTCGGAGGACACCCCCGACAGCCTGCCGAAGCCGAGTCCGCCGGCACGAAACGCCGTTGCGGCGACGAATCCCGACGAGACCGCTGGTCAGGATGGGGAAACAGGCCGAAGGCCGTCACCGGTTCGACCGCGCCTTCCACGCCGAGGCCCTTGAGGACGTCTTCGGCTGACGCACGGGGCCGAGCCGACGGCTGCCGTCAACTGTCGAAACCCATGCCCAGGGAGTCGAGGGTGCGCAGCCACAGGTTGCGGCGGCCGCCGTTGCGGTCGGCGGCGGCGATGGCCCGCTGGGTGGCCTCGATCCCGGCGTAGCGCAGCGGCTCGGGCGGGAAGGGAACGGGTTTGGTGCGCACCATGTCCAGCCGGGTGCGTTCGGTGTCGGCGCCGTCGAGGCGGTCAAGCATCACCTGGGCGCCGAAGCGGGTGGCGCCCACGCCGAGGCCGGTGTAGCCGGCGGCGTAGGCCAGGCGGCCGCGGTAGGCGGTGCCGAAGAACGCGCAGAAGCGGCTGCAGGTGTCGATCACCCCGCCCCAGCTGTGGGTGAAGGAGAGCCCTTCCAGTTGCGGGAAGGTCGCGAAGAAGTGGCGCGCGAGGCGGTGGAAGGTGTCGGGGCGCTGGTCGTAGGCCGGGCGGACGCGGCCGCCGTAGTGGTAGACGACGTCGTAGCCGCCCCACAGGATGCGGTTGTCGGCGGTGAGCCGGTAGTAGTGGAACCGGTTCGCCGAGTCGCTGAGGCCTTGCCGGTTGCGCCAGCCGACGGAGGCCAGTTGCCCGTCGCTCAGCGGTTCGGTGACCAGCGCGTAGTCGTAGACGGGCGCGACGAAGTGCCGGATGCGCCGCAGCGGGCCGGGGAACGCGCCGCCGCCCCAGGCCACGCGCTCGGCAAGCACCGAGCCGCCCGCCGACTCCAGCCGCAGTCCGCCGCGCTCGGGGCGGATCGCCCGCACGGGGGTGTTCTCGCGGATGCGCACGCCCAGCCGCAGGCACGCCTCGCGCAGGCCCCACGCCAGCTTGGCCGGGTGCACCATGGCCACGCCGTCGGGGTCGAACAGGCCGCCGATGTAGGTGGGCGAGTCGGCCTCGGCGCGTGCCTGGGCACCGGTGAGGGTGTGGACGCGCCGGCCCAGGGCGCGCAGCGCAGCGGCTTCCGCGTGCAGGTCCTCGACCTGCCAGGGCTCGGTCGCCACGGCCATCTCGCCGGTGCGCTCGAACTCGCAGTCGATGCCGTGGCGGTCGACGGAGTCCTGGATCGCGTCGAGGTTCCGCCGGCCCAGCCGCTCCAGTTCGGCGATCTCCTCCGGCCAGCGCTGGGCGCCGTTGCCGTGGCCGTGGCTGAGGCTTGCCGCGCAGAAGCCGCCGTTGCGCCCGGAGGCGGCCCAGCCCGAGGTGCGCGCCTCCAGCAGCACGACGTCGCGTCCGGGGTCGCGCTCCTTGGCGATGAGGGCCGTCCACAGCCCGCTGAACCCGCCGCCGACGACGGCGAGGTCGGCGCGCTCGGCTCCCGCCAGGGCGGGCGCGGCCTCGGGAGCGGCGTGACCGCCCGCCTCGGGATCGAGCCAGAAGGTGCGGGGGCGTGCTGCGGCCAGCGCCCGGGAGGCCAGGGCGGCGCCGGACGCCTGCCGCTCAGACGCTGATGCGGACGCGGACACGTGGATCAACTCCGTTCGCGGTGGCGGATGCCGGGATTTGAGCGGGGGCGGGCACGATGCGTCTCGCGGCCCGGAGGCCCGGCGGTGCAGCCGCCGCACCGCCGGGCGCGCGGGTGTCAGCGGCTGCGGCGCCGCGCCAGGACCGTGTTCGCGACGGCCAGCAGCACGCCGAGCCCGAAGATCAGCGTGCCCATGACGTTGACCTGCGGCGGGATGCCCACGCGGGTGGAGCCCCAGATCCACAGGGGGAACGTCTGGGTGCTGCCGGAGACGAACGAGGTGATGATGAAGTCGTCCACGGACAGCGCGAACGCGATCAACCCGCCGGAGGTGATCGCCGGCACCAGCAGCGGCAGCGTCACCAGGCGGAACGTGGTCAGCGGCGTGGCGCCGAGGTCACGCGCCGCCTCTTCGACGGAGGGGTCCATCGTCAGCACCCGCGCCCGCACCGTGATGGCCACGAACGACACGGAGAACATCACGTGGGCGATCAGGATCGTCCAGTAGCCCACGGCGAGGTTCATGGTCAGGAACATCGACAGCAGGGACGCTCCCAGTACGACCTCGGGCGCCGAGATCGCCGAGAACATCACCAGGTTGGTGGCCGACTGCCCGAGGAAGCGGTAGCGCCCCAGGGCCAGGCCCAGCAGGGTGCCGAGGAACCCGGCGATGAGCATGGTCAGCACCGCGATGGTGACGGTGTTCAGCAGCGCGACGTTGAGGTCGGGGTAGGCGAAGGCGTCGGAGTACCAGCGGAGGGTGAACCCCTCCCAGGTGACGTTGTGCCGTCCCGCGATGTCGTTGAAGCTGAACACGACCATGAACGCGATGGGCGCGAACAGCCAGCACAGCACCGTCCACGTGAAGTACTTGCCCCAGTCGGGCCGGCGCCGTGCGCCCCGGGGGCGCCGCACGGACCCGGTGGCCGAAGCGCCGGCATCCGGGGCTCCGGGGCCGGTCTCGGTCGCGGTGGTCATCGGGCCTGCACCTCCATCACCTGCTCGGTTCCCAGCGCCTTGGCGTAGCTGAAGATCCCGATCAGCAGAGCCGCCATGAGGATGAAGGTGATCGCCGCAGCCAAGGGGTAGGCGTTGTTCACCAGGTACTGGGTCTGGATCACCTTGCCGATCATGGTGTTGTCGGCGCCGCCGAGCACCGTGGCGTTGACGTAGTCGGCGCTGGTGGGGATGAACACCATGATCACACCGGCGAACACGCCCGGCAGCGACATCGGCAGCACCACCCGGACGAAGGCCTGCACGCGGCCGGCGTAGAGGTCGTGGGCCGCCTCGACCACACCGTGGTCCATGCGCTCCAGCACCGCGTAGATCGGCAGCACCATGAACGGCAGGAAGTTGTAGGCCAGCCCGAAGACGACGGCGGTCGCCGAGTTGAGGACGCCGAAGTCGCCCGGCAGCAGGCCCAGGCTCTTGAGCGTGCCCAGCACGACCCCGTTGTCGGAGAGGATGAACCCCCACGAGATCGTCCTCAGCACGAACGACACGAAGAACGGAAGCAGGACCAGCAGCAGGTAGGTGGACTTGTAGGCGCCGCCCTTGAACGCGATCCAGTAGGCCACGGGATAGCCGATGGCGACGCACAGCAGGGTGGCCAGGCCGCCGTAGAGCAGGGAGCGCAGGATCTGCTCCCAGTACAGCTCCACGGCCCGGGCGTAGTTGCCGATCTCGAAGGTGAACGTGTAACCCGCGGCGAGGCCGCCGGTCATCAGCGACATCGAGATCACGCTGGCGATGGGCGCGACGAAGAACAGCGCCAGCCACAGCCAGCCGGGCAGAACCAGGGCGTAGGGCGCGAGCCGAGCGGTGCGCCCGCGTTTGCCCTCTCGCGTGGCCGCCATGGTCACGCTTGGGAGACGGCCAGGAAGAGCGGAGCGAACTCTTCCTCGTTTTCACTGGTCACGGGCACGTAATCGTGCAGCTTGGCGTAGTCCTCCTCGGTGGGGAAGACCAGAGAGCTGTCCGCGACGCGCTCCAGGGTCTCCTTCTCGTCGCCGGAGGCCTCAGCGGCCTTTTCGCGCAGGATGCCGCGGGAGGCGGGGACGGGGGTGATGTAGTTGATGTACTCGGTCAGTCCCGCCGCGATCTCCGGGTCGTAGAGGAAGTCCATCAGCATCAGCGCGTCCACCGGGTTCTTGGCCGTGGACGGGATCATCATGTTGTCGCTCCACAGCGTGGCGCCCTCCTCGGGGACGACGAACTTCAGGTTGGTCCCCTCCTCGGCGTTCTGCTGGAAGATGTCGCCGGACCAGGCCATGGACATCCAGATGTCGCCGTTGCTCAGCGGCTGGATGTAGTCCTGGGAGTAGTAGCGCCGAACGAGGCCCTTGTCGCGCTGCTCCTGAAGCGCGTCGGCGGCGGCGATCCAGTCGCGCTGATCCGAGTCGGCCGGGTCGACCCCGGTGTAGAACAACCCGAAGTTGGCCAGCTCCTGGGGATCGGCGAACATGCCGACCTTGTCCTCGAACGCGGTGTCCCACAGGTCCGCGACGCTGGTGATCTCCCTGTCGACGTACTCGGGGTTGTAGGCGATGCCGGTGATGCCCGAGGCGTAGGGGATCGTGTAGCGGTTGCCGGAGTCGTAGCTGGTCTTCTTGTAGACGTCGGCGGCGTGCTCGGCGAAGTTGGGCAGCCGGCTGTGGTCCAGCGGGGCCAGGTAGTTGAGCCCGATGAGCTTGTTCAACTCGATGCCGTTGGTCAGCACCATCAGGTCGTAGCCGATGGGTTCGGCCTGGGCGAGCATGGGCTGGATCTTGCCGAAGAAGGACGGGTTGTCCTGAATGGCCTCGTCGTAGTCGACCTTGATGCCCGTCTCCTCGGTGAAGGCCTTGAGCTCGGGCTTGCCGGGGTCCATGTACAGCGGCCAGTTGGCGAAGTTCACCCGGCCGTTGCTCTTCTTGTCGTCCCAGAAGCCCTTCGAGCTGGTCGACTCGCCGCCTTGGCCCTCGACTCCGCACGCGGAGAGGGCGAATCCGGCGGCGGTCAGTCCCGAGAGTCCGAGCATGCTGCGTCGGTTGAGTCGTGGCTGGGTGAGCCCGCGCGCGAAGGCGGCCTGCGCGGGGGTGAGGCGTCGGGTCACGGCTGTCCGCTCTTTTCTGCTGGGGGGTGGGGAGGGCCGTTCGGATCGGCAGGAGTCCGACGGCGACGGTCCGGCTGCTGCCCGGGGGCGGCACCCGCTCCGGTGCCTAGCCCGGAAGGGCGTAGGCGTGCTCCGGTCGCCACGACACCCAGACGGTTTCGCCGCGCTCGGCGGCACTCGCGGCGTCGGAGGCGTTCTGCCGGAAGACGACGACCTCGCTGCCGTCGCCCAGCCGGACGGTGTAATGGGTGGCCGAGCCCAGGTAGACGACCTCGGTCACGGTGCCGGCCAGCCGCGCCCGGTCGCCGGCGGGCTCCTCGGCCTCCATCGCGATCTTCTCCGGGCGCACGGTCAGGTCGACGCGGGCACCGGCGGGCGCGTCGCAGGAGGCCCGGACCTCGCCCGCCCCCTCGATCCGCACCGTGGCGACCTCGCCGCTGCGGCCGGCGACCGTGCCGCTGAGAAGGTTGGAGGTGCCGATGAATCCGGCGGTGAAGCGGGTGGCGGGCCGCTCGTAGACCTCGGCGGGGGTGCCGAGCTGTTCGACGCGGCCGCCGTTCATCACAGCGATGCGGTCGGACATGGTCAGCGCCTCGCCCTGATCGTGGGTGACGTAGACGAAGGTGATGCCCACGTCGCGCTGGATGCGCTTGAGCTCCATCTGCATCGCCTGGCGCAGCTTGAGGTCGAGCGCGCCCAGCGGCTCGTCGAGCAGCAGCGCACTGGGCCGATTGACCAGGGCGCGGGCCAGAGCGACCCGCTGCTGCTGGCCGCCGGAGAGCCTTCCGGGCTTGGTGCGCTCGCGTCCGTTCAGCTCCACCAGCTCAAGAGCCTCGGCGACCTTGCGCCGGATCTCCCCCGAGGCCTCCCGCTTGCGCCGCAGCCCGAAGGCGACGTTGTCGAAGACCGTCATATGGGGGAAGAGCGCATAGCTCTGGAAGACCATGTTGACGTCGCGCCGGTGGGGCGCGACGCCCGTGACGTCGTCGCCGTGCAGGCGCACCGTCCCCGACGTGGGGGACTCGAACCCGGCGACCATGCGCATGGTCGTGGTCTTGCCGCAGCCGGAGGGGCCGAGCAGAGAGAAGAACTCCCCCTGCTCGATGCGCAGGTCGATTCCGCGCACGGCCTGCACGTCCTCGCCGCCCGAACGGTAGGCCTTGGAGATCTGCTCCAGGCTGATGGCGGGCGTGCCCGCACGGGCGCCTGCGTCGTGGCGGGTGCGCGGCTCCTCGGTGGCGGTGGCCATGGGGCGACTCCTCGACGATGTGCTAGTCACGGCCGATGTAACTCATGACGTGCTTGACGCGGGTGTAGTCCTCCAGGCTGTAGAGCGAGAGGTCCTTGCCGTAGCCCGAGTGCTTGAACCCGCCGTGCGGCATCTCCGCGATGAGGGGGATGTGGGTGTTGATCCACACGCAGCCGAAGTCCAGGCGGCGCGAAACGCGCAGCGCGCGCCCGTGGTCGCGGGTCCACACGCTTGAGGCCAGACCATAGCGGACGGAGTTGGCCCATTCCACGGCCGCGTCCTCGTCGTCGAACCGCTGGACGGTGATGACCGGCCCGAAGATCTCGTCGGTGACCATCTCGTCGCCCTGGCGCAGGTCGGAGACGACGGTGGGCGCGTAGAAGTAGCCCGTGTCGCCGACGCGCCCGCCTCCCGCCATGATCCGGGCGTGCTCGGGCGCGCGCTCGACGAACCCGCTGACGCGCTCCAGCTGCGCGGCGTTGTTGAGCGGTCCGTAGGCGGCGTCGGTGTCGTCGGGCCCGGCGGTGGTGGTCTTCGCTGCCTGCTCGGCCAGCGCCGCGGCGAGGTCGTCGTGCACGCCGGGCGCGGCGAGGACGCGGGTGGCGGCAGTGCAGTCCTGACCGGCGTTGAAGAAGCCGGCCTCGGCGATGCCGGCGGCGGCCTTCTCGACGTCGGCGTCGTCGAAGACGATCACCGGCGCCTTGCCGCCCAGTTCCAGGTGCAGCCGCTTGAGGTCCTTGGAGCCCTGCTGGGCGACCTCCAGTCCGGCGCGGGTCGAGCCGGTGAGCGACACCATCCGGGGGACGGGGTGGTTCACTAGGGCGCGGCCGGTGTCGCGGTCGCCGGTGACGACGTTGAACACGCCGGGCGGCAGGAACTCCGCGGCGATCTCGGCCAGCAGCAGAGTGGAGACGGGCGTGGTGTCGGAGGGCTTGAGCACCACGGTGTTGCCGGCCGCCAGCGCGGGGCCGATCTTCCAGGAAGCCATCGCCATGGGGTAGTTCCACGGCGTGATCTGGCCGACGGGGCCGATGGGCTCGCGGCGGATCCATGAGGTGTGGTCGGCCATGTACTCGCCGGCGGCCTTGCCCTCCAGGTTGCGCGCGGCGCCAGCGAAGAACCGCAGCGCATCGGTGACCTGCCAGAGCTCCTCGTCCCTGGTGAGCTGGACGGGCTTGCCGCAGTTGGCCACCTCGGCCGAGACCAGCTCGTCGGCGCGCTCCTCGACCGCGTCGGCGAAGCGGTTGAGGGCGATCTGCCGATCCGCGGGGGTGCTGTCGCGCCAGCCGCCGTCGAAGGCCTTCTGCGCGGCGCTGAAGGCGGCGTCGACCTCGGCGGGGCCCGACAGGGCCGCCTGCGCGAACACCGCTCCGGTGACCGGGTCGACGAGGTCGTAGCTACGCCCGTCCGCCGCGTCGACGTACTCGCCGTTGATGAAGTTGCACAGCCGCCGAGGGCGGCTCGACTGGTCCTGCACGGGGGCTCCTCCCGGTGAATGGGGACGCAGGGGGCTGGTGGCTTCCCCGTACCATGGCAGACCCTGTGACCAGTAACAAGGGATTCCGTTGTAAATATCGAGTGGCGCAGCGGATACTTGACATAGTTCCGAAGACTGCGACTATTTCACTGGGTTGACCAAACGGTCCCCGCTCATCACGACCCGATCAGGGGGAGCCAAGTGACAGCCCGGCATTACGACACGTCAGGTGCCCTCCAGCAGGCGGCCAAGGACCACCTGTGGATGCACTTCACCGAGATGGCCGCCTACACCGACTCCGACATCCCCGTCATCACCCGGGGTGAGGGCGCCTACGTCTACGACGACCGCGGACGGCGGCTGCTGGACGGGCTGTCCGGGCTGTTCGTCTCCCAGGCCGGCCACGGGCGCACGGAGATCGCCGAGGCGATCGCCGACCAGGCCCGCGAGCTGGCCTACTTCCCCATCTGGACCTACGCCCATCCCACCGCTGTGCGCCTGGCCGAGCGCCTGGCCGACCTGGCGCCCGGCGACCTGGACCGCGTCTTCTTCACCACCAGCGGCTCCGAGGCCGTCGAGAGCGCGTGGAAACTGGCCCGCCAGTACTTCAAGGCCATCGGTCAGCCGACACGGCACAAGGTGATCAGCCGCGAGACCGCCTACCACGGCACCAGCCTGGGCGCGCTGTCCATCACGGGCGTGCAGGCCCTGAAGACGCCGTTCGAACCGCTGGTGCCCAGCACGATCCAGGTGCCCAACACCAACATCTACCGGGCGCCCGTCCACCGCGACGACCCCGAGGCGTTCGGCGCCTGGGCCGCCGACCGGATCGAGCACGCCATCGTGCAGAACGGCCCCGAGACCGTGGCCGCCGTCTACGTCGAGCCCGTGCAGAACTCGGGCGGCTGCTTCCCTCCGCCGCCCGGCTACATGCAGCGGGTCCGCGAGATCTGCGACCGCTACGGCGTGCTGATGGTCTCCGACGAGGTCATCTGCGCCTTCGGGCGGCTCGGCGAGTACTTCGGCGCCGAGCGGTTCGGTTACCTGCCCGACATGATCACTTTCGCCAAGGGCGCGACCTCGGGATACGTCCCCCTGGGCGGGGTGATCGCGCGCGAGCGGCTGGCGGAGCCGTTCACCGAGCCGGGCGGCATGTTCACCCACGGCATCACCTTCGGCGGCCATCCCGTCGGCGCCGCCGCGGCACTGGCCAACCTCGACCTCTTCGAGGACGAGAAGCTGCTGGAGAACGTGCGCCGCAACGCACCGGTCTTCCGCGCCACGCTGGAGCGCCTGTACGACCTGCCCATCGTCGGCGACGTCCGCGGCGACGGCTACTTCTACGGCATCGAGCTGGTCAAGGACAAGAACACCCGCGAAACCTTCACCGAGGAGGAGGCCTCCCGACTGCTCAAGGGCTTCCTCTCACCCGCCCTGTTCGAGGCCGGGCTGATCTGCCGCGCCGACGACCGCGGCGATCCCGTCGTCCAGCTCTCCCCGCCGCTGATCTGCGGCCCCGAGCACTTCGACGAGATCGAGGCGGTGCTTCGCGACGTGCTCACCCGGGCCTGGGCGCAGTTGTAGGGATGGAGGCCGCGCCGGGCCGCCGCCCCTCCACGGCGTGCGGGGGCCGCTGTGGAGCGGCGAGGGCCCGGCCGCGGCATAATCGCAGGATGCACCACGGCCGGATCCACTGGTACGCCCCCGACGAGCTCGGCCCCGAGCAGCGGGCGATCTACGACGGCGTGCTGGCCAAGTACGGCAGCGAACCGCCTTTCGCGCTGTTCGACGAGCGCGGCAGGCTGCACGGCCCCTTCAACGCGATGCTGGCCGCGCCGGGCGTGGGAGCCGCGCTCCAGCGGCTCAGCGCGGCCGTGGGTGCGCACACCTCCCTGCCCGAGCGCGTCCGCGAGCTGGTGATCTTGACCGTGGCCGCGGCGCGGGACAGCGCGTTCGAATGGTCGGCGCACCGCCGCCTGGCCGCCGGAGCCGGGCTGGCCGAGGACGAGATCGCGGCGCTGAGCATAGGCACCGCGCCCGAATCCTTCGGTCCGGCCGATCGCGCGGCCCTCGACTTCGCCCGGGCACTGCTGCACGACCGCGACGCCTCCGACGCCTGCCATGGGCGGGCCGCGGAGCACTTCGGGGAGGCGGGCGTGGTCGAGCTGGTCACCCTCGTGGGCTACTACGACATGCTGGCCACGCTGATGCGCGCACTGCGCGTGCCGCTGCCGCCGGAGTAGTGCGCCGAGGGCCGGTGGGCGTCCGTTTCGAGCACCCGGCCGCCGAGCGCACGCCGCACTCGGGGAACAGGAGTCCCGCTCGGAACCGTCCCCGCCCCAGCGGTGGTGCCGCGCGGCGAGCGGGCACCGCCGCCCGCCGCGCGGACCTGCCTACGCGGGGCTCATTCGCCCTTCCACTGCGGCGCGCGCTTCTCGGCGAAGGCGGCGGCACCCTCCATGGCGTCGTGGCTGACGAACACAGGGCCGGTGATCTCGTCCTGGCGCTGCCACATCTCGTCGCTCGACCAGTCCTCCGACGCACCGATGACCTGCTTGGAGACCGCGACCGACAGCGGGGCGTTGGCCGCGATGCGCCCCGCGAGCCCGCGGGCGCCCTCCAGCGCGCCGCCCGATGCCGTCACGCTGTTGACCAGGCCCAGCTCGGCCATGCGCGGCGCCTCGACGAAGTCGCCGGTCAGCGCGAACTCCATGGCGATGTTGCGCGGGATGCGGTGCTGCAGGCGCAGCAGTCCGCCGCCGCCTGCCACCAGGCCGCGCTTGACCTCGGGAATGCCGAACTTGGCGTCCTCGGCGGCGATCACCAGGTCGCACGCCAGTACCGCCTCGAACCCGCCGGCCAGCGCGTATCCCTCCACTGCCGCGATCAGCGGCTTGCGGGGCGGCCGCTGGGCGAACCCGGCGAAGCCGCGCCCCTCGACGGTGGGCACCTCGCCCTGCATGAACGCCTTGAGGTCCATGCCCGCACTGAAGGTCTCCCCCGCCCCGGTCAGGATGCCCACGACCAGGTCCTTGCGAGAGTCCAGCTCGTCCAGCGCCGCGGCGATGCCCTGGGCCACGGCGGCGTTCACCGCGTTCTTGGCCTTGGGGCGGTTGATGGTGATGACGGCGACGCCGTCCTCGGCGGTGAAGCTCACCTCGTCGCTCATCGCGCTCCTTACTCGGTCTGCGTGGCCGGCGGGCGGCCGACCGCTGCCTGCGCCGCCCCGCCCGCCGCGGACGGCACTACTTCGGCGGCATCCGCAGGCCGCCGTCGAGCCGGACGGTCTCGGCGTTGATGTAGCCGTTCTCGACCAGCGCGCGGGCCAGCTTGCCGAACTCGCCGGGCGTGCCCAGGCGCTTGGGGAAGGGCACCGGGGCCGCGAGGCGCTGCTTGAACTCCTCGGACTCGGGGCCCTGGCCGTAGATCGGGGTGTCCAGGATGCCCGGTGCGATGGTGTTCACGCGGATGCCGGCAGCGGCCAGGTCGCGGGCCGCTGGCACGGTCATGCCGATGATCCCGCCCTTGGAGGACGAATAGGCGATCTGGCCGATCTGGCCCTCCAGGCCGGCGACCGATGCCGTGTTGACGATCGCGCCGCGCTCGCCGTCCTCGGTGGCGGGCTCGGTCTGCGACATCGCTGCCGACGCGAGCCGCAGCACGTTGAACGTGCCGATCAGGTTGACCTCGACGACCTTCTTGTAACTGGCGAGGTCGTGAGGGATGCCCTCCTTGTTGACGGTACGGGTGGCCCAGCCGATGCCCGCGCACGACACCGCCACGCGCAGCGGCTTTCCGGTGTCGACGGCCGCCTGCACCGCGGCCTGGACCTGGTCCTCGTCGGAGACGTCGGTGGACACGAACGCTCCACCGACCTCCTTGGCCAGCGCCTCGCCGCGCTCGGCGTTCAGATCGGCGATGACGACCGTCGCACCCGCCGAGGCGAGTTCCTTGACGGTGGCTTCACCCAGCCCGCTTGCGCCGCCGGAAACCAGGGCGGCAACTCCATTCAGCTCCATGTGCGGCACTCTACAGACCCCGGAGGACGCAGACTAGAACGAGGTTCGGTTTGCGGGGACACGGCTGGGCACCGCCGGTCGAAAGGGTGCGCCGAGAGCCCGAGGAACCCGCCGAGAACGCCGGAGGCGGATCGCCGAAGGGGGCGCGCCCGCTGCGGTGGCGGATCGCGGACGGTTCCCGGGGAGCCCCCCGCCTGAGCGCGAGCGGCCGGCGCTCGGCGGGACTAGCGCGAGCGACCGCGGATGCGGACCGAGCTGCCGATGCGGCGCTGACGGCGGCCCTGGCGCCACCGCGGCAGCGCGTCACGGGCCAGGTCGGCGGCCCCGATCAACCCGGCCTGGTTGCCCAACTCGGCCGCTACGACGCCCGGCTCGGGCCGGTAGCCGCGCCCGGTCAGGGCGCGCCGGAAGGCCTGTCTGGCCGGCCCCAGCAGCAGCTCCCCGCTCTGCGAAACACCGCCGCCGATGACGAACAGCTCCGGATCGAAGGCCGCCGCGAGATTGGCCAGACCCACGCCCAGCCAGCTCCCGACCTCCTCCAGCAGCTCCACACAGGCCATGTCGCCCCCGCGCGCCAGCTCGCTCACCAGCGAACCGGTGATCAGCGAGGGAGTGCCGGACACGGCGCCCAGCAGGCCGCGCGCCACCGGCGAGTCGGCGGCGGCCAGTTCGCGCGCCTCGCGGGTGACCGCGTTGCCGCTGGCGTACTGCTCCCAGCAGCCGCGGTTGCCGCACTCGCATCGCCGCCCGCCGGGCACCACCGTCATGTGGCCGAACTCCCCGGCCATGCCGTGGCGGCCGCGGTAGAGCTCGCCGCCGATCACGACGGCGCCGCCGATCCCGGTACCCAGGTTGACCACAATCGTGTCTTCGGCGTCGCGTCCGGCCCCCACGCGCGCCTCGGCCCACGCCGCGGCGTTGGCGTCGTTCTCGACCACCACCGGAAGCTGCAACCGGGCGCGCAGCGCCTCGCGCAGCGGCTCCTCGCGCCAGGACAGGTGCGGCGCGAACAGCACGGTGGAGCGCTGCTCGTCGACGAACCCCGCCGCGCCCACGCCCACCGCACGCACCGGAAAGTCGCGCCGCAGCTCGGCGACGACGTCGGCGATGGTGTCCTCGACGACCTTGGGGCTCTTGCTGCGGTCGGGGGTCTCGGCGCGGGAGCGCGCGAGGATGCTGCCGCCGGGTGTCACCACACCGGCGGCCACCTTGCTGCCGCCGATGTCGACGCCGATCACCAGCCCGCGGTGATGGATCCGGGCGGCGTTCTCGCGCGAAGAAGCCATCGTCGGGCCACTCTAGACGACCCTGGGCCGCGCCCTGGCGGACGTCGGCGCGTAGCAGCCGTCACACTCGCCGACCACCGGGCTCCCTACGGCCGAACGCCGTGCGACCCCTGTTTCAGCCCGCTCGGGAAAACGCGGACGGCTCGCCCGACGGCCGACCGGATCCCGGCTCGGCGGGAAGCTCCACGTCGTGGCGCCCGGCGATGAGCTCCTGAACACGGATCTTGGCCTTGATCAGCGGACGGCGGATGCGCAGGTCACGGCGGATCGCCTGGGCCAGCTTCGGCGAGCCGGGCGGGTAGCGCCAGCGCGCCCACGGCGACCCCGGCACCGCCAGGCGCACGGCCGCCACCACCGAGATCGCCGGCAGGAACACTCCGGTCAGCCCGGTCCAGATCTTGCCCTTGAGCAGGCTGACGACCGAACCGGCCAGGTTGATCAGCGCAAGCGCCAGCAGCCCCGCCTCGACCCAGGTCTGCCAGCCGCCGGGGCCCACGCTGTGCAGCCAGGTCCAGCCGAAGGGGCGCAACCCCGTCAGCA
Source organism: Streptomonospora alba (assembly GCF_000826685.1). Lineage (GTDB taxonomy): Bacteria > Actinomycetota > Actinomycetes > Streptosporangiales > Streptosporangiaceae > Streptomonospora > Streptomonospora alba. The sequence goes on from NZ_JROO01000003.1 coordinate 72,137, forward strand.
GCAGACCGGTCAGCGCGACGGCGACGAACACCGCGTCGACCGAGGCGCGGCCCTTCTCGTTCCAGTAGACGTCGCGCAGATGCAGGATGAGCGCGAACTCGTCGAGTACCAGCGCCGAGCCCAGCCCGAACAGCCCCGCGGCCACGGCGATCGGCACTCCCTGGCGGTCGGGGACCACCAGCGCCGCCACACCGCCGACCATCATCAGCCCCACACCGAAGACCACGTGGTGGATGTGCAGGCCGCCCGGTCGCAGATTGCCCGGCCACCAGCGGACCCCCGCGCGGATCATCCGCACGCTCATCCGGATCAGCAGGAAGCCGGCCACGAACGCGACGAAGAAGCAGAAGAGCGGCAGACGGCCCGTCGACACGACGGTGCTGCCGAACCAGTCGACCATCGGACTCCTCGAGTGCGATACCGGCCTGGGAGCAGAGGGGGTGAGGCCGCGTCCACACTACGTGGCACCGACCGAGCGGAGCACTTTCGCCACCGTGTACACAGGCCGAAGTCCGCGCGACAACGGGCGGCGGCCCGGACCGGTACACCCCTGAGGCCCCGTCGCGGCGGCTTGCATCGACTCCGGGTCCGCCAAAAACGCCTTCCACTCGTAAACAGGGAAGGAGATGTGCCCCTGCTCACGGTCCCGAGTGCCTCTGAGGTCGACTGCCGTGGGTGTTCGGCGCGCCTCGGGCCTCCGGTGCTGCCGCAACCGCCCTTCCGCCGTCCGGCGCGGGCGGCGCGCGGCCGAGCCCGTGCGCTCGGCCGCGCCCGAATGAACCCGAGTGGATCCCCGCCGGACGTCCGGGAACCGGCCGTCAGGGGTGGGCGGTGCCGACGAGAGCGGAGGCGTCCTCGCGCGGGCCCTGCTCATGGGGGAAGCGTGTCGCCCCGAGCGCGGGCTCCAGGTCGGACAGCCAGACGGCCTTCTCGTCATAGCGGGCGAAGAAGGGCTTGCCCACCAGTTCGGGGTCGCGCGCCTGGATGAAGTGGCACACGAACACCTTCTCGCCGGCGACCTCGGTGACGCCGTCGATGCACACCTTGCCCGGGGTGGCCGACATGGAGGGGCCGCGCACGGTGCGGGCCAGGCCGGAGACGTTGGCGAAGGCGCCGCGGAAGATCTCGTAGGCCTCGGCCAGCGGGACGGCGAAGTAGTCCTGCGGGCCCGTGTCGCGCTCGACGAACATGTAGTAGGGCACCATGCCGTGGCGGACGTGGGTGCGCCACATGCTCTCCCAGACGGCCGAATCGTCGTTGATCGTGCGGATCAGCGGCGCCTGGGTGCGGATGACGGCCCCCGTGTCGCGGATGCGCCGCACCGCGTCCTGGACGAGGGCGGGCGCCATCTCGTTGGGGTGGGAGAAGTGCGCCATGAACGCCAGGTTCTTGCCCGAGGCGACGACCTGCTCGAACAGGCGCAGGGTGTCGTCGGCGTCGGGATCGGTGGTGAAGCGCTGCGGCCAGTAGCCCAGCGCCTTGGTCCCGATGCGGATGGACTCCAGGGTCTCCACGCCCAGCAGCGGCTCGATGTAGCGCCGCAGGACCGAGTCGCCCATGATCATCGGGTCGCCGCCGGTGAACAGGACGCTGGTGACCTCGGGGTGGTGGTGCAGATACTCGACCAGGTGGTCGATCTCGCCGGAGGCGAACTTCAGGTCCGGTTCGCCCACGAACTGCGCCCAGCGGAAGCAGTAGGTGCAGTACGCGTGGCAGGTCTGTCCCTGCTTGGGGAAGAACAGCACGGTCTCGGAGTACTTGTGCTGCATGCCCTCCAGCGGGTCCGTGCCGTCGGCGGTGGGCACGTTGAGGTCCATCTGCCCGGCCGGATGGGGGTTCAGCCGGCCGCGGATCTCGTTGGCCGCGGTGTTGATCTCCTTGCGCGAGGCGTCCCGGCGCAGCAGGTCGGCCATCCGCGAGACGTCGGAGGAGGGCAGCATGTCCGCCTGGGGGAAGACCAGCCGGTAGATGGGGTCGGCCGGCGCGGCGTCCCAGTCGATCAGCTCGTCGACGACGTAGCTGTTGACCCGGAACGGCAGCACTGTGGCGACCGCACGGACCGCGAGGCGTTCAGCCTCGCCCAGCCCGGCGCGAGCCGTGAGCTCGTCCAGGTGTTTCGTCGTGTAGGCACGAAACCGACGTCCGGCGGACGGGGACGGTGCCGCGTCGTGCGTCAAGCTCACGTGTCTCCTTTCCTGGGGGCGACGACCCGCCGTGCGGGGGGAGCAGGGCAGGCGGTAGCCGGGGAGCCCGCGGTCGGCGAGCTTCCCTGGTAATCAGTCAGCGGGTTGTGCCGCCGGTCGGGGCGATCGGCCCGAACCGGGCGGAAAAGAGTCATACCCGAACCTGCGCGGTTCGTACCCGATTTCCGGGCATCAACCGCTGATCAGGGCGTTTCGGGCGCGGTCGGCCGGTCCGCCCGCGGCGGCCGGCATCTCGCAGCGTAACGTGGACCGCGTACGGTCAGGTGCGCCCGTCCGCAGGACCGCCGCCGATCGCGGCCTACGGGCCTGCGCCCGCGGCGTTTCCGGAGGGGATCTGGCCCGTGCTTCCGGCAATCGATGGAGGGGACGGGTGAGCACACCCCAGACAGGCGTCCGCAGCGTGCACAGCGGACCGGTCATCGCCCTGGACGCCATGGGCGGCGACCACGGTCCGCAGGAGGCGGTCCGGGGAGCCGTGCGGGCGGTGCGCGAGCACGGGCTGCGTGTGGTGATGGTGGGCAGGCGCCCCGAGCTCGTGCGGCTGCTGGCCGAGGAGGACGCGGCGGGCGCCATTCCGATCGTGCACGCCGAGGACGCGCTGGCGATGCACGAGGGCGCGCTGGCGAGCTGGCGCCGACCGCGTTCCAGCGTCGCCGTGGCCTGCAAACTCATCCGGCAGGGTGAGGCCAGCGCGCTGGTGTCGGCGGGATCGACCGGCGGTGTTGTCGCCACCTCGACAGTGCGGCTGCGCACCCAGCAGGGCATCATGCGCCCGGCCCTGGCCGTGTCGCTGCCCACCCGCCCCGGTCCCACCGTCCTGCTCGACGCCGGCGCCAACGCCGACGCCAAACCCGAGATGCTGGTGCAGTTCGCCCACCTCGGCGCCGCCTACGCCCGCAGCGCCTTCGGCGTGGAGAACCCCAGGGTGGCGATGCTCACCATCGGCGCGGAGCCGGGCAAGGGGAACCGCCTGGCCCGCAAGACCGCGGAGCTGCTCACCGCGGCGGCCGCCCAGGCGCCGCAGGCCCAGCGGCTGGACTTCCGCGGCAACGTGGAGGGCCACGACCTGCTGGCGGGCGAGGTCGACGTCGTGGTCACCGACGGGTTCACCGGCAACGTGGCGCTGAAATCGGTCGAAGGCGCCGTGCGCTTCACCATGGACGCCGTCGCCGAGGCGATGACCTCCAGCACCGCGGCCAAGGCCGGCTCGCTCCTGCAGCGCAAGGCCCTGCGGGAACTCCGCGGCCGGCTGGACAGCGACACCTACGGCGGCGCCGTGCTGCTGGGCCTCAACGGCAGCGTGGTCATCTCCCACGGCGCCAGCCGCGGGCCGGCCGTCGAGCGGGCCTGCCGACTCGCCCACGACCTGACCGCAGGGGGCATCGGCGAGGAGGTCCGCAGCCGGGTGCAGTCCGGCGCGCGCTCGGCGCGGCGGCAGCGCCTGGGACCGGGCGGGGAGGAGCAGCCCGCCGGCTAGCGGAGCCTGGGCGCCCGGGCCCGTGGAGAACCGAACACGGGCGGTTTAGCAGCTCGGTAGGCTTACACCATGGCCGCCCCGCAGGAGATCCTCGCAACACGGGTCCAGTCCGCACTCGGCGCCGCGCTCGGCGCCGAATTCGCCGAGACCGACCCCGTCATCCGTCCGTCCCAGTTCGCCGACTACCAGGCCAACGCCGCCCTGGCACTGGCCAAGCGCCTCGGCCGGGCACCGCGCGACGTCGCCGCCGACATCGTCGCGCAGCTGGACGTCGATGACATGTGCCGCCAGGTCGAGATCAGCGGCCCCGGCTTCGTCAACCTGACACTGCGCGAGGACTGGATCGCCGCGCAGGCCCAGGAGCTGCTGAACGACCCGCGAGCGGGCGTGCCGCAGCAGGAGTCCGAGACCGTCGCGATCGACTACTCGGCGCCCAACGTGGCCAAGGAGATGCACGTCGGCCACCTGCGCACCACCGTCGTGGGCGACGCCCTGGTGCGCGTGCTGGAGGCCCTGGGCCACGACGTGGTCCGCCAGAACCACATCGGCGACTGGGGCACCCCCTTCGGCATGCTGATCGAGCACCTGCTCGACGTCGGCGAGGGCTCGGCCGAGGCCGAGCTCGTCAAAACCGACCCCAACGCCTTCTACCAGGCCGCGCGCGAGCAGTTCGACGGCTCCGCGGAGTTCGCGGCGCGGGCGCGCAAGCGCGTCGTCGACCTCCAGGCGGGCGACGCCGAGACCCTGCGGCTCTGGCGGGAGCTGGTCGAGCTCTCCACGGTCTACTTCAACCGCATCTACGACAAGCTCGACGTCACGCTCACCGACGCCGACCTCGCCGGCGAGAGCAAGTACAACGACATGCTGCCCGGCATCTGCGACGAGCTGGAGCGCGAGGGGATCGCCGAGATCAGCGACGGCGCGCTGTGCGTCTTCCTCGAAGGCTTCACCGGGCGCGAAGGCAAGCCGGTGCCGCTGATCGTGCGCAAGAGCGACGGCGGCTACGGCTACGGCACCACCGACCTCGCCACGGTCAAGTACCGGGTCGAGCATCTGGGCGCCCGGCGCCTGCTCTACGTCATCGGCGCCCCGCAGTCCCTGCACCTGCGCATGGTGTGGGAGACCGCGCGCAAGGCGGGCTGGCTGCCCGAGGACGTCGAGCCCGTCCACGTGCAGATCGGCAACGTGCTGGGCGCGGACGGCAAGATCCTGCGCACCCGCAGCGGCAAGCCGATCCGGCTCGTCGAGCTGCTGGACGAGGCGATCGAGCGCGCGGCCAAGGTGGTCGCCGACAACCGCCCGGACCTGGACGAGGACACGCGTGCCGGCATCGCCCGCGAGGTCGGCATCGGCGCCGTGAAGTACGCCGACCTCTCGGTTTCGCACGACTCCGAGTACGTCTTCGACTTCGACCGGATGCTTGCGCTCAACGGCAACACCGGGCCCTACCTGCAGTACGCGACGGCGCGCATCCGCTCGATCTTCCGCAAGGGCGGCGTGGACCCGACCGCCGCCGCGGGCCCGGTGGCGGTCACCGAGCCCGCCGAACGCGAACTGGCGCTGGCGCTGCTGGGCTTCGGTCCGGCTGTGGCCACCGTCGGGGCGACGCTGGAGCCGCACCGGCTGTGCGCCTACCTTTTCGAGCTCGCGCAGGCGTTCACCGGGTTCTTCGAGCACTGCCCGGTGCTGCAGGCCGAGGACCCGGCGGTGCGCGACTCCCGCTTCGCACTGATCGCGACCACGCTGCGCACCCTGGAGACCGGGCTGAACCTGCTGGGTGTACGGGCGCCGGAGCAGATGTAAGGGCAGCCGGAGGCCGTGGGGACGGGGCGCTCGCGCATTGCGCGGGCGCCCCTCCGCTTGCCGGGACCGGTCCCCGCCACTCCGGCCACGCGCCGCGGTCGGCGCACGCGCATCGCGATGCCGGCATGGCCGCGGCCGCTGCGACGACCGCCCCGGGGACCCGGAGGGGCGCACCCGGCTCCGGGCCGCGCTTGGGCCGATCGAGCCGCTTCGCGAACCGGCGGGCGCCGCCTCAGCTCGCGGAGCAGCTGACCGAGGGCCGGCCGTTGTCGCCGTCGTGCTTGCCGACGAATCCGAAGCCCGCGCTCTGGCCCGCGGACAGGGAGCCGTTGCGGCCGGCGTCGGTGGCGGTGTAGGTGCCTCCCCCGCCGGAGACGTCGGCGTTCCACGCTTCCTCGATGGTCTGGCCGTCGGGGAACGCGATGGTCACCGTCCAGCCGCTGATCGACGCGTCGGCCCTCACCGTGACCCTGGCCTGGAAGCCGGAGGACCACTCGTTGGGGACCGAGTAGCCGGCCTCGCATCCTCCGCCCGAATCCGGCCCGGAGCCGCCCGCGGAGTCCGGGCCGTTTCCGTCGCCCCTGTCGCCGCCGGGCCCCGCGCCGTCAGGGCCTCCGCGCCCGTCGGGCCCTTCGCTCCCCAGAGCACCGTCCCCGCCGTCGTCGCCGTCTCCCCCGTCGTCCTGCTGCGATTCCCCGGCTTCCTCCTGGGGCTCCTCGGATTCCTCGTTCTCCGGAGGCGCCGAAGGGGCCTGCGCCTCCGCCGAGGACTCCTGCTCGCCGTCGGCGACAGGAGCGTCGGCGGGGCCGGAACTCGTCGCGGGTGCGGGAGGAGGCGGGTCGCCCACGCCGACCCGGGTGTCGTCGCCGCTGAGCGCCATCCCCGTGATGAGCACGCCGCTGCAGGCCAGAGCGGCGGCCAGGGCGCCGACCGCGAGCACGCGGCGCTTGCGACGCTCCCGCCTGCGCCGAGCGGTCCGCGTGAGAACGGGGCCGGCGTCGGACGTGTCGCTGCTCATAGGGATCGCTGACCTCTCGAGGGTGGGAGCGCCCGCGCCGGTTACATCGAGTGCTGGGTCACGCGGCCACGGGCCACATAAGGGTACAACGCAGTCATTTCACACCAAGGCGGACTGCCGTGCCGGATCCGGCCACCGCCACGAAGCGCCGCCGACCGGCACCGGCGGGCTCGTCCGGCTCGGGCGGTCGACCGGTGGCTAGAAGGGGTAGTCGGCGTACTCGTCCACGTCGGTGCCGTCGGGGGACTCGGGGGTGTTCCAGGCGTCCCCGTCGCCTTCGTCCCGGTCGTCGTGGTCGGCGCCGCCCTCCTGCCACGGCGGCCGCCCGCGCCCGTCCCGGTCGTACCGGTCATACCGGTCATACCGGTCGTCGTCGGGCCAGTCTCCTCTGCCGGAGGGGCCCGCGCTCCCGTCGTCCTCGTCGCCGTCGTCGTCAGCGCCCTGCTGCCGGCCCTCGCCGCCACCGGATGGGGCGCCGCCGCCGGCGCCTCCGCCCGATGAACCGCCGTCGTCCGGTTCGTCCTGGGGCTGCTGCGAGGACGCGGGAGCCGCTGTAGGAGCGGCCGCCTCCGCCGTGGTCTGCCGCTCGCCCTCCACCACGGGCGAATCCGTCGGGCCGGCGCTCATACCGCCCGGCGGCGGAGGGTCGTCCACGCCCACCTCGCTGCCCTCGCCGCTCAGCGCCAGGCCCATGGCGAGCACGCCGCCGAAGGCCAGACCGGCCGTGAGCGTGCTCGCCGCGAAGAGGAGGCGCGTGCGGCGCCGCTCCCGCCTGCGCCGAGCGGTCCGGGTGAGGACGGCCTCGGAGCCGTGAGTGTCGCTGCTCATACGGGTCGCTGACTTGTCGGGGATGGGCGCACCGGCGCCGGTTCCCTCGTGTGCAGGGGGTCCCACGGCGCCCACGCCCCACAAGGGTACAGCGCGGACATCCCCGAGCAATGCGGACCATAGGGCCGGATCAGGCCGCTCCGCGCCCCGGCCGGATGCGTGGAGCGCCACCGCCCGCATCGCAGCGGCGTGTGAGTAATACGACAACGGCCGAGGTGAAAGACGACCGAAAGCGGCCTTTCACCACGTGCCGATACCCCTTGACCGTCCCGGACGGGCGGAGGGGAGCCGTGTCTGCACCGCGGATCGCGCACGCGCCACCTGCGGCGCACCCCCAGGAGCGGTGCCGACCGGCATCGAAACGGGATATTAGCCTGAGAGAGACCAAACGAGGGGAAAGCAGACATGAACCCACTCCCGCCTGAGGGCTACGACTTCGGTCCCGCGCCGGGCCATTGGCACCTGGATCCCATCCATTCGTGCCTCATCTTCGTCGCCCGGTATCTGCGCTTCGGCCGGGTGCAGGGAACGTTCAGCGACGCCAAGGGCGCCGTCATGGTGGCCGAGGACCCCCTGCAGTCCAAGGTCGACGTCAGCATCCGCGCGGCCTCGGTCAACACCGGTGTGCAAGCCCGCGACGACCACCTGCGGTCGCCGGACTTCCTGGACGTGGAGACTTACCCCGAGATCCGGTTCACCAGCACCCGGATCGAGGAGCGCTCACTGCAGAAGCGCACCTTCTACCTGCACGGCGATCTGACGATCCACGGCACCACGCTGCCGGTCACCTTGGAATGCCAGTGGGCGGGCGAGGCTCCCGACTACGCGAACCCGGAGGACACCTACGGCCACTTCTTCGCCGGCAACACCCAGATCCGGCTGTCCGACTTCGGCATGGGCGACGGCGGCCCCGTGCCCTGGGGCGGGCGCCTGGTCGGCGACACGATCGACATCGTCCTGGAACTCCGCGTCCAGGACACCGACCCCATCCACTTCCTGCGCTCCATCGGCCACGTCGCCTGACGCCGGACACCGGGCCGTACGGACTCCCCTCGCACGCCGGTTCCCCCGCCGGCGGCGACCGCGGGCCCGGCTCAGCGGACAGGGACGGCGCGGCCCACGGGGGCAGGGCGACGAGAAGGCGTCCCCCGGCAGCCGCCGGCAGGACCTCACCCACACCGTGATACGCGCCCGCAGGAACGGCGCCACGGGATCCCGCTTCGCGCGGCGGGCAGCCCGCATCCGCGCTCGTAGGTCAGTCCCGGGCCAGGAGCTCCTCGACCTCGGCGCGCTCGGGCATGGAGGGCGCCGCACCGTGGCGCTGGACGGAGATGGCGGCGGCCGCCGCCGCGAAGCGCAGGCACTCCTCGGGCGGACGCCCCTCGGCCCGGGCGACTGCGAACGCGCCGCAGAATGTGTCGCCGGCGGCGGTGGTGTCGACGGGGCGTGTTTTGCGGGCCGGCACGTGGACGGGCTCGCCGCCGCGTGCGCCGTACAGGGAGCCGTCCGCGCCGAGAGTGACGATGACCTCGGGCACGGTGCGCAACAGCGCGGCAAGCGCGGTGCGCGGATCGCTCTCTCCGGTGAGCCTCGCCGCCTCATGCTGGTTGGGCACCAGCAGGTCGACGTGCTCCAGTAGCTCCCCTGGCAGATCGCGCGCCGGCGCCGGAGTCAGCACCGTCGGTACACCCGCGGCACGTCCGGCGCGTGCGGCGGCGGCGACGCCGTCCATGGGCAGTTCGAGCTGCAGCAGCAGGACCGCGCTGCCCTCGATCAGCGCCTGATCGCCCTCCCGCAGACCGGTGACCTCGCCGTTGGCGCCGGGGACGACGATGATGGAGTTGGCCCCGTCGGCCTCCACGACGATGTGGGCGGTCCCCGAGGCGCCGCCCAGGGTGCGCAGCCCGGAAACCTCGATGCCGCATTCGACGAGGTTGGTGCGCAACTGGGTGCCGAACGCGTCCTCGCCGACGGCGCCCAGGAACGCGGTGTCGGCACCGGCGCGGGCCGCCGCGACGGCCTGGTTGGCGCCCTTGCCGCCGGGAACCTGGCTGAACCGGGTCCCGGTGACCGTCTCACCCCTACCTGGAGCGGAGTCCACGTAGGCGACGAGGTCCATGTTCACGCTGCCGAAGACCGCGATGCGCGGTCGTACCGAGGGAGTGGTGGTCGAGCTCACAGCCCGACCATATCGGGCCGTCGCCGCTCGGCCGTTATCCCCCGCCCGCGCCCGCCCAACGAGCGCGGGGCTGTCGCGGTCGGCCGGGGCGGCTCAGCCGCCGGCGAGCCCGGTGGCGTCGGCGGCCGCGGACTCGTCCTCGGCGCCGCCGTCGAGGTCGACCATGACCGGGGCGTGGTCGGAGGCGCCCTTGCCCTTGCGTTCCTCGCGGTCGATGACCGCGCCCGACACGCGCGAGGCGAGTGCGGGCGAGGCCAGCACGAAGTCGATCCGCATCCCCTTGCGCTTGGGGAAGGAGAGCTGCTTGTAGTCCCAGTAGGTGTAGACCCCGGGGCCGGGGGTGTAGGGGCGCACGACCTCGGCGAACCCGGAGTCGACGAGGCTGGTGAAGGCGTCGCGCTCGGGCTTGGTCACGTGCGTCTTGCCCTCGAACTCGGCCATGTCCCACACGTCGTCGTCCTGGGGGGCCACGTTGAAGTCGCCGCACAGCGCGAGCTGGGCCTGCGGGTTTTCGGCCAGGCACTCGGCGCCGTAGGCGCGCAGCGCCTCCATCCAGCGCAGCTTGTAGTCGTAGTGGGGATCGTCGACCTCGCGCCCGTTGGGCACGTACAGGCTCCACACCCGCACCCCGCCGCAGGTGGCGCCCAGCGCACGGGCCTCGGCGGACTCGGTCTCGCCCCAGCCCGGCTGCCCCGGGAAGCCGATCTGCACGTCCTCGATCCCCACACGGGAAAGGACGGCGACGCCGTTCCACTGCGAGAGCCCGTGGTGGGCGACCTCATAGCCGAGGTCGGTGAAGAGCTCCGCGGGGAACTGGTCGTCGCGGCACTTGGTCTCCTGCACGGCGGCGACGTCGACGTCGCCGCGCTGCAGCCACGCCGCGATCCGCTCGCCGCGCGCCCGGACACTGTTGACATTCCACGTCGCGATTCGCACACCGCCAGGCTAGCGCGCGGGAGTGACAGTTGCGCTGCACTGGCGGAACACGGGGAGCACGCGGGTTCCGCGATCGAACGGCCGCAGCCGTCAGCCGCCCGCGGACGTCTGCGGGCGGCCCTGTGGTCGGAGGGTGTGTACTACTGGTCGTCTCCCTCGTAGCCGCACGTCCAGATGCCGCCGTGGCGCTTGTAGCAGTGCGGGAACACGGTCATCGGGCTCACCCCGCTATGACCCGAGGGGATTCCGCTGGTCCAGCGCACGGAACGACCGCAGGGGCGGCCGGGCGGCGCGGGGATCGCGTCGACCGTGTAGGCGCGCAGGTATGTGCCTGCGAGGGTTTCGGCGTGCACGGCGCATGCGAGGAGCACGCGGACCAGCGCGCCGCGGTCGGTCGCCTCCAGCGTCCACACGGCTTCGCAACCGCAGTCATGGACCGTGCTCAGTTCGACGCTCACCGCGCACCCCCCGCCGCGGCCAGATCGGCGATACCGCACCGGTCGGCTTCTACGCGCTGCGCTTCGCGCTTCTGCTCCCAGAGTCGGACGTAGGGCCTGACGGGGTCGGGAACATCCGGCCCGCCTGCGGGCAACGCGTCGAAGTCGAGTACGGGGATCGCGCGGGCATAGCGGCGGACGCGACGCGCCTTGACCCTTCGTGTACGCGGCCGGCCCTTCGTCTCGACGACGCTGTGCGCCGCGGGGACGCCGGGGACGTTCCCAAGGGGCGCCGCCACGTGGTGGCGCCCGGCCGGCGGGGAGAATAGTACGCCCCACAGTGCCGCGGCCAGGGCTACTAGAGTATGCATCGGCAACCGGTCCTTTCGGTTGTCCGGCCCCCGGAGAGTTACCGCTCTCGCGGGGGCACAGTATTTGGTTGGCAAAAGCACAGCATACATATAGCACGCCTAGCATGCCAGCATTGCTGCGCATCCTAGCCGTGCCTAGCTTGCCCGCGTGGAATGGCGTGAAGGCATCCCGAGATGGGTCCAGATAGCGGATGAACTGGAAGAGCGCGTCCGCGACCGGCGCTACCCGAGCGGTACGCGCGTGCCGAGCGTGCTTCAGCTCATGGAAGAGTTCGGGGTCGCGAGCGCTACCGCACAGAAGGCTTTGTCAGCCCTGCGTGAGCGCGGGTTGACCTATACGGAACCCGGATTGGGCTCGTTCGTGCGCGCGCACCCGCGCGAGTAAGCGCCCGCAGCGCACGGGAGCACCGGAGACTGTTCCCCGTAGCAGCGACCAGGCGAAGTGAGGGCGGGTCGACCGAGGGTAGGACGAATCCACGGAAGTGGCCTCGGTGCGGCCGTCCTCCGCACCGAGGCCTCTTCCCTATTCGTCGGGCTGTGATCGCACGCGACGCCCCACGGGCGGCGGAGCCGATCGTCGCCGTCCAGTGGGACGCCCGGCGCCGCCTTCGGGTTCGCGCCGATGGAGCGGGAATCGCGGGAATCTCCGACCGCCCCGTGGACCTGCGACGACGCTGGACCCGGTACAGGGCCTCCGTGTACCCGCGCCCGCAGACGGCCACGGTTATCAGGACATTCCCAGCCTGTGCTCGGCGCTGGCACAGCCCGCTGCGGCATCCTTGCACCGGGCCGCACACCGTGGCCGGCCCGGCTTCGCCTCCGCGCGCCCCCGAAACGCGCGGACGTGAGGCCACAGCGGGGGCGGCGGGCCCGGCGCTCCCCGCAGGCGCCCCTGCCCCCGGCGCCGACCGCCTCGGTCGAGCCCCGCCCGCCCCGCGCGTGCGGGGCTCGCGGCGTGTCCTGCTGTCCCCGGCCTGCGGCATCATGGAAGACCAGGCCGGAGGCCGCTCCGGAACCGCTCAGAGGTGGAATGCATGCGCGAGACCGCGACCCGCTCGCACGTCCTGGTAATCGACGACGAGCCCAACATCCGCGACCTGGTACAGGCGGCGCTGCGCTTCCACGGTTTCAGCGTGGACACCGCCGAGACCGGTGGCGAATGCCTGGCCAAGGCGCGCGAGCAGCGTCCCGACCTCGTGGTGCTCGACGTGCTGCTGCCCGACATCAGCGGATTCGAGGTCTGCCGGCAACTGCGCGACTCCGGCGACGAGGTCCCGGTCATATACCTCACGGCGCGCGACACGCCCTCCGACACCGTCACCGGACTGTCCCTGGGAGGCGACGACTACGTCACCAAGCCGTTCTCCGTCGAGGCGCTCGTGGCACGCGTGCACGCGCTGCTGCGGCGCGCGCGCCGCGACGACAGCGGCGGCGACACCGACCGCGACGACGAGGGCGTGCTTCGGGTGGACGACCTCGAACTCAACGAGCGCACCTGGACCGTGCGGCGCGCCGGCGTGCCCATCGAGCTCTCGCCCACCGAGTTCCGCCTGCTCGCCTACCTGATGAGCAACGCCGGGCAGGTGCTGACCCGGGCGCAGCTGCTGGAGAACGTGTGGGGCTGGGACTACGCGGGGCAGTCCCAGATCGTGGAGACCTATGTCAGCTACCTGCGGCGCAAGCTCGACCCGCTCGGGCCCGCGCTCATCCACACCCAGCGCGGCGTGGGTTACGCACTGCGCACGCGGGACAGTGCTTAGATGACCCACCGCGGAGGACTGCGCCGCCGCCTGCTGGTAGGGCTGCTGGCGGTCACCGGTGTCGGGCTGCTGGTGACGTGTGTCGTGGGGTTCCTGACCCTGCGCAGCTTCATCACCGAGCGCATCGACGCCCAGCTCCAGCTCACGGCCGAGCGGGCGATGGTGCGGCTGGACAACGACACCCCTCCCGCGGGCGTGGACGCGCCCAGCCCTTCGCCCTACTTCGTGGTGCTGCTCGACGACGACACCGGCGCGATCAGCCAGGTCTACGGCGACAGCTACCGCGAGGACGTGGTGCTGGACCGCATCCGCACCATCCCGCGCGGCACATGGCGCGACTACGGCGCGTCGGGCGAGATCTTCGAACTGGACGGTGTCGACCCCGACGTCGCGCCCTACCGCGCGACGGTGCGGCTGCGCCCCGACACGATCATGGTGGCGGGCGTGCCCACGGGCGACCGCGAGCAGTACCCCTGGCGGCTGGTGGTGACCCAGACGATCACCGCGGGCCTGCTGCTGGCAGGGCTGACGCTTGCGGGGCGCTGGCTGATCGGGCGGGGCCTGCAGCCGCTCGACGACATGGCCACCACCGCCAACCGCATCAGCGTGGGTTCGGACATGTCGGTGCGGATGCCGGGGTCGGGCGCGCACAGCGAGGCCGGACGGCTGGCGGCGGCCATCAACACCATGCTCCAGCGCATCGAGGACTCCTTCGCCGCCCAACGCGCGTCGGAGGAGCGGGTGCGCTCCTTCGCGGCCGACGCCTCGCACGAGCTGCGCACCCCGCTGACCACCATCCGCGGCTACGCCGAGCTGTACCGGCAGGGCGCCATCCCCGAGGACGAGATGCCGGGGGCCATGGAGCGCATCGAGAACGAGTCGCAGCGCATGAGCCGGCTGGTCGCCGAACTGCTGGAGTTGGCGCGGCTGGACCGCACCGGGGCGCTGAAGCGTAGCGAGACCGACCTGACCGTGCTCGCCGGCGAGGTGGTGCGCGACGCGCGTGCGCTGGAGCCCGATCGCGAGATCACGCTGGAGGCGCCCGAGGAGCTGTGGTGCGACGCCGACGAGGCACGGTTGCGCCAGATCCTGGCCAACCTGCTGGCCAACGTCCGCGAGCACACCTACGAGGACACGCCGACGACGGTCCGGCTGCGCTCCGAAGGCGACACCGCCGTGCTGGAGGTGGCCGACCAGGGGCCGGGCATGGTGGCGGAGGACCTGGGGCGCGCCTTCGACCGCTTCTACCGCAGCAACCGCACCCCGGGCAGCGGGAGCGGTCTGGGCCTGTCCATCGTGCACGCCATCGCCGACGCGCACGGCGGCGGCGTCGACCTGGACTCGGTTCCGGGGGAAGGCACCACGGTGACGGTGCGGATCCCGCTGCACGCCGGGGACTGAAGGCGCCGCGACCCCGCCGGACACGCCGAGCCCAGGGGCGCCGCGCCGGGCCGTTCGCCATGCTTCGCACCCCCTACCGGCGGGTAGGAGCGTGAAACAGGCCACAAGCACCGTGGCACCCCGCTGTGCTGGTGAGGTGATCCGAAGATATGACCGCGGTGAACCGCGAGACCGCTGCCGAGCACGTAGACGAGCGGCAGGCCCGAGCGGTGGCCGAGGCCGCCCGTGAGACCGAATGGCGCAAGCCCAGCTTCGGCAAGGAGCTCTACCTCGGCCGGCTGCGGCTGGACCTGGTCCACCCCTACCCCCGCCCCGCAGCCGAATCCGTGCAGGAGGGCGAGGAGTTCCTCGCCCGGCTGCGCGACTTCTGCTCCACGATCGACGCGCAGCGCATCGAACGCGAGGACCGCATCCCCGACGAGGTCATGCGCGGCCTCAAGGAGCTGGGGGCGCTGGGCATGAAGATCCCCCGGGCCTACGGCGGGCTCGGGCTCAGCCAGCTCTACTACAACCGGGCGCTCACCCTCGTCGGCTCGGCCTGCCCCGCCATCGGGGCCCTGCTGTCGGCGCACCAGTCCATCGGCGTACCGCAGCCGGTGCGGATGTTCGGCACCGAGGAGCAGAAGCGCGCCTTCCTGCCCCGCTGCGCGACGACCGACATCAGCGCGTTCCTGCTCACCGAGCCCGACGTCGGCAGCGACCCGGCGCGGCTGCACGCCACCGCCACACCGACCGAGGACGGCTCGGCCTACCTGCTGGACGGCGTGAAGCTGTGGACGACCAACGGCGTGGTCGCCGACTTGCTGGTGGTCATGGCACGCGTGCCCGAGAGCGACGGGCACCGCGGGGGCATCTCGGCCTTCGTCGTGGAGGGCGACTCCGAGGGCATCACCGTCGAGAACCGCAACACGTTCATGGGCTTGCGCGGCCTGGAGAACGGCGTGACCCGGTTCCACCGGGTGCGCGTGCCCGCCGAGAACCGGATCGGCGAGGAGGGCAAGGGGCTCAAGATCGCACTGTCCACGCTGAACACCGGTCGGCTTTCGCTGCCGGCGATGTGCGTGGGCGCGGGCAAGTGGTGCACGAAGATCGCCCGCGAGTGGTCGCGCGAGCGGGTCCAGTGGGGACGACCGGTCGGCAAGCACGAGGAGGTCGCCAAGAAGGTCTCCTTCATCTCGGCCACCACCTACGCCATGACCGCCATGCTGGATCTGGCCAGCCAGTTCGCCGACGACGAGCGCAACGACATCCGCATCGAGGCCGCCATCGCCAAACTGTGGTGCTCGGAGATGGCCTCGCAGGTGGCCGACGAACTCGTGCAGTTGCGCGGCGGCCGAGGTTACGAGACCGCCGCGTCCCTGGCAGCCCGCGGCGAACGCGGGATCCCCGCCGAGCAGACGCTGCGCGACCTGCGCATCAACCGGATCTTCGAAGGAAGCACGGAGATCATGCACCTGCTCATCGCCCGTGAGGCGGTCGACGCCCACCTGTCGGTGGCAGGCGACATCATCGATCCCGAGGCCGATACCCAGGCCAAGGCCCGGGCGTTCGCCAAGGCGAGCGGTTTCTACGCCACCTGGCTGCCCACCCTGGTGGTCGGCGAGGGCCAGCGCCCCGGCTCCTTCGGCGAGTTCGGGCCGCTGGCCGGGCACCTGCGCTACGCCGAGCGCGCGTCCCGCAAGCTGGCGCGCTCGACCTTCTACGCGATGTCGCGCTGGCAGGGCAAGATGGAGACCAAGCAGGGCTTCCTGTCGCGTGTGGTCGACATCGGCGCGGAGCTGTTCGCGATGAGCGCCGTAGTGGTGCGCGCCCACAGCGACCGCGAGCAGGCCCCGGAGCGCGGCCAGAGCGCCTACGAACTCGCCGACGCCTTCTGCCGCCAGTCGCGGCTGCGAATCGACGCGCTGTTCACCGCGCTGTGGGACAACACCGACGACATCGACGGCAAGCTCAGCCGCCGCGTCATGGACGACCACTACACGTGGCTGGAGGAGGGCGTCGTCGACCCCTCGTCGCCCGGCCCGCTCATCGCCCAGGTCGATTCGGGCCGCTCGACCAAGGAGGACGTCCACCGCAAGATGGGCTGAGGGACCGGGGCACCGGCCCAGGCCGTGCGGCTGTCGTCGCGGCGCCCTCGGCGCCCTCGGCGCCGGCGGCGGCCGCACGAGGCCGGATCCTCGCCGGGCCTGAGCGGCCCGGGGTACGCCCCGGCCCCCCTGCTCTCCGCCGATCGTCTCCACCCCCCGCTAGCCTCAGAACCGATGAACGAATCCGCTCTGCCGCACCCCCGTCGCGACTCCACGCTCTCCGCGGCTCAGGCCCGCCGTGTGGCACTCGCGGCCCAGGGCTTCGCCGACCCCGCGCCCTCTGGTCCGCCTACCGCCCGCCACCTCCAGCGGGTGATCAACCGGGTCGGAGCCATCCAGATCGACAGCGTGAACGTGCTCGCCCGCAGCCAGTACCTGCCGGTGTTCGCGCGGCTGGGCCGCTACGACCCCGCGCTGCTGGACCGCGCCGCCACCCGGCGCGGCGGTCGGCTGGTGGAGTACTGGGCGCACGAGGCCAGCCTGATCCCGCCGTCCACCCACCGGCTGCTGCGCTGGCGCATGGACCGCGCCCACGACGAGGCGTGGGGCGCCATGCGCCGCACCGCCGACGAGCATCCCGGCCTCCTCAAGGCGGTGCGCGAGGAGGTCGAGCGCATCGGCCCGGCTACCGCGCGGCGGATCGAGACCGCGCTGGAGCACGGTTCCGATCGGCCGCGCGAGCACTGGGGATGGAACTGGTCGCTCGTCAAGCGGGCGCTGGAGTTCCTGTTCTGGTCCGGCGAGGTCACCACCGACGGCCGCACCGCCCAGTTCGAACGGCGCTACGACCTGACCGAGCGCGTACTCCCGCACGAGGTCCACAACGCCCCCGATCCCGACCCCGCCGACGCCCGGCGCGAACTCATGGCGATCGCGGCGCGCGCCCACGGCGTGGGCACCGAGCTGTGCCTGCGCGACTACTTCCGGCTCGGCGCCGCCGAGGCCCGCACGGCTCTGGGCGAGCTGGTCGAGGCCGGCGAGGTCGTGCCTGTCGGCGTCGCCGGCTGGCAGCGGCCCGCCTACCTGCACCGCGACGCACGCGTGCCGCGCAAGGTCGACGCCCGTGCGCTGCTCAGCCCGTTCGACTCGCTGGTGTGGGAACGCTCGCGGGCCGAGGCTCTGTTCGGCTTCCGCTACAGGCTGGAGATCTACGTCCCCCCGGCCAAGCGGGTGCACGGCTACTACGTGCTGCCGTTCCTGCTGGGCGAGGACCTGGTGGCGCGTGTCGATCTCAAGGCCGACCGCAGGGCCGGGCGGCTGCTCGTGCGGTGCACCACGCTGGAGGAGTCCGCTCCGCCCGAGACCGCCGAGGAGCTGCACGCTCAACTGGAGCGCATGGCCGCGTGGCTGGAGCTGAACGAGGGCGTGCGCTACGAGGAGTGACGGCGGTGCCCGCCGGAAGCGGGCCGCGCCTCACGTGCCGAGCGGCTTGGCCAGCTCCTCGAAGACCAGGTCGTCGCGCTTGGGCAGGCCGAACCGCTTGTCGCCGTAGGGAAAGGGCACGGTGCCGCCGGTGCGCCGGTAGCCGCGCCGCCCGTACCAGGCGATCAGGTCCGCACGCTGGCGGAGCACCCTCATGCGCATGGCCGTGCTGCCCAGCTCCTCGGCCGCGGCGCGTTCCGCCTCGGCGAGCACGCGGCGTCCCAGTCCGCCGCCCTGGGCCTCGGGCCGCACAGCGAACATGCCGAAGTAGGCGGAGCCGTCTCCGCCGTCCGTGAGTTCGCAGCAGGCCACCGGCCGGCCGCCCTGCTCCGCGAGAAGCACGCGGGTCTTGGGCCGGGCGAGGAGGTCGGCGATCTTCCCGGCGTCGACGCGCTGGCCGCCGAGCAGGTCGGCCTCGGTGGTCCAGCCCCGCCGCGAGACGTCGCCGCGGTAGGCGGAGTTCACCAGCTCGACCAGCACGGCCACGTCGCCTTCGTCGGCGTCGCGGAAGACGGGCCCGCTGGCCTCGGCGGTCATCCGGACTCCTCTCGCTGCAGAACGAGCATCACTCTACTGCCCGAGCTGCCGCGGGTGGGCAGGTGTGGCAGCCGTTCGGCGGCTGCCGGGGCGGAGGCGCCGTCGCGCCGTCGCGGTGCCGCGGTGCCGCGGTGCCGCGGTGCCGCGACGCGAACGGCGGTGCGCCGGCGGGACCGGCGCACCGCCTTCGGGTGTGCGCGTGGCGCGCGGGCGGCGCGCCTCATGCGGGGCGGGGCGCTACACCCGCTCGATGATGGTGGTGTTGGCCTGGCCGCCGCCCTCGCACATGGTCTGGAGGCCGTACCTGCCGCCCGAGCGCTCGAGTTCGTGCACGAGCTTGGTCATCAGCACGGCGCCGGTGGCGCCCAACGGGTGGCCCAGGGCGATGGCACCGCCGTTGGGGTTGGTCTTGGCGGGGTCGGCGCCCAATTCGTCCAGCCAGGCCAGCGGGACGGGGGCGAAGGCCTCGTTGATCTCGGTGACGTCGATGTCGTCGATGCCCAGCCCGGACTTGGCCAGGGCCGCGCGGGTGGCCGGGATGGGGGCGGTGAGCATGTACACCGGGTCGTCACCGACCAGGGACAGCTGGACGACCCGCGCGAGCGGGGTGAGCCCGTGCTTGTCGACGGCGCGCTCGGAGGCGATCATGAGTGCGCCCGCGCCCACCGAGACCTGGCTGGCTACGGCGGCCGTGAGCGCCCAGCCCTCGCGCAGCGGGTCCAGCGAGGCCATCTTCTCCAGAGTGGTCTCGGGCCGCACGCCCTCGTCCCGTGCGACGCCGGCCAGCGGGGCGATCTCCTTGTCGAAGTACCCGGCGTCGCGCGCGGCGGCGGCGCGGCGGTGGCTCTCCAGCGAGTAGCGCTCCAGGTCCTCGCGGCTGTAGCCCCACTTCTCGGCCATCAGCTGCGCGCCGCGGAACTGGGAGATCTCCTGGTCGCCGTAGCGCTTGTGCCAGCCCTCGCCGAAGATGGCCAGATCGGCGTCGAAGGCGTACTTGGCGTTGGCGCCCATGGGGACCATGCCCATGTTCTCCACACCCGAGGCCACCACGAGGTCCTGCGTGCCCGACATGACGCCCTGGGCGGCGAAGTGCACGGCCTGCTGGGAGGAGCCGCACTGGCGGTCGATGGTGACGCCCGCGGTGGTCTCGGGCAGTCCCGCCGACAGCCACGCGGTTCGGGCGAGGTCGAGGGCCTGGGGGCCGACCTGGCTCACGCAACCCATGACGACGTCCTCGACCGCCTCCGGGTCGGCCCCGGTGCGGTCGACCAGCTCCCGGAGGACGTGTGCCCCCAAGTCCGCCGGGTGCACGCCTGCGAGGGCGCCCTTCTTCGTTCCTACCGGGGTCCGGACGGCCCCGACGATGTATGCCTCAGCCACTGTGCCCTCCTGGGAGCCTGCTGTTTCCGCTACGCGTGGATCCTTAACCGAACCATATTCGGTTTCCGGATGCAGGCAAGGGGACGGGGGCCGCCGGACGGCCGCACGACACGGGGCGAAGCGGCGGCGCGACGGCGGCCTCAGCTTCTACCGCGATACCGGCTACGGCGGGGTGATTCGCCCGGTTCGCCCCGCTCTATCGCCCGCATCAGCGTTGATCTTGTACCTACGGGCACATGTGATCGCTCACAGTGACCGTAAGTACAAGATCAACGGGGGTCGGCGAGCACACGGACCCAGCTGGACGCGGTGGACAGCGGAGGCGCCGCTCGGAGCCGGGGCGGACTTCGCCGGAGCTTCCATCCGCCCGCGCCCGACCGAATCGTGTTCGGTTACGGTGGTGATGCGCGCGGGGCGCGGGCGCGCGGACGGCGGAGCCCGCAACGAGACAAGGAGCCGGCCATGCACAGGGAGCTCTTCGAGACCGACCACGATCTCTTCCGCGAGTCGGCGGCCGAGTTCCTCAAGCGCGAGGTGGTCCCCTACCACGGGCAGTGGGAGAAGGACGGCATCGTTCCGCGCGAGGTGTGGACCAAGGCAGGCGAGGTCGGCCTGCTCGGACTGGGCGTGCCCGAGGCCTACGGCGGCTCGGGCAGCGACGATTTCCGGTTCAACGCCGTGGTCTCCGAGGAGATCTGCCGCGCCGGCGCCAGCGGTCTGGGATTCACGCTGCAGAACGACGTCATCGCGCCCTACCTGGTGCGGCTGACCACCGAGGAGCAGAAGCGCAGGTGGCTGCCCGGCTTCGCCTCGGGCGAGCTGATCACCGCCATCGCCATGACCGAGCCGGGCGCGGGCAGCGACCTGCAGGCCGTCAGCACCACCGCCGTCCGCGACGGCGACGAGTACGTCGTCAACGGGCAGAAGACGTTCATCACCAACGGCATCAACTCCGACCTGGTGATCGTCGTTGTGCGCACCGACCCCGACGCCGGGGCCCACGGACTCTCCCTGCTGGCGGTCGAGCGGGGCACGCCCGGTTTCGAGCGCGGCCGCAACCTGGACAAGATCGGGCTGAAGGCACAGGACACCGCCGAGCTGTCGTTCACCGACGTGCGTGTTCCGGTGGACAACCTCATCGGCGAGGAGAACCAGGGGTTCGTCCACCTGATGGAGAACCTGCCCCAGGAGCGGTTGTCGATCGCCGTGGCCGCAACCGCCGGTGCCGAGAAGGTGCTGGCCGAGACCATCGAGTACTGCAAGAACCGCGCCGCCTTCGGCCGCCCGATCAGCAAGTTCCAGAACACGCGCTTCACGCTGGCCGAGCTGGCCACCGAGGCCGATCTCGCCCGCACCTACGTCGACCGCGCGATCACACTGCTCAACCGCGGCGAGTTGACCGTCGAGGACGCCGCCAAGGCCAAGTGGTGGACCACCGAGTTCGCCAATCGGCTCATCGACCGGTGCCTGCAGCTGCACGGCGGGTATGGATACATGATGGAATACCCCGTGGCGAAGGCGTGGCAGGACGCCAGGATCCAGTCGATCTTCGGCGGCACGACCGAGATCATGAAGGAGATCGTGGGTCGCTCGCTGGGTCTGTAGCCACCCCCTCGACGGGTTACGGCGAAAGGGTCACGATGAGCGGCGCGTGGGACGGCCTGATCGTCCTCGGACTCCTGATCATCCTGCTGGTACTGGGCGTGCGGAGGCTCCGGCCCCGCATGCACGTCCCGTGGACCACCGGCGGCATCGTGGTCTGCTTCATCTTCGTCGTACTGCTGCTGTGGGCGTGGTCCAACCGCTGAAGTCGGAGTAGGCGGACCGCGGTCCGCCTACTCCGACTTCAGCGGGATCTCGAACCAGACCGCCTTGCCGTCGGGTGTGGGGCGCGAGCCCCAGCGCGCGGCGAGCTGGTCGACGAGGTAGAGTCCGCGGCCGCCCTCGTCGTCGGCGCCGGCGCTGCGGATGCGCGGCAGCCGCAGGTCGCGGTCGAAGACCTCGACCCACACCGAGGCCGCACCGCGCCGCAGCCGCAGCAGGAACTCGCTGGGCTGGGCGGACTCGGAGTCGTCCTCGGTCTCCTCCAGCAGGTCCGCCCAGTCCTCGTCGAAGTCCTCGCCCTCGCCGAAGTCGCCGCCCAGATCCAGGCCCGTGCCGGAGTCGCGCACCCCGTCGGTGGTGAACTCACGGCGCGCTGGGTGGGGCGTGGCGTGGATGACCACGTTGGTCACGATCTCCGAGACCAGCAGGCAGGCCAGCTCGGCCTGGTCGCGGTCCATGCCCCAGTTCTTGAACGTGCTGGAGGCCAGGTGGCGGGCGTCGCCCACGGTGGGCGCCTCGGCGATGAACCAGCCCTCCTCCATGGCGAGCTCGCCGGAGTGGGTACGCACCACCAGCAGCGCGGTGTCGTCGTCGATCTCGCCGGGGACCGCGTTGACCGCCGTCTGGGCGATCTGCTCCACGTCCTTGTCGGCGACCTCGCGCACGCGCCGACGCAGCTGCTCCAGCGAGCGCCGCACGTCGACGGTGCCGCCGATGGGGCGCCGGTCGACCAGGCCGTCGGTGTAGAGCAGCAGCGTGGCGCCGGCGGGCAGTTCGAGGTCGGCCTGGTGGTAGACGGCGTCGTCGTAGGGGGCTCCGCGCAGCTTGACGCCCAGCAGGGTGTCGGAGACCTCCAGCGACAGCTCGTCGACGCCGTCGTCGCAGATCAGCAGCGGTGCCTGGTGGCCGGCGTTGGCGTAGGAGAGCCGCCGCGACCACGCGTCGTAGACCATGTACAGGCAGCTGACGCTCGGTACCCAGGTGCCGCCGGAGTCGTCGGGACGACCGAGGCGGCGCACCCATTCGTCCAGTTCGCGCAGGATGTCGGCGGGCTCGCGGTCGGCCTGGGCGAACGCGCGCAGCGCGGCGCGGAGCTGGCCCATGACGGCCGCGGCGTGGGGACCGCGCCCTTCGACGTCGCCGATGACGATGCCCACGCGCCCGGCCGAAAGCGGGATGACGTCGTAGAAGTCACCGCCGACCTGGGTCTGGATGCCGTGGCCGTGCGCCTCCAACGGCTTGGCCGGAACGTAGCGGTGGGCGATGGACAACCCGTCGAACGGAGGGAACGAGCGGGGCAGGAGGCTGTGCTGGAAGGCCAGCGCGGTACTGCGCTCCTCCTCGAACAGGCGCGCGTTGTCGATGGCCAGGGCTACGCGCGAGGAGAGGGCGCCGACGAGGTCGCGGTCGAAGGCGCCGTAGCGGGTCTTCTGCCGCGGGGAGATCCGGGACAGAGCGAGCGTGAGCACGCCCAGGAGTTCACCGCGGGCGCGCAGGGGCGCTGCGATCGCCGAAGTCACCCCCACCTGCTCGGCAACGCGGGCCGAGCGCCTGTCGTCGTGGCCTGCGGCGCCGGCGTAATCGCCGACGAGCACGGTCTCCATGCGCCGCATCGCGGTGTAGACGAAGTGGCGGTCGGGGTAGGTGACCTCGTCGCCGACGTCGAACCAGGTGCCCGGCGGCGGGGTCCAGCCCTCGGCGTGCACGGAGATGCGGCGGACGAGCCGGTCGTGGTCGAAGAGGTCGATGAAGCAGTGGTCGGCGAACTGCGGAACGAGGATCTCGGCGACGGCCTTCATCGTGGAGTCGAACTCCAACGAGCCCGCCAGGCGGCTGCCGACCCGCTCCAGGATGCCGTAGAGGTCCTCGACGCGGCCGCTGCGCAGCGCCTCGCCGGCGAAGACCATGAACCCCTCGACCGCGCCGGAGTCGTCCTTCATCGGCACGGCGTTGACGCGAACGTGCAGCCAGCCGGCTTCGGGGCGCCTGATGGCGAAGGTGCCGTCCCAGGTGTCGCCTTGCAGCGCGCGCCGCGAAAGCTGGTTGGCGCGCTCGAGATCGGACTCCTGGATGCCCAGGTCCGCCAGTGTGACACCGCCCGGTTCGACGTCCTCGGGCAGCCCGAACAGCTCGCGCGCGAAGGGGTTGATGTAACGCAGACGACTGGCGCGGTCGGACACGAGGACGGCGATCTGCGCCTGCTCGAAGACCGCGTCCCCGGTGAGGGCGTCGTCGTCGTAGAAGGCTTCCCCCCGTCGGTTCATTCAGCCGCCACCTTGACCTCGCCGGCCGCGGTCACGATGCCGCGCCGTACGGTCCGCTCTGCCCCGGCGCGGTCGATCCGATCGCGCCGGTGACCGCGCGCCATGGGCCGAGCATAGCCCCACTGCCACGGTATCTGCAGTGCAACGTGACATTTCGGCCCCTGCGCCCACGCGTGCGCGCAGAGTGGGGGGCGTGTTCAGGGCTTGGTGACGAAAATATGGCTGGCGATCTGCCGGGACAGTTCGCTGGGCTCGCCATCCTTGCCGCTACCACCAATCACCTGTACGCCGTTGTCGGTCTCGACGAGGGTAACTTCCTGCTCCGGTTGTACCCCGGCACGCTTGAGATCGAGCATGATCTCGGTATCGCTCTGCAACTGCTCGCTGATGCGCCGTACCTTCACCCGGGTCTCGGCCCCGTTGGCGACGTCGAGCATCGGCACGATGGACTCGCCGGAGAAGGGCTCGGCCGCGTAGTCGGCCAGTCCCAGCTCCTCCAGGGCGGGGATGGGGTTGCCGTGCGGGCACACCGAGGGGGCGTTGAGCAGCCGCACCAGGCGCTCCTCGACCGCCTCGGAGATGACGTGCTCCCAGCGGCAGGCCTCGACGTGGACGTCCTCCCACGGCAGGCCGATGACGTCGACGAGCAGGCGCTCGGCCAGGCGGTGCTTGCGCATCACGAGGGTGGCGAGCCGATTGCCCTCGTCGGTCATCGCGAGGTGGCGATCGTTTTCGACGCGCAGCAGGCCGTCGCGCTCCATGCGGGCGACGGTCTGGCTGACCGTGGGACCGCTCTGCTGGAGGCGCTCGGCGATGCGCGCCCGCAGGGGCACGATGCCTTCCTCCTCCAGCTCGAAGATCGTGCGGAGGTACATCTCCGTAGTGTCGATAAGCCCGTGTGCGGTCAAGGCTCCCCTCCCCTCATGGGCCGTCGAGAGTCGACGACGGCAGACTCTCAACACAGACCGGCCGCACGGGATTCCGGTTGCCCTCCCGGACCCCTGCCCGGACGGGAAACCGACCGCTGCGCCCTGGCCGCGGGAGCGGCCACCGATTGCCCACCATCATACCCCGGCAAGAGACAACCCACTTCGCCGCAATGTGCCCAATACCACACACCCGCACGCAGCCGGAACGCCGCGGGCACGGAGTCGGCGAGCGGCCGCCGCGCCCGCGGGCACACCCCTGAGGGGCCCGCGCCGGCCTGTGCTCGTCGGGTCAGCTTACGGCGCCAACCGGTCCAGCTCCCAAACGCCCTCGGCGGGCGTACCGGCGGTCAGCAGGTAGCGGAACCGGTCGTGCATGCGGTCGGCCCGGCCCTGCCAGAACTCGACCTCCTCGGCCAGAACACGGTAGCCGCCCCAGTAGGAGGGCCGCGGGATCTCCTCGCCGCCCGGCCACACACCGGCGAACTCGGCGTAGAGCGCGTCCAACTCGGCGCGGTCGGCCACCCGGGTCGACTGGCGCTCGCTGGCCCACGCGCCGAGCTGCGAACCCCGGGGACGGGAGTGGAAGTAGGCGTCGTTCTCGGCGTCGGTGAGCCGCTCGGCACGGCCCGAGACCTGCACTTGGCGGCGGATCCCGTGCCAGGGGAACACCAGCGCGAGCCGGGACTCCTCGGATAGCGCCCGGCCTTTGCGGGAACCGTAATTGGTGAAGAAGCGCAGGCCGGAACGGTCGTACCCTTTGAGGAGGACGGTCCGCGCCCGAGGTGCTCCGTTCGGCTCCACCGTGGCCACGACCATGGCGTTGGGTTCGGCCAGACCGGACGTGTGCGCCTGTGTGAACCACGTGTGAAACTGCTCCATAGGGTGGGGCGCCATATCGGCCCTCCGCAGCGGCGGACCGTCGTAGGGCTGCCGCAACTCCGCCGGATCGCAGTCGTTCACAGTGGAGCATCCTCACACGTCTTGTGGGGTAGGCGCCAGCTGCACAACCGCCCGGCCAATGACACCTCGCGTGCCACCGAGACCTGACCGAACGGCCCGCCGGACGCACGCGCACGAGCGGGTCGCGACAACACGGAGGAAGCCGGTATGTCGGACTTCAAACCCGGGCTCGAAGGAGTCGTGGCGTTCGAGACCGAGATCGCCGAACCCGACAAGGAGGGCGGCGCCCTTCGCTACCGCGGTGTCGACATCGAGGACCTGGTGGGCAAGACGGCCTTCGGACGCGTCTGGGGGCTGCTGGTCGACGACAGCTTCTACCCCGGGCTCCCGTTCGCCGAGCCGGTCGCCCAGGTCGTGCGCAGCGGCGACATCCGCGTCGACGTCCAGAGCTCGCTGGCGTCGCTGGCACCGCTGTGGGACTTCAAGCCGCTTCTGGACATCGACGACGACCAGGCCCGCGACGACGTCGCCAGGGCCGCTTCGGCCACGCTGTCGCTCATCGCCCAGTCGGCCCGCGGCGACCTGCCCGAGGTGCCCCGCGCCCGCATCGAGGAGGGTTCCTCCGTCGTCGAGCGGTTCATGATCCAGCTGCGCGGCGAACCCGACCCGCGCCACATCAAGGCCGTCGACGCCTACTGGACCTCCGCCGCCGAGCACGGCATGAACGCCTCGACTTTCACCGCGCGCGTCATCGCCTCCACCGGCGCCGACGTCGCCGCCGCCCTGTCGGGTGCCGTGGGCGCGATGTCCGGGCCGCTGCACGGCGGCGCGCCGGCGCGCGTACTGCACATGCTCGACGAGACCGAGCGCATCGGCGACGCGCGGACCTATGTCGCCCGTGCTCTGGACGAGGGCGAGCGCCTGATGGGCTTCGGCCACCGCGTCTACCGCGCCGAGGACCCCCGCGCCCGGGTGCTGCGCCGAACCGCCAAGGAACTCGACGCGCCCCGGTACGAGGTCGCCGAGGCCCTGGAGAACGCCGCGCTGGAGGAGCTGCACGCGCGCAAGCCCGACCGGGTTCTGGCCACCAACGTCGAGTACTGGGCCGCAGTCGTGCTGGACTTCGCCGACATCCCGACCGAGATGTTCACGTCGATGTTCACCTGCGCCCGCACCGCCGGGTGGGCCGCCCACATCCTGGAGCAGAAGCGCACCGGACGCCTGGTGCGCCCCAGCGCCGAGTACACCGGCCCGACGTCCCGCAGCATCGACGACGTCCCGGGCGCCCAGGACGCGCTGAAACAGGGCGTGTAGGCGGGCACACGCCGACAGCCGGGTACCGGTCGCCGCATGGCCGCGGGGGCGTCCCGCCCCAGCGGCGGCGCCGGGAGACGTCGGCGCAACGCGCCCCACCGGTGCTCACAGCTCAGTGTGGTCGGCCGGCTCGTCCGGCGCGTCGGCGAGTGCGCGGAGGCCGTCGAGGTGCTTCCAGTGCTCGGCGGCGGCGGCACGACCGGCGCCGGTGAGCTCGACCCAGGTGCGCGCGCGGCGGCCCGCTCCGGTCTTGGTGATCGCGACGTAGCCGGCCTGCTCCAATTTGTTGAGGTGGCTGGACAGGTTGCCCTTGGTCAGCCCGGAGAGATTCTGCAGAAACACGAAGTCGGCCCCGCTCACCGATTGCAGCACGGTGGTGATCAGCAGGCGCGCCGGTTCGTGGATGACGCGGTCGAGGCCGTTGGCGGCCTCGTGGGCGCCGGATTCGCTCATCATCGCGCCCCTCGGGCGTCACGCATGGTGCGCACCAGGAGTCGGTGATCCAGCGCCCCGCCCACCAGCAAGGCCGCGCCGAAGGCCCACATGAGGCTGGGCGCGGCGAGGTCGGGGCTGTTCAGCGGATGGCCCCCGCCGGTCCACAGCCCCACGGGCGCCAGCGCGATCACGGCCACGAGGGCGCAGATCGCGCACCAGTGGCGGACCAGTGCCAGGTCTCGCCAGCGGCCCCGCACCACCACCGGGATCCAGCTCATCACCGACATCGTGACCGCCACCTGCAGGCCGGTCAGCCACACCGCGATCTGCCCGCTTTGCGCCAGCACGTACCGCCCTGCGAGACCCAAGGCGACGAACACCGCCACGGCCACGACGACCACCAGGGTCGTGGCGACCACGTCATCGGTGCGCACCCGGCCGAATTTGCGCTCGTAGTAGCGGCTGATCGGAATCCCGGCGAGCAGCGCGAGCACCAGGAAGGGCAAGGCGAGCATCGAGCTCTCACCGTCGAGGTTCAGCGCGCCCACGACGAGCAGGGCGACGCCCATGGGCAGGGGAATCAGGCCGCGCAGGTGGTTGAAGTTGGCGGCCACGGCGGCCGCCCGCTGCATACGGGCCGTTTCGGACTCAGGAGACATCAGTCCTCCACTAAAGGTTTGCACAGCAAACTCAACACACTCGGAGGCTACGCCGACCTCATAAGGTTTGCAAGACAGACCTTTGTTGCCCGACCGGAGCCCCGCATCCGACCGTCAGCGCCCACGGAGCCTGCTCGCCCCACGGCGGCACACACGGCTGCACGGCCCTTCGCAGAGGCGCCCGACGGCGCTGCCGCCGCGCGCGGCTTGCATCCCCCGGGCGGGCGTCTCGGCCGGAGACACGAGAAGAAGCGGAAGCGGGGAATCGGCTGATCTCCCCGAAAACCGCATTCATCGGACAGGACCGACTCCGGTCTGATATTTCACGTCAGCCCTTGATTCGCCCTGCCCGAAATCCGGAATCGGGAATCGCGATCCGATCCCGCGATTGCAGACCCTGCAGCGTAATCCGCTAGCGTCCGCGTCATGCCCGGAATAGACCACGAATTGCAGGTACTCCTCCTGCAGAACCGGCCGGACACCCCAGCGGAGATTCTCCGCACGGCGTTCGGAATGGAGATCCCCGCCTACGACCGCGCCGAGACGGGGTGCGCGGACCTCACCTCGTTCTCCCTCAAAGAGACCAAAGCGGATCAGGTGAGCGTCCTCTTCGGCGCCGACGGCCGGCGCCTCATGGCCATCATCAGCGAGGTCCAGGCGAAGCCGGACGACGAGAAGGCCTACACCTGGCCGCTCTACACCTCGATCGTCCGTGAGAGGCTGCGCTGCCCGGTGCACCTTCTCGCGCTGTGCCCCGACCGGCGGACCGCGGAATGGGCGCGAAAGCCCATCGGCGAGCGATCAGGAAGCTTGGCATTCCAGGCATCCGGATTGGGGCCGGACAATATGCCGGTAATCGCCGACCCCGCCCGGGCGCAGCAACTGCCCGAGCTATCGGTATTGTCGACCGTGCTGCACGTCAATCACGCCGAAAACCCCGCCGTCCTGGATGCGGTCCAGGCGGCACTGGATGTGCTTCCCGAAAAACGCAGGGAAGACTACTATGACTACATCTGGTGGAAGCTCAACGAACCCGCTCGGCAACTATGGGAGACGATGATGCAGGCCGAGAAGTACGAGTGGCAGGGTACGTACCGGCGCAAGATCGAGGAGAACGAAGCCCGAGGATTCGCTCGGGGCGTCGCTCGGGGCGTCGCCCAGGGCATCGCCCAGGGCATCGCCCAAGGCGTCGCCGAGGCTAAGGCCGAGGACATCCTGCGGCTCCTGGACTCCCACGGCGTCGACCTCAGTGACGGCCAGCGCGAGACCATCAAGACCTGCACCGACATCGACCGGCTCGACACC
This sequence comes from Streptomonospora alba, assembly GCF_000826685.1. GTDB lineage: Bacteria > Actinomycetota > Actinomycetes > Streptosporangiales > Streptosporangiaceae > Streptomonospora > Streptomonospora alba. Next base: position 101,607 of record NZ_JROO01000003.1, read on the forward strand.
TGGTTCGACCGCGCGCTCAAGGCCACCACCGCGCGCGACGTATTCACACCCTGAGCGGCGGACCTCCAGGGTTCGGCTCGAGGACCGAGGGGGACGATGAACGCCCAGCAGTACGAATGACAGGGCGCCCACCGGCGCAAGATCGATGACGTCCGGGCCGAGGCACAGGCCGGAGCCCGGGCCGGGCCTAGCGGGCAACCCATAGCGGGCGACCTCACCGCGCCCCGGCGAGCCCCGACCGCCGCTCTCGCTGCGGAAACACCGCTAACCCGCCCCCCTTGCCTGCGGTGCGACTTCGCCAGCCACTACCCTGGCGCAGGTGACCGACATTCAGATTCCCGCGAACCTGCTGCCCAGCGACGGCCGCTTCGGCTGCGGTCCGTCGAAGGTCCGACCCGAGCAACTCTCCTCCCTCGCGTCGTCCGGCTCCGGCTACATGGGGACCTCGCACCGGCAGAAGCCGGTCAAGTCCTTGGTGGCGCGGGTGCGGTCCGGTCTGGCGCAGCTCTTCGACCTGCCCGACGGATACGAGGTGGTCGTCGGCAACGGCGGCACCACCGCCTTCTGGGACACCGCCGCCCACGCGCTGCTGCGCCGCAAGTCCCAGCACCTGTCCTTCGGCGAGTTCTCCTCGAAGTTCGTCAAGGTGGCCAAGGGCGCGCCGTGGCTCGACGAGCCGAGCGTCATCAGCACGGACCCCGGAACGCACGGCGAGCCCGCGGCCGAGGACGGCGTGGACGCCTACGCGCTGACCCACAACGAGACCTCCACCGGTGTCGCCATGCCCATCCGGCGGGTGCCCGGAGCGGCGGAAGACTCGCTGGTACTCGTCGACGCCACCAGCGGAGCCGGCGGCCTTCCGGTGGACATCTCCGAGACCGACGTCTACTACTTCGCGCCGCAGAAGTGCTTCGCCTCCGACGGCGGACTGTGGATCGCCATCATGTCCCCGAAGGCGCTGGCCCGTGTCGACGAGATCGCCCAGAGCGGCCGCTACATCCCCGAGTTCTTCTCGCTGACCACCGCGGTCGACAACTCCCGCAAGGACCAGACCTACAACACGCCCGCCGTGGCCACGCTGATGCTGCTCGCCGACCAGATCGAGTGGATGAACGCGCAGGGCGGCATGGACTGGACGGTCGGCCGCACCGCGGAGTCCTCGTCGATCCTGTACTCCTGGGCCGAGAAGACCGATTACGCCAGCCCGTTCGTCGCCGAGCCGGCGCAGCGGTCGCAGGTCGTAGGCACGATCGACTTCGCCGACAGCATCGACGCCGCCGCTGTGGCCTCGACCCTGCGCGCCAACGGCATCGTCGACACGGAGCCCTACCGCAAGCTGGGGCGCAACCAACTGCGCATCGGCATGTTCCCGGCGGTCGAGCCCGCCGACGTGCGCACGCTCACGGAGTGCATCGAGTACGTGGTGGGCAAGCTGTCCTAAGGACCCCGCCCCGGCCCCCGCCGATCCCTGCTCGCGCCCGTCGGGCGGCGAGGTGACCGGTTCGCGCGGCCGGGCGCGGCACGGTACACATGATGGCCTGCACGGACACGCTGTCCGGGCAGGCCATCACTTGCGAGCGGGTGTCCCGCGCCGATGCGGGCATCCAGGGACGGAAAGCGGCTGTGCGCAGAAACAAGCAGGAGCCCGAACTCAAGATCGTCTCCCACCGGGGCGCGTCGGGGCACCGCCCCGAGCACACGCTGGCCTCGTATGAGCTGGGGGCGCGTTTCGGCGGCGACTTCATGGAGATCGACCTGGTCGCTACGGCCGACGGGACGCTGGTGGCCCGCCACGAGCCCGAGATCGGCGATACGACGGATGTGGCCGAGCGTCCGGAGTTCGCCGACCGACACGCCACCCGCACGATCGACGGGCGCGAGTACACGGGGTGGTTCGTCCACGACTTCACGTTGGACGAGATCAAGACGCTGCGCGCCACCGAGCGCATCCCCGACGTCCGCCCCGACAACGCCTCCCACGACGGCGACTACGAGATCCCCACGCTGCAGGAGATCGTCGACCTTGCGGGGCGGATGACCAAGGAGCTGGGCCGGCGCGTGGGGATCTACCCCGAGACCAAGCACCCCGCATACCACACCGGCCTGGGCCTGGACCTGGAGCCGCCGCTGCTGGCGGCGCTGCTGGACAACGGGCTCACCGGGCCCGAGCCCGAGCTGCCGGTGTTCCTGCAGTCCTTCGAGAGCGAGAGTCTGCGCAGGCTCGTGGACGCGGGGCTGCCGCGCGTGTTCCTGATGGGCACGGAGGAGCACTGGAAGCCGTATCTGACCCCCGAAGGGCTGGCCGGGGTCGCGGAGTTCGCCGAGGCCGTCGGGCCGGCGAAGGACCTGGTGATCCCGCGCGACGAGGACGACACCCTGAGCGAGCCCACCTCGCTGGTCGAGGACGCGCACGCGGCGGGCCTGGTCGTGCACCCCTGGACGTTCCGCAGCGAGAACCGCTTCCTGCCCGCGGACCTGCGCAGCGGCGGCGCCCCCGACGACTTCGGCGGGTTCGCGGCCGAGTACGAGGCCTTCTTCGCCGCCGGAGTCGACGGTGTGTTCACCGACCACTCGCGGCACGCGTTCCTGGCCCGGGAAATCTACCTGGAAGGCGAGTGAGCACGGTTTCGGAGAAGACCGCGGCTCCCGCGCCGCTGCCCAGGAGCGTTGCGCGCAACGTCGATGCCCTGGACGGCGGCAGGGAGTGGCTGGAGTCGCTGCCGGGCACGCTCGCCGACTTGCAGGACGGCTGGGACCTGCACCTGGGACGCACGTTCACGGGCGGAACCTGCTCGTGGGTCGGTGCGGCCCGTACCGCGGACGACGAGCACGCCGTGCTCAAAGTGTCCTTCCCGCACCGCGAGGCCCGAGGCGAGGCGGAGGCGCTGCGCTTCTGGGACGGTGCGGGCGCGATCCGGCTGCTGCGCTCCAACGCTGACGGCTTCGGGCTGCTGCTGGAGGCCTGCGAACCCGGCGCCGCGCTGCGGGACGCGGCGGGTGAGCCCGAGGACCTGCTCACCGCAGGGCTGGAGGTGCTCGCGCAGCTGTGGAGCAAGCGGCCGGACCCCGGCCTGGGACTGGAGCCGCTCCAGACGGTCGCCGACGACTGGGCCGGACTGGTGGCCGAACGCTGGCCCCGCCTGCGCCCCGAAGCCGACCCGCACCTGGTGCGCACCGCGATCGGCCTCCTGGAGTCGCTGCCCCGCACAGCCGAGCGCAGCGTGGTCCTGCACGGCGACATCAACCCGGGCAACATCCTCGCCGCCCAGCGCTCCCCGTGGCTGGCCATCGACCCCAAGCCCATGGTGGGCGACCCCGGCTACGACCTGTGGCCGCTGATCATGCAGCTCGACTCCCCGATGCGCCTGATCGAGCCGGGCCCGACACTGCGCCGCCGCTTCGGACTGGCCGCCGACATCCTCAGCGAGCCCGCCGACCGCCTCATGGCCTGGTCGACGGCCCGCGCGGTCGAATCGGCCTTCGACCGCTACAACATCGGCGCGTACAAGGCAGGCGACGCGGAACTCGCCCAGGCGACGGCGCTGGCGGACGCGGCCGGGTTGTAACGGCGGAAGCGCCCCCCGAGGGCAGGCGAGGGGCCGGGAGACGGCGCCCCGGGCCGAAGGGCGGGGCGGAGGGCCGAGTGCGGACAGCCGTGTGGAGCGCCGCAGCCGCTTGTGGGTTTCGGATCATGAGACAGGCTGAATCCGGCATTCCATGCACGATTTCCACACAAGCGACATAGCTGTTGAGCTGCGCAAACATACCCCAGAACATAGTTATCCACAGGATTCGCGAAAACCTGTGGACAATACCGCCAGGGCCTGTGGACAACGCGCGGCGCCGGAGGGCCGGAAACGCGGGCATCAGGCCCCGGAAGACGGTTGCGGCGAGACGATCACCGTTGCCGCGAGCAGACGGCTGAGCGCCCGGCGGCCGGCGGCCGACGACGGATTCCGCCGAGCGTATCCGCAGAGGCACTCGCGCCGCGGCGATCCCGCACTGCTCGCCCTTCTCCCCTCGGCTCTGCTCAGCCGCGGCGGGCCAAGAGGGTGATGGCGGCGATCAGTACCGCGGCCAGGCCCGCGCCGGTCCAGATCAAGGTGGCGGCTCCGGTGCCCGCGGGATCGTCCTCGTCGGAGCCCGAGGCCGCGCCTCCGCCGTCCTCGGCGTCCCCTCCGGCCTCCTCGGAGGCGTCCTGCCCGTCCTCCCCGTCCGCACCGGGAACGTCCAGCGGCACGCTCCACACCGGGCTGCCCGGTCCTTCGGTCCCCGCGAGGAGAGCGCTCCCGTCGTGGGAGAAGGCCAGCGACTCTCCCTGGTCGGACTCCGGCAGGGACACGCGGTCGACGACGCGGCCGCGCACGCCTTCCGAGGCGTCGTAGACGCTCGCCGACCAGTAGGTGCGCACGGCGTAGTGGGCCCCGTCCGGGGAGAAGGCGGCGTCGGTGGCATACAGCGGGGCGGAGTCCACCCGTGTGAGGGTGTTGGCGCCCTCCGCGTCCAGCCGCTCCGGCGCCGCGTAGACGCCCCCGGCCACCTCCTTGCTGATGACGTAGAGGCGGCCGCTATCGGGGTCGACCATCATCGCCTCGGAGTCGCGCCCGCCGTCCTCGTAAGTGAAGGTGAACGTGGTCGCCCGGATCGTCTGGTCGGTGAGGTCGCGCGGTTCGGGCAGGCGGTAGACGCGGATGTTCGGCCAACCGCCCTGGAAATTGTCGCCGATGTCGCCGACGTAGACCGCGGGCTCGCCGTCCTCGCCGGGGCCGACCGAGATCGCCTCCCAGTCGCGGACCTCGACCCCCTCGCCGACCAGACTCACCGTCGCCAGGGTGCGGCCCTGATCGTCGACGGCGTAGATCTCGGGGCCGTAGCCGCCGCTGTCGTTGTGCGTCCAGTAGACGCCGTCGTGCCGACTGGAGGCGGCAAGGCCGCTGGACTCCTGGATCCGCTCATCGGTGATCCGGAACAGCGGGTCGGCGGCCTCGGGGGCGCCGCCGCTCTGCGAGGGCGCTGGGGCCGGGCCGTCGGCTGCGGCCGGCACCGCCGGTGTCGCGTGCAGCGCCGCGAGCGCGAGCGAGACCGCGAGCACGGCGCTTCTCCTCATGACGGCAATCCTGTCATTCTCAGCGTGCCCGCGTGGCTTGCGACCCTCGCCTTCTGGGCATGCTCCGCATACAGACGCGCTTGAGCGGAAGGATGACCGTATGCGGATCGTCGCCTGCCTCAACGGGGACCGGCGCCCCGGGGCGCATCCCGCGCTGCCCGTTTCACACGAGCAGGTCGTCGCCGACGCACGTGCGGCGGTGGACGCCGGAGCCGACGAGATACACGTGCATCCGCGCGACGGTGCGGGCGCGGAGTCGCTGGAGCCGCAGGCGGTCGCGCCGCTGCTGAAGCTGCTGCGCGCCGAGCTGCCCGACGTGCCCGTCAGCGTCACCACCGCGCTGTCGGCCGAACCCGATCCCGTGCGGCGCTACGACCTGGTGCAGCGTTGGAGCGCCCTGCCCGACGCGGCGACGGTGAACCTGCACGAGCCCGGATCGATCGAGGTCGCCCGCCTGCTGATCGACCGCAGGGTCGGCGTCGAGGCCGGAGTGTGGACGGTTGAGGCCGCGCGCATCCTGGTCGCCTCCGGTCTGGCGGAGGACTTCGTCCGAGTGCTGGTGGAGCCGATGCAGGCCGCCACCGAGGAAGCGCTGGCCAACGCCTCGTCCATCGACGCCGTCCTCGACCGGGCCGGGATGGAGCTGCCGCGGCTTCTGCACGGCCGCGACCGTACCGCCTGGCCGGTGCTGGAGACGGCCGTGGCCGCGGGCCGCGACGTGCGCATCGGCCTGGAGGACACGCTGCGCGACCCGGACGAGAACGCGGCCGAGGGCAACGCCGCATTGGTGCAACTGGCCACCACACGCACCTCGGCGGCCGCCTAGCTCCGTCGGGCGCGCGCTGCGGCGACACCGGCCTCAGCTGAGCAGCGCGCCGATGACGACGATCAGCACGATGGCCCCGAGCACCGTCGGCAGCAGCCAGCGCTGCTTCCGGTTGTTGGTGAGCATGCTCATGGTCGTCCGGCCTTACTCGCGTCCTGCGGGCGCGGGGTCGCCGCGTCCGGATGTGGGTGTGCCGTGCTCCCGGCCTCCGCCGCGGACGGCGCCGCCCGGTGCCCGCGGCCCTTCGCACTCCGGCGCACGGCTTTCGGGCGGTTCGGGCGCTCGGGGCGGTTTCAGCCTAATGCCCAGGTGGCCAGGGTCTCGTACCGGGGCCGCCGCGGGTGGTGGCTGCGGACCAGGTGGATCTGTCCGATGGTCCAAAAGGGCGTGGCCAGGGCGCTGAGGCCGTACCGCAGCGCCGTCATGTCGGTGGGCGGCCGACTGGCGGCCAGGGTCAGATGCGGCACGAACGCGCGCCGGTCGCCCTTGATACCGGATTTCCGGGCGACTTTGCGCAGCCCGTCGGCCAGCAGTGTCACGCCGTCGACGTCGCCCTCCAGCCCGGCCCACAGCACGGTCGCGTGCTCGGTGTCGCCCGGGAAGGTGCCGCCGCCGCGCACGGCCACCTCAGGGCGCTCGTGCCGGGCGGCCTCGGCGGCGAGCCTGCGTTCCACCTGCGGCACGTCGTCCTCGGGCACCTCGCCCAGGAACAGCAGCGTGAAGTGCCATTCCTCGGGATCGCGCCAGCGCAGCCCCTGCCCCAGGCGCGGCCGCGCACCGGGATCGGCGGCCCGGTCGGCCGTGTCGAGCGCGCGGCCGGCGACGTAGAGCCGGTCGGCCGCGCTGAGCGCGCTCGCCACGCGCCCCACCTCGTCCAGGACCTCCTGCGGCGGGTATACCGCGACGAACAGCCTCATACACCACCCCGCATCGTCGTCCTCCCGATGATCGCGAGCCGCAGCATGCCAGCGGGCGCAGCCGCGCGGTAGGGGCTTTCGCGCACGAACACCGCCGCCGCCCGCACGTACGCCCGCCCGCGGGAGCCGGGCGGCGCCGCGGTCACCCGCTTCCGCCGGTTCCGCCGGCGCGCGCAGGCAAGGCCGAAACCCGCACGAACGGGCGCCGCGGCGAGGGCCGCACCCGCACCCGCAGACTGCGCGCCAGCAGGACGGACACCACGGCGACCACAAGCACGCTCACCGCACCGCCCACTCCCAGACTGGCACGCGGACCGAACGCGTCGGCCAGGAATCCGACGATCGGGGCGCCGATCGGGGATACGCCGAGGAAGACGAGCATGTAGATGCTCATCACCCGCCCGCGCATCTGCGGCTCCACGCTGAGCTGGAACGTGGCGTTCAGCGAGGTGGTGAAGGTCATGAACGCCACGCCCATGACCACCAGGGCGGCCACGAACCAGCCGTAGCTCGGCGCCGCCGCCGAGACGCCTTGCAGCACGCCGAACGCCAGCGCACCGCTGAGTACAAGGCGCAATCGGGGCCGCTCCCGGCGCGCGGCGATCAGCGCCCCGGCGAGCGCGCCCACGGCCAGCGCGGCGGCGGCCGTGCCGAATGCGGCGGCGCCCGTCTCGAAGACGTTGTTGGCCATCAGCGCGATCTGGTTCTGCACGTTGGCGCCGAACATCTGCACGAAGATCGTCATCACCAGCAGCAGCACCAGATCGGGGCGGGACAGCACGTAGCGCACGCCCTCCATGGTCTGGCCCTTGGTGCGCGGCGCCCGCTCGGTGACGTCGAGTTCGCCGGGCCGCATCAGCCACAGGCCGCCCAGCACGGCCAGGAAGGACGCGGCGTTGATCAGGAAGACGGGGCCGCTGCCGATGGCCGCGATCAACAGTCCGGCGATAGCGGGGCCGGCGACCCTGCCGAACTGGAAGCTGGCGCTGTTCAGCGCGACGGCGTTGGGCAGGTCGCGGTCGCCGACCATCTCCACGACGAAGGTCTGGCGCGCGGGGTTGTCGACCACGGTCACCAGACCCAGCGCGAAGGCGAAGACATAGACGTGCCACACCTGGGCGGCCCCGAGGGTCGCGAGCACGCCCAGCCCCGCGGCGAGGACGCCCATGGCGGCCTGGGTGGCGATCAGCAGGCCGCGCTTGGGGAGCCGGTCGACCAGCGTGCCGCCCCACAGCCCGAACAGCAGCATGGGCAGGAACTGCAGCGCGGTGGCCAGGCCCAGCGCGACACCGCTGCCGCCGCTGAGCTGGAGCACAAGCCAGTCCTGGGCGACGCGCTGCATCCAGGTGCCGCTGTTGGAGACCACCTGCCCGGCGGCGAAGAGCCGGTAGTTGCGGATGGCCAGCGAGCGGAACATCGCGCTGCCGGGCGGGGACCGCCGCCGCGGCGGCTCGGCCCGGTCCCCGCCGCCGTCCGCGGAGCCTTCCCCAGGCCCTCCGGCGGAGCCGCCGGGCGCGGGCTCCGCTTCCTCCTCGGAGCCGGACGCGGCCGGTCGATCGGACTCGCTCATGTCCTGTCGCGGCGCGCAGCCGGTGTCGCCCGCGTCGCTCCCCCATCGGTCCTCGGTGCGGCCGTGCGCCGCCGGATCGGGCGGTCCTAGGACTCGGCCAGCCGGTCCAGGATCTCCGCCGCGCGGCGCAGCGTGTCCTTCTCCTCGGGTGTCAGCTCCTTGAGGCGCTGCGCCAGCCACGCCTCGCGGCGGCGCTGATCGGCCCGCACCAGGTTCCGGCCCTCCTCGGTGATGCTCACCAGCTGCCGGCGCTGGTCCTCCGGGTGCTTGATGCGCCGCACCAGCCCCCGTTCCTCCAGCGTCGCCACGATCCGGGTCATCGACGGCGGCTGCACCTTCTCGCGCTCCGCGAGCTCCCCCGGTGTCATCTCCCCGTGGCGGGCCAGGGTGAAAAGCGCCGCCCCCTGGCCGAGCGACACCGACGCGTCGGGCCGCTGCGCCCGCAGCCTCCGGGCCAACCTGCCCACGGTTACACGCAGCACCGACGCCAGCCCGGCGTCGGTCCTGATCTGACGCGACAGCGGAGACTTCTCCATTAGCGGAACTCATTACTTTTGCTAACAAAATCGAGCCTCGGGGTGATTCCCCGGACATCCGGGAAACCGCACCCGACCGGTCCGCGGGCGCAGCCGCGAACGCGATCCGGCGGATGCGCCGGCGGCGGCTGCGGCCCCCGGTGCCCGCAGCCTAGCCGGACGTCAGCGGGTCACAGACCCAGCAGCTGCTCGATCGGGCCCAGTGCGAAGTACACCGCGAAGGCGACGGCGACGACCCACAGCAGAGGGTGGATCTCGCGGATGCGACCCTGGACGATCTTGATGATCGTGTAGCTGATGAACCCGACACCGATCCCGTTGGCGATCGAGTAGGTGAACGGCATCATCACGATGGTCAGGAAGGCCGGGATCCCGATCGCGTAGTCGGAGAAGGGGATCTTGGTTACCTGGGTGACCATCATGAAGCCGACGATGATCAGTACCGGCGTGGCCGCCTCGAACGGCACCAGCTGCACCAGCGGCGAGAACAGCGTCGCCACCAGGAACAGCGCGCCGGTGACCACGGGCGCGATGCCGGTGCGCGCACCCTCGCCCACACCCGCCGCGGACTCGGCGAAGACCGTGTTGACCGAGGCGGGAGCGAGACCGCCGCCGATGGTGCCCAGCGAGTCGACGATCAGGACCTCGCGGGCGCGCGGCACGTTGCCCTTCTCGTCCAGCAGGCCCGCCTGCCCGGCGACGCCCACCATGGTCCCCATCGTGTCGAAGAAGTCGGCCAGCAGCAGCGTGAAGATCAGCAGGATGACCGTGATCGTCCCGGCGTTGGCGAAGCTGCCGAACAGATTGAACTGCCCGATCAGGCTGAAGTCGGGCAGGGAGACGACGTCGCCGAACGAGGTGGGCAGCGACGGAACCGTCAGCGACCAGCCCTCGGGGTTCACCTTGCCCTCGCCGTCGTCCATGGGCCCGATGCGCGCGAACGTCTCGATGACGATCGCCACGACGGTGGCCACGATGATCCCCAACAGCATCGCGCCGCGCACGTGGTTCACGATCAGCGCGATGGTCAGGACCAGGCCGATGACGAACACCAGGACGGGCCAGCCCGACAGCGACCCGCCGTCACCCAACTGCACCGGGACCGTGGAGTCGGCGGCATCGGGGACGCGGCGGACGAAGCCCGCGTTGACGAATCCCACCAGCGCCAGGAACATGCCCACGCCCACCGCGATGGCGCTCTTCAGCTCGGGCGGGATGGCCCGGAACACCGCAGTGCGGAACCCCGTCAGCACGAGCACCAGCAGGATGACGCCTTCGAGGATGAGCACACCCATCGCGTCGGCCCAGGTCATCTGCGGTGCCAAGGAGTAGGCGACGAGGACGTTGAGCCCCATGCCCGCCGCCAGCGCGAACGGGTAGCGGCTGACGACGCCCATCAGGATGGTGATGACGCCGCCGACGAGCGCCGTGGTGGCCGCCACCTGGGTGGTGCCGAGAGTCTCGCCGTTCATGTCTTCGGCGGTGCCGATGATGAGCGGGTTGAGAACGATGATGTAGGCCATGGCGAAGAACGTGGCCAGGCCGCCGCGGATCTCCCGGGGGAACGTGGACCCGCGCTCGCGGACGTGGAAGTAGCGGTCGAGGCGGGCGGCTAGGCCGCTCTGGCGCTCGGCGTGCCGGTCCTCATCGGGCTGTGGCGTTGCATTCACTCGTTTGACCTTGGCAGACGGGGATTAAGGGACGAGGTCAGACTAATTGCAGCTTCACACGAATCGACAAGCGGCCGTGCACCCCGCGCTGGTGGGATCCTACGAACGGCCGCAGGCGGCCCCGCGCTGCGGGCCCGTGGCACGTCAGAGCGCGCCGAAGGGCGGCCGGACACCCATCGACTAACCTGAAACCGTGCGCCGTCCCCGCAAGCCCGACCCCGAGGTCATGGAGAGCGACTACCGCGTCCCCACGGCCCTGGGCACGGCTGCCTGGACCGCGGCCCTGATCGCACTCGTCGCCATGGGTGACGGCCTCGCCGAACAGGACCGCTGGTGGCGCTGGGTGTGCCTGACCGGAGCCGCCCTGGGCGCGTTCGGCTTCCTCTACATCCCCCGCCACCTGCGCAGGAATCCCGAGTCCGAGGCGCGCCGGGCCGCCGACGCGCCGGGCGCGATCGCTCCCCGCGACACCCGGCGCCAGGAGACCGCCGCGGCCGAAGAGGGCCGCGACGACGCGGGCGGGAAGCCTGCCGGTGAGGCGTCCGCCGCCCGCGCGCCGGACGGCCGGCCGGGCGGCGGACCCGACGGCGATCCGGGCGGCGATCCGGGCGGCGACCGCCGGTGACCCGCAGCCCTGCGGTCCGCCGGCGCCGGGGCGGGCGCCCGGCCGAAGCCCTCGGCGCAGGTGCGGCGCGGCGACCACGGCCGCCGCACCTGCACGATCACCGCATCAGGGCGCGCCCCGCTGCCGCGAACGCACATGTCACGGGCAGCGCTCCCCGATAATGGGCGCGTGTCTGATTCGTTTCGCCCTTTTCCGCACGCGCTCGCCGACCGGCTCCGCAAGACGCTGCTCGACGCCGACTACACCGTCTCCGGCGTGCGCGACCGGCTCGGCGACATGGCTTCGCGTGCGCTGGCCCGCGAGCAGCTGACCCCCGCCCTGCGCGCCACGGGCGGCGAGGAGCGGCTCGGGGTGCTGCTGCGCCTGTGGTGGCTGCAGGAGCCGATCGCCGAGGGTGCCGCACGCGCCGTGCTGCCGATCGACGACCTCGCCGACGCCGGCCTGGTCTCCGTCGGCGAGGGCAGCGTCCGCGCGCGGGTGCATCTGGCGCCCTGGGAAATGGAGGAGGGCCGCCCGGGCTTCGTCGTCTCCGACCCCACTGTGCGCCCCGGGCAGGGCACGCCGCGCCCCGACCACGTCGTCGGCGCGGGCGGGGCGTCGGCGAGCCTGTCCCAGCTGCTGGTCCGCGGCCCCTTCGAACGCGCCCTCGACGTCGGCACCGGCTGCGGTGTGCAGGGGCTGCACCTGGCCTCGCGGGCCGCGGAGGTGGTGGCCACCGACGTCAATCCGCGAGCACTGCACCTGGCCGAGATCACTTGGGCGCTGTCGGACGTGCCCCACGTGCGGCCCCGGCAGGGGTCGCTCTACGAGCCGGTCGCCGACGAGCGCTACGACCTGATCGCGTGCAACCCGCCGTTCGTGATCACTCCCGACGCCCGCTACACCTACCGGGAGTCCGGCCTGGCCGGAGACGCCGTCTGCGCCGAACTGGTCCGGCGGGCGCCGGGCCACCTCACCGACGGCGGCTGGTGCCAGATCCTGGCCAACTGGCTGCACGTGGAGGGTGAGGACTGGCGCGACCGCGTCGGCGAGTGGGTTGCGGGCACCGGCTGCTCCGGGTGGGTGGTCCAGCGTGACGTGCAGGACCCCGCCGAGTACGTCGAGCTGTGGCTGCGTGATTCCTGCGAGGTGGGAAGCCCCGAGTACACCCGGCGCTACGACGCGTGGCTGGACTACTTCGAGCGGGAAGCCGTCCAGGGCATCGGATTCGGGTGGATCAGCCTGCGCAACGACGTCGCCCAGGACGCGGCGGTGCGCGTCGAGGAGTTCCGCCACGAGATCGAGCAGCCGGTGGGGCGCTACCTGCCGGAGATCGTCGACGGTGCCATGACCGCCAACCGGCTGACCGACGCGGCGCTGCTGTCGGCGCACGTGGCGCTGGCGCCCGAGGTGGTCGAGGAGCGCATCGCGGTGCCCGGCGCTCCCGACCCCGAGCGCATCCTGCTGCGCCAGCGCAGCGGCCTGCGGCGGGTCTCCCAGGTCGGCACGATCGAGGCCGCGTTGGCCAGTGTGTGCGACGGAACCATGCCGGTGGGTCCGCTGCTGGACGCGATCGCCGAGCTCACCGACCGCGACCCCGGCGAGATCCGCGCCCGCACCCCCGACGTGCTGCGCTCCCTGATCGCCGAGGGCTTCTTCCGGGTGGCGCGGTAGCCGTATCGAGGTCCCGGGCGGCCCGCCGGGGCGTTCGCGCGGAATCCGGTGCTCCAGGGGTGCCCGGCTCCCGGTCGAGGCGGGCGGACCGGTCGCCGCCGGCCCGCCCCCCGTGCTCAGTCCAGGTCGGCCTCGGCCAGCAGGACCGGCAGGGCCTTGGGGTCGCGCAGGACCGCGGCGATCAGGTGGCGGGACTCCCAGCGGTCGGCGAGCCAGCACAGCGTGCGGGCCAGGCCGTCGGTGGTCGAGGCGTGGCCGGTCTGGCCGTCGCAGAACCACTCCACGGCGGTGCCGTCCACGATCAACTCCTCGTGGTGGACGTAGGTGAGCAGCGCGCCGGGCAGGAACGCGGCGACCTCGTCGGGCACCGGCAGCACCTCGCCCGTGGACTGGACCTCCCCCTCGATCTCCTCGCCGGCCAGCGCCAGGTCCAGCACGTCGGCCAGTGCGGCCGCCGAGTGCGCCGGGGCCAGCACGGCCGGGTGCCCGCCCAGCAGCGGCAGCAGGTCGGGACTGTCGACCACGACCGCGTCCTCGGGATCGGCCAGCACGATCGCGCCGCCGTGGACGGCGCGGACCCGTTCGGGCGGGGCGACGCGATCGGCGTCGACCTCGGCCAGCGCGATCCACAGTTCGCGCAGCGCCCGGCGGTCGACGTGGCGCCGCGAATCGGCCATGCGCTCCAGCAGATCGTCGGGGCCGTCGGTCTCGGCCAGCAGGTCGGCCAGGCGGGAGCGTACCCCCAGCGCGGCCGCCAGCGCGTCGTCGAGCCCGCCCGGCGCGGGGTCGTAGAGTCCGGCCAGCACGGCGTCGGCGTCGGCGGTGCGCAGGTCGGTGGGGCGCCGCCCGTCGAGGACGGCGCCGGTGCGCAGCCACCAGGCGGTGTAGGAGGGCACGTCGACGACCTGCCCGCGCTCGCCCAGCACGCGCGCCGGCGCGGTGACGGTCTCGCGCAGCCGCTGCCCCGACAGCAGCTCCAAGGCTCGGGGCCAGCGGTCCTCGCGGACGAACTCGAGGTCGGCGACCGCGGTGAACTCGGTGACGACGGGCGGCAGGTCGGGGTCGCCCATCCGCTCGGCGACCTCCTCGGCCCATTCGTCCAGGCCGTCGAGCCCTTCCAGCCGGGTTCCGCTGCGCGCCTCCTCCAGGGCGGCGCCCAGGGTGAGGTCGGTGGTACGCACCAGCGTGAACGAGTCGAGCACGCCGACCGCGGCGAGGGCGGGCTCGCCGTAGCGCTCGACGAGGTCGGCGGCGACGACTCCGAACGGGGCGTCGTCGACGAAGATCTCGCGCAGCGGGCTGGTGGGCAGGAGCAGCTCTCCGGCCACGGAGTAGCCGCCCTCGTCGTCGCGCAGCGCCAGCTCGGCCAGCCACGGCGCGTCGTCCACCGTGGTCTCCGCCAGGGTCACCAGGTCCAGGACCGGGCCCGAGACGGTCTCGGGGGCGTCGGCGTCCAGCGAGTTCTCCACCGCCGCGCGGGTCTGGGCGTCGGCCAGGACCGCAGAAGACCCTGCCTCGACGGCGCCCAGCCGCTCCAGCAGCGGGTCGGCGGCCTCGGGGTGCACGATGCGCAGTCCCAGCGGGGCCAGCTGAGCGGCCTCGGCGGCGCCGAAGCTGTCAGCGGCGGGCAGGAGCAGCCCCCGCGGGCCGCGCACCAGTCGGCCGTCGGCCAGCGGCACCGGCAGCGCGCCGAGTTCACCGAGGTCGACGCCGTTCTGCCCGGCCGCGCGCAGGGCGGCGTAGAGCCGCGTCCACCAGGCGGGCTCGCGGTCGAGATCGCCGAGCAGGTCGGCCAGCTCGGCCAGGCCCAGCCGGCGCACCCGCAGCTGGGCCAGCGCCGGGTGGTAGGGGTTCAGATCGCCCGGCAAAGCCGTGGCGACCACCTCGGAGAGCACGGAGACGACCTCGGGCCCGCCGTCGAGCACGACCGCGTCGCGCGGGCGCACCGGGTCGCCGCCGAAGGTGCGCAGGAACGGGGTGTCCGGCAGCGTCTTGGCGGTGGCGGAGCGGAAGCGGCCGTCGAACTCGCCGCTGCCCATCGGCGACTGGGGCACGAGTTCCAGTGCGGCGCGGGCGTCGAGGCGGCAGAGCAGGTCGCAGTAGGCCTCGGCGGCCTCGGCGACGAGCGCCTCGGCTGCCGGGCCGGCGGCGACGCGGCGGCGGTCGGGGCCCAGCGGAAAGGCGCCGATGAGCAGTGCCGGCAGCGCGAGGGTGTCGTCGGTGGGGGTGGGCGCGTGCACCACCGCGGCGACGTCTTCGGGCAGCCGCGCGACGCCGCCCTCGGGGGTGACGGGCACGGCCCAGGTCAGCGTCCAGTCCAGGCGGCCGCGCTCCTCGCTGGGCCGGTCGGCCAGCACGGCGGGGTCGAATCTGCCGGTGCGTGAGACGGTGCGCCAGCGCACCGTGTGGGCGTCGGAGGCGCGGTCCTCGGGGGCCTCCTGCGCGGCCTCTCCGGCCGCATGCGGCGCCCGGTGCTCGACACGGGTGAGGACGTCCCCGCCGGGGCCGGGCTCTCGGGTGAGGATCCGCTCACCGGCGTCGGTGCACACCCGGATCTCGGCGAGGTCCTCAAGCGCCAGCAGCAGGGCCGGGGTGGTGGCCTCCAGCAGCTCCCGGAGCCGGTCGGCCGCCTCGGCGTCGCGCAGCACGAGGCCGACTTCGGTGTCGTAGCCCGCCGCGGGCTCGGCGTCGGCGGCGAACGGCAACCGCAGCAGCGGCAGGTGGCCGCCGCGCCGCGCCGACTCCTCGGCGAGCCCGGGGGCGCGCCCGTCGGCGGTCGCCGCCTCAAGCTCGGAGCGGGCGAGGTCGCGGCTCCAGCGCACTGCGCCCGTCGCGGAAGCCGCGGTGATGTCGTCGCTGAAGGCGGCTACGGCGGAGAAGCCCACGCCGAAGCGGCCCGTGGATCCGGGGGCGCCCTCGTCGCGTTTGGCCGAGGCGCGCAGAGTGGACAGCGATTCCACCCCCGCGGCCGTCAGGGGCGCTCCGGTGTTGGCTGCGCTGAAGCTGCGGCCGCGCAGTTCCAGGCGCAGCCGCCCGGGTGTGCCCGCGCGCCGCGCCGCGTCGGCGGCGTTCTGCGCCAGTTCGACGACGGCGCGGTCGCGGTAGGCGCCGAGCGCGTAGTCCTCCTCGGCGTTGGCGTCCTCGCGGAACCGGGCGGGGGCGTCGGCCCAGCCGTCGAGGACACGCCGCCGCTGCTCGGCGGTGCCGAACGGGTCGGTGTGTGACAGGGCCATGGGAGCTCCTCCCGCATCGGTGCTGAACTACCGTACGCGAACCGCGGCACGATTCTCAGCCGGACAGCGCCGGGGCCGCGCCGGGCCCGGGCGGAGGCGCCGGGCCGCGGATAGCGCATGATCGCGGTCCGTCTACCCGCGGGGAAGAGGACGAAAGCCCCGGAGCGCCGATGGGGCCCCGCCGGGACGGCTCTGTGGTCGGAACTACTGGGAGGGCGCGGGCGGGGCGCCCTCGGAGGCCTGGACGAGCACGAATCCCCGGCCTTCGAATGCGAGCTGGAAGGCTTCGCCGCTGCCGCGCCCGATCAGCGCGCCGGCCTTGGCGGTGCGGCGGACGCCGGTCTTCAGGCTGGAGGCCCAGGCCACGGCGGACTGGGTGTCGACGAAGGTGGGCTGGTCGACGTTGAGCAGCACCGGCGTGCCGTGGCAGGTGACGGCGATGCGCCCGTGGCCGGTGAACACGGTGTTGAACAGGCCTCCGGCGGCCAGCCCGGCACCCTCCACGGCCTTGACATCCCAGTCCAGGCCCGATTCGAAGGCCAGCACGTTCTCGCCGTTGACGGTGAGGGAGTCGCCTTCGAGATCGACGATGTGGACGTCCCAGGCCTCGCGGGCGAAGAACACGTCGCCCCGGCCCGAGACGGTCATCAGCGGCACGCCCTCACCGGTTACGGCTTTCTTGAAGAACTTGCCGATCCCGCCCGAGCCCTTGTAGGCGAAGTCGATCTCGCCCTGGTAGGCCACCATCGACCCTTGGCGCGCGTAGACGTCGCCGTCGAGTCCGACCTTGAGCATCTTGGGATTCTGCAGCGCCATTCCGCCGTGCGGGGACTCCTGGACCTGTTCGAACAGCTGGCTGCGCATGGCGGCCCCTTTCACGTTCCGGTTCAGGCCGGGCTCTACCCGGCCCGGCTGTGCGACGCGACGATTTCGGCGCGGCGGCGGCCGTTCAGCCGCACTACTGGGACGCCGCCGCGCCGCACACGGTTCCGGCCGCGGATACCGGGTCGGCTGTCGGCGTCAGCCGTCGGCGGAGACCAACTCCAGTTCGCTGGTGTCGTCGAAGACGATGTGGTCGTACCCCAGTTCGTCGACGACGGGGCGCAGCGGGGCCTCGGCGGGGGCCGCCCGCTGAGAGGCCTCGGAGTGCGCGCCGCACCCGTGGTCGAGGGAGACGACTCGGCCGTCGTCGGGGGCGTACTCGTTCGCGCAGACACCGAACATCTGGCGGAACTCCCCGGCCAGCGGGGTCAGGAATCCGCAGGTGGCGCACGGGGCCGGCGCCGCGGAGGCGATGGCGCTGCGCGGGCCGGACTCGCCGTCGTACCAGCGCTGGGCGGCGGACTCGCGCCCGGCTTCGGAGAGCACCCGCGGGCGGCCGAGGCCGAGTTCCCAGACCATCTGCCGGTCGAGGCCCTCCTCCTCCAGCTCGTCGTCGGGAACCTGGGCGTAGCCGGGCTTGAGCCGATCGTCGTCGTCGGCGCTGGGCAGCAGGTCGCCCACGCCGAGGTCGCCGGGGCGCAGGCGCTCCTTCCAGGGCACCCACTCCGGCGCCAGCAGCGCGTCGGATCCGGGCAGTAGGACGGCCTCGTTGACCGTCACCTTCTTGGCACGCGCGGCGCGGACCACGGTGACGGCGTAGCGCCACCCCGAGTAAGCGGGGTCGAGGCATGCGAACAGGTGGGTGACGACGCGGTCACCCTCGACATAGGCGGAGAGGTGTTCACCGACCCACTCCGGGCGGCCGATCTCGACGGCCCCGGAGCGGGCGACGTCGACCGCTTCGATGCATGCCTTGTCTGGTGCGGGAGAACGGCGGCTAGGGCTCACATTTCCATTTTCGCTGATAACGGGCACCAACACGACCACGATACCGATCGATAGTCGACCGTTACGCCGGATGGGGCCCGGTCGGGCGCGCACCGCCCGCGAATGTGGCGGGGGTCACGCCGCTCCGTGCGCCCGCCACCGCGTCGGCCTAGGGGGGCAGGCGGAGACCGGCGAGGGCGGTCCGCGCTCCGCGGCGGCCGGCGGTCAGGCCTCCAGGTCGTCGGCGACCTTGCGCAGCACCTGCGCGATCTTGCCGGCCTCGCGGCGCTCGGGATGTTTGCCTCGGCGATAGGTTTCGGACACTCCGTCGAGGAGTTTGATGAGGTCCTCAACGATGACGACCATCTCGTCCGGCCTCTTGCGCTGGGCCTTCACCACCGACGGGGGCGTGTCCAGCAGCTTGACCTGGAGCGCCTGTGCACCCTTGCGCCCTTCGACGACGCCGAACTCGACGCGCTGCCCTGAACGCAGCGACTCCGTTCCGCTGGGCAGCGCCGAGGAATGCACGAAGACCTCACCGCCGTCGTCGCGGGTGAGAAAGCCGAAACCTTTTTCGCTGTCGTACCACTTGACCTTGCCGGTGGGCACGTGTGACCTCACGCTCTCGCCGTCGAAGTTCGTCGAAGGCACAGGGAGCCGCCGTCCGGCGCCTCCCGACCTTCCTCGGGGCCCTTTCAGGCTAGTGCTCTGCTTCGCCGCCCGTCGCCCTCCACCGCTCCCGCAGAGGAGAGCTTCGCATCGTCACTTTTCCCAGTAACCCGGCGGCTTACCGCACGAAAGGCCGAAACGCCCGTTTCGAGTGCAGAGCGGCCGACCGTAACCGGCCAGTACGCACCGTCGGCATGGAAGAGGGGCCCGGATGCGGCTCTCCGGGCCCCTCTGTCGGAGGCGCTCGCCGATGCCGCTGGTTGCGGAGTTGTGGGACGGGACCCGGCGGCACCGGATACACACCACCGACCTGTGACGGCGCAATGCCGCTCAGTGTCCCTCGGCCGCACGCGACCGAGTTCGGACACACCTGCATTTTCACCCGCCGCTCCGATCTCGACGCGCCGGAAAACGCAGGTCAACGCGGAAATTCCGGAGACTTGGCATGCAGCTGACCCCAGGGGGCCGCCGCTTGCCCGGGATTGGCGCGGCCGGCCGACGGGGATCACAGCCTGGTCAGTCGCAGCGCCAGGAACAGCCCGGTTCCCAGACCGGCCAAGCGCAGGCCCACCACTCCGGTGTCCGTCAGCGACTCCCAGATGATCTGGTCGACGTGGATGTGCTCGACACCGCTCTCCCACAGCGCCATGCCCACGAGCGTGGCCAGGATCGGCGCACCGAGGCCGATCGCCTTGTCCAGCCCCGTCCACACCCGGCTCAGCGCGACGACCGCCGCGCCGATCAGCCAGGCCCCGGCCAGCACGCCGAACGCGCCCGCGGCCAGGTAGAGCCCGACGCCGAGGGCCTCACCGGGGTGTCGCCGCAGCGCCGCCGGAAGGGCGGACAGCGTGTCGCCGCGCGGAGACCGCCCTGCGGCGCCGGCGGCCGGACGGCTGCGCGTGCGAGCGCCGCCGTTGGAGCCGGAGCGCCAGGGCGGAGGTTCGCGAACCGGGCGGTTGTCCGGGGTGGAGACGACGCGCTCGCGCTCTTCGGCGGCGCCCTGCGCGGTCCCGTCCTCGGTATCGCCTGACGCGAGAGGGGCGACGTCGGGGTCGGGGTCGACTCCGTCGGATCTGTCGTTGATTTCGGCTGCGAGTTCGTGAGCCACCAGGTCGGCCGGACGCCCGAAACCACGCAGGATTCGGCGCACGTCTTCGGGGGTCTCCGCGCCTCCCGTGGCGCATGCGCGCTCGACCCGCGAGCGCACGTCGGCGAGGTAGGCGGCGCGGCGCCGGGCGGGCACGGCCCCGTACGCGGCGTCGGCGACTCGCGACAGGTAGTGCAGTACCAGCTGGGCGGCCTGCTCGGTCATAACACCAATACTGCCGCAAGATCACCGGCAGCCCCACGGGATTTCAGCTGCCACCGACCGGGCGCGCTGAATTGCGGACCACAGGGAAATCCGAAAACCGCTACCGAAAGTGCCGACGTTATCACTCTTCGGCATGTATGAATGAGGGCACCCCGGTGTTCCCCGCACTACACGACCGGTGCCGAGCGACATCCGACCGGCTACCCGACCGAAATACAGGAGGCAGCATGCCCACCCGCATTCTCGCCCTGGCCGGCGCCGCCTTGGCCGCGGCCGCCCTCGCCTCGCCCGCCCCCGCCGCCGCGCAGCCGACCGCCACGGCCCCCGGCGCGGACGCCGGCCGACTGGAGGTCTACGCCGCCCCCGGCGTCGGCTACCACGAGATGCGCGTCGCCGACGGCTGCCACACCTACGAGCGCAGCCGCTCGATCACCTTCGCCGACGCCGAGCCCATCGCCACCTACCACTTCTACTCCGGTCCCGACTGCACCGGCCACGTGGTCGGCGCCGGGCGTGACGACAGCCAGTGGATGCCCGCGCTCGACGGCGTCGAGTCCGTGCGTATCGACTTCGATTGACAGCGGCCCCCGGGTCGGGGACCGCCATCGCATAGCGTTGAAAGCGATGATCGACGACGCGGATGCGGGGCGCGACACGGGCGGGCGTCCTCCCACTTTCACCGCATGGCTGCGGAACAGGACCGACGCGCAACTCGCTGCGCTCTTCGCGCTGCGGCCCGACCTGGTCACCCCCGTCCCCGCCGACATCGCCGCCCTGGCCTCGCGCGCCACAGCGCGCCCTGCGGTCCTGCGTGTGCTGGACCGGCTGGACCGGTTCGGGCTGCAGGTGCTGGAGGGCCTGGTCGCCCTGGGCGACGAGCGCCTCGGCGGTGCCGCCGGGGTCGAACGCGGCCGACTCGCCGCGGCTCTGGGGGCCGGAACCGACAGACTCGACGAAGCGGTCTCGGGCCTGCTGGCCGGCGCGCTGGTGTGGGAGGACGGCCCCCGGCTGCGGCCGGTGAGCATCCTCGGCGACATCCTGCGCACTCCGGCCGGGCTGGGGCAGCCGCTACGGGCCGTGCTGGCCGAGCGCCCCGCCGATGCCCTCGATCGCGTCGCCGGGGCGCTCGGGCTGGGCACCGGCCGCTCCGCCGGCGGCGGCCCGGCCGAGTCCATCGCCGCCGCCCTGGGGGATGCCGCAGGAGTGGACAAGGCGCTCGACCTGGCCGGTCCGGAGGCGCGGCCGGTGCTCGACCGGCTGATGTGGGGTCCGCCGCAGGGCACGGTCCAGGGCGCCTCCGACCGCGGCGGCGCCCTGAGCGCGGCCGCCTCGCCCATCGACCGGCTGCTGTCGCTGGGCCTGCTCGTGCCCACCGCCGCCGACACCGTCGTGCTGCCGCGCGAGATCGCCCTGCATCTGCGCGGCGGTGCGCTGTTCCAGCAGGTGGAGGCCGATCCGCCGCGGCTCACCGGTGCGCAGCCCAGCGCCGGGACCGTGGTCCGTACGGCCGCCGGGCAGGCCTTCACGGCCATGCGCTCGGTCGCCGAGCTGCTGGAGCGCTGGGCCGAGGAACCGCCCGGGGTGCTGCGCAGCGGCGGCCTTGGCGCACGGGACCTGCGGCGCACGGCCCGCGAACTGGACACCGACGAGACGACCGCGGCGCTGTTCGTCGAAACCGCCCGCGCCGCGGGCCTGCTGGCCGCCGACGACGAGGTCGGCGGCGAGTGGCTGCCCACCCCCGAGTTCGATCTGTGGCGGGAGGCCCCGGGCGAGCGCCGGTGGCTGCGGCTGGTCGAGGCGTGGCTGCGCTCGCCTCGCGTGGCTTCCCTCTGCGGCACCAAGGACTCGCGCGGCCGCTCCCGCCCGGTGCTGGGCGAGGGTCTCGACCGGCGCTCGGCGCCGGAGGTGCGTCTGGACGTGCTGGGGGTGCTGGCCGGCGCGCCCGAGGACCTCGCGCCAGACGAGGAGTCGGTGGCGGCCCGGCTCGCCTGGCTGCGCCCGCGCCGTCAGGGCCCGGCCTATGCCGAGCTGGTCTCCGCCGCGCTGAACGAGGCCGCGCTGCTGGGCCTGACCGGACGCGGCGCGCCTGCCCCGCACACCCGCGCCCTGGTCGAAGAGCTGGACGCCGAGGACGTCCCGCTGGCCGAGCGCGACACGACCTCCGCCGGCGAGCGGCTCGCGGCCGAACTGCCCGAACCGCTGGAGACGGTCCTGGTGCAGGGCGACCTCACCGCCGTGGCACCCGGTCCGCTGGTGCCGCAGCTGGCCCGTGAGCTGGCGCTGGCCGCCGACGTGGAGTCGACCGGCGGCGCGACCGTCTACCGCTTCACCGAGTCCTCGATCCGGCGGGCCCTGGACGCCGGGCGCGGGGCCGACGACCTGATCGCGCTGCTTGAACGGCACTCCTCGACCGAGCTGCCCCAGCCGCTGCGCTACCTCGTCAACGACGTCGCGCGCCGGCACGGGCGACTGCGCATCGGCACCGCCTCCTGCTACCTGCGCTGCGACGAGCCGACCGTGCTGGACGAGCTGTCCGGCGACCGGCGCGCGGCCGACCTCCAGCTGTTCCGGCTGGCGCCCACCGTGGTCGCCAGCCGCTCCACGCGGCCGGTGCTCATGGGCCGCCTGGAGGAGCTGGGCTACCACCCGGTGGCCGAGTCCGCCGACGGCACGGTGCAGCTCACCGGCACTGCCGCACGACGCGCGGCGCCCGCCTCCGCCGCCTCGGCCAGTCGCGACCTCGACGAGCCCACGGCCCCGAACGCGCAACTGCGCCTGGCCGCGGTGCGGGCGGTGCGGGCGGGCGACGAAGCCGCCACCACCGCGCGCCGCCCCGTCGACGCCCCCGACGGCGCTCCGCCGCGCTCGCCGACCAACGCGACTCTGACCGCGCTGTCGGAGGCCGCCACCCAGGGCCGACGCGTGTGGATCGGCTACCTCGACCCCGAGGGCCGCGCCAGCAGCCGCATCGTCGAGCCCGCCAGGGTGGAGGGCGGCTTCCTGACCGCCTACGACGCCACCCGCGCCGCCGTCCACCGCTTCGCCGTGCACCGCATCACCGGTATAGCGGATCTGGACGCGTCCTGATGGGGATCGCGGCGCCCGCGGTCCGGGCCACGGACCCGCGCACCGCACTATCGTTCTGCTAGGGCGGCCGCCGCGATCGCGGACGGGCCGGCGGCGGCCCCGACAGCTGTCGGCCCGCGGACCCGGCCGGCGTCGGCCAGAGGAGGATGTCTACCCCCATGAGCAACCAGTCGCTGCCGCCCGGCGCGTCCTCACCGAGCGACGAGCCGCCCCGGAAACGCGATGCCCTCCCCCGCGAGCGCGTCCGGGAGGAGGCCGCGCCGGAGTCGGCGCCCGAACGCGACGGCATCGATCGGGCCGACGGACCGGACCGCGGCGGGCCTGCTCCGCCCCCGGGAGCCAGCAGCCCCACGATGGCGCTGATCCTGCACGCCATGACGTTCGTGTGCTGCTTCAACTGGATCTTCGGGGTGATCGGCATCGTCTTCGCCGTGCGCGCCGGCCACAAGCGCGACCAGGGCAGGTACGTCGAAGCCGAGACACTGACCCGCTACTCGTGGTACTGCCTGGGCGCGGCCGCGGTGATGTTCCTCGTCATGCTCGTGTCGACGCTGTGGCTGTTCACCCAGGCGGGATCGCTGGTCGAAGGCGTGGTTCCCCAGTACTAGGTCGGCGGCCCCGGCGAGGGCGCGGGCCGCGGCCGTCCACAGGGGGCCGCTGGTCCTTGGCGCGGGGCCGACTACCCGCATTAGGCTGGTGAGCAGGAGCGGGCCGCGCCCCGACCGCCCCGCGGGAACCGGCCGGCCGACGGGTAGGGGCGTCCTCGCCGGGCCGAGCACGAAAGGCGCAAGCCGATGAGCGACTTCTGGGCCGACCGGACCGACTCCTTCTGGGACGCCGAGCCGGCCGCTCTCGGCCCCGCCGACCCGCACCGCACACGCCAGGGCGGCCACGCCGCACAGGACCCGTTCGCACCGGCTCCGCCGCCCGTCTCGTGGCACCACGACGGCGGCACGGGCCGGGCGGGTCCCGACGGCCAGGCACCGTCGGGCCCCGGCGCCCAAGCCGCCCCCGGGCCGCGCTTCCCGCCGCCCTCGGAGCCGCCCGCCCGCGTCGGCAGCGCCGTCGCCGCTCTGGTGTGCGCGCTGCTCACGCTGCTGTGCCCGCTGCTGTTCTTCGTCCTGGGCTTTCCGGTCCTGACCCTGCTGATCAACGTGCCCGCCATCGCCTTCGGCATCGTGGCCCTCACCCGCCTGCACGAACCCATGGAGGTCGAGCGCTACATCCGCTACACCTGGGCGTGCATCCTCGTCTACCTGGCGCTGATGGTGGTGATCCTGACCGCGGCGATCATGGTCGTCCTCTCCTTCTACTAGCGCTCCGCCGACCCGCCTCGACCGCCGCGCTCCGGGATCGGGAATGCCGTCCGCGGGCTCCGACGGGCCCGCCGACCCCGTTCCTCCGCAGCTCGGCCGATCCGCACCACCCCTCTTGCGCTGCGCGTAGTGTTGGTCGGTGGCGCCTACGGGCATATCGCCGACCGAACCGGCGTTGCACGCCGTGGCGCGCCCCGGGGCGACCGCCGCCGAGACTCCTGCTGCGAGGTACGTGTGTCCTGCCTGATCGTCCAGTCCGACAAGACTCTGCTGCTCGAGGTCGACCACGAGCTGGCCGACGAGTGCCGCCGCACCATCGCACCGTTCGCCGAGCTGGAGCGCGCGCCCGAGCATGTGCACACCTACCGCGTCACGCCGCTGGCGCTGTGGAACGCGCGCGCGGCCGGCCACGACGCCGAGCAGGTCGTCGACGCGTTCATCACCTACTCGCGCTTTCCCGTCCCGCACTCGCTGCTGGTCGACATCGCCGAGACGATGGACCGCTACGGTCGGCTGCGCCTGCACTCCGACCCCACCCACGGGCTGGTGCTGCACGCGCTGGACACGGCCGTGCTGGAGGAGGTCGTCCGCGCCAAGAAGATCAAGGGCATGCTCGGCGAGCGGATCGACGAGGAGTCCGTCGCCGTCCACCCCAGCGAGCGCGGCAACCTCAAGCAGGCGCTGCTGAAGCTGGGCTGGCCGGCCGAGGACTACGCGGGCTACGTCGACGGCGAGGCGCACGCCATCGAGCTGGCCGAGGAGGACTGGGAGCTGCGCGGCTACCAGCGCGACGCGGCCGAGAACTTCTACTCCGGCGGCTCGGGAGTGGTGGTGCTGCCCTGCGGCGCAGGCAAGACCATCGTCGGCGCGGCGGCGATGTCGATGGCCCGGTCGACCACGCTGATCCTGGTCACCAACACGGTCGCGGTGCACCAGTGGCGGACCGAGCTTCTGCACCGCACCAATCTCACCGAGGACGAGATCGGCGAGTACTCGGGCACCCGCAAGGACATCCGCCCCGTCACCATCGCCACCTACCAGGTCATGGCGGCGCGCAAGAAGGGCGTGCACAGCCATCTGGAGCTGTTCGAGGCCCGCGACTGGGGCCTGATCATCTACGACGAGGTGCACCTGCTGCCCGCCCCGATCTTCCGCATGACCGCCGACCTGCAGGCGCGGCGCCGACTGGGGCTGACCGCCACCCTGGTGCGCGAGGACGGCCGCGAGGGCGACGTGTTCTCCCTGATCGGCCCCAAGCGCTACGACGCACCGTGGAAGCAGATGGAGAACCAGGGCTGGATCGCCCCGGCCGACTGCGTGGAGGTGCGGGTCAACCTCACCGAGTCCGAGCGGCTGGCCTACGCCACGGCCGATCCCGAGGACCGCTACCGCTTCTGCGCCTCCTCGGCGTCCAAGACGGAGGTGGTGCGTGAGCTGGTGCGCCGCCACGAGGGCGAGCAGACGCTGATCATCGGCACCTACATCGACCAGCTCGACGAGCTGGGCGAGTCGCTGGGGGCGCCGGTGATCAAGGGCGACACCCGGGTCAAGGAGCGCGAGCGCCTGTTCGAGGAGTTCCGCTCCGGCGAGCTGCACACACTGGTGGTCTCCAAGGTCGCCAACTTCTCCATCGACCTGCCCGAGGCGGGTGTGGCCATCCAGGTCTCGGGCTCGTTCGGCTCCCGCCAGGAGGAGGCCCAGCGGCTCGGCCGACTGCTGCGCCCCAAGACCGACTCCCGCAGCGCCCGGTTCTACGCGGTGACCGCCCGCGACACCGTCGACCAGGACTTCGCCGCCCACCGGCAGCGCTTCCTCGCCGAGCAGGGCTACGCCTACCGCATCGCCGACGCCGGCGACGTGCTCGCGGGCGACGAGCTCTAGCCGGGACGCGCGTGGCCCTCGGCCGCCCCGTGCTACAAGGGCGGCAGGGCGCCCAGCACGATGGTGAACCCGGCCAGGCACCAGGCGATCAAGGAGTAGCCGAGGGTCTGAGTGCGCAAGGAGGGGTTCCGGCGCAGCGCGGGCGTGGCGAACGCGGCGACCATGAGCACCAGCGCCAGCATGGCCGGAAGCAGCGACGCGATCGCGAACAGCCCTTCCTGTTCGGCGCAGGACGCGTAGCCGGCACTGCCCGGTTCGCCGCAGAACACGTTGTCTCCCGGTACCAAGATGTACGGATGAACATGCGGAGCGCCCGCCGCGCCCCCGAAAACGGCCCCCACCGCCGCTGCGGGCGATCGAGGCGCTGCCGCCGGACGCACTGTACGACCGTATCGCGGTCCGCGGCGGCCGCGCGCCGCGGCAGGGCCGCCGGCGGCGAACCGCTGAGACAGCCCCGCGCGCCCGCGGAGTCGTAACGGCGGGCGACACCTCCTTTACACGGCCGCACTCAGCGTCCAATGATGGGGCAACACTACTCGGAGGTGCCCCCATGACCGATCTCGCCGACTCCGCCGCGCTCGCCTCGCCCCCCGAACAGCGCCAGGGCTTCCACTCGCTGCGCGCCCGCGGCCTCAACTGGGACTCCTTCCCGCTTCGGCTGTTCGCCAAGGGCAACGCCAAGTTCTGGAATCCGGCCGACATCGACATGAGCCGCGACGCCGAGGACTGGGCCGGGCTGCCGGACGAGGCGAAGGCGCGCATCAAGCGGCTGTGCGCGCTGTTCGTCGCCGGCGAGGAGGCGGTCACCGAGGACATCCAGCCGTTCATCCGCGCCATGGCCGCCGAGGGCCGACTGGGCGACGAGATGTACCTGACGCAGTTCGCCTTCGAGGAGGCCAAGCACGTCCAGGTGTTCCGGATGTGGCTGGACGCCGTCGGCATCACCGACGATCTGCACTCCTACGTCGAGAACAATCCCGGCTACCGCGCCCTGTTCTACTCCGAGCTGCCCGCCGCTCTGAACGCGCTCGCCGACGACCCCAGTCCGAGCAACCAGGTGCGCGCCTCGGTCACCTACAACCACGTCGTCGAGGGATCGCTGGCCCTGACCGGTTACCACTCCTGGAACCACCTCTGCACCGCGCGCGGGATCTTCCCCGGAATGCGGGAGATCATCAAGCGCATCGGCGACGACGAGCGCCGGCACATGGCCTGGGGAACCTTCACCTGCCGCCGCCACGTGGCCGCCGACGCCCGCAACTGGGACGTGGTCTCCGAGCGGCTCAACGAACTCCTTCCCCACGTGACCTCGGTCGTCCAGAGCGGCAACGAGCCCGAGCCCAGCGAGGAGGAGAAGCAGTACGCGCTCTCCCAGAAGGAGCTCACCGAATACGCGACCGATCGCGCCCTGCGCCGCCTCGGCGCCATCGAGACCGCCCGCGGCATGCCGGTGGAGCGCATCGACGTCGACGCATCTCCCGAGGAGCTCGAAGAACGCTTCGGCGCCGAAGACCGCGCCCACATGGACAGGATCGCCTAGCTCCGCATACGCCGGCGTTCGCGCCCGCACGGAGGCCCTTGTGCCGCACGGTGGGGGCGCGTTCTCCTACGGGACCGCCACCACCGCCGGCGCGTCCCCTGGCTGCGCTTAGCGCTTGCCTTCCATCAGGACCAGGTCGATGGTGATGCCCGAGGCGATGACCAGGGTCTTGAGGGGGTCGGGGAGGGCGGGATAGCGCGGCCAGACGACGTAGGTGTCGGCGGCGGTGAAGAACTCGCCGACGTCGGGCACGCGCCGGTCGACCCGGGCGATCTCGTGCTCGTAGGCGTCGGTGATCTGGAACTCGAACCCCAGGAGGTTTCCGGAGATCGTGCCCAGGTGCCGCTTCCACGGGTCCAGCAGCCGGAAGCCTGCCTTGAAGAACGTGAAGTCCTGGTCGATGTAGCCGATCGGTCGGCCGTCGGGGTAGGCGACGGTGGTCGTGGCCGTGAACATCGCCCACGACTTCTCGATGTACAGCTGCGGCCGCCGCCAGGCGTCGTTGATCATCACCTTGCGGGCGAACCCGGCGGTGTTGCCCGCGAACAGCCGCAGCGCCTGCATGCCGCCGTCGAGTCCCACCTCGTGCACGTGGGCGATGTGGCGGCCGTGGCCGTCGTAGCAGTGGTATTCGGACTCGTCGACGAAGAAGCGCTTGGGCTGCTTCACGACGATCGGCGCGGTGTTGAACAGATCCTGCACGAACGTTTCAGACGTCCGCGGACACTCGGAGGTTCCCGCCGCTTCGCCCGGTACCGCCGGCCCGCACCCGCGCTGCCGCCGGGGCGCCGGTAAGCCTCGGTCTAGTCGGCGAATGCGTCGCCGACCCTGGATTCGGGGCCGGATACGCCGAGCGCCTTCGGGCCGTAGGAGCCGGTGCCGGCCACGCCCTCGCCGGTGAACCGCAGCGTCCACACGGCACCCTGCCCCTCGTTCTCCCCGGGAGCGCCGACGGCGAGGTCGGCCCGGTCGCAGGATCCCCGATTCAGGCGATTTCAGACGTGACCGCAGGGAGGCTACACCCGGCCCGGGCAAACCGCAGGGTGGAGCGGTGCCGGTCCCTCGCTCGCTGCGGGCGCCCTAGAGTCGGGGCATGGCATCACCACGGACGGAGGCCGCCGACGAACCCGTCGTCGACGCGCTCGCCTGGGTGCACGTCAGCGGCCGGCGGCTGCTGTGCGTGCGCACGCGCGGCCGCAGCCTCTACTACCTGCCCGGCGGCAAACGCGAACCCGGCGAAAGCGACGAGGCCGCCGTGGCCCGGGAGGCCCGCGAGGAGGTGGGTGTGGCCCTGCGGCCGGGCACCTTCGCGCCGTTCACCGTGGTGGACGAGGTCGCCGACGGCTACAGGGAAGGCACGCGCGTGCGCCTGGCCTGCTATACCGCCCAGCACACGGGAGAGCCCGCCGCGGCGGCGGAGATCGCGGATCTGGCCTGGCTCGGCAGCGCCGACCGGGACCGCTGCGCGCCCGCTGTGCGCCGCGTCCTCGACGAGCTGCGCCGGCGCGGCTCGATCGACTGAACGCGGCCGTCGGGTCAGAGCGCCCGTGCCAGGCGGGCATAGGAGTCCAGCATCTCCGCGCGGTCGTAGGTGCTCAGCGTCACGAGGACCTCGTCGGCTCCGGTCCGGTCGACCAGTGCGCCCAGGTCGCCGGCCACCCGGTCCCCGGTGCCGTAGACGTGGCCGCTCAACGCCTCCTCGAACCGGGACCGCTCGCGGTCGCTCATGGTACGGGCGAGGATCTCCTCAGCCGGCCGCAGCGGCGGGAAGACGGCGTGGGTGCGTGCGTAGGCGTACGACCACGCCTCAGGGACGAGCAGCCGGTGCGCGTCCTCGGCCGTACCGGCCACCGCGACGGTCGTCGAGACGACGACGTAGGGGCGCTGGGCCCACGGGGAGGGGCGGAACGCGTCGCGGTAGCGGCGGATCAGCTCTGCCATGCGGTCCTCACCGGCGACCGGGGCGATCACCAGCGGCAGCCCGAGGTCGGCGGCGATCGCGGCTCCTTCGCCGGTGGCCAGCAGGAACGGCGCCGCCGCGCTCCGCTCCCCCGGGACGGCGCGGACACCGGGGTGATCGGACTGCTCGCCGCTGACGAACCCGAGCAGCCGCGCCAACCGGCCGGGGAAGTCGTCGGCGGCCTCCTTGCCGCGGCCCAGGGCCCGCCGGATACCGGAGGTGAAGGCGACGGAGCGCCCCAGCCCCATGTCGATGCGCCCCGGATACAGCGCGTCGAGCACACCGAACTGCTCGGCGACGACCAGCGGCTGGTGGTTGGGCAGCATCACCCCGCCGGTACCGACCCTGATGCGGGAGGTCGCCGCGGCGACGCCCGCGGCCAGCACCGCGGGGGCCGACCCCGCGACGCCGGGCACGCTGTGGTGCTCTGCCACCCAGAAGCGGTGGTAACCCAGTTCCTCGATCCGGCGGGCGAAGTCCACGGTGTCGCGCAGCGCCTCGGCCGGGCTCTGCTCCCCGCGGACGCTGGAGCGGTCCAGGACGGACAGTCGCAACGATGAAGGGCTCACCCCCATGCCAACACCACACGATGTGCGGCATTCCGGGGCCCTTTTCGGCCCGGCACCGGGTGCGGTGCCGGGCCTGCCGCGGATGCGTGGAGGCGCCGGTCAGCGCCCGCACCGGTGTGGACACCCGCCGACGGCGCGGGCGCCGGTGCGCTACCGGTCGGCGGCCGCGCGGTGGTCGGCGGCCGCGCCGTCGTCGGCGGCGCCGCCCGTGCGCACGGCGCGCTCGGCGTCGCCGCCGCCGAGGAGTCCGGCGAGCGCGGCGTCGAGGCTGAACCGTCCCGGGCCGTGCGCCAGGATCAGCAGGCTGACGGCGGCCAGGACCATCACGTACTCGAAGCCGCCGTTCTGCTGCATGAGCCCGCTGCCGGTGTGCACGAACACCCAGGCGCCGATCATGATCACGGTCAGCGCCGCAGCGCCCGCCCGGGTGGCGACGCCCAGGACGAGCAGCGCGCCGCCGACGAGCTCGCCATAGGCCAAGAAGGGACCGCTCAGCTCCGGCAGCGGGATGCCCAGCTCGCGGTTGCTCGACACGACGGCGGCGACGCCCTCGCCGGAGACCTTGTCCCAGCCGTGGGCGATGAACACGGCGCCGACGCAGAGCCGCACCAGCAGGACCACCGCGTCGGTCAGGACGGCGTCCGAGCGGACCAGGTATTTCATCGGTTCTCCTTTGTTGGGGGACTGCCGTCCATTTGAACAGGGCGGCCCGCTCCACGGGAAATACCGATTGCGATGGCCCGGCTACCCTAAAGGTATGCAGGAGTTCGACTTACGGGAATTGCGCTACTTCCTGGCGGCGGCCGAGGAGCTGAATCTCTCCCGCGCGGCCGAGCGCCTGGGTATCTCCCAGCCGCCCCTTTCGCGGGCCATCCGGCGGATGGAGCGGCGCCTGGGTGCGCCGCTGTTCCATCGCCGCCACAACACCATTCGGCTGACTCCCGCGGGCGACACGCTGCGCAGCGAGGCGCACAAGGTGCTGGAGGCCGCCGCCGCGGCTTCGCGGCGCACCCGCAGGGCGGGCGCGGCGGCGCCGGCGCTCACCGTCACCGCGGCGCCGGGCCGCAGCACCGAGTGCTTGCGGCGGATCGCCGAGGCCTACGCGGCCCTGCCGGGGGCGGCGCGCACCGACATCGCGGTCACCGGATACCGCACCCAGGCCGCGGCGCTGCGCAGCGGAGAAGCCGACCTCGCGATGCTCAGCACACCTTTCGACCCGGCAGAGCTGTGCGTTCAACCGCTGTGCGCGGAGGAGCGGGTCGCCGCGGTGCCCGTCGGCCACCGGCTGGCCGGGCGCAGCGGGCTGCGCTGCGCCGACCTCGTCGGAGAGCCCTTCCCGTCCTGGCCCGGCGACACCGAGGCGAGTCGGCGGTACTGGTCGGGCCAAGACCGGTCGGGCTCCGCCGGCGGCACCGGCGCTGCGGTCCAGGGGCCGCTCGTCCACGACCTTTCCCAGCTCATCGAGGTGGTCGGCCTGGGACAGGCGCTCGCCCTGGTGCCGCGCCACGTCGCCCGGGCCAACCCCCGCCCCGATGTCGTGTACATACCGGTGGCCGACGCCAGCCCCTACCGCACGGTCCTCGCCTGGCCGGAAGGCCCGGCCGAGCCGACCGTGGAGCTGTTCGTGCGTACGGCGGCGGACCTCTTCGCCGCCGACCCGCCGCCCACCGCTGTGACCGGAGCGACCTAGCCGCAAGCGGGTTCCGGCGCGACGGGAATGCGACTCCTGTATTCGGACCGGGCGGCCGACGAATGGAGAGGCGCACTCCGAAAGTTGCGGAAACCGCGAACACTGATTACCCGACTCCGAACCGAACCGCATTCCACCACTCGACACTGAACCGGTTCATAACCTGACCTGGGATTTCGAGGCACCGAGCCGATCGCCTACCCCGCTTGCCGAAGCCGGGAATTCACCGGCGCCGCGCCCGTGCCCGGCGCGAGCGGTGATCGTCTACTCGGCGCAGATACCGATCACGGATACACGGGCACCGGAGCGCGTGCCGGATCTCCGCTGCGGCTCAGCCCGGCACCCCCCGCAGGGCACCGGGGCGGCGGCCGGTGAGACTGCTCAGCGCCGCGGAGGCGGCCTCGTCCGCGGGCAGGTAGGCGATCAGGCGCAGGACGTCGGTGTCGGAGAGATCCAGCGTCTCGTAGGACAGCCGCAACTCCCCCGCCTCGGGGTGGGCGAACCGGCGCAGCCCGGTGCGCACCGGAAGTGTCGAGGGCGCCTCCCAGCGCCGGGCGAACTCGGCCCCGCCGGTGATCGACAACTCCTCGGCGAAGTGTGCCACGACGGGGTCGGCGGGCATCGTCGCGAGCCGGAGGTCGGCGACCAGTTCGTCCGCGACCTGTTCCCACTCGGGGAAGGCGGCCGCCGCGCGGGGATCGGTGAACACGAAGCGGACCAGGTTCGGCGGATCGCCGTCGAGCAGGCCGAGCGGAGCGGCTACGCGGTCGAATCCGCCGGTGGTGGCGAGTACATCGCCCACGCGGTCGACCAGCACCGCGGGAGCGGGATCGAGCCGGTCGAGCAGCGCGTGCACCGTGGCCCGCACCGACGGCGCGGACGGCCGCGAGCCGGGACACAGGGAGCCGCCGCCCTCCTTGGTGAGGCGGTGCAGGTGCAGCCGTTCCGCAGCGGACAGGTGCAGAGCGTCGGCGAGTGCGCCGAGCACCTGGGCCGAGGGGCGGCGATCGCGTCCCTGCTCCAACCGGGTCACGTACTCGACGCTGACGCCGGCCAGCGTGGCGACCTCGGAGCGGCGGAGTCCGGGGGTGCGGCGCCTGCCGCCGGCCGGAAGCCCGGCCTGGGCGGGGGCGACCGCCTCACGGCGCGTCCGCAGGAACTCCCCCAGATCATTGTCGCCCATGGCCGCAGTCTATGCCGCCCAGCATGGCCCTGCCGCTACCAGTCTGACTGCGGCCTCCCTCCGGCACCGGGCGGGCGGCCACAGTGGATGGCGCCGCACCGCATCCCCGGCGGCATCGCCGATGGCAGAATCCGGAGCGAAGCCCACGATGAGCCCGTTCACCGATACCGAGATCGACTACCTGACCAGTCAGCCCCTGGGCCGGTTGGCCACGGTGGACACCCGCGGCCGACCACAGGTCAAACCGGTCGGCGTCTTCTACGACCCCGAGAACGCGGGACTGGTCGTGGGAGGAGTCGACATGGCGGCGAGCAAGAAGTTCCGCGACGCCGCGGCCGACCCCGCGGTCGCCGTCGTCGTCGACGACCTGGCCTCCCTGGACCCGTGGAGCCCGCGCGGCATCGAGATCCGCGGGCGCGCCGAGACCCGTACCGAAGGCGGCGAGGAGACGGGGAGGCGCCTGGGCGCCGGCTTCCCGTTCAGCCCCGCGTGGATCCTCATCCGCCCTCGCCGGATCGTCTCCTGGGGCATCGGCGCCGACTCCTTCGAGTCGAGCGCCCGCACCGTCGCATGACCGCACCGCGTTCCACGGCACGACCACCCGGCGGGCGCCGCCGACCGAAAGGACCCCATGCGCTACCGACTGCTCGGCCGGACCGGGCTGCGCGTCTCCGAGCTCTACCTGGGCGCGATGAGCTTCACCGCTGAGGACGGCGGCGAAGGCACCACTCCCGGCGAGGCCCGGAAGATGCTCGACGCCTACTCCGAGGCCGGAGGCAACGTCGTCGACACCGCATCGGCCTACGGTGAGAGCGAGGAGGTCCTCGGCGGCCTGCTGGAGGGCCGCCGCGACCGGTACGTCCTGGCGTCCAAGTACACGATCTCCCGCGACGGCACCGACCCCAACGCCGCCGGCGGCCACCGCAAGAACCTCGTCCTGTCGCTGGAACGCAGCCTGCGGCGGCTGCGCACCGACTACATCGACCTGTACTGGGTGCACGTGCGCGATCGGCACACTCCGGTGGAGGAGACGATGCGGGCCCTCGACGACGCCGTCCGCGCCGGCAAGATCCTGTACGTGGGGATCTCCAACACGCCCGCGTGGGTCGTCAGCCGCGCCAACACACTCGCCGAGTGGCGCGGCTGGACTCCGTTCGCGGGCATCCAGGTGCCCTACAGCCTGCTGCAGCGCGACGTCGAGCGGGAGCTGCTGCCCATGGCCGAGGAGACGGGGCTGAGCGTGGCCGCCTACCAGCCGCTGGCAGGCGGCGTGCTCTCCGGCAAGTACACCCGCCCCGGCGACGCCCCGCCGGGGAGCCGGATCGCCCCGGACTCTGTGACCCCGCGCGACCACGCGACCGCGCAGGCCGTCGTCGAGGTCGCCGCCGAGCTGGGCGCCGCACCCTCGCAGGTGGCCCTCGCCTGGCTCCGTCAGCGTTCCCCCGCGGTCCACCCCGTCGTCGGCGCGCGCGACACCGCCCAGCTTCGACAGAACCTGGGCGCGGTCGACGTGGTACTGCCCGGAGAAGCGCTGGGGCGCCTTTCCGCGGCGGCGGAGTTCTCGCCCGGCTATCCGAACGAGACGATCGAGCAGTCCGAGGCGAGCACCTGGGTGTTCGGAAGCGCCTTCACCGGGGTGGACGGCCGCGGCTGATCCGGGGCAGATGATCCGGCGCGGTCCGCCGGTCAGAGCATGGGTGGCAGTGCGGGCAGGACGGCCGCAGGCTCGTCGACAGGAGTGCCGCCGCGGTGGACGGTGAGGCGGGAACCGTCGGCGCGGCCGGAGAGCCAGGCCAGGAGATCGCTCGCCGACCCCTGCGCGGTCACCGCCGGACCGGCGGCGGCGCCGATGCGGGACTCCTCGCCACTCGCGGTGTCGCGCAGCAGGACGGGCGGCAGCTCCTCGTCGGCGGCGAAGCGTGCGGCCAGCTTCTCCACTTCTTCGGCGACGAAGGGCTGCGGCCACTCGGCCGGCGTGTAGGCGAGACCGAGGTCGACGTGGTGGTACTCCACCTCGGCCAGCCGCATCCACGGGATCCGCGCGGCAGGGAAGACGCGGCCGCTGGGGTGCTTGATCTCGAACGACCACGCCTTTTTGGACATGCCGCGCACAGCCTCGGCCAGACGCTCGGCGCTCGCCTCCACGTCGGCCGCCTGCTCCTCGGGCGGACGGCCGGAACCGGCCTCGATGTCGCGCTCACGGGCCTCGGCGCCGGGGTACATGTCGGCCTGGCGCCCCTCCCGCGCTCCCTCCAGCAGCCGCACGAGCGCGTCGGCGTTGCGGGCGACGTGGGCCAACACGTGGCCGCGCGTCCATCCCGGCAGCAGCGAGGGCTCGCCGATCTGATCGGGACGCATGTTCGAGACGGTGCGCAGCAGGCGGCCGGTGGCATCCTCGGCTGCGCCGAACACCACCGAGTGATCGTCGGGCCGGATACGGGGAACAGTCATCGTGGGCCTCCTGTGCTTGTCCGCGCCGGTCTGCGCACCGTCTCCGCGGCTCGGCCGCTCCCGGCCGCGCCGGGGGACCGCATCAGCGCACCGCGGAGGCGCAAGCGACGCTACCACCGCGGACCCGACCGCAGCGGCGTATCAGGCGCGGTGCGGACATCCGGGCGCCCTGGAGCCCTGCGCACGTCCCCGGACATGCGAATCGGGCGGCCCCCGGCGTGGGGACCGCCCGATCGTCGCAGGTGGGCTGAGTTCGCGTACCGGACTCGCCGACCTCTCAGCGAGAGGTCTTAGAAGTCCATGCCGCCCATGCCGCCGGCGTCGGCACCGGCGCCCTGTGCGTTCTTCTCCGGCTTCTCGGCGATGACCGCCTCGGTGGTCAGGAAGAGGCCGGCGATGGAGCCCGCGTTCTGCAGCGCGGAGCGGGTCACCTTGGTCGGGTCGATGACGCCGTCCTTGAACAGGTCGGTGTACTCGCCCGTGGCGGCGTTCAGGCCGAAGCCCGGCTCCAGGTTGCGCACCTTCTCCGCGACGACCCCGCCCTCAAGGCCGGCGTTGATCGCGATCTGCTTCAGCGGCTCGCCGATGGCGCGGCGGACGATGTCGGCGCCGATGGCCTCGTCGCCCTGCAGGTCCAGCTTCTCGAAGACCGGGACGCCGGCCTGCAGCAGGGCCACACCACCGCCGGGCAGGATGCCCTCCTCGACGGCGGCCTTGGCGTTGCGCACCGCGTCCTCGATGCGGTGCTTGCGCTCCTTGAGCTCCACCTCGGTGGCGGCACCGGCCTTGATGACCGCGACGCCGCCGGCCAGGCGCGCCAGGCGCTCCTGCAGCTTCTCACGGTCGTAGTCGGAGTCGCTGCGCTCCATCTCGTTGCGGATCTCGCTGACCCGGCCGGAGATGGAGGTGGCGTCGCCGGCGCCGTCGACGATGGTGGTCTCGTCCTTGGTGACGACCACCTTGCGGGCACGGCCGAGCATGTCCAGCTCGGTGTTCTCCAGCTTCAGGCCCACCTCTTCGGTGATGACCTGGCCGCCGGTCAGGACGGCGATGTCCTCCAGCTGGGCCTTGCGGCGGTCGCCGAAGCCCGGGGCCTTGACGGCGACGGACTTGAAGTTGCCGCGGATCTTGTTGACGACGAGCGTCTGCAGCGCGCCGCCCTCGAGGTCCTCGGCGATGACCATCAGCGGACGGCCGGCCTGCAGGACCTTCTCGACGACCGGAAGGAACTCGTTGTTGTTGGAGATCTTCTGGTTGGCGATGAGGATGTAGGGGTCCTCAAGCTCCGTCTCCATGCGCTCCAGGTCGGTAGCGAAGTAGGGCGAGACGTAGCCCTTGTCGAAGCGCATGCCCTCGGCGAGCTCCAGCTCCAGCCCGAAGGTCTGCCCCTCCTCGACGGTGATGACGCCTTCCTTGCCGACCTTGTCCATGGCCTCGGCGATGGTGTCGCCGATCTGGGCGTCGCCGGCGGAGATCGAGGCGGTAGAGCCGATCTGCTCCTTGGTCTCGACCTCCTTGGACAGGTTGGCCAGCTCCTCGCTCAGGCGAGTGACGGCGCTGTCGATGCCGCGCTTGAGGCCGATCGGGTTGGCGCCGGCCGCGACGTTGCGCAGGCCCTCGCGCACCATGGCCTGCGCGAGCACGGTGGCGGTGGTCGTGCCGTCACCGGCGACGTCGTCGGTCTTCTTGGCGACCTCCTTGACGAGCTCGGCGCCGATCTTCTCCCAGCTGTCCTCGAGCTCGATCTCCTTGGCGATGGAGACGCCGTCGTTGGTGATCGTGGGGGCGCCCCACTTCTTCTCCAGTACGACGTTGCGGCCCTTCGGACCGAGCGTCACCTTCACCGCGTCTGCGAGCTGGTTCATACCGCGCTCAAGACCGCGGCGGGCCTCTTCATCGAACGCGATCAGTTTGGCTGCCATAGACTTCTTGTCCTCCCGAGACCGGGCTGATACGCGAAGGTACGAGCCGACGCCCGCGACGGACGGCCGCGGCGGTTCCGACAACCCCTCTGCCGGAGGCCGCGACCTCATCAACTCGAACCAGGAGTTAGCACTCCGACTATCAGAGTGCCAGCTGGACCTATTATTAGCACTCCGCCTATGCGAGTGCAAACGCCCTCGCCAAAGTTCGTCGCAGGGCTACCCGCAGGTCAACGACGCCTTACCGGTGGGGATCGGAGCCGTGAAAAAGCGACGCCCGCGTCCGCCGGAGGCACCGGCGGGCGCGGGCGGAGCGTGCGGATGCGAAGGCGCGGTCTGCGCTCAGCAGCCCCCGGCGACGGCGGGGATGATCGAGACCTGCGTGCCCGACGCGGTCGGGGTGTCCAGACCCTGCGCGAAGCGCACGTCCTCGTCACCGACGTAGACGTTGACGAAGCGGCGGATCTTGCCGGAGTCGTCGACGATGCGCGCCCGGATGCCCGGGTACTTGGCTTCCAGGTCGGACAGGACGGCCTGCACGGTGTCGCCTTCGGCGGTGACGTCGGCCTCGTCCTTCGTGTAGGTGCGCAGGATGGTCGGGACTCGGACGCTGACGCTCATGATCTGCGGATACTCCTTGACTCGCTCGCTGGCCGGCGGTTGGCGGGAACGGGGGGCAGGGTCGTGTGCGGGGCCTAGAGCAGCCCCGCCTCCTTGAACACGTCCAGGGAGGGCTTGATGGTCGCGGTGACTCCCGACTCGACGGCGTTGAGGGTCTTCAGTCCGTCGCCGGTGTTGAGGACCACGGTCTCGGCCTCGGGGTCGAGCGTCCCCTCGTCCAGCAGCTTGCGCAGCACGCCGGTGGTCACGCCGCCGGCGGTCTCGGCGAAGACCCCCTCGGTGCGGGCCAGCAGACCGATGGAGTCGACCACCGCGGCGTCGTCGACGTGGGCGACGGCGCCGCCGGTGCGGCGGCAGACGTCGATGACGTAGGGCCCGTCGGCGGGGTTGCCGATGGCAAGCGACTTGGCGATGGTGTCGGGCTTGACGGGCTGGACGACGTCGTGGCCCTGCTCATAGGCGGCGGCGACCGGCGAGCAGCCCGTGGCCTGGGCGCCGAACACCTTGTAGGGGCGGTCCTCGACCAGGCCGAGCCGGATCAGCTCGCGGAAGCCCTTGTCGATCTTGGTGAGCTGGGAGCCCGAGGCGATGGGAACGATGATCTGCTCGGGCAGGCGCCAGCCCAGCTGCTCGGCGATCTCATAGGCCAGCGTCTTGGAGCCCTCGGCGTAGTAGGGGCGCAGGTTGACGTTGACGAAACCCCAGTCCTCGCCGGCGGGGTCCCCGATCAGCTCCGAGCAGAAGCGGTTCACGTCGTCGTAGTTGCCGTCGATGGCCACCACCTGGCCGCCGTAGACGGCCGCCATGACGATCTTGCCCTCTTCCAGGCCAGCCGGGATGAACACGCACGAGCGGAACCCGGCGCGGGCCGAGGCGGCGCCCACCGCGCCGGCCAGGTTGCCGGTGGAGGAGCAGGAGAGCGTGCGGAATCCGAAGGTGCGCGCGGCCTCGACGGCCATGGCCACCACCCGGTCCTTGAAGGAGTGGGTGGGGTTGGCGGAGTCGTCCTTGACGTGCAGCGAGCGCATCCCCAGCTCGGCGGCCAGCCGGTCGGCACCCACCAGCGGCGTCAGACCGGGGTCCATGTTGGGCAGCTCGGCGACGTTGTCGGGCACCGGCAGCAGGCCGGCGTAGCGCCAGATGTTGTTCGGGCCGCGCTCGATCTCCTCGCGGGTGACGGCGCCGAACTCGTAGGCGACCTCGAGCGGGCCGAAACAGAACTCGCAAGCGAAGCGGGGCGCGAGGTCGTAGCGCTCGCCGCATTCCCTGCAGGACAGCGCGGCGGCGGGGCCGAAGGCGCGGGTGGAGGTCGTTTCCGTTTCCGTGGCGGCTATCGCCATGCGAGGCGTCTCCCCTCATCTTCCCTGGCGAACCGATCTGGTTCCAGGCCGGAGTTGGCACCTGCCTCGGCCGCCTCGCAGGATCGCGAGTCGCGCAAACCGAGATGGTTGCCGGGGCTTCGTAGGGCCGGTCCCTCCACCCCTCTGGATGAGCAATATGAAGTTGTGGCGGATCCGCACAAGGGCCCGGGGGGCGCAGCGGATTCCGAACGCAACTCTAACTCACCCTTCGCCGGTTTATCCATGGAGGGTGACGCGGGTAACACGCCTAGGGCCGCCGTACGGGGGTAGCGGTGCCCTTACCTGCGGCACCGCACGGCCGCACCCGCCGGCCCCGCCGCGCCCGCCGACCGGGCCGGGAACCGGCTGGTTTGCGCGCACCGCCCGCAGGCGAGACCTATGACACCTTCACGCAGCGGGCCCTGTTGTCAGCGGCATCGGTGTAGTGCAATGAAACGTCGGCGCAATCCGCGGTTACAGGTGAGAGGTGGGCGTTCAGGTGGACAAGGCACAGATCCTCGTCGCTTCCAACAGGGGACCGGTGTCCTTCTCGTTCGGCGAAGACGGCTCCCTGGACTACCGGCGCGGCGGGGGCGGGCTGGTCTCGGGACTGAGCTCGGTCGCGTCCTCGACCGACACGATGTGGGTGTGCGCCGCCCTCTCCGACGCCGACCGCGCGGCCGCGGCCCGCGCCCCCGAGGCGCGGCTGGACCTGGCGGGCTACGAGCTCGACATGCGCGTGCGGATGCTCGACATCCCGCCCGACACCTTCACCGACGCCTACACCCGCGTGGCCAACTCGACGCTGTGGTTCGTGCACCACATGCTCTACGACACCCCCAACAAGCCGCGGTTCGACGCCGCCTTCCGCTCCCAGTGGGAAGGCTTCCGCTCTTACAACGCCGCGTTCGCCGAGGCGCTGCTGACCGGCTCGGCCGACAACGCGCGCGTTGCCGTACAGGACTACCACCTGGCACTGGTGCCCCGCCTGCTCCGCCAGCGCCGACCCGACCTGCGCATCGCCCACTTCTCGCACACGCCGTGGGCGCCGCCGGAGTACTTCCGCATGCTGCCCGCGGACATCCGCCGGGAGCTCCTGGAGGGCATGCTCGGCGCCGACCACCTGGGCTTCCTCAGCCGCCGCTGGGCCGACGCGTTCCTGCGCTGCTGCGAGACGTTCCTGCGCGTGGACGTCGACTGGGAGCAGCGCACCGTGGAGTTCGGCGGGCGGCTGATCCACCTGGGCGTGCACTCGCTGGGGGCCGACGCCGAGAGCCTGCGGGAGCGGGCCGCGGCCGAGGACGTCGAGCAGTGGCGCACGCGGCTGCGCGAGCGGGTAGGCGAGGCCAAGCTCGTCGTGCGGGTCGACCGCACCGAGCTGTCCAAGAACATCGTGCGCGGTCTGGAGGCCTTCCGCGAACTGCTGCACGAGCACCCCGAGTGGCACGGCCGCGTCACCCACCTGGCCTTCGCCTACCCCAGCCGCGGCGACGTGCCGGAGTACCGCGAGTACACCGAGCAGGTGCAGCGGGTGGCCAAGGAGATCAACCAGGAGTTCGCCACCGCCGACTGGAGTCCGCTGATCCTGGAGGTCCAGGACGACTTCGCGCGCTCGCTGGCCGCCTACCGCATGGCCGACGTGCTGCTGATCAACCCGATCCGCGACGGCATGAACCTGGTCGCCAAGGAGGCGCCGACGCTGTCCGACGACGGGTGCGCGCTGGTGCTCTCCAGCGAGGCGGGTGCGGCCGACGAGCTCGGCGAGGACGCGATCCTGGTCAACCCCTACGACGTCAGCGAAACCGCGCGTGCGCTGCGCACCGCCCTGGAGATGCCCGACGACGAGCGTCGCGCACGCTGCGAGCGGCTGGTGGAGAGCGCCACGGCGCTACCGCCCAAGCGCTGGTTCGAGGCGCAGCTTCGTGCGCTGAAGTAGTGCGGACCGGGCGGGCCCGGTCCTCGTGTGCGGATGCGCGCGCGTCCCGGCCCGCCGGGCCGGCTCACTCCGCCGGGGCGGCCGTCGACGCGCGGGCGCGGGCCTCGCGGGCACGGGCGAGGATCTCGTCGACGGTGTCGGCTTTGGCGTCGGCGTAGGCCTGCACGCTCTCCCACCTGCGCTGCACCAGCTCCGTCTTGACCTGCGCGTAGTGCTCGCGGTCGGCCGGGTCGGCGCGCAGCCGGTCGCGGAACAGCAGCAGCCGCTCGGCCTCGGCCGCCCCGGGACCGTAAACGTGCACGTTGGTGTTGACGTCGGGGCCGCGCAGTAGGCGGTGGCCCTCGGCTTCGGGCTCGCGATGCGCCACCGCGTAGCCCGCACGCTCCAGCGGGGGCACGTAGGCCTCCTCCTCGCCCGGGTCGGGCACAGTGAGCAGCACGTCGACGCAGGGCTTGGCGCACAGGCCGGGGACCGCGGTGGAGCCCACGTGCTCCACCGAGACGGCCGTGGCGCCCAGGGCCTCGCGGATGCGGTCGGCCTCGCGCTGGAACAGATAGGGCCACTTGGGGTCGGCTTCGACGATCACGACCCTGCCGTCGATGAAATGAGGCGGCGGCGCCAACGCGCCTGAGGCCGGTGCGGCGCCGCCTCCCCGACGCGAGGGCAACGGGGCGGGCGCGTCGGTCGGGCGTGCGTCGGGCGATCGATCAGCGGATTCCTTGGGGGACATTCCGCCAGGCTTCTATGCCCACTCGCGTCCGTCAAGGCGTCTATCAGGGAAAACACCGTTCACCCTGTGCCTGCGGGCGTTCACTCGTAGCGGCTTTCCCTCCGTCGCGGGCGATCCGGAAGCGGCGGGTGCCGCCCTCAGCGCCTGCGGCGCCCGCCGCGCCGGTGCCCCGATCCCGCACGCCGCGTGGCGCCGGAGCGGGCGCCGGCCCCCACGGGATCACCGGAACGGTCCGGCTCGGGCTCGCGGGAGGGAAGGTCGTAGGGGTTGGCGCTGGCGCGGCGCCAGAGCAGCACGCCGGCGGCACAGCCCAGTGCGGCCAGCAGGACGCCGCCGGCCCACATCGCCCATCCCGGCAGCGCCGAGTCCTCCTCGGCGGCCTGGTCGGCCAGGTCTTCGTTGAACAGCGGCTTGCCCTCGGCGGCGCTCGCGGCCTCCTCCACGGCGGCGGGAACGTCGAGCATGCCCGCGCCGTACCCGGCGGCCTGCTCGCCGTCGGCGGTGGGCCGGGCCGCCGATGCGAGGATGTCGACGACCTCCTCGGGACGCAGCTGCGGATACTCGGCGCGCACCAGCGCGGCGGCGCCGGCCGCGAACGCCGCCGCCGGCGCTGTGCCGTCGACCGCGGCGTAGCCGCCGCCGGCGGCCGGGGCGCGGATCCCCGCGCCCGGCGCGACCAGGGCGACGCCGGATCCGGGCGAGTCGGCCGTGAGCGCGGTGTCCTCGTCGACGGCGCCGACGGCCAGCGCGCCGTCGTAGGCGCCCGGGTAGGCGAAGCCGTCCTCGCCGGCGGGGGCCACGACCACGGCGTTGTTCCGGATCGCGTAGCGGACCGCGTTCTGCACGCCCTCGTCGGGATCGGCGCTCGCGGCGCCCGCGGGAAGAACGAGCACCTGGGCGCCTTCGTCGGCGGCGTGGCGGATGCCGTCACCGAGAGCGTCGGCCACCGCCTGCTCCTCGGCTTCGCCCGGTTCGCCGGTGCCCGCGAGCACCCGCACCGAGAGCACGTCGGCGCCGGGCGCCACTCCGACGACACCGCCGGTGTACTCCTGGCCGTGCCCTCGCCCGGCGATGATCCCGGCCAGCGGGGTGGCGGTCCGGCCGGGGTCCGAGCCGCCGTCCTCGGTGAAGTCCTCGCCCTCGGCGACACCCCCGTCCAGGTCGGGGTGGGAGGCGTCCACGCCGCTGTCGAGCAGGGCCACGGTCACTCCGCCGCCATCGGCATCGGCGGCCTCGGCGGCGCCCACCGCCTCCATGCCCCACTGCTCGGGCCGGAGCTCCTGGCCGGGCTGCTCGTCGGCCGCCGCGGGTGCAGCGGCGCCCAGAGGGGCCAGCAGCGCGGCAGCGCATGCG
Source organism: Streptomonospora alba (assembly GCF_000826685.1). Taxonomy (GTDB): domain Bacteria; phylum Actinomycetota; class Actinomycetes; order Streptosporangiales; family Streptosporangiaceae; genus Streptomonospora; species Streptomonospora alba. Next base: position 145,113 of record NZ_JROO01000003.1, read on the forward strand.
GCCGCCGTGGCGGAGCGCGCAGCGGCCCGGTTACCGCGGATCATGGAAAACTCGACCCCCAACTCCTGGTGCCGTCTGTGCCCTGTCCCGGTCCGTACGGTCGGCGCCATTGTTCCACGTCTGCACGGTTCGGTCCGCCTGCGGCGGGCGGGGCGCACGTGGCCGCGCACGCCGTGCCCGTCGCAGGTCAGCACCCGGATAGGACGAGGACAGGGAACTCTAACCCCTGGGCCCCATCTGTGTGTTCGCCTCTTCAGGCCAGGCGACGAGTCGCTACCATGAGTGCGCCAATCCGGACGAGGAGGCGCCCAATGTCAGATCCAGGGCTATTCGATCAGCAACCCTCCGCTCATCCCGGCGCATCGGCCAAGTCCGCTGCATCCGGCGAGGAGCGCGAGCTGGCCGAGAGGGAGCAGCGCATCCTGGCCTTCGAACGCCAGTGGTGGAAGTTGGAGGGCTCCAAGGAGCAGGCCATCCGCGAGGAGTTCGGGTTCTCTCCCACGCGCTACTACCAGCTGCTCAACGGGCTGGTGGACCGTCCCGAGGCCCTCGCCTTCGACCCCATGACCGTCAAGCGGCTCCGGCGGCTGCGCGCCGACCGCCGCCGCCAGCGCACCGCCCGGCAATTGGGCATCCAGCTGTAGCGACGCACGGCGGCGCAGTGCCGGCGCCGCACCATCTGAGGGCATACTCCGGCTGAGGGCGTGCTGCAGCACAGCCCCTCCCCCGCCCGCAATCCATCCGAACGGGAACGAGACGACCGCACATGCCATTGCCCGAACCCGGCTCCGAAGCGGGGGCGGCCGCGCTGGACCGAATCGTCCGGCGCCCCGCCGACGCCGTCCTGTCCTTCGACTTCGACGGCACGCTGGCACCGATCGTCTCCGACCCGAGCGACGCCCGCGCCTATCCGGGCGTCACCGCCGAACTCTCCCGCCTGGCCCCGCTGGTCGGGCGCCTGGTGATCATCACCGGGCGGCCGGCCGCGGTGGCGGTGGAGTACGGCGGGCTCGCGGACGTCGCGAACATCCTGGTGCTGGGCCACTACGGCTTCGAACGCTGGGAGTACGGCGGTGTCACCGCCCCGGACCCGCCCGCCGGGGTCGGCCTGGTCCGCGAGGAGCTGCCCGAGCTGCTGCGGCGCTCGGGGGCCCATGACGGCACGCGGATCGAGGACAAGGGGCGTTCTCTGGCCGTGCACACCCGCGGCGCCGCCGATCCCGACGCGGCCCTGGAGACCCTGCGCATCCCGCTGGCCGCGCTGGCCCAGCGCGCCGGGCTCACCGTCGAGCCCGGGCGCCGCGTCATCGAACTCCGGCCGGCGGGCATGGACAAGGGGTCGGCCCTGGCGGGCGTCGTAGCCGACGCCGCCGAGGGCGCAGCGGTGCTGTACGCCGGCGACGACCTCGGCGACCTCGCCGCTTTCGAGACCGTGGAGCGCCTGCGCGACCGGGGGGTTCCCGGCGTCACCGTGTGCAGCGGATCCGACGAGGTCACCGAGCTCGCCGCCCGCGCCGACCTGGTCGTCGACGGCCCGCAAGGGGTCGCCGAACTGCTCACGTCACTGCGCGAGGCGATCGCCGCACAGGTGTAGCGGCCGCTTGCCGAAAGCGGCGGGCGGAACGAGTCGCCGACGCCGAGCGCACCGGGCCCACGGCGGCGCGTCCGCGGCCGATCGTCTTCCACGAGCCGGTCCCGCGTCTCGGCGCCGAAGGTGCGCCGGTGGTCACGCTCGGGGTGGGCGCCACCACACGCGGACGATCGGCGCTCGCCGGCGGAGCGCGGGCGGGAACGAGCCCTGCTCCCGGCCCGTGAGCCGCGGCGGGACGAGTACCGGCGGGAGGGCTGCGCGGGTCAGGCCTGCGCCGGAACGGGCGTCTGCTGGTAGAGGGCGAGCCGCCAGGCGCCGTCGCGGCGGGTGTAGACGCTGGACATGAGCGCGACGAACTCCGAGTCCGCACTGCCGCGGTGAGCGCGCGCCCTGTAGACCAGCGCCGCTTCGTCGGGGCCGACGGCGACCAGGCGTACGTCGTCGATCTCGTAACCGCTCCACGTCGGGGCCTCGTTCAGCGACGCGACCACCGTCGCGCGGTCGAACGCCTGGCCGTGGGCGAGGACCATCAGGCCGTCCGCGGTCATCAGCGAACCGTAGAAGTCCGCCCCGGTGCCATCACACAGGGAGCGCCAGCCCCGGTGTTCGAGTTCGAGCAGTTCGCCCTGCAGGTCGTCCCGGGCTTGGGCTTCCGTCGTCATGCCGTCCTCCTGATCGCCGCCGGAGTGCGTTTCGCCTCTGTCGGATCGAGGGACTCGATCGCCACACGGCTGAGTGAACCGTGGGGAGTTCCGGCACGCAAGGACGTACCCGCGGGGGCGGGCGAACCGCCGGCGGCACCGGGCACAGCCGCCGCACCTCCCCTCACCCCGCCCACGGTTCCTCGGCGGCCGACGGTTTCCCGCACGCGGACGACCGGAGACGCCGGGCGGACAATCGTCAATGAAAAGTTGACGATCACCGTTCGTCAACTTAAGGTTGACGCATGGAATCACAGAGTCCTACTCAGCCCGACTACCCGGTGCGACTCGACGACCTGATCGCGGCCATCAAGCAGACGCGCCCCGATACCCTCGACCAGCTCTCCGACGCCGTCGTCGCCGGGGAGCACCTCGGCGAGATCGCCGACCACCTGATCGGCCACTTCGTGGACCAGGCGCGCCGCTCCGGTGCGTCCTGGACCGAGATCGGCCGGAGCATGGGCGTATCCAAGCAGGCGGCGCAGAAGCGCTTCGTCACCAAGCCCGACGAGACCCCCGACCTCGATCCCAGCCAGGGATTCAGCCGGTTCACCGAGCGGGCGCGCAACACCCTGATGGCGGCGCAGAACGAGGCCCATGCCGCTCACAACGCGGAGATCGGCCCGGCGCACCTGGTGCTGGGGCTGCTCAGCGAGCCCGAAGCCATCGCGGCGAAGGCCGTACTCGCCCAGGATGTGTCCCTGGAGGCCGTTCGGCACACCGCCACCGCCGCCCTTCCTCCGGCGGCCGACGAGGTCCCCGACCTCGTCCCCTACGACGCCGGCGCACGCAAGGCGCTGGAACTGACGTTCCGCGAGGCCCTGCGCCTGGGGCACAACTACATCGGCACCGAGCACATGCTGCTCGCTCTGCTGGAGTTCGAGGACGGCACCGGCGTGCTCAGCGACCTCGGAATCGACAAGGCCGCCGCCGAGGCCATGATCACCGAAGCCGTCGCCGCTGCGGCCCGAGTCGCAGCGGAGCAGGACGGCGACGCCCGGAAGTAGCGGCGCCCGCGATTCCTCACAGCCGTGCCGCCGCCGCGTCCGGGCGCAGGTGGGTCAGCAGTTCGCGCAGCCGCGGTCGGTCCCGGGGATCGGTTCCGTCGCCGATCGGATACCACAGCGACGGCGCGAACCGCGCACCGAGCCGGACCGGCTCGACGGGGGCCGACTGCGCATGGGCCGAACCGACCGTGCGTACCGCGTCGGTGCCCATACCCACCCCGACGGGCACGAGCGGGCCGAGCGGGTGGGGTGCGCGGGTGAGGTCCTTACTGCCGCGCCGCCGGTACACGTTGACGGTCTGCAGATTCCCGCCGGCGGCCAGCTCCTCGACCAGGCCTGTGACACCCTCCAGGTCGGGGGCGGTGCCCATCGGGTGCGCCACTGTGAGCGAGACCGACTCCGCCACGCCCTCCTCGACCCGGTTCACGCTCAGCGTGCCGGAGAACGGGCGCGCGGCGCCGGGCGGTGCGGCGAACAGGAACCGCGAGCCGTTCGGAGCACGGCGCCGGGCCAGAGCCGTGACGTCGTCGCGGTTCCAGACCATCGTGAGGGGCTCGGCGGTTCCCCACAGAGCGGGGGCGGTTCCGCAGAAGGTGTCGGTGAGCAGCTCGGCCTCGGCACCCAGGCGCAGGTCGGCGTCGGCGGTGTGCAGAATCCTGAGGTCCAGGAGCAGGTGGTCGACCGCGTCCTCGGCGTCCTCCACCGGACGGGGGTAGTGCGGGTGCGGCCCTGCCGGGTCGGCCCGGGAGTCGGCGCGGACGAAGCCCGCCTGCTCGTGCCAGACCAGCGGCAGGCCGATGTGGCCGTCGTAGTGGCCGCCGTCGGGAGCGCGCACCACCCAGCGGGCCATGGGGCTCTCCAGCAGCGCCGACAGCTCGCACGTCAGGCGGGTATCGGCGGGTGTGACCAGCTGGAGGCCGCGGCCCGCCCGGCCGTGCCTGGCGACGGCGTCGGCGAGCCAGGTGGACAGGCCGACGACAGGGCGGTCCTGGACGGCGATCGCGACGTGGTCGGTGGCGCGGGTGATCGCGGGGTGGTCGGTCGCACCGATTAGCAGCGGGTCGTCGCGCTGCAACCGCGGCTCGGGCTCCCAGACGCGCCCGCCGAACTCGGCGGCGAGGGAATCGGCGAACCGGCGGACCGTCCCGGCGGTGTCGGAACCTGCGGGCCCGGTCTCGGCGCCGCGCGCCTCCACCCACCACGGCTGGGCGGGCAGGGATTCACCGATGTCCGGACCGAGTAGCCGCTCGGCCTCCCGGGACGCGGCCAACCGCTGGCCGGCCTGCGCGGCCGCCACAAGCTGCCCCGAATCGTCACGCAGTTCGACCACGGCACCCTCGGCCGCAGTCCGCACCCGCAGCCCCCGCCCGGCCGCAACAAGCGCGCGGCTCATCCCACGCATAGTCGGCCGACGTTCCAACAGGGCGACCACGTCACGAGTCATGGGAATACTCTCTCCAGCGAAGCGGCGGGCGCGGGGTCGGAGATGGGCGCTGGCGCCGACACCGGGTCCGTGCTCAGTTGTATGCCCCCGCAGGCTGTAGTGGTAGGGCGTGCCGAAGTATGCGGGCCGTCGACTTTCCCGCATACGGACGACCAGTCCGTCGGCGTCACTGCGGACCGCCTCCTACCCTTCGGCTGTTGGTCACGTCTCAGCTTGCCCCGCCCTATCAATCGCCTCAAGCGCCTCGGGTTCGAGCGAGGTGTACTGTGGACTCCGTTTCCGCGTTCGTACATCAGAAGCAGCGGCTCGAAAGGATCGGGAAGATCCGGAAGCGGCGTACCGGACTCCCGCAGCGCTTGGAAATGAAGTGCATTCAGGCAGGTGTCGACAACATCCTGCGACTGATCGAGGGGAATGCACTCTTCGACCCGGCGCACCAACCGATCGTCGGCACGCACTGACGAGTCCACAGCCGCAGCAAAATCCCCGAAGGGCCATCCGAATCCGGGCTCAGCGCGGAACCAAAGCGCAGCCCGACGCAGGCATTCCTCGAACAGGGCGATCTGCGACCATTGCCTTTCAGGATACTCCGCAAAGGTAAACGCGGAAATGCGTTCAGCAAGGTCTCGTACGGAGCCACTCATGATCAATCTCTCCCAGCACGTGGTCGATGAGCCGGTCCAGGTTCGACAGATCCTGTTCCACCTCGGCGCCGGATTCCGATTCTATCCGTAACCGCCCACACCTTCCTCGTTTTCGATCACCAAAATCCAGGTGGCCGCCGGTTTTAGAGAGCTCACCTACAACGACATATCCGCTAACCCCGTTCCCCACACCCGGAAAAACTCCGCGTCGGGGTGGTATACGGCGCCCGCCCTCTGAGCGTTCTTTTGACAATGGTCAATGAGCTTCAGGGGCGGGCGATACCGCCGCTCCAAGGCAGCTCATCTTCGAAGTCGCAGGCCGCGACCGCCCGGACACCATTCCCCCAGAGGGAATTAAGGATCCGAGTCACAACCTCCACCGCCACACCCTCCGGGCGGTCATCCTCACCAAAGAACTCGATAAAAACGGGCCATTGAACAAAATCTTCACTCCCCTCCTCAGTGACAGTCGTATTCTTCTCAATATCAATTGAATATCCATCGAACTGCATCGTTCGGATATTGAAGTCCCCACCAAACGCATCGACCATAAGGGACTGCAACTCATCAAACGAAGCATTTTTTACGAATATCTTGCAGTAATCGTAATCTTTGTCAGGCATTCCCGTCAACCTTAATAAAAGGCGGCCTATCGAACTGACCGCTCTTTTGGATCACTGAAATATCGACTTTCATGCCGAGTTTATCTTCCAGCTGCTTCCTCAGCGGGCGCAACCCTGCCTCACCGGACTGAATTTTACCCGTATCGATCGCATGGAGCATCCTGGCCTCTTTTGAGCTTCCCGGATTCGGCGACTTGAACCGCTCAGAAATGACATTGCTGAACGTATCCTGATCCACGCGGATTCCGATATCGATGTCGGCGGTATCGATCGGTTCGCCGTTTGGTCTCACTCCGGTGACCCGGCTTCCCTGGACGACTACCTCGCCGTCGAGATTCCGCTGCTCTAGCCCTTCGGCTATCATGTCGCCCATTTCCTGCGCCAGCTCAGGAGTTAGCCCTACCGGAACCTCCCGGTCTGAATACATCGGCCCGTCCGCGGCAGGTGAGGCTTCCTCATCCGATTCAGGCAAGGCCTCGGGATTCCCAGGATCCCGACTTTCCATAGGCTGCTGCCAGTCCCCGCTCTCAGCCGATTCACCGACCGGTTCGTCCGGGCCAAGGCTCCCTCCGCCCCGCCCTCCCCCGGGGGCGCCGCCGCCGTCACCGCCCGACGTCTGGCCGCCCTCGGGCGGGCGGTCGTCGGTGACTTCTACCCTGCCTGCGTCCGTATCGGTTTCGGGAGCCGGAGAGCCGTCGGGGGTGGGATCGCCCTCGCCCGGCATGTGGCTCAGTTCCATGCCGTCGGGGGCGACCGGCACGCGGTCCCCGTCGTCCGGGCCTCCGGGGCCGCCGCGGCCGGTGTCGCCCTCGGCGTCCTCCAGGGCCTCGATGGTCCACGGGTCCTCGCCGTCCAGTTCGGCCATGCGGCCGCCGTCCGCATCGTCCATGGCGTCGCCGAGGCCCTCGTTGCGCCGCGCGATCTCCGCGAAGCTCTCGTCGACCTCCTCCGTCGTGGGATCGCGGCGTGAAGGATCGTGCTGGACGGGCTCGTCCACGCCGCCGGGGTGTTCAGGCGCGTTCTGTCGATCCGGTGTGTCCGCTTCTGCGGGACGCCCCGACTCCGGCGGCGCCTGACCGGCCTCCGGTGCGTCAGGCCGCGGCGACGCGTCGGGAGCCGGTCCGGCGTCCGGCGCAGGATCCGGCTCGGGCTGCGGTGTCCAGCGCGGTGTCGAAGGGCGCTGCGCGTCGGCCAGATTGTCCAGCGACTCGTTCATATCGCCGATGCCGGAGAGGTCGAAGCCCTCGCCCGGATCGATGCCCGACGGCGGACCCTCCTTGTCGCCGGAGTTCCCGTCCGGGCCGGCCCCCGGCCGACGGCTGCCGCCGCCATCCTGTCCCGAACCGCCGCCGTCGGAGTCCGCGTTCGTGCCGCCATCGACGCTGAAGTGCCCCTCGCCCCGGCCCGCACCCCCGAGGGCCTTCGCCACACGGGAGGCCGCGAGCGGCGCGCCGACCACGGCCCCGACGCCGGTCGCACTCAGCGCTATCCCGGCCACCGTAAAGCCGACGTTGGTACCGGCCGTACCGAAGACGTAGCCGGGCCGCTCCTCCAACTCCGTCCACGGAAAAAACTCGTGCGCGGCGTTCTTCCAGGCGGTCTGGGCCACGTCCAGCTTCCGACCGTCCTGGGTCCAGGTACCGGTCTCCGGATTCCAGGCACCGATCATGGCACCCGTCCCGGCTACGGAGTCGGCCCAGTCGGTCCACACGTTCCCGGCCCATTCGGACATCGAGTCCACACCCCAGCCGTCCTCGGTGTAGAAGCCCGTCTGGGCACCGGCGTCCTGGAGCATGCCGAGCTTGGTTCCGTACTCTCCGACCCCCCAGTCCACCCACCACGGGAAGTCGGACCCCTGCGGCTTTCCCCACGGGTTCGGGCCACCGGTGAGCGGCTCCTCGGTTCCGTAGAGCTTTTCGCCCTTCCCCGGTTCCGTGCCGCCCTGCGGATCGGCGCCGACGAAGGTCGGGCCGCCGTCGAACAGGGAGGTGATCTTGTTGGCGCACTCGCGCTCGGCCTCCTGGTACCGGTGCACGAGGGTCGCGACGCGGTCGAGCAACGCGTTGTGCTCCTCGACCTTGTCGCTGGTCTCGCCGAAGAGGCCGCTGGCGTCGTCCCAGGAGTCGTCGCCTTTGACGGAGTCGACGAAGTTCTGCGCGTCCTGCTTGGCCACGTCGATCTTGGCCTTCAGGTCGCGCGCGGTCTCGGCGAAGGTCTCCAGAGCCGTGGCGGCCTCGTCGAGGTCGCTTTCGACGTCGTCGCCCTTCGCGACGACCGGGTCCATCGCGCTGAGCAGGGTTTCGGCTTCCGGGGCGCTGTAGCAGGAGTCCAGTTCGGACCACGCGCTCTTGATGTCCTGGCCGCTCCCGGCAATCCTGCCGCCCTGCTTGCGGATGTCCGCGGCGGCCGCCTCCAGCGCGCTGGCGTCGACCTCGGGAACGACGATGCTGGAGGGATCGATCAGGTCGTCATCGCTCAATGCGTTGTCCTCGCGGGGGATCGGGGACGGGGGGAGTCGCGCGGGCGTCCGGGGCGGGGCCGCCGACCCGCGGTGGAAGGGCTGCGGGAATGCCGGGGTGCGGCTAGCCTTCTGCGACCGTGCCCGCGTTGGACTGGGCCTCGGCGGCCATCTCCAGATTCCCGTTCACGTAGTGCGCGGTGGCGTCCCCCGCGCCCGTCACGGCGCTGGATCCGCGGTCGACCATGTCGCCGATCAGCCCGAAGCAGTGCTCGGAGAAGGACTGCAGGGCCATGCCGATGGGGCCGCTGCTCGCCGCTGTGTTGGCTTCGTCGAGCGCGTCCTCCAGGGTCTTCGAATGCAGGCTCAGGCCTTCGGTGCGCTCCTCGTCACCGATGTGGCCCGACACCGTGGTCAGCACACCGGAGATCTGCTCGGGTTTCAGGTCCCATACCGACACCTCTGCGCCACTCCCTTCGCGTCGCACCCGTCACACGGCCGACCCGGCCGCCGCTGGTGCTCCGCGCGGCGGCCGGGTCGGCGCTATGGACGTGGTGAGGCGGCCGCGTCCGGGACGCTCGGGACGCAGGGGGCACTGCGGTATGCCCGAGTCACCGCCGGTTCGCGACTTTTCTCCGTAGTCGAATCATGCCGCACCGTCAGCGGCGGCGGCGAGCCGGCTTCACCGGACGCGTGAAGGCGGGGGTCGCCGAACGACCAGCTCAACAGACACCCGTGAACCGCCGGTATGCCCTGTCACGTGATGACCGCCACTGTCCGCAATCGGACAGACCTGTTTCGAGTGATCGCCAGGAGGTCCCGCAGGGCGGGTGGCGGCATCGCAGGCTGTGCCGACCGGGTACGCGCGGTTCCGCGTGACCCCCGCTGCTGCGGCTTCACGCGGTGGCGCTGGGAATCCCTCAGTCCGCGAAGGCGGCCCGGATCGCCGCTCTCAGGTCGAACAGGCCCGTCCTCCTGCGCCCGTGGTGCACCGCGTTGGTGAGCAGGCCCACGTAGCGGCCCGTGGCGGGATGCAGGAACAGGCTGACCCCCGTGTAGCCGTGGTGGTACACCAGCCCGTCGTCGGTGACCAGCCAGGCCAGACCGCGGGAGAAGCGCTCGTCGACCGGGACCTGGGCCCGCCAGCTCTGGCGCACGTAGTCGGCGAAAGGGCCGTCGATCCCGTCGGAGTCCGCGTGCACCCGCAGCAGGTCGCGGGCGAACACGCCGAGGTCGATGGCGGTGGTGAACACGCCGGCGTGCCCGGCGATCCCGCCCATCAGGCCCGCCGCCTCGTCGTGGACCACGCCCCAGGTCGGTGCCGCGCCGGGGATACGGCGCTCGGTGGGCGCGACCGAGGACGAGCGCGGCAGCGGTCCGTAGGTGGTCGAAGGCATGCCCGCCATCGACCACAGCTCCCCCGCAAGCCGGTCCAGCGGGTCGCCCAGCAGCCGCTCCATCAGCAGCCCGAGCAGGATGAACCCGCGGTCGATGTAGTGGTAGCCCGGCTCGTCCAGCGGCTCGGACAGGATCGCCTCGGCGAGGTCCTGCTCGGTGCCGACGTAGCGCTCCAGCCACGTCACCGGATTGAGGCGCGAGGTGTGGGTGAGGATCTGGCGCGCCGTGACCTGCCCGCCCGGGTACGGGCCGCCGGAGAAGTAGGACCCCAGCGGGTCGTCGAGCCCCACGAGGTCCTCGGCCACCGCCCGTCCCACCAGCGGCCAGGTGGCCATGACCTTGGTCAGGCTCGCGACGTCGTAGCGCACGTCCGGCGCCACCGGGTGGTCGCCGGTGGCCTCGCCGATCCCGCCGACGGAGACGAACTCCCACATGCTGTCGGTGCCGACCACGGCGGTTCCCCCCGGAAGCCACCCCGCGTCGACCATGACCTTCAGGACGCCGCGGATCTCCGTCCCGGTCTCCGCAAGCCAGTCGCCGTCCAGCACGCGCTCTCCCCTCGGATCCCCGCCCCGGTCCCCTCGCCCGGCCGGATACCCCCAGGAGAGCCGATCTTCCCGGTGCGGGTCCAGTGTTCCAATCCGAATGGCGATGCATGTCATGACCGAAACCCGTGACAGTCGGCATGCGCGGCAGGCCTTCGGACGCGGAACGTGCGTGCGGCGCCCGATCCGCTCATCCCGACCCCCTGGTCGGGGTCTGATTGCGGTGCGGCGAACCCGCCGCGCGCTGCAGGCCGATATTGGCGCCGCGCGGGCGGACCCGCCGAAGCGGCCGAGCCGCCCCCTACACCCTGCGCCCGCGGCCGGATGCGGCCACGCTCACGCCGCCGGTTCGGCGTCCGCCGCCGCGCCGCCGCACTACGGCCGTGCGGGCCCGCGGCGGTGCGGCGGCCCCGCCTCGCGCAGAACCGCCTTGAGACGCGCGCGGGCCTTGCGCGGCCGCGCGTCCAGGACCTCCAGCTCACCGTCGCGCCACAGGTACACATGCTCCGAGCAGGGCTCCTGCGCCTTCCTGTGCAGCGCGGCGGCCTCGGCGGCGAACGCGGGCAGGGCCTTCAGCGCCTCCCGCGAGGCGAGGGGATACACCAGCAGGGTGTCGTAGCTCGGCGCCGCGACCAGCGCTGGGGCGTTCTCCTCCTCGGCGGTCAACTCCTCCAGCTCGCTGAGCAGCACGGTCACATACCGGCTGCCCGGCTTGGTGATCACCCGTACCTCGCCTCCGGCCGCCAGCGGCCGCGTGTAGTCGACGACGTCGGCCAGCTCGCGCTCACGGGTCTGGCGCAGGGCGTAGCCCAGCCGCCGCAGTTGCAGCAGCCCTGCGCGATGCCGTGTCAGCGGCGCACCGTACTGGGGGTGCTCGACCACCACCAGGGCGTCGAAGTGGTCCCCCGCCGAGGTCCACACCAGCTCGCGGCGGCGCGACTCGGGCATGGTCGGCACCAGGCGGATACGCAGCAGCTCGCGCACGTCGCCCAGCAGCTCGATCTCGGCGATGGCCATGGCGGCCCGGTCGGCGGTCTCGCGCAGCCACGCGTCGACGACTCCCGGCCACTCCGACCGCTGCGCGGCCGCGCAGCGCTCCAGCAGCACCCACGTCGACGCGCTCAGCTCGGTCCAGCCGAACCCGATCACCACCGAGGAGGTGGCGCGGTCGAAGGAGGCGTCGGGAAGCGAGACCGGCAGCAGGCCTTCGACGAGCGCGTGTACGTCTCCGGCGATCTCCAACTCGTGCACACCCAGTCCTCCCTCCAGCTGTGGCGCGGTCGCGGCCCCCGCGGATCCCCTCCGATCCGGCTCCGCGAACGCGCCCGCGCCGCCGCGCGAGCCCGCGATTACCGTATGGGAGTACTCCGCCGCGCCCGAATAGGATCGTCCCCGTCCACGGGGAAAGGAGAGCTGGTGACCACCCGCGTAGTGCATCGGCCGGCCCGCACCGTCCATCCTCCGCCGCAGCACGGGCCCTACGACGTCGAGGCACCGCCGACGCTGCCCGACGGCAACGCGCAGGGCAACCAGCTCATGTCCATTCTGCCCATGATCGCCATGATGGGCTCGCTGACCGTCATGATGGTCCTGCGCAATCCGGCGTTCATGGCCCTTGGCGCGCTGGTGCTGGTGCTGGCGCTGTGCGCCGCGCTGGGCATGCTGCTCTCCCGGCGCGGCCAGGCCGCGCGCCAGCGCCGCAACCAGCGCGAACTGTACCTGGAGTACCTGGAGGAGCTGCGCGAGGACCTCAGCGGGCGCGAGCGCGAGGCCCGCGAGTACGCACAGCTGCTCGACCCGCCGCCGGCGGCGCTCTACGACGTCGTGCGCGACCCCACCCGGCTGTGGGAGCGCCGCCGCAAGGACCGCGACTTCCTGCGGGTGCGGTTGGGCACGGGGTCTATGCCGGGACAGCCGCTGCGGCTGGGCGAGCGCGGGTCGGCGCTGACGCCCACGGACCCCTTCATGCTCTCGGAGGCGCAGGCGGCGATCCGGCGATTCGAGCACGTCCCGGAGATGCCGCTGACGGTTCCGCTCGACATGACCGGCAACATCAGCGTCATCGGCGAGCGCGCCGACGTGATGCGGGTGATGCGCTCCCTGCTCGCCCAGTTCGCGGTCTTCCACGCGCCCGAGGACGCCGCCCTGGCCGTGGCCCACCCCGCCTCGGCGGCCTCCGACTGGGAATGGCTCAAGTGGCTGCCGCAGGCCCAGGACCAGCAGCGCCGCGAGCAGGGCGCCTACACGCGGCTGATCTCGCCCACCCCGGCCAAGCTCGGCGCGCTGCTGTCGGACGACCTGCGCGCCCGCACCGACTTCGCGGCCGAGGTGCGGCGCGGCATGGGCAAGCGCGAGGCCTACCGGATGATGCGCCGGCTCGTGATCGTGCACGACACCCACGGAGCCGTGGCCGAGGAGCTGGTGCGCCCCGACGACGCGATCCCGCCCTCGGCGCTGGGCACCACCGTCCTGCACTTGGCCGCCACCCAGATCGACGAGCCCGGCGACGTGAGCCTGCGCATCACGGTCGAGGGCGACAAGGTGCGGATGGAGGACCTGCGCACCGCCGACCCCGCGGGAGAGGCCGCCGCCGGCACCGTCGACGACGTCGGCGCGGGCGACATCACCGGGCTGGCGCGGATGCTGGCGCCGCTGCGGCTCTCGCGCGAATCCGTCGAGGAGACCGCGGCCGAGGGCGGCAGCACCGACTTCCCCACCATGCTGGGCGTGGACGACCCCGGCGACATGGACGTGCTCCGGCTGTGGCAGCCCCGAAGCGAGCGCGCGTTCCTGCGCGTGCCCATCGGCGCCGACGACCTGGGCCAACCGGTCATCCTGGACCTCAAGGAGTCGGCGCAACTGGGCATGGGCCCGCACGGGCTGTGCGTCGGCGCCACCGGGTCGGGCAAGAGCGAGATGCTGCGCACCCTGGTGATCGCACTGGCGGCCACCCACCCGCCCGAGCGGGTCAGCATGGTGCTCGTCGACTACAAGGGCGGCGCGACCTTCGCCCCGTTCGAGGAGATGCCGCACGTCGCCGGGGTGATCACCAACCTGGAGGACGACGCGGCGCTGATCGAGCGCGCCTACTCCAGCCTCTCCGGCGAGGTGCAGCGCCGCCAGCAGGTACTGCGCGACGCCGGCAACGTCGCCAACATCGGCGACTACCACTACAAGCGCACGCACGAGCCCAGCCTGCCGCCGCTTCCGCATCTGCTGGTCATCATCGACGAGTTCGGCGAACTGCTGACCGCACGGCCCGACTTCATCCAGCTGTTCCTGTCGATCGGGCGCATCGGGCGCAGCATCGGAGTGCACCTGCTGCTGTCCAGCCAGCGCATCGAGGGCGGCAAGCTGCGCGGCCTGGAGACCTACCTGTCCTACCGGCTGGGGCTGCGCACGTTCTCCGAGGAGGAGAGCCGCACGGTCCTGGACACCCCCGACGCGTTCCACCTGCCCGCGCTTCCCGGATTCGGCTACCTCAAGGTCGACACCAGCGTCTATCAGCAGTTCAAGGCCGGCTACGTCTCCGGGGCCTACCGCGGCAGGGTGGCCGCCGAGGAGGCCGAAGAGCGCGAAGGGCCGCCGCCGGTCCACCCCTATCCGGCGTTCAACGGCGCGGGCGGCGCCCAGCGGGGGGAGGCCGCTCCGGCCGAGGACCCCGAGCAGGCGCTGCCCGACCGCACCGTGGGACCGACCCTGCTGGACGTGATGGTGGGGCAGCTGACCCGGGCCGGCGAGCCCACCCGCAGCGTCTGGCTGCCGCCGCTGCCCGCGTCGACCACCCTGGACTCGGTCACCGGGCCGGTTCGCGTCGCCGACGAGGGCATGCGGCTGCCCGAGCCGCCCAGCGCGATGCAGGTGCCGATCGGGCTGCTCGACGACGCCGCGCGGCAGTGGCAGGGAACGTGGAACCTCGACCTGTCGGCCTCGGGCGGGCACGTCGCCGTCATCGGAGGTCCGCAGACCGGCAAGACCACGCTGCTGCGCACCATGCTGCTGTCGCTGGCGCTGACCCACACGCCCGACCAGGTCGCCTGCTACGGGCTCGACCTGGTGGGCGGCGGGCTGCAGGCCGTCGACGACCTGCCGCACGTGGGCGGGGTGGCGGTGCGCACCGACACCGAGCGGGTGCGGCGCACCGTCGAGGAGGTCAGCGGCATGCTGGAGCAGCGCCAGGAGGTCTTCCGCGACAGGGGCATCGACTCCATCCATCAGTTGCGGCGCATGCACGCGCGCGGCGAGGTCCCGGAGCTGGCCAGTGCCGACGTCGTGCTGTGCATCGACGGCTTCGGCGCGATCCGCAGCGACTTCGAGGAGATCGACGACATCGTCAGGGACCTGCTGCAGCGCGGCGGCGGCTACGGCATCCACATCGTCGCGGCCATGCTGCGGTGGAACGACGTGCGCATCGCGATGCAGTCCAACTTCGGGCAGAAGGTGGAACTGCACCTCAACGACGCCTCCGACTCCTCGATCGACCGCAAGCTGGCCGAGACGGTCGGCGCCGGGACCCCGGGCCGGGCGCTCACCGACCAGAAGCTGTTCGGGCAGGTCGCACTGCCGCGGGTGGACACGCTGGCCGAGGACGGCAACCTCGGCGAGGTGGTGGAGAAGACCTGCCGCGCCATCGGCACCGCGTGGAAGGGCACGACGGCGCCGCCGGTGCGGGTGCTGCCGCACGTGCTGCCCGCGGCCACGCTGCCCGGGCCGCAGACCGAGCGCACCCGGGTCCCCATCGGCGTGGACGAGCAGAGGCTGGATCCCGTCCTGCTGGACCTGTTCGACCGCGACCAGAACCTGCTGGTGCTGGGCGACGGCGAGTGCGGCAAGACGAACCTCCTGCGAACGGTGGCCGAAGGGCTCGTGGCCCGCTACAGCTCCTCGGAGGTCGTGTTCGCGGTGATGGACCCGCGGCGCACGCTGCGCGGCGTCATCCCCGAGGAGTACCTGGGCGGCTACGCAAGCAACGCGCGAGTGTGCCAGGGGCTCGCCGGCGGCGTGGCCAAGGAGCTGGAGGGGCGCATCCCCGACGACGCCGACGCCGACTCGGCCGAGCCCGGGGCGATCGGCGGGCCGCGCATCGTGGTTCTCGTCGACGACTACGACATGCTCACCACCGCCGGGCAGAAGCCGCTGACCCCGTTCGTGCCGTTCGTGCCCAACGGGCGCGACATCGGCCTGCACTTCGTGCTCAGCCGGCGCGTGGCCGGGGCCGGGCGCGGCCTGTACGACCCGCTGGTGCAGGCGATGCGGGAGGTCGGCACCAGTGCGCTGCTGATGTCGGGCGACCGCACCGAGGGCCAACTGTTCCCCAAGGTCTACGCCAGTCCGCAGCCGCCCGGACGGGGCAAGTGGATCCGCAGGGGCCGCTCCCCGCGTCTGATGCAGACGGCGGTTCTGGACACGGCCCCCGAAGCGGAGGAGGAGAAGCGGTGACCTACGACGTGGTCGCGCTGGTGCGCCAGGCGCCCGATGTGCGGGCCCTGGTGGACTCGATGGCCGAGGCCGGCCCGGACCTCACGATCGAAGGGGCGGGCGAGGGGGCCGTCATCCGGCTCCGCGACGGCTCCGGACGGCCGGTGCTGGCCATCGAGGCCGCCCAGAAGGTGGACGTGCCCGGCGAGGTCGAACGACTGCTCGGCGATCAGGCGGCGGCGGACATGCCCGACCCGTGCTGGTGGGTGGAGGCCCGCGCGGCGGGCGCGGGGCCCGACCCCGCCGGGCTCGCCCACCGCTTCGCCGACGCCTTGACCGGGCGGCTGGGCGGCGCGGTGTGGCCGCCGCGCCCGGTCGGCCGCGGCAGCGCGGCAGCCCCCGAGCAGGACGGGAGGAAGTGAGCGTGGTCGCCGACCACCCCGCCGTCGACACCGCGACCCCGCAGGCGGCCGTCGTCGTCCAGGACCGCGCCGTCGTGCCGCTGTCGTCGTGGCTCACCGACGTGCTCGCCCAGTGCGGCCGCTCCGACCGG
The DNA here is from genome assembly GCF_000826685.1 of Streptomonospora alba. Classification (GTDB taxonomy): domain Bacteria; phylum Actinomycetota; class Actinomycetes; order Streptosporangiales; family Streptosporangiaceae; genus Streptomonospora; species Streptomonospora alba. The sequence goes on from NZ_JROO01000003.1 coordinate 161,495, forward strand.
TCGTTGCAGGTGCTCTCCTCCCCCGCCGCGCGCATCACCCTGCCGCTGCGCACCGTGCTGCAGAATCCGAAGGCGCGCTGGGTGATCGAGGAGCCCGACGGAAGCGGACATTTCGACGGGTTCTCCGGGGTGCCGCTGCGATGGGACCGCCGCGCCGGCTTCGTCGTCGACAAGAGCGCCGGCGCCGATACGCAGCCCGCCCCCGCGTTCCTGCCGACGGGCGAGGAGACCGGCAGCCAGCTCTGGATCGATCTGCGGCTGCGGCACAAGGCGCGCGAAGGACTGGTGCTGGGCAGGGCCGTCGAGCGGCTGGCGGACCTGTTCGGCGGGGCCGACCCGGCCGGGTGGGGCACCAGCGAGCCGGCCCTGTCGCAGTGGGACACCGCGCGGCTTACGGCCCTGTGCCGGCGGCGGGCGCCGGGAGCGACGTGGACGGTGTTCGCCGGACCGGGATTCGCCGAGCACCCCTTCATCGGCATGCACCGCGCGGCGGCTGTGGCCGAAGGGGTCAAGGAGACCGTCACCTTCGCGGCGGGCTACCCGCCGGGGGTGGAGCCGCCCGTGGAACGCCTGCGCGAGGTGGTCCGGGAGTTCGCCGAACAGCGGGTTCTCACCACCATGACGGCACAGCGGCTCCCCGGGCGCGCGGACCTGACGTACGCGCCGGTGTGGTCGGGGGCGCCGGCCCCGGTGGGGGTCGCTATCGGTGCCGAGGCGGTCTCGGAGATCGGGACCGCCCATGCCGAAGACGCCCCCGCACCGGGGGAGCGCGTGGGACCCTCACGCGCTCCAGCGATGTGGTACCCGCTCGGCGCGGGCACCGATCCCGAAACCTGGCGCGAATTCCGCGCACTGATGGATCACCTGCAACCGGAGGGCACTCGGCGGCGGGCCTGAGGAGGCCGTCTGCGCGGGCCGGCGATGCCGCCGCACCGAGTGCTCCCGACAAGGAAGGGCCCACCGTGAACGACACCCCCCGCCAGGCACAGGGCGACACCCGCCGGGAGTACACGCCGCCGCTGGAGCCGCAGCGCCTGGACCGGGCGGCCGGCGTGCTGCTCGGCGCGGCCTGCGGTGACGCGCTGGGCGTCCCCTACGAGTTCGCGCCGCGGCTGCACGGCGACCAGCGCCCGGAGATGATCGGCGGCGGGCTGGGGCCCTACCGTCCGGGTGAGTACAGCGACGACACGCAGATGGCCGCTTGCATCGCCCGCGCGCTCGCGGAGGCCGACGCAGATCCGGGCGGCGAGGCGAGCGGCTCGGAGGCGGGCGGTGCGGTACTGAGCGGGTCCGTACTCGACGCCGCCGCCGAGAACTTCCTGACGTGGCGGTTCGAAGGCGCCAGCGACATCGGCAACCAGACGCGCGCCGTGCTGGGCGCAGCCGCCCCGGCGCGCGGTGCGCCGGGGGTGGCCGAGGCGATGCTGGCGGCGGCGCATGAGCGCTACGACTCGGGGGTGCCCAGCGCCGGCAACGGGTCCCTGATGCGCACCGGGCCCGTGGGACTGTGCTTCCTCGACGACCCGCAGCCCACCGCCGACGCCGCCCGCCTGGTCAGCCGCCTCACCCACGCCGACCCGCTCGCCGAGGAGGCGTGCGTGCTGTGGTGCGAAGGCGTCCGCCACGCGGTGGCCGAGGGCGGCTTCGAGGGCGTGCGCGCGGGTGTGGACCTGCTCCCGGTGAACCGGCGCGACCACTGGGCGGCACGGCTGGCCGAGGCCGAGGAGGCGCCGCCGCAGGCGTTCAACCCGAACGGCTTCGTGGTGACGGCGCTGCAGGCGGCATGGTCGGCGATCACCACGACCTCCGGGGAGGGCGCGGAGCACTTCGTCGCCGCGTTGGAGAACGCCGTCCGAGCCGGGGACGACACCGACACCGTCGCGGCGATAGCCGGCGCCCTGGTCGGCGCGCGCTGGGGAGCGTCGGCGGTCCCGGCCCGATGGCGCTCCTCGGTCCACGGCTGGCCCGGCCTGGCAGCCGGTGACCTGGAGGATCTGGGCCGGAGCGTGGCCCGGCAGCCGGCTTCGGCGCTGCGCGGGTAGCGGGCCGCCGCGCGGTCCGGCTCCGATCCGGCACGCCGCTGTTGCGACGTGCCGTGCTCATCAGGGCGGGAACCCGCGCGGGTTTGGTTCGCGGCGGGACAACCGAAGAAGGCGACCGGCGCGCCTTCGCCGGTCAATCGCGCGCGTGGACGTTCAGTTCCGGCAAGCCGGGCGCACGCCGCTCTTCGACGCCGACCGGGATACGGCCCGCCGTGGGGTCCTCCTCGGCGCCGATCCAGCTGCGCATCATCGCCAGCGGGCTCAGGCCCTCGCTCTCGCACCGCTGCATTCTGGTGGTCCACCTGCTCTCGGCGATGTGTCCGTCGAGGCGCGCCTTGACTCGGGGAACGAAACCCGCCGCGTCGTCGGTCTCGGCCGCCCAGAGGTAGCCGAGCAGGAAGTCGCCGCGATAAGCGGGCACATACCGCACCGCTGAATCCGTGGCCGACTTGTAGCCCGGGCCGTCGGTCGTGAGGGGCCCGAGCGGCCCCCAGCCCTTCGACCGGTCGAAGGGTGTGCCGTCCGGAAAGTACCCGGGCTCCGGCGGAGGGCCGGGTAACGGCGGCTCGACGTGGCCCGGGTTGGCCAACTGCCGCAACTCCTCGTAGTCGCCCAGCTCGGTGAATTTCGCACCGGGCGGGATCGCACCTGCCGTGGGGTGCTCCTCGGCACCGATCCAACCCCGAAGCGCCTCTTGGGCGGGCAGCCCCGCCTGATAGGCGTCGGAAAGGCGTTGAGACCAGACCACGGCGCCGTCGAAGCCGGGCTCGGTGTCCTGAGCAGCCAGTCTGCGTAGGTAGGACGCCGAGTTGCCGCGGACCGCCGTGTACAGATACCCGATGACCACACCACCCAGTTCCACAGGGAGGTGGCGGACCGGCCCCGCTGTCCGGGTTTTGTAGGTCGCCCCTCTCGGCATCCCTCCTCCGGAACGGGACCGCTTCGCAGGCGAGGAGCCTGGTGACTGCTCTTCACCGGTACTCACAGGTGCCCTCCTGGCCGCCGCGTCCCCGTTTCCGCGTCTCACCCTGTCGCCGGAGCGGCATAGTGCCGTCGGGCCGCACGCCCGCCGACAAGCGCAGCCGGAGGAGGCTCGGTGCCTCGGCCTCGGAGCCGGGGACGATCCACCCCGAGCCGCCGCTGCCGACGCCGTGTTCCTCGAACTCGGCGACCGCCTCCGAGGGCGCCAGCCCTCGATCACCGGCCGCGGCGAGGCGCCCGTACCAGAAGGTCCCCGCGTTGAAGGCGTCGTCACCGGTCGCCGCATGGGGCACATGGCCGGCGGCGCCCTCCGCATCGCTATACCAGAGGTAGCCCAGGACCGCGCCGCCGCTGCCCCGAGCCACGGTTCTGTAGCGCACCGGCCCCGAGCTCTCCGATGGGTAGCCGCGCTTCCTGCCGACGGGGTGGAAATGCACGTCCTCGGTCAGCCGAGGGCTGACCCACGGGTCGGTGTCCATTCACGCCCTCCACACCGATCGAAGCGTCGCCGGTTCACTCGCGCACCGAACTCCGGGGCGTTCGGGCTGAGCGCGCACCGCTGCACTACCGCCAGGTGTAGGTCTCCACCTCCGCGGAATCCGAGGCCCTGCCCTCCGGCGCATCGGCCGGCACGCGGCCCGCGACCGGGTCCTCGGCAGCGCCCTTCCACCGGCGCAAGCCCTGCAAAGGGGTGAGACCTTCGCTCTTGCACTGCCCGAAGCGGCGGATCCAGGCCGTCAGGGCGCGGGCACCCCTGCCGCCGGGCAGTGTGCGCTCGGCGAAGCCTGCCGCGTCGTCGGACTCCGCGGCCCACACGTAGCCCAGCAGGGTGTCCCCCTCATACACCGGCAGGTATCGCACCGGAGTGTCGCTCACCAAGCGGTAGCCCTCGGGGTACTCGGTGCGCATCGGTCCCATCGGCTCCCATTCACCGGGCGCTCTGCGTTCCGTCTGCATGCCGCCGGATCCGGGTTCCCTCATCCATGGAGGAAGCAGGTCCTCGGCGCGGCCGGGATTGGCGAGTTGCCGGAGCTCTTCCGTACTGGAGGCTTCGGCGAACTGCGCGCCCGCCGGAACGGCGCCGGCCTGCGGGCGTTCTTCCGCGCCGATCCACCGCCGCAGCGCGTCCTCGGGAGACAGGCCGTCCTTGCGGGCTTCGAGCAGGCGCTGCGACCACACGGTAGCCCCGGCGAAGCCGACCCGGTTCTCCTGCGTCCCGAGCCTGCGGATGTAGGAGGCCCCCTTCTCCTTCACGCCCGCGTACAGGTACCCGATAACCTCGCCGCCCGACTCGACGGGCAGGTACCGCACCGGCCCCCGCTCCACGGAGCCGTAGGGGGTCTCGACGTGCTCGGCGAACGTCTCAGGGTCAGCCATGGTCTCAGCGCTCCCTTCCGCCGACCCGCTCCGGGCCTTCGCTAGGCGCCGCGTTCCCGCCTTCTTGGCGCATCCGGCTGCTGGAGCGGCCGGTTCCCACTCGAGGACATTCCAGCGGAGTTCCTGAGTTGCTGAACACTCGACGCTTCATCTTCAGAACCGGGCACGATCCAGCCTGCCGGCTCGCCGCCGACTACCCGCTTCTCGAGCTCTTCGACGGCCGCAGACGGCGCGAGGCCGCGTTGTTCCGCCTCGGTCAACCGGTCGTTCCAGTAACTTCCTGCGTTGAACGCCGCGTCGCCACCCGCTGGCTGCGGCACGTAACCGGCGGCATGTTCGTCGTCGTTGTGCCAGAGATACCCCAGGACGTCTGCCCCGCGGTTCCGCGCCACAGTCCTGTACCTCACAGGGCCTGAGCAATCCGACGTATAGCCCAGCTCCTCGCCCACAGGAACGAAATGCACGTCCTCAGTGGCTCTGCGGAAGTCCCGATCATCGACACCCATGGGCACGCCCTTCTTCGCTAGTCCTTCGGCAGGATCTCACCATAGATGTGCCACTGCCCGCCGGAACGAACGGAGTCGAACACGCGGTATGTCGATCCGCGGCCCAGCATCAACTCCCGCTCCGCGCCGCCGAACGCGGACGCCTTCTCCATCCACAGAGCGGGCGTACCGGCGGGAACACGCAGGTGCAAAACCGCCTCCATCGAACCGAAGCCGGCAGCAGGGCCGCCGAGCGACGTCGACATGTATCCCTCGTCCGTGAATCCTTCAGGACGCTTCTTCATGTCTGCGGGGTTCATATCGATGTGCCCGAGCCCGGTTCCCCGGGTCACGACGACGTCTTCGGGGACCGGGCGTCCTTCCATAGCCCTGTCGATGTTGTCGACGTCGTGTTGGACAGCCGGGTCAAGAGTCTCGCCCCGGCGCAGCTGCCCGTTCATCTCCACATACGTGGGGTGGCTCTGAGGCGGCTCCTGCGTGTAGTTGTACAACGATTCCCGCTGTTCGGCAGGAAGGTTCTCCACATAGTCGTTCCAGTGGTCCTGCCCGTACTTCGTGGCCTCTGCGTCGTTGTCGAACGTCCGCGCACGGTCGGAGATCATCTCCTCGCCGTGCGCCATTCGCTGCTCGGCGGAGACCGGCGCCGTAGGCCCCTGGGATTCGGGCGGCTCACCCGCATCGGAGCCGTCGCCGGGGGTGCTGTCGCCCGCGGGAACATCGCCGTCGGCGTCGCCGTGCGGGGCACCGTCCGGACCGTCGCCCGTAGGCGCGTCCACATCCCCGTTCGGCGTGGCGTCCGCATCCCCGTGCGGGGCGCCGAACCCGTTGCCGTTGTGGCCGCCCGAGTCTCCGCCGTCTCCGTGGCCGCCGGAACCGCCGCCGGTGTGGTGCGGCTG
>NZ_JROO01000030.1 GCF_000826685.1 Streptomonospora alba
CGGTTCAGTTCACTGCCGCGGAGTCGATCGGGCGTTTTCGGGCAACCCGCAGAGCAGGCGGGCTTCCCTAACGCGACGCGGCGCGGAACGCCTCGGAAGCCTTGACCTTGGTCCCCGTGCCGAGGACGGCCCCGGTGTAGATGCGGCCCGCCAGCCAGACCGCTCCGATCAGCGCGGCGGCCAGCAGCGCCAAGGCGACAAGGTTCTGCCAGTGCGCGGTTTCTCCCATCGCCAGGCGCATCGGCATCATGAACGGGGAGAAGGGCGGCAGCATCGCCAGCACGTCGATGATCACGCTGTTCACTGTGAACGTCGTGAACGTCACGACCAGCGGGATCGCGATGAGGATGATCACCGGCTGGATCGCCGACTGCACGTCCTCTTGGCGGGAGACCAGCGACGCCGACGCCGCCAGCAAGGAGGCGAAGAACAGGTAGCCCAGGACGAACCAGGCCACGAGACTGATCGCGAGCAGGGTGAAGGAGACGGGCAGTTCGGTGAAGAAGTCCGTCGCCACGGCGGCGCCGACCCCCGCCGCCAGCACGAGGCCCACCTGGATCAGCCCCAGCGCGCCGATTCCCACGATCTTGCCGAAGAGCAGCTGCCAGGGCCGCACGGTGGCCAGCAGCAGCTCCACGACCCGGCTCGCCTTCTCCTCGACCACGCCCTGGGCCACGTAGACGCCGAAGACCAGGATGGACATGTAGAGCAGGAAGGTCGCCACGAAGCCGATCACCATGCGCCCGAAGAAGACCGCATCCCCGCCGTCGCCGCCGTCGACCGGCTGCACGGACAGGGACGCGTCCATGGCCTCGTCGACGGCCTGAGTATCGGCACCGGAGCCCTCCAGCGCCTCCAGCACCCTGTGCTCGGAGTAGGACTCGTCCAGCAGGCGGCTGAGGTCGCTCGCGCGGGTGTCCGCGACCAGCATCACGGTCTCGCCGTCCTCGGACACCAGCGCCGCGTCCATGTCGCCGTCGTGCACGGCCTTCTCGGCCTGGCCGCGCCCCGGCCACGAGACCGTCTCGATGCGTGTTCCGGGGGAGCGGCCGGCGTCGGCTTCGGCCCTTTCCAGGATCTCCTGGTTCTGGGGCGCGGCGGTCACCCGCGCGGCCCCGTCGTCCGCGAACAGCAGGTTCATCACCACCGGGATCGCTCCCATCAGCGCGATCGCGACGACCAGCCCCAGGGTGCCGAAGATGAACGCCTTGTTGCGCACGCGGGCCAGGATCTCCCGACGGGCGACCAGCCACACGGCCTGGCCGGCGCTGAGCGCGGCGCCGGCGCCGGAGCCGTCCCCGGCGGGGGCGGACGCGGACTCGCGGGCGTCCTCGCTGCTCATACCGTGCTCCTCTCGGGGGTGGGACCTTCGGCCTCGGCGGCGTCGCGGGCCGGTTCGACGGTCTCGCGGTAGAGCTCGGCCAGCCGCGGCCGGTGCGGAGCGAACGCGCGCACGGGGCCGGCACTCAGCGCGGCGTGCAGCAGGTCCTGGTCGTCGGCGTTGTCGGGCAGCTCGACGAGGAGGGCGCCGTCGTCGTCGGTTCCGGCCGTGCGTGCGCCCGTGACACCGGAGAGCCAGTCGCCCTCGGCGGCGCCGTCGGCGTCGACGCGCACGGCGTAGCGCCGGGGGCCGCGGTCGCGCAGCCCGTCCACGCTGCCCTCGGCGATCAGCGCTCCCTCCTTGATGATCCCGACGCGGTCGCACAGTCGCTCGACGAGCTCCAGTTGATGGCTGGAGAACAGGACGGGTACTCCTTCGGCGGCGCGTTCCCGCAGCACCCCGCTCATCATGTCGACCGCCTCCGGGTCCAGTCCGGAGAACGGCTCGTCGAGCACCAGCAGCACCGGGTCGTGCACCAGGGCGGCGGCGAGCTGGACCCGCTGCTGGTTGCCCAGGCTGAGGTTGCTCACCTCGTCCTTGGCGCGGTCGGCGATGCCGAACCGCTCGATCCAGTGGTCGGAGCGGCGCCGGGCGCCGACGGGGTCGATACCGTGCAGCCGCGCGAGGTGGATCAGCTGCTCGCGCACGCCCATCTTGGGGTAGAGCCCGCGTTCCTCGGGCATGTAGCCGATCCGGCGGCGCATCGGCAGATCCAGCGGGCGTCCGTGCCAGGACACGGTCCCGCCGTCGGCGGCGAGCACGCCGAGCACGATGCGCATGGCCGTGGTCTTCCCGGCACCGTTGCCGCCGACGAACCCGAAGAGCTCGCCGGGACCGACCGACATCGACAGCTGATCCAGTGCCCGGACCCGCTTGTAGTACCGCGTCAAGCGGTCGAGCACAAGACTGCCACCGCCGTGCATACGGGGTCCTCCTCGCAGGATTGGGGGACGTGCGGCCGCAGGTTCGAGAAGCCGCTGCGGTGACTCCACTCTGCCCGTGGCAGGACGCGGAGCGAAACGGGAGGACCGGTTCCGGTCGGGGAGGTCCGACGTAGCGCTGTGTCGACAGGCCGATTCGACGACGAAGGCCTGCCGCTCGTGGGGGCCGCCGTCCCGCCGCCGGCGGGCACGTTCGCCGTCACGCCGCTGACCGAGGCCCGGAAACGACGAAGGCCCCGACCGCGCACCCGGTCGGGGCCTTCGTGCTGCCTGCGTAGAGGCGGCGGAGGATACGAGATTCGAACTCGTGAGGGGTTGCCCCCAACGCGCTTTCCAAGCGCGCGCTCTAGGCCTCTGAGCGAATCCTCCGCGGACGACTCTACAGGATTCGGCGAAGTGCTGTGACCATGCGCCGGGCGGCCCCCGGGGAGTGCATCCCACGGGGCGCCGGGGTGGGCGCACCACCCCCGGTGTCGGCTCCGCACTCCAGACGCGCAGGCGGTGCGCGGCGACGATGAGGTTCCGACCAACCGGCCGAAGGACCGTCATGAGCCACCACCCGCTTCCGAGCGCTGCTCGGTCCCGCGTCCGCTCCCTGCTCGCCCGCCCGTGGCTCGGCCTGCCGGCGTTGGTGACCGTCGTATTCCTGGTGCATGCGTTGCCGCCCTACCTCGGGCTCGACCCCGCCGAAGCCCGTATTCCCGTCCCGGACCGGGCGCCGCCGTTCTACTACCCCCTGCTGGTCGTCCACATCTTCCTCGGCGCGATCGCGCTGACCACCGCGTGCCTGCAGGTCTGGCCCCGACTGCGCGCCCGCCGCCCTGCCGTGCACCGGTGGAGCGGACGGCTCTACGTCATGGCGGTCCTACCGGCGGGAGCCGCCGTGTTGGCCATCGCCCCGTACTTGGCCATGGGGCCCAACCAGCAGGTCGGCAGCGGCCTGCTGGCCGTGCTGTGGATGGCGGCGACAGTGCTCGGCTACCGTGCCGCCCGCCGGCGCGACTTCACTCGGCACCGCGAATGGATGGTGCGCAGCTTCGCGCTGGCGTTCGCCATCGTCGTCAACCGGCCCTGGTTGACGCTGTGCCTGGCGGTCTTCGCGCCGGAGGTCCTCACGGGCGCCCGACCCGACATGGAGATGCTCAGGCAGGCGGTGGGGGTGTCGCTCTGGCTGAGCTGGGTGGTGAACCTGATCGCCGCCGAGCTCTGGCTGGACCGGCTGCGTGCCCGGCGCCGCCACGCTGGCGCTGCCGCACCCGCGGCGCGAGCGGAGTCGGTACACGCCACCTCCGCACAGCCCGCTGGCGAGCGCGCGTGAGCACCCTCACCGGACGGCGGGCCGCAGCGGTTCGCCAGGGCGCGTGTGTCCGATAGAGTAGGGGGCAGACCCCTCGTGCGGCGTCACCTTATGAACCTCCCCAGGGCCGGAAGGCAGCAAGGATAAGTAAGCTCTGGCGGGTGCGCGGGGGGTCCTTCTCTTTCTCGGGAGGCCTTTTCCGCCCCCGCCTCTTCGGCGCCGCCCCGTGCGAACTGTCGCAGGTACAGGGTTGAATGGACCCGTGGACAAGGCCGGGGGCGATCGGTCGCCCCGGACGACCGCACCGTGCCGGTCCGCGGAGGGAGCAGTGAGCGCGCCGTGAGCATCGCGCTGTATCGCAAGTACCGACCTGCGACGTTCGGCGAGGTTCGCGGGCAGGAGCACGTCACCGAACCGCTGCGCCAGGCGCTGCGCAACGGCCGCGTCAACCACGCCTATCTGTTCAGCGGCCCCCGGGGCTGCGGCAAGACCTCCAGCGCGCGCATCCTGGCCCGGTCGCTCAACTGCGACCAGGGCCCCACGCCCGATCCCTGCGGCGTGTGCGAAGCCTGCGTGGCGCTGGCACCCGACGGTCCCGGCAGCATCGACGTCATCGAGATCGACGCCGCGTCCCACGGAGGCGTCGACGACGCCCGCGACCTGCGCGAGCGCGCGTTCTTCGCGCCCGTGAACTCGCGCTACAAGGTCTACATCATCGACGAGGCGCACATGGTGACCCGCGAGGGCTTCAACGCGCTGCTCAAGCTCGTCGAGGAGCCCCCGCCGCACCTGAAGTTCGTCTTCGCCACCACCGAGCCGGACAAGGTCATCGGCACCATCCGCTCGCGCACCCACCATTACCCGTTCCGGCTGATCCCGCCGAACACGCTGCGCGAGCTCATCGAGGAGATCCTCACCGACGAGGGCGTGGCCTTCGAGCCAGCCGCGCTGCCGCTGGTGGTGCGCGCCGGCGCGGGGTCAGCGCGCGACTCGCTGTCCATCCTGGACCAGCTGAGGGCCGGTTCCGACGAGAACGGCATCACCCGCGACGGCGCAGTGGGGCTGTTGGGCTTCACCGACTCCGGCCTGCTCGGCGACATGGTCGACGCGCTGGGCGGGGCCGACGGCGCCGCCGCCTTCGGACTGATCGACCGCATGATGGAAGGCGGCCACGACCCCCGCCGGTTCACCGCCGACCTGCTGGAGCGCGTCCGGGACCTGGTGGTGCTGGCCGCCGTGCCCGACGCCCTGGACAAGGGGCTAATCAACGTCGCGCCCGACGCGGTGGAGCGCATGCGCGAGCAGGCCCGGAGCATCGGATCGGCGCGACTCACCAGGGCCGCCGACATCCTCAACCAGGGGTTGACCGACATGCGCGGCGCCACCTCGCCGCGCCTGCTGCTGGAGCTGACGTGCGCGCGGATCCTGCTGCCGGGTGCCGACGCCGACGGCGGCGGCGACTCGGGCGCGCTGCTGGCCCGCCTGGAGCAGCTGGAGCAGCGGATGGCCTCCGGGCAGGCCGCCGCACCGGCGGCCCAGCCCGCCGCGCCCGCCGCGCCGGTGCCGTCGCCCGCGCCGCGCCGGGAGCCCGAACCCCCGAGGCAGGAGGCCCCTGCCCCGGCCGCCGCAGAACGCCCGCGGGCCGAGGCGTCCCGGCCCGCGGCGCCCGCGGACGCGGACTGGGGCGAGCCCGACGGCTCGGGTCCCGCGTCCGGCGGCCCCGGCGAGGCGACGCCGTCGGAGCCGCAGGCGAGCCCGGCGCCCGCGGCGGACGCAGGCCCGGCGGCTGCGTCGCGCCAGGGCGACGCCGTCGAGCTCGCGACGGTCCAGGAGTCCTGGGGCCGGATCATGCAGACGGTCTACGGCCTCCGGAAGGCCGTGTGGATATGGCTCAGCGGCATGGACGTGAAGCCGGTCGCGGCCGAGAACGGCAACGTCCAGCTCGGGTTCTCCCGAGCCAACGACGCCAAGGCACTCACCAGCAGCGGCAACGACCAGGTGGTCGTCCAGGCGATCCGCCAGGTCCTGGGCGTCGATGTGCGCGTGAGCGGGGTGGCGGCCAACCAGGCGCCGCAGCGCCCGCCGGCACCGCCGGCACCGCCGGCGCCCCCCGAGCCCGCCGACTGGGACACGTCTCCGACTCCGCAGCGGTCGGAGGCGCCGAGCACACCGGCGCCGGCGGCCCCCGCGGCGCCCGCAGCGGAGGAACCCGACGCGCACCGGGACGGCGGCGGGCCCCGAGCGTCCGCACCGGGCCCGCCCGCGATGGCGCACCAGCAGGAGCCGCCGCCCGACCCCTATGAGGACGCAGAGGCTCCGCCGCCCGACCCTTTTGAGAGTCCGGCCCCGGCTCCGCCGCCCGAGTCGGTCCCCGGGCCGGGGCCGCGGGCCGACGGCGGCCCCGCGCCGGGTCCGGAGCCGGCGGCGCCGGAGCCGGGACCTGAGCCGCCGTCCGGCGGCCGCCCGTCCGCGGGCCCTTCCAACGGCGGGAACGCCGGCCTTGCCGGGATTTCGGGCTTCGCGCTGATCGAGTCCGAGCTCGGCGGCAAGATCGTCAGCGAGGTCGACCACACCGCCGAGTGAGCGCGGGCCGCACGCCGCCGGGCCCGCCGGGGCGGGAGTCGCCGTGTCGACATGGCGCCTGGCCGACCTGACGTTTCGCCCGCATGCCGACCCGTCCCCGGGGGCAGGCCAGAGGCTGCGCCGCGTGCCGCCGCCGCGGCCGAGCACGGGTCCGACGCCGGGCCAGGCCGAGACGCGGACCGCGGCGCGCATAGCGGATACGCTCGCAAGCACGGACAGCGCAGGCAAGGAGAGATGCAGTGAACGCTGGCGGCGGAATGGACATGCAGGCCCTCCTGCAGCAGGCCCAGCAGATGCAGCAGCAGCTCATGGAGGCCCAGCAGCAGCTCGACGAGGCCAAGGTCGAGGGCACCTCGGGCGGAGGGCTGGTCAAGGTCACGGTGAACGGCCGCGGCTCGGTGGAGGAGATCAAGATCGATCCCCAGACCATCGACGCCGAGGACGCCGATGAGACCGCGCAGACCGTCGCGGACATGGTGCTGGCCGCCATCCGCGACGCCGAGTCCTCGGTGGAGGAGCTGCAGCAGGAGAAGATGGGCCCCCTCGCCGAAGGCCTCGGCGGCGGTATGCCCGGTGGCATGCCGGGCGGCGGAATGCCGGGGCTCCCGGGCTTTTAGAATCCGGCTCCGCCCGCGCGAGTTCGCGGGCGGGACCGGGCACCACCCGCCGCGGGCGGCGGGTGTATGCGCACGCGCGGCCGCCCGCGGCGGTCCCGGCGCAGCGTCGGGAGCCGCGGCGCCGAGCCCTGTCGCATGCGACGTCCGCCGCCGGTGGCGGAAGGCCGTCGCCGACTGGGCTACCGTGGTAGGCGCGGCGACGACACACGTGGAAGGGCTATGTACGAAGGCGCGGTTCAGAATCTGATCGACGAGCTCGGGCGGCTTCCCGGCGTCGGTCCCAAAAGCGCGCAGCGTATCGCCTTCCATTTGCTCGCCTCCGAGACCGCCGATGTCCGGCGCCTCGCCGACGCGCTGATCGAGGTCAAGGACCGCGTGCGGTTCTGCGAGGTGTGCGGCAACGTCTCCGAGGAGACCCAGTGCGGCATCTGCCGCGACGCCCGCCGCGACTCCGCCGTCATCTGCGTGGTCGAGGAGTCCAAGGACGTCGTGGCCATCGAGCGCACCCGCGAGTTCCGCGGCCGCTACCACGTCCTCGGCGGCGCCATCAGCCCGATCGAGGGAGTCGGTCCCGACGACCTGCGCATCAAAGAGCTGATGTCCCGGCTCTCCGACGGCCAGATCACCGAGCTGATCCTGGCCACCGACCCCAACCTCGAAGGGGAGGCCACCGCCACCTACCTGGCGCGGATGGTCAAACCCATGGGGCTGAAAGTCACCCGGCTGGCCAGCGGGCTGCCCGTCGGCGGCGATCTCGAATACGCCGACGAGGTGACGCTGGGCCGGGCCTTCGAGGGCCGGCGGAGCTTGGAGTTTTAGCTCACAATCCGCGACCGGGTGCTCGGCGGGAAGGTTCCGCAGGGTGCTCGGCGTTTGCCGAGATGACGGCACGACTTCGCGGAATCCATGAGTATCCGCCCGCAGACGGGGTATGCCACGGCGCCGGTACCGTGCGGCCCGCCGCCTGCCGGACCCGAGGGCTTCGCAGGTGAGACGGCGTCCCCCGACATCCCACTAGCTACACTTTCGAGTTGATTACCGTGATCCCGAACTCTCAGGAGCAACGACCGTGGCTCTGATCGTGCAGAAGTACGGTGGGTCTTCCGTCGCAGACGCGGAAGCCATCAAGCGAGTGGCCCAACGGATCGTCGCTCAGAAAAAGGCGGGTTACGACGTCGTCGTCGTGGTCTCGGCCATGGGCGACACCACCGACGAGCTCCTCGACCTCGCCGAGCAGGTCTCGCCGCTGCCTCCCGGGCGCGAGCTGGACATGCTGATGACCTCCGGTGAGCGCATGTCCATGGCCCTGGTGGCCATGGCGATCGGCAACCTCGGCTACGAGGCCCGCTCGTTCACCGGTTCGCAGGCCGGCGTCATAACCACGTCCCTGCACGGCAACGCCAAGATCATAGATGTCACCCCCGGACGCATCCAGGAGGCCCTGGACGAGGGCTCCATCTGCATCGTCGCCGGCTTCCAGGGCGTGTCCGAGGACAGCAAGGACATCACCACGCTGGGCCGCGGCGGCTCCGACACCACCGCCGTCGCTCTCGCGGCGGCGCTGAACGCCGACGCCTGCGAGATCTACAGCGACGTCGACGGCGTGTTCACCGCCGATCCGCGGATCGCGCCCAACGCCCGGCGCATCCCGCGCATCTCATATGAGGAGATGCTGGAGATGGCCGCCTGCGGAACCAAGATCCTGCACCTGCGCTGCGTCGAGTACGCCCGCCGGTACCAGATCCCGCTGCATGTCCGCTCGTCGTTCAGTCAGAAGCCCGGCACCTGGGTCGTCTCAGAAGTTGAGGAATCCGAAGGCATGGAACAACCGATCATCTCCGGTGTCGCACACGACCGGAGCGAGGCCAAGATCACGGTCGTGGGCGTCCCCGACAGGATCGGCGAGGCGGCCACGCTCTTCTCGGTCCTCGCCGACGCCGAGATCAACATCGACATGATCGTGCAGAACGTGTCGGCCGCCTCCACGTCGCGCACCGACATCTCCTTCACCGTGCCGATGGACTCCGGCCAGACCGCTTTGGCCGCCCTGAAGAAGGTCCAGGAGAAGGTCGGCTTCGAGTCGCTGCGCTACGACGACCAGATCGGCAAGGTTTCGCTGATCGGGGCCGGCATGCGCTCCTACCCCGGTGTCACCGCGCGCTTCTTCGACTCCATCGCCAAGTCGGGCACCAACATCGAGATGATCTCCACCTCGGAGATCCGCATCTCCGTGGTCGTGGAGCAGGACCAGGTCGACACGGCCGTTGCGGCCGCCCACTCCGAGTTCCAGCTCGACGCCGAGCAGGTCGAAGCCGTTGTGTACGGAGGTACCGGACGATGAGTGCACGCCGTCCCACCCTGGCCGTCGTCGGCGCCACCGGCGCCGTCGGCACCGTGATGCTCGACATCCTCTCCACCCGCGAGGACGTCTGGGGCGAGATCCGCCTTGTCGCCTCCCCGCGCTCGGCGGGCAAGCGGCTCACCGTCCGCGGCGAGGAGGTCGAGGTCCAGGCGCTGGCGCCGGAGGTCTTCGACGGGGTCGACGTCGCGATGTTCGACGTGCCCGACGAGGTCTCCAAGCAGTGGGCGCCCGTCGCCGTCGAGCGCGGCGCTGTGGCCGTGGACAACTCCGGCGCCTACCGGATGGACCCGGATGTGCCCCTTGTGGTGCCCGAGGTCAACGCCGACCAGACGCGCAACCGCCCGCGCGGCATCATCAGCAACCCCAACTGCACCACCCTGTCGATGATCGTGGCCATGGGTGCGCTGCACCGCGCCTACGGCCTGGCCTCCCTCGTGGTGGCCTCCTACCAGGCGGCTTCGGGCTCCGGGCAGGAGGGCATCGACACCCTGCACGACCAGATCGAGAAGGCGGCCACCGACCGCACGCTGGGCAGCCGCGCCGGCGACGTGCGCGCCGCGGTGGGCGAGCAGGGCCCCTTCCCGGCGCCGCTGGCGCTGAACGTCGTGCCCTGGGCCGGCTCGCTGAAGGAGGACGGCTACGCCTCCGAGGAGCTGAAGGTCCGCAACGAGTCCCGCAAGATCCTGGGCATGCCCGATCTGCCGGTTGCCGCCACCTGCGTGCGGGTCCCCGTCGTCACCACCCACTCGCTGGTGGTGCACGCGTCGTTCGAGACCGAGGTCAGCGCCGACCGCGCCCGCGAGGTGCTCGCGTCGGCACCGGGCGTCGTGGTCCAGGACGACCCGGCCCGCGGCGAGTTCCCCACGCCGGCCGACGTCGTGGGCACCGACCCCACCTGGGTGGGCCGCATCCGCCGCTCTCTGGACGACCCCGCGTCGCTGGAGCTGTTCATGTGCGGCGACAACCTGCGCAAGGGCGCTGCGCTGAACACCGCGCAGATCGCCGAGGTCGTGGCCGAGGAGTTCGCCGGCTCCTGACCCCGGCCCGCGGCGGAGACGCTTCCGCTCGGGGCGGTCGGGCCGTGCGGCCCGACCGCCCTTCGCATGTCCGCGGGCCCGTCGCCGGTCCGGTGCCCATCGTCGGCACGGGCGGTCTCAGGCCCGCCGCGTGGGCGAGCGTGCCAGGCTGAGCCGGTAGAGCAGGCGGCAGTGGTCGACCGAACCGACCAGGTCGGAGGTCTCGACGGGGCGCTGCCCCTGGTAGTGGGTCCGCTCCACGACGAGCACGGGCAGTCCCGGCGCCAGCTTCAGCAGGCTGGACTCGGGTTCGCGCAGCGGTCGTACGCCCACCTCTTCGACCACCCTGTCGACGGCCACCCCCGCGGCCCCCAGCCGCTGGAGCACGCCGGTGCCCGGCTCGGTGTCGGCGGGGGTGCGCAGCGTGCCCTGGGTGAGCGAAGCCGGCTCCCAGGCGGTGTGCAGCGCGACGGGTACGCCGTCGGCAGTGCCCAGGCAGCGCGTGCGAAAGACCCGCACACCGTCGCGCACGCCCAGCCGCCGGGCGACGAGGCCGCAGGCGGTCTCCGTGCAGGTGCCCAGGTCCTCGTGCCGCAGCGGGTCGACTCCGGAGCCCGAGGCGCGGTCGGTGCGGGAGAACCGGTGGATCTGCGGTACCGACCGCACGTAGTAGCCCGACCCGGGACGGGCCTCCACGAGCCCTTCGCTGACCAGCAGCCGCAGCGCGTGGCGGGAAACCTGCTCGCTGACCCCGTGGGAGCGGGCCAGCCGGGAGCGCGAGGGCAGGCGCGAACCGGGTTCGAGCTCGCCGTTGAGGATGGGTCTGCGCAACACGTCTGCCACCCACAGGTAGCGCGGTCGCCCTTCCATGGCTAGGACGCTCCCGGTGCCGCGCCCTCCCGCCGACCGGTGATTCTCAGCGCGAAGTCGAGCTCGGCCGCCATCTGGCGGATGCCCTCCTCCACGACGAAGGAGCCGTGCCCGGCGTCGAAGCGGTAGACCTCGTGGGGTTTGCCGAGCTCGGCGAGCCGGGCGAGGTAGTTGTCGATCTGGCGGATGGGGCAGCGCGGGTCGTTCTCTCCGGCCAGCACCAGCACGGGTGCCCGGACGTCGGCGACGTAGGTGATGGGCGAGGAGGTCCGGTACCGCTCGGGCACGTCCTCGGGCGATCCTCCGAACATCGACCTGTCGAAGGCGCGCAGCGCCTCCATCTCGTCGGCGTAGGCGGCCTCGAAGTCGGCGACCGGAACCGCCGCGATGCCGGCGCTCCAGTCGTCGGGCCTGCGGCCGAGCGCGAGCAGGGCCAGGTAGCCGCCCCACGAGCCGCCTTCGACGATCAGCCGGTCGGGGTCGGCCAGGCCGGTCTCGACGGCCCAGTCGCGCACCGCGGTGATGTCCTCCAACTCGGTGACGCCCACACGGCCCTCCAGGGCGTCGCGCCAGGCGGTGCCGTAGCCGGTGGATCCCCGGTAGTTGACGCGCACCACCGCGAAGCCGTGGTCGACCCATGCGGCCACGTCGGGCCTGAAAGCGTCGTAGTCCTGCGCCTGCGGGCCGCCGTGGACGACGAAGACCGCGGGATGGGGGCGTCGGCCGTCCTCCGGCAGGGAGACCAGCGCGTGGACCGATCCGCCGGGGCCGTCGACGTGCACGTCGTGGACCGGCACCGACGGAGGCGCCGCCGGTCCCTCGGGTTCGAGCACCACGGTGCCGGCGGTGGAGCGCACGGCGGGCGGATGCTGGGAGTCCGACCAGGAGTACTCGACTGTGCCATCGGGCCGCGCTGTAGCGGCCGAGACCACCCCGGGCGGGACGTCGAGGGAGGTGAGGGTGCCGTCGGCCGGTGCGTAGCGGTGCAGCATGACGCGGCCCTGGCTCTCCTGAGTGATCAGGAGCGCTGCGGCGTCGGGCGTCCACTCGGCCGAGAGTTCACCGGACAGTCCGGTGTCGAGGTCGTGTTCGGCACCGGTGACCGGGTCCCAGATCAGGGGCGCGCGGCGGCCGCCGCGCTCGTGCAGCACCAGCAGCCGACGGCCGCCGGGCTCGAAGGCCACAGGGGTCAGGTCCCGGCCGGGACCGTCCCACAGGTCGCCCACGGTATCGGCGGGACCCGCGGTGCCGTCGCCGGAGTCGGGGCCCGGGGCCTGCGGTCCGTCCGAGGAGCCCTCGTGCAGGCGAAGTACGCGCACCGCCATGTGCCGACTGTCGCCGTGCTCGCTGTGGGCCAGCGCCAGCAGCGAGCCGTCGTCGGACAGGTCGGCCACCCAGCCCTCGCAGCGGTGCGCGTACACGGTGCGCGCGGCCCGGCCGGCCGCACCCGCGTGCGCGCTGAAGCCCGCGTCGGTGGAGCGGCCCACCACGGCGAACCCCTCCGATCCGAGCGCCAGTCCGCCGATGTAGGAGGGGCCCAGGCCGGGCAGCGGGGTATCGTCGGCGCCCCCGGCGAACGGCTGCCGCCGCCATACGCCGAACTCGTCGCCGTCGGTGTCGTCGAACCACCAGACCCAGGCGCCCTCGGGATCGAGCGCCCCGGTCTCGGTGCCGTTAGGGCGCTTGGTCAGCTGCCGCCGCTCGCCCGTAGCGCGGTCCCAGGCGTGCAGCTCCCACGTGCCGCTGATGTTGCTGCGGAAAAGCGAGCGGTCCGGCGCCTTCCTCGCCCACGAGGGAAGACTGACCCTGCCCGCGCGGAACCGCTCCTGCCAACGCTCACCCATGATCTCCAGTAAAGCAGCCTGGATGCCCCTGATGTGGGCGAATCGATCAGTAGGACGGGCCTGAGGAGGCGATCAGCGCGGCAGTGCCGTGTCCACCGGCGACATCGCGACACCGTCGGCCGTCAGCAGCCGGTCCACCAGCGCGGGGTCGTAGTCGGCCAGCCCCGCCTCGTTGAGCACGACCATGTCGGTGGGGTGGGGCAGGACGTCGCGCGGGTGCCCCTGGCAGACGCCGCCGATCTCCGCCGGATCGGGGGCGAAGCCCTCGGGCACCACGCAGGGCCGCAGGGCCCGGTAGATGTGCATGCGGAACCAGAACGGCCCGGCCTCCTCGGTGCGGCCGCGGATGTCGTAGATCCCCGTGGGCGCCAGCGGTCCCAGGCTCACCCCCGACTCCTCGGCCGCCTCACGGCGTGCGGCCTGCTCGGCGCTCTCGCCCTCCTGGATGCGCCCGCCCGGAAGCAGCCAGTGGCCCGCGAACACGCCTCGGTTCTGCAACACGAAGGTGAGGGTCCGCTCGGGTCCGGGGGCGATGGCGGCGGCGGTCATCAACGGGGCGGGGCCGGTCGAAGGGCGAGCGGGGGTCGTCATACGGGGGTCTCCTGGTCGACGCCGGGGGATGGCTGCCGGTGCGCCCGGCCGCGGGTGCGACGAGGCGGACTCCGGCGCGTCGGGACGCCGGCGGCCGGAGGGAGGTCGCCGCACCGCCGCCCGGGGGCCTCCGGTCGGGTGCGCAGACCAGCCTTGCGCATGCGCGGCCGTCGGCGCCACCGCGGGGCCGGTCCGAAACGGCGGGGACCGCGCCGCGGTCCGCGGCACCGTTGGGCGCGTCCCCGTGTCCGTGCAGGCACGAAGGGTTTCCCGTGAAACCGGCAGGGGGTTCCGCCAGGCGCGAAGGAACCGGGAACGCCCGGGTCGCAAGTGTGCGCACCGGCTCCGGATACACGGCGGCGCCCGCCCCGCGCACGGGACGGGCGCCGCCGGGATGCGGGAACCGCCTAGACGACGATCCGCATCGGGTTCTCCAGCACCTCGGCGAGGTCTTTCAGGAAGGCCGCGCCGACCGCGCCGTCGACCGCGCGGTGGTCCACCGACAGCTCCAGGGCCATGGTGTTGCGGGCCACGACCTCGCCCTCGTGCACCACCGGCTGCTGCTTCATCGCCCCCACGGCCAGGATCGCCGCTTCCGGCGGGTTGATGACCGCCGAGAAGCTGTCCATCCCGTACATGCCGAGGTTGCTGACGCTGAAGGTGCCGCCGCTCATCTCCTGCGGCTTCAGCTTGCCCTCGCGGGCGCGCTCGGCGAGCTCGCGGCTGCGCTGGGCGATCTCCGAGAGCGGCATCCTGTCGGCCTCGTGCAGCACCGGCACGATCAACCCGGCCTCCACCGCCACCGCGACGCCCACGTTGACGCGGCCGTGCTGCAGCAGCTTCTCGTCCACCCACGAGCGGTTGACCTCGGGGTGGGCGCGCAGTGCCGTGGCGCAGGCCTTGACGATCAGGTCGTTGAAACTGACCTTGGTTCCGGCGCTCTCCAACCGGGCGTTGATCTGGGACCGGAAGCCCTTGAGCGGCTCGGCGTCGATCGTGCGCCGCAGGTAGAAGTGCGGGGCCTCCTGCTTGCTCTGGGTGAGGCGGCGCGCGATCACCTTGCGCACGTTGCTCACCTGCAGCTCGGAGGAGTCCCGGCCGTCGTCGTAGCCTTCCTGGCCTGCGGACGCCGCCGGTGCCGCGGCCTGCGGCGCAGTGGCGGTCGCCGGGGTCTCGGGCTGGGGTTGGCCCTGCTTGGCCGCCGCCTCGATGTCGGCGCGCACGATCCGGCCCTTGGGCCCCGATCCGCTGATGGACTCGATGTCCACCCCGTACTCGCGGGCCAGTCGGCGCGCCAGCGGGGAACTGCGCGGGCGCGTGCCTTCCTCGCCGTCGGGGCCGGAGGCGGCGGGCTGCTGCGGAGCCTGCTCGGCGGGCTGCTGCTCCTGCTCCTGGGCCGCCGGCTCCTGCTCGCCCCCGCCCTCGGCGGGCTCCTGCTCGGCGGGTGCCGCCGCGCCGCCGGAGGAGGACTCCTCGGGCACCGCGTCAGGACTGTCGCCGAGGTGGCCGATCACCTCGCCGATGGGGACCGTGTCGCCCTCCGAGACCGCCTGCTTGACCAGGTAGCCGTCCTCATAGGCCTCGTACTCCATGACGGCCTTGTCGGTCTCGATCTCGACCAGGACGTCGCCCGAGGTGACCTTGTCGCCGACGTTCTTGACCCAGGAGCTGATGACGCCTTCCTCCATGGTGTCGGAGAGGCGCGGCATGTAGATCTCTGTCATCGTGTGGTTCCCCTTCACCCGACTCGCTTGCCCACAGCGCTCAGGGTCTCCTTGACGGCGGTGGTGATCGACTCGGCCGACGGCAGCGCCGCGTTCTCCAGCGGCTTGGCGTAGGGGAGGGGAACCTCGGCCATGGCCACGCGGCGCACCGGAGCGTCGAGGTAGTCGAAGGCGCCCTCCTGGATGGATGCGGCGATCTCGGCGCCGATCCCGTAAGTCAGCCAGTCGTCCTCGGCGATCACCGCGCACCCGGTCTTGCGGACCGAGTCGACGACGGTCTGCCGGTCGAGGGGCCGCAGGCTGCGCAGGTCCACGACCTCGACGCTGACGTCCTGCTCGGCAAGCTCCTCGGCGACCCGCAGGCTCATGGCGGCCATGCGCGAGTAGCCGATGAGGGTGATGTCGCTGCCTTCGCGGGTCACGGCGGCCCGGCCGATCTCGGCGACCGTCTCGTCGCCGTCGGGAACCTCGCCCTTGGAGTTGTACAGGCCCAGGTTCTCCAGCAGCATCACCGGGTCGTCGTCGCGGATGGCGGCGCGCAGCATCGCGGCGGCGTCGGCGGGGGAGCTGGGGGCGATGACCTTCAGCCCGGGGACGAAGGCGTAGAAGAGCTCGATGTTCTGGGAGTGCGTGGCGCCGAGCTGCTGCCCGCCGCCGCCCGGCGTGCGGATCACCATCGGCACACTGGTCTGGCCGCCGAACATGCCGTAGACCTTGGCGGCGTGGTTGATGATCTGGTCGACGGCGATCAGCGAGAAGTTGATCGTCATCAGCTCGACGACGGGCCGCAGCCCCAGCATCGCCGTGCCTACGGCGGCCCCGACGAAGCCCTCCTCCGAGATCGGGGTGTCGCGCACCCGCTGCTCGCCGAACTCGTTCAGCAGCCCTTCGGTGATCTTGTAGGAGCCCTCGAAGAGCCCGATCTCCTCGCCGAGAAGCAGCACGTTGTCGTCGCGGAGCATCTCCGCCCGCAGCGTGTCGCGCAGGGCCTGGCGGTAAGTGATCACAGACATGTACCCGCTCCTTGAGGTCTATTCGGCGAACACCGGGTCGGCGGGCATGCGGCGCGACTCGTTCGCCACGGGGGTGGCGTAGGTGTAGTCGAACAACGTGGAGACGTCGGGAGAAGGACTGTTCTCCGCGAAGTCGGCGGCGTCGGCGACCTCCTCCTTGACCGCGTCGGCGATCTCCTTCTTCTTCTCCTCGGTCAGCACGCCGGCCTTCTCCAGCTGTTCCTCGAACGCGGCCACGGGGTCGTTGGCCCGGGCCTCGGCCACCTGATCCTCGGTGCGGTACTTGGCGGGGTCGACCACCGAGTGGCCCTTGAGGCGGTAGCTCGTGCACTCCAGGATGTAGGGCCGCTTCTCGGAGCGGGCCTTCTCGACGAGGTCGACGGCCGCGTCGCGCACCGCGAGGACGTCGCGGCCGTCGACGCGCACGCCCTCGATACGGAAGGCGGAGCCGCGCTTGTACAGGTCGGGTTCGGCGGAGGAGCGCTCGACCGAGGTGCCCATGCCGGTGAAGTTGTTCACGATGGCGTAGACGATGGGCAGGTTCCACAGCGACGCGAGGTTGAGGGACTCGTGCCAGGCGCCGATGTTGGTGGTGCCGTCACCCATCTGGCACATGACGACCTCGTCGCCGCCGCGGTAGGTCACGGCCAGCGCGGCGCCGGTGGCCAGGGGCAGCTGGCCGCCGACGATGCCGTAGCCCCCGAGCATGCGCGTCTCGGTGTCGTACATGTGCATGGAACCGCCCCAGCCCTTGGCCACGCCGTCGCTGCGGCCGTAGAGCTCGGCCATGACCCGCCGCGGGCTCATGCCCTTGTGGATGGCGTAGCCGTGGTCGCGGTAGTTGGTGTAGAGGTAGTCGCGCTCCTTGAGGGAGTCCATGAGACCCACGACCGTGGCCTCCTCGCCCAGGTTCAGGTGGCAGTAGCCGCCGATGCGGGCCTGGGTGTAGGCCTGTCCCGTACGCTCCTCGAACCGGCGGACGAGGACCATCCGCCGGTAGTAGTCGAGCAGGACGTCGGGTTTCTCGTCGGCGACACCGGAGGTGGTGCCGCCGGTGGCCGAGGTGGTGCTGTCTTTCCGGCTCCGCCGGCGGCCCCCCGTGCTCTTGGCGGTGCCGCCGCCCTTCGCCTTGGCCGTGTCAGCCATGCTGGTGCCTTTCTACGTGCGGAGGCGGCCGACCCGGGCCGGTAGGCCCAGGAGGCCACTACCCGGGTTCGCGGTCGGAACCGGGCCCGGGAGAGGGTGCGCCGACGCCGGGCTCGATCGGCGGGGCGCGCAAGTGGCTGTTAGCTGTTCGTGGCTGGACTCGCGGTCCGCCCGCCTCCCGAGTCACCCTTCCCCGGTTCCGGGCTCGGGTCACCCGTTTCGGTCGGCTCGCGTAGCTCCGTCGACCCACATACCGTGTGACGTGTGTCGTGGCACACTCTACGTATTGATCGATGATCGATCAATACGACTTTAAGGGACGTACGCGGCGGATCGGGCAGGCGAGGCGGTGTCCGCTCCCGTGGTCACTCGGCGCGGCCGAAGGTCTTGACGGCGGCGTCGACGTAGTTCAGGACATGTTCGCGCACCATCCGACCCACGTCCGGGTCGCCTCTGCGGAACGCGTCGGTGATCTGGGCGTGGTCGACGGCCTTGGCGTGCAGCTCCATGTTCAGCCACCGCACCGACAGCCGTGTCCACACGTCCACCCCCAGCGACTCCCAGGTGTGGGACAACACACTGTTGTCCGCCGCACGGACGATCTCGCGGTGGAACTCCACGCTGTGCTTGATCTGCTCCTCGACGTCGCCGTCGGCGGTGGCCCGCCGCAGCGCCTCGACCTCGCGCTCCAGCGGACTCGGATCGACCGACAGCCGCGGCGCCGCCAACTCGGCCGCGACCAG
Source organism: Streptomonospora alba (assembly GCF_000826685.1). Classification (GTDB taxonomy): domain Bacteria; phylum Actinomycetota; class Actinomycetes; order Streptosporangiales; family Streptosporangiaceae; genus Streptomonospora; species Streptomonospora alba. The sequence goes on from NZ_JROO01000030.1 coordinate 18,129, forward strand.
CTCCAGACCGGCGCGTACCGGATATATCTCGGCCATGTCGGCGACACCGAAGTCGCGCACTCGCGCGCCCTTGTTGGGCACCGACTCGATCAGGCGCAGGTTCTCCAGTTCCCGCAGCGCCTCGCGTACGGGCGCCTGGCTGACGTTGAACTCGGTCGCCACGCGGCGCTCGACGATGCGCTCGCCCGGTTGCCAGCGGCCCGAGAGCAGACCCTCCACCAGCATGCGCCGGATCTGCTCCCGCAGCGGGTTCCGGGCCAGGCGGGCGGGGTCCTCCGGCCACTGGGGGAGGTCGACCATCAACGGCCTTTCTGCTCAGGGCCCCGGTCAGGGCGTCGCGCGATCGAACGTCGTCGGGGGATTCCCTTACGAAGCGTGCCATACACGGCGCCCGCGGTACCCCCGCCGGGCTCCCCTCCGCTGCGCGGCCACCGGTGCCCGGCGGCGGGGTGAACAGTGTCGGGGAACACGCTGACGAGCCGATGAATACGGAGGTCGTCGGCGCGGCGCTGGGGGAATGTCAGTGCCGCCTCAGGTGGCGGGACGCTATGCTCGACTGTCGGAAATGTTCCTTGAAAGCTGGGTAGCGTGACCGTGTGCACCGTCCCCGCGGTCCAAACGTCCCAGTTACCGGGGAGGCCCTGACCATGGCGACCCCGGCGACTTAGCGCATCTGTCCCCAACCGATCCAATCCGAGCGGCGAGCCCGTCCCCCAACGCACAAACGTGCCGCAGGCCAGCCCACGAATCGTGAGACAGCACTGAGCACATGATGCATACACTGCGGATCCGGTCGAACCCGCCGCTGAACGCCGGGACATCCAGGCCGCTGGCGCGGACCACCCGACGTCCGCTCGCCACCGGTTCCCGGACCTCCAACGACGGCGCCGCATCAAGACGGCGGCCGGACGAGTCCCAGGTCTCCTGGCCGAGCGTGAGCGAGATCGCGTGGGGGCTGGCCTCCGATAAGACGGCGATCGTGCTGGCTGTGGCACTGATCATAATGACCGTTCTCTCAGCCGGCCCGCTCCACCCTATCGACAATCTGATCAACAACGCACCTCGGCCGTTCTGGCAGGAGGCGCGTATGGCGCTCATCCTCGGGCCCGACACCGTCGCCTCGCGTTTCGTCGCCCTGCCGGTGCTGGGCGTGACGTGTGTGCAGCTGGCCTACTGGAACCGCTCCTGGCGGCCGATCATTCTCGGCGCCGTCGGCCCCTTCGGCATGGTCTGCCTGGTGGCGTCGATGAAGCTGCTGTTCACCCGCAGCCACCCGCGCACCGGTGACCCCGCGTTCTTCAGCGACGCCGGGGTCTCCTTCCCCTCCGGGCACGGCGCCAACGCCATCCTGATCTACGGCCTGGTGCTGTTCTTGATCATCCGCTACCGGGCGGCGCGGCCGCACATCGTGCGCCGCCTGGCGTACTGCATCGTGGGCATCGCGGTGCTGCAGGCGATGGTGTCGGTGTACCTGCACTTCCACTGGTTCACCGACCTGATGGCCGGGATGATCGCCGGCGGCCTCGCGCTGGTGCTGACCATCCGGCTGGATCGGATGATCCCCGAAGGGCGGACCGTCTACTGGTGGCCCTGGTACGGCCGCAATCTGTGGAAGAGCGAGGACCGCAACGGCGAGGACGCCGAGGTGTGGGCCGAGCGCGGCTGATTCCCGCGGCGCGGCAGCCCGGCGGCCTTCCCGCGGACGGCGCGGAACGGCCGCCCGGCCGGGCCGGCCCCCCCGGAGGTCAGCCGGCAGGAGCGATCCGGCTCAGGCGCCGACTGAGCTCCTTGGCGTAGAAGTCGAAGAAGCCGTCGGGATCGGGGCCGGCGTTGACCAGCGTCAGGCGGTCGAAGCCGGCGTCGGTGAACTGCTGCACGGCGGCGATGTGGCGCTCGGGATCGGGGCCGTAGCCGAAGGACGAGGCCATGTCCTCCTCGCGCACATGCGCGGTCGCCGCCTCGAAGTTGGTCACGTTGGGCAGTTCGGCCTGCACCTTCCAGCCGGTGGCGGCGAAGCGGAACATGCGGTGGGCGGATTTCAGGGCCGTATCCTCGTCGGGCGCCCAGGACAGCGGAACCTCGGCGTAGCGCGGTCCGCTGCCGCCCGCCTGGCGGTAGGTGCGCACCAGCTCCGGCAGGGGTTCGGTGGCGAAGATCGCGTCGCCCAGTTCGGCGGCGAGTTTGGCCGCCGACGTCCCGCCGCCGGCCACAGCGATCAGCGGCGGAGTCTCGGGCAGGTCGAAGACCTGCGCGTCCACAAGCCTCAGGTGCTTGCCTTCGTAGGAGTGGTAGCCGCCCCGCCACAGCAGCCGGATCATCTCCAGCGACTCCCGCAGCATTTCGTGGCGTTCGGTGACCGAAGGCCACGGCTTGCCGACCACGTGCTCGTTGAGTTGCTCTCCGGCGCCCACGCCCAGCACGAAGCGCCCGTCGGACAGCAGCGCCGTGGTGGCCGCGGCCTGGGCGATGAGAGCGGGATGGTAGCGAATGAACGGGCAGGTCACCCCGGTGGCCAGGCCGATGCGCCGGGTGCGTGCGGCGATGGCTCCCAGGATCGACCAGACGAAGCCGGAGTGGCCCTGGTCCTTCAGCCACGGGTGGTAGTGGTCGCTGATCTCCACGAAGTCGAATCCCGCCGCCTCGGCGCGTTCCGCCTGGCGCACCATCTCCTGGGGCGAGTAGCCCTCGGCGAAGAGCTTGTAGCCGATCTGCATGATTCCTCCACCGACTGACACGGATGTCCGGCGCTCCGCTACCCGCGGTGTTCACCGGGCATGCGCCCCGGGGAGGCGAGCCGGAGCGGCGAGGGACCGGTCGGCGCGTCCGGCCTCAGGTGCCGTCGCGCACGTCGGCGAGGCGCTCGGCGGAGTAGGTGATCTGCTCGAAGCGGGCGGTGGCGCCCTCGCCGGTGGGGCTCTGGGCGCAGAAGCCGACCTCCGCCGTCTCACGCAGCGCGAAGTAGCGGATCAGCTCCCAGGGACTCTCGCCCACCCGCGCATGGAAGGCGTATGCCGAGCCGAGCCGGCTGACGCGCAGCCGCACGTCCTCGGTCCGGGGGTCCGCCGCGAAGGAGTTGCAGTCGTCGCTGACCCCGCGGTTGACCACCGAGACGATGGTGGGCCTGCCCTGCGGGGAGGACTCCAGGCACAGCTTCGCCCAGGCGTCGGGGGAGGCGTAGACCAGCAGCACGGCGGCGTCGAAGGCGGCGGACAGGCCGACACTCACGAGCGCGCTGACGCGGAAGTCCCCCTCCAGGCCGCCCACGAGCGCGGGAGCGCTGTCGCGGCGCGCACCGTCGGCGGGGTCGACGAACAGGTCGGTCCCTCCGCGCGCGCCCAGAACCAGCCTGTCGTAGCCCTCGACCTCGCACGGGTCGGGCGCGTTGAGTCGGCGCAGCGGGACCGGGAAGGCGGGGATCGACACGGAATCGGACATCAGGACTCCAAGGGGACACGGGCCGCGGATGCATCACGCGGCGGCCGGAAGGGCGGGGCGGGCCGCTTCGCGTCGGCGAATTCGCGGGAACTTCGAGGAACGTACTGCCCGCCCGTCAAATGCGGCAAGGGACCATAGACAGTTGTGCACAGCGGTCCCGACAATTTACGGGAGCGGTCCCGAGCTTTCCGAGGGTGTTCCCGGATGCGTGCGTTTCCCCAGTACAGCGGGCATTTCGGTGACCGTTCCGCCGCGGTCGCCCGTCTGCGGACCACTCGGCGAATCGCCGAGGGATTCGGTCGGCGCCTATGCTGATGCGCGGGTTCGCCGGTTTCGGCGGGCGGGATTCAGCGGCCGGTGGCCGACGAAGAAGGGGAGTTCAGGTGGAACCCATTCCCAGCGGCGGGGAATCGGCGCAGGCGGACGGCTCCGTCGGCGGTCCCATGCGCGAGAGGCTGCGGACGATCCCGGTGTTCGCCGGCGAGATCCCCTCCTTCGACCCCGCTTCGGCGCCCGAGGACCCGGTCGAGCTGTTCGCGCAGTGGCTCGACCATGCTGTGGAGAACGGGGTCCCCGAGCCGCACGTGATGAACCTGGCGACCTCCGACGGGGCCAACCGGGTCGCCTCGCGCTTCCTCATCCTCAAGGACATCGGCCCGCGGGGCTGGTCGTTCGCCACCAGTGCGGCCAGTCCCAAGGGGCGCGACCTCCAGGCGAACGCCCATGCCGCCCTGGCGTGCTACTGGCCGGGTGTGGGCCGCCAGATCCGCGTCAGCGGCGTCGCGGCGCCGGAGAGCCCGCGCACCAGCGCCGCCGACTTCCTGGCCCGCTCCGCCGAAGCGCGCGCCGAGGCGCTGGTGGGCGGGCAGAGCGCTCCTATGGGGTCGGTCGACCAGCACGAGGGCGAGCTGGCCGAGGCCCGCGAGCGCATCGCCGCCGACCCCTCGCTCGTGGCGCCCGAGTGGACGCTCTATACGCTGTGCCCCGACTACGTGGAGTTCTGGCAGGGCGCCAAGGACCGCAACCACGTCCGGCTCCGCTACGCGGTGACCTCCGCCGGCACCTGGGAGCGCACGCTGCTGCGCCCGTGACGCCGCCGTCCGGTGAGCGGGGGCGGTGCTCCCGTGGTTCCGGCGTGGCACCCACCGCTTCGTCCCGCGGCGTGTTCGGCTGGAGGAGGACGAGCAGGTCGGCCGCTCGATCCCGGGGCACCGGTCGCACCCGACCGGCTCGGGCAGGCGGGAGGGCGGCTCCCACGCCAGGGAGGCAGCACGTGCCGATGACCGACACCCTGTTCGACGATTTCATCCACGTCCGGCCGCGCCTGGCGATCCTGGTCCGGCTGGCGCGTTCGGGCTGGGTGGAGTTCATCCAGGTACGCCAGAGCGTCGGATGCAGCGACTCGGCGCTGTCCAAGCAGGTCAGTGCGCTGCAGGCGGCCGGCTATACCGAGGTGTGCAAAATGACCGAGCGCCATCGGCGCCGCACCTGGATCCGGTTGACCGAGGAGGGCAGCGCCGCGCTGATGCGCCATCTGGACGCTCTGGAGCGCCTCGCCGCCCAGGTCCGCGGTCCGACGCCGCCCCGCTGAACCGGAGTGGCGCGCAGCGACTTCCCGGGTCGTTCGATGAGGTCGCGATTGGGTTCGCCTCTATTGCGATTACCAATCCGAAACTATCGAAATGCAGTCGGGGTGACGGCCCGTGCAGGAGCCGTCTCGATGGGATGTGCTTGCGCGTTCACAAGTAAGGGTCCGGACTTTCGTGCTGTTTCGGTTAGACCTTATTGGGGTGCGACGGGCCGATAGTTTCGAATTTTCAACCGAGACCAAATGAGTTTCCTGGTGTGCGACTCGCGTTCGTCAGGGCGTCAGATTGGTCCGCAACCTCTTCTTTTCGAGCCGTCAGAACCGGTGTTACGTTCATCACGCTCATGAGCGGGAGCGCTCCCACCTTCAGTTTCCATCGGACTCGCGCACCTGGAGGTGCCTGACGTGAGACTCGTAAGACACGGGGGTCACGAGACCCCGCGCCGTACCCGAGCGGGCAGTGCCCGGCGGGTCGCCGGCGCGGCGCTCGCGACGTTCCTGGGCGCGGCGGTCCTGGCGCCGGCGGGACCGGCGGCTGCCGACTCCCCGCTCCGTGACCACGCCGCCCAGCAAGGCTTCGAGATCGGCGCCGCGCTCGGCGTCGACCATCTGCAGAACGACAGTCAGTTCGCCGACCTGGCGGCCACCGAGTTCAACGCCGCCACGGCCGAGAACTCGATGAAGTGGGAGTCCACCGAGCCCTCCCGCGGCCAGTTCGACTTCTCCGGCGCCGACGCCTTCATGGACTTCGCCCAGCAGAACAACCAGAAGGTGCGCGGGCACACGCTGGTGTGGCACAGCCAGCTCCCGTCCTGGGTGGAGAACGGCAACTTCAGCCAGAGCGAGCTGCGCTCGGTGATGGAGGACCACATCGACGAGGTGGCCGGCCGCTACGCCGGCGAGGTCGCCTACTGGGATGTCGCCAACGAGATCTTCGAGGGCGACGGCTCCTGGCGGAACTCGGTCTTCTACGACACGCTCGGCCCGGACTTCGTGGCCGACGCACTGCGCATGACCGCCGAGGCCGACCCCAACGCGGAGCTGTGGCTGAACGACTACAGCATCGACGGGATCAACGCCAAGAGCGACGCCTACTACAACCTGATCCAGGATCTGCAGGCCCAGGGTGTCCCGATCGACGGCATCGGCCTCCAGGCGCACCTGATCAACGGCCAGGTGCCCGGCGACCTGCAGCAGAACATCCAGCGCTTCGCCGACCTCGGCATCAAGGTGGCCATCACCGAACTGGATGTCCGCATCGACATGCCGGCCAGCCAGAGCGAACTGCAGCAGCAGGCGCAGGACTACCGCGCGGTGATGGACGCCTGCCTGGCCGTGAACGGCTGCGTCGGCGTGACCGTGTGGGGAATCGTCGACAAGTACTCCTGGGTGCCCGACACCTTCGAGGGCGAGGGCGCCCCGCTGCTGTTCAACGACGACTATCAGCCAAAGCCCGCCTATGACGCCGTCCACGAGGCGCTGGGCGGAAGCAGCGACGATGATGACGACGACGACAACGGAGGAGGCGAGGATCCACCGCCCACGGGACCGTGTGAGGTCTCCTACTCCGTCGCCAACGAGTGGAACTCCGGATTCACCGGCCAGGTCACCGTCACCAACGGCGGAAGCTCCGCGCTGAACGGCTGGGACCTGCAGTTCGACTTCTCCGGCGGCCAGCAGATCACCAACGGCTGGAACGCCGACTGGTCCCAGTCGGGCTCCACCGTGACGGCCTCCAACACGGAGTGGAACGGCAGCGTGCCGGCCGGCGGCTCGGTGGACATCGGCTTCAACGCCTCCCACAGCGGCAGCAACCCCGAACCCGGCTCCTTCGCCCTCAACGGGGAATCCTGCTCGGTCTCCTAGCCTCGACCCCTTCCAGGCCACACGGGCACCGGTGGTGACCGGCGCCCGGGCCGGGCACGGAGACCGCCGGGCCGGCCGGTCCGCATCCCCCATTCCGGCCGTCCCGGCCCCGGCCCCCGCCGCCCCGCGGCGGGGGCCGACTCGCGTCCGCCGCGTCGCCGCGGTCAGGGAGTCGGGCGAGCACGTCGCCGCCGGACCTGCCGGTCAGCCCAGCAGGAAGGCGATCGCCACCAGCACCGGCAGGGTCACCAACGTGGTCAGCAGCACCGTCTCGCGCGTCATCTCCGTCGCCGCGCGGTACTGCACGGCGTAGGTGAACATGTTCTGCGCGGTCGGGAGCGCGGCGATCACCACGACAGTGAACAGGTCGGCGCCGTCCAGACCGAACCAGTAGGCGCCCATCGCCCACGCTGCCGCGGGGTGGACCAGGCACTTCAACAGCACAGCCAGCGCCACGGCGCCCCGCTGCGGGCCGCGCCCGGGCATCGGGCTGCCGTGCAGCGAGATCCCGAACGCCAGCAGTACCGAGGGCACCGACATCGAGCCCACCAGCTCGAACGGCTGCATGAGGGCCTCGGGCACCGTCCAGCCGCTCGCGGCGACCGCGACGCCCGCCAGGCACCCGATCACCACGGGGTTGCGCAGCGGCGCGGCCAGGATGCCCAGCGGTCGGGCCCGGGTACCCGGCGCGCGTCCCCGCAGGTCGAGCACTGTCACCCCGATCGGCCCGAGCACCACCAGCTGGAACAGCAGCACGGGCGCGATCAGCGAGGCGTCGCCCAGCACGTAGGCCGAGATCGGGATCCCCAGGTTGCCGGAGTTGACGTAGGTCGCACACAGCGCGCCCATCGTGGTCGTGCCCGCGTCCCAGCGCCGCAGTGCCGCCACGGTGACGAACACCGCGGCGACGGCCGCCATGCTCAGCGCGCTCACCAGCAGCGGGGCGTTCACCAGCACCGACAGGTCGGCGTCGGACAGGATCTCGAACAGCAGAGCGGGGGTGGCGACGTAGAAGGCGAGGCTGGTCAGGACGTGGCGGCCGTTGTCGCCGAGCACGTCCAACCTGCCGAGGATGTAGCCGAGGGCGACGATGCTGGCGATGACGCCGAACCCGATCACGACCCCGGTCACGGCGTTCCTCCCGGTTGCCCCTCGCCTGGCGCCCGAGTGCTCCGACCGCCCTCAGGCCGCGAGGAACCCTAGCCTCGCCCCCCGCGCGGCGCCACGGCGTGGCTCACACCCGCCGTCGTGATCGCCGCGGCCGCCCGCCGTGCCCGCGCACAGCGAGCGTCGGCCGACCGGTCCGCGTTCGGCGCCCGAGGAGTCGGCATGTTCGCGGGGTCTTCGGGCAGCGGGCCGGTTGGGCACAAGGACGCCGTTTCGACGGGAGGAGAGACATCATGGCGGAGAGCACGCCGAACGCACCGATGAAGGACAAGAACTACAACCTGGTGTGGGCCGTGCAGCAGTCTCTGGAGAACGTCTTCCGGCTGCAGACCTACATCGAGGACGCTGAGCGCGACGGCGACGAGGAGGTCGCCGCCTGGCTGCGCCGCATCCAGGAGAACAACCAGAAGGCCGGCGACCAGGGCAAGCGCATGCTCCTCCAGCGCCTTCAGGCCGAAGGAAGCTGAGCCCGGCGCTCGCCGCGGAAAGCGTGAACGAGGTCTCGTGTCCGGCCGCCGTCCGCGCCTGCACTGCAGCGGACGGCGGCCGCTTCATGTGCCTCGCATGCTGTGGGGGACGAACCCGGAAACCCGGCACGGAGTCCACCGGAGCGAATCCGCTTCATCCGACGCGGTGGTGCCCTGCTCCGAGCCCGATCGCCGACCCGAGGACGACGCTGCGCGGCGCTCGGAACTCGACACATACGGGCCGCGGGGGCGGTTAGTCGAGGGACGAGTCCGATGCCGCCACGGAGCGGGACGGGGACTGCCGCGCGGAACAGGCCGCGAGGCGGGGGCGCAGCGGAAGGGGAGTCGCGCATGGCAGCTGACGGGCCCGAACGGACCGGCGCGAAGACGGCGGCCACCGTCGGCGTCGTGGCCGATCCTGTGGCCGCCCCCGCCCAGGTGGCCGGGCATGTGGCGCGCACGCTTCCGGATTTGCTGTCCGAGCAGGTCGATCCGGACCGCGACTGGCAGGTCGACGTGCGGCGCGAGCAGCTGCCGCCCAGCGACGAGTCCCACACCGCGATGATGGAGGTGGCCTCTGAGCGGATACAGGAGCACGGTTGGGACATCGCCGTGTGCATCACCGACGTGGTACTGCGTTCGGAAGGCCATCCGATCGTGGCCGACGCGAGCCACGACCGCTGCGTCATCGTGGTCTCGCTCCCGGCCCTCGGCGGCATGTCGCTGCGCCGCAACGTGCGCGGTGTGATCGCCCAGCTCATCGCCGACATGATCAACGCGGACACCCGCGTCAAGCTCCACCGGCGGTATCCGCCCAAGGAGCACCGGCTGTCCGCGCTGTCGCGCCGGTTCAGCCGCGTCGTACCCGAGCAGCCCGGCATCGATACGCGCATCCTGGCCTCCCGGGGCGATGCGCGGCTGCTGGTGGGCATGGTGCGTACCAACCGCCCCTGGCAGTTGGTGTTCGGCCTGACGGGGCCGCTGGTCGGCGCCTTCGCCTTCAGCGCGTTCTACACGATCAACGCCACGGTGTGGGAACTGGCGACCGCCATGGGCCTGCCGCGGCTGATCGCCGCCGCGGTCGGGTCCGTGGTGGTCATGGTCGCGTGGCTGATCATCTACCACAGATTGTGGGAGCCGACCCGCAACCGCCGGTCGGGCGAACGCGAACAGGCGGTGCTGTTCAACGCCTCGACCGTGCTGACCCTGGGAATCGGGGTCGGCTGCATGTTCGTCGGACTCTACGCCGTCAACCTGGTCGCGGGCGCTGTCGTGCTCGCTCCCCAAGTCCTGTCCAACTACGTCGGAGGGTCCCTCGACCCCACCGACTACCTGATGGTGCCGCTGCTGGTGACCGCGGCGGGCACGGTCGCCGGAGCCATCGGGTCCGGGTTCGAGACCGAGGACACCGTCCGCGAAGCCGCCTTCAGCTACCGCGAACGCATCCGCCGCGACGCCTTGCGCGAGTCCTTTGAGCGCCAGGAGCGCGAAGGCACCCGGGACGGCCGGGACAGCGAGGATGTCGAGGACGGCGAGGTCGGCGAGGTCGGCGACGGCTCCGAGGACCTGTAGGCGCGGTGCGTCAGCGTCCCGGCGCCCGGGAGCCGAGCGCCGCCTCTCCCGACGCGGCCGGCCGCCGTGCGGCGGTGCGGCGGTGGTGCTGGGCGAGCGCGGCGCCGGCGATGATGAGCAGGACGCCGACCGGCTCGTTCCAGGTCAGCATCTCGTCGAGGAACAGCACACCCGCGCCGATGGCCACGATCGGGGCCACGTAGGTGACGGTGGAGGCCACCGTCGCCCCAGCCTCGCGGATGACTCCGTACTGCAGCAGGAACGCGAGGCCGGTGCCCAGCACGCCCAGGGCCACGAGTGCGGCGAAGGCGTGCGGCGGCAGCTCTTGCGGCGCCTCGGTGAACAGCAGAGCGGCGATCGCGATCTGCACGGTCCCCGTCAGCAGTTGGGCGGTGACCAGTTCCAGCGACGAGTACCCGCTGCCCGCTACGAAGCGCCGCAGGTAGGGGGTGCCGATCCCGTATCCGACGGTGGCGCCCAGCGCCATGAGCATGCCGACGGCGCTCGCGCCGGCGAATCCGGTCCACACCCCGAAGACCACGAGCACGCCGAGGAATCCGACGAGGAGTCCGGCCATACGGGTGCGCGTCGGGCGCTCGTCGGGCAGCAGCAGGAGCGAGAAGAGCACGACGAACAGCGGCGTGGCCGCGTTCACGATCCCGCTGACCGCCGAGGGGATCAGCTGCCCGGCGTAGCCGTAGAAGGTGAACGGCACCAGGTTGACGATGAAGGCGGTGACGGAGAGGTGGAACCACATCCGCCCGCCGCGCGGCAGGCGCCCGCCGCTGAGCAGCAGGAGGCCGACGAGCGGGATGAGGCCGGTGAGCATCCGGCCCAGGGTGATCTGGACGGGCGCCAGGTACTGCCCGGAGATGCCGATGAACATGAAGCTGGTGCCCCAGACCAGCGCGAGCAGCAGGAACTTCAGCCGCCAGTCGATCGCGGGACGCGTCGCGGCCTCCTCGACCGGAGATTGCGGAGCGGGCGCGGCGGAGGAGGGCGAGTCGGGGGCGGGGGCGGTTCCGGCGGCGTCGCGCTGGGACGGGTCGAGGCTCATGCCTCAAGGGGTATCGCCGCGCCCGCCGTTAGGTCTACTTGGTTCTGCTTAACCGTTGGATTAGTGCCTCTTACTCGGCGGGTGCAGGGGCGCGGGCGGACGGCGCCGGAGCGCACGCCGCGGGGAGCGCGGTGGCACGCAGCCCCGGCGCTGACCGGGACCGGCCGGATCGATCCTCAGCCCTCGTAAGCGGTCTGCACCAGCCGCGGATGTCCGTCCTCGCCTTCCTCTACGCGGTAGCCGTTGTCCGAGGCGGTGGCGAGGATCTCGTTCCGGTACTTTCGCACCGTCCGCGTGCCCACGCCCAGGTAACCCGCGATCTCCTCCTCGCTGATGTCGGGGACCGTCTCCATGAGGTTGCGCACCTGCTGCTTGCGCTCCTGAGCGGTGGGACGCGACAGCGGGCGGGAGGTGCGCCGCGGTACGGGCTGGGCCGGGTCCTCGGGCTCGGTGGCCGGTTCGGCACCGGCCGCGCGGGCCGGTTCGGCGGCCTGCTCCGCCGCGTCCGCGGGTCCCTCCGGCTGCGGTCCTCCGCGGTGCTGAACCGACTCCCCACCGCGCTGTGCCTCGCCGCGCCCGGGCTGCTCGGCCTGCTCCTCGGGACCGGCGCTTGCCGCGCGTCCGGACTCGTCGGGCGCCTCGTCCGCGGGCGTCGTGGCCGCCGTGTCCCCGCCCTCCGGCCGCTCGGACCGCACCGGTCCCGGCTCTTGGAACACCGGGGTGTGGGCGCGCTCGCCGCGTGCCTCACCGGCTGCGGCGCCGTCCTCGACGCCGCTGTCCTGTTCTCGGTCGGCGGGGGCGTCGCCCTCCGCGGAGCGGTCACCGCCAGGGCGGCTGTCGGCGATCGAGTGTTCGTGCTCGGAAACGGCCACGGCCCGCCACCGCCCGCCGTCGGCCGGCGGCGCGGCCGGAACGGGTGCGGGCGCATCGCCCTGCAGGGCGCGGGCCTCCTCGGCGGTCATGGCCACGCTGGAGGCCGTCATCGCGCGGATGATCCGGAATGCGGTGGGCAGGTCGTAGCCGTTGTCCAGCATCCACTTCAAATGGCGCGGGGTGGCACGCCGCCAGCGGCGCGCGTGCTGCTCGCGCAGCATCGCGTAGGCCAGTTGCCGCTGCTGCTCGCGTTCCAGCGCATCCGGGTAGGAGGTGATGCCCGAGCCGAGCATGAGCCGGGCGACCTTGAGCGTGGACACCGGGTGGGCGATCCAGCGCCCGGCGGGGATGCGGTCGGCGGTCTTGCCGTGGGCGAGCCCGGCCAAGTGGCGGACCCAGGCGGCCACCCCTTCGGCGATGAGGATGATGACCACCGGCGGCCCTGCGTGGCCGAGGTAGGAGGACGTGGTCCCCTCTCCCTGGGAGACGTTGAGCACGATGGTGATCGCCGAGAGCCCGTAGGCCGACCAGCGGTTCAGCGGGTGGCGGCGCCCCTGCCACTCCATGACCAGGTCCATCGCCAGGAAGTAGACGATGACGGCGTCGATGCCCAGCGGGAAGAGGAAGCGCAGGTCGCCGCCGTTGATCGCGGTGAGCTGGGTGTCGGCCAGCCAGGTCGCCGACTCGTACAGGGCGGCGTAGCTCATCGTGAAGGCGACGGTGATGAGCAGCAGCGCTGAGGTGGCGATGAGGACGGTGGCCACGACGTAGCCGCTGTGCAGGCCCGAGCCGGTGGCGGTCCCGGGGGGCCGCCGGGAGAGCAGGGTGCGAAGGCCGGAGATCGCGAGGATCACCAGCAGCAGCGCGGCCGCGGCGATCACCCACCACGGCACTTGGGAGGTCCACGCAGGCATCAGGTCTCAACTCCCGAATCAGGGCACACAGCACTGAACCCACGCGAGTCTGGCAGAGTCGGATCTCGTTCACGTGATCGTGCGGCCGGGGAGGGCCGCCGCGCTGTGCGCGCGAGTGTGCGTCAGGGCGGCCGGTTCCGGCGCCGTCCGGCCGGCGGCAGAGGGCTCCCGCGACCGCCGCGCGGATCCTTCCGGGGCGCCGCGGAGGGGGAGGGGAGGGGCGCACGGTCCGGACGGGCGAGCGATCGGCACCGGGCGGCCGGTGCACCGGCTTTCGCGACAGCATAGCCAGCGCCGCCCGATGCCCGTGTCGGCGGGTTCCGCTGGGGCGAGTGTGCGTCAGGGCTGCCGGTTCCAGCACCGTGGTGGCGGGCAAAAGACCCACCGCACACCGTTGCGCGCGGTCCCGGGTCGGAGTCGCGGATCGGCACCGCACCACTGCGCCACAGCGGTGGCGGCCCCGCGCCAGGTCAGGCACGGGGCCGGAGTTCAGGCGGTTGTCGCGGGTCAGGCCCCGAGCGCGGAGTGCTTCACGGCGGTGAGGAAGGCGGCCCACTCCGTCCGAGTGAACGAGAGGTGCCCGTCGTGGGGGTGCTTGGAGTCACGGAGGGCTGCGGACTCGTCGAGCACGGCGCATTCGACGCATTCACCACCGTTGGTGCTGTAGCTGCTCGTGCGCCAACCGGCGCGGGCTCTGGGCTCGCTCATCCCGCGCTTCCTCTCTTGAGGGGATACGTCGACATTCATTCTGCCATCGAGGACAGCAGCGCGGTCGACTCCGCTGTCGGAAGCGCCTTGGCGAGCAGGTTGCCGAACATGAGCGTATAGCGGCGAACCTCTTCGGGAGCCTCCGGGACAAGTCCGCTGGTCGCTTGCTCCAGGTAGACGACGTCGGGATCTTCCTGATCGGGAAACTCCAGGAGGTAGAACGCGCCATCGAGCCCGGCGTGCGCCCCCGCGGAAAACGGCAGGACGCGTATCGTCACATGGCTGAGCTCGCTCAACCTGACCAAGTACCGGAGCTGCTCCGCCATGACCGATGCGCCGCCCACCCGGCGGTGGAGGACCGCTTCGTCCAGGACCGCCACCACGCTGAGGGGGTCGGTCTCACGAGTGAGTAGCGCCTGCCGCGATAGCCGTACTGCAACCTTTTCGTCCACACCAGCGGACTCACTGTCGACTGCGGTCTCTTCGATCACAGCACGTGTGTACTCAGCCGTCTGGAGCAGTCCGGGCACCACCTGTGCCTGATATGTGCGCACAACCGATGCTTCGGCCTCCAGGCCGATGTAGGAGTCGAATCCGGGCTTGAGCGTCTGGCGGTAGCGGTGCCACCAGCCGCGCTTGCGCGCGTCCTTGGCGACCTCCAGTAACTCGTCGCGCGCCGCGCCCGTCACGCCGTAGACCTCCAGCAGCGTGTTGACGTCGGAGACCTTGGGGCGCGTCAGACCGGTCTCATAGCGCCAGATGGTCGTATCGGTAGTGCCGACACGCTTGGCGACCTCTGCGCGGGACAGCCCGCTGCCTTCGCGTAGGCGGTTGAGTTCGCTGATGAGCCTGCGGTGGCGGGCCGTCGGGCTGCGTCGGTTCACGTCCCTGCCCCCTATCTGTCCTTACTGAAGAGCTGCATGGACCTTACTTTGCAATAATGCATTATGAAATAGTTCAAGTTTAGGTATAACTGTGTGTGACTGGAGTCTGGCACGCCGAGACGACGGTGTGCTCGGGAATCCGACCGGAGGTCTCCACCATGCCTTTCAGTACACACACAGGGGCGACGCGCCGCTCCCTCCTCGCCTCCCTCGCTGCCGAGCTGCGCAAGCTCGGTGCTCCGGCTCTCATCGCGCTCGCCGAGTCCGACCACCCCGTTCTCTACACCGTCCGCGGCGGGCGCCGCGTCGCCGTGGTCGCCGTGCAGGTCGGCGAGCGCTGGTGCCTGCTGTGGGGCGGGCACGAGCACGCCCCGGCTGAGCGCCCCGACCTCGCCGCGCGGTTTCTGTGCGGGGCCCGCGCGACGGTGACCGCCCTGCTCGACCGTCGCCCGCGCGCCCGTGGGCCCCGGGCCGAACCCGGTGCCGGCGCCCGCCTCTCGGCGGTGGCCTGATGGGGCGGGGCGAGACGAACCTGTACACGCTCACCGCCGGACACACCTTTCCCGGCCGGGCCGACCAGTGCCGCGAGGCCCGGATCTGGGCGCGCGTGCTGCTGCGGTCGTTCCCCGACGCGGCCGACGCGGTCGAGCTCGTGCTGAGCGAGTTCTTCAGCAACGCGATCCGGCACTCGGCTTCGGGGCGCCCCGGCGGTTCGGTGTTCGTCAGCCTGGTCGGGCTCGTCTACGGCACGATCCACCTGGAAGTGGTCGACGACGGCCCTCTCGCAGCCCGGCCCGAGACCGTCGCGCGTGTGATGGCGCCCGGAGCGGACTGCCGGTGGGACCGCGGCCGCGGCCTCTTCCTGGCCGCGGCACTGAGCAAGGAGTGGGGCCGCCTGCCTGCCGAAGCCCCCTCATCGTCCCTGCGCGATGACATGAGTCCCCCCGTTAGCGCCGGCTTCGATTCCCCGAGGCCCGGTGATGCGTCGTTCGGACCGATGGTCACCTGGGCCGCCTTTCCCACAGCCTTCACCCGGGCGGGACCGACGCCTCCGGCGGACCGCCGCTGAGCTTCCCGGTACGGCGGACGCTTCGGCGCGTTTCCGGCTCGTTTTCAGCCTCCAGACGGGGGTAGGCGCGGCCTCGACAGCCTCTGCATCGCTCCGAGGAGCACCTCATGCCCGCAGGTCAGCTGCCGGATCCCTATACCGTGTCGGACCGGATGCCGCTCGGCGGCGCATGGCGCCCCGGGAGCTCCGGCACCACGGCCACCGATGTGAATCCCTACGACGACCGGCCCGTGGCCGAGTTCGGGCTCGCCGACGCCGGCGACGTCGAACGCTCCTTCGGCGCCGCGCAGGAGGCGCAGCGCTCCTGGGCCGACACCCCGGCGCCCGAGCGCGCGGAGCTGTTCCTGCGCGCGATGGCGGTCATGGACGCGCGCAAGGACGAGATCGTCGACTGGCTGGTGGCCGAGACCGGCGGCATCCGCGAGCGTGCCGAGTTCGAATGGGGGCTGGTGCGCGCGGGCATGGCCGAGGTGGTCTCCTACCCCGCGCGGGTGTCCGGGCGCATCCTGCCCGGCACGGTGCCCGGCAAGGAGAACCGGGTGTACCGCCAACCGCTGGGCGTCGTATCGGTCATCAGCCCGTGGAACTTTCCGATGCAGCTCTCGCACCGCTCGCTGGCGCCCGCGCTCGCACTGGGCAACGCTGTAGTGCTCAAGCCCGCCGGCGACACGCCGGTGACGGGCGGGACCCTGCTCGCCCGGATCTATGAGGAGGCGGGTCTGCCGCCCGGCCTGCTCAGCGTCGTCATCGGCAAGAGCAGCGAGATCGGCGACCCCCTCGTGACCCACGAGACATCCCGGCTCATCTCGTTCACCGGGTCGACTCCCGTGGGCGAGAGCATCGCCGCCAAGGCGCCGCTGAAGCGGCGGGCGCTGGAACTGGGCGGCAACGGGCCGCTGGTGGTCCTCGACGACGCCGATGTGGAGCGCGCCGTCGAGGCCGCCCTGTTCGGGTCCTACTATCACCAGGGCCAGATCTGCATGGCAACCAACAGGGTGATCGTCGACGACGCGGTCCACGACGATTTCGTGGACAGGCTGACCGAGCGCGTCCGCGGTCTGCGCGTCGGCGATCCCTCCGACCCGCAGACGCAGATCGGTCCGGTCGTCAACGACAGCCAGCGCGACGACATCCTCGACAAGATCTCCCGGGCCGTGGACGACGGCGCCGAACTGGTGCTGTCGGGGGAGCCGACAGGGCCGGCCGGGCGGGTGATCCCTCCGCACCTGGTGCTGGGCGGCAACGACGTCGCCACGGCCGCGGAGGAGGTGTTCGGTCCGGTGTCCACGGTGGTGCGGGCACGCGGCGAGGAGCACGCGCTCCAGTTGGCCGACGCGACCGAGTACGGCCTCTCCAGCGCCGTCTACACCGGTGATGCCGAACGGGGCGTCCGCTTCGCGCAGCGTGTGGAGGCGGGCATGACCCACGTCAACGACACGACGGTCAACGACGAGCCCAACACCGCGTTCGGCGGTGAGAAGGCGTCGGGCATCGGCCGGTTCGGCGGGGAGTGGGCCATCGAGGAGTTCACCCGCGACCATTGGGTCAGCGTCCAGCACACCTACCGGAACCTGCCGTTCAGCTCCGGATAGGGGCCGGGCGCGCCGGTCGGCGCCCGCCATCGCCGCCCGCCTCCCGGCGTGCGGTCGCGGACCCGGGTGTTAGCGCGGCTTCATAGAGGATTCGGGCGCCTATTAGGCTTCCTTACATGCTGAGCGTCGACCGGATGCGGATCCTGCACGCGATCGCGGCCAACGGGTCCCTCAACGGGGCCGCCGAAGCGCTGCACGTCACCAGCTCGGCCGTCTCCCAGCAGCTGTCGAAGCTGGAGCGCGAGGTCGGTCAGGCGCTGGTGGAGCGCAACGGCCGCGGCGTGCGGCTGACCGAGGCGGCGCAGATCCTCGTCGAGCACACCGGGCAGATCCTCTCCCTGGTGCAGCAGGCCGAGGCGGCGCTGGAGTCCCACCGCGGCGAGATCAGCGGGACGCTGGAGCTCGCGTCGTTCGCCTCGGGTGCGCGCGGCCTGGTCACCCCTGCGCTGGGCCTCCTGGCGCAGCAGCACCCGAAGCTGCGGGTGCAGCTGAGCGAGCTGGAGCCCGACGACAGCATCCCGGCCGTGGCCCGCGGCGACGCGGACATGGCGCTGGCCGTCGACTGGGAGGGCGCTCCCATCGAACTGCCCAAGTCCATGGTCAAAGCCCCGATCATGCAGGACGTCGCCGACGTCGCGCTGCCGGTGAACCACCCGCTGGCCCACCGGGAGCTGCTGGAGCTCGACGAGGTCGTCGGCGAACCGTGGATCAGCTGGGGCAAGGGGTCCATCTGCCACGACTGGCTGCACGGGGTGCTGCGTGCCCGCGGCGTCGAGCCGACGATCGCCCACAGCGTCGAGGAGCACCAGACCAAGCTGGCCATGATCACCGTGGGGCTGGGCGCGGCGGTGATACCGCGGCTCGGGTTGGGCCCGGTGCCCGAGGGGGTGCGGCTGGTGCCGGTGCAGCCGGCGCTGGCCCGCCAGGTGTTCGCGTTCTGGCGCACGGACGCCGCACGCCGCCCTGCCATCACGGCAGCGCTCTCCACGCTGCGCGAGGCGGCCGCCGAGATCGGCTGAACCGGGACCGACCGGCTGCGGTTTCGCAGCCGCGTGCGGTACCGACCGCGTTCTCGCCGCCACCCGCTGCGGCGGCCCCGGTGTTGGCGTTCGGGGCCCGGGGTGCTGGAATGTCGGCCATGAGAACTCTGGCCACGGCCGCGGCGTTCGCGGGACGCTGGTTCGGCCTGTTCATTCTCGCGAGTGCGCTGCTGGGCCTGCTCGTCCCCGACCAGGCGGCCCAGCTCACCCCCTGGATCAGCGCGCTGCTCGGGGTCATCATGTTCGGCATGGGCCTCACCCTGCGGCCCGCCGACTTCAAGCTCGTCCTGGTCCGGCCGCAGGCGGTCCTGCTCGGACTGGTCGCCCAGTTCACGATCATGCCGGTGGCCGGCTGGGCGCTGGCGGAGCTGCTGCAACTGCCCCCGCTGCTGCTGGTCGGCATGGTGCTGGTCGGCGCCGCGCCCGGAGGCACGGCCTCCAACGTCATCGTCTATCTGGCCCGCGGCGATGTCGCGCTGTCGGTGGCCATGACGTCGGTCTCCACCCTGCTGGCCCCCTTCCTCACCCCGCTGCTGGTGCTGTGGCTGGCCGGTCCCACGCTGCCGGTCGACGCCGGCGACCTGCTGGTGTCGATCCTGCAGGTGGTGCTGGTGCCGGTCGTGCTGGGCATCGTGGTGCGGGCCCTGCTGTCCCGTGCCGTGGAGAAGGTGCTTCCGCTGCTGCCGCTCATCTCGGTCGCGGGGATCATGATCGTGGTGTTCGCCGTGGTGGGCGCCAACGCCGACGCGCTGATGTCCACCGGCGCCCTGGTGGTGCTCGCCGTGATCCTGCACAACCTCTTCGGTCTGACCCTGGGGTACACGGCGGGCAAGGTGCTGCGGCTGCCGGAGTCGTCGCGGCGCGCGGCCTCCATCGAGGTCGGCATGCAGAATTCGGGGCTGTCCGCCGCGCTGGCCACCGCGCACTTCGCGCCGCTGGCCGCACTGCCTGCGGCGCTGTTCTCCGTCTGGCACAACATCTCCGGTGCCGCGGTCGCCTCCTTCTGGTCCCGCCGCCCCGCGGACGCGGGGCCGAAGGGTGCCGGGTCCGCCTCCGGCAGGGGGAGGAGATAACCGAGTCGAGCCCCGGACGCCGGGCGCTCGGGAGGAGATTCGGTCGTGCATCGGCCGTCGGCGGCGGGGTCCGGATTCGGATCGAGTAGTCGAATACCTGCGCGGAGATCCGGACGCGGTGAATCAGGCCGGACCCGGCCACCCCGCGTCGGCGGCGACGCCCCCCAACTCGGGGCCGCATCGCTACGGTGCGGGATATGGCTTATCCCCCCAGGGCGATACGTATTCCGCTCGTCGCTGTCGTCGGCGTGCTCCTCCTCACGGGCTGCGGGCTGTTCGGCGGTGGGGAGAACGGCGCGGACGGCGGCGGAAACGCGGGCGGGGCCCAGGATCCGGTGAACGCCGGCCAAGTCGAGCCCGGCGAGAGCGAGTCCCGCGAGACCCTCGCCAGCCAGGACATCAGCGCCAGCGGCGCGGACATGCACATCGCGATTCACGAACTGGCCCGCCGCGGGGAGACCGTCGAACTCACCCTCTCCGTCACCCGCACCAACGACAGCGGCAGCGACCCCAACCTGGCGTTTCTGACTCCGCCCTCCGTGCTCGACGACGAGTTGTCGACCGTGGAACTGATCGACCCGGGCAACGCGAAGGTGCACACCGTCGCCCGCGACGGGGACGACCGCTGCGTATGCTCCTCGGGTCTCAAGGGCATCACGCTGTACCCGGACGACTCCGCGCTGCTGAGTGCGACCTTCGCGGCCCCTCCGGAGGGCGTCGAGACGATGGGCGTGCGCATCCCCCGCGCCGGGACCTTCAACGATGTCCCGCTCAGCTAGCGCCGCGGCCGCGGCCGGCGCTCTCGCTGCGGCGCTCGCCGCCGTCCCGGCTTCGGCCGCCGCGGAGGAGTACGTACCCGAGCAGGCGGGCACCGAGGTCGACTCCGCCCCGGTCCGCGACCTCACCCTCCCCGCTCAGGACCTCGCGGCGGGCGTGGACGAGCTCACCTTGAGCACGTCCACCGAGGACGGCTCCATGACCGACTCCGAGAACGCCGAGGAGCGGATCGTCACTCTGGACGCCGACGTCCTCTTCGCGTTCGACGAGGCCGAACTCAGCGGCGACGCCCAGCAGACGCTGGAGGACACCGCCGAGATCCTTCAGGACGATGCGCCGGGCAGGACGGTCAGCGTCGACGGCTACACCGATTCCAAGGGCGAGGAGTCCTACAACCGCTCCCTGTCCGAGGACCGGGCCGAGGCGGTCGAGCAAGAGCTCGCCTCGCTGATCGAGGGCGCCGACATCACCTTCGAGACGGCCGGGCACGGTTCGGCGGACACGGTGGCGCCCAACGAGGTCGACGGCGAGGACAACCCGGACGGGCGCGCCGAGAACCGCCGTGTGGAGATCTCCTTCGCCCGCTGACCTGGCCCCCGGAACCCGCCGGGTTTTCCACAGGGTGTGGATGTCCGGCACCGCGTGCGGGATGAGTAGCATGCGCTCCGGGCCGCCGGGCACGGCGGCCCGGGGTCGTCGGGCACCGGAGGCAGCAGCGTGGTCCAACAGCAATCCGCGTCGCCCTACCTGTGGGCGCTGCGCATCACCGCCCTGATTCAGGCGGCGCTGATCGCGGTGGAGTTCCTCACTGCGGGCCACCTGCTGATGCAGGAGCTACTGGGGGAGGAACTCTCGGCACTGCCGCTGCATGCGGGTACGGCCCTCGCGGTGCACGTCGCAGGCGGTGCGCAGGTGCTGGCCGCGGTCCTGCTCATGCGCCCGGGCAACGGCCCCGCCTGGCCCGCCGTCGTCAGCGCCGCGGCCTTCGGCACCGGCTTCGCCCAGGCCTACTTCGGCAGCCACGTCATGCTCGCCCTGCATGTGCCCGCAGCGCTGCTGCTGGTGGTCCTCGTCATGATCGTCCTCGTCGGCTCCTGGCTCCGCCCGCTGCGGGATTCCCGGGTGTGATTCCCTTCGGTGCACCCGTCGGCGCAGGTCAGCCGCCGCCGCGGCGGCTCGGGGGAGCGCGCGGCGCCCGTGTGATCCCGTAGGGGCGCGGGTAGCGGCTCACCCGCCGCACGACACCCAAGGAGAGTCCTATGACGATGCCCGAGGAGTCCGGAAAGAAGACTCAGGACACCGACCAGCTCCTTCCGGACGAGAAAGACGAGAGCGAGCGGGGGCCCGACACTCGGCGGGAGATCGAGGCCGAGCTGGAGGACGCGATGGAGCAGACCGGCACCGAGCGCGACGACTTCGAGGAGAGCTGACCGGGGCCTGTCCCGCTCGGTTGTACCGCACACGCGGATGTGGGGAGGGCGCGGACCGCGCCCTCCCCACATCTCTGCGGAACCTGTGCCCCCGCGGGCGGGTATCGGCTAAGCCGCGGAGCAGGTCAGCTCGGGCTCGCCGTTGGCGCCGCTGTGCGTACCGGTGAACCCGAACCCGGTGCTCTCACCGGCCGACAGGGAGCCGTTGTGGCTGACGTCGCTTGCCGTGTAGGCCCCTCCGCTGCCGGAGACCTCCGCGTTCCACGCCTGCTCGATCCCCTGGCCGTCCGGGAAGTCGATGGCCACCTCCCAGCCGTCGAGATCGGCCCCGGCGGTCACCGTGACCTCGGCCTGGAAGCCGTCGGACCACTCGTTGGCCACCGAGTACGCGGCCTCGCATCCCTCGCCGGGCTCAGGAGTGGGCTCCGGGTCGGGTGTGGGCTCGGGATCGGGGCTGGGCTCCGGGTCCGGCTCGGGGTCCGCGGCCACCGCCATGTCGTAGGCGAGCTGCGGCACGAATTCGCCGGCGCCCGCGGCGCAGCCGTCGGCCTCACCCGGCAGCTTCACCCACAGGAACGCGTCGACGTGGGAGCTGCCCGTGTTCGTGGTGCTTTCGGTGCCGATCGCGCGACCCTCGGGGTCGCACCATTCCGAGCCCTGCGGGCCGTTGCCGTTGCGGCTGGTGTCGACGACCGCGCGCAGGCCGGAGTGGCCGGTGGCGTCGATGATCTGCCGGGTGTAGGAGACCTCGTCGTCGGTCCAGTTGTAGTTGGACGTGTTGGTGGCGATGCCGTGGGCGCTGTTGGCGATGTCGGCGCCGTTGAGCCGCGAGGCGATCTCGCCGGGGGAGTGCCAGCCGGAGTGGCCGGCGTCGAAGTAGACCCGCGCCTGCGAGGAGCCGGCCATGAGGGTCTTGCCCGCGTAGGCGATGGAGTCCATGACATGGTTCTGCTGGCTCTGATCCATGCAGCTGTCCATCAGCGACAGGACGTCGGGCTCCACGACGATCGTGGCCGGGCGGCCGTTGAGTCCGGCGGCGACCTGGTCGACCCAGTCGCGGTAGGAGGAGTGGTCGGGCGCGCCGCCTCCGCTGTGGTTGCTGCAGTCGCGGTTGGGGATGTTGTAGACGACCATGATCGGGGTCTTGCCCGCCGATTCGGCGGATCCGACCAGCGCGTCCACCTGGCCTTGGACCTCGTTCGGGTTGTATGAGGTGAACCAGGTGCCCTGCGGGACGTCGGCGACGCGGTTCGCGATGACGTCGGCACGCGAGTCCTGCGGGTTGTCGCGGACCCATTGGGCCGAGGCCATGTCCGGATTGACGTAGAACTCCGACTCTGCGGCCGAAGCGGGCGTTGGGCCGGCCGCCACCGCCGCGGCCATGACGAGCGCGGCGCCGACGAGCGGGCGCACGGATTTTCGGAACATTGCACGAAGTCCTTTGGCGTTGCAGCGGCCCCCGTGGACAAGGAGGCTCCTGGGGGACTGGGAGCGCTCCCATTTACCGACGGACCTTAAAGGAGCGGAAGCGCTGTGTAAAGGGATGGAAACGTCCCGTCATCGGCTCCGAGGGGCGGCCACGGCGCGACCGAAGCCTGCCTAGGTCGACGCCTGCCTGGAGCGGCTGGCAGCCGAACGTTCAGCCCTCGTCGCCAAGCCGGCCGACGCACAGGCCCGGGCGCTCCGGACCGTGCGGCATACCGGCGACCGGAACCGGGCTCAGGAGCCTGGCCGAAATCGGTAGTGACCGGACCGAGGAGACCCGATGCACGGGACGCGAGCCGCCGAAGCGCGGCGGGGGCCGGTACTCGCAGGTCCACAGCGGCGGGGCGTACTTGTGCGGGTACGCCGCCATCTCGCGGTGGCGCCTGATGGCGTCGACGGGAAATCGCAGGTGGCGCTCACAAAGGCCGGTGCGGCTGTTCACGGGTGCGGCGCTGGACCGCCGACAGCGGTTCGGTTCCGGAGACCGGTTCGGCGCCGCTCCGGAGCGGGACGGGAACGCCGGCGGTGCGCCGGCGTCCGCGTTCACCGCAGCTGCGGGCTCTCCTGCAGCCGCACGATGCGGGAGCAGTTCTCGCGGGTGGGTTTGACGATCTCCCCGTTGGCGCGGTCGCTGCGCCGCACCCATTCCCGTGCGTCCTCGGGGGTGCGGC
Source organism: Streptomonospora alba (assembly GCF_000826685.1). Taxonomy (GTDB): domain Bacteria; phylum Actinomycetota; class Actinomycetes; order Streptosporangiales; family Streptosporangiaceae; genus Streptomonospora; species Streptomonospora alba. The sequence goes on from NZ_JROO01000030.1 coordinate 41,797, forward strand.
CGCCGTCGAGCTGGCGCTGGATCAGCCGGGCTTCCCTGATCTCGTCGTCGGCCTCGACGTACCAGATGTCGGTCATCAGCGCGCGGACCTCGCGCCACAGCGGGGAGTCCTCGGCGAGGTAGTTGCCCTCGGTCACCACCAGGCGGACGCCGGGAGCGATCGCCAGCCGGGCCGCGATGGGCTCGTCGAGGGTGCGGTCGAAGTCCGGCGCGTACACAGAGCTGGCGCCCACGGAGTGCAGGCGGCGCAGCAGCGCCAGGTAGCCGCGCACGTCGAAGGTGTCGGGTGCCCCTTTGCGATCGCGGCGGCCGAGCCGGTCGAGCTGCGCGTTGGACAGGTGGAACCCGTCCATCGGCAGATACGCCGCAGCGCCCCGCCCCAGCCCTTCGCAGACCTCGTGCACCAGGTACCGCGCCAGTGCCGACTTGCCGGCCCCCGGCGGGCCGGCGAGTCCCAGAAACTCCCGCGACGCGGCCCGTGTCGCCATCCCCTGCGCCTCGGCGGCCAGTTCCTCCAGCAGCATGCCACCCACTCTAAGCACAGCCGCCCGGAGCGGCGGGCCGACCGGCGCGGCGGTCGCCTGGGCGGCAGCGCTGCGGCCGCGATCCTTTTCGCCCCCTGACGCATGACCGCGGGCGGCGGTGTCAATGGAAGGAGCGTCGTGCCGGGCCGTGCCGAAGGTGGACCGCGGCCGCGGGCGGCGCTACGACGCGTTCGTCCATGACGACCGCACCAACGGGCCGACACCGCTGCGCCGAACCGATGCGGCTCCGCGCGAGCCCGATACCCACTCCAGCGGCGTGTGAGGTGAACCGCTCGCCGAAGGGGGCGCGCACCCGTATCGCGGCCGTCGCAGCGGGTAGCGGCGCGTGCAGGAGGAACCGATGATACGTCGCCGACAGAACAAGCCCCCCAAAGGCAGCCTCGAACGCCCCTACAGCGCGTTGAACCTGCGTCTGGTCCTGGCCGCACTGGGCATCGCCCTCTGCGTCGGCCTGGGCGCGACCGCGTGGGCGATCGACTTCACCGTCCTGGCGATCGTCCTGTGGGCGCTCGCGGTCGTGGGCGTGATCGACATCGTCGTCGTCCTGCGGCGGCGCCGGCAGCGGGGACCGGGCCACGACTCGCTGTTCGAGTGACTCGCTCCGGCCCGTCGTCCGTGCGTGCCGATGAGCGCACGTCATACTCGCAGGACCGGAGCGCCACGACGGGCGGTGGCGCGGGTACGAATCGGGTAATTCGGCCCCGGTTGGTCGGTGCGCCTACGGAAGTGCGCCCGTGTACCCGGTATGGCCCGCCGGGGCTGTCTATCGCGCGGATTCTGCCGGATCCGGCCCGGGATCGTGGCGAAACCCGCGCGATGGACGTGCCGGTCCGCCCGCGGGACCGCGAGCGGACCGGTCCTCCCACGCGCTCCCGCCGGGCACCCGCGGAACGGCTGTGTTTCCCGCCGCCCGGTCGGCCCGCACCGCACCGCCCCCGGCGGCACGGTGGGGGTCGGCGGGGACGGAGCGGCGCTGTCGATCCGCGGGCGCCTCAGCGCGGTGGGAATCAGTCCTGGTGGCGGGCCACAGCCTGCATCAGCTGGGCGTAGGCCCACCCGCTGACGCGGTCGCCCCACCCCTGTTTGGCCTCGCTACCCACACCGGCGCGGACCCGGCGCAGCGCCTCGGCGGTCTCGTCTCCGTACTCGCCGTCGGCCCCGTACCCGGGCAGGTCGCCGCCCGCCTTGAGGACCAGGGCCTGCAGTGCGACCACGTGCTCCTTCTTGCCCGTGGACTCGCCGTCGCCCTTGCGCAGGTTGATCAGGGACATGTCGTCGTCTCCTCCGAGCCCGTCCGCGGGCATGCCGTTGTGGACCCAGGTGTGCAGGTTGTCGCCCGGGCAGCTGGTTTCGTTGACGTCGCGGTGGCCCTTGGGCTCCAGCCGCCGACCGGCGCGGGCGCCGGCTTCGTCGTAGAGCGCGCGGATGGCGGCCTTCGCGGCGGAGGTCGGACTGTCCTGGCCGATGTAGCAGACACCGATCCCCGAGGTGTTGTGGCTGATCGCGTGCGCGCCGACCATCTCCCACCCGCGCCCCTCATAGGCGTTTCCGGCGTCGTCGACGAGCAGGTTGTAGCCGATGTCGGACCAGCCGCGGCCGTCCATGTGGAAGTCCTGGATTGAGCGGACCGTCTGCGTGGTGGGCCCGGCGGAGTGGTGGACGACGAACTCCGTGCGGGCGTCCCACGAGACGTGGTCCCGGCCGCGCGGAGCGCGTGCCCCCCACTCCGACCGTTCGATGATGTGGACCTGTGACATGCGAAAACCTTGGCATTCCGCCGGGGGGCCGCGCACATGTTCCGGTGAAACCGCAGATGACGGGCGTCTGGACCGGGCCACCCGGTCGCGTGCGGGCCGCGGCGCCGCCGGGGCGCGCGGCGGCGCCGCCCTTCGTCTTCCACGCGGGCCGCGGGGATGCGAGCGGGGGGCCGGGCCCGGTGTGTGTAACCTTGCCCGCATCCCCCCACTTCATGAGGAGCCACACCATGGACGACGAGGAACTGCGCCCGGACATCCATGCGGCGCGGGAGCGGATGAGTTACCGGCCGAGCTGGGAGATCCGCGCGCTTGCCGACCACCTCGGGGAAGGCGAGCAGGTCGCCCTCCTCGCGGGAGGGCGGTATGCCGAGGTCACAGGGCTGCTCGCCCTGACGAACCTGCGGCTGCTGTTCATCAGCGAGGCGTGGGGGCCCGGGGCCGCGGAGACGTTCCGCCTGCAGGAGATCTCGTCGGTGCAGTGGCAGAGCGGCATCATGTCGGGTGAGATCACCGTCCGCGCCTCCGGCGCCGAGGCCGGGATCGACAAGGTGATCAAGGAGGACGGCAAGGCGATGGCGGACGCGGTCGACAGCGCCATCGCGGGCGGGCCGCCGCCGTCGGGGCAGGCCGGCGCGCCCCCGCCGGCGAGTTTCGAGCAGTACCCGCCGCAACCGCAGGCGCCCGCCGATCCGCTGCCGCAGGTGCCCTCGTCCGAACTCGTGCGCACCCTGCGCGACCGCGGAGTCCTCACCCCCGACGAGTTCACGCACGTCATGGAGCGGCTGTAAGCGCGGCAGTTCCGCCCGGCACACCCGCTGCGTCCGCGCGCTGCGCGCCCTGGCCGCCAGATTCCGGGAGTGACAGCAGGAGACGACGTGCGCCGCCGGACCCTCCCGGAATCAGGTGTAGGCGACTCCGGCGTGCTCCCAGATGAGGACCTGCGGGTCGGCCGGGCGGCGCTGGGGCTCCGTCCCGGGCGCCCGCCACGTCGAGCAGTCGACGGCGACCGCGGGAAAACCGTCGTTCTCCGCCGGTGAGACCAGGCGCATGCCCTCGAACGCCTGCGCCGCCTCCTCGGGAGCGCGCACCCGGCCCCACTCGGCACCGGATGAGTGCACGCGGTCGGTGAAGGAGCGCGCCGCCTCCTCGTCGTCGGAGACGATGTGGCTGAAGACCAGGCAGGACCCGGGCGGCAACCGTTCGAAGTAGGCGCGGACGACGCCGAAGGGGTCCTTGGCGTCGGGGATGCAGTGCAGCAGTGACACCAGCATCACGCACACGGGTTCGTCGAAGTCGACGATGCGCCGTGTGGCCTCGTCGTCCAGCACCCGGTCGACGTCGCACAGGTCGGAGGTGATCACCGTCGTCGACTCGTTCTCGGCGAGCAGCGCCCGGCCGTGGGCGAGGACGATGGGATCGTTGTCGACGTAGACCACACCGGCATCGGGATGGTGGCGCTGTGCGATCTCATGGGTGTTCTCCATGGTCGGCAGGCCGGATCCGAGGTCGATGTACTGGCGCACCCCGGAGCGGGCGACATAGTCGACGGCACGCGACAGGTAGGCGCGGTTGGCGCGGGCCATCGCGAAGGTCCCCGGTACCAGTTCCTCCAGCGCGATGGCGGCTTCGCGGTCCACTTCGAAGTTGTCCTTGCCGCCGATCCCGGCGTCGTACATCCGCGCGATGGAAGGGCGGGTCAGATCGATCTCGGGAGGAAAGGGCGCGGCCGAATCGGCGGCGGCGGAGTCGCTGTCGTGCATGCGGTGGTCTCCCTGTGCAGAGGGGCGAGGGCGGACGGTTCGTGCTTGATCCGCAGGCAGGCATCCGGCGCCGCGGTGAGAGGGGCGACGCCGCCGGAGCAGCCAGTGTATCGGCGCGATCGTCCGCACACAGGGCGAAGCGGCGCTCCGAGCGGGGATGCCGGATGCGGCTGCAGTCGTCGCCGGGAAATACCCGTCGTCGGCCTTCGAGGCCAGGCGACGCCGCCCGCTCCACCCCGGTGCTCCCGATCCGCCAGGACCTCGCGGGCACGGGCATGGGAGTCGAGGAAGCGGAAACGGCGACGAAGCCGTTCCGCTGACGCGTGCGCCCCGAAACGGCGGCCATGGCCCGGCGGATGTTTGCCGCCGTCCGGGACCGGTAGTGATCGGGGAACGGGACGCAGTGCCGAGAGGGGTTTCCATGCTGATCCGACCGGCCTTGCAGGGCGCAGTGGCGGGAGCACTCGCGACCGGGGCGATGACGACGGTTTTCGAGGCGGGGAGCCGCCAGGCGTCGCACCGGCACCCGCCCAAGCACATGGTTCGAGCCCACCTGCCCGGCCGGGGCCGCTCCGAGAAGCCCCGCACCGGTGAGAACGCGGCTACGGGGGCGGCTCACCTGGGCTTCGGAATCGCAACGGGAGCCCTTTTCGGAACCGTTACCGGGCGCCGCAGGCCGGCCCGGAGCCTGGGGGTCGCCTACGCGCTCGCCGTCATGTTCGTCGGCTACCAGGGCTGGGCTCCCAAGGTCGGCGCCCTTCCGCCACTGACGCAGGACAGCCCCGGCCGCACGACCACCCTCGCGGCAGCACACGTCGTCTACGGCTGGACACTGGCATCCACGCTTCGCCGCATGCGCCGCCCGTAGGCTCCGCGGGAACGCAGCCCGGAACCCGTGTACCGGGATGCAGCGGTCAGCGCTCGCGCGGAGCCCATATGGCGGGTGAGGCCTCTTCCTCCGGCAGGTCCGGAGAGGCCCGGTGGTACCGCAGCACGTGGGCGATGCCCCAGACGGCGAACAGGGACATGCTGACAATGGGCCCCCAGTGGAGGATCTCCACCTTCGAGCCGTCGAGCCACAGGCGCACGGTGACGCTCGCGTGCCACAGGGCGACGGTCGTGGTGAGGACCACCATGGCCCAGACACCGGCGTACTCGCCTCTGGTGGTGATCCGCCGTTTCGGCGCCACGGGGCCTCCTTACCGCCGGGGGCGTCGAGTGCCTACCCGACCACACCGGAGCGACGCCCGGTGCGGCCGGCACCCCTCCCGCGAACCGGCAGAGGCGGACCCGTCGAGCGGGGTCCGCCGGTGTGGCTGGGCGTTGATCCGCTGAACTGCGATTGAGGAGCTGTGCGGTCACCGCGGGGTGAGTCGGATCACCGGGTATCGGCGGTCGGACTTGGCTTGGTACTTCTCGTATCGGGGCTGGGCGGCGGTGATGCGCTGCCACGCCTGCTCGCGGTCCGCGCCGTCGAGCCGGTGCGGCGTCACCGGGACGGCGCCGCGGCCGGGCATTTCGATCGACGCCCGGTCGGGGTGCGCCATCAGGTTGGCGTGCCAGTCCGGGTGCCGACTCCCGCCGCCCGACGCGACGATCAACCAGGCGTCGTCGCTGTCGGCGAACCACGCCAGGGGCGTCTGGCGCGGCTGTTCGCTGCGGCGGCCCACCGTGTTCAGGATCAGCACGTCCATGCCCATGAAGTGGCCGCGGCCGCTCTGGACCTTGCGGGCCATCCTGGCGTTCATCTTCCGCTGTATCCACCGAGAGACCGGTCCCGGCGTACCGGGCTTGCGTCCTCCGCGGCCGCTTTCCTGCTGCTCGTGTGTCATGCCTTGCCTCCAGTCGGTCCATCCCTCTCGCGGCACCGGGCGGCGCCGCGCAGCGCTCGAACGGCCGAGCGCTATGCTCCGGTCGTCTGCTGGATCCGCACCGTTTTGCCCGAGGGATCGCGGAATGCGGAGTCGCGGACGCCCCACGGGCGGTCGACGGGCTCCTGCAGCACCTCGGCTCCGGAGGACTTCACCCGCTCGAAGGCCGCGCCGACATCGTCGGTGCTGAAGACGACCTGCGGCAGGAGACCCTGGGTGAGCAGTTCCTGCAGGGCGTCGCCGTCGGCCTCGGAACGGCCGGCGCGCGGTACGGAGAGCACGTATTCCAGGCCCGGCCGGGTCGCGCTGCCGGGAGTCGCCCAGCGGTTCACGCCTGCCCCGACGTCCGAGCGTTGCTCGAGTCCGAGCGTGTCGGGGTAGAAGGCGAGCGATTCGTCCACGTCGGTGACGGTGATGTTGCAGTACCTGAGCTCCAGTTTCATGCCACTGACGCTAGGCGGCGGCGGTGCGCGGCCGCTTCTCGATTCCTGACCGGTCCGGAGCGTGTCCCCTCATACCCCGCTCACCGGCCGGGGCCGCAGCGGTCGACGACCTCGCGATCACCACGCCGTGCCGTCCTCCGGCGGACGCATGCCGACCTGGCCGACCGGCTCCGGGGCGCTCAGCGATCCGCGGACTTCCCGCGCGCGGAAGCCCGGTGATGGTTCCGCACGCCGGCGATGCCCCAGCTCGCGAACATGACCCCGTTGAAGACCCACAGCCAGGTGAAGAAGTCGGCGTCGGAATCGCCGGGCGCGAGGCCGAGGATGATCGACCCGTGCAGCGATGCGGTGATCGACCCGGTGACGGCCGGCCCCCACTACGACGCGTACCGGACCCTCCCGCGTGGCCGCGGGTGCGATGCCATGCAGGTTCTCCTCGGGTCGGCCCGCGGGAGCGGGATGTCACCGGGTCGCGATCGCCAGCACCCGCCGCAGCGTGTCAGGGGTGTCCGCATCGCCCTGCGGAACCGGTGCGTCGGGACGCCGGTCCCACAGCCACAGCAGCACGTCCGACGGCGCACCCGCAACCGTCGCGGTCGGCTCGCCCGGACCGGACTCCCGCACCCGTACGTTCTCCCGCGTCATCAGGACGTCCCAGGAGCGCTGCGGGGTGCTGAGACGCACCGTGCGGCGGTCGGCGCCGGCGAGGGCATCCGAGAAGTAGTCCGGCCAGTAGACCGTGGAGAATTCGGCGATGACGACCAGGATCTCGTCGACGCCGTCGTTCGCGAGATCGTCGGGAATCGAGGTGAGCGGAACTCCGGCCGCGAGTTCGGCGTCGACCCGGTGGACGACGGTCTCGTGCGCCATGCGGCGGTACCAGAAGCCGACGCTCTGGTCCGGGTCGTACCAGGTATAGGACCGCTCCGTCGGCGAGTGGGTGTCCAGCTCGCCGGCCAGCGCGGCGTAGGCCCGGTCGAGCAGCGCGATCGGCATCTCGTCCTCGATGCCCTCCGGCGGCCACGGGTCGGGCTCGCGGGCGAAGCGGATGCACTGCGCCTTGTGCAGGTAGACCTCGGCCACGTGGCGAACCAGATCCGCCAGCGTCCAGTCGGGGCAGCTCGGAACGTCCGCTGCGAGGTCGGCGCCGCTCGCCACCTCGCGCAGGCGGTGGAACTCGACGTCGAGATCTCCGCGCAGCTCTGAGTACTCCATCGCACGATCGTTTCACATTACGCACGCCCGCACCGGTTCGCTCGGCCGCGTATGCGCGGATGCCCCGTTCCGGCCGGTGGGGCTCGAGCACGTGGGCCGAGACGGAGCCGCCGGCTTCGGCCGCAGCCGTGCGGCGTGCCCGCGCGGGCACGCCGCTGGCGGTGCGATCGGGTGGCCGGCGTGCGGAGGACGGCCATTCGGGGAGCGGTACTTCCTCCCCGCCCTCCCCGCCGCCGGCTTCGGTCTCCGCGGTCGCGTCGAGCCGCGGCCGGGCCTCGCAGCATGCTCTCGACGGGTCCCCGGTCACCAGGGGATGGCGCCGGCGTCCTCGACGAACGAACCGGTCGGGCCCTCGTCGGGCAGCGTGGCGAGCCGGATCGCTGTCGCTGCGCCCTGCTCAGGAGTGCGGGGCCCGCGGAAGCCGGTGAAGTCGGTCGCGACCAGACCCGGGCAGGCGGCGTTGATCAGGATGTTCGTATCGGCGAACTGCCGGGCGTACTGCACGGTGACCGCGTTGAGGTAGGACTTCGACGGCGCGTAGGCCGCCATGACGGGACCGACGTCGACGGCCGGGTCCGCCTGCCGGGTGAGGGAGGCGACGGAACTGGAGACGTTGACGATGCGGGGCGATGTCGCGCGCCGCAGCAGCGGCAGCATCGCGTTGGTCACCCGGATGACACCGATGACGTTGGTCTCCACGACCGTGCGGACCACGTCGAGGTCGAGCGTGGTCGGGTCCTGCCCCCACCCCGATCCCGTCTCTCCTGAGATACCGGCGTTGTTGACCAGCACGTCCAGGCGCCCGGCCTGCCGTTCGACCAGTTCCACGGCATCGGCGACACTCTGGTCGCCGGTCACGTCCAGCGGCACCCCGAACGCCTCCGCCCCGGCGGCGCGCAGCTTCCCGACGGCGGCTTCGAGCCGGGCCTCGTCGCGCGCTCCCACAGCCACGCGGTACCCGAGGGCGCCCAGCCCGGCCGCGATCTCGTACCCGATTCCCTTGTTCGCGCCGGTCACCAGTGCGGTCTTCGTTTCGCTCATGCCCTCGATCCTCGCTCGCGGACGAGCGGCGCATCCAACACCGATGCGGTGCACTGCAATACCCGGCAGGTATCACGGAGGTATGCTGTCGCTGTGGACGCCTTGGAAACCCGCGAGTTGAGGTACTTCACGGCCGTCGCCGAGGAACTGCACTTCGGTCGCGCCGCCGAGCGCCTCGGTATGGCCCAACCTCCGTTGTCCCGGGCCATCCAGCAGCTTGAGCGGCGCCTCGGCGTCTCCTTGCTGGAACGCGACCGCCGCGGCATCTCCCTGACCGGCGCCGGAGAGGTGCTGCTGGACGAAGGCCGCGCAGCCCTCGACGCGGCCACCGCTGCCGCGCGCCGCACCCGTCGCGCCGGCGGCGCCGACGGTCCGGGCGGCTCCCGAAACCGCCTGGTACTGGCGGTGAAAGCCGCCGCGTCGCACGAACTGCTGCAGAAGCTCCTCGACGCCTACGCGGCCGAGCCCGACGCCGCCGAAATCGAGGTGCTCCCGAGCGGCACGTGTGAGCAGGAGGAGATGCTGCGCGACGGCCGCGCCGATGTGGCGCTCATGCACGCGCCGTTCAACTCCCTCGCCGGGTTCGACAGCGAGGAACTGCTGACCGAGGGGCAGATCGCCATCCTGCCCGCCGATCACCCCCTCGCCGCGCGCACGACTCTGTCTCTGGCCGACGTCAGCGACATTCCCGATCTTCCGCTCGCCCGCTGGTCCCGCCACGGCACATCCGCACCCGGCCCGGGCCCCGAGATCCACGACCAGACGCAGCTGGCCCAGTTGATCGCCCTCGGACGCACCGTGGCCGTCTTCCCCGAGTCCGCCCGCGCATGGCTATGGGCCGAGCACGCCGCCGTCCCCTTGGCCGACGCGCCCCCCGTCGTCACCCACATCGCCTGGCCCGCGCACAGCCGCTCCCTCGCCCTGGCCGGGCTGATCCGCACGGCCACACGACTATGACCCGCTCTTGCCTCTCAGCCTGGGAGGCGCCTCTCTTCAGCGAGGTCCGCTAGCTAGGTCACCGAGACGGTTCACGGGTCTCCGGCCCCCGCAGGTACTCCGGTTCATCGTCGGCGAGTACCTGCGAGGCGGCCGTGGGCGGTTCCCTTGGGGAGCGGTGTGCGCCGCGACATGGACAAGGTGCACGTGGTCCCGGTCGAGGGCGGAGCCGAGGACGCGGTCACCTGCGAATGGGGCCGTGCCGAGGATGGTCGGAAGGCCGAGGGCGGCCAGGGCCGCCCGAGCCGTCCGGGGGTGTCCGGTGGCGGGTGGCGCCCGGCGGGTCCCTTCGACGAACAGGGACTACCGGCGGTCGGCTCCGGTCCCCCGGGGCAGCCCCAGCCGCCCGCGGGTGAGGAGGACGAGGATCACCGCGACCAGCGCGACCAGCACCGCCTCGCCCATTCCGCTCGCCTCGCCCAACGCCGCGACCTTGAGTCCCGCGACCGCGTTGACGGCGGTGTGGGCGACCACCACGGCGATCAGGCCGCCGCGGGAGGAGTTGAAGACGCAGCCGAAGACGACCGTGAGGCCGACGACGAGCATGGTGTAGACGTGGAAGTCGATCTGGGACTGGACGGTTCCCGGCATCGTCCACAGAGGAGCGTGCCACACCGCCCAGACCGCGCCGAGGATCACGTTCGCGGCCAGCGGGGGCATGGCCCCCTGCAGCCGGGGCAGCATGAATCCGCGCCAGCCCAGTTCTTCGTTGCCGCCTCCGGCGAAGGCGATGAGCAGGACGTTGGCGGGCAGTAGCGCCGCCGCGGCCCCCAGTTCTGCGCTGTTCACCGACGCCTCCGCCAGCAGCACCGGAATCGCCGCGGAAGCCGCGATGGCCAGAACGACGGCCGCGGTGATCACGTAGGGCGCTGCTCCGCCCCGTCGGCGCGGCGAGTACCGCCGGAAGAGGGCGCCGACGCCGGACCATCCCTGGAGGGCCCAGGTGACGGCCACCGCCGCGACGGCCGGCCCGAAACTGCCGATGATCACGAGCGCCATCGGATTGCCGCCCTCGGTGAGGGCGGTACCGCCTCCCCAGACCGACCAGGAGAAGGCGAACGCGACTAGGAGGTAGGCGGCGAGGCCGCGCGGCGGGAGCGTCGTCGCACGCGCCGGGTCGGCGGCGGCAGAGGCGGATTCGGGTGCGGATGCGCTCGCGGAGTCTGGAGAGGGGGGCCGCGTAGCGGACGAAGGGTTGCTCATACTCGAAACATACACTGTTGGATAGAAACCAACAACGTAGGTCCCCTTGTATGCTGTCGGGCATGGCTGAAGAGGGATCCGACCGGCAGTTCGGCAGCGTGTTCCACCGGCCGGAGCGCCGGCGCAGGGCCCAGCCCGCGCTGAGCCGCGAGCGCATCGTCGCCGCGACGATCGCGCTGCTCGACCGTGAAGGCTCGACCGCGCTGACGATGCGCAAGGTCGCCGCCGAGATCGGCGTCCACGCGACGAGCCTCTACTGGTACGTGGAGCGCCGCGAGGACCTCGTCGACCTGGCCGTCGACGCGATCCTGGCCGAGGCCGCCGCGGACCTGCCCGGCCCTGAGGCCCCCTGGGACACCGCGGTGAGGGAGACCGCGCGGCGGTACTATGCGGCGTTGACCGCGCACACGTGGGCGGCGGAGTTCGCCGGCGCGCGGCCGCTGGTCGGGCCGAACGCGGTCGTCCTCGCGAGACGGATCATCACCGCGCTAGGGGAGCTCGGCGGCGACGAGGAGAGTCAGGCCGTCGCGGTCCGGGCGGTGTCCAACCAGATCCTCGGCGCGGCCACATCGGCTGTCGCGATGCGGACGAGCGAGGCGGAGTTCCGAGGCGGGCAGGCCGAAGAGGCCGTGGTCGCGTCCACGGCGGCGCCCAACGCCCTCACCCTGCCCGACTCCTACTTCGACCAGGTGCTGGATCTGCTCGTGGAAGGCATCCGGGCCCACCGCGCCGCGTGAGGGCCGCGGTGTTGCGCGGAAGTCCAGAGGTCCGTTCCGGTGTCGCGCACCCGGTGTCCGCCGGAATGCCCACCCCGGCTCCTTGCCGGCGAATCCCTGCGCAGCAGAGGGCGGTGTTCTCCTTCGGCATCGCTGCTGACTGAGCCCGTCGGAACCCCGCCGCTCGTCGGCGGCGTAGCCGCCCACCTCGGTACCGGAGGCATGTGCGACGCGGCCTCTCAGGAGCCTCCCGCACGTCCCCGCACAACGAAGAAGGCCCGGCCTGTCTGTGCAGGTCGGGCCTTTTCTCAGCTGTCTCAGCTCTGCGCGCTCGGGAGGATTCGAACCCCCAACCTTCTGATCCGTAGTAGGCGTGGGGGTGTCCAGCTCCGTCCGGGGTGGCTTGTCGACCCGCTGCCGGGCGCGGTTCCGGCCTCCGCAATTCCCTCGGCGTCCCGGCCCGTCCACAGTCGTTGTTAGCACCCGCGTTAGCAAGAATCGGGGCACCTACCTGCACCGGGCCTCAGCCACGCGCAAGGGATGGCTGAAAGCCAACGCGACGTGGGGCCAGCAACCACGGTAGCGCTCAGCCACGGTCCCGGGCCGAGGTGCTTGGTCGCGCTGGGGCCGGTAACCCAAGACAGACAGGGTCGCGCGACCGAGTGGCTCGGGAGACTAGGACGTCGGGTGCCCGAATTACTCCAATAGGCAGCGGATCGCCGGTTCGGCGCGTCACCATAGGAACGAGCACACGACATGCGCTCAACGGCGGCTGGGGCGTGCTCGGGACCGGGCGCCAGCCCGCAGCCCGAGCACGCCCCAGCAAGCCGCAGTGACGGCGCTCCGCGCCGTCGCCTTGATCTCACATAGCCAAATTCGGCAACGCTAGAGACGATCGTCCAGTCGAATCGAGTTCTTACAATGGCTCAAAAGAACACTTACAGAGAGCGTACAGTGTCGTTTTATGAGATTGTGTTTCGCAAAAATGGAGAGGAGGTTCGTGGTGAGCAAGTGAATTGGAAGGAGTTTCTTTCCGAAGCTACGCGAGCAAAAGTTGCCGAGCTCACTTTGGATGCAGACGAAACTTTTGTGGGAAGTATCGTTCCAGTCGACGAAGAGGACCACTTGCTTTTGCATCGAGTAAAGGGCCAAACTGAATGGCTTTCGGTTATGAATTGGGAAACAGGAGAATGGAAGGAGTTGGAATCAAAAGCCAGCGAGGGATATCTCGACACTTCTGTAATTTCTTTTCTATCCTATGGGAACATCGTTGGGATAATGCAAGGGGCAACATCCTCGCCTACACACAAGTCGCTCGAAAAATGGATAAATGGAATCAAAGTATTCGAAAGGACAAATGTCGTTGTTCGGCCGCTAGTATCTCAGGCTCAAGTTGATAGTCTTCGGCAAGCAAGCGGCGCAAATCGAATAGAGATTCGTATTGGTGCAAGCAAAAGCGAAGCTTTGAGTAAAAAGAACGGCCGCCTCGCGAATATGCTAAAGAAGGCCAGGGAAGACTATGGGGATATATCGGTAACTCTAATAATCAGCGTTCCTCGCGGCAAGTCGAGAACCGAAGATCGACAGCGGCTGCTTAACGACCTCCAAGACCTCGAAGAAGTTATGCCGAAGGCGGCAGAGAAGGCAAAAGCTACCTTGGTATACGCTGAGGAGGGGAGTCCTGAACAAAGACGTCTTGTTGAACTAGTGGAGCACCACATCACAGCGAAGCGTCGTGTTCCTGCTGTGGATGAGGACGGCAACTCCGTGCGGATTTTGTCAGCGGTGGGCGCCATACTGGAGGTAGCAGATCAGCATGAAGCAGAGCTTAGGCGCGCAGCTGACGTTGAGGCTGGGTGACCTGGGGCTGCGTGACTGAGGCGGTGAGCGCATGGCCAGGTGGTTCGATGCTGTGAGGACGCTTAGAGGGCTCTGGTCAGAAAAAACTTGGTTTGACTACCTGCTCGCTGGATTCCTGGTAATTATTTACGGCCTAATTTCGCAACATTGTTCCAGCGTGGATTTCCTTTCTTTCAAGGATTTGAATCAAAGGCTAGCTATATACAGTACCACCGCGTCGGTAATCTCAATATTTGGCGGCTTGGGGGCAATTTCTATTACTGTTTATATTTCCGCTAGCGGCGAACGTTGGGAGATGATCAAAAGAAACTATCACGTAGAGCTACACCGAAACTGGGTGGCTCTTACCGCTGGCTTGGGTCTTGCTGCCTTATTTTGCGTCACCGCACAATTGGTTGACTACAACAAAGAGGCTGGACTTTCTCAATATGTATTTTGGTTTGGTGCAAGTTTGGCTGTCCTGAGATTTGCTCGATTGATTTGGATTTTTGATCATACGCTTGAAATTTGGAGCAAAGACACCTCGGAGAGTGGCCGTATTTCCGCGCCAAGGTTTCACCCTAAATGGACAGAAAATTCTGAGTGAAGTGACATTGTGTTTTCAGTGTTGGGTAAATAATCATTCCTGCCTTGTAGGTGTACACTAGGTGCCCATGATCCGTGCTGTGGCGTTCGATGTCGGTGAGTGCCTGGTGGACGAGTCGACCGAGTATGGGACGTGGGCTGACTGGCTTGGGGTGCCGCGTCATACGTTCTCGGCGATGTTCGGGGCGATAATCGCTCGGGGGCTCGACTACCGGGAGACGTTCCAGGTCTTCCAACCCGGTTTCGACTTGGCCGAGCAGCGGCAGAAGCGGGCTGAGGCCGGTCAACCCGAAACCTTCGGCGAAGCTGACCTCTACTCCGACGTGCGGCCGTCGCTGGCGAAGCTGCGGGAGCAAGGGCTGTGGGTCGGCATCGCGGGCAATCAGACCGTGCGGGCTGGGGGCATCCTGCGTTCGCTCGACCTGCCCAACGACATGATCGCCACGTCCGACGACTGGGGCGTGTCCAAGCCCGACGTGGGGTTCTTCCGGCGCCTGGTGCAGGAAGCGCCGTGTGCGGCCGACGAGATTCTGTATGTGGGCGACCGTTTGGACAACGACGTCATGCCGGCGGCTGCGGTCGGGCTTCATACCGCGCTCATCCAGCGAGGGCCGTGGGGCACCATTCAGCAGGGCGACCCGGACGCCGATCGCATCCCCACGATGCGGATCGATGCCCTCTCCGAGCTGCCGGGCCGCGTCTCCGAATTCAACGCCGGAGTGCGCTGAGCGTCGCCTCCCAGCCGTACAAACGGTCGTCGAGGCGGCGGACGCAATCGGTGTCCGCCCACGGCTGCAACGACCGGCGGACCTCGCTGACGCGGTCCATGCCGGTCGCGTACCACGCCGTTGCGAGCTGGTTCAACGCCTGCTCTGCGTACGCGCACGCCTCCTCGGGGGCCTTCTGCGCGACTGCGGCCGCCGCCAGGTCGCCGAGAACGACCGAGCGCTGTTTGCCGCTCTCCGCGCCGATCACATCCAGCACACCCAACAGCGTTTCCTTCGCCTGGGCGGGCTGTCCGGCCTTGAGCTGAGTGTTGCCCTTGAACGCCGCCAAGCGCACTGGCGAGAACCAGTTGAACCACTCGGGCGACGCCTCGTCGCCCGCCTCGGCCAACACCGCCTCGGCGTGGTTGATCAGGCGCAACGCTTCGCGCGGGTAGCCGCACAGGGTTTCGCACTCGGCCTCGACGGCGTCCAGCCACGCCAGGAACTCGGCCGAGGGCTGACCGCGCCGCGCGTAGGTGCGTGCTGCACGCATGCGCTCGGCTGCCTTCTCGCGGTCGCCGTCCCAACCGGGGATGAACGCCGCGTGAGCCAGGATCGCCGAACCCATGAGCGGGTCGTCGGCCTCTCCCGCCGCCTGGAGGGCGCGGACATAGGTCGCGTCGGCGTCGGCCTCCTGGCGCAAGTCGAAGAACTCGATGCGCCCCACCAGCAGCAGCGACTCGGCCAGAGCTGCCGCCAGGATGCGGCGCGGCACGCCGGTGGTTTCGGCGAGAAGCTGCGTGCCCAACCGCGTGTGTTCGGAGACGGCCGGGTGGAGCTGGGCGGGCTGAACTGTGAAGTACAAGCGCCGGTATGCCGCGTTGATCGCGGCGAAGTCGGATCCCGCTGTCGCCGGTTGGACGGCGACGTTGGCATGCGGGAGAGGCAAGGCCGATCCGCCTGAGTTAGCGGGCATGTAGGGCACCGAAGCAGTAGCTCGCGCCGGCGACCCTTCGGCCTTCGCTTCACTCCACGGGGACGTGAATCCCAATTCCTCGATCGGGAGCTGGAGCAGGTGAACCAAGAGGCGCTGATGGTCGTTACGGGGCCACGGTGGATTCGCCGACTCCCAACGCCGGATCTGACGGGCGCTGACCTGCATGTTGCGGATGCCGAGCATGGGTGCGGCTGCGGTCATCGCATCGGCGAGTGCCTGTTGAGACGCGTAACCGGCGTGCTGCCGGGCTGCTTTCAGTCGAGTGTTGCCAGCCGAGCGGGCCATGTCCTCTTACCTCCGGTTGGGCTCGTCCCGTCCTTCGACCATAGCGCTAAATAGGGCACCGAACGGACTCTTGGGCCAAGAAGGGTAAGAGAAAGTCCTACGAGAGTCCTCAATGAGACCTATGGAGGACCTTTGATCGTCCCTTGCTGCTCGGGATGCTGGGTCCTATGGGAGACACGCGAGCAACCCCCAGGTGCCGCTCCTGCCGCGGGCGGGGCCGCAAGACGGTGCGACCGCGGAAGCTGGTCGTCGTCGGGTCCAGCGTCACCGGTATCCCCGTGCGGATCGTCGTGTGCGTGGCCTGTCGGGGCACGGGCGTCTCGTCTGCCGCGTGACTCCAGCGCAAAAGCCTCCGGCGGAACAACCGATCGGCGCGCTGAACAGCCGCTGTTCTGTCCTTCGCCTGCGGCTTCGCATCCGTCCGGCTGCTCCGGCAGCAAAGACCCCCGCGACGGTGGGCGCCGTCCGGGGGCGTGGTCCCGACCTGACTGAGACAGGTGGAACGATGACAAGGCTAACGCCGCACCCCCAGTCCTATTACCCGCCCCGGCACGCGCGGGCGTCCTACGTCCGCCCCTACGTGCTCGCCCACGAGCGGCGCATGCGCAAGCGCGAAGCGGCCGAACGGGCTCGGCGAGAGGAACGCCGCCGCGCTACCGCCGTCGCGCTGGCCGGGGCGGGGGTGCTGGTGTGAGTACTTCGAGTGATCCGCTGCTGGCGCTGCTGCGGTCGCGTTACGGCGAGCGCTGGAACATCCGGCGCACCGAGCACCTGTGGCTCGCCACGGCTGTTGACCGCGACGCCGAGCACGCCCCGACGCTGATCGAGCCCGACGTTGAGCGGTTCGTGCAGCAGTTGGAGGAGCCGCCGGCGCGTGCCGGTCGCCCGGCACGGTCGCTGCTGTCCTCCCCGTGGGTCGCCGATCAGCTCTTCGAGGTGGGCGACGGCGTGTATTGGCAGGACGTCCCGCCCCACACGTAGGTGAAGCCCGCGCGGTCGGTCGCCCTGGTAACGGCCTTCCCGCCGGCCGCGCGTTCGCGGGTGTGCGGACACTGCTCTCTACCCCCGGCGGGTCCGCACGCCCGCACTCGCCTTGTGAGGGGGCTCGGTTCGGGCGTGCCGCATCCCTTGCTGTGCCGTTGTCGTGGGCGTTTGTGGTGCCCCAGCGGTGACAGTCCTCCCCCTCACCCGTATGCTGCTTGACCAGACGAGTACTAGAGTCACCGGACGGTTGTGATGTCGAACTTGGAGTTCGCTCCGCCCAAGTACGCCCAGATCGTGCAGGCGATCCAAGCCCGCATCGAGGACGGCACCTATCCCGTAGGGCAAATGTTGCCCTCCGAGTCGCGCTTGGTGCGTGAGTTCGGGTCCGGCCGCAGCACGGTCGTGCGTGCGTTGCAGATCCTGAGTATGCACGGGTGGATCGAGCGGGAGCACGGGCGCGGGTCCTTCGTTAAGGGGATCCCCGCCCAGTCGAACGAACGCTCGCGTGCCGGTGCGAGCGCCTTCGACGCTCCCGAGAGCGCCGCCGATACGGCGATCGTGCACGCTGGCCGTGCGAACGCTCCGGCTGCGGTGGCCGAGGTGCTGGGCGTGCCGCAGGGCTCGCCGGCCATCGTGCGCCAGCGGGTCATCTCGGAGGAGGGGGCGCCGAGCGAGCTGGTGACGCTGTGGTTCCCGCTCGATGTTGCCTCGGGTACCGACTTGGGTCAGACCGAGGTGATCGCCATCGGCGCGCGTGAGCACCTTCAGGCCGTCAAACAGGTCCGGCCCGCGCGGATCGTGGAACGTCTCTCGGCGCGCTTGGCCACCCCGGATGAACAAGAGGCCTTGCATCTTGAGGCGGGGACTCCCGTGCTCGGCGTGCTGGCGACTGTGTTCGACGCGTCCGGGGATGCGGTCGCGGTGGCCGACATCGCTCTCCCCGGTGACCTGCACGAACTTGAGGACAGCTATCCCGCGACCTGACGCGACGCACCCGCACCCGGCTTAACCACTTGATCGGACGAGTTGGGTAGGCTACATTTCAGGCATCCACTTGATCGGACGAGTGGTTGACTGTTTGTAATGTTGAGGAGAAACGTCATGGCGATTCAGGGTGCGCTGCCGATCGAGTTCGGGACGGTGTTCCCGCACGGCGCCTACGCGCTCGGGGTGGAAGCGATCACCGATTTCGAGACCAAGCGTCCGCAGATGGACAAGAACACGGGTCTTCCGCTGTGGGCGGTGGATGTGATCGACGCCGATCCGGAAGCCCGGGGTAAGGCCAAGTCGGTGAAGGTGAAGGTGGCCGCCGAGCACTGCCCGACCCTGCCCGACGAGGTGCCCGGCCTGCCCTTCCGGCCGATCGAGTTCGAGCAGATGTCGGTCGTACCCTACGTCGACGACTCCGGCAGGCGCCCCCGCGTGGCGTACTCGCTGCGGGCGCGCGGGGTGAAGACGCCCGGCGGCGGTAGTTCCCGCAAGGCTCCCGCCACCGCTGGTGCCGGTGGCTCCGGCGGTAAGGACGTGGGCTGAGCCTCCCGCGTATGCAAGCGGGGCGGCCTGTGGTGTTGGCGCACCCGGCCGCCCCTTCCAACCCCTCGTGTCCTCGCTCAAGACCACGGAAGAGGTGTGTCCCCAGTATGTCCCAACAGCCTGCGCGGGTGAGCATCCGCGAGATCACCGCGTTCATGGACGCCGTACGCGCCCACCGCACCGCCATCTTCAACGGCTCCGACCCGCGCCCGGATGCGGCGCTGCTGGCCTGGAAGTCCAGCATCCTCGACCGCATCGCCGCCCAGACCACCGACGCCGAAACCCAAGCGGTCGCCGACGAAGCACGCGCCGAGTTGGCCGCCGTCCGCGCCGACGAGGTCGGGGGTGGTCGGTGATGCTGGGCAACTCCAAAGCGGGCGCCTCCCAGGTCCAGCGGCCGACGGCGCCCGTGCCCGCGCAGGCGGTGCGCTTCACGACCCCGGTCGTGGAGACGCCGGGCGTCTTCATCCTGACCGGGTGGCTGTGGCGCTTCCTGCGCATGCTCGTCCTGCTGCCGTTCCAGTTCCCCGTCTCCGTCGCCACGGTGGCCGCCTCCGTGGCCGTCTACGCGGTGTTCGGCTGGCTCGGACTGGCGGTGCTGTGGACAGTGGTCGACCTCGGCCTGTTCGTGTGGTGGCGACGCTGGCCGGACTCCTTCAAGGCCCGTGTGGCGCTTCGGGCGTTGGCGACCTGGCGCCGGTTCTGGGTCTACCGCCGCCACTGGCAACCCGTGCTCGTCGTCTCCGGCCTGGCCGAGTCCTACCTGGAGCGCCAGTACCTGCCTCAGATCCGGGGCGTGACCTGCTCGGCGTGGGCGGATCGGGTGCGGGTGAAGCTGGTGGCCGGCACCGCCCCGGCCGAGTTCGAGCAGCGTGTGGCCGAGCTGGCGCATGGCTTCGGCGCCCCCTCCTGCCGCGTCGAAGTTCGCGGGCCGCGGGATCTGGTGTTGGAGTTCCCCCGCCGCGACATGCTCGCCGCTCCCATCGACGCGCTACCGGTGCTCGACGATCCCCCGGGTGTGGACCTGGCCGCGCTGCCGGTCGGCCGGTGCGAGGACGGGCAACCGTGGAACCTGCGGCTGCACGGAACCCACGTGCTCACCGTCGGCGTCACGGGTGCGGGCAAGGGGTCGGTGCTGTGGTCGGCGATCCGCGCCATGGTCCCGGCGATCCGGGCGGGGTCGGCGCAGGTGTGGGCGATCGATCCCAAACGGATGGAACTCTCCTACGGCCGCCGCCTATTCGCCCGCTACGCCGACGCCGCCGACGAGGCGGTCGGCCTCCTCGAATCCGCGGTTGCGGCGATGCAGGAACGGGCCGAGCGCTACGCGGGCCGCAAACGCGTCCACGTGCCCAGCACGCGGGACCCGTTCGTGGTGGTGGTCCTGGACGAGGTGGCGTTTCTGACCGCCTACCACCCCGAGCGCGAGATCCGGCGCCGCGCGGAGAACGCGATTGCCACCCTGACCAGTCAGGGACGGTCGGTGGGCTTCTGCGTGCTGGCCGCGCTGCAGGATCCGCGCAAGGAGGTGCTGAACCTCCGGAACCTGTTCCCCGACAAGATCGCGCTCCGTCTCGACGAGGCAAGCCAGGTGGACATGGTGCTCGGGGACGGCGCACGCGACCGTGGCGGCAACGCCCACCTCATCGACCCCGACCTTCCCGGCGTGGCCTTCGTGAAGCTGGAAGGCTCCCCGGCCCCGGTGCGAGTCCGCGCTGCCTTCGTCACCGATACCGACATCGACGCCATGGCCGCTGATCACGGATCGCCGTGCGAGGGAGCGGCGTCATGATTCCGGTCTTTGCGCTTCACATTCCGCACCCACACGAAGACTCCAGCGCCATAGACCGCGAGGACGGCAAGCACCGTCCAGATACCGAAGTACTGGTTCACCGTGAGGCCGACGATCACGACAAGCCCACTGGCCAGGAAGATGCGGTTGTGGCGCTGCATGGGGCGAACCTAGCTTTCCGGCCCGCCTGGGCGGTAGGGGAGGTGGCTTAGGCATGCCGACTCCGACCGGAAAGTCCACGCGGGCCGAGCGCCAGGCGCAACCGCTGGCGCGTGAGGTGGCCGAGCAGATCGCCGCCGACAAGGGCGTGTGCATCCGGCCCGTCTCCCTGCGCCGCACGAACATCGCGACCGGACGGACCGAGATCGTGGATGTGCCGTGCAACTCCACGTCGGAGTCCCGGTGCCCCTCGTGTGCCAGGCGCAAGCGCTCCATCCGCCGCAGCCAGTGCGAGGAGGGCTGGCACCTGACCGAAGAACCGACCGTCGTCCCGGACGACCCCTCTGAGGTTCAGCGGGCGTGGGTGGAACGGCGGGCGATGGTGACGGCTGAACGTGACCGCCTGGTGGAAAGCGGTGAAGCGTCATCCGACGAGGTGGCCGCGCTCGATCAGGCCATCGCCGACCTCGACGCCGAGATCGCGGACTCGGGCATGCGTGGCTCGGTCTCGCGCGGCGCCTCCTCGTCGGCAACGTCGCGGCGGGTGCGCTCGACCAAGCGGCGCCAGGACGCGCCCGACCTGCCCAAGCGCCAGATGGCCAAGACCACCGTGGGGCGCACCTACGAGGATCCGGCGACCGGTAGGAGCTTCCGGCCCTCGCTGTTCCTCACGCTGACCTGCGACACCTACGGCCGCGTGCGCTCCGACGGCACACCGGTCGACCCGTCGACCTACGCCTACCGGCGGGCGGCTCGGGATGCGCTGCACTTCTCCAAGCTCGTCGACCGGTTCGTACAGAACCTGCGCCGCGTGGCGGGCTTCGATGTGCAGTACTTCGCCACGGTCGAACCGCAGCGCAGGCTGGCGCCGCACCTGCACATGGCCACACGCGGCACCATCCCGCGTGCGGAGCTGCGCCAGATCGCTGCCGCCACGTATCACCAGGTGTGGTGGCCTGCGGCCGACGAGGCGGTCTATGCGGGCGAGAACCTGCCCGCCTGGGATGAGTCGATCGGCGGCTATGTCGACATGGCAACCGGGGAAGTCCTGCCCACCTGGGAACAGGCGCTCGATGACCTCGACGCCGACCCTTCGGCGGAACCGATGCACGTGGTCCGGTTCGGGCCGCAGGTCGACGCTAAGGGCGTGGTGGCCGGCACCGATGACGCCGACCGGTGCGTCCGGTACCTGGCGAAGTACCTCACTAAGGACATCGCCGAATGCCACGCCGTCGAGACCGACGCCCAACAGCGTCACGTTGACCGGCTCGTGGAAGCCCTGCGGTTCGAACCGTGCTCGCCCCGGTGTGCGAACTGGCTCCGGTACGGCGTGCAACCGGACGGCGCAAAAGCCGGGTTGACTCCGGGGTTCTGCCGCTCCAAAGCCCATCGGCGCGAACACCTCGGCTACGCCGGGCGGCGCGTGCTGGTGTCTCGGAAGTGGTCCGGGAAGACCGTCGCCGACCACAAGGCGGACCGACTGCGGTGGGTCCTCGACGCGCTCGGCGTGGATCCCGACACCGACCCCGACGAGGGCCAGGGCGACAACGCCGCTCCCGCGCTCGCGTCGGTGTCCTCCGGCGATCACGCCTGGGAGTTGGCACGGCCGACCGATCCAGACGTCCCGCCGCGCGAACACCGCCTACTGCGGGCGGTCGGCGAAGCGCTCAAACGCCGCGCCCAGCTCGACGCCGCTCGGCAACAGCGATCCGACGATCTTGCGGCAACTCCAGAAAGGGCAGCATGACCGCCACTCGTCTCTTGCTCACCGTGCCCGAAGCTGCTCGGGCGCTGGCCATCTCCCGGAGCAAGCTCTATGAGCTGATCGGCTCGGGCGCCGTGCGGTCGGTGAAGATCGACGGTTCCCGTCGCGTCCCGGTCGGCGCGCTCGATGCCTACTTGGCGTCGCTGATGCCCGCCGAGAAGCCGGGGGAGGTGGCCGCGTAATGGCTAGCACTGCCGCCACCACTCCGGACGGCCCCGGCGACGACTCCGACGCCAACCGCAAGAAGCGGCCCAAGCTGCGCGACGGCGTCATGAAGCGCGGCAAGACCTGGTCCTACGTCATCCGCGTCACCGACCCCGAGACCGGCGTGAGCAAGCCGAAATGGGTCGGCGGATTCGCCACCGAAGAGGAGGCCAAGGCCGCACGCGACGAGGCGCGCGTCAAGGCTCGGCGGGGCGAGTACGTCGACCGGAACAGCATCACGGTCGCCGAGTACATGGCCGAGTGGATCGAGGCGCACGGGGTCGAGATCAAGCCCAAGACCCTTTACATGTACCGCTACCTGATCAACCGCTACATCGTGCCGCGCCTGGGCGGGACTCGGCTGCAAGCAGTCCGCCCGGCCACCGTCACGAAGTTCTACCGGGAGATTTCGGCAACCGGTGGCAAGGGCGGCAAGGGGCTGTCTCCGCGCACAGTGGAATACGTGCATGCGGTGCTTCGCAAGGCGTTCCGGGATGCCGTGGAGGTCGAACAGATTCTCCCGTCCAACCCGGTCGAGCGGGCCAAGCGTCCGCGCAAGCGGCGATCCGAACCGGCGGCGGTGTGGACTCCGGTGCAACTGCGGGTCTTCCTGACCGAGGTCGCCAGCCACCACCGGCTTCACGCCTTCTTCCACGTCGCTGCCTATACGGGCGCGCGGCGCGGAGAGCTGCTGAACCTGCGGTGGTCGGATGTCGACCTGGAGGCGGGGGAGCTGCGCATTGCGGGCTCGGCGTCCTTCATCGATGGTCAGCGCGTGGAGGGCACGACCAAGAGCGGGCGCGCCCGGACGGTGGCGATCGACGCCGCGACAGTGGCCGTCCTGAAGGGACATCGGGCGATGCAGGCGGCCGACCGGGACGCTGCCGGTGAGGAATGGCGGGGCGACGGAAAGCATGTGTTCACTACCGGTTGGGGCGAACCGATCCATCCGGACACGGTCTCCTCACTGATGTCCATCCTCGTCCGCCGCTACAACAACCCGCCTGCGGGCAAGGGGGAACAGCCGGCCGAGCCGCTGCCTCCGGCTCGCCTGCACGACCTGCGGCACATCCACGCGACCACGCTGCTTCTGGCCGGTGTGCCGGTGCACGTGGTGGCCGCGCGGCTGGGGCACGCTGACCCGTCGATCACGCTTCGGGTCTACGCGCACGTGATCGATGAGCAGGTGGCCACCGTCGCCGACACGTTCGCGGACATCCTGCGCAAGGCCGGGTAGCGGGGGAGTGCTTGTTAGCACAGGTGTTAGCACAAAGGCCGGTTCCGAAGATCGGAACCGGCCTTTGACCTGGGCGCGCTCGGGAGGATTCGAACCCCCAACCTTCTGATCCGTAGTCAGATGCTCTATCCATTGAGCTACGAGCGCTGGATTTCGGTTGTGCGGCTCCCGTCGGGGTGGTCCCTGCGGAAGACGTTTATGACTCTACCACGGGAGACGACGCGGTTTTGCCGGATGATCCGCCATGGGGCGCGGTGTGTGAGCGAGGTCCCAGGTCGGCTCCCGCCGGCCGAAGGCTGCGGGGGCCGACCCGGGTGGGCGCTGACGGCCGTGTGCGGTGGGGATCCGTCCGTGGGCCCCTTAGGCCGCGACCTCCTTCATCGTCTGGGACCAGAGGTTGACCGCCTCGTCGATCTGGTCGGCGGTGACGATGAGCGGCGGGATCATGCGGACGACGTTGCCGTGCGGGCCGCAGGTGAGCAGCAGGAGGCCCTTCTCCGCCGCCGCCTTGTGGGCGCGGGTGGCGGTCTCGGCGTCCGGGGAGCCGTCGGGGGCGGTGAACTCGTTGCCCACCATCAGGCCCCGGCCCCGCACGTCGCCGATGCCCGGGTGGTCGGCGGCCACGCCCGCCAGGCCCTGCTGGAGGCGCTCGCCCATCTGTGCGGCGTTGGCGACCAGCCCTTCGTCCTCGATGACGTCCAGGGTGGCCAGCGCCGCCGCACACGAGACCGCGTTGCCGCCGTAGGTGCCGCCCTGCGAACCCGGCCACGCCTTCTCCATCAGCGACTGGGACGCGGCGATCGCCGACAGCGGGAACCCGCTGGCCAGGCCCTTGGCGGTGATGACGATGTCGGGCCGGATGCCCGCGGACTCGTGTCCCCAGAAGTCGCCGGTGCGCCCGAATCCGGTCTGCACCTCGTCGACCACGAGAAGGATGTCGTGCTTGTCGGCCCGCTCGCGCAGCCCGCGCAGGAACGCCGCCGGAGCCGGGACGTAACCGCCCTCTCCCAGCACGGGCTCGATGAAGATCGCCGCGGTGTCCTGCGGGTAGCTGACCGTGGCCAGCTGGTAGTCCAGCTCGCGCAGGGCGAACTCGGTGGCCTCCTCCTCGCTCATCCCCAGCCGGTAGGCGTAGGGGAACGGCGAGACCACGACGCCGGGCATCAGCGGACCGATGCCTGCGCGGATCTTGGTGCCCGAGGTGGTCAGCGACGCCGCCGCCATCGTGCGCCCGTGGAAGCCGCCCTGGAAGACGATCGCGTTCTGGCGCCCCGTCGCCTGGCGCGCCAGCCGCAGCGCGGCCTCGACGGCCTCGCTGCCGGAGTTGACGTAGAAGAGCCGGTCGACGCCTTGGGGCAGCACGCTGCCCAGCCGTTCGGTGAGCTGGAGCAGCGGCCGGTGCATGACCGTGGTGTACTGGCCGTGCACGAGGGTGGCGACCTGGCGCTGCGCGGCGTCGACGACTCGGGGGTGGCAGTGGCCGGTGCTCGTGACGCCGATGCCGGCGGTGAAGTCGAGATAGCGGCGGTCGTCCTCGTCGAAGATGTAGACGCCTTCGCCTCGCGCCGCCAAGACAGGTGTGGCCTGCTTGAGCAGGGGGGAAAGCGCGGCCGACTGCTCAGCCATGCTCAGACCTCTTCCGTAGGATTGTTGACAATCGACGAAGCTATGGAATCATCCCACATGAGGCGGTGTCCAGGTCTGCGCGTACCCCCTGGGCGGATCCTGGCATCACCGCTTGCGCGAACACACCGACGGCGGCGGTTAGGCCGCGCGCGCCGCCGGGAAGGCGTCCGTCGAGACATCCGTCGAGGCGCTTTCGCGTGTCCGGCGAACGCACCGTCACCCACCCAGCCCAGAAGGGGATGTACGCAATGACCTTGGCCGAACGGGAGACGCAGGTCGTCGAGCGCGTGCCCAAGCAGCTCTTCATCGGCGGCACCTGGCGCGACGCGAAGAGCGGCGCGGCGCTCAAGGTCGAGGACCCCTCCACCGCGTCCGTGCTGTGCGAGGTCGCCGACGCCGGGACCGAGGACGCTTTCGCCGCGCTTGAGACCGCCGTCGCAGCCCAGCCGTCGTGGGCCAAGCACGCCCCGCGGGAGCGCGGCGAGATCCTGCGGCGCGCCTACGAGCTGCTCATGCAGCGCCAGGACGAGCTCGCGCTGCTGATGACCCTGGAGATGGGCAAGCCCCACGCCGAGGCCAAGGGCGAGATCGCCTACGCCGCCGACTTCCTGCGCTGGTTCTCCGAAGAG
Source organism: Streptomonospora alba (assembly GCF_000826685.1). Lineage (GTDB taxonomy): Bacteria > Actinomycetota > Actinomycetes > Streptosporangiales > Streptosporangiaceae > Streptomonospora > Streptomonospora alba. The sequence goes on from NZ_JROO01000030.1 coordinate 67,706, forward strand.
GCCGTGCGCATCGAGGGCGGCTACTCCGTCGCCCCCAACGGCCAGGCGCGCTTTCTGATCATGCGCCAGCCGGTGGGGCCGTCCATGCTGATCACGCCGTGGAACTTCCCCATGGCCATGGGCACCCGCAAGATCGGCCCGGCCGTCGCCGCCGGGTGCACCATGATCCTCAAGCCCGCCCAGCAGACCCCGCTGTGCGCGCTCGCGCTCGCCGAGATCCTGCGCGAGGCGGGCCTGCCCGACGGCGTGCTGAGCGTGCTGCCCACCTCCGACGCCGGCGGCGTCACCGAGCCGCTGCTGCGCGACGGCCGCATCCGCAAGGTCTCCTTCACCGGCTCGACCCCGGTCGGCCGCAAGCTGCTGGAGCAGAGCTCCGAGCAGGTGCTGCGCACCTCGATGGAACTGGGCGGCAACGCCCCCTTCCTGGTCTTCGACGACGCCGACATCGACGCCGCCGTCGACGGCGCCATGCAGGCCAAGATGCGCAACATCGGCGAGGCGTGCACGGCCGCCAACCGCCTGTACGTGCAGTCGGGTATCGCCACCGAGTTCGCCCGCAGGCTCAGCGAGCGCATGGGCGCGCTGAGGCTCGGCCGCGGCACCGAAGAGGGCTCCGAGGTCGGTCCGCTGATCGACGCCAAGGCCCGCGAGAAGGTGCAGAGCCTGGTCGACGACGCCGTCTCCCGCGGCGCCCGCGTGCTCGTGGGCGGCTCCGCCGGTGACGGCGACGGCTACTTCTACCGGCCCACCGTGCTCGCCGACGTGCCCCAGTCCAGCGATCTGTCCACGACCGAGATCTTCGGTCCCGTGGCCCCGATCATTCCGTTCGACACGGAGGAGGAGGCGCTGACCGCGGCCAACGACACCGAGTTCGGCCTGGTCAGCTACGTCTACACGCAGGACCTCAACCGCGCGCTGCGCGTGTCGGAGGAGCTGGAGACCGGTATGGTCGGCCTGAACCAGGGCGTGGTCTCCAATCCGGCGGCGCCCTTCGGCGGCGTCAAGCACTCCGGCCTGGGGCGCGAAGGCGGCCGTGTGGGCATCGAGGAGTTCCTGGAGACCAAGTACATCGGCGTCGGGGGAGTGTGACGCCGACAGACACAGACATGCGCGGCCCCCGACCG
>NZ_JROO01000031.1 GCF_000826685.1 Streptomonospora alba
CCGGTGGGGTGGTGGCGGGAGACGGGAGGGACATGAACACCGATACCGGCGGATCCGAGGAGAGCGGCGGTGCTGAGCCGAGCGGAGGCGCCTCCGGCGCCGACCGGGCCGCTCGCGGCAGCCGGGTGCTGGACCTGGTCGAGGTGATGGACGTGCTGCGGCGCGAGTGCCCGTGGGACGCCGCCCAGACCCATTCCTCGCTGGCCAAGTACCTCATCGAGGAGGCCTACGAGACTCTGGAGACCATCGAGCAGGGCGACCTGGCGACGCTGCGCGAGGAGCTGGGCGACGTGCTGCTGCAGGTCGTTTTCCACTCCCGGGTGGCCGAGGAGCGCGGTGACGACGGCTTCACCGTCGACGACGTCGCCGCCGGCATCGTCGACAAGCTCACGCGTCGCCATCCTCATGTGTTCGGCGCCACCGAGGTCGAGGGAGCCGACGACGTGCGCGCGAACTGGGAGACCATCAAGGCCGCCGAGCGCGCCGAGAAGGGCCGCGGAGCGTCGGTCCTGGAGGGCGTGCCCTTCGGCCAGCCCGCTGCGCTGCTCGCCTACGAGCTGCAGAAGCGGGCGGCGCGCAACGGCGTCCCCGAGGACCTGATCGGCGACGACGGAGAAGGCGGGGGTGCGCTGTTCGCCGGTGTGGCCGAGGAGCGCCGCAGCGGTGCCGACCCCGAGATGGACCTGCGCTCGGCCGCGCGCCGCTTCGACGCGCGGGTGCGTGCGGCCGAGGGCCGTGCGCGGGACGACGGGCTCGACCCGCGTTCGCTGACTCCCGAGCAGTGGCGCGCCTACTGGGAGTGAGTCGAGTTCACGGGGCTTGGAACAGCGCCCGGGTCGGCTGCGGACCGGCGTCGGGCATCCCGGCGGAGTCGCGCGCGGGCGCGGCCGAGCTCGGGCGGCGCGCTGTGTCGCTGAGACGCAGCCACAGCCCCAGGATCATCCACGTCGACACCAGGGACGACCCGCCCGCCGACAGCAGCGGCGTGGTCATGCCCGTCATCGGGATCAGCCGCGTCACGCCGCCCAGCACGACGAACGTCTGGAAGGCCAGCAGGAACGCGCTTCCGGACGCGGTGAGCTTGGCGAAGACGTCGCGCGAGACCAGGGCTGTGCGGTAGCCGCGCTCCGTCAGCAGCAACAGCGTCAGGAGCACGGCCGTAAGCCCGGCCAGCCCGAACTTCTCCCCGATGGAGATGAGGATCAGGTCGCTGTCGGAGGCGAAGAGCGTGGCCGTGCGCCCGTGTCCGAACCCGATGCCCGTCAGGCGGCCGTCGGCCAGCGCGAACAGGCCCTGCACGAGCTGGTGACTGCCGCCGACGGACTGGTAGACGTCCTGGTCGAAGGGGTCGAACCAGATGGTCACCCGTTGGCGCACGTGCCAGAAGACCGCCCAGGCCGCCACGGCGCCGGCGAGGAACATGGCCAGGCCGATGCCCACCCAGGATTTGCGGCGGGTGGCGGTGTAGAGCATCGCCAAGAAGACGGAGAACAGCACGAGCGAGGTGCCCAGGTCGCGGGTGCCCACCAGGAGCAGGAGGGCCACCGCCCAGGCCGCGGTCATCGGTCCCAGGTCGCGCATGTGCGGGAGGCTGAAGATCTTGACCGGGCCCACTCGCAGTTGGCGGGCGGCCAGCGACAGGACGTCGCGCTTGTGGCCGAGGTAGCCGGCCAGGAAGACGATCAGCAGGATCCGGGCGAACTCGGAGGGCTGCACGGTGTAGCCGCCGAAGCCGATCCAGCGTCGCGCGCCGAAGACCTCGATGCCGACGACGGGCAGCATCGGCAGCATGATCAGCGCAAGACCGGCGGTGAGGGTGATGTAGCGGTAGCGCTGCAGAAGTGCGGGCCTGCGTATCGCGGCGAATACGGCGACGCAGGCGGCCATGCCCAGTGCGGTCCACAGCAGCTGGCGGTCGGATTCGGCCGGGCCGTCTCCTGCGGCGGTGTGCAGCCCCCAGATCACGGCCAGACCGATGCCGTTGAGCGCGGTGGCCAGCGGCAGGATCAGCGGGTCGGCCCAGGGGGTGAGGAAGCGCACGGCGATGTGGGCGGCGGCCGCAAGCCCGCCGAACGTGCACGTGTAAAGGGCGAACCGGTCGGGGACCCGGTCGTCGATCTGCAGCCCGGCCAGGCACAGGCACAGTGCGGTGAGTGCGACGGCGGCGACGGTCAGCACCAGTTCGGCGTTGCGCCGCCGCGCCGGGACGTTCGGCGGTGGAGCGCCCGCGCCGGGTGCTGGAGTGGCCATTCCGTCTCGCCTCGAAGTCGCCGGTCGGTTCCGCTTTCCGCGTGGTGCGGCACGCGGCCGCCGAGGGGCGGGGTATGGGGGCGTGAGGGGAGGGGCACCGGTCGCGGTGGGTGGTTCTGGGCACTATAGGCGCGCGTGAGCGGCTTTCCCTACAGGCGCGACGGAAAACGCGGTTTCGGGCGTGTCTGCGGCGAACGCGCGCGAATCGCCGGCCGTGTCGGCTCAGTCGGCGGCGTCGGCGGCGGCGAAGTGCTCGGTGGTCGTAGCGGCGGTCCGGTGCTCGCGCCGTTCGATGCTGTGGGCGCGCAGCGACCAGCCGACGGCGCCCGCCCACACGAGGGCGACCGCGCAGTAGACGGCCAGGGAGGCGCCGGGGGAGGCTTCGACGGCTTCGCTGCCCATCAGCACGCGGGTGTTGGTGAAGACGATCAGCCCGCCCACCAGCGAGCCGAGCATGCGCGCGGGCACGTGGCTGGCGAGCCAGGCGGCGATCGGCGCGGCGAGCAGCCCGCCCAGCAGAAGCACCGCCACCCAGGTGATGTTGATGCCGGTGAAGCCCAGCCCGACGGCGAACCCGATGCTGCCCGCGACCACGACGGCCGATTCGCCCACGCTGATCGACCCGATGACCTTGCGCGGTTCCAGCCGCCCGCTGGCGAGTAGCGCCGAGGTCCCCACCGGGCCCCACCCGCCGCCTCCCGTGGAGTTCATGAAGCCGGCGAACAACCCGACGGGGGCGAGGAACACGGTGCGCAGCGGACGGCTGAGATCGGGCCGGGGCAGCTTGCGGAAGGTGAAGCGCGCGAGCAGGTAGGTGCCCAGAACGAGCAGGATCGTCGACATCAGCGGACCGGCCGCATCGGTGGAGAGGCGGCTGAGGAAGACAGCGCCGGCGAACGATCCCGCGGCGCCGGGCACGGCGATGCGCCAGACCACCGCCCAGTCGACGTTGCCGAACCGCCAGTGGGCGAACCCCGAGGCGAATTGCGAGCCCACCTGGGAGAGGTTGACGGTGGCCGAGGCCAGCGCCGGGCTGGTGCCGATGACCAGCAGGGCGCTGGTGGTGCTGATCCCGTAGCCCATTCCCAGGCTGCCGTTGATCAGCTGCCCGAGAAGGCCGACGAAACCCAGGAGTACGAGGGTCTGCATAGCGGGCGGCCTTCCGAGTTCCGGGTGTGCCCCCGGCCGGCAGCCGGGTGCGTCAGAGCAACACCTCTATTTATACCTCTTTGGTAGGGATAGACGCCATGCGTCGCCGAGCGGTTGCCCGCAACCGCACCGCCGTTTCGCTGCGGTCCGCTTTTCACGTGCCGTTCACCGCGTGCGGCGACGCTGTGCGGTCGACTCGCGCCGCTGAGAGAAAGCGGGTCCGGCGGCGTGTCGCCGGGCGTGTCGCGCGGCACCCGCGTCTGTGAGCCCCTGCTGGGCTGGACCGCCAGGGAGCGGAGTTGCGGATGCCCGGTGTGGACTAGACCAATTCTCGGTGGCCCGCGAGACCGCGGCAGGCCCTACTCGCTAGGGTGTCGGGTGGATGGGCGCTGGACGCGCCGCACACCGCGGGCGCCGTCGGCGCGGGCGGCCGGCGGACCGGCGGGCGCCCGTCGCACACGCCCGTGGCTCGGGGCGGATCGCACAGGGTGACGGGTGGGGCCTGCGCCTGGAAAGCAGGAGGCCGCACCTGCCGTGTCCCATCCGCGTAAGCGCCGGAGCCGCGTCCGCACGCGAATCGAAGGAGTTGCAACGTTGTCGTCGATCGAGGCAGTGCAGGCGAGGGAGATCCTCGACTCCCGCGGTAATCCGACGGTCGAGGTGGAGGTCCTGCTCGACGAAGGGACCACAGCACGCGCGGCGGTCCCCAGCGGCGCGTCGACCGGGCAGTTCGAGGCGGTGGAGCTGCGCGACGGCGGCGACCGCTTCGGCGGCAAGGGCGTCGAGAATGCGGTGGCCGCCGTCAACGACGACATCGCCGACGAGCTGATCGGTTTCGCGCCCGAGGAGCAGCGGCTCATCGACCGCGCCATGATCGAACTGGACGGCACCCCCGGAAAGTCCCGCCTGGGCGCCAACGCCGTCCTCGGCGCGTCCCTGGCCACCGCACACGCCGCGGCCGACAGCTCGGGCCTGCCCCTGTTCCGCTACATCGGCGGCCCCAACGCCCACGTGCTGCCGGTGCCGATGATGAACATCCTCAACGGCGGCGCCCACGCCGACACCAACGTCGCGATCCAGGAGTTCATGATCGCGCCGATCGGAGCGGGGAGCTTCCGTGAGGCGGTGCGCTGGGGCGCCGAGGTCTACCAGGCGCTGAAGTCGGTGCTCAAGGGCTACGGCCTGGGTACGGGCGTCGGCGACGAGGGCGGGTTCGCGCCCGACCTCGACAACAACCGGGCGGCTCTGGACCTGATCATCGAGGCGGTGCAGAAGGCCGGTTACACCCCCGGTCGCGACATCGCCCTGGCCCTGGACGTCGCCGCCACCGAGTTCTGCACCGACGGCGTGTACGACTTCGAGGGCAAGTCCCGCAGCGCCGAGGACATGGCCGCCTACTACGGGGAGCTGGCCGACGCCTACCCGCTGGTCTCCATCGAGGACCCGCTGGACGAGGACGACTGGGCAGGTTGGGTCCACCTGACCTCCACTCTGGGCTCGCGCCTGCAGATCGTGGGCGACGACCTGTTCGTCACCAACCCCGAGCGCCTGCAGCGCGGCATCTCCGAGGGCGCGGCGAACTCGCTGCTGGTCAAGGTGAACCAGATCGGCACGCTCACCGAGACCCTGGACGCCGTCTCGATGGCTCAGCGCAGCGGCTACACGGCGATGATCTCGCACCGCTCCGGCGAGACCGAGGACACCACCATCGCCGACATCGCCGTGGCCACCAACGCCGGCCAGATCAAGAGCGGCGCTCCGGCGCGCAGCGAGCGCGTAGCCAAGTACAACCAGCTGCTGCGGATCGAGGAGGAGCTCGACGACGCGGCGCTTTACGCCGGCGTGTCGGCCTTCCCGCGCTACCGTCGGCAGGACTAGTCTGCCCGCTCATGCCCGAGGTGCCAGAGGAGTCGAAGCGGTCGCGGAGCGCGAAGGCGCGGCCGCCGGCCTCTGGCGCCTCAGGCGGCGGCAGCGGCGGCCGGCGGGGCCGCGCCGGAGCGAAGGCGGAGAAGTCCGGCACGGGCGGCAGACGGAAGGCGGCCACGACGGGCGCGTCCGCCAAGGGCGGCTCCGCCGGCTCCGCGAAGACGGGCGGTGCCGCCAGGACCGCCAAGGGCGCGAACTCCACCGGTTCCGCGAAGACCACCGGTTCCGCGAAGACCGGCGGTGCCGCCAAGGGCGGCGGCACTGCGCAGGCCGGTAGGACCGGCGGCGCGGCCACGACCGGAAAGTCCGCCAAGGCCGGTGACGCGGCGGCGCCGAAGAAGGCCGCCCCCGGGAAGAAGAGTGCGTCGGGCTCGAAGGTGGTGCCGATCGACGCGGCGCCCTCGTCCAAGGGCCGCGGCGGCGCGGCCAAGGAGAAGGCGGAGGGCGGCCGCGCCAAGGGCGGCGGTTCCGCCGGGGGATCAGGCCGCGGCGGCGGAAGCGGCTCCGGTCCGCGCAGCGGTGGCACGTCCGGTTCCGGCGGCGGTTCGGGCTCCGGCGGCGGGCGCCCCCGCCCGGCTCTGACCAGCCGCGCCGCGATCCTCGCCCTGGTGATCTGCATGATCGCGCTCAGCCTGGCCTACCCGCTGCGGGAGTACCTGGCCCAGCGGGCGCGCATCGCCGAGTTGCGCGAGGAGAAGGCCCAGACCGAGCAGGCCGTCGACGAGCTGCGGGAACGCCGCGAGCACCTGAAGGACCCCGCCTACATCGAGCGCGAGGCCCGCACCCGGTTGCACTACCAGTATCCGGACGAGCGCGCCTACGTCGTCGTCTCCGACGAGGACCAGCAGGATGCCGCCGCCGACGCCGGTTCCGGCGAGCCGTGGTTCACCCGCCTGTGGCAGTCGGTCCTGGAGGCCGACAGCCCGAAGCAGGAGCCGGAGATCCCCGAGGCCGAACCGACCGGCTGACGGTGCGATCGGGTTTCGCCGAGGCGCCGTCCCGCCGTGTGGACGCGGCTCAGTCGCCGATCTCGGCCTGCGGCGGCCCCTGGATGGTGTGGAAGCCCGGCGTGCCCGCAGCCAGCACCGTGCCGTCCCACAGCCGGCCGGCGGCCTCGCCGCGCGGCACCTGCGAGATCACCGGGCCGAACACGGCGGCGACGCGCGTGCCGTCGGGCGCCGCCGCGGCCAGGATCGGGCTGCCGACCTCGCCGCCGACGAGCCCGAGGCCCGTGGAATGGGAGGCGCGCAGCGCGCCGTCGTAGGAGTCGGCGAAGCCCGCCTGCGCGAGTTCGGCGGGCAGGCCGGCGTGGGCCAGCGCCTCCTCGAACCCCGTGATCCGCTCGCCCCCGCTGTGCTCGCGCGCAGCCCACAGCGCGTCGTAGAAGCGGCCCAGCGCGTCGTGCCCGTGTTCGACCTGCACCGCGGCGCAGATCCGGGCGGGGATCCACAGATAGCCTTCCGAGTCGCCTTCGGGATCGTCGTCGCGGCCCTCGTTGAGCACCGCCAGGCTCATCACCCGCCAGCGCAGGCTGATCGGACGCACGTGTGCGGCCTCCGCCAGCCACCGTGCGGTCAGGCGCGAGTAGGGGCAGGACGGGTCGAACCACAGATCCGCGGTCCAGGTGTCGGACATGGCTCCACCCTAGGGTGTGCCGCCTCTGCGCGCAGTGAACGACGGACGCGGCGCGGCCCAGGTCGGGTGCGCGGCGGGTGCCGCCGGCGGCTACGCTGAGAGCGCGATGACTTCCGCCGACCACACATCAGCCCCAGACCGCGTCGCCGACTCCGACGCCGCGGCGGTGCAGCGCCAATTGGGGCGCCCGCCGCGCGGCCTGCGGGCGGTGGCCCACCGCTGCCCGTGCGGGCTGCCCGATGTGGTGCGCACGGCGCCGCGTCTGGAGGACGGCACGCCGTTCCCGACGCTTTACTACCTCACCTGCCCGCGCGCCGCCTCGGCCATCGGCACCCTGGAGGCCGGCGGACTGATGCGCCGGATGCAGGAGCGCCTGGCCGAGGACCCCGAGTTGGGCGCGGCCTACGAACGGGCGCACCGCGACTACCTGGAGGAGCGCGCCGAGCAGACCCGGCGCGACGCCTCCGCGCCGCTGCCCGAGGGCATGCAGAGCGCAGGCGGCATGCCCGAGCGGGTCAAGTGCCTGCACGCGCTGGTCGCCCACGAGCTGGCGCGGCCGGGCGCCAATCCCCTCGGCGGTGAGGCGCTGGATTCGCTGCCCGAGTGGTGGGCAGAGGGGCCCTGCGTGTGCGCCGGCCGGGACGGCGGCGGCAGCGCGGCGGGCGACCCGCACTCAGCAGACGACGACACCGAGGGGACGACCAGGTGACCACCGTGGCCGCCGTGGACTGCGGCACCAACTCCATCCGCTTGCTCATCTCGGCGCTGATCGGGATGGAGGACGAGGAAGTCGAACTCGTCGACCTCGAACGGCGCATGGAGGTGGTCCGCCTGGGCCAGGGAGTGGACCGCACCGGCGCGTTCGCCCCCGAGGCGCTGGAGCGCACGTTCGCCGCCCTGAGCGAGTACGCCGACCTGATGCGCGAGAACGGCGTGGAGTTCGGCCCGGAGTCGGTGCGCATGGTGGCCACCAGCGCCACCCGCGACGTGCGCAACCGCGGCGAGTTCGTCGAGGGCGTGCGCGGGATCATCGGCGTGGAGCCCGAGGTGATCACCGGCGACGAGGAGGCGGAGCTGTCCTTCATCGGCGCGACGGCCGAGTTGGAGGACGAGGACACCGGCTTCGACCCTCCGTTCCTGATCGTCGACATCGGAGGCGGGTCCACCGAGTTCGTGCTGGGCCGGCCCGATCCACGCGGCGCCCCCGACGACGCCGGGCCGGTGCGCGCGGCCCGCTCGGTCGACATCGGCTGCGTGCGCCTCGCCGAGCGCCACCTCACCGACGACCCGCCCACGGCCGAGCAGGTGGCCGCGGCCACGGCCGACATCGACGCCGCGCTGGAGGAGGCCGCGGGGTCGGTGCCGCTGGAGGAGACGGCCTCGCTGGTGTGCGTGGCAGGCACCGCGACCACTGTCGCGGGCATCGCCATGGATCTGCCCGAGTACGACCCCGAGCGGATCCACCACGCCTGGGTTCCGGCTGCGCGGGTGCACGAGATCTCCCAGGAGCTCCTGGGGATGGACCACGACCGGCGGGCGGCGATCGGCGTCATGCACCCCGGCCGCGTGGACGTGATCGGCGCGGGCGCGCTCATCCTCTCCCGCGTGGTGGCCCGCACCGGAGCGAGCGGGTTCGTGGCCAGCGAGCACGACATCCTCGACGGGATCGCCTGGGGCCTGTGCCTCGGCGCGCCGGAGGGGAGCGCACACGGCGCCGCGGACACGCCGTAGTCCGCCCGGGGCCGTCGGCGGCGGTGACGCGCCGCTTTGGGCCGCCGATCGCCGCGCTGCGCTGGGGTGGAGCGGCGCCGTTCGTGTGACCTCGACCGGAGTCCCCGGTGAGACGCGTCACCTGCGATCTGGCGCGTGAATCCATTCACAAGGTCTCTGACCTGCATGAATGCGTCGCAGGGTCGGTATTTCATGGTCTAAACCTGTACGGCTCCTCGCTTTAATGTTACGAGGGGCTTGTGAAAGAATGCACAAGCAAGGCGAGATAGAGGGACCCTCGGCTCCCTTGGCAAAGAAGAGCATTCTTTCCGTTGAAAGCCGATCGGGAACATGCCAGTCAACGAAGACTTACCGAACTTCGCGCCTCGGACTGGGGGCGCGGAACGGGACTCAGGGGCGGATGCGCGATGACCGAAGGCAGGAACTACCGCCTGGTGCACGGCGGCGGTGACGAGGACCAGATCCCGCACGTACTCGTCGTCGGCGGCGGGTACCTGGGGATGTACACCGCGAAGCGGCTGGAGAAGCAGCTGGGGCCGGGCGAAGCCCGCATCACCATCGTCGACCCCAACTCCTACATGACCTACCAGCCGTTCCTCCCGGAGATCGCGGCGGGCAGCATCTCCCCGCGCCACGTCGTCGTTCCGCTGCGCGACGTCTTCGACCGGGTGCGCGTGCTCACCGGGCGCGTCATCCACGTGGACCACGCCAACCGCTCGGTCGACTTCGAGCCCGTGGTCGGCGAACCGCGCAGGATCGCCTACGACCACATCGTGATGGCCGCAGGCGCCGTCTCCCGCACGCTGCCCATCCCCGGGCTGGCCGAGTGGGGGATCGGCATCAAGACGGTCGAGGAGGCCGTTTACCTGCGCAACCACGTGCTGGACCAGCTGAACATCGCCGACTCCACCGACGATCCCGAGATCCGGCGCAAGGCGCTCAACTTCGTCTTCGTCGGCGGCGGCTTCGCCGGTGCCGAGGCGATCGCCGAGCTGGAGGACCTGGCCCGCGACGCCACGCGCATCTACTCCTCCATCGACGTCGACGACCTGAACTTCTACCTGGTCGAGGCCGCCGACAAGATCCTGCCCGAGGTGGGCCCCGACGTCGGTGAGAGGACGCTGAACCAGCTGAAGCGGCGCGGGATCGACGTGCGGCTGTCCACCTTCCTGGAGTCGGCCGTCGACCAGCGGATCAAGCTCAGCGACGGCGCCGAGTTCGACGCGGGAACCCTGGTGTGGACCGCAGGCGTCAAGCCCAGCCCCGTCGTGCAGGCGGGGGACCTGCCGCTGGGGCCCAAGGGCCACATCGACACCAGCGAGTACCTCACCGTCAACGGTGTGGAGAACGCCTTCGCCGGCGGCGACAACGCCCAGGTGCCCGACGGCAAGGGCGGCTTCTACCCGCCCAACGCCCAGAACGCGGTGCGCCAGGCCCCGGTGCTGGCCGACAACGTCATCGCCGCGCTGCGCGGCCGGGAGATGACCCCCTACGTGCACGGCAACCTGGGCGCCGTGGCCGGACTCGGCCTGCACAAGGGCGCCGCCCAGCTGTTCGGCAGGATCAAGCTGACCGGCAGGCTCGCCTGGTACGCCCACCGCGCCTACCACCTCTACGCGGTGCCGACCTTCAACCGGAAGGCGCGCGTCCTGGCCGACTGGATCGTCGGCTTCATCCTGCGGCGCGACTACGCCGCGCTGCCGGAGATGCAGGAGCCGCGCCAGGCCTTCGAGGAGGCGGCCAAGCCCCAGGTGGAGAACGGGCAGCTGCTGCGCCGCGTCAGCTGAGGCGGCGGCGCGTCGAGCCACGGCCGGTCCCCGACGGGGGCCGGCCGTTTCCATCGTGTGCGGACCCGTGTGCGCCGCGGCCGCGTCGCCGCGACCGGTCGCGACCCTTCGGTCGCCGTGGCCGGGCGGCGTGCGAATCGGCCACCTGCACCGTACGGAGGGGCCGTTTCGTCCGTCGCCAGGCCGAAGCAGCGCGAATCCCGCTGAATCGGCCATCCCCGGTATGATGGTGCCGCCCTCGTAGCCCAATGGTAGAGGCAGGCCCCCTAAAAGGGTCACAAGTGTCGGTTCGAGTCCGACCGGGGGTACCGCTTCGTGCCCAGCGGCGCACGTCCGGTGCTGGGCGCCGTCGAGCGGCGGCGCACAGCACGTCGGCACGCCCGCACGGCGCTTCGTCCCGCCCCTCGCCCCCGGCCCGGCATCGCCGTGGCCGAAGCCGGTCGCCGCCGCGTTCGGCCGTTGACAGCGGTCCACGCGTGGGATTGGATTCTTCGCGTGCCGACTGCCGCCGGGGATGGATGCGGCTCGCGGGCGGCACCCGGACCGCCGAAGGGGATGATCGTGTGAGCAGCCGTTCCACAGGCGCCGCCTGACCCCTGCGAAGCCGCGCGCCGTCCCCGCTTTCCACGGTGCCCCGCACAGCAAGGGCCTGTTCGCCCCGTGCCGTCCTCGAAGGCGGCGCTGTGTATCGTGCCGCCGCCTTTTCGCACACCGCTCGCATCGCCCCGCGCCGTCGAGCGCGGCCGCGCCGGTGTGCTCCGGCCCTGATCCCGCCGCGACGCAGCCGGTGAGCAGGGGCGACGCGCCTTCGCCGAACCGCCGATCGACGAGTTCCCGCGCACCCGCCCCGGCGCCTCCGCGCCGTCGACGCCGTGCGCGCTCGTCGCCCAGTCACCGCGGCAGCGGATTCACCACACTCGGAGTACGCAGACATGACCGACGAGCAGACCTATGACCACACAGGCATCGACGACTTCAACAGCGCGGTCATCGAGGAGTTCCGCGCCAACGGCGGCCGCGTCGGCGGGATGTTCGAAGGCGCCCGCCTCCTGCTGCTGACCACCACCGGCGCGCGGACCGGCATCCGCCGCACCGTGCCTGTGGCCTATCTGCCCGACGGCGAGCGGACTCTGATCATCGCCTCCGCCGGCGGCGGTCCCCGCCACCCGGCGTGGTTCCACAACCTGCGCGCCGAACCGCGGGTCACCGTCGAGAACGGGGTCTTCGCCGTCGAGGCCGACGCCGTCGTGCTGGAAGGCGAAGAGCGCGACGCCGTGTTCGCCCGCGCCGCCGAAGCCGACCCCGGCTGGGCCGAGTACCAAGCCGAGACCGAACGCACCATTCCCGTCGTCGCCCTCAACCCCGTCAGCGGAGAGGCCGTCGAACAGCGCCTGGGCAAGGGGCTGATCGCCGTGCACGACGCGTTCCGCCGCGAACTGGCCATGGTCCGCGACGAGATCGCGCGCTCGGGTCCGGGACTCGGCGCCCAGTTGCGCATCAACTGCCTGACCGTCTGCCAGGGACTGGCCTACCACCACACCATGGAGGACACCGGGATGTTCCCGGCCCTGGCCGAGGCCCGTCCCGAGCTCGCCGACGTCATCGCCCGCCTGGGCGAGGAGCACACGCGCGTCGAGACCCTGCTGGAGCAGCTCCGAATCCAGCTCGACGGCGCCGCCCCGGACCCGGCCGCCGTGCAGTCGGAGGTCGAGCGGCTCACCACCGAACTGGAGGCTCACCTCGCCTACGAGGAGGAGCAGCTGGTCCCGATCCTCGACACCATGACACCGTGAGAAGCCGCCGCCGGCGACCGCGCCCCTGACCGGCGCCGGGCGGAAGGCGCGGCCTCCGGCCGGCGGCCGCGGGGCTGAAACGCACTCGCACCGGGACCACCCGTGTGTCGTGGTCGTGCAGCACCGCAAGGCAGGCGGACATGTCGTCCGGATCGCTGGTGAACACCACCGCCTCGGCGTGCTTCATCGCGGTCCATGCCACTGGGGCGGCCACGGCGTCCGGGCGCTTCGTGGGCGGAAGCTCGGCGGTTCCCAAGGCGGCGCCGGTGCGCCGAAGCGGAGGAAGTGACCATCTCGCAAGGGGAACAGTGCAGTCCTTCAGCAGAGGGCTCAAGGAATGAGGAAGCCCTGGGGCGGGCCGCCACGCGTGGACGAAGACGAGACGTCCCGGGAGCGTTCCCGCTGCCCCTCCTGCCACTCCTCGGTCCGGAACCACCGCTGATCGGCGGGGATCGATGCGGGGCACGGCGCGTCATGTTCCTCGCTCCATCAGCAGTTGCAGGTGCGTGAACAGCCGCTGGGTCGGGTCGGAGAGGTCGATGCCGCTGACCGACTCGGCCCGGCGGACCCTGTAGCGCAGGGTGTTGGGATGGATGTGCAGGCGGGATGCCGCGGTGCGGACGTCGCCGAAGTCCTCCAGGTAGGCCAGAAGCGACGTCACCAGGTCCGACCCCTGGGCGGCGTCGTGCTCGGCCAGAGCGCTGACGCGCGGGTCGCGCAGGGCCGGAGTGCCGCGCAGGTAGGCCAGGGTCTCGCTGATGAGCACGTGGGTGCGCACGTCGGACATCGTGGCGACGTCCATGGCCAGGTCGCGCCCCATGGCGTCCAGGATGCGGTCGGCTTCGGCACGGGAGTCGGGGATGGCGGCCAGCGAGTCCACCGGCGAGCCCACCGCGCCCTGCACCGTGACGCCCAGGGTGGCGCGGGCCGCCTCCACCGTCTTGCGGGTCAGCGCCAGTACCGCCGATTCCGCCGAGCTGCGGGCGGATTCGGCCGTGGAGTCCGCTCCGCCCGAGCCTGCTCGGGAGATGTCGGGCATGAGGACGTAGATCCGTCCGCCCACGAGCGTGACCAGCGACGTGCGGCGGTAGGCGGCGGTGTGCACGGTGATCAGGTCCACCAGCCGCCGCCGGTTCAGCTCCCGGCCGGAACGGTCGGTGTCCTCGGCGCGGGCGGACTCGCCCCGACCGCCGGTGCCCGGCGCGCCGGCCGGCGACAGCGCGAACGCCGCCACCAGTGCGGGGCGGTCGGCGTCGACCTCGATGGTGTCGGCCAGCGCCGCCGCCTCGATGCTGCCTTCCAGCAGGCTCGCCAGCAGGTCGTCGCGCAGCCGCAGCCCCACCGTCGCCTCGGTGCGGTGGCGCACCAAGTGCAGCGCCGCCATCCGGGCAGCGCCCAGCAGCGCCTCCTCGGCGTCCTCGGCGAACGGCTCGGAGCCCTCCTGCACCCAGATCGTGCCCAGCGGCTGGGTGCCCGCGTGGATGCCCACCGCCAAGCGCCGCCGGATGCCCAGCTGCGGGTGCTCGTCGATGCGCACCACCTCCTCGCCGGCGCGCAGCCGGGAGAACACCCCCCACTCGCGCAGCAGGGCGAGATACTGCTCGGGGCCGCGGCGTCCCAGCACCGACAGCCGGCGCAGCTCATCGGCCTCCTCGCCGCTGGAGTGGGCCAGGACCCGGCTCGCCGCGTCCTCTATGGTCACCAGCCCGCCGGTCAGCGCAGAGATCGTCTGGGCCAGCGAGTAGAGGTCGCCGGCCGACTCGCCCAGATCGGCCTCTGCGGTCAGGCGGGCGTCGTCGAGCACGCTGCGGCACAGCGACTGCAACTGGTCCCAGCGCACTTCGGGCCGCACCCCCAGCAGCGCCACCCCGGCATCGCTGGCCTCGCTGCGCAGCAGCGCCACCTCGTCGCCGCCGCGGCGCACCTTCGCGGCGGCGCCCCAGCCCTGCGGCGGCGGGTAGGCGGGCTCGTCGGAGTGCACCTTCACCGCAACGGCCGCCGCGCCGCGCCGCGCGGCCGCGCGCACCAGGTGCCGGGCGGCGCTGCCCCGCGCGCCGATCAGCAGGACCAGGTCGCCGGCGAACGCCTCGGCCTCGTCCTCGGGGTCGACGATGACCACGTTGTCCACCCGCACATCCAGGCCCGCCGGCGCAGCGAGCACGTCCACGAGCGGGTCGCCCACCGCCAGCAGCAGCCTGCGCAGCGGGATACCCGTGCTCTCGCCTGCGGCGTCGGCTGCCGCGGATGCGCCGTAGGGCTCTGAGGGAACGTCCATGGCCGTCCATTGTGGACCATCGTGCTTTGTCTCATCGGCCAAAAGCGCTCGGGGAATCGTGGCTTTCGAGACAAGGTGTACCCGGGGACCCGTCTTCTAGGTTTGTCCGGTTCCACCGATTCACCGAGGGAGGGCCCATGGACGCCGTGACGAACGTCCCCACACCGGTCAACGAGCCGGTACTGACCTACGCGCCCGGGAGCCCGGAGCGGGACGAGCTCTCCGCCACGCTCACCGAGCTGGCCAAGGAGCCCGTCGACCTGACCATGACCATCGGCGGCGAGCGCCGCATGGGCGGCGGGGAGCGCGTGGACGTCGTGCAGCCGCACAACCACGCCCACGTCCTGGGCACCCTCGGCACCGCCACCGCAGACGACGCCCGAGCGGCCGTGGCCGCGGCCAAGCGGGCGGCGCCCGCCTGGCGCGACATGCCCTTCGACGAGCGCGCCGCGGTTCTGCTGCGCGCCGCCGATCTGCTGGCGGGCCCTTGGCGCCAGACCATCAACGCGGCCACCATGCTCGGCCAGTCCAAGACCGCCATCCAGGCCGAACTCGACTCCGCCTGCGAGCTGATCGACTTCTGGCGCTTCAACGTCTCCTATGCTCGCAAGCTGCTCGCCGAGCAGCCCTACAGCCCCGCCGGGCAGTGGAACCGCGTCGAGCAGCGCCCGCTGGAGGGCTTCGTCTACGCGGTGACCCCGTTCAACTTCACCGCCATCGCCGGCAACCTGCCCACCGCTCCGGCGCTGATGGGCAACGTCGTGGTCTGGAAGCCCGCCGTCACCCAGCAGTTCGCCGCCCACCTGCTGATGCAGCTGCTGGAGGAAGCGGGAATGCCTCCCGGCGTCATCAACATGGTCACCGGCGACGGCAAGGACGTCTCCGAGGTCACCATGGCCGACCCGGACCTGGCCGGCGTCCACTTCACCGGCTCCACCCGCGTCTTCCAGCAGTTCTGGCGCACCGTCGGCGAGAACATCGAGAACTACCGCTCCTACCCGCGCATCGTCGGCGAGACCGGCGGCAAGGACTTCATCGTCGCCCACTCCTCGGCCGACCCCGACGTCGTGCGCACCGCCGTCGTCCGCGGCGCCTTCGAGTTCCAGGGCCAGAAGTGCTCGGCCGCCTCGCGCGCCTTCATCGCCCGCTCGGTGTGGGAGCGGATCCGTGAGGACCTGGTCGCCGAAACCGAGGCGCTGCCCATGGGCGACGTCTCCGAACTGGGCAACTTCCTCGGCGCCGTCATCGACCGCCGCTCCTTCGACAAACTGTCCGGCGTCCTGGAGCGGGCGCGCGAGGACGAGACGCTGGAGATCATCGCCGGCGGAACCTGCGACGACTCCACCGGCTACTTCGTGCGGCCCACGATCATGGTCGGCACCGACCCCGAGAACGACGTGTTCCGCACCGAGTACTTCGGCCCCATCATCGCCGTGCACGTCTACGAGGACGGCGACTACGAGCGCATCCTCTCCGTCGTCGACCAGGGCTCGCCCTACGGGCTGACCGGCGGGGTCATCGCCGACGACCGCAAGGCGGTCGAAACCGCCCAGCACGCGCTGCGCTTCGCCGCGGGCAACTTCTACGTCAACGACAAGCCGACCGGTTCCGTCGTGGGCCAGCAGCCCTTCGGCGGCGCCCGCGCCTCGGGCACCAACGACAAGGCGGGCAGCGCGCAGAACCTCGCCCGCTGGGCGAGCCCGCGCTCGATCAAGGAGACCTTCGTCCCGCCGAAGTCCTCCGCCTACCCTCACCAGGGCTAGGACAGCGGCGGCCCCGTCCACCCGACCAGGGCCAGGACGGCCCCGCCGGGCCCGCGGCCCGAACGGGCGCGGGCCCGGCGGGCCTCAGCAGAGCAGCGCCGCCGGGCCGCGACCGGGTCGGCGGGCACGAGGAGAACGAGGTCACACATGCTTCGTACGACACTGCTGGCCGCGGCGCGGTCGCGTGCCTGCCGCACGCTTGTGGAGCGCGCGCCCGTCACCCGCGGGCTGGTGTCCAAGTACGTCGCCGGCTCCACCCTGGAGCGGGCGCTGCCGGTCGTCGAGCAGCTCACCGCCGACCGCCTGGTCACGCTGGACCACCTGGGGGAGGACACGACCGACACGTCCCAGGCCCAGGACACCGTCGACGCCTACAGCCGGTTGCTGTCCGAGCTGGACCGGGCGGGCGTCGCCGACCGCGCCGAGGTCTCGGTGAAGCTGTCCGCGGTGGGCCAGTTCCTGCCGCAGGACGGCGAGAAGATCGCCCTGGAGAACGCCCGGCGGATCTGCGAGGCCGCCGCGCGGGCGGGCACCACCGTCACCCTGGACATGGAGGACCACACCACCGTGGACTCCACGCTGTCCATCCTGACCGAGCTGCGCGTCGACTTCCCGTGGGTGGGCGCGGTCCTGCAGGCCTACCTGCACCGTACGGAGGGCGACTGCCGCGACCTCGCAGGCGCCGGTTCGCGGGTGCGGCTGTGCAAGGGCGCTTACGACGAGCCCGCTTCGGTGGCCTACCGCGGCAAGGGCGAGGTCGACCGCTCCTACGTCCGCTGCCTGCGTGTGCTCATGGAGGGGGAGGGCTACCCGATGGTGGCCTCGCACGACCCCCGGCTGGTGTCGATCGCCGGCGTGCTGGCCGACGCCGGCGGCCGCGGCCCCGGCGACTACGAGCACCAGATGCTCTACGGAATCCGGGAGAACGAGCAGCGGCGCATCGCCTCCGAGGGACGGCGCATGCGCGTCTACGTGCCCTACGGCGACGAGTGGTACGGCTACTTCATGCGCCGCCTGGCCGAGCGCCCGGCCAACGTGGCCTTCTTCGCCCGCTCGCTGCTCACCAAGAGCTGACCTCCGCCGAGCGGAGTCTGATCGCGCCGCCGGTCCGGGAGGCACCCCGCCGGCCTTCCGGACCGGAGGCCGTACCGCAGCCCGCCGTCCGCGCTGCCGCGCACCCGTCCTGCGCGCGGCCGGCGGCCGCCGGGCTGCGCGGCGGGGCGCCCGACCGGGGCAGGGGCGCCCCGCTTCGCCGTTCGGGCCCGGGCGCGTGCGCCCTGCGACCCGCCGACCACGAGTCTTCCCCCGGGCGAGGAGGGCTCGGGCGCCTGTGCGCTCCGGCGCCGGAGGATGGTGATTCCGAGCTGTGATGGTCGGTGGGAACCGGGCGGCGGTCCCGTACGTTACGTTAGCGGCAGACACGTCACGCCCTGGAAAGGCTTGCTCAGACATGGCGATGAGGAGTTCGAACCCCGTTCTCAAGCGGGCGATGCGGTCCGGCAAGGCCGGATACGGTCAGGCGCCGTACGGCCAGGGCGCCCCGTATCAGGCCGGCCACCCGTCGCCCCAGCCCGGATACGGCTACCCCCAGCCCGGCTCCCCGCAGCCGGGAGCGCCGCAGGCCCCCTCCGCAGGGGAGCGGATGACCATCGACGACGTGGTGGTGCGCACCGCGATGTCGCTGGGTGTGGTCGTGCTGACCGCGGCGCCCACCTACTTCCTGGCCGTGTCGGGCAGTGCCCTCGGTATGGGACTGGCGCTGATCGGTGCCCTCGGCGGGCTGGTGCTGGGGCTGGTGATCGCGTTCAAGCAGTCCACCAACCCGGCGCTGATCCTGACCTACGCCGCCCTGCAAGGCCTGCTCGTCGGGGGTCTCAGCGGCATCTTCGAGATGTCGCTGATGAGCCAGAACGGCATGCCCATGGGCGAGCTGGTGACACAGGCGGTCGTCGGCACCCTGTTCGCCGCCGGGTCGGTGCTGGCCGTCTACAAGCTCCGGATCATCCGGGTGACCAACACCTTCGTCAAGGTGGTCACCGCCGCCACCATGGGCCTCGTGCTGCTGCTGATGGTCAACTTCGTGGCGGCGATGTTCATGGGCGGCGGCGGCCTCGGCCTGCGCGAGCCCTCGTGGCTGGGCCTGGGCATCTCGCTGCTGGCGGTCACCCTGGCCGCCGCCATGCTGATGATCGAGTTCCGCCAGGTCGAGGACGCGCTGAACATGGGGCTGCCCCGCAAGTACTCCTGGCAGCTCGCGTTCGGCCTGACCGTCACGCTCGTCTGGCTCTACATCGAGATCCTGCGCCTGCTCTGGATTCTGAAGTCGCTCTTCAGCGAGTAGTCGGCGGGTGGTCCGACGGATAAGGCCCGCGACGCCCGATCCCGGACCCCCGCGCAGCGGGTACCGAAACACCGACGCCCCGCCCGGTCCGACCGGGCGGGGCGTCGCCGTGCTCACAGTGCCGGCGCCGGCGCGGGGGTGCGGAGTTCATCGGCTGCTGCTGGTGCGCTGATCGGGAACGGGTGTGCGGTTGCGGCGGCGCCGGTCGTACTCCTGGACGATCGCCTGAGCGTAGCCGTGACTGAGGTTGTACTCGTCGGCCAGCCAGTTGGTGCGCTCCAGGCAGCGGGTGAGACCGGGGCCCTTCTCCAGAGTGTCGAACCACTCGCTGAGTTCGCGGCCGGTGACGGTCGGGATTCTTTCGATCAAGCGCGCGTGCATCTCCGGCGAGTGGGTTACCGACATTGGCACCTCCGTAGGTGAGTGGCACTTACCTGCGACACTGCACCAGCATCACGGTTTGGACAAGACCTCCGGGCGGTCTTTTACCCCGCTGATTTGTCGGTCCCGCGTCCCGGTTCGGCCACCGGCCGTTCACCTCCGATACACCCGCCGGCGCGCACTCCCCGCCGCCGCGCCTGTGGCGGCCGGAGGCGGAACGCGCCCCCGGCCGCCCCTGCCGCGCCGGTAGGCGCCGCGATTCGCCCGGTCAGTTCAGGCGCTCGAAGACGGCCGCCATGCCCTGGCCGCCGCCCACGCACATGGTCTCCAGGCCGAAGGTCTTGTCGTGGAAGTCCAGGCCGTTGAGCAGTGTGCCGGTGATGCGGGCGCCGGTCATGCCGAACGGGTGGCCGACCGCGATCGCACCGCCGTTGACGTTGAGCTGGGAGTCGATGTCGATGCCCAGTTCGTCGGCGGCGGGCAGCACCTGCGCGGCGAAGGCCTCGTTGATCTCGACGAGGTCGACGTCGCCGATGCTCATGTTCGCCCGGGAGAGCGCCTGGCGCGAGGCTTCGACCGGGCCCAGGCCCATGATCTCCGGGGACAGCGCGCTCACGCCGGTGGAGACGATGCGTGCGATGGGGGTCAGGCCCAGCTGGGCGGCCTTGGTGTCGCTCATGATCACCAGCGCGGCGGCGCCGTCGTTGAGCGGGCAGGCGTTGCCGGCCGTCACGGTGCCGTCCGGGCGGAAGACCGGCTCCAGCTTGGAGACCTTCTCGTAGGTGGTCCCCCGGCGAGGGCCGTCGTCGGTCTCGGCGACCGTGCCGTCGGGTGCGGTGACCGGGGTGATCTCGCGGTCCCAGAATCCGTTGTCGATGGAGCGCTCGGCCAGGTTCTGCGAGCGCACGCCGAACTCGTCCTGGCGCTGGCGCGAGACGCCGCGGATCTGGGCGACGTTCTCGGCGGTCTGGCCCATGGAGATGTAGACGTCGGGCAGCCGGTCGTCCTGGCGGGGATCGCGCCACGCCTCGGCGCCGCCCTCGGCGCGCTTGGCCGTGCGCTCCTCGGCTTCGGCGAACACCGGGTTCTTGGTGTCGGGCAGCGAGTCGCTGTTGCCCTTGGTGAAGCGGCTGACCATCTCCACGCCGGCCGAGACGAACACGTCGCCCTCGCCGGCCTTGATGGCGTGGTAGGCCATGCGGGTGGTCTGCAGCGAGGAGGAGCAGTAGCGGGTCAGCGTGGTGCCGGGGACGGTGTCCAGGCCGAGCTGGACGGCGACGATCCGGGCGAGGTTGTTGCCCTGCTCGCCGCCGGGCAGCCCGCAGCCCAGCATGAGGTCGTCGATGCCGGCGGGGTCCAGCTGCGGGACCTTGGCCAGCGCGGCGGAGACGATCTGGGCGGTGATGTCGTCGGGGCGGATGTCCTTGAGGGAGCCTTTGAACGCGCGTCCGATCGGCGAACGCGCGGTTGCGACGATGACGGCTTCGGGCATGTCGCGGCCTTTCTGGTACGAGGCGGTTACCGACCAGTAGGTCGGTCGCTGTGATACCCGACGTTAGCCTGTCGCGGAGCTTTCGCTCACCTCCGGGGCCGTATAGCCGGGCGCCTGCTGACCGCTACCCGCCGTCGCGGCGGCGCTATCACCGCCGACGCCCTCGTCAGCCGCCTGCGGTGCCTCCACGCGGTCCTTCGGGGCCGTGCTGCGCGGCCGCCGGACGAGCGCCGCCCACCGGCCCCGCGGCCCCCGCTCGCGGCCGTCCACGCGGGTCCGGCTGACCTCGCTGCCGCCCGCCTCGGCGGCCTCCACCGCGGCCCGGTGCACCGGCAGCGGTTGCCGGTCCGAGGCGGCGGCGGGCTGCTCCGCGGGCTCGGGCAGCAGGTCCAGCGCCGCACACGCCGACGGCAGCACCGCGGCCGCGGCGTAGGCGTAGCCCTTCGCCGAAGGGTGGAATCGGTCCGGACCGAAAAACTCCTCAGGTCGGGCCAAAAAGTCGGAAGCGAGCAGGTCGCTCAGCGACACGGTCCTGCCGCCCTCCTCGACGACCGCGATCGTCTGGGCGGCGGCCAGCTGGCGCGAGGCTCGGCGCACGATGGAGCGCAGCGGCTGCCCGATCGGCTGGACGGTGCCCAGGTCCGGGCAGGTGCCCACCACTACCGCGGTGCCCGCGCCGACGAGTTCGCGCACGACCTCGCGCAGGTGTCCCACCGCATCGACCGGGCGCTGCCGGCGGATGACGTCGTTGGCGCCGATGAAGATGACCGCGAGGTCGGGCGGGTTGCTGCGCAGCCGGTCCAGCTGCCTCGACAGGTGAGCCGAGGTGGCGCCGGTACGGGCCACACGGCGCAGCCGCACCGGGCGGTCGGCCACGGCGGCGATGCCCGAGGCCAGCATGCTGCCCGGCGTCTGGCCGGACTCGGCGACGGCGAAGCCCACCGCGGTGGAGTCGCCCATCATCGCGAACCGGATCGGCTCGCCCTCGCCCTGCCCGTAGATCCCGTTGACGCGGGGCGCCTGCCACCGGGTGAATCCCACGGCCTTCACCGCCTGGCGAGCCTGCAGGTACAGCAGACCGACGGTCGAGGCCCCCAGCAGGGTCAGCCCCCCTCCGAACGCGGTGGCCGTGGCGATCCGCCGGGCACCTGCGGCGCGCAGCACCATATCCGCCTCCCTGCAACGCACGGTCGGGTATCACGACCCGCCCGCCGGGCCCGCCCGCGCGCTGCGAGCGGCGGCTTCCCGGCGACGGGACCTGCACCCGCTGGAACGGCGTTCTGACAAGCGGTGTTCCCGTCGGCGCGAAGGTTCACATCCTGTACGGTGCCGCGCCTCCGAAGTGTCACCGCGGCGTCAGTGGGGTAGCACTACCGCCCCGCGGCAGCGGAAGCCGAAGACGTCGGAACTCCCTGCTCGGGCGGGGCGCGCGGCAGGATGCCTCCGGTTACAGTCGGGTCAGCGGCGGTCCGCCCCCGATCGGGCGCGGGCGGTCCTCAGCAACGTTGCTGAACGTGAGAGGGGCACAGGAATGCGGGTGCACAACACCCTGATCGACCTCGTAGGGGACACCCCCCTGCTGCGGATGAACAAGGTGACCAGCGGGGTCTCTCCGACGGTTCTGGCCAAGGTCGAGTACTTCAACCCCGGCGGATCGGTCAAGGACCGGATCGCACTGCGCATGGTCGAGGAGGCCGAGAAGAGCGGCGCACTGCGCCCCGGCGGAACCATCGTGGAGCCCACCTCGGGCAACACCGGCGTGGGCCTGGCCATCGTGGCCGCCGAAAAGGGCTACCGCTGCGTTTTCGTCTGCCCGGACAAGGTCGGCAACGACAAGCTCGCGGTGCTGCGGGCCTACGGCGCCGAGGTCGTGGTGTGCCCGACCACCGTCGCCCCCGACCACCCCGACTCCTACTACTCGGTCTCCGAGCGCATGGCCGAGACCGTCCCGGGGGCGTGGAAGCCCAACCAGTACGCCAACCAGGCCAACCCCGAGTCGCACTACCGCTCCACCGGCCCGGAGATCTGGGAGCAGACCGAGGGCCGGATCACCCACTTCGTGTGCGGGATCGGCACCGGCGGCACCATCACCGGGGCCGGACGCTACCTCAAGGAGGTCTCCGAGGGCCGGGTGAAGATCATCGGCGCCGACCCCGAGGGTTCGGTCTACTCCGGCGGTAGCGGGCGCCCCTACCTCGTCGAGGGCGTGGGCGAGGACATCTGGCCCGAGACCTACGACCCCTCGGTGTGCGACGAGGTCGTCCCGGTCAGCGACAAGGAGTCGTTCCTGATGACCCGGCGCCTGGCCCGCGACGAGACGCTGCTGGTGGGCGGCTCCTGCGGGCTCGCGGTGGTCGCCGCGCTGCGCGTGGCCGAGCGGGCGGGACCCGACGACGTCATCGTGGTGCTGCTGCCCGACGGCGGTCGCGGCTACCTGGGCAAGATCTTCAACGACGAGTGGATGGCCGATTTCGGTTTCCTGGCCGAGGAGACCGGCGAACCCACCGCGGGCGACGTGCTCGCGGCCAAGGGGAGCGAACTGCCCGAGTTCGTGCACATCCACCCGCACGAGACCGTAGGCACCGCCGTGTCGGTCATGCGCGAGTACAGCGTGTCGCAGGTGCCGGTGATGAAGGAGGAACCGCCGGTCATGGCCGCCGAGGTCGTGGGCGCGCTCGCCGAGCGCGACGTGCTCGACGCGCTGTTCAACCAGCGGGCGCAGTTGGAGGAGCCGGTCGAGCGGCATATGGGCCCGCCGCTGCCGGTGGTCGGCTCCGGCGAGCCGGTCAGCCGCTGCGTCGAGCTGCTGCAGCAGGCCGGCGCGGTCGTGGTGCTGATGGACGGCAAGCCCTCCGGCGTGGTGACCCGCCAGGACGTGCTCAAGCACCTGTCGGGCTGAACCGCGAGACGACGGCGGGGGCGGTGCGCGTACGGCGCCGCCCCCGCCGCCTGCGGCCGTCGGGAGCGGCCGTGCTGCCTGCGGCCCGCGCCGTCGGCGGCGGGATGCCAGAATGGCGGTTTCAGCGCAGGTCGGAGTCGCCGAAGGACACGGCGGAGATCCGCGATCACAAGGAGCACGGGTGGGCTTGTTCAACCAGGGCGGCGACGACGCATCGGGCGGCGGAGAGAAGCCGCAGGACGCGGCGCCGCTGCTCGACCGCGCGGCGGCGATGTTCGACTCCGGCGACTACGCCGCGGCCGAGCCGCTGTTCGTCGAGGCGATCCGGATCCTGGGACAGCGGCCCGCGAACGGTGCCGAGGAGGCGGCCGAGCTCACCTTCCAGGTGATCGCTGTGCACATGATGCTCGCCCGGACCCGCGAGGCGCTCGGCGACGACGACGGAGCGCAGGGTGCGGCGATGGTCGCCGAATCCGCGGTGCGCGACCTCGTCGACGTGGACCGATTGGACGACGTCGCTCAGCGCGCGCCCGATCTCGCCCGCGAGTACCTGTCCATCGCCGACTTCCTCGCGGCTGTGGCGGTGAAGACGATGTTCGCGCGCCTGGACGACGACTCCCTGGGCGAGTCCGAACTGGAGGGCCGCCTGCGGTGGACGGGCAACGCGGTGGGGGCGTTCGCCCTGGCGGCCCAGGGCGACCCGAAGCCTGATGTGTGCACGGGACTGGGCCGGGTGCTGGTGCGGCACGCGCTGGTGGCGCTGACGGCGAACCGGCCGCAGGAGGCCCTGGACCACCTCGATCAGGCGATGGGGCTCATGCCCGATTACGAGCCGCAGCAGCGGTGGTTCGGCACCGTCCGCGAAGCCCTCGACTCGATCGAGGCGGTCGATCCCGGCATGCTCGACAGTCTGGCGCCCGACTCCGACCTCGCCCGCTTCCGCCGCGGCGAGGTGACGGGCCCCGGCCAGGCCTGAAGGAGGCCGGGGCGCTGCGCGCCGCGTGCTTTCCGGTCTCCCGCCTCCGCCCCGAGCGGAGGCGCTACGCGCCGCGTGCTGATTGGGCGACATCAGGCATAAACTGGACATCCCCTCGTTACCGACCAGTAGATATGGGGATACGGGTGTCACGACTGGTGTCCTGGATCCTGCGCGGACTGTGGTCGTGGGCACGGCGTCATGCCGATATCCGTGCCGACTCGCGCGCGGCGCGCCGCTTCGCCGCCTATGGAACGGGCACCTCGATCGCCTTCCCGCCCGCGACCGTCTTCGGCGAGCCGTGGATCGCGCTGGGCGCGCACACGCTGGTGGGCGCCGACATCACGCTGACGGCGGGCATGGTGCCCGGCCAGGAGCTGGGCACCGGCGGGCTGCTGATCCGCATCGGTGACGGATGCACGATCGGGCGCGGCTCCCACGTGGTCGCCCACTGCTCGATCGAGCTGGGAGACGACGTGTTCACCGGGCCCTACGTCTACATCACCGACCAGAACCACGTCTACACCGACGTCGACGTCCCTGTAGGCCGCCAGTGGCCCGCCGACGACCCGGTACGCATCGGCGACGGCACCTGGATCGGTGCCAACGCCGTCGTGCTGCCCGGTGTGCGCCTGGGCCGCAACTGCGTGGTGGCCGCCGGGTCCGTGGTGCGTCCGGGCGACTATCCCGACCACAGTGTCGTCGCGGGCATCCCCGGCAAGATCGTGCGCCGCTACCACCCGGAGGCCGGCTGGGTTCCTCCGCTGCGCAGCGGCGCGTCCGAAGGAGACGAAAGCGCTTCGGCGCACGTGAACGGCGGCAGCATGGCGCCGCCGGAGGTCTGAGCCGCCGCCCGGATCACCGACCGCACCGTCGCACGGGCGTTCCCGGCACCGTGGGCCTCGGGGCCGCAGACCGGGGCTCAACCGGCGGCCGGATCGCCTCCTGCGGTGTCGGAGCCGGAGCCGGAGCCGTCCGCGGCCGGGCGGCCGGGGCGTGGCGCCGCGGCCGCCCGCGTGGCAATGAGCGCACCGCCTGCCCACAGCAGGTCCGCGGCGGTCATGACCAGGCGCGACAGGGCGGCGACGACCAGCGCGGAGCCGGGGTCGAGGACCGGCGCCAGGCCCACCACCAGCACCAACTCGCGCACACCCAGGCCGGCGGGGGCGAAGACGACCAGCAAGCCCAGCGTCCACGCCAGCGCATAGGCTCCGGCGGCGACCGGCAGCGCGCGGGCGTCCTGACCGCCGCCCGCGGCGGCGACGAGCACCCACACGTGCAGGGAAAGCGGGATCCAGGCGACCAGCGACCACCCCAGGGCGCCCGCCATGCCGCGCCCGGAGACGCGCTCCACCTCGGCCGCCTGCGCCTGCCGGAAGCGGCGCGCCGGCCGCATGGCCGTGTTGATCAGCGCGGTCACCACGCGCGGATGCAGCAGGGCGAGCAGAACCGGAGCCACCGCCAGCACCCACCACCACCGGCGAGCCGCGTCGGCGCTGACGAAAGGCAGGGTGCCGGCGGCCACCGCGAGGTTCACGGTCAGCGTCACGGCCACCGCCAGCACCGTCGCGGCGATGCCGCGCCGCCGGGCGACGTCGTGGTCGCGGGCCAGCTCGACCTGGGCCACGAACGCCCACACCGACCCCGGCAGATACTTGCCGAGCTGCCCCAGGAACATCACCCGCGCGGCCGTGCCGACCGGGAGCCGGGACCCCAGCCCCGCGAGGATCGATCGCCAGGCCATCATCTGCGCTCCGAGACCGGCCAGCGCGGCCGGCAGCGAGGCGCCCACCGCCCACGGCGACAGCGCCGCCAGCGCTTCGCGTGCCTCCTCCCACCGGCTGTACAGAGCGATCCCGGCACACGCCAGCACGACCACGACGACGACCAGGCGCACCCACCGGTTGGCGCGAAGGCGGTTCAGCACCCCGCCAGCCTAGTCCCGCAGACGCCGCCGGAACCGCGTCGTCTGGGCGCGGACGGCCGGTTGCCGTAAGCGGCTGTGCAAGCGGTGGGTCGCTGCGATACTCGTCGTACCGGACGCTCCAGCAGACCGGAGGACCGCTGCCATGACGCGCATCGCCGACGACGATCCCCGATGGACCCGACACGACGGCGGATCGGGGCACTACGGAGCCGAGTGGGCATCGGACGACCACGCGGCCGCAGTCGCCTACTGGGACGTCCTGGACGGGACGGGGCGCCGCGTGCACTCCTACCTGTTCGCCGACCCCGGGCGTCTCATCGGTTGCCGGGAGATCGCCGATCAGCTGGGCCTCGATCCCGAGGGGACCAAAAATGCGGCCAATGTGGTCGCCGGATCGCTGAACGGTGCGGGCGCGGCGTCCAAGGCGGCGAAACGCTCGCTTCCCTTCCGCTGGTGGGAGAAGTCCGGCGGCGCGGAATACGCGGTCAAGCACGAGGTCGCCGCCCTGTTCCACGAGGCCGTGGAGCCGGGCGAGGCGTAGCGAGTGCTCTCGATAACCGTCCGAGGCCGGCCGCTGCAGCGGCCTCCGCGGCGGGGAACGCATGCGGGAAGCGCGTGGGCGCCTGCGTCGGGCACGTGTGCAGCGACGATCGGCCGGCCGTGGAGCGCCGCCTATTCCCGTGCGAGTCCCGCGAGGAACGCTTCGATCGCCTCGGTGACCGCCTCCGGGCTGGTCATGTGGGCCGGGTGCGGGGCGTCGAGGCGTTTGGGGGTGCGGTTGGGGGAGGGGGCCGCGAGTTCGTGGGCGGCCTGGGCGGCCATGATCGCGGGAAGGAGCGCGGGGGCGCCGGGCAGCGGGGGGAAGGCTCCGTGGGCGACCATCGTCAGGGACGGGACCCGCGGGTCGGCGGTCAGGCGGTGGAGGTCGTAGGCGGCGAGGTCGGCCGTTATCGCCCGTACGGCGCGCGGGCCCGGGCGCAGCGAGACCAGGCGGTCGTCGCGCACCGATCCGCGCAGCGCGGTGGCCTCCACGACCGCGCCCGGCAGCCCCGAGGCGCCGGTCCGGTAACTGGCCACCAGCCGGTCGAACACCTCGGCGGGCATCGGCGAGCAGGTGGCGACCAGGTGGTCGACGAGGAACGCGCGGGCCACCGCGGTGTTGGCCGCGGCCTGCTCGAAACCGATCCCCAAGCGCTCGGCGACCACGCCCGCACGCGGCCAGCAGTGGCCGTCGACGCTCACCGCCGCCGTCAGGTCCGCGCGCCGTGTGGCGAACAGGGCGGACACCACGCCCCCGAAGCCGTAGCCCGCCACCACCGGGGCGCGCATCCCGAACCGCTCGACCACGCGGCCCAGATCGGCGACGCAGCCCTCGACGGTCCAGTCGCCGTCGGCCGAGTGTCCGTGACCGCGCAGGTCGTAGGTGTAAACGGGGTGCCGAGCAGCCAGCAGCCCGGCCACCGGCTCCCACTCCTCCAGGGTGCCGCCCAGCCCGTGCAGCAGGACCAGTGGCGTTCCGGCGCCGTCGCGCCCGCGCACGGCGAGGCTCGGGGCGTCCGGACCGCCCTCGACGACCGCATCCCAGGGCGGCGCAGTCGGCATCGGGCACCACCTCCTGCATCGTCCGCGACGCCGCGCGCCGCGCCGTCCGCTCTGCGGCGGCCACGCACGGAACGCTAATCGGCGCTGCTGCCGCCCGCCTGACAGATCGCTGATGCGGGGGGCGTGCGGGGTCCGCCGGGGCCGTGCGGACCGCGATTACGGGACGACAGGTTCCGCGGGCACCTCCCGCGGCCTCCAGCGCCTTCTCCCGTAGGCTGTGGCGCGTGGGAATGCCTGATGTCGTCGCCTTCGCCGGTCACCAAGTCCATGTCTGCCGCTACCGCGAGGCCAACACGCTGCTGCGCTGGCTCGGTGCGGACCTGCGCGGACAGACCGTGCTGGACGTCGCGGGGGGCGACGGCTACTGGGCCGGCCAGGCCCGGCGCCGCGGGGCCAAGGCCGTCTCCGTCGACCTGGCCCGCTCCAAGATGCTGCGGGGCGCCAGACTGCGCCACGCGCCGGAACTCGTGGAGGGCGACGCGCTGCGGATGCCGTTGCGCGCCGCATCGGTCGACAAGGTGCTGTCCATCTGCGCGATCGAGCACTTCGACGACGGCCCGGCGGCGCTGGCCGAGATGGCGCGGGTCCTCAAGCCCGGCGGCGAGCTGGTGATGTCGGCCGACTGCCTGTCCCGCCGCGACCGCTGGCCGCACCTGTTCGCCGCGCACAGCCGCCGCTACCACGTCAAGCGGACCTACACCCACGAGTCGCTCACCGGCCTGCTCGACTCGCTGGGCCTGGAGGTGCTCGCCCACAGGTACCAGTTCCGCGGCCCGCTGGCCGAGCGCACCTACCTGTCGGTCTCGGCCCGCGGCGGCCGGGTCGGCTTCAACGCCGCCGCCCCGCTGGTTCCGCTGATCGCACTCGGCGACGCCCGCAGCCCCAACACCCGCGGCAGCATCGTGCTGATCCGCGCCCGCAAGCGCGACTCCGGCTGAGGTCCGCTGCTTCCGGCACACCCCTGTGCGCGCCGACGACCGGCGACGCAGTGAAGGCCGGTGCCGCCGGGCCCATCGGCGGGCGCGGCGTGGGGTCGGGCACACCCCGGCGCATCCGGCGGGGCGGACTGGGGCGCGGGTCGGGGCCGCCGTATCGTGCGAGCCATGACTCGTGCCGGACCCCGGAACAGCGAACCCGACGAATCCGCCCCCGCGCCCTCGGCCATGCGCCGCGCGCTGGCCCGTGCCCGCGACGGTAAGACCCTCGATCCCGCCGAAGCCGAAGTCCTGCTGCACGCGCGCGGCGACGACCTCGACGCGCTCCTGGACCACGCCGGCCGCGTCCGCGACGCGGGCCTGGAGGCCGCGGGCCGCCCCGGCGTCGTCACCTACAGCCGCAAGGTGTTCATCCCCCTCACCCGGCTGTGCCGCGACCGCTGCCACTACTGCACCTTCGCCACCGCCCCCGGCCACCTCGACGCCCCCTTCCTCTCGCCCGACGAGGTGCTGGAGACCGCGCGCCAGGGCGCCGCTATGGGCTGCAAGGAGGCGCTGTTCACCCTCGGAGACCGCCCCGAGGACCGCTGGCAGCAGGCCGCCCAGTGGCTGGACGAGCGCGGCTACGAGGACACCCTCTCCTACGTCCGCGCCATGGCGATCATGGTGCTTGAGGAGACCGGTCTGCTGCCCCACCTCAACCCCGGCGTGCTGAGCTGGTCGGACTTCCAGCGGCTCAAGCCCGTCGCGCCCTCCATGGGCATGATGCTGGAGACCACCTCGGAACGGCTGTTCACCGAGCGCGGCCAACCGCACTACGGCAGCCCCGACAAGGACCCGGCGGTGCGGCTGCGCGTGCTGGAGGACGCCGGCCGCTGCACGGTCCCCTTCACCACCGGCGTGCTCATCGGCATCGGCGAGACCACCGCAGAACGCGCCGACTCGATCTTCGCCATGCGCCGGGCGGCGCGCGAGTACGGGGCGGTCCAAGAGGTCATCGTGCAGAATTTCCGGGCCAAGCCCGACACCGCGATGATGCACCGCCCCGACACCGAACTGGCCGAGTTGGCCGCCACCATCGCCGTAACCCGCCTGGTCATGGGCACCAAGGCGCGCGTGCAGGCACCGCCCAACCTCATCGGCGACGAGTACGCGCTCATGCTGCGCGCGGGCATCGACGACTGGGGCGGCGTCTCGCCGCTCACACCCGACCACGTCAACCCCGAGCGCCCCTGGCCCCAGATCGAGGAGCTGTCCCAGCGCACCGCCGAGGCGGGATTCCGGTTGCGGGAGCGGCTGACCGTCTACCCCGAGTACGTCCGCCAGGGGGAGCCGTGGCTGGATCCGCGCGTGCTGGGCCACGTGGCCGCGCTCGCGGACCCGGAAACCGGCCTGGCCCGCGAGGACGCCGAGGTCGTCGGGCGGCCCTGGCAGGAGCCCGAGCCCCAGCAGACCTCCAGCGGCCGGACCGACCTGCACACGGCGATCGACACCCAAGGCCGCACCGCCGAGCGCCGCGGTGACTTCGACGCCGTCTACGGCGACTGGGACGAACTGCGAGAGCGCATTCCCCGCCCCGAGTTGGGCGTCGGCGCGCCGCGCCGATTCGACCCCGAGATCCGCGACGCGCTCCGGCACGCCGAACGCGACCCGGCCGGGCTCGACGACGAGGAGTCGCTGGCGCTGCTGCACGCCCACGGTCCCGAGTTGGAGGAGCTGGCCGGCCTGGCCGACCGGGTGCGCCGCGACGCGGTCGGCGACGACGTGACCTTCGTCGTCACCCGCAACATCAACTTCACCAACGTCTGCTACACTGGCTGCCGCTTCTGCGCCTTCGCCCAGCGCCGCAACGACGCCGACGCCTTCACCCTCTCGCTGGACCAGGTCGCCGACCGCGCCGCCGAGGCCTGGGAGGCCGGCGCCGACGAGGTGTGCATGCAGGGCGGCATCCACCCCGACCTTCCCGGCAGCGCCTATTTCGACCTCGCCCGCGCGGTCAAGGAGCGTGTGCCCGGTATCCACGTGCACGCGTTCAGCCCGATGGAGGTCGTCAACGGCGCCGCCCGCACCGACACGTCGGTGCGGGCGTGGCTGGAGCGGGCGCGCGATGCCGGGGTCGACTCGCTGCCGGGCACAGCCGCCGAGATCCTCGACGACGACGTCCGCTGGGTCCTGACCAAGGGCAAGCTGCCCGCCTCGGCGTGGATCGACGTCGTCACCACAGCTCACGACCTGGGCATCCCCACCACCTCGACGATGATGTACGGACACGTGGACACCCCCGGCCACTGGGTCGCCCACATCAAGCTGCTGCGCTCGCTGCAGCTTCGCTCCCTGGAGCGCAACGGCCGCCCGGGGTTCACCGAGTTCGTGCCGCTGCCGTTCGTGCACACCAGCGCGCCGATCTACCTGGCCGGGCTGGCGCGCACCGGCCCCACCGTGCGTGAGAACCGCGCAGTGCACGCGCTGGCGCGGCTGCTGCTGCACGGCACCATCGACAACATCCAGTGCTCGTGGGTGAAGATGGCCGAGGACACCTGCCGCGAGTTGCTCGCGGGCGGGGTCAACGACGTCGGCGGCACGCTGATGGAGGAGACGATCAGCCGCATGGCCGGCTCCGACAACGGCTCCTTCAAGACGATCAGCGACATCCGCGCCCTGGTGGAGCCCACCGGACGTCCGCTGCGCCAGCGCACCACCCTGTACGGGCGCGTCCCGCCCGAGCGCCGCGAGATCGCCGAGGCCAACGACGGCGTGGCCGCGAGCATCCGCGGAACGCGCCTGCCCGTGGTGTGAGCGTCGGGTATCGGCGAGTAGCGGAGGCGCGCGGGGATTCCGGCCCCGCGCGCCGCCGCCTCCACTGACCGCGCCGTGTCTGCGAGCGCCCTGCCGCGCTTCTCAGGCTCCCTGCGCTGTTCCCAGTCCAGGCCCCTGCCCCGGCCTGGGCCGGTAACGCCTCGCCCCGGTCCTGCCGAGTACCTGTGAAAGCGGACGGAGAGAGATCCGGACGCTCATCAGCCCGCGGTCGGCGCGGACGGTTTCGCGAGGGCCGCAGGCACCGGGGACGCTCCGGTGCGGAACTCGGTGAAGGCAAGCGGAGGCGACCAGGATGCTGAGAGGCGCCAAGTGGCAGGTGAGAGCAGCAGACGCGCAGGACCTCGGGAAGCCGCGCGCGACCCGCACGTGTTCGAGAAGTTCTACCGGCGGCACGTCGACAGGATCACCAGGTTCGTGGCACGCCGGGTCGACGACCTGCACACCGCGGCGGATCTGACCGCAGACGTCTTCTTGGCGGCGATCCGCTCCGCGGAGGCCTTCCGCCCCGAGAAGGGGAACGAAGAGGCCTGGCTGTTCGGGATCGCGCGCAACGTGGTCTCGGCCGAGCGCCGACGCGCCGCGCGGGAAGCCGACAGCGCCGGCCGCGTGGCCGGCCGCCGACTGCTGGACTCCGACGACATCGCCCGCATGGAGGAGCGCATCCACGCCGAGGACCAGGCGCGCCGGCTGCTGGGAGCGATGGCCGCGCTGCCCGACGGCGAACGGCAGGTGATCGAACTCGTCGCGGTCGACCGGCTCAGCGTCACCGAGGCCGCGGCGGCGCTGGGAAGAGAAGCCCGGCGGCGGGGTGCAGGTGACGGTCGACGACATGGCGTTCGACAAGGAGCAGCAGGAGGCGCTGGCGGCGGAACTGGAGGATGCGGGCGTCCACGTCGAGATCAGGGATCCCGAACCGGGCACGAGGTGTGCGCGCGACGAGAGGTACAGCACCTCGACGACCCTGATGCCCACGAAGGTCGTCGACGGCGAGGAGGATGTGGAGGCGCTCGGCGTGTCCTGGTACTCCGACGGGTCCGACCGGTCCCGCGGGGCGGACGCGTCGGAGTACCGCACCCGGATCGACCTGACCGGCGACCACTCGCTCGTCATCGAGAACGTCGTTCCGAACGAGGGCATGCGGCACCGCCCCACGTTCCTCCCCGTCGAGGGCGCGCCTCCCGCGTGCGACCCGGTCCCCTACGACGCGCACTGGAGGATCGACGAGTAGCCGCCCGCAGGGCGGGTCGCCGGCGCGGGTGCGGCGGCAGGGGATCGCCTGAGGCGCTCCGCCGCACCCGCGGGTACCCGGCCCGGCGGCCGGGGGCGCCGTCCGGACCGGGGAGCGAGGACGGAAAACGGCGTGTGACGGCGGCCGGTCCCCGGGTGCGGGGTGTGGGGACCGGCCGCCGCATTCGGCGGACTCAGGACCGCCCGGCGCGGCTCCGCTGCGCGCTGCGCGGCGGAGCCGCGCCGGGCGGCGGTCGCCGTCTGCCCGGTCTGCCCGGTCAGCCCGTTCCCAGCCGGGCGCCGAGCGCATCGGCGTAGGCGTAGCCGTTGGTGGCGTCCCAGTTGATCGACCACGTCATCGCACCGCCGATGGGCCCGTAGGGCTCGCTCGGGGTGAAGGAGCCGCAGTTGCGCCCCTCTTCGAGGCAGTCCAGGGCGCGGACGACGTTGTCGGTCGGCTGGTATCCGCCGCCGGCCGCGTCGGGCGTGGCGGGCAGCCCCAGCCCCACCTGGTCGGGACGCAGTCCCAGCTCCAGCTGGATGCAGGCCTGGGAGGTCAGGAAGTCGACGCTGCCCTGCGAGTAGACCTGCTGGTCGCAGCCCAGCATGGAACCGGAGTTGTAGTACTGCATGTTGACGATGGTCAGGATGTCGCCGATGTTCTCGGCGAGCTGGTAATAGGCGTAGCTGGGCGCCTGGAAGTCGATGGTCTGCGGCGCCATCGTGATGATGAGGTCCGCGCCGGCCTTGTCCCGCAGCGAGCGCAGCGCCTCCTCCATGTACTGGGCGTTCATGCCGTGTTCGAGGTCGATGTCGACGCCGTCGAACCCGTACTCCTGCATCAGCGCGTAGGCGGTGTCGGCGAAGTTGGCCGCCTCGGCGGAGTTGGTGACGTCCACATGGCCGTTCTGGCCCCCGATGGACAGCACGACCTTGCGGCCCTCGGCCTGGACGGCGGCGACGTCGTTCTTGAACTGCTGGTCGGTGTAGCCGCCCAGTTCGCCTTCGGCGACGTCGAAGGTGATGCCTCCGGGGGAGGCGGTGTTGCCCGCGAAGGCCACCGCGATCATGTTGTAGGCGGAGGGGACTTCGCTGATCGGCATCGTGGTGGAGCCGTTGTCGAAGTTGTGCCAGTAGCCGGTGAGCCACTGGCCGTCTGCCGCCGCGGCAGGGGCGGCGGAGGCGGGCTCGGGTCCGTCGAGGACGGCGGGGGCGGCGACCGCGACGACTCCGAGCGTGGCGACCGCGGCGGTTCCGGCCAGTACCGCGGACATTCCCGGGAGGCGGGAGAGCAGGCCGGCGGTACGGCCGCGGCGGCCGTGTCGGGGAGGTCGGGGGTGTCGGGGAGCGGTCACGAGGGCTCCTTCCAGATCAATGCGTCCGTGAGCGGGGAAAGGACGCAAACCCGGGCGTTCGGGGGCCGGGTTCGCTCTCGGTGTCGGGACCCGCACTTGAAGTGTTAAGAAACCTAGGAGTCCCCGTGCGGTCCCGTCAACAGATCAGGAAGGATTATTTCCAAAAACACCGGGTATCCGGCGCGGTGCGGTTCGCACACGCGCTGCCCGAGCGATCCGGGAGGCGCCGGAGCACTCCGGACGAGCGGGGCAGGCCGACCGAAAGAAAACTTCATCGGCGAGTGCGCCGACGAATCCTTCCTTTTACCTGCGGGTAAGTGGTTCCGTTCGGTGCGCGCGTGGGAAGGCTGCGGCCATGGACCTCCCCACAGAAGCCGGGCCGCACCGCTTACCCGCGAGCGGCTGCGGCAGCGTCAAGGGCGTGAACCGCGCGCACGCCGTCGTCGACACCTCCGCCGCCCGCTTCCGCAAGTCGACCTACTCCTTCAGGGAGAACTGCGTCGAAGTCGCGAACGAGTCGAGCACGGGAGTCGCCGTCCGCGACTCCGTGAACACGGCTGCGGGCCACCTCGCCTTCTCCGCCGCGGCGTGGGCCGCCCTCCTCGGTCTCGTGAAGGCGGGGAGGATCTAGGTGTGATGTCCCGGGAGGTTGCGGCTGGCGGCAGTGCGGCCGGGTTGGACGCGGTGATCGCCGAGATCGACCGGCCGGCGGCCCTGCCCGAGGTCCGCGCGGTCGGCGAGACCGGCCTGGCCTAGGTGACGGCGCTTTCCCCCGTTGATCTTGTACCTACGGTCACATGTGATCGCTCACAATGACCGTAGGTACAAGATCAACGCTAATGCGGAGGTCCGGGATCGGATCGGCTGTCCTAGACGGTATGTAGGGCGGGTTCAGGGCCCGCTCAGATGCGGAAGGGAAGGTGCAGCCACGGGCTCTGCGGGTGCGACATCATCAGGTGGTGCACCTCCAGCGGCGCCGTGTACCAGTGGCCGAACTCGCCGTTGTCGAAGTGCAGGCAGCGCCCCAGGATGTAGGCCGCCGAGAAGTCCGCCCACGTGGCGTAGTGCCGGCGCGCCTGCTCGCTCGCCTGCACCGCGTACCACTGCGAGGTGTGCATGTCGGCGTAGCCGCACTGCACACCCCACCGCGCCATGTTCGCGCCGCGGCCGAAGTCCCAGGCCTTGATCGAGGGGACGATCCCGCCGGGCGGCAGCAGGCCGTCGGCCGCGAACCGCTGCTCGTAGTGCAGGATCAGGCCGGCCAGATCCACCGACTGCCGGTAGGCGGCCTCGTCGAGGCCGTGCTGCCAGCACATCTGGGCGATGCCGTCGCGCCAGACCCCCGGATCGATGGGCTGCTGGATCGCCTGTGACGAAACCCTGCGCAGCTCCAGCAGCACACTGGCGGGGAAATTGCTGTCCCTGTCGCTGATCAGCGATTCCGTCTGCTGCCGCCAGCCGTCGGGAGATTCGATCCCCCAGTCCTCGCGCAGACCGGCCCGCTTCTGTTCGGGCGAGCAGCAGGAACAGCCGGCAGGATGGTTCCACGGTGCGTCGTTGGCGACCTGGATGTGCACGGCGCACGCATAGGCGTGGGCGAGAGGGCCGTGGAACGGGCCGTTGGGGTCCGCGTTCAACCCGAGTCCGTTGCGCTGCACCGTGCCCCCTGTCCAA
Source organism: Streptomonospora alba (assembly GCF_000826685.1). Classification (GTDB taxonomy): domain Bacteria; phylum Actinomycetota; class Actinomycetes; order Streptosporangiales; family Streptosporangiaceae; genus Streptomonospora; species Streptomonospora alba. The sequence goes on from NZ_JROO01000031.1 coordinate 35,936, forward strand.
CAGCCGACGCAAGCCGGAGCGCCGGCACTCGAATCGACCACGGGCCCGGTATACCACGCCACAAGCCGGGGGCACACCCGGGGAGCAGGCGCCGTATCTCCAAAGCCCTGCACACGCAGGGGATTCCGGCGTTCGCAGCCCCTGTCCCGACGCCTCTCGGGCGGGGGCAGAGCCGATCTGCACCTCCGGCACCGGCTAACCGCGTTGCTCGGACGTCGGTGGAACCGCCGCGGCCGGGGTCTCCATCGGCTGGATGCGGGCGGTCGCGGTGCCGGTGGCCAGGAGCCGGTCCTCGGCGTCGGTGAGACGTCCGGAAAGGAAGCAGACCTCCCTGCCGCGCTTGACCACCTCGCCGTGCCCGAGGATCCGGCCCGGCCGTGCCGGGCGCAGGAACTGGACCTGGAGGTCCAGCGTCGGCGCGAAGTAGCCGGGCGGCAGGGTGGCGACCAGCGCCGGACCCATCGTGTCGTCCAGCATCGCGGCCAGGAACCCGCCCTGGACGGTGCCCGCGGGGTTGAGGAACCGCTCGCCGGCGTCGAACGCGAGGTCCAGGGTTCCGGATTCGGGGTCGACGTCCACGACCTCCCACCCCAACGTCACCGCGGCAGGCGGAGTCGGCACCCGCCCTGCCTGGATGTCCCAGAAGACGCCCTCGCGGGGTTGTTCACGTCGGTCCATGTCCGACAGTGAACCAGCCGGGTGGGACATCCGCCGGGTCCGCCGGTCCGGCGGCCGCAGCCGGCGGATCCACCTTCAGCACTCGATGACGTTGACCGCCAGTCCGCCCCTGCTGGTCTCCTTGTACTTGTCCATCATGTCCCGGCCGGTGTCGCGCATGGTCTGGATGACCTTGTCGAGGGAGACGAAGTGGCTGCCGTCGCCGCGCAGGGCGATGCGGGCCGCGCTGATCGCCTTGATCGAGGCCAGGGCGTTGCGCTCGATGCAGGGGACCTGGACCAGGCCGCCGATGGGGTCGCAGGTCAGACCCAGGTTGTGCTCCATGGCGATCTCGGCGGAGTTCTCGATCTGGGCCGGAGTGGCGCCCCAGGCCTCGGCGAGGCCCGCCGCGGCCATCGACGACGCCGAGCCGACCTCGCCCTGGCAGCCGACCTCGGCACCGGAGATCGAGGCGTTGTGCTTGTAGAGGATGCCGATCGCCCCCGCTGCGAGCAGGAACCGGATCGCACCCTCGTCGCCCGCGCCCTGGGTGAAGTGCACGTAGTAGTGCAGCACCGCGGGGATGATGCCGGCCGCGCCGTTGGTGGGGGCGGTGACCACACGGCCGCCCGCGGCGTTCTCCTCGTTGACGGCGAGGGCGTACAGAGTGATCCAGTCGGTGCCCCGCATGGGGTCGCCCGGGTCGCTGTGGTCGGGCCCGGACAGGCCCTCGGCCTCGCAGTGGCCGCCGAGCTGGCGGTACAGCCGCGGCGCCCGCCGCGTGACCTTCAGGCCGCCGGGCAGGGTGCCCTCGGTGCTCACGCCCCGGCGCACACACGCGCGCATGGCCCGCCAGATCTCCAGTAGCCCCTCGCGGATCTCGGCGGCGGAGCGGCCGAACGCCCGCTCGTTGGCGAGCATGACCGAGCTGATGGACATGCCGGTCTCGCGGCAGATCTCCAGCAGTTCGGCGGCGGAGGCGAACGGGTAGGGCTGCGGGGTGTCGTCGGCGGTGATCCGGTCCGCGCCCACCGCCTTCTCGTCGACGACGAAGCCCCCGCCCACCGAGTAGTAGATGTGCGCCCGCAGTTCGTTCCCGGCGGAGTCCTCGGCGACGAAGCGCATCCCGTTGGGATGGCCGGGCAGCGTCTCCTTGCGGCGGAACTCCAGGTGGGTCTCGGGGTCGAAGGCGACCGCGTGCCCGCCCTCCAGCGCCAGCCGGTGCTGCGTGCGCACACGGTCCACCATCGCGGGCGCCGCGTCGATGTCGACGCCCTCGGGCGTCTCGCCGAGCAGGCCGAGGACGACGGCGCGGTCGCTGCCGTGCCCCTTTCCGGTCAGCGCGAGCGAGCCGTAGAGCTCGACGCGAACCGCGGCGGTCCGCTCCAGCAGCCCGGACTCCGCCAACCCTTCGGCGAACCGGTGGGCGGCCCGCATCGGTCCGACCGTGTGCGAACTCGACGGGCCGATGCCGATCGTGAACAGATCGAAAACGCTGATTGCCATGGTCCTGCCCTCCTAGCGGGCACAGGAGCGATGTTGGTGTTCGGTGCGGCCGGGACGCAATGCGCCACGCCCCGGCCGCACCAGGAGGGCAGGATCCCGCCCTCTACAGCTCCGGGTAGAGCGGGTGCTTGCGCACCAGAGCCTCGACGCGGCCGCGCAGCGCGGCGGCGTCGTATTCGGGCTTGAGCGCTTCGGCGATGATGTCGGAGACCTCGGTGAAGTCCTCGTCGCCGAACCCGCGCGTGGCCAGCGCAGGTGTGCCGATGCGCAGCCCCGAGGTCACCATGGGCGGCCGCGGGTCGTCGGGCACCGCGTTGCGGTTGACGGTGATGCCGATCTCGTGCAGCCGGTCCTCGGCCTCCTTGCCGTTGAGCTGGCAGTTCACCAGGTCAACGAGCACAAGATGGACGTCTGTTCCGCCGCTGAGCACCCGCACGCCGTTCTGCACCGCGTCCTCGCGCATCAGCCGCTCGGCCAGGATCCGCGCGCCGGAGACGGTGCGCCGCTGCCGGTCGGCGAAGTCGTCGCCCGCGGCGACCTTCAGCGCGACGGCCTTGCCCGCGATCACGTGCTCCAGCGGCCCGCCCTGCATACCGGGGAACACGGCCGAGTTGATCTTCTTGCCGTACTCTTCCTTGCACAGGATGAGCCCGCCGCGCGGGCCGCCGAGCGTCTTGTGCGTGGTGGTGGTCACCACGTCGGCGTGCGGTACCGGGTTGGGGTGCACCCCCGCGGCCACCAGTCCGGCGAAGTGCGCCATGTCCACCATGAACAGTGCGTCGACCTCGTCGGCGATCGCGCGGAAGCGCGCGAAGTCGAGCTCGCGTGGGTAGGCCGACCACCCGGCGACGATCATCTTCGGCCGGTGCTCCTTGGCCAGCGCCGCGACCTCGTCGTAGTCGACGGTGCCGTCCTCGGGGCGCACGTGGTAGGCGACCGCGTTGAGGATCTTGCCGGAGTAGTTCAGCTTCATGCCGTGGGTCAGGTGCCCGCCGTGGGCCAGGTCCAGGCCCAGGATGGTGTCGCCCGGCTTGAGCAGCGAGAAGTACACCGCGGTGTTGGCCTGGGCGCCCGAGTGCGGCTGCACGTTGGCGTGCTCCGCGCCGAACAGCTCCTTGGCGCGGTCGATCGCGAGCTGCTCGACCACGTCGACGTGCTCGCAACCCCCGTAGTAGCGCTTGCCGGGGTAGCCCTCGGCGTACTTGTTGGTCAGGACCGTGCCCTGGGCCTCCAGCACCGCCTGCGGAGCGAAGTTCTCCGAGGCGATCATCTCCAGGGTGTCGCGCTGCCGGCTCAGCTCAGCGCCGACGGCTGCGGCGACCTCGGGATCGAGCTGGTCGAGGGTCTGGTCGAGCAGATTCCGCTGAGAGGGCATGTGATTAACCTTCGCCTTCGGTCAACTGCGTGTACTGCTCCGGAGAGAGCAGCTCGGACGGTTCCTCGGTGACCTCCACCTTGAATAGCCACCCCTGGCCGTAGGGATCGGTCCCGATGACCTCGGGATTGTCCACCGCTGCCTGGTTGACGTCGACGACTTCGCCGTTCACCGGTGCGTACAGGTCGCTGACGGACTTGGTGGACTCCACCTCCCCGCAGGTCTCGCCGGCGGCGACGGTCGCGCCCGTCTCCGGCGGCTCGACGTAGACGATGTCGCCGAGTGCTTCGGCGGCGAAGGCGGTGATGCCGATCGTGGCAACACCGTCGTTGATCGCCACCCACTCGTGCTCGCTCGTGTAGTTCAGCTCCGCGGGAACGCTCAATTCAACTCTCCAGGAGGTCGTCGTTGTCCGGGTATGGCGCGGCGCCATAGGCGTGTGGCCGTCCGACCGGGTCGGCGTGTGGACCGCACGGCGGTTCCACCCGCGTCGAATTCTGCCGCTTCGGCCTGCGGCCCCGCACGCGGTGTGCGCGGTTCGGGTCGGCGGAAGCTCAGCGCCCCCGCTGGTAGAAGGGCAGGTCGACGACATCGACGGCCTCGGCGCGGCCGCGCACGTCCACGGCGGTCTCGCCGGTGGAGGGATCGGCGCCGCTGTCGATGTAGGCCATGGCGACGGGCTTGCCCAGCGTGGGCGAGGGCGCCCCGCTGGTGACCACGCCAACGGGCTCGCCGCCGAGCAGCACGGGGTTGCCCTTGCGCAGCGGACGGCGGCCGCGGGCCACCAGGCCCACCAGGCGGCGCCGCGGGCCGGAGTCGGCGACGCGCTGGAGCGCATCGCGGCCCACGAAATCGCCCGGCTTGTCCAGTTTGACGACGCGCCCCAGATTGGCGTCGAAGGGGGTGGTCCCGGTGTCGAGTTCGTTGCCGTAGAGCGGCATCCCGGCTTCGAGCCGCAGCGTGTCGCGTGCGGACAGCCCGGCGGGAACCAGGCCGTGCGGCTCGCCGGACTCCAGCAGGGCCGCCCACACGGCGGGCGCGGCGTCGCCGGGGGTGAGGAAGATCTCGAAGCCGTCCTCGCCGGTGTAGCCGGTCCGGGCCAGCAGCGCCGGGTACCCCGCGACATCGTGGGAGTAGCCCGCGAAGTACTTGATCGTGCTCAGGTCGGCGTCGGTGAGGGGCGCGAGGATCTCGGCGGCGGCCGGGCCCTGCACGGCGATCAGGGCGTAGTCGGGGGAGCGGTCCTCGACCAGGGCGTCGAAGCCCGCCGCGCGTTCGCTGAGCGCGGCCAGGACGGTCTCGGCGTTGGCCGCGTTGGCCACCACCATGTACTCGTCCTCGGTGAGCCGGTAGACGATGAGGTCGTCGAGGACGCCGCCGTCGGCGTCGGTGATCATGGTGTAGCGGGCGCGGCCCGGGGTCACCTTCGACAGGTGGCCCGCCAGGGCGTAGTCGAGCATGTCGGCGGCCTGGGGGCCGCTGACGGCGATCTCGCCCATGTGCGAGAGGTCGAAGAGACCGGCGGTCTCGCGCACGGCCGTGTGCTCGGCGCGCTCGCCGCCGTAGCGCAGCGGCATCTCCCAGCCTGCGAAGTCGACCAGGGTGGCCCCGGCCCGTTCGTGGACGGCGTGCAGCGGTGTGGTTCGCAGTGCCGATCCCTGGTCCGGCGCAGTCATTCTCACTCCCGAGAGGATGGACGTCGTTTCGTCACAGGCGTTGCCATCCTCCCCCTCTGTCATGGTGCCTGAGAGCTTCGCCGCGCGGACGCGGTTTGCACCTTCGGCGAGGGGCCCGACGCCCCTGCTTTCCAGAGTGGTCTCGACCGTACGGTCCACAGCGCCTGAGAGGTTCTCTGGGGAGGAATTGCTCCTTCGGCGGCCCGCGCCGGCTGCACGGACTCTCTCCCGTACGGATTCAACGACCGATTCCAGGCTAACAGCGCGGCCTTCGAGCGAACAGACAAGGGCACGCGAAACGCCCCGGTCAACGTGTCGACCAGCGGTAACGCGCGGCTATGGGGCGGGGCGGCGCGACGCACGAGGGCCGCCGGCGCTTACGCGGCGGCGGCCCTCGAACGGGTTCCGATGTGCTGTGCCGACCGCTACACCGAGCGGCGCTTGCGCACCGCCTCGGCCAGCTTGCCGAGCACCTGCTCGGTGGTCGACCAGTCCATGCACTTGTCGGTGATGGAGCGGCCGTAGACCAGGTCGGCCGGGTCGCTCAGCTCCTGGGCGCCCTCCTCGATGAAGCTCTCCAGCATCACACCCACGACGCCGCGCTGGCCGTCGGCCACCTGGGCGGCGATCGCCTCGGCGACGCCGGGCTGGCGGGTGTGGTCCTTGCCGCTGTTGGCGTGGCTGGAGTCGATCATCAGCCGCCGCGGCAGCCCGGAGCCCTCGATCGCGTCCAGCGCCGAGGAGACGTTCGCCGCGTCGTAGTTGGGGCCCGTACGCCCGCCCCGCAGGATGACGTGGCAGTCGGGGTTGCCCGCGGTGACCACGACCGAACCCGCCCCGGCGGGGTCGACGCCGAAGAAGGTGTGCGAGGCCGCCGAGGCCCCGCAGGCGTCCACGGCCACCTGGACGTCGCCGTCGGTGCCGTTCTTGAAGCCCACCGGCATGCTCAGGCCGCTGCCGAGCTGGCGGTGCACCTGGCTCTCGGTCGTACGGGCGCCGATGGCCCCCCAGGCGACCGCATCGGCGATGTACTGCGGCGTGATGGGGTCGAGGAACTCGGTGCTGGCCGGAACGCCGATGGAGCCGATGTCCAGCAGCAGCTTGCGGGCGGTGCGCAAGCCGCGGTGCACGTCGTAGCTCTCGTCCAGGCCGGGGTCGTTGATCAGCCCCTTCCAGCCCAGCGTGGTGCGCGGCTTCTCGAAGTAGACGCGCATCACCACGCACAGATCCTCGCTGACCGACGGGATCAGCGCCTTGAGCCGCTGGGCGTAGTCGACCGCGGCCTCGGGGTCGTGCACCGAGCAGGGCCCCACGATGACCAGCAGGCGGTCGTCGGCCCCGTCGAGCACCCGCTTGACCTCGGCGCGGGCGTCCTCGACGAGCGCCGCGCGCTCCGGCCCCATCGGGAGCTCGGCCAGCAGGTCCTTGGGCGCGATCAGCGGTTGGTAGCTGGCGACGCGCGTGTCGTTGGTGTTGGGCATGCCTTCTGTGTCCCTACTTCCGTCTCCCCTGCGACCCACGATGAACACTAACGCGATGAGGGCCCGCGCACGTCTTCGGCACCGGCGCGCGGCGTACGGGCCGCCGCGACGCGAGCCCTCCGCAACGCGTGCACATCCGGAGCCGGTGCGGTGAGTGTGACCCTGGTCACTTCACCGGTGCGGCCCGTGCGGCGGCGGCGCCGTGCTCCGGGCCCCGTGCGAGGCCCGGACCGCCGCCCGGCGCACGGCCGACTGCGACGGCGGTGCCGTGCGCAGGAACGAATCGGAGCCGTTCGCCGCCGGGCTCGCCGGATTCCGGACGCATCGGCGCTTCCGGTGTTCCGCGGCGGCGCCCGCGGCATCCGGGCGGCCGCGCGGGAACGAATCCGCGGCCTCTGCTCCCGGTTCTAGGATTGACGCGGCCACATCTGCGACGAAGGACGCCTAACCCATGCGCACGCTGTACCCGTCCATCGAACCCTACGACTCCGGCATGCTCGACGTGGGCGATGGACACCGGATCTACTGGGAGCTGTGCGGGAACCCCGCGGGCAAGCCGGCGGTTTTCCTGCACGGAGGACCGGGGGGCGGATGCAACCCCGACCACCGCAGGCTGTTCGATCCCGAGCACTACCGGGTGCTGCTGTTCGACCAGCGCAACTGCGGCCGCAGCACCCCGCACGCCAGCGGCATGGACGTCGACCTCAAGACCAACACCACCTGGTCCCTGGTGGAGGACATCGAGCGGCTGCGGGCCATGGTCGGAGTGGACCGCTGGCAGGTCTTCGGCGGTTCATGGGGGAGCGCCCTGGCGCTGGCCTACGCCCAGGAGCACCCGCGCCGGGTCAGCGAACTCGTGCTGCGCGGCGTCTTCACCCTGCGCAACGAGGAGCTGCTGTGGTTCTACCAGAGCGGCGCCTCCTACCTCTTCCCCGATCTGTGGGAGGACTACCTGGCGCCCATCCCCGAGGAAGAGCGCGACGACCTCATCGGCGCCTACGCGCGCCGGCTGAACTCACCCGACCCCGAGGAGCGGCTGACCGCGGCCCGCGCGTGGAGCACGTGGGAGGGCTCGACCATCACGCTGCTGCCCGACGAGGAGATCCGCGCCCACCACGCCGAAGCCGACTACGCGCTGGCCTTCGCCCGCATCGAGAACCACTACTTCGCCCACGGCGGGTTCTTCACGCCCGGCCAGCTCGTCAACAACGCCGACCGGCTGCGCGACATCCCCGGCGTGATCGTGCAGGGCCGATACGACGTCTGCACGCCGGCCAAGACCGCCTTCGATCTGAGCCGCGCCTGGCCCGAGGCGCGGTTCCAGCTGGTCGACGACGCCGGCCACGCCTTCAGCGAACCCGGCATCCTGCACCACCTCATCGAGGCGACCGACGCCTTCGCGCGTACCTGAGGCACCGAGCCGGCCCCCGGCCGGAGCCCCCGCAGCGGCGGCGCCCGCCGGTCCCGGGGTTAGGCTCGGTTTTCGAACCAGCGGCGGAGCGAGCGCAGAGCGAGGAGAACCATGCGGGTCAACGTCGATTTCGACCTGTGCGAGAGCAACGCGGTGTGCATGGGCGTGGTTCCGGAGGTCTTCGAGGTACGCGAGGACGACTTCCTCTACGTGCTGCAGGACGAGCCTCCCGAGGAGCTGCGGGCCGAGGTCCAGGAGGCCGCCCGCATGTGCCCCAAGCAGGCGATCACGATCGAGGGCTGACTTCGGCCAGCGCGTCCTGCCAGGTGGTGGGCTCGCTCAGGAGCCGCCGGTAGCGCATCACCTTCGGCGTGGAGCGCAGTCCCAGCACGCCCACCAGCATCCCGGCCCGGCCGAGGAACGCTACGAACTTGCGGTCCTCGGCCGAGCCGTGCACGATCTCGGCGGTGTCGGCGGGCGCCGCCTGCCCCAGCAGTTGGATCTTCATTCCGTACTGGTCGGACCAGAAGTAGGGGACCGGCGTATACGGCGTACCGGTGCCGTCGCCCGCCAGCAGGTTGGCCACGGTGGCGGCGGCCTGCTCGCCGGCGTTGGTCCAGTGCTCCAGACGCACCAGGCCGCCGTAGCGCCTGTGCGGCCAGGCCGCGACGTCGCCCGCCGCGTACACCCCGGGCACCGCCGTGCGGCAGTACTCGTCGCAGAGCACGCCGCCGGTCTCGGCGGCCAGCTCCACCCCCGATCCCTCAAGCCAGTCGGTGTTGGGCAGCGCGCCCAGGCCCGCCACCACCAGCGAAGTCTCGATCGCGTCGCCGTCGCTGAGCCGGACGCGCTCCACGCGCCCCCGGCCCTCGAAACCGGTCACGCCCACGCCCAGCCGGACGTCGACGCCCTGGTCGCGGTGCAGCTCGGTGAACACACCGCCGACCCGGGGGTCGATCACCCTCGTCAGCGGGGTGGCAGCGGCCTCCACCAGAACGACGTCCAGCCCGGCGGCGCGGGCGCTGGAGGCGACCTCGGCGCCGATGAAGCCGGCGCCCACGACCACGACGCGTTCAGCGGTCGTGAACGCGTCGCGCACCGCTTCGGCGTCCTCGACGGTGCGCAGCACGTGGACGCCGTCCAGCGCGGTGTCGGGGCGGCGTGCGCGGGCACCGGTGGCGACGACAAGGCGATCGGCGGTCACCGAAGAGCCGTCGTCGAGTTCGACCGCGCGTTCGCGCGGCCGCAGCCGCTGCGCGCGCCGGCCCAGGCGCACGTCGAGGTCCAGCGCCTCGAACGAGGGGCCGTCGCGCAGGGCCACGCCGACCGGCGCGCCCTTGCCGGTGAGGAACTCCTTGGACAACGGAGGGCGGGAGTAGGGGCGGTGCTCCTCCTCGCCGATCATCGTGATGCGGCCGTCGAACCCGGCCTCACGCAGGGATTCGGCCGTGTGCAACCCGGCCATGCCCGCTCCGGCGATCGCGACGTCGCGGATCTCGCCCATCTGCCGCCCTTCGTCGAACGTCGGCGTGCGGGGCCGCGGCGCACGGCCCCGTCTGCTCGAAACATAGCCCGGAGCGTCCGGATTCCGCCTGCGGCGCCCGTTTCCTTCCGCTTCCCTGCCGCGCCGGGCCCTTCCAGTGGACGGATCCGGCTCCGATGCGGAACCGCAGGCGGGTGCGCCGGTCAGATCGACCGCAACCGTCCCACCGTCTCGCCGCCGCCCCGCACCTCGGACGCTCTCAGCTCGCCTACCGCATCGACGTCGGCGCCGACGGCCTCCAGCGCGTCGAGGACCGCGATGGTGCGGGCCCGGAACAGCGGGTCGCCGTCGCTCATCTTGACCGCCGCCACCTCGCCGGTGGGCGCGGCCACGGCCAGGACCCCTTCGGCGCCCATCTTGGCCACCGCACCCGGCAGCCGCCGCATCAGCAGGGTGTCGATCCGCCCCTCGCCGGCGACGTTCTCGGGGAACTCCCGCATGGCCTCCAGCACCCGCGACTCGGCCGAGGACTCCGGCGCGCGCGCCATCGCCTGCAGCCCGCGCGCCAAGCCGGCCAGGGAGACGGCCGGCTGCGGCGCTCCGCACCCGTCCACGGTGGTGTGGGCGACGGATTCGCCGCACATCTCCTCGATCACCTGGCGTACCAGCTCCTGCACCGGGTGGCCGGGTTCGAGATAGTCGCCGATGCTCCATTCGCGGGCTATGCAGGCGGCGAGCATGGCGGCGTGCTTGCCTGAGCAGTTCATCAGCAGCCGGGTGGGTGTGCCCCCCGCCCTGAGCAGCCGGTCGTGTTCGCTGCGGTCCAGCGGCCAGTCGGCCGGACAGTGCAGCGCATCGGCGTCGAGCCCGGCTTCGGCCAGCATGCCCACCACCGTCTTGACGTGGTGGGGCTCGCCGCTGTGGCTGCCGGCGGCGATCGCGGTCTGCGGGGGTTCGAGCCCGGCGCCGGCGCGCAGCGCGGCCGCCGCTTGGAAGGGCTTGGCGGACGAGCGCGGCAGCATAGGGGCGTGGGCGTCCCCCCGTGCGTAGCCGATCTCACCCTTCGAGCTCAGTCCCACTGCCGTGCCGAAGTGCACCCCCTCACCGAATCCCGACCGGACCACCTCGATCAGCGGGACATACTGCGGCTGCGGGTTACGGGGCATGGGCACTCCTTGGTCAGGGGAAGCTCGTGCTTCGGGCGGCGCGGCCCGCGGCGCGGCCCGGCGGGGCCGCTGGTTCAACGCCTCTGAGGGCGCTCGTCTTCCTCCGCGTGTCGTAGTGTCGGCCCGCGGGAGGTGCCGCGATGACGATCGGACGGGGGCTGGACGAGGTGCTGGACGCCGAACCCGACGCCGGACGGATGGTCCGGATGGGGTCTGTGACCCGCCGCCGGAGCGCCGCCCGCAGCGCGCGCGAACTCGAGTACGCCGTAGTCGACGTGGAGACTACCGGGCTCTACCCCGGCGAGGGCGCCCGGATCTGCGAGATCGCGGTGGTGCGGATGCGCGGCGACGGCACGCTGCTGCGGGAGTTCAGCACGCTGGTCGACCCGGGCGTGGCGATCACCGGCCAGGAGTTCCACGGCATCGGTGCCAGCGACGTCGTGGGCGCACCCAAGGCCGCCGAGCTGGTGGGCGTCCTGCAAGGGCTGTTCTCCGGCGCGGTGCTGGTCGGCCACAAGCTCGACTTCGAGGGCCGCTTCCTGGCCTCGGAACTGCTGCCCGTGGGACTGCCGGGAAGTCTGCCGGGATTGTGCACACTGCTGGCGCTTCGGTCGCAGGTGGACCTGCCCCGCTACTCGCTGCCGCGGGCCACCCACGCTCTCAGCGGCCACTGGCCCACCGCCCAGCACACCGCGCTGGGCGACGCCCGCGCCTGCGCCCAGCTGCTGGCCGAGCTGCTGGCCAACGCCCCGGGCACACTGCGTTACACCGGACCCGAGCCTGTCGAATTGGATTCGGGCGAACCGGATCCGGGGCCGATGAAGCCGCGTACCCCCTACGCGTCCACGCCCACAGCCGTCGCGCTGCGCGGCCATCCCGAGCGCCCGCCGGCGGCGTGGCCGCGCCGCTGGCGCAGGCTGGAACTGGACCCGCGCGACTGCGGGGGCCGCTTCAGCGCCGAGCAGCGCGCGGCCGCCCAGCGCGAGGCGGAGTACCGCAGCGCGGCACGGGAGGCTGCGGCCGCATCCGCGGCGCTGACCGCGGCGGTGGCCGCCACCGGCGCCGCGCGCCTGGTGGGACGCCGCCTGCGCTCGCTGCTGCCCTGAACCGCGGCGCGTCTGGGACGCTCGCCGCCGCCTGTGAGCACCGGCCGGGGCTCAGATCCCGGACAGCGCCAGGAAGAAGGCGATGATCAGCGCGCTGCCGCCCACAGCGGTAAGCGCGGCACGGCCGGTCTCGGTCAGCCGGGCTCGGACCAGCTGGGGTGCGCCGCTGGGCTGGAAGCGCGGGACGCGGTTGGACATCGCGATGGCCACCAAGGCGGCGCCGGCCAGGATCAGCAGCAGGGACACGGGGGGTTCCTCCGGGGGCGGGAGACCTGGGCGGTGCCCGATTCTGCCGCACCCCGCGGCCTGTCGCGTTCCCGGTATGCGGCCCGCGGCCGGTTCCGGTCGCGCCGCTATAACCCGGGGTGTGCGGGGTTCACAGGGCGTCACCGCAAGCGCCCGCCGTGGCGGCACCCAGGGCACGCAGAGTGAACGCCGACACCAGCCGACCGGCGTCGTCGGGGGTGGTCTCGCCGCGCAGCAGCGGTACGCGTTGCGCGCCCAGCATCGCCAGCACGAGGCGGGCCACGGGATCCACCGGCGCCGCGGCGAACTCGCCGTCGGCCACGCCTTGGCGCAGGATGCCGGTGAGCAGGCGCTGCATCGGCGCGACGTGGTCGGCGAGGGCCTGGTAGGCGTCGGGCCCCAGGCTGGCTCCCAGCTCGGCGGCCGCGGGGTGGGGGTGTTCGGCCAGCGCCTCGACCTGTAGGCGGATGAAGGCCTCCAGCCGCTGAGCGGCCCCCGCTCCCTCGGGCAGTTCGCGGTGGAAGCGGTCGACGAAGCCGGCGGTGGCCTGCTCGGTGAACGCCAGCAGCAGCGCGGGCTTGTCGGGGAAGTAGTTGTAGAGCACGGTGCGGGTGATGCCCGCCGCGGCCGCCACATCGGTCATGGAGATCTCGTCGATGCCCTGGGCACGCGTGAGTGAGGCCACCGCGTCGAGGATGCGCTCGCGGGTCTGAGCGCGGTGCGCGGCGATGGTCGGCGCCGAGATCTTGGGCATGGTTCCCATGGTGTCACGCGGGCCCGGGGGCGCGTCTTCGTCGGCGGTGGAGGAGGCCGGGCGTCCTCCGCGGGGCGCCGCGGCGATCAGACGGCGGCGTCGGCGGCGAAGGAGGCGCCGAGGTCGGCCAGCACGGCCATGTTGAGCCGGTAGGCCAGCCGCGTTTCGTCTACGACGTGCTCGCGTGCCGCCGCGTCCAGCTCCAGCTCCAGCGCGTCGAGCTGCGCGCGGTAGCGCGCCTTGAACCGCGGCAGACTGCCCAGGGCGGAGAAGTCGTAGAAGGCGGTGCCGCCGCGCTGGTCCAGCCCGTAGGCGCGTTCCGCCACCCGGCGGATGAACTGCCCGCCGGAGAGGTCGCCGAGGTAGCGGGTGTAGTGATGGGCCACATAGCCCGCGGGGTCCTCGGCGGTGCGCTCGATGCGCTCCGTGTAGGCGCGGGTGGGGGCTGTGGGGGCGATGCGCTCGCGCCAGTCGGCGCCGTAGAGGGCGGTCAGGTCGCGCTCCAGGGCCGGAACACGGAACAGCTCGGGGTGGACGACGCGGCCGGCGACGGGGTCGGCGGCCAGCGAACGGCCCACCTCCTCCAGCGCAGCGTAGGCGAAGTAGTGCTGGGCGACCATCGCCGCGTAGCTTTCGCGGGGCAGTGCGCCCTCCAGCAGAGCGCGGCTGAAGCCGTGCTGCTCGGCGTCCTCGTGTGCCGACCAGGTGGCCCGCTTCAACCGTTCGGAGAACGGCGCGTCCGCTGCCTCGTCGGCGTCGCGGCGGGTGCCGCGGTCGGGGTCCTCGGTGGGGTGGCGGCCGGCTTCAGTGGGCACATGCCCTCCTATGTCGCCTTTCGTCCCGATCGGGATGCTGACATGATGTCAGCACGCTGGAAGTCGTTCAAGAGCGAGATGACACCGTGTCGACAAAGCATGCTGGCGGAGGGCGGGTAGCCTGGGTTCGCACGCAGGTGCGATCGAGCGCACCGAAGGTGCGGTGCCCCAGCCGCCGCTTGCCCCCTCTCGTGCAATCCCGCTAGCGACAACACGTGCAGGCAATTATCGTTTGACTGCCGCAACGGCTGACGACGTGCACCGCGCACCGGTCGACGTAGAGGCGATGTGTGGATACAAGGAACCCAGGATCCGATTCCGTGACCATGACCGATACCGAGCAACCGTGGCCGGCCGACGCCGGCCGCGCTGCTGAGGCCGTCATGGAGCGGCAGTCCCCCTCCACCGCCGAGGCGGTCGACGTGCTCCTCGTCGAGGACGACGCCCAAGACGCGTTCCTGGTCGAGGAACTCCTCGCCGACGCCGCACTGGACACCCGTATCACATGGGTGAGCACTCTCGCCCAGGCCCGCGAGTACTTCGCCGGGTTCCGAGGCTGTGTCCTGCTCGACCTCAACCTCCCCGACGCCCGGGGCATGGAACTGCTGCGCGAGGTCCTCACCACCGCGTCCTCGGCGGCCGTCGTGGTGCTGACCGGCTTCAACGACGAGCACGAGGGCATCGCCGCCGTCGCCGCCGGCGCCCAGGACTACCTGGTCAAGGGCCACGTCGACGGCTCGCTGCTGGCGCGCAGCCTGCGCTACTCCGTCGAGCGCCAGCGTGCCGACGAGAACGCCCGCCAGCTGCGCGAGGCCGAACTCTACGCTCGCGAGAACATGCGCCTGGAGCGCGGCCTGCTGCCCCAGGTGCTGCTGGACAGCTCCCCGCTGAGCCACCGCTCCTTCTACCGGCCCGGCCGCAAGCGAGCCCTGGTCGGCGGCGACTTCTACGACGCCGTGCAGAAGGGCGGCACCACCTACGTCCTGTGCGGCGACGTCAGCGGCCACGGCCCCGACGAGGCCGCGCTCGGAGTCAGCCTGCGCATCGCCTGGCGCGCCCTGGTCATGGGTGGAGTGGCCGAGGAGGAGCTGCTGCCGGCGCTGGAGGAGATCCTCATCAGCGAGAGGGCACAGGAGGAGATGTACGCCACCCTGTGCCAGGTCAGCCTCGACTCCGGCAGCGAGGACGCCAGGATCCGGCTGTTCGGGCATCCGCCGCCGCTGGTCCTGCAGGAGGGCGGGGTCGAGGAGGTCCCCGTCGCGCCCCGCCCGCCGCTCGGCGTCTTCCCCGACCGCGAGACCGAGGTCGAACGCTTCCGGCTGCCCCGCGGGGCCACCCTGATGCTCTACACCGACGGCCTGGTCGACGCCTACGACGGCAGGCCGCCGGACCGCCTGGAGGTCGGCGGCCTGCGCCGCATGGTCGGCGACCTGCTGGCGCGCGGCACCTCGATCGTCGACCTGCCCGAGCACCTGGTCGACGAGGCAGAGCACTACAACGGGGGTCCGCTGCAGGACGACGTCGCCATGCTGCTGATCACGCACGAGGAGCGGCAGTGAGAAGGTGGCCCCTGCGCCGCCGTGTGACCGTCCTGCTCGCCTCGGTGGCGGTGGTGCTGGTCGCCTCGGTCTCGACGATCACCCTCGCCGCCTTCAACGCCCGCGAGTCCCTGAACCGGCAGGTCGACGAACTGACGCCGGCCCAGAGCGCCGTCCGCCAGACCATGTCGGCCTACCTCAACATGGACAACGGCATCCGCGGCTATGCGCTCACCAACGACATCGACTTCCTGGCGCCCTACCAGCAGGGCAAGCAGGACCTCGCCGAGAGCCTGCCGCAGCTGCGCTCCGTGGCAGCGGAGAACAAGGACGTCGACGGCTACATCGACCGGCTCATCGAGGCCGGCCGGGACTGGCAGGAGGACTTCGCCGAGCCGACCCTGGAGAAGGCCCGCTCCGGTGAGGAGATCACCTCCGCCGACTACCGGGCGGGCCGCGAGCGCTTCGACGACCTGCGTGCGGCGGGCGCCCGCGCCGAGCAGCGCATCGACGAGGAGCTGCACCAGGCCCGCGACGGGCTGACCCTGGCGACCCAGCAGGTCGTGGCGCTGCTGGTCTTGGTCGGCGCGGTGGTGGTGGTGCTGTGCTGCTTCCTGTGGGTGATGCTGCAGAGCTGGGTCCTGCGGCCGCTGGACGAACTCGGCCGCCACCTGGTCCAGGTCTCCGAGGGCTACTACGCCCACCGCATCGAGCTGCACGGCCCGCCCGAGATCGAGCGCGTCGGCCGCGACGTCGACGCCATGCGCGAGCGCATCGTGCGCGACCTGGACGAGGTCGGCACGGCGCGCAGGACCCTGCAGGAGCAGTCGGAGCTACTGGAACGCCAGACCGACGAACTGCGCCGCTCCAACCTGGAGCTGGAGCAGTTCGCCTACGTCGCCTCACACGACCTGCAGGAGCCGCTGCGCAAGGTGGCCAGCTTCTGCCAGCTGCTGCAGCGGCGCTACAAGGGGCAGCTCGACGAGCGCGCCGACGCCTACATCGACTACGCGGTCGAGGGCGCCAAGCGGATGCAGACCCTCATCAACGACCTGCTGGCGTTCTCGCGCGTGGGCCGCACCAAGGACGACGCACCGGTCGACCTGAGCGAGGCGCTCGCCGATGCGCTGAGCAGCCTGGAGACCCGCCTGGAGGAGGCCGGCGCGGTCGTCACCGCCGACGACATGCCCACCGTCCGCGGCGACCGCACCCTGCTCACCCAGGTCTTCTTCAACCTCATCGGCAACGCCGTGAAGTTCCGCGGCGAGGACCCCTCGCGCGTGCACGTCAGCGTCCGGCGGCAGGACGACGAGTGGGTGTTCTGCTGCGCCGACAACGGCATCGGCATCGAGCCGCAGTACGCCGAGCGCGTGTTCGTGATCTTCCAGCGGCTGCACACCCGCGACAGGTACGGCGGGACCGGCATCGGCCTCGCGATGTGCAAGAAGATCGTGGACTTCCACAACGGCCGCATCTGGCTGGACACCTCGTCCGGCGGGGGTGACGAGGCCGGCGAAGGCGGGGAACCCTCGCACGGGACCCGCATCTGCTGGTCGCTGCCCGTCGACGACGGTGCCGCCGCGGAGGCGGCCGCCGTCTCCGCAAGGGAGGATCCGGAGTCGGGCGATCAGGCCCGGGTAGCGGCGCCCGAGCCCGAGGAGGCGCAGGAGGCCGGCTCCGCCGACTCCACCGGTGCCTCCGAGCCGGACGGCCGAGGCGGTGCGGGCGAGCCGTCGGCCGGGACGGACCCGGACGGTTCCCACTCCCCGGGTGAAGGAGGCGACGCGCCCCCTGGCGTCTCCAGGGACGATTCGGGACAGGTTGGACGAGGATGAGCGAGGTCAACTTGGTGCATGCCATAGAGGTGCTGCTGGTCGAGGACGACCCCGGCGACGTCCTGATGACCAAGGAGGCGTTCCAGGAGCACAAGGTGGGCAACCGCCTGCACGTGGTGTCCGACGGCGTGGAGGCGCTGCGCTTCCTGCGGCGTGAAGGCGAGTACGCCGACGCACCCAAGCCGCACCTGGTCCTGCTCGACCTCAATCTGCCCCGCAAGGACGGGCGCGAGGTCCTCGAAGAGGTCAAAAGAGACGAGGAGCTCTCCCACATCCCGATCGTGGTGCTGACCACCTCCGAGGCGGAAGAGGACATACTGCGCAGCTACCGCCTGCACGCCAACGCCTACGTCGCCAAGCCCGTCGATTTCGAGCAGTTCATCCGCGTCGTCCGGCAGATCGACGACTTCTTCGTCACCGTGGTGCGCCTGCCCAACGGGTGAACGCGTCCGCACCCGGCCCGGCCGGGGCACGGCGGGAGGCGCCGTCCTGGGCTAACGTGGTGATCATGAGCCTGCCAGATCCCCTCGACCCCACAGGCCCCTACCGCGTGTCGGTGGTGTGCCTGGGCAACATCTGCCGGTCGCCGATCGCCGAGAAGGTCCTCACCGCCGAGCTCGAACGCGCGGGCATGGCCGACGAGGTGGTCGTGGACAGCTCCGGCACCGGCGGCTGGCACATCGGTTCGGGCATGGACCCGCGGGCGGCCGCCACGCTGCGCGCCCACGGTTATCCGACCCACCACACCGCGCGCCGGTTCGACCCCGCCTGGTTCGCCGACCGCGACCTGATCCTCGCGATGGACCTGGACAACCTGGACGAGCTGGTGCAGCTCGCCCCCGAACCGGCGGTGGTGGGGGACCGGCTGCGGCTCTTCCGGACCTTCGCGCCCGAAGGCGGCGGCAGCCCCAATCCC
Source organism: Streptomonospora alba (assembly GCF_000826685.1). Classification (GTDB taxonomy): domain Bacteria; phylum Actinomycetota; class Actinomycetes; order Streptosporangiales; family Streptosporangiaceae; genus Streptomonospora; species Streptomonospora alba. The sequence continues at coordinate 53,901 of NZ_JROO01000031.1, forward strand.
GAGGTTCCCGACCCCTACTACGGCGGCGACGACGGCTTCACCACCGTGCTGAGCATGGTCCAGGCGGCTGCCAAGGGCCTCACCGCCGAACTCGCCGGCCGCTTCGGTCCCGGAGCCGGGCGCTGATCACTCCCGCGAGTCGAGGACGAACGGGCGTCCGCGGGGACGGGTGCGTCGCGGCCTCGCGGATGTCGGCTTCCGCAGTCATGCCGTCACCGTGCGCACATGGACCACGGTCGGGCCAGTCGGATTCGTGTGGCCCGTGACCGCGCTCAGGCGCCGGCGTGGCGGGATTCCAGGGCCAGCAGCGCGCGCTTGGCCTCCACCCCGCCCGAGTAGGGGCCGGGGTCGTCCGGGTAGCCCTCGGCGACGACGCGGTGGCAGGGAAGGAACAGGCACAGCGGGTTCTCGGCGAGCGTGCTGGCGACGGCGCGGCGGGCGTTGGGCCTGCCGATGCGCGCGGCCAAGTCCCCCAGCGCGATGGTGGAGCCGTAGGGCACGTCCAGCAGCGAACGCAGCACCACGCGCCCGAAGTCGCCGGTCAGCCGCAGGTCCAGCGGGACGGCGAAGGCGGTCCGCCGTCCCGCGAAGTAGGCGTTGATCTCCCGGCGCACCGGCTCCAGGTGGGCGTCGTGCGGCACGATGTTGGGCGAGACCGCGCGTTCGAGCCGGTCGACCACCGTTTCCTCGGGGCCGAAGGAGCACGCCGCCAGTCCCGCCTCGGTCATCGCGCAGAACAGGAAGCCCACCGGGGTCTCCGCCACTCCGGTGACGACGTCGAAGGGGACGCCGCGCGCCTCCACCGGTGATGCGGCGGGGTCGGGGAGCCCTCCGCCGCGGCCTTCCGCGGCCCCCGGGGACGTGGCGCGGACGAGGGCGTCGATGTCGTCCGCGCCGGGGCCCGATCCGTCGGTTCCCTCGAAATCGGCGTAAAGGTCGCCGTGCCACGTGCCGGCCATGGTCCTCCCGCGTCTCGCGTGCCGGGACCGAGGATGCCACGGTGCCCCGCGGCTGTCGCTTCGGCGGGCGGGGCACGGCGAATTCAGCGGGAGGCGTTCGCGGAAGCGCGCATGAACGTCCCGGGACGCCGCGTTGCGCCCGCAGGCCGGGTGCCCTGCCGGGAGCGGATACGGCCGAAGGGCTTGACGGTCGACAACAGGGTGACCGCCACCAGCACCGACAGGGCCACGGAGAGGGCGACGACGTGGCTGAGGCGGTCGGCGTAGGCGGGCAGCACCGTGCCGCCGCGTGTCGCCTCGGCCAGGTCGGCCGTCGCCGGCATCAGCCGCAGGTTGCTGCCGACGACCAGGACCGCCGTCAGCGCGAGTTTGGCGGTCACCCAGTAGTGCCGGAACAGCCCCCAGGGCGTGCCCAGCGCGCAGACCAGCCCCGAGGCGAGCGCGGTCAGGCTCAGTACGGGCACCAGCAGCCAGCCCAGTGTGGCGGCCGATCCGTAGAGCGCGCCCGCGCGCTGAGGGGCGTCGGCGGCCAGCCCGGCGGCCACCAGCGTCAGGACGCCGGCGTGCACGCCGAGCCAGCCCACCGAGACGACGACGTGCACACTCAGCAGCGCCTTGCGGGGCAGGCCGGTCCGCAGCCTCACCTGCGGTCGCCCCCTCGCTCCCCGGGCGTCCAGTTCAGGACGCTGGCCCGCTCCAGGAACTCGTCGACGGTGATGTCGCCGCGGGCGAAGCGCTCGGCGAGCACCGTGCGGGCGGCGTGTTCGGGCGGCTCGGGCGCCGCCGCCCACGGCGGGCGGCGGCCCTTGGACCGCAGGAACCACAGGTAGGCCAGCAGGCCCAGCAGGAGCAGTACGAGCAGCATGGCGGCTCCGATCATCGGCGGGAACGGCGGACCGTGGTGGAAGCGGGCGGCGGGATCGGCGGAGAGGGCCGTTTCGGCGGCGAGGCCGGCCGCCGCCGTCAGTGCTGTAGCCATGCCCCAAGCCTGCGCCGCCGCCCCCATGCCGCGCGTCGCCCGTGGAGCGGCGATCGCGCTACGCGCTGCGCACCACGCCGCCTACGCCCCGGAGCCGACACCGCCGCATCGCGAGGCCGGGGGAGCACAGGAGCGATGTGCCGCGGCCACATCCGCGCGGTGGCCGACCGTGGTCCGCCCGCCCATGTCCCCCGGCGCCGAACGAGGCGCAGGGGAGGACGTGCGCCGCACATCACCGGCCCCCGCGCCGCCCTTCCGCGACCGGCGGCGCAGCAGTACCGGGGGCCACCGCAGGGCGATCGTCCGCCGCCGCGTTCAGGGGAGCCGCACGCCCCTCGCCCGCCACCGCCTCCGGTGGAGACGCTGCGCGACGGCCGGCCTCCGTGCGACCGGGAACGGCGGCGGCGGGGAGCGCGCACATGGCCGGTGCGGAAGATGTATGTCCCGCCGACATGTGAAACGGGTCACCGCGGACCTAGTTTCGTGGTCAGCCACCCTGCCGTCCGGACGGGCCCTCAGGTACCCGGCCCGGACCCGCACATCCCCTTGGAGACCCCCATGCACCCATTCCCCCGAGGGGGCCTTGCCGCGGCCGTGCTGTGCACCGGCGCCCTGCTGGCCACCTCCTGCGGTTCACCCGGCTCCACAGCCGCCGGCGAGGAGGGCGGCCCCGTCAAGGTCGGCGTCGTCTACTCCTCCTCCGGCCCGCTGGCCACCTACGGCGAGCAGTACTTCCAGGGCTTCCAGGCCGGCCTGGACTACGCCACCGACGGCACCATGGAAATCGACGGCCGCCCCGTCGAGGTCACCGAGATGGACGACGCGGGAGACCCCGCGACCGCGGTCTCGGCCGCCCGCGAGCTGGTCGGCGACGGCCACACCATCCTGGCCGGGTCCACCTCCTCCGGTGTGGCGGTGCAGGTCGCCCCCGTCGCCAAGCAGAACGAGGTCCTGTTCGTCTCCGGCGCCGCGGCCACCGACGCCATCACCGGTAAGAACGACTACACGTTCCGCTCGGGCCGGCAGACCTACCAGGACATCCTCACCGCCGCCACGTTCATGGACGATCCCGACGGCGCCGACGTCACCGTCTTCGCCCAGCAGAACGCCTTCGGCCAGGACAACGTCGACGCGGTCACCGCGGTGCTGGAGGAGAAGGGCGCCGACGTCGAGTCCGTCCTCGCGCCGCCGGACTCCACCGACCTGACCCCCTTCGCCGAGCAGGCCAAGCAGGCCGATCCCGATCTGCTGTTCGTGGCCTGGGCCGGCGAGACCGCCTCGGCGATGTGGAAGTCGCTGGACCAGCAGGGCGTGCTGGACTCGACCGACGTGGTCACCGGCCTGGACATCAAGGCCTCCTACCCGGTCTTCGGGCAGAGCAAGGACAAGATCGGCTTCCTGTCGCACTACTTCGACGGCGCGGCCGGCACCGGCGTCGCCGAAGAGATGCGCACCCGTGTGGAGGAAGCCGGCGGCACCGTCGACCTGTTCACCCCCGACGGCTTCACCGCCGCGCAGATGGTGGTCCGCGCCGCCTCGCAGGGCGACGGCGTCCAGGACCGCATCTCCGCACTGGAGGACTGGACCTTCGACGGGGTCAAGGGTGAGCTGACGGTGCGCGCCGACGACCACGCGCTGCTCCAGCCGATGTACCAGGCGCGGCTGACAGGGTCGGGCGACGACGCCGAACCCGAACTGGTCGAGACCGTTCCGGCCGAGGACGTCGAGCCCCCGGTGAGCGGGTAGTCGGCGATGCCCACTGCACCCACCCGCGCAGGCGCCGCAACGGAATCGGAACCCGCGCCCGCTCTGGAGCTGCAGGACCTGTCATGGGCGGTGGGCGGCGCCGTCATCGTCGACGGCGTCGCCCTGGCCGCGCGCAGCGGTGAGTTCGTCGCCCTGATCGGTCCCAACGGCGCCGGCAAGACCTCACTGTTCAACCTGGTCTCCGGCCTGACCCGGCCCACGCGCGGCCGCGTGCTGCTGAGCGGGGCCGACGTCACCCGAGAACGCCCCTACCAGCGCACCCGCCGCGGACTGGGCCGCACCTTCCAGACCTCAAGCGTCTTCGCCGACCTCAGCGTCGAGGAGAACGTGGGCCTGGCCGCCCAGGCGCGCACCGGCGACTCGCACCGCTTCTGGCGCCGCGCGGCCTCGGCGTCGGGCCCGCGCACCGCCGAGGTGCTGGAGCTGGTGCGGCTTGCGCACCGCAGCGGCGCCGAGGCCGGCGGGCTGTCCCACGGCGACAAACGCAAGCTGGAACTGGCACTGCTGCTGGCGCGCGGGCCGGAGCTGATCCTGCTGGACGAGCCCATGGCCGGGGTCAGCGCGGGGGAGGTCGGCGAGCTGACCGGCGTCATCCGCGACGTCCAGCGCGAGCGGCGCTGCACCGTGCTCATGGTGGAGCACCACATGGAGGTGCTGCTGGAGCTGGCCGACCGGCTGGCCGTGATGCACCACGGTGCGCTGCTGGCCTTTGCCGCCCCCGAAACCGCCATGGCCGACCCGCAGGTTCAGGCCGCCTATCTGGGAGAGCCGCTGTGACCGCCGCACCCGGTGACGCGCCCGCCGGCGCCGAGAGCGGAGCCGGCGACGACGCTCCGCTGCTGCGCGTGCGCGACCTGCACGTATGGATCGAGGGCTCCCACATCCTGCAGGGTGTGGACCTGGCCGTGCCCTCCAGCGGCGTCACCGCCCTGCTGGGCCGCAACGGTGTGGGCAAGACGACGGCGGTCAAGGCCGTGCTGGGGCTGGTGCCGCGCACGGGCGAGGTGCTCCTGGAGGGACGGGACGTCTCCGCACGCCCCACCCACGAGATCACCCGCTCGGGCGTGGGGTATGTGCCCGAGGACCGGGGCGTGTTCCACGGGCTGACCGTCGCGGAGAACCTGCGGCTGGCCGAGCGGCCCCGGAGCCGCCCCCGCTACTCGCTGGTCCACGAGTTGTTCCCCGAGCTCGAGCAGCGCGCCGCCCAGCCGGCCGGCACCCTCTCGGGCGGCCAGCAGCAGATGCTGGCGATCGGCCGCGCTCTGCTGAACGAGAACCGGCTGCTGGTGGTCGACGAGCCCACCAAGGGCCTGGCGCCCCGCGTCGCGTGGTGGCCGAGGTCGCCGACGCGGTGGCGCGTGCCGCCGCCGAGGCCCCGGTGCTGCTGGTCGAGCAGAACCTCGCGCTGGTGCGCCGCGTCGCCGACGGCGCCGTCGTGCTGGACGCGGGCCGCGTCGTGCACACAGGCGGGGCCGCCGCGCTGCTGGAGGACGCCGAACGCACCCGGGCACTGCTCGGAGTCTCGCGGGCACCCGGCGCCGAGAAGGGAGAGCGATGAGCACCGTCGTGCTGCTGCTGGCCACCGGGCTGGGTCTGGGAGCTCTGTACTTCCTCGTCGCCTCGGGGCTGTCGCTGATCTTCGGTCTGATGGACGTGCTCAACTTCGCCCACGGCGCGTTTCTGACCGTGGGCGGCTACGCCGCCTGGTGGGCCTCGGTTCACCTGTCCTGGGCCGCGGGCGGCGGCTGGGGGTTCCTGGCCGCGGTGGCGTTCGGAACCGCTGCGGGAACCGTCGCCGCGCTGCTGGTGGAGTTGCTGGTGATCCGGCCGCTGTACGGACACCACCGCGAGCAGATCCTGGTGACCGTCGGACTGAGCCTGGCCGTACCCGCGCTCGTGCAGGGCATCTGGGGCGCCGACCCGCTGACGTTCCCCCGTCCCGACATCGCCCAGGGCACCGTGGGGGTGCTGGGCGCCGCCGTTCCCCGCGACTGGCTGCTGCTGGTGGCCGTGGCCGCCGCCGTGCTGGCCGGCCTGCTGCTGTTCGTCCGCCGCACCCGCTACGGGCTGATCGTGCGCGCCGGAGTGGAGGACCGCGCCATGGTCACCGCCCTGGGCATCGACGTGCGCACGGCGTTCACGCTGGTCTTCGCGATCGGCGGCGCCGCCGCCTCGCTGGCCGGCGCACTGGGCGGGCTGTACTTCGGCGTGGTCACACCCACCCAGGGCGTATCGCTGCTCATCTTCGCCTTCATCGTGGTCGTGATCGGCGGCACCGCCTCCATCACCGGCTGCGCCGCCGCCTCGGTCACCGTCGCGATGATCCAGCAGTTCGCCAACTACTACACCGTCGCCGGTCTCGGGGACATCGCGGTGGTGGCCGTGCTGGCCGCTGTGCTGCTGACCCGGCAGGGCGGGCTGACCAAGAAGACAGCAGAGAGGGTGGCGTGAGCATGGACACCCCGCAGACCACCGCCGCCGCGCCCGCGGACGGCACGGGGCACAGCACCGGCTCCGCCCAGCGGGGCGCCGAACCCGCGGCTCCGGGCGATGCTCCGCAGGGCGCGCCCGGAGCCGGCGGAGGGCGGCGCCGGCGCCTGCCGCGCTGGGCGGTGCCGGTGGCCGCCGTCGTGCTGCTGGCGATCCTGCCGTTCTCGACGCTGCCCGTACCCGGAATCCTCGAGGGGCCGATCAACAGCCCCGCCACCCTGCAGCTCCTGGCCACGTGCCTGGTCTTCGCGGGGCTGGCCACCAGCTACGACCTGCTCTACGGACGGCTGGGGCTGCTGTCCTTCGGCCACGCCCTCTACTTCGCGTCCGGCGCCTATTTCGCTGCGCTGCTGATGGACACGGCCGGACTGCCGCTCGCTGTCGCGGCGCCTGCTGCGGTGGCCGGCGGCACGCTGCTGGCGCTGGTGCTGGGAGCCGTCTCGCTGCGGGTGTCCGGAATAGCGTTGGCGATGGTCACCCTCGCCTTCGCCCAGGCAGGATCGATCCTGGTCATACGCGACCCGGGACGTGCGACCGGCGGCGAGGAGGGCCTGCCGCTGCGGACCGAACCGGTGCCCGACGCGCTGGTCGGCGTGTTCAACACCGCCAACGTGTACTGGCTGGCCGCCGGGTACGCGGTGCTGGCCGCCGCGACGGTGTGGTGGCTGGACGCCACACCCACAGGGCGGGTGTGGCGCGGCATCCGCGCCAACGAGCGGCGCGTGGCCGTCCTCGGCGTCAACCCCTACCCCTACAAGCTGGCCGCCTTCACGGTGGCCGGTGCGCTGGCCTCGACGGGAGGGGCGGCCTACCTGGTCGTCTCCGGTGGGGTGACCCCCGTGGTGACCACCGCGGAGTTCACCTGACCCTGCTGGTCATGGTCGCCCTGGGCGGGGCGGGCACCCGGTGGGGCCCGATCCTGGGCGCCGTGCTCTACACCTACCTCGACCACCGGTTGCTGGACGTGGCCGCTGCCGAGGGGTTCGAACGGCTGCCCGCCGTGCTGCAGGCGCCGTTGTCGCAGCCGCTGTTCATCCTGGGCATGCTGTTCGTGGTCATGGTGTACTTCTTCCCGGGTGGACTGGCCGCCCTCCCCGGCCGTATGCGCGCCGCACTCGACAGCAGGCGGCGCGGTCGCGCGGGCGGCGCAGCACCGCGTTGACACCGCCCGCGCCCGGCCCCGCCGAGCGCCGGCGCCTCGTCGACACCGCAGCATCCCCCGATCCGCCCTCAGGAGGCACCGTGACCCCGCAGACCGCACAGGAGTACCGCGAACTGCGCGTCCCCGTCGCCGGAGGCGGGCTCGCCGCGCTGCACTGGCCCGCCGACGCGCCCGTCGGCGAAGCGCCGGTGCTGGCCGTCCACGGCATCACGGCCAACGCCCTGTCCTTCGGCGCCGTGGCAGCCCGTCTCGCCCCGCGCACCGCCGTCATCGCCCCCGACCTGCGCGGGCGCGGAGGCAGCGGGCACCTGCCCGCCCCCTACGGCGTCGGAGCGCACGTCGACGACCTGGTGGCGGTGCTCGACCACCTGGGCGTCGAGCGCGCCGTGCTCGCCGGCCACTCCATGGGCGCCTTCGTCTCCTGCGTGGCAGCGGAGCGCCACCCGGACCGGTTCGCCGCCGCCCTGCTCGTCGACGGCGGCCACGGGCTCGCGGTCCCGCCGGGCACCGACGTCGAGTCCGTCATCGGGCCCGCTATGGCGCGGCTGCGCATGGAGTTCGCCGACCGCGAGGCCTACCGCGGCTTCTGGCGCGCCCACCCGGCCTTCGGCGGGGAGCTCTCCGCGGAGGTCGACGCCTACATCCAGCGCGACCTGGTCGGCGCCGAGCCGCACATGCGCTCGGCCTGCGCCGAGGAGGCGGTACGCACCGACGGAACGCAGATCCTCGGCGACGCCGAGGTGCTGGAGGCGGTCCGCCGCCTGCCCTGCCCCGCCCGCCTGCTGTGGGCGCCGCGCGGCCTGATGGACGAGGAACCCGGCCTCTACACCCCTGAGCGTCTGGAACCGCTGATGGAGACGGACGTGGCCGTCGAGCACGTGCCCGACACCAACCACTACAGCCTGCTGTTCGACCCCGCCGCCGCGCAGCTCGTGGCCGACCGCGCACTCGACCTGCAGCGGGCGGTGTCCGAGGGCTGACGGGCGCAGGGCCGGCCCCCTTCAAGGAACCTCCGGGAACGCCGGGCGCCGGTCACCGAAGGGGTCGCGGAACGGGACTGTGAGCGCGGTACGCGTGTGCCCGCCCCTCGCCTACCGAAGGCGCGGTGCGTCACGTGCTTTCCGCGTGTCGCCTGATGGCCGCGAGAACTCGCGATAGGCGGCACACGGAGGACGCCTCGCCAGGGCGCGGTCGTTCACCGGTCGCGCTCGGCCTCTTCCGACGCGGCCAGGCCGCCCTCCAGCAGCGCGTGCAGCCGCAGCGCCAGCTGGATCTCCAGCGCGCGGCCCGGCTCGTGCCAGTCGGGGCCCACCAGCCGCCCGACACGCTCCAGGCGCTGAGCGACGGTGTTGACGTGGACGTGCAGCTCGTCCTTTGCGCGCGACATGCTGCCGCCGCACGCGAAGTAGGCGCGCAGCGTCTCCACGAGTGCGGTCTCGCGGCGGCGGTCGTAGTCGATCAGCGAGCCCAGCACAGAGTCGACGAACCCTGCCACGTCGCGGTCGCCTCCCAGCAGCAGCCCGAGGAACCCCAGGTCCTCGGGCGAGGCGACGTCGCCCGAACGGCCCAGCGCCACAAGCGTCCGCAGGCAGCGCCGCGCTTCGGAGAAGCGGGCCGCGTACGCCGGCAGCTCCGCCGCGGGTCCGGCGGCGCCGCCGGTCACCTCGGTGTTGACCGCCGCGGCCAGGGTGTCGGCCGCGCTGCGGCCCACCTCGGCCGGGTGCGACCCGGGCAGCACCAGCACGGTCGTGCCCGACCGGGTGCCGGCCAGCCCGCCCGGCGTCTCGGCCAGGTGCATCGCCGCCGAGCGCAGCCGTCCTGGGTGGGCGCCCGGCGCCTCGGCGACCACCACGACGTGTTCGGACTCCAGGTCCGCTCCCAGCCGCTCAGCGCGGCGGCGCAACGTGTCGGGGTCGCGCTCGGGTGCGTCCAGCACGGCGTCGAGCAGGTCGCCGCGCACCCGGTTCTCCGCCTCGCTGGCCGAGCGGCGCATCACCAGCAGCAGGGCGATCACCATGGCGGCGCGCTCCAGGATGCGCTGGTCGGCGGCGTCGAGGTCGACCCCCTCCAGCACCACCGCGCCCAGCGCCTCGCCGCCGGCCACCGCGGCCGCCACCCACCCGGTGCCGGTGCGCACCGCGCGCCCGCTGGACTGGGAGGCGCCCACCGCCTCGGCGAGCGCGGGGGCGGCCAGGCGCTCGGCGTGCACCGAGGCGTCGTAGACGGTGACGGCACCTCCCAGCACGGCGCTGACGGCGGCCTCGACCTCTTCCACCCCGCCTCCGCGCAGCACCAGGTCGGTGAGCCGGTCGTGGGCGTCGGCGGCGCGCTCCACAGCCCCGCTGTGCTCGGTCAGGCGCTGGTTGACCTCGTTGAGCTCCTCCAGCGCCTCCCGCGTGCCCGCCAGCAGGTTGGCGCTGTCGATGGCGATGGAGGCGTGGGTCGCCAGCGACCCCAGCAGCGCCACCTCGGCGTGGGAGAAGGGGCGCTCGCGCCGGTTGGCGGCGAACAGCACCCCGATGACCCGCCCGTTGAGCTGCAAGGGCACGCCCAGGATGGCCACCAGGCCCTCGTCGAGGACGCCGCCGTCGATGGCGTCGGTGTGCTCGAAGCGGCTGTCGGCGAAGTAGTTCGCGGTGACATACGGCAGCGCCGTTTCGGCGACCAGTCCGCCGAGCCCCTCGCCCGGGCCCAGCCGCAGCTGCTGGAACCTCGCCGAAACCGATCCGGAGGTCACCCGCATGACCGTGTCACCGTCCTCCACCGCGGTGTCGCGCAGGGTCAGATAGGCGGTGTCGGTGCCCAGCAGGTTGCGGGCCCGATCGACGATGGCCCGCAGCACCTGGTCGAGGTCGCGCATGCCCGCGAGGTCGTTGGCGGTCTCGAACAGGGCGCTCAGCTCCGACTCGCGGCGCCGCCGGTCGGCGAGCACGGTGCGCACCCGCAGCGCCAGGACCTTGGAGTCCTCCAGCTCGGCCAGCTCCTCGGCGTCCGCGCCGGCGGCCCGGGCCTGCACCAGCGGGCGCTCGTACTCCACGGCCGGGGCGTCGCGCAGCAGCAGCCGCAGGAACTGCGCCTGGGCGCCTCCGCTCGCCGCCTCAGCCGGGGCCTGCTCCGCCTGCGCCTCGTCGCTCAGCTCGCGCTCCATGCCCCGTCCATAACCAGAGAAGCCCCGTTGACGTAGGAAGCCTCGGGCCCGCACAGGTAGGCCGCCATCCCCGCCACCTCGGCCGGTTCGATCAGCCGCTTGAGGGGGGAACGGGCCAGCAGCACCGATTCCACCACCTCGCCTTCGGGAATGCCGTGCGCGCGCGCCTGGTCGGCGATCTGGCGCTCGACCAGGGGAGTCCGCACATAACCGGGATTGATGCAGTTGGAGGTGACGCCGTAGGGGGCGCCCTCGACCGCGGCGACCTTGGAGAACCCCTCCAAGCCGTGCTTGGCCGAGACGTAGGCCGACTTGTAGGCCGAGGCGCGCAGCCCGTGCACCGAGGAGATGTTGACGATCCGGCCCCAGCCCTGGGCGTACATGTGCGGCAGGGCCGCTTGGACCAGGCGGAAGGGCGCCTCCAGCATCAGCCGCAGGATGAGCGAGAAGCGTTCGGGCGGGAAGTCCTCGATCGGGGCGACGGTCTGCACGCCGGCGTTGTTGACCAGGATGTCGGCGCCCCGCGCCGCCTCGGCCGCGGCGTCCAGATCGGTCAGGTCCACCGGCGCGGCGGTCCCCGTTCCGGCCTCCTCCAGCGCCGCGAGCCCTTCGGCGTCGACGTCGACGAGGCGCACCTCGGCGCCGGCGGCGCGCAGCCGTTCGGCACAGGCGCTGCCGATACCGCCCGCCGCGCCGGTGACGACGGCGATGCGGCCGCGCAGGTCGGGACCGGAGGCGGCCGTGTCGGCGGGAAACGGCACGGACGCGGCGACGGTCCCCGGCGGCGGGGACGCCGGGGACCCCGCCCGGGGGGATTCGCGGGTCGTCATGCGCCCAATCTATGAGCCCCTTGCCCGGCCGCGGATAGCTCTCGCGCCCACATGACCCGCGGCGGCGATGTAGGCCGCGACCATAACCCGGCTCCCGTGTCCGCGGCACCCACATCAGCGGGGCGGCGACGGGCGGCCGGACACATGGGAGCCGCGCCGCCGCCCTTCTAGCATGCGTGACGCTCGCCACAACCGGACACCGGATGAAGGAGGCACGCCGTGCCCCGCCCGCTTTCGCTCCGATCCCCCCGGACATCGCCCTTCGCGCCGACGACCCTGCTCGCGCTGGCAACCGTGCTGGCCGCCGTCGCCGGCCTGGTCGGACTGACCGCGGCCCGAGCCGAGGCCGCGTCCTTGCAGCGCATCTCCTCCTTCGGCGCCAACCCCGGCGCCCTGGACATGTACGCCTATGTGCCCGAAAGCGCGCAACCGGGCGCCCCGCTGGTCGTGCTGCTGCACGGCTGCACCCAGGACGCCGCCGCCTACCACGACCACTCCGGTTGGGACGGCGTCGCCGACGAGCGCGGCGCCGTGCTCGTCTACGCCCAGCAGCGCAGCGCCAACAACACCAACTCCTGCTTCAACTGGTTCCGCCCCGGCGACACCGCCCGCGGGTCGGGCGAGACCGCCTCCATCCGGCGGATGGCGGCCTATGCGTCCGAGGAGTTCGGCGCCACCGGCGCGGCCTACGTCTCCGGGCTGTCGGCCGGCGGCGCCATGGCCTCGGAGACGCTTTCGGCCTACCCCGACGCCTTCGCCGGCGGCAGCGTCGTCGCCGGACTGCCCACCGGCTGCGCCGACAGCCTGCTGGAGGCGACCACCTGCATGAACTCCGGCAAGCAGCAGAGCGCCCAGCAGTGGGGCGACGAGGTGCGGGCCAAGAACCCCGGGTACGGCGGCCCGTGGCCGCGCGTGGAGATCTGGCACGGCTCGGCCGACTACACGGTCCGCCCCGTGAACGGTGAGGCCTCCCGCGAGCAGTGGGTCGACGTCCACGGCGCCCCGACCGAACCCGACCGCACCGAGCAGCGGCCCTCGGGCACGGTCGCCGAGATCCACGACGCCGCCGGGCAGCCCGCGGTCGCGCTGAACACGGTCTCCGGCATGGGCCACGGCACCCCCGTAGACCCCTCGGCCGGGTGCGGCGGCGCCGGAGCCTACTTCCTGGACACCCTGTGCTCGACGGAGTACACCGCCGACTTCCTGGGCATCGGCTCGGGCGGTGCGGAACCCGGCCCCACGCCCGGCCCCGATCCGACGCCCACGCCCTCGCCCGACCCGACCGACCCGCCGGACGAAGGCGCCTGCGTCACCGACGACAACTACGGCCACGTCGCCGCCGGGCGTGCCGAGCACCGCCTCGGGCGCGCCTACACCGTCGGCGCCGGCGACGACCTGGGGCTGTGGAGCGTCGGGGTGACGACCTCGGTCCGCGAAACCGGCCCCGGCCACTGGGAACGGACCGCCGATTGCTGACCCGGCCGCCTGCAGCCGGTCCCGGCACCGGACCGCTGCCCCGGAGCGCCCGGGCCGCTTGACGCCGCGCCGCCGCTCCGCCGCACGTGGGACCGCGCCACGGGCGCCGCCCCGGGCGGTGGCGGGCGGCCCCCGGCCCACACGGGCAACGGCACGGGCGGGGAATGTGGCCCGGCCACACACCCCGCCCGCACCGGCGGTGCCCACCGGATATGGCCCGTGTCACACACCCGCTTCTACGCTGCGAAAACGCAACCCCTTGTCGACCGGAAGACGATGATATGCCTGTCCCGAACGCCCCCTCGGACGCATCCGCCGCGCCACCCCGCCGGTCGTTCGCGAAGGTCGTGATCTCCAGCCTCATCGGCACCACCGTCGAGTGGTACGACTTCTTCCTCTACGGCTCGGCGGCGGCCCTGGTCTTCGGGGCCGTCTTCTTCCCCGATTCCGATCCCCTGACCGGCATCCTGCTCTCCTTCGGCACCTACGCCGTCGGATTCGTCGCCCGCCCGCTCGGCGGGCTGGTCTTCGGTCACTTCGGCGACCGCGTCGGCCGCAAGAAGCTGCTGGTCATCAGCCTTCTGCTGATGGGCGGCGCCACCTTCGCCATCGGCCTGCTGCCCGGCTACGCCGCCATCGGCACGGCCGCACCGCTACTGCTGATCGTGCTGCGGCTGATCCAGGGCTTCGCGCTGGGCGGCGAATGGGGCGGCGCGGTGCTGATGGTCTCCGAGCACGGCAGCGCCAAGCACCGCGGGTTCTGGGCCTCCTGGCCGCAGGCCGGCGTGCCGTGCGGCAACCTGCTGGCCACCGCCGTCCTCGCGGTCCTGGCCGCCACCATGGCCGACCCCGCCTTCGAGTCCTGGGGCTGGCGCATCCCGTTCCTGCTGTCGGGCGTCCTGGTGCTCGTGGGCCTGTGGGTCCGGCTCGCCGTCGAGGAGTCGCCGGTGTTCCAGGCCGCGGCCACGCGCGCGGCCCGGCTCCGCGCCCAGCAGGAGGCCACCGAGCGCGCCCCGATCATCGAGGTCGTGCGCCGCCACTGGCGGGAGATCCTGGTGGCCATGGGCGTGCGCCTGGCCGAGAACATCTCCTATTACGTCATCACGGCGTTCATCCTCGTCTACGCCGTTCAGGAGTCCGGAGTCGAAAGGGGCACGGTCCTCAACGCGCTGCTGGTGGCCGCCGCGGTGCAACTGGTGGCCATCCCGATCTGGGGGACCCTCTCCGACCGCTTCGGCCGCCGGCCGATCATCGCCTTCGGCGCGATCGGGACGGGGGCGTGGGCCTTCGCGTTCTTCCCGGTCATCGACCTCGGCGGGTTCGGGGCGGTGCTCGCGGCCGCGGCCGTGGGCCTGGTCCTGCACGCGGCCATGTACGGGCCGCAGGCGGCGTTCTTCTCCGAACTGTTCGGCACCCGGACGCGCTACTCCGGCGCATCGATCGGGTATCAGCTCGCGTCGATCGTCGCCGGCGGACTGGCGCCGCTGATCGCCACCTGGCTGCTGTCGCAGTTCGGCAGCGCCGTGCCGGTGTCGGCCTACGTGGCAGGCGCGTGCGTGCTCACGCTGGTGGCAGTGTGGGCCTCCCGGGAGACCCGCGGCCGCGACCTGGACGACCCGCTCTTCGCCGCGGACGATACCGCCGCGACCGGCTGAGGCGCCGGACGCATCGCAGACGGGACCTGTGCCCCGCGGCGGCGCCCCTTTCGAGGCCCCGCGGGGCACGCGGCTGCCGCACGGTACGGCCGCGGTCTGCGCCCGCTGCACCAGCCGGAATACGTCGCGGCGCTGACGCCCCGGGCCGGTGCCGCCCGCTACCGTCGGGCGAATGAGCCACCGCACCGCGCGCGTCCTCGCCGCGGACGTCGCGATCGCCCTCGCCGTGGGCGTCCTTTCGCTGGTCAACGCCCATTGGCAGGGGGCCGGATCCCGCCCCTCGAACGGATCGCCGTGGGGGACCGGGCGCGGGGAACCGGCGGGGGGACCGCCCTGGGCCGACGGCGGCCCCTCCGGCGCGGAGTTCGCCGCGCTGCCGCCGGCCGCCTACCTGTGCCTGGCGGTGGCGGCCGCCTCTCTGGCCGCGCGCCGCTTCTACCCCCGCTGGGGCTTCGTCGGCGCCATGGCCGCGATCGCCGCCCTCGACGTCCTGGGCGTGGACAGCGGGGCGCTGCGGTTGGGGCCCATGGTGCTCGCCTACACCATGGCCGCACGGCTGCCGCTGCGGCAGTGGGCGCCCTTGGCGGCGCTCGCGGTGCCGGTCTTCCTGGCGGGGCGCACCGACCGCCCGTACTTCGGGCTGCTCGACCCGGGCGCCGCCGGTGCTTTCGTGGCGGCCCTGACGGTGCTGCTGGTGCCGGTCGCGCTCGGTGTCATCGTGCGCCTGCGCCGTGAGAACGCCCGCCGCGAACGCGACGACGAGCTGCGCCGCTCGGTCTACGAGGAGCGCCTGCGCATCGCCCGCGAGGTCCACGACGTCGTGGGCCACAGCCTCTCGGTCATCAACATGCGGGCAGGCGTGGCGCTGCACGTCCTGGGCAAGCGCCCCGAGCAGGCCGAGCCCGCGCTGCAGGCGATCCGCCAGACCAGCAAGGACGCACTGGAGGAGCTGCGCGGCACTCTCGCGGTGTTTCGCGAGCCCGACGGCGCCGCGGCCGGCGGGGCGGCGCCCGGAGCGGCCGCGGAGGAGGACGGCGGCGCCGCGGAGCCGACCGGATCCGCACGCGAACCCGTACCCGGTCTGGACCGTATCGACGAGCTCGCAGCGGGTATCGACCCCACGGGAGACCGCGTGCGGGTACGCACACAGGGGGAGTGCACCGCTCTTCCCGCAGCCGTCGACCACGCCGCCTACCGCATCGTGCAGGAGGCGCTGACCAACGCGGTGCGGCACGGCGGCGGCGCCGCGACCGTCGACATCGGCTACCACCCCGAGGAGCTGGCAGTGGAGATAACCGACAGCGGGCCCGCGCGTCCCGGCCGCGACTACGCGGAGGGCAGCGGGATCGCCGGCATGCGCGAGCGCGCACGCGCCGTCGGCGGCCGCCTGGAGGCCGGGCCGCGCGCCGAGGGCGGGTTCCGGGTGCGCGCCGATCTGCCGATGGGGGAGCGGTGAGCGTGATCCGGGTCGCCCTCGCCGACGACCAGGCCCTGGTGCGCATGGGCCTGCGCGTGCTGATCGAGGCCGAGGACGACATGCAGCCCGCCGGAGAGGCCGCCGACGGCCGCGAAGCGGTCGACGTGGTGCGCCGCGAGCGCCCCGACGTGATCCTGATGGACGTGCGCATGCCCGGGACGGACGGAATCGCCGCACTGCGCGAGATCGCGGCGGACGACTCACTGGCGGACACCCGCGTCGTCGTGCTGACGACCTTCGAGCTGGACGAGTACGTCTTCGACGCGCTGCGCGCCGGTGCCGCCGGGTTCCTGATCAAGGACAGCGAGCCCGGTGAGCTGCTGCGCGCGATCCGGCTGGCCGCGGCGGGGGAGTCGCTGCTGTCGCCCTCGGTCACCCGCAGCGTCATCGCGTCCTTCGCCTCGCGTTCCCCCTCCGGCGGGCCGCGCCCGGACCTGGGCGGGCTGACCGAGCGCGAGCACGAGGTGCTGGCGCTGGTCGGCGAGGGCCTGTCCAACGCCGAGATCGCCCAGCGACTGGTCGTCAGCCCCGCCACGGCGCGCACCCACGTCAGCCGCTCCATGGTCAAGCTGCACGCCCGCGACCGCGCCCAGCTGGTGGTGATCGCCTACCGGGCGGGACTGGTGAGCTGAAGGGTGCCGAGCACCGGAGTGGACCGGACCGACGCTCGCCCGCTCGGGGGCAATCGCTCACGGCGAACACAGAGGGAGGAACAAAACCGGGCTCTCCTTTATTGAGTGATAGTGACTCAACAAGGAGGGTCTGATGACTGAAGCGCAGTCCAACGCGACGTTCCCCGTGCTTCCCCTCGACGACGAGGTCGTGCTCCCCGGCATGGTCGTGCCGGTCGACATCTCCGACTCCGAGGTGCGCGCCGCCGTCGACGCCGCGCGTGCCGGGACCGAGGGCGCGGCCAAGGCTCCCGGAATCCGGTCCGGATCGGCGGCCAAGCCGCGAGTGCTGATCGTCCCCCGACTCGACGGCAACTACGCCGCGGTCGGGAGCGTCGCCGTCATCGAGCAGATCGGACGCACCCCCGAAGGCGAGCCTGCCGCGGTCCTGCGGGGTACGGCGCGTGCCCGCGTCGGCAGCGGCACCACGGGGCCCGGCGCCGCCCTGTGGGTCTCGGCGGAGGTCCACGACGAGGAACCGCCCGAAGGCGGCTACCCCGGCAAGGTCCACGAGCAGGCCCGCGAGTACAAGGCACTGCTGACCACCTACCTGCAGAAGCGCGGCGCCTGGCAGATCCTGGACGGCATCCAGCAGCTGGAGGACCCCGGCAGCCTCGCCGACCGGGGCGGCTACTCCCCCTTCCTCAAGACGGCGCAGAAGCTGCAGCTGCTGGAGACCTACGACGTCGCCGAGCGGCTCCAGCTGCTCAGCGAGTGGACCCGCGAGTACCTGGCCGAGCTCGACGTCGCCGAGACCATCGACCAGGACGTGCAGGAGGGCGTCGACAAGCAGCAGCGCGAGTTCCTGCTGCGGCGCCAGATGGAGGCCGTCCGCAAGGAGCTCAACGAGCTCTCCGGCCGCCCCGGAAGCGAGGAGGACGACTACCGCGAGCGCGTGGAGTCGGCCGAGCTTCCCGACCACGTGCGCAAGGCCGCGCTGGAAGAGGTCGACAAGCTGGAGCGGGCCGGCGACTCCTCGCCGGAGTCGGGATGGATCCGCACCTGGCTCGACACCGTCCTGGACATGCCGTGGAACACCCGGACCGACGACGCCTACGACATCTCCGGCGCGCGCGGCGTCCTCGACGCCGACCACTCCGGGCTCGACGACGTCAAGGAGCGCATCGTCGAGTACCTGGCGGTGCGCAAGCGTCGCGAGGAGAAGGGCCGGGGCGTGGTCGGCGGCCGGCGCAGCGGTGCCGTGCTGGCACTGGTCGGGCCGCCCGGCGTGGGCAAGACCTCGCTGGGCGAGTCCGTGGCGCGCTCCATGGGCCGCTCGTTCACCCGCGTGGCCCTGGGCGGGGTGCGCGACGAGGCCGAGATCCGCGGTCACCGGCGCACCTACGTCGGTGCGCTGCCGGGGCGCATCGTCCGCGCCGTGAAGGAGTCGGGTTCGATGAACCCGGTCGTGCTGCTCGACGAGATCGACAAGGTCGGCAGCGACTTCCGCGGCGATCCCACCTCGGCGCTGCTTGAGGTGCTCGACCCGGAGCAGAACCACACGTTCCGCGACCACTACCTCGAAGTCGACCTCGACCTGTCCGACGTCGTCTTCATGGCCACCGCCAACGCGCTGGAGACGATTCCCGCTCCGCTGCTGGACCGCATGGAGCTGGTGCAGCTGGACGGCTACACCGAGGACGAGAAGGTCACCATCGCCCGCGAGCACCTGCTCCCGCGCCAACTGGAGCGGGCGGGGCTGGAGCCCGGCGAGGCCGAGCTCAGCGACGGCGCGCTGCGCCGGATCGCGGCCGAGTACACCCGCGAGGCCGGCGTCCGCGAGATGGAGCGGACCGTCGCGCGGGTCCTGCGCAAGGTGGCCTCGGGCGTGGCGCTGGGCGAGCGGGACCTGCCGGTTTCGGTCGGGGCCGAGGACCTGACCGGATTCATCGGGCGGCCCAAGCACACCCCGGAGACGGCCGAGCGCACGGCGGTTCCCGGGGTGGCCACGGGTCTGGCGGTCACCGGGACCGGCGGCGACGTGCTCTTCGTCGAGGCGTCGCTGGCCGACCCCGAGTCCGGCGCCAGCGGGCTGACCTTGACGGGTCAGCTGGGCGAGGTGATGAAGGAGTCCGCCCAGATCGCGCTGTCCTACCTGCGCTCGCGCGGCGCGGAGCTGGAGCTGCCGGTCGGCGATCTCAAGGAGCGCGGCGTCCACCTGCACGTCCCCGCGGGCGCGATCCCCAAGGACGGCCCCAGCGCCGGTGTCACCATGACCACGGCCCTGGCGTCGCTCCTTTCGGGCCGCTCCGCGCGCTCCGACGTCGCGATGACCGGTGAGGTCTCCCTCACCGGCCGGGTGCTGCCGATCGGCGGGATCAAGCAGAAGCTGCTCGCGGCGCACCGGGCGGGGATCACCACGGTGCTCATCCCCGCGCGCAACGAGCCCGACCTGGACGACGTCCCCGAGGACGTCCGCGACCAGCTCGCCGTCCACCCGGTCAGCGACGTCCGCGAGGTCCTCGACCTGGCCCTGAGCCCGGCCGAGGCCCCGCAGCCGCTGGCGGCGTAAGAGCGGTACAGCAGGCGGGCTGTTGGTCTTGCGGACCAACAGCCCGCCGGTAGGTCACGGGTCCCTGTAGATCGAGTGATCACCGATCCGTCGCCACACCAGGAGGGGATCCCCAGCCTCGTCCTTCTGGATGTGGAAGGTCGCCCGCCCATCCGGTGAAGCGAAGCTCCACGTCAGCGAATAGACATCGTGCCCGCCGAGTTTGTGGATCCGAAGGCGTGTCGGCCATGGTGGCGTTCCGGAGAACGCTCCGGCCGCAACCGCGGGAAGGAAGTCCCTGTGGATCGCGGTCAGGAACATCCGCCGATCCCTGGGAAGCTGCCGGAGTTCGCCTTGAGGGACGTGAACTTCACGGCCCCTCGCTGGGCTTCTCGCCGGTGACCTCTTCCAAGTGAGAGCGGAACTCCGCCCCTGTCATAGGAGCGTTGACCCTCCGGCGGCGAGTTCGTCGTCCGCTTCGCGCTGGCCTGCTGCTGTCCTTCCTCCCAGAACCACACGTCGTTCGGGTGGACGGCGACCCGCGGTACCCGGCCTTGAGCCCGGCTGAGGCCCCGCGCCGCCGGAGGCGGCCGCCGAGCCGCCGGGTACCGCTCCCCGCCCGGCCGAGTCGGGCTTTCGGGATCGGTGCAGGGCGCCCCGGGCTCCGGAAGCGCCGGTCGCCCCTACCGGGCCGGGGGTGCGCGACCCTAGGCAGCGATCAGCATGCCGATGTCGACGCCGAGTTCGGGCGCACAATGAAGCAGGAACGCGGGCCAGATACTTCCCGTACGGGCTCGGATCCAGCCCAGCGCCAGCCCCATCACCGTGGCGAAGACGCCGGCGGCGACATTGAGGCTCCACGTGCCCGAGAGGTCGACGAGGACGGTGTGGCCGAGCCCGAAGGCGACGGCGGTGATCACCACTCCCCATCCGACCGGGGCCCCGAGTACGGTCCGCGATGTACCGAAGGCCCGGTCGAGCACGGCGAGCATCGCACCGCGCCAGATGAGCTCCTCGGTGAGGTTGGGGATGGTGGCGTCGTAGGCGAGCTGCTCGGCACTCACCTCCGTCGACGACGCGGGGTCCACGGCCACGGACAGGATCGTCAGAGCGGCGAACACCGCGAACACGCCGCCGATTGCGAACAGCGCCGGACGTGCCGATCCGGAGCGGATCGACCATCGCAGACCCGCTTCGGTACGCGCCCATCGGCGCAGCGTGCCGAACAGGATCGCGAGCCAGATCAGGTCGAGCACCTTGCCCTGCCAGTGCCGCTCGAACATGTCGAAGACGGGCAGTACCGCGATCCGTCCGGAGATCGCGGTCAGCATGATGAAGTAGGCGACGACCGCGACCGCAAGCCATGTCCCCGGCGAGGCCGCGACCCTGCGGGCCCGTGCCGCGCTCGAACGAAGAGCCGTCCAGGCCGGCATCGCCAGGGTCACCGCGATGAGACCGAGGACGAGGACGCCGCCCCACAAGGCGCTGACGCCGACACTTCCGAACAGGGCGCTGAGATCGCCGGGCGCGATGAGGACGTGGGCCAGGAGCACGCCCGCAAGAGGCAGGGGGACGAGGAGCACCCACCGAGACGTCTCGGTGGGCCGCTCGTGCACTGTTTCACCGCTCGGTAGGGACTCAGCGGGTGCCATGAGCTCTTTCCTCGCGAAAGTGCGGGTCGTGGCCTCTCGGTCGTGGAGCCGCCTCCGACACGACGAAGCCACACCGAAGCGGTCCTCGACCAGAGTAGGAGACGAAGCACCACGGGCTCCGCCGCCGTCCTGCCGCGCCGCTCCGCCGCTGCCACGCCGCATTCTCGACCCGCCCGAACGCGCCGTCCGCCACAACCGGCTCGGCACCCGGCCGCCGCGGCGACGCCGGGACAGACCGGCTCGTCCTGATTCCCCGGCAATCGGCGCGGAGCGAAACAGCAGAGCGCTGAAGGCCGTTGCCCGCGGCTTCCGTGTTCACGCGGTCGCTCTCGCGCGGTTCCGCACCCGTGCCGCGATCGGCTCCGTACCCGAGCCTGGCTACCGTGGAGGCATGACCTCTGCGAACGATGCTGAACGAGAACTGCGGGTCGCCGTCATCGGGTACGGCAAGGGCGGCGAGGTGTTCCACGCGCCGCTGGTCGACACGACCGCCGGGTTGCGGCTCTCGGCGGTGGTGACCGGAAACCCCGACCGGCAGGCGGCCGTGCGGTCGCGCTATCCCCGAGCCGAGGTGATCTCCTCGGTCGAGGAGTTGTGGAAGCGCACCGGCGACATCGACATCGTGGTGGTCACCACGCCGAACGAGACGCATGTGCCGCTGGCGAGGGCCGCGATGGAGGCCGGGTTCGCCGCGGTGGTGGACAAGCCCTTCGCGCTGACCGCGTCCGAGGGCCGCGAGCTGGCCGAGGACGCCCGGCGGCTGGGACAGGTACTGACCGTCTACCAGAACCGCCGCTGGGACTCCGACTTTCTGACGCTGTGGCATCTGGTGGAGGACCGCGAGCTCGGGCGCGTGCACCGGTTCGAATCGCGGTTCGAGCGGTGGCGCCCCGAGGCGCAGGGCACCTGGCGCGACAGCGGCGATCCCGAGGCCGGCGCGGGCATCCTCTACGACCTCGGGCCGCACCTGATCGACCAGGCCGTCAACCTGTTCGGTCCCGTGGAGTCCGTTTACGCCGAGCTCGACGCCCGGCGCGGGGCCGCCGCCGACGACGACGCCTTCCTCGCGCTGACCCACACCGGCGGGGTGCGCTCGCACCTGTGGATGAGTGCCGTGGCCGCCCAGCTGGGGCCGCGCTTCCGCGTCCTCGGCGACCGCGCCGCTTTCACGATCAGCGGCCTGGACTCCCAGGAGGAGCGCTTGGGCAACGGCGAGCGGCCCGACGCCCCCGACTGGGGCGTGGAGCCGGAGTCGTCGTGGGGCCGGGTGGGCACCGACGCGGACGCGCACGAGGTGCGCAGCGCACGCGGCGCCTACCCCGCGTTCTACGAGGCGGTGCGCGACGCGGTAGGCGAAGGCGAGCCGCTTCCGGTCGAGCTGCACGAGGTCGTCCACGGCCTGGAGATCATCGAGGCGGCCCGCCGCAGCGCACGAACCGGCCAGGTGGCGGCGGTGGAGCCCACCTGACGGGTCCGGGCGGGTCTGGCGAGAATCAGAGCCAACCGAATCGTCGACTGAGGGTGGCCGGTGCCGTTCGATGGACGGTGTCGGTCACTCCCGTGGTTCCTCCGCGGAAGGCGCGGGGTGCATCCCGCCTACGGCCGCGTTCGCCATGGCGGCCGGGCTGGGATTCCCGGTGCTCAGCGGCATGTTCGCCGGAGTCCTGCTGCCGGGCACCGCGTTCACCCCGATCGCGGCGGTATCGGCGCGCACCGTTTCCTGAGCGGGCTTGCCGGGGCGTCCGCGGGGTCGTTCTCGGCGTCGAGAGCGGCACCACGGACACCCCCGACGCGGGACACGCCCGCGCAGCGGTGCCCCGAAGCGCTGTGGACGACCGACCGCGACTAACGTCGGACGTGTGGACGAGGGGACCGCGGTAGGGGGCCACGTCGGCCACCGGGCCGGCAGCAGCGGATACCGGCGCATCGTCGTGGCGATGACCGCCGCAGGCGTCGCCACGTTCGCCCAGCTCTACGCGGTTCAGGCGGTGCTTCCGGGGCTCGCCGACACCTTCGCCGCGTCGGCCTCCAGCGTGGCGCTCAGCGTCTCCTTCGCCACCGGCGGCCTCGCCGCTTTCGTGCTGGTGTGGAGCGGCATCGCCGACCGCATCGGCCGGGTCCGCGTGATGGCGATCGCGCTGACCGTCTCCACCGTGCTGGGGCTCGCCGCGCCCTTCTCGCCCGAGATGTGGTCGCTGCTGGTGCTGCGCGGGCTGCAGGGCGCCGCGCTGGGCGGGGTTCCGGCCGTGGCCATGGCCTACCTCGCCGAGGAGGTCCACCCCGCCCACCTTTCCCGCGTGGCTGGGATCTACATCGCCGGCAACACCGTCGGCGGAATGAGCGGGCGCCTGGTCGCCGGCGCCGTGGCCGACCTCGGCGGATGGCGCTGGGGAGTGGGGGCCGACTCGCTGCTGGCGCTGGCCGCGCTGATCGTGTTCGCCGCCGCCGTTCCGCGCACGCGCGGCTTCACTCCCAAGCCCCCCGGATCGTCGGGTCCGGGCCTGCTGCGGCGCGTGGGCTCGGCCGTGGCCGACCCCGGGCTGATCGCGCTCTACTGCCAGGCGCTGTTCCTCATGGGCGCCTTCGTCACCGTCTACAACTACCTGGCGTTTCGGATGACCGGCCCGCCTTTCGGGTTCTCGCAGACGGTGGTGGCGCTGCTGTTCGTCGCCTACCTCGCCGGCACGGCCGGGTCGGCGGTCGCCGGGCGCCTCGCCGAGCGGCTGGGGCGGCGCGCCGTGCTGCTGTCCGGCGTGGCCGCGATGGCCGGCTCCGCCGCGGTCCTGCTGGTCCCCGCCCTGGGCGCGGTGATCGCCGGGCTGCTGCTGTTCACCTTCGGCTTCTTCGCCGCCCACGCCACAGCCTCGGCCTGGGTGGGGCACCGGGCCACGGCCGCGCGCGCCCAGGCGGCGGCGCTCTACACCCTGGCCTACTATCTGGGCTCCAGCACGTTCGGCTGGCTGGGCGGCGTCTTCTACGACAACCTCGGCTGGCCTGCCGTCGTGGCCTACGTCCTGGGGCTGTGCGCCGCCTCGGTCCTGGCCGGAGCGGCGCTGCGCGAACGCCCGAGATGAGAGGCTCGGAACACGCGGACTGCGCCGCCGCACCCCGGCGCAGTCGGCCCGCACACCCGCCGCGCCCGCGGGCCGCGGCGCGGCCACCGCGTCCGGAACAGCGCAGCAGGAAGGGAAGGAAGCCGTGGCCCAGATCCTCGTCGTCGCCGACGACCTCACCGGCGCCAACGCCACCGGCGCCCGGTTCGCGCGCGCCGGTATGCGGGTCGCAACCGTCACGCCGGAACACGTCACCGCGGTCGCCGAGGAGTACGACGCGGTGGTGGCCAACCTCGACAGCCGCCACGCCTCCGCCGAGCAGGCCGCCGACCTGGTGACCGACGTCGTCGAGGCCATCTGGCCGGTCGGCCTGGTCGTCAAGCGCCTCGACAGCACCCTGCGCGGCAACGTCGGCGCCGAACTGGAGGCCGCCTGGCGGGCCGTGCGCGAACGCGTGCCTTCCCGCTACGCCGTGCGCGCCCTCGTGGTGCCCGCCTTCCCCACCGGCGGCCGAACGACGGTCGACGGCGTGCAGTTGCTGGGCGGGCGGCCCCTGGAGGAGACGGAACTCGCCCGCGACCCCTTCTGCCCGATGGACACCGGCGACGTCGCGACGATCATCGCCCGCCAGTCCGGCCTGTCCGTGCGCCTCCTGCCCGACCGGCCGGTCACCGACAGCATGCTCTCCGCCGACCTGCGCTCCGGCGACGAGCCCGTACTGGTCTGCGACGCGTCGGACGAGCAGCGCATCGAGAGCCTCGCCCGGGCCGCCGCCGAGGTCCACCGTGAGGACGGAACCGTGTGGGTGGCCGCCGATCCCGGACCCAGCGGCGCGCTGCTGGCCTACGCCCTGCGGCTGCGCGGCCAGACCGGCGCGCCGGGTCCGCTGCTGGCCGTGGCGGGCAGCGCCACCGAATTGGCCCGCCGCCAGTTCGACGCCTTGGCGCGTTCGGGGCCCGGGCACTTCGTCGACGTCGATCCCCTGCGTCTGGGGCACGGCGACCGCGAGTACACCGCCGAGATCACCCGGCAGCTCGTCGACCGGCTGACCTCCGCCGTCTTCCCCGACGTCGTCGTACTGCGGCTGCTCGAACCCTCGTCCGAGGAGACACCGGCGGCCGAACGCGCCCTGCCGGCGCGCGTGGCCGAGCTGCTCGCCGATGTGGTCGCGGAGGTGGAGGAGGATGCCGGCAGCCACGCGCTGCCCAGCGGCCTGTTCCTCGTCGGCGGCGACACCACCGCCAGCGCGTTCGACGCCCTGGGCGTGCACGGTTTCGAGATCGCCGGCGAGGTGCTGCCGCTGGCCGTACTCGGCACACTCAGTGGAGGACGGCTGGAGGGCGTCCCCGCGGTGGTCAAGGGCGGGCTGGTGGGCGACGAGTCGGCGGCGGTGGAATGCCTCGGCCGACTGCGCCGCGCCGCACGCGCCCGACTGCAGCAGGTGCACTCGGAGGTCTCCGAGCACGTCCTGCCTCCGGCCGATCCCTCCGCCCACAGCCCCATCCGCCCCGTCTGAGCCCGTCGCGGGCGCTTGCGGGCGAGCCCGCAAGCGGGTGGCGGGGAGCGTTTCGGCGGTGGGCGACGGGTGGGCGGCGTCACTCCGCCCCCCGCACCCGCGCGAACGGGTGTTGGTCTAGACTGCCGGGCAATTTATCCAGCTGAGGGCACTCGCCTTCAGCGCCCGAGCAGGACGTAGACCAAGGAGGACGATGACACGACTCGCCCGCGAAACGATCCGGCGCCTGCCCAAGGTGCTGCTGCACGATCACCTCGTCGGCGGGCTCCGCCCGCAGACCGTGCTCGATCTGGCCGCCCGGAGCGGCACGACCGGGCTTCCCGCCGAGGACCCGGCCCGGTTGCGCGCCTGGTTCCGCGCCGCCGCGCCGACACCCGAGGAGCGGGGCCGGCGCCTGGATCCGGTCGTCGCGCTGCTGCAGGACGCTCCGTCCCTGACGCGGGCCGCCGCCGAATGCGTCCAGGACCTCGCCGCGGACGGCGTCGTCTACGCCGAGGTCAAGCTCGCTCCCGAGCAGCACACCGAGGGCGGCCTGACCCGCGAGCAGGTCGTCGACGCGGTGCTGGAAGGGGTGCGGGTCGGTCAGGCCAAGGCACGCCTGTTCGGCGGCGACGTCGACGTGCGGCTGCTGCTGACGGCGATGCGCCAAGCCGCCGACTCGCTGGAGATCGCCGACCTGGCGGTGCGCTACCGCTACGCCGGCGTGGTCGGCTTCGACATCGCCGGCCCCGAGGCCGGCTACCCGCCCACGCGTCACATCTCCGCGTGCGAGCACGTCAAGCGCGCCAACTTCCACCTGACCCTGCACGCCGGCGAGGGGTTCGGGCTGTCCTCCATCTGGGAGGCGATCCAGTGGTGCGGCGCCGACCGGATCGGCCAGGGCGTGCGCATCGTCGACGACATCGCCGTGGCCGAGGACGGCTCGGCCAAGCTGGGCGAGCTCGCCGCCTACATCCGGGACACGCGCATCCCGCTGGAACTGTGCCCGGCGTCCAACGTCGCGAGCGGGGTACTGCCGTCGCTGGCCGAGCACCCGGTGGACACGCTGCGCCGGCTGCGGTTCCGTGTCACGGTCAACACCGACAACCGGCTGCTGGACAGCGGCGGCCTCACCGAAGAGCTGGCGCGACTCTGCGAGCAGTTCGGCTACACGGCCGAGACGCTGCGCTGGCTCACGGTCAACGCGATGAAGTCGGCCTTCATCGGCCACGACGAGCGGCTGGCGCTCATCGACAGGGTGATCAAGCCCGGCTATGCCGAGCTGGAGAGCCGCTGGGCCAGCGCGGCGTTCTTCCGCCAAGAGGACCCCTGGTAAACGGGCGGGAACCGGATCCGCGGTGCGATGCGCGTCCGCGGCCGGTGCGGGCCCCCTTCTGCCGGTGCGCGCACCGCGCGCCCCGCGCTCGCAACGGAGCGCAGGGCGCCTACGGCGCGTTCCGGGGCGGACGGTCCCCTCTTTCGAATCCGCCCCGGACGGCTGTCAGTCTTCGTCGGGCGTCACCTGCGGGACCGCGAAGGGCGGGGTGCCGCTGCCGACGATGCGGTATCCGCCCCACACGTTGGTCTCGGCGAGCTTGCCCCGGCCCTCGTGGCCTTCGGGGGTGCGCAGCACGATCGCGGTGTCACCGGACGTGTAGGCCGCGTCGGCGACCGGGTCGGCGGAGACGCGGCCCACCCACCGGTAGCCGCCCTCCAGAGGATCGAAATGCCCGGAGACGTGCACCTCGACCTCGGCCTCGGCGCCGCCGGCGACCAGGGTCGCCGGTCCGTGGTACTCCTCCTCGTCGTCGCCCATACCGCTCACGGCGACCTCCTTCCCGCTTCCGGCCGGGGCTCTCGGCTGCAGCGCGTGCTCGCGGCGGTCACCGCGGCGCGAGCGCCCCGCGCGCCTCGGCCCGCGCGCCCTGCCGGCTGCGCGTGCGCTCAGCGCCCGGGACGGCGCCCAGGTGGTAGTTGCCGGGGTCGAAACGGCCGGTGCGCAGCTTGTAGTCCCAGGTGAATCCGGGCCACAGGGTGGTGTTGCGGCCCTGGTCGTTGAGGTACCAGCTGTCGCAGCCGCCGGTGACCCACACGGTCCCTTCCATCTTCTTCTGCACCCACTGGGTGTAGGCCTCCTGCGCCTCGGCGCGCGGCTCCAGCCGGTCGGTGCCGCGGTCGTGGGCGTAGCGCAGCGCGGCCATGGTGTAGCCGACCTGGGCTTCGAGCATGAACAGCTGGGAGGTGTGACCCAGTCCGGTGTTCGGGCCGGCCAGCACGAACAGGTTGGGATAACCGGCGACGGTGGTGCCTCGAAGCGCGCTCATGCCCGCCTCCTGATTCCAGCGGTCGGCCAGCAGCACACCCTCGGCGTCGCGGATCCGGTGGGCGATGGGGCTGTCGGTGACGTGGAACCCGGTGCCGAATATCAGCGTGTCCACCTCGTGGCGGGTGCCGTCGCGGGTGACGACGGCATCGGGCTGGACCTCGGCGATGGAGTCGGTGACCACATCCACGTTGGGCGCGTTCAGCGCCGGATAGTAGTCGTTGGACAGCAGGATGCGCTTGCAGCCGATGGTGTAGTCGGGGATCAGCTTGCGGCGCAGTTCGGGGTCCTTCACACCGCGCCGGAGGTTGGCCAGCGCGAGCTTCTCGACGACCGTGAGCAGTCGCGTGTTCTTGGCGAAGCCGAAGATGTAGTTCTCCCGGCCCCAGTAGATGAGGGTGCGGGCCAGGCGCTGGACCGCCGGCACGGCGTTGTAGATCCGCCGCTCCAGGGCGGTGATGTTGCGGTCGTGCCGCGGGATCACCCAGGGCGGGGTGCGCTGGAACACCCGCATCTCGCCGACCTTGGGCTGGATCTCGGGGATGAACTGGATCGCCGAGGCGCCCGTGCCGACCACGCCGACCTTGCGGCCGGTGAGGTCGTGGTCGTGGTCCCAGGTGGCGGAGTGGAAGACCCTTCCCTCGAACGAGTCGAGCCCGGGCAGGTCGGGGATGGACGGGTCGGCCAGCGGGCCGCAGCCGGTGACCAGGAACTGCGCGGTGACCGTGCCGCCGGTGGTGTGCACCCGCCAGCGGTTGCCCTCGGGCTCCCAACGGGCCTCGGTCACATCGTGGCCGAAGCGCACGTGGCGGACCACGTCGTAGTCCTTGGCCACCCGGCGCAGGTAGTCCCAGATCTCGGGCTGCGGCGAGAAGCTGCGGCTCCAGTCGGGGTTGGGAGCGAAAGAGAAGGAGTACAGGTGCGAGGGGACGTCGCACGCGGCACCGGGGTAGGTGTTGTCGCGCCAGGTGCCGCCGACGTCGTCGGCGCGCTCCAGCAGCACGATGTCTTCGAGCCCGGCCTGTTTGAGCCGGACCGCTGTGCCGATTCCGGCGAACCCGGTGCCGATGACGGCGACCCGGTAATGGGGAGGCGCCGCCTCCTGGTTCTCGGACACGTCCTGGGCTTCGGTCACGTCAGCCGATCCTTTCCGGCCGGTCGAGCGGGCGGTCGGCCCGCCGGGCCCGCGCGCAGCGCAGCGGGGCCCGGCGGGGCGGCCGGCGGTGGAGCCGGCCCGGTAGCTCAGGCGCGTTGAGTTTCCGGGCCGGCGGTCGAGGGGGCGGGTGCGTCGCGGCGGCCCAGCAGCCCGGCCTTGCGCCACAGGAATCGGCCGGGGCCCGAGATGGCGCCTGCGCGGTCGAGGGTGGCCACGACCTTGCGGGCCGCCCAGGTCTTCGTGTCGATCCAGTGGGGGTTGCGGCGGGCGGCCTTGCGTGCCGCGCGGGGATCGAGGCCGACGCGCTCGTAGACCTTGGGGCTGATCAGCCGCGTCGCCGAGTAGTAGACGACCAGGCCCAGGACGAAGCGGCTGTAGTGCTGGACGAGGGGTCCGCGCTTCTGCCAGTCGCGCGCGAACTCCTCGCGGGCGTAGCGCATGTGCCGCGCCTCTTCCACGACGTGGATGCGCGAGACCGCCCGGGTCAGGGGCTCCAGCTCCTCGTCGGCCATGATCTCCCGCTGGAGCTGGTCGAGGATCTCCTCGACGAACAGCGCGCCGCTGAAGGTCAGGGGGCCGTTGGAGATCGTCTTGAAGACCTTGCCCAGGAAGTGCGTGACGGGGTCGAGCCGGTAGAAGGGGGCGTCGAGCTTGCCCAGCAGCTTGGCGAACATGACCGAGTGCCGGCATTCGTCGGCGATCTCGGTGTAGGCGTACTGCACGTGGTTGGTGGTGGGATCGCGGTCGTAGGCATGGCGCACGAGCATCTGCATCAGGATCGTCTCGAACCAGATCCCGATGCTGGCGACGCTGGCGATCTCCTGGCGGCTGAGCTCCTTGCGCTGGTCCTCGGTGAGCGTCTCCCACAGCTCGGTGCCGTAGAGGGAGATCCGCTCGGGCCGGATCGCGTACAGGTCCGGATCGACGGGGGCGTCCCAGTCGATCTCCACGAGGGGGTCGAAGGACGCCTTGGCCGACGAGCGCAGCAGGCGTTTGGCGATGTCTTCGCGGTCGGTCGTGCGGGTCTGCGGCTCAACGGTCAACGTCGGTCCTCCTTGTCCTCATCCGGCGACGGCCCGGCGGTCGCCGTCCCGCGGGCCGCACCCTGAGGGTGGGATGTGATCTCGTCCACACCGTGGATGCCGAAACATTACAACGGTCATTGTCACAATTCAAGTGGTAGATGAAAGGCGGAGGAAGCGGCGCCACGAGGGCGCCGCGGCCGCTTGAGGCGCGCTCGCGCGACTCCGCGAGACCTCGGCCGCGACGCCCTAGGCTTGGGGCATGGCCGAATACCGCATCGACGAGTTGGCGCGGCTCTCTGGGACGACGGTGCGAAACGTCCGCGTCTACCAGGACCGGGGGCTCCTCTCGCCGCCCCGCCGCGAAGGCCGCGTGGGCATCTACACCGAGGCCCACCTGGCGCGCTTGCGGCTGATCGGCCAGTTGCTCAAACGGGGCTACACCTTCGCCAACATCAGCGAGCTCATCACCGTCTGGGAGCGCGGCGGCGACCTCCAGGACATCCTCGGCTTCGAGTCGGCCATGGGCGACCCCTGGTCGGACGAGATCCCCGGCTACATCACCATGTCCGAGCTGCGCACGATGTTTCCGGGACAGGTCAGCGCACCCAACATCACCCGTGCGCTGCGGTTGGGCCTGATCGAGCGCGAAGGGCTGCGCTTCCGCGTGCCGAGTCCCCGGCTCCTCAACGCCGGTGGGGAGCTTGTGGCGGCGGGCATGGACCTGAGTACCGTGCTGGACATCTCCGAGCGGCTGAAGGAGCGCGTCGGCGCCCTCGCCGGCGAGCTGGTGCGCACGGTGGCCGACCACATCCTCGCTCAGCACGCTCCCCAGGGCCTCCTGCAGGGCGAGGAGATCGCCGAGACCGCCACGCTGGTGCGCCGGCTGCGGCCGCTGGCCCAGACCGCCGTCGACGCGATGCTCGCCGACGCCATGGCCCGAAGCCTGCAGGAGGTGCTGGGCGAGCACTTCGCCGAGGTGCTCGAACACATCAACGAGCGCAAGAGCGCCGCGGACGGCGTCGATACCGAGGACGGCGACGCGCCCGGCGACGGGCCGGACGGCGGGGCCGCCGAGGCCGGGCAGCGCTCGGCCTGAGTCACTGCGCGGGCCCCGCCATCGCGGCACGGCACAGTGCGGACAGCTCCGCGCCGACCGCCTCCGGCGCCTCGAAGGGGAGCATGTGCCCGCAGGCGGGCAGCATCCGCAGCTGCGCTCGCGGCAGCCCCCGGGCGAGTTCCCGGGGGAGGCGCCTGCCGATCAGGCGGTCGCGCCCGCCCGCGAGCACGCGCACCGGCAGCGCGCCCAGCGCGCCGAGTCCGCTGCTCAGGTCGTCGCCGGTCAGGGACTCGTAATAGCCCGCGACCACATCGGTGGGGGTGCTGTGGACGAGCTCGGCGCACTCGCGCACGTGCAGCGGATCGGCGGCGGGTCCGAAGGCCGCCCGCCGGACCGCGGCCCGGTAGGCGGTCGTGTGCGGGGGAAGCAGGAGGCGCAGCCGGTCGACGGCGGCGGGCGCCCGCCCCAGCGCGCGCACCGCGGTCCGCCGGGCGGCGCCCGCCATCTGCGCACCGAGCGGCCGGCCGGGACCGGGCTCCAGTCGACCCGCCGCGGTGGCCGCCAGCAGTACCCCGGCGACCCGCTCGGCGACGAGGCCGGGATGCGCGGCGGCCAGCGCCATGATCGCCCGGCCGCCCATGGAGTGCCCGCCCAGCACCACCGGTCCCTCCGGGGCGCAGGTCTGCAGGACCTGCCTCAGGTCGTCTCCGAGAGCCGCGTTGCCCAGGGGACGGCTGCCCCGGGTGGAACCGCCGTGGCCGCGCTGGTCCCAGCGGACGGTGCGCACCGCGCCGTCGGGGTCGGCGGACAAGCGGGTGGCCTGCAGGCGCCAGGTGTCGGAGGACATCATCCAGCCGTGGCCGAGCACGGCGGTCACGGGCGCGTCGGCCGGACCGCGGATGTGCACCCGCAGTTCGGCGCCGTCGGTCGTGTGCACGATCCGGGTCCGGTCGGCGGCATGGCGCAGGGGGATCACGGGTGCCTCCTTCGTGTCGTGGCGCCTCCTCGGCCGCGGTACCGGGGGAGGCCGCGGCCGAGGAGGCGGGTGGAAGCGGGCCGGGCCGCCGCCGCGCGGCGCCCCGACCGGCCCGGGTCGGTCAGGTCGGGCGGGTCGCCTCCGCGGAGCCGGAGTCGGCCTCGCGATTCTCGACCACGCTCAGCGGCAGCGGGACGGTGAAGCGCAGCTCCGCCATCGCCCCTGCCGGGACCGCCGGGTTGTTCGGGAACACCGGGTCGATTCGGCGGTAGGCCTCGCCGGGAGCGGGACGGGGGTCCTCCTCGCCCTTGTTGGGCCAGCACGACATCGCCCGCTCCGCCTGAGCGGTGATGGTCAGCGACGGGTTGACGCCGAGGTTCGCCGAGACCGCCGAGCCGTCGACCACGTGCACGCCGGGATGGCCGTAGAGCCGGTGGTAGGGGTCGACGACCCCCTCCTCGGGGGAGGAGCCGATCGGGCACCCGCCCAGGAAGTGCGCGGTCAGCGGGATGTCCAGCACCTCGCCGATCGTGCCGCCGGCGTGGCCGTCGATCTCCTCGGCCAGGCGGGTCATCACCTCCTGGCCCTGGGGGATCCAGGTGGGATTGGGCTCGCCGTGGCCCTGGCGCGAGCTCAGCACCCGCCCGCCCAGCAGGCCGCGCTTGGTGAACGTCGTCAGCGAGTTGTCCAGCGACTGCATGACCAGGCCGATGATCGTGCGCTCGGAGAAGCGCCGCACCGAGAGGCTGCGCGCGAAGACGCGGGGGTTGCGCGCGGCCACCCCCAGGAACCGAAGCCACCGCGGAACGCGGCCGCCGCCGGGTACCTGCACCGTGGCCAGCAGTCCCATCGCGTTGGACCCCTTGCCGTAGCGGACCGGCTCCACGTGGGTGCGGGAGTCGGGGTGCATCGACGACGTGATGGCCACGCCCTGGGAGAAGTCCTCGGCCGGCTCGACGTCCTTGTCCATCGCCCCGGCCAGCGACTCGGAGTTCGTCCGCGTCAGCGTGCCCAGCCGGTCGGAGATCCGCGGCAGCATGCCGTTCTCGCGCATGCGGTGCAGCAGCGTCTGGGTGCCGTAGGTGCCGGCGGCCACCACCACGTGGCGGGCGGTGAAGGTGCGGGCGTACTTGCGCCTGCGCGGTGCGCCGGTGGCCAGCGTGTCCACCGCGTAGCCGGCGCCCTCGGGGGCGTCGGCGGGCAGTTCGCGCAGCCGCTCCACGGTGGTCATGGGGTGGACCACCGCGCCGTCGCGCTCGGCGAAGTACAGGTAGTTCTCGGTGAGCGTGTTCTTGGCGCCGTGACGGCAGCCGGTCATGCACGAACCGCACTCGGTGCAGGCGTTGCGCTTGGGCCCGGCGCCGCCGAAGTAGGGGTCGCCGCCGCACTCGCCCGGCGCGGCGCGGTGGTCGCCGTCGCCGTCGTCGCCGTCACCGAAGTAGACGCCGACGGGCGCCAGGTGGAAGCTCTCGCCCACCCCCATGTCGTCGGCGACCTTCTTCAGGTGCACGTCGGAAGGGGTCATCGTCGGGTTGGTGCGCACGCCGAGCATGCGGCGGGCCTGGTCGTAGTAAGGGGCGAGCTCCGAGCGCCAGTCGGTGATGTCGCGCCACTGCGGGTCTTCGTAGAAGTCGTCGAGCGGGGTGTAGAGGGTGTTGGCGTAGTTCAGCGAACCTCCGCCGACTCCGGCGCCCGCCAGGATCATCACGTCACGCAGCAGGTGTATGCGCTGGATGCCGTACATGCCCAGTCGGGGCGCCCATATGAAGTTCTTCACATCCCATGAGGTCTTTGGGAGAGTCTCCGGGGTGAAGCGGCGGCCGGATTCGAGGATGCCGACGCGGTAGCCCTTTTCGGTCAGTCGCAGGGCGCTGACGGCACCTCCGAAACCCGAGCCGATGACGACGACGTCGTAGTCGAAACCGTCTGAGCCGGGGGCCGCCGCCTGGCCCTCCTGGGGGGTTGTGTATGTCTCGTGGGTTGCCACGGCCTCGCCTTCCTGAGCCGTCCATGCTGCTGAGGGCCGTCCTCGCGGCGGAAGTCGCACGTGAGGCAGGCGGTTGGAAATGTGACATCAACTATTGTAATGTTCATCACCTACCAGCGGGTAAGGTGTCCTGGTTAACACATCGCCGCGCATACCTCACACCCCCTCGCCCCGTCGCGGACACCGGCATTCGTTGTCCGTAAAGGAGGAAGTTCAATGGCAGAGGAGACGACTGCGGAGGCCCCCCGGGCGTCCGGCGGCACCGCCTGGAAGCGGTTCGCTCTCACGTTCATCCCGGCGCTCGGCGCTGCGGGGATCCTCGTCGGCCTGACCGCCCAGGGCACCCTCGCCGCGTCGTTCGCGGTCTCGGGCGAGAGTTTCAAGGTCTCGGCGGATCAGCTCGCCGGAACCGGCTTCGCCCAGTACGCCGACACCGCGACGTCCGCCGACGGCACGGAGCACCCCGTCGCGCTCTCGGTCATCGACCACGCGGAGCTCAGCAACCTCTGCCAGTCGGTGCTGATGGACACCGGAGTCGGTGAAGTGACGCTGCTCGTCAAGGCCGGCCAGGGCGACAAGCCGGCGGTCGCCGAGAACATGGTCATCGACGTCGAGCAGCTCTCCGGCGACGCCGAGTTCACCCAGATGGAGATCGGCCGCGACGCCAGCACGGTCGAGAACGCCACAGGCAAGACCGGCGAGGTCGGCGCCTTCGGCCAGCAGGCGGACAAGATCACCATCGACGGGCTCCGGCAGACGGCATGGTCCGTCAACGCCGGTACCTTCAGCCTCACCGGTCTGAAGTTGAGCGTGAAGCCCGGAAACCACGAGTGCTACTGATTCCATGACCCGAAACGGCACCTCACGCAGCTGGCGCACCGCACGCGCGGCGTTCCGGCAGTGGCGCGGCGCCCGCCCTTTCTGGGGCGGCCTGCTGATTCTCCTCGCCGGAATCATCATCGTCGCGGCGCCCGTACTCAACCCTCTCGATCTGATCGTGGAGCAGGGCGTCGCGGGGATCTCCGGCTATTTCGCCGGACTGCTGCTGATGGCGGTCGGCGTGCTGGTGTGGCTGCAGCCGCCGCAGCGCTTCTTCTACGGCATCGCAGCGGTGCTGCTCTCGCTCGTCTCCTTCGTGACCTCCAACTTCGGCGGATTCGTCTTCGGGATGCTCTTCGGCTTGATCGGCGGTGCGCTGACCGCGGCCTGGGTACCCGACCGCGCGCGGAGAACCGCGTCGGAGAGCCCGTCCTCGCCGGCGCGCAAGCGCCTGGCGGGACTGCGCGGCAGCAGAGCGGGGCGCGCGAGCGAGGCCGAGACCGCGGTACAGCCTGCCTCCGAGGCCGCCGCAGACGAGTCGGACTCCGGTGCGGGGGACCCGTCCGCACCCGGCTCCCGGACCGGCCCGGCGGAGGACGAGACGGGTCCTGCGCGGGAGATAGGGGATTCCGCGCAGGACTCCGCCCACGACGCGTCGGACACGGGCTCCACGGGGTCCCGGGCCGGCGGCGCCACCTATTTCACGTCGCCCACCCCTTCGAGCGGCGCCGCCGCGGGGCGCCGGCGCCCCGCGGACGAGGCCGCCCCGGGCTCCGACGAGGGCTTATCGGCCGGCGACGGCGGCCCCTCGGGCGGCGGCCGGATGCACTCGCTGGCCGCGATCGCCGCGGCACTGGTCTTCGCGGTCCCCGCCCCGGCTGCCGCGACCTGGCCGTGGGACGACTGGTTCGGCGGCGACAGCGGGGAGGAGACCGCCGAGCCCGACCCGTCGGCCACTCCGACCCCCTCGCCGACGCCGTCGCCCTCCGGCGGCGCGGACGACGGCGCCGGTGGTGCACAAGGCGAGCAGGACGGCTCCGCCGAAGAGGCGGAGGACGGCGAGGGCGAAGAGGAGGAGGCGCCCGAGGCCGCCGAGGAGTGCTCTGTCCAGGAGGGCCCCGCCTCGATGAGCGAGGAGGAGTTCCGCGCCCTGCTGGAGGCCTGCCGCCAGGCCAAGGAGGACGGCGAGGCCCCGGACTTCCAGGTCCGGCAGGGCGACCCGCCGGAGGGCGACGGCCGATGGCTCGCCCACACCGACACCTCAGGGCTCAGTGCCGACACTCTCAGCATGAGCGGCGCGGCCTTCGAGGGCGTGGTCGAGTACCCCGTCCAGGGCGGCACCGTGCGCTACCTCAAGATGTCCATGGACACCGCGGAACTCAGCGGCGCCCGGCAGTGGGCCGAGCACGCGGGTACCACCACATCGCTGGAGATCCCGGAGATGACCATGTCGGGAGACGTCGTCATGCACGTCACCCGGATGAAGGTGCGGATCCTGGGCATCCCGCTGGAGTTCACGCCGGACTTCCCGCCCCCGCTGCTCCTGCCGTCGATGACGGTCACCGACCTGGAGGCCGACCAGCCGCTGGCCCAGGCCCAGACGGTCAACATCACCGGGCTCGACGAGCAGGTGGAGAGCTGATCCCAGTCGGCGTCGGCGGTCGCACCCGCGGCCGCCCGCCCGTGCCGGAGCGACGATCGGTTTCCGGCAAGTACAGACGCGCGGTGGGGGCGGTCACGAAGCCGTCCCCACCGCGCTTTCGTGTCAGCGGGAGTCTGCGGCTCCCCTCAGACGCCCGACAGGGCCTCGGCGGACGCGTCGACGCCGGCATCGGAGCCGGCGCCCGGCGTGGGGGGCAGCAATCGGCTGGGCGCGCCGACGTAGGAGACGTACAGCGCGTCCCGGGCCCGGGTGCAGGCGACGAACAGCAGATTGCGTTCCTGCTGGTACACCTGCTCCAGAGCCACAGGATCGCCCTCGGCCGAATCGATCGCGGCCTTGGGCGGCAGCAGCGGCTCGCTCATGCCCCCGATCGCCAGGCACCGGAACTCCTGGCCCTTGAGCCGGTGCATCGTGCCCACACGCACCGCGCGAACGCCCTCGGCCGAGTCCAGGGGAGCGGTGGGCACGCCGCGGGCCTGCAGTTCCTTGGCTATGTGGCGGACGACCCAGTGATTGCGCCCGGCCACGGCGATCGAGGCGGGGTCGACGCCCGCCTCCAGCCAGACGCGCACCCACTCGCCCATGGCGGTGCGCTCCTCGGCGCGCGAGGCGCACCCGCGCACGACGGGCTCGGGGCCGTGCAGCAGCGAGCGGTAGCCGGCGAGCATGTCGGCGGTGTCGTCCATGCCCACTGACGCGTGACGGGCCAGAACCGGCACGACCCAGTCGAGGATCTCCTGGGTGACCCGGTAGCTCACGCGCAGCCGGTGGCTGCGCCCGCGAACGTTGACGCCGAGCGAGGCCAGCGACACCCGGTTGTCGTAGATGCGCTGGTTCGGGTCGCCGACGACGAACAGGTCGTCGGGTCCGCTGGGCACGGCGGCGCGCAGCATCCGCCACTGCGCCGGGTGCAGATCCTGGGCCTCGTCGACGACGACGTGCCGGTACCGCGGCCCCGAGCGCGCCAGGGCCCGCGACGCCTCCAGCGCGAGCTGGGGGTAGCCCCACTCGTCGGCGACCTCCATCGCGCCGGTGTAGCGCTGCAGGGCCTCCCAGACGTGGGCGCGGTGCTCGGGCGCGAGGTGCAGCACGCGGCCGCTGCGCTCGCAGCGGATGTAGTCGGGCAGGCGGGTGATGTTCTGCGCGAGGATCACCTGCTCCCACTCGTCGACGAGGAACCGGCCGGAGTAGGGCAGCCCTTCGGCGCGGGCGGCCTCGCGCCAGCGCTCGCTCAGCTCCTCGCTGCCGAGCGCCTGGGGGCGGCGGCCGGTCCGCTCCTGGACCAGGGAGCGCGCGAGGCTGTCTACGGTGGCGACTTCGACGCGGTCACGCGGTTCGCGGTCGGGCAGGATGCGGTCCAGCTGCTGGGCCAGAGTCTGGGCCAGGACCCGGTTGAACGTGGTGAGCAGGACGCTCCGCCGTCCGTCGCGCGGGTAGCGGGCGGCGTCGCGGCGGGCGAGGTGCGCGGCTCTGTGCAGGGCGAGCACCGTCTTTCCGGTGCCGGGGCCGCCGGTCACCTGGGCCGACCCGGCGAAGCGCGCGTCGGCGAGGCGCTGCTGGCGGGGGTGCAGCGTGACCTGCCAGTCGGCGAAGGACTTGTCCAGGTCGGCCACGAGTTCCCGGGGGCCGAAGACCTGCGGGAGCGCGCTGCGGGCGCCGGCGCCGGAGTGCGCGGGAGCCGCTTCGCCGGACTCGGCGAACTCCGCGCCCGCCCCGGCGCCCGCGGCGGAGGGGTCCGGGGCCGGCAGCCCGCGGGCGAAGGCCGCGGCATCCTCGTGCGGGCGGATGGCGATGAGCCAGGCGGAGTCCTCCGCGCCGGGTGTGACCACCCCGGTCCACTCCTGCCCGATGCGCAGCAGGGCGACCCGGGAGTCGGCG
Organism: Streptomonospora alba; assembly: GCF_000826685.1. Classification (GTDB taxonomy): domain Bacteria; phylum Actinomycetota; class Actinomycetes; order Streptosporangiales; family Streptosporangiaceae; genus Streptomonospora; species Streptomonospora alba. Next base: position 92,090 of record NZ_JROO01000031.1, read on the forward strand.
GCTTCGGCGACGGCCTCGATCCTGGAGTCGTCGCCCGACACGTACTCCTCTACGGCCGCGAGTGCGGCGGCCTGGACCTCGTGGTCGAGTCGGGAGAATTCAGAGAGGAACGTCGGGGAAATGGCGATCTTGGGCACGTCTGCGTATTCCTCCGGTCGCAGTCCTGGCGTGGTATGGCGCGTACAGGGTGACGAAGGGCGATGGGGAGTAGGCGAAGAGAGCGTGCGGCGGGGGCTCGGGTTCGCGGGGGTCGGCGGAGGCGGGCGGGAGGTCGGCGCAACGGGGTGCAGGCGAGGCGAATCAGCCGCCGACCAGCACCTTCACCAGAAGTCATGCTCCTGCCTGATTTTGGGCAAACGCGACCGAAAGACCGATTGCCGGGCCGCGGCAACCGTTTCGCGCCCACAGAGAAGGCGCAGTTCAAGCGTGCTTTTTCGGGTGTGTGTTCGGCCGCGATCGCGCAGTGGCGCTCATCGGGGGTCCACAGGCCGGTCGAGCGGCCGATGGCGGGGTCCGTAAACGCTTATTCGGGCAGTCCGAAAGTCGATGCGCCGAACCGGAAGGCCGGTCGGCAAGGCGAAGCGCCTGTGTGGCTCATGGGCGGAGTGGGCCGTACGACGATGTCCGTTACCGCTGATGCGGAAGACGGCGCCGCCCGGCCCTCGGCGGCCGACCATCCGGCCGCAGCGCGGGCTGAGGTCCCTGCCGGGGCCCGTCCTACCCCGGCAGGGGCCTCAGCCGACGTGCTCGGCGAGTAAGGGCTCCGCTGTCCGGCGCCGCACACCGGGTGGAAGCGGTGCCGCGCAGGCCGCTCGGCCCCGGTGCCTGACGAGCGGGCAGCGGGCTGCGGGCGCCGGGGATCGGTCCGCCGGGACTCGGCCGTGAGGGGCGTCGGGGGCAACCGCGCCCATTGTCGGGGGATGATCACTTCGAGCCGCGCCGCCAAGCGATCGGTGAACAATGATCGCACGGACGACGGAACTCCGAGCACCGTTCTCAGGGACTGGTTTTGCTTACCTTGCGTATCTCTGGGGCGGTTTGCGGCAACAACACAATTCCACCGACCGGACGGGCCGTTCGAGGCGTGCCGGGTTTCGCAGCTGCGGCCCGCGCCGGACTCTCAGCCCCGGCTCCGCGCCTGCTCCAGCGGGCGCACACCCAGCGCTGTGGCCGTGAGCTCGGCGTCCGAGAACCGTGCGGTGTCCAGCCGGACTTCCGCCACGAGGCCGGGCTCCACCAGCCAGAACGCCAGGACGTCGGTGCGGTGTCCGTGGGCGCCGCCGTGGCTGAAGGGGCGCAGGTCCCAGGTCTGGACGTCGCGCTCGTGGTACTCGGCGAGAAACGCCCGCACCGCAGGCAGGTCCCCGAGGCGCCCGCCCCGCAGGATGTTGATCTTCAGATCGACGCTGTATCCGCCCTCCGGCAGCTCGCGTTCCCACACCCGCGAGGCGAAGGCGACGCCGCCCCACTCGGTGTGGAAGTCGGTGACCTGGTCGCCGATCCCCTCGGGCAGGTGGTCGACGGAGAACCCCGCCAGCTCGTGCATCCCGACCTCCTTGACCGCGCCGTCGGCCGGCGGCGCCGCAAGCGGCCCGGCACCGGCGGCGAGCACAGTGAAGACGAGCACGGTGAACAGGACACGGGTGGTCGAACCCATGGCGCACCTTTCGACGAAGCCGCCGGGCACCCCCTGCGGATGCCCGATCGCCTTCCATGCTCGAAGAGCGCCGTCCTGCCCACCACCTGGATTCCCGCTCTGTGGAAAAGCAGCCGCCGCGTGGCGTCCGGGCCCGTCTACGCGTCGCCGAGCCGACGGACCGTGATTCGCCGCGTCCGGGTCGCATACCCGCACGCCGCGCGTTCAGACCCGCCACGGGGCGGCCGCGGACCGGCCGGGAGCCGAGCCCCTCTGATCAGCTCCGCAGAGCGCGCGCGTACCAGCCGTCCCTTCCCGCCAACTCCTCGTGCGTGCCGTGCTGGAGGACCTCGCCCTCGGCGACCACGTAGATGTCGTCGACCCGCTCAAGTCCGGCCAGATCGTGGGTGATCAGCAGGGTGGAGTACCCCACGGCCGCTGTCAGCAGGTCCGCAGTCACCGCGTCGCGCGTATCGGGGTCGAGGTGCGCCGTCGGCTCGTCCAGGACGAGCACCCGCGGCGCCGCCAGCAGCGCCCGCGCCAGGGCGATCCGCTGGCGCATACCGCCGCTGAGCTTCATCCCGTGCGATCCCACCTCGGTGCCGAGCCCGTCGGGCATCGCCCGGACCTCTCCGGCGAGGCGGGCCCTCTCCAGCGCCTCCCACAGCCGGTCGTCGTCCGAGCCCGGAGCGGCGAGGCGCAGGTTCTCGCGCACCGTGCTCGCGAAGATGTGCGGGTCCTGCGGCACCCCGGTGACCGCGGCGCGGATCTCGTCGGCCGGATAGGCGGTGATGTCGGCGCCGTTCAGCTCCACCGTCCCCGCGTCGGGATCGCGGAACCGCAGCAGCACCGCGGCCAGTGTGCTCTTGCCGGCCCCGCTGGGCCCGACGACCGCGACGGTGCTCCCCGGCGCGACGTCGAGGTCGACGCCCCGCAGCGCCCACGGCTCGTCGGGGCCGTAGCGCACGCGCAAGGAGCGCACCCGCAGACCGCTCGCCGCTGTGCCCCCGGTACCGCCCGCATCGCCCGCGTCGGCGTCGGCGGGCAGACGGCGCTGCGGGTCCGGCGGCGGCGCGATCGAGGGCGGGGCGTCCAGGATGCCGAACAGGCGCTCGCCTCCTGCGCGGATCGCGCCGAGCCGCGCCGCGACGGCGGGCAGCGGGGCCACGACCTCGAAGGCCGCGAGAGCCGTCAGCACCAGTACGGCCAGCGAGACGGCGCTGAGCGATCCGCCCTCCACCGCTGCCACGCCCAGAAGCAGCGTGCCCCAGACGGTCAGGCCGGTGATCAGCGCGGAGGCGCCGGCCCCGAAGCCCAGCACGGCGGCGTCGCGCCGCGCGATGCGGGTCAGGTCGGCGTCGGCGTCGTTCACGCGCTGCACCGCGCGGTCCATGGCGCCGTAGGCCACCAGGTCGGGAGCACCGTAGAGCGTGTCGACCAGGGCCGTGGCCAGTTCGCCCCGGGCGGCCGCCTGGCGCCGCCCTGGACGGCGCCCCAGGGCCGCCGCGATCAGCGGCACGGCGAGCCCCGCAAGCAGCAGCCCCGCACCCAGCAGGAGCCCGCCGGGAACCAGGAGGACGGTGCAGAACACCACTGTCACGCCGCCGGTGAGAACCGCGGCCAGCGGCGGCGTCAGCCCGCGGACCAGCAGGTCCTGGCTCGCGTCGGTGTCGCTGACCAGTCGCGACACCAGGTCGCCGGAGCGGAAGCGGCGCACCGGCTCGGTGCGGGCCAGCCGTTCGTAGACGCGCACGCGCACGTCGGCGAGGGTGCGGAACGCGGCGTCATGGGTGACCAGCCGCTCCAGGTAGCGGGTGACGCCCCGGGAGATGCCCAGCGCTCGCGTGGCGACCACGGCGACGCTCAGCGCCGTGATGGGCGGATGTTCCGCCGCGCGCGCGATGAGCCACGCGGCGACGCTCAGCAGCGCCACCCCCGACCCCGTCGCGAGCGCGCCCAGTACCACGCCGAGCAGGAACCTGGCGCTGCGCGGCCGTGCGAGCGCGATCATCCGCCACAGCGGGTCCCGACCGGGAGCGGCCGGGGCGTCGGGGTCGGTCGTCCGGTCCGACGCCTTCGCCTGCGCCCGGGCCGCGGTCTCGTAGCTCATCGGGCCGCCTCCGTTTCGACGTGTCCGCCGCGCACGGGAACCACCCGGTCGACGGCTTCGGACCAGCGTGTGTCGTGGGCGACCACGATCCCCGTGCGGCCGGCGAGCAGCCGCGTGACGGCGGTACGCAGCGCCGCGGCGTTGTCGGGATCGAGATGAGCCGTGGGTTCGTCCAGCAGCACGATGGGAGCATCGCGCAGGAACGCGCGGGCTACGGCGATGCGCTGCCGCTGCCCGGCGGAGAGGCGGGCGCCGCGCTCGCCGAGCCGCGTCCCGTACCCCTCGGGCAGCGCCCGGATGAATTCGTCGGCCTCGGCGCGCTCGGCAGCCGACCGGACTTCGTCCATACCGGCCTCGGGCGCGCCCAGCCGGATGTTGCCGGCGACGGTGTCGTCGAAGAGGTAGGGCGACTGCGGTACCCACGCGATGCGCCTGCGCCACTCGTCGGCGGGAATGCTCTCCAACGGGATCCACTCGGCCCCGGAGTCCGGCTCGGGCGCACCGCCCTCGGCGTCGCGCACCAGGATGTGGCCCGAAACCGGTTCGGTGAAACGAAGCAGCAGGGAGAGCAGCGAGCTCTTTCCGGACCCGCTCGGTCCGACGAGCAGCACCGAGCGGCCCGGATCGATCGAGAGGTTCACCCGGTCGAGCGCCGGAGTGTCCCGGCCCGGATACACGAGGCGGACGTCCTCCAGCCCGATCCACGCGGCACCGGCGGCTCGGCTGTGCGGACCCCGGGTGTCGCCTTCGGTTTCGCCGGGGTCCGCTCCGCTCGCTCGTCGCCTCTCCAACTGGGTGCTTTCCGGGAGTGTTCGGCTTCTCGCTCGGCTGTGCGGACGCTGCTTTTCGGCGGTGCGGTCGGCATCGTCCGCTCCGCTCGCTCGTCGCCTCTCCAACTCGGTGAACACCTGCTCTGCGGCTGCCACTCCCTCCATGCTGGCGTGGAAGCGGGAACCGACCTCGCGGAGCGGGAGGTAGGCCTCAGGGGCGAGGATCAGCACGAGCAGGGCGGTCTGGTAGTCCAGCACCCCGTACATCAGCCGGATGCCGATCTCCACCGCGACCAGGGCCACCGCAAGCGTCGAGAGCAGCTCCAGCACGAACGCCGACAGGAAGGCCACCCGCAGCGTCGCCATGGTGGTGCGCCGGTGTTCGTCGGTGATCCGCCGGATGATGTCGGCCTGCGCCTTGGCGCGGCGGAAGATCGCGAGCGTGGGCAGCCCGTCCACCACGTCGAGGAAATGGCCGCCCAGCCGGTTCAGCAGCCGCCACTGGCGCTGAGTGCGCGCCTGGGTGTGCCAGCCCACCAGGGCCATGAACAGCGGAATCAGCGGTAGCGTCACTGCGATGACAGCGGCTGAGATCCAGTCCGCGCCCGCTACGACGACGAGAACGGCGGCGGGGACGAGCACCGCCAGCACCAGCTGCGGGAGATACCGGGCGAAGTAATCATCCAGCGCGTCGAGGCCACGTGTGGCAAGCGTGACCAGTTCGCCGGCACGTGGCGTGCCCGTCCCCTCTTCGGAACCGGCCTGCCCTGACAACCAGACCGCTTCCGCCCCCGACGACCCTGCGGGCCGGAGGGAGTCTGCACCGTGCCCGTCCAACTCGGCCGCGCCGCCCGTGCCCGTCACATGGGCCACCAGCCGCCGCCGCAGCTCGGACTTGGCCTTGGCCGCCGAGCGCAGCGCCGCGGTCTCCTGGACATAGGCCATGGCCGCCCGCGCGACCGCCACGGCGGCGACGGCGCTGATCGCCCATCCCAGCTCGGCCGCGCCCATCCCCGCGGCCGCACCGGAGATCACTCGTGCCAGCAGCCAGGCCTGGGCCAGGACGAACGCGGTAACGGCCACGCCGGTGACGACGGTGACGGCCAGGTGCACGCGGACGGCGCGCGCCGTCCGCACCAGGCGGGGATCGAGCGGCTTCATCGGCCGGTCCTTCCGTGTCGTCAGTCGCCGGCCGGGCGGGGCGCCGGGGCCGGCCGCACGACGCCGGGGCCCGCGTCCGCTGGTGCGGTCGGCGCCTGCACGCCGTCGCCGCCCTCCGTGCTGACCGGTTCAGCGTCACCATAGGCGGGTGCAGGCTCGATCTGCTCCCGGCTCACCCGCTTGCGGAACACCCAGTAGCTCCAGGCCTGGTAGGCCACCACGATCGGCAGGAACACCACCGCCACCCACGTGATCACCGTGAGGGCGTAGGCGGCCGAAGAGGCGTTGTCCACGGTCAGGTCGAAGGCGGGGTCGGTGGTCGAGGGCAGCACAGCCGGGTACAGCGACCCGAAGAGAAGGACGGTCGCCGCGCCGATGGCGGCCATCGTCGCGGTGAACGACCATCCTTCGCGCCCGGCCGCGGCCAGTCGCGCGCCCGCCGCCAGCGCCGCCGCGGCCACCGCCGCGACGGGCAGTGTCCACCCGGCGCCGTACTCGTACTGGGTCCAGCCCAGGAACAGGACGCCCGCCGGAACCGCGACCACCGACGCGCGCGTCGCGGCGGTGCGGGCGCGCGCCCGCACCGGACCGGAGGTCTTGAGGGTCAGGAAGACCGCTCCGTGCAGCGTGAACAGGGTCAGCGTGGTCAGCCCGCCCAACAGTGCGTAGGGATTGAGCAGGTCCACCAGGCCTCCGGTGACGATGCCGTCGGCGTCCATCGGCACACCGCGCACGATGTTGCCGAAGACCACGCCCCACAGCACCGCGGGTACCGTGCTGCCGAAGACGATCGCCCGGTCCCACCAGGCGCGCCACCGGTCGGTGTCGCCCTTGCCCCGGTACTCGAAGGCGACTCCGCGCACGATCAGCGCCAGCAGGATGAGCAGCAGCGGCAGGTAGAAGCCGCTGAACGTCGAGGCGTACCAGGCGGGGAACGCGGCGAACATCGCCCCGGCCGCGGTGATCAGCCAGACCTCGTTGCCGTCCCAGATCGGGCCGATCGCGTTGATCATGACGCGCCGGTCGGTGTCGTCTCTGCCGATGAAGGGGAGCAGGACGCCCACGCCGAAGTCGAAGCCCTCCAGGACGAAGTAGCCGGTCCACAGGACGGCGATGGCGATGAACCAGATGTCGGGCAGTTCCATGGTCGTCGCTCCTAGTAGACGAAGGCCGGAACGGGGGCGTCGGAGTCCGGTTCGTCCTCGTCCTCCCGGTCGGGCACCACGTGGGAAGGGCCGGCCTTGATGTAGCGCCACAGCAGCGAGCCCTCGACCACGGCCAGCACGCCGTAGACCAGCGTGAACATGGTCAGCGAGAACGCGACCTGGCCGAGGCTGACGCCGGGGGAGACGCTGGCGGCGGTGAGCAGTTCGCCGTGCACGGTCCAGGGCTGGCGGCCCATCTCGGTGAGGACCCAGCCCAGGATGTTGGCGGCCAGGGCCGCGGGCAGCGCGAGGACGGCCGCTGAGTAGAACCAGCCGCTGCGGGGCAGCCGGCGCCTGCGGGTCAGCCACAGGCCCACAGCCGAGACGGCGACGGCGGCCAGGCCCAGCCCGATCATCAGGCGGAACGACCAGTACAGGACGAAGACGTTGGGGATGTAGTCGCCCTGCCCGTAGAGCTCCTCGTAGTCCTGCTGGAGGTCGTTCATGCCCTGCACGGTGCCGTCGACGGTGCCGGTGGCCAGGAAGCTCAGCACGTGCGGCACGTCGACGTCGATGACGTTGAGCCGTTCGTCGGTGTCGCCCACGGCGAAGGTCGAGAAGGGCGCGCCCTCCTCGGTCTCCCAGTGGGCCTCGGCCGCGGCCAGCTTCATCGGCTCGTAGGCGGCGGCCAGTTTGGCCTGGTGGTCGCCGGAGTAGACGGCCAGCACGCCGGCGGCCAGAGTGACGACCATGCCCGCCCGCAGCGTCGTGCGGAACAGTTCCCGTTCGCGCCCGGCCCGGCCGCCGGCAGCGGGCGCCTCGGCCTCCGCGCCGTTCCCGGCGCGCGCCGGCCGGGAGCTCCAGAGCTTGTAGGCGCTGACCGCGGCGACGAACATTCCGGCGGTGATGAAGGCCGCCGAGACCACGTGCAGGTAGGTCGACCAGGCCTGGGTGTTGCTCAGCACCGCCCAGATGTCGGCGAGCTGTGCCCGGCCGGTCTCGGGATCGCGGGTGAAGCCCACCGGGTGCCGCATCCAGGCGTTGGCCGCGAGGATGAAGTAGGCCGAGAGGTTCGTGCCGATGGCCGCGGCCCAGATGCAGGCCAGGTGGACGCCGCGCGGCAGCCGGTCCCAGCCGAAGATCCACAGGCCGATGAAGGTGGACTCCAGGAAGAAGGCCAGCAGCGCCTCCATGGCCAGCGGAGCGCCGAATACGTCGCCGACGAAGCGGGAGTACTCGCTCCAGTTCATCCCGAACTGGAATTCCTGCACGATGCCGGTCACCACGCCCATGGCGAAGTTGATCAGGAAGAGCTTGCCGAAGAACTTCGTGGCCCGCAGGTAGCGGTACTTGCCGGTGCGGTACCAGGCGGTCTGCAGCGAGGCGACGATCACCGAGAGGCCGATCGTCAGCGGCACGAACAGGAAGTGGTAGACGGTCGTGATGCCGAACTGCCACCGTGCGAGATCGAGAGCCTCCATGCCCGCCTCTCTCAGCGTCCTTGGATAGACGGCTCGTAGTACTACGAACCGTAGTTCTACAAACTGTAGTTCTACACGGCGTCGTAGTCGACCGGCGGGGGAGAGGCGCACATCACCGGAGGACGGGCAGGCGCGGACGAGCCGCGGCCTCGGCGGCGGGTGATCCGCCGGTGCGAAGGCCCGTGATCAGGAGTCGCCCGGGAACGCCGCCGGGCTGTTCCCGGGGCTGCCGTGGCGTAGTCCCGTCTACTCGGGCTCGGCGCCGCGGTCGCGCAGCATCCGCTCCATCAGGTCGATCTCGCTCTGCTGCGCCTCGGACATCCCCTCGGCGAAATCGGCCACCAGCGACTCGCTGCTCAGGTCGGCGCCGGCGTCGGCCATCTCGATTCCGCCCTCGTGATGGTGGATCATCAGCTGCAGGAAGAGGATCTCCGCCTTCTCGCCCTCGGCTTCGCGGAGCTTCTCCATCTCGGCTTCCGAGGCCATGCCGGCCATCCGCCCTGTCGCGTCGCCGCCCGAGCCCTGGCCGCCGCCGTGCCCGCCGTGGCCCTCCATCCATGCCATGGCCGGCTGGGCGCCGCGTGCCGGGAGGTCCCACTGCACCAGCCAGCCCTGCATCCGTCCGATCTGCTCCTGCTGGGTGCGCAGGATGTCGGTGGCCAGGGTCCGCAGCACCCGGTCGTCGGCCTCCTCCAGCACGATCAGCGACATGTCCACCGCCTGGGAGTGGTGCACGCTCATATCGCGCAGGAACCCGGCCTCGGGCGAGTTGTCGATCGGATGGGCGGGGCGCCCGACCAGGTAGCCGCCCAGCAGTGCGACGACGACCAGCGGAACCGCGATCAGCAGCGGAACCGTCCGCCGTCGCCGAGTCGGCCCGGCCTCTTCGCTTCCGGCCGGGGTGTGGTCGTCCACCGTCTGTGTCATATGCTCTTCCCCACCCATGGGAACCATTCTGGCGGTACGCGCGTTCGGAATGGCGCACCGTGCTTTGAGCGTAACGGTGCATGACGCGTGACGACCCATCCTGGAGAGGCACAGTGGCCAAGAACGCAGCCGAACGCCGCCGCAAGGCCGAAGAGCGCCGCCGAGAGCGCGAACGCGCGGAGCGCCGCTCCCGGATCCTGCGTGTGACCGCGTTCGCGGGCGCCGGGGTGCTGTTCGCCGGGATGGTGGGCTTCGGCATCTGGGTCGCCTACGACCGGGGTGTCGGCGGCGGCAGCGGCAGCGCAGAGGCGTCCGAGATCGAGAACCTGAAGACCTACGACGGACTGACCAACCAGCACGTCCCTCAGCCCGTCGACTACGAGATGACCCCGCCCGCGGGCGGCGACCACCACGCCGTCTGGCAGAACTGCGGCGTATACGACGCCCCGCTGTCGAGTGTGAACGCGGTCCACTCCCTGGAGCACGGCGCGGTCTGGATCACCTACGATCCGGACCTGGCCGAGGACAAGGTCGAGGAACTGAACTCCCTGTACAGCCAGGGCAGCTACATCATCGTCAGCCCCTACGACGAGCAGGAGATGCCGGCGCCGATCGTGGCCAGCGCCTGGGGGAACCAGATCGAGGTGAAGTCGCCCGGCGACGAGCGGCTCTCCCAGTTCCTGCGCTCCTTCGAGCGCAGTCCCAACGTCCCCGAGCCCGGCGCGGCCTGCACCCAGGGCCTCGACCTCACCGCGCAGGAGCTGCAGGAGGCCGGCGGCCTTGAGGCGCTCGGCCAGGGCATGCAGCGCTGACCAGGCCCGTCCGCGCCCGGGGCCGCCGGTCCCGGGCGCCGGTCGGCGCCGGGACCGCCTCAGAGCTCGCCGGAGGGCAGTTTCGGGATCTCCCGGGCGATCAGGCCGCTGATCTCCACCAGGCCTTGCGCCGGTGCCCCGTACGAGGGCGGGACGACCATCTCGACGTAGGCTTCGCGGCCCACCGCGGTGTACACCTCCGGCTCCTCGGGCAGCCAGGCGATGTCGTCCACCACCATCAGTTCGGAGCCGGGCCGCAGCTCCGCGGGGCGCTCCACGCCGCAGCGGAGCGCGATCGGGGGGTCGCCCCACGCCGCCGCATAGGGGGTCTGGGGCCGGACCTCGACCCGCTCCTGATCGAACAACCGCTCAGGGACCCGGTCCACCAGGGCCCGGCACATGTCCTGGGCCGCCGCATCCGGCGAGGGCGCCGGCACCTCGACCGCCTGCGCCGAGCAGCCCGCGAGCACGCTCACGGCGCCGAGCGCGGCCAGACCCGCTGCGCCACGTCGCACTGTCCCCGCCCTTCGGACCTTCGATCCGCCCCGGTGAACCCTCGCCCGGCCGCCGTCAGATGTTGACGATCGGGCAGGTGAGCGTGCGGGCGATGCCGTCGAGCCGCTGTATTCGCGCCACGACCATGCGCCCCAGCGCGTCGACGTCCTCGGCCTGCGCGCGCACGATCACATCGTAGGGCCCGGTGACGTCCTCGGCCTGGGTGACCCCGTCGATGGCCAAGATCTCGCGCGCGACGTCGGCCGCCCGTCCCGCTTCGGTCTGGACCAACACGTACGCCTGCACCATGGAACCTCCATCTGCTCGTTTTCGCCCGGCCGTGCCGATCCCCGCCGGTCGGTCCCGCGCTGCCGTTCCCGTGCCGTCGTGCACGTGTGGGGCCGCAGGGTCTAGACCACTGGCGCCGAGGCGTCACCGTACCCTGAGAGCTGTGTGGAGCACCATTGGGCAACTGGGCGAATTCGGCCTGATCGAGCGCGTGACGGCGAGATTCCCGGGAACGGACGACGTAATCCTCGGTCCCGGCGACGATGCCGCGATCGTCAGCGCGCCCGACGGGCGGGTGGTGGCGACGACCGACGTGCTGGTGGAGACCAGGCATTTCCGCCGCGAGTGGTCCTCGGCCGAGGACGTCGGGCGCAAGGCCGCCGCCCAGAACATCGCCGACATCGCCGCCATGGGCGCCCGCCCCACGGCCCTGCTGGTCGGATTCGCCGCGCCGCCGGACGTGCCGGTGTCCTGGGCCGAGGAACTCGCCGAAGGCCTGCGCGCCGAATGCGCCTTCGCCGGGGCCGCCGTGGTCGGCGGGGACACGGTCTCGGCCGGCGAGATCACCCTGGCGATCACCGCGCTGGGCGATCTGGAAGGGCGGAGCGCCGTACGCCGCGACGGCGCGCTGCCGGGCGACGTCGTCGCCGTCGCCGGCTCCCTGGGGCTGTCCTCGGCCGGGTTCGCGCTGCTGGAGGCCGGGGTGCACGGCGCGGCGGACGCCGGCTCGGACGAGGCCGACCCCGGTTGGCTGCGTTGCCTCGGCGAGCACCGCAGGCCGCGCCCGCCCTATGCCGACGGCCCCGGGGCCGCGCGCCTGGGCGCCCGCGCGATGCTCGACGTCAGCGACGGCCTGGTGCAGGATCTGGGGCACGTCGCTCAGGCCGGCACCGTTGTGATCGACCTGGACTCCGCGGCCTTCGTGCCCGAGCCCGAGCTGAGCGAGGCGGTCGTGCTGCTGCACGAACTGGGGCGCACCGGCCGCGGCGCCCTGGAGCACATGCTCTTCGGCGGCGAGGACCACGCCCTGGCGGCCGCCTTTCCGCCTGAGGCCGAACTGCCGCCGCAGTGGCGCGTGATCGGCACCGTGTCCGCACCCGGCGCGGACGGTCCCCGGGTCGCCGTCGACGGCGCCTCCGTGAGCGCGCGAGGCTGGGAGCATTTCCGCTGACGGGGGCAGGCCTTCGCCCACCGCGTCGGTGACGGACGGCGGTATTGCGATGCGGGCGCGGAGAACCGTGCGCATACCGAAACCGGCGAACCATGTCTCCGGCCGCCCCCTCGACGTTAAGATGTCGGTTTTGAACGCCGATTCACGCTAAGCTCTGCCTGTTTCTTCAGTCTGCACCGGAACGGGGTCACCGTGCGGCCACGTGGGAGGGACGACCGGTCCCAGGCGGGATCGCCGGCACCGCGGCAGGACATATCCGAGCGCATGCGGGCCGGACGCGACGATCCGCTTGAGCGGCCGCAGCGCGGCCTGCACCGCTCCGAACCCGTGGACAAGTCCCGTCTGGCCGCCGTCGGCTACTTCCTGGGCAGCACCGTTCCCAAGCGCGTCCAGCCGCCCCGCGTGCTCAACGTGCTGCTGATCTCCGGCGTCACGCTGGCGCTCACGCTCTTCGGCTACAGCACGACCCAGATCTACCTGCGCTTCAGCGAACCGCCCACCGCACAGGAAGCCGGCCCCACCGCCCCCGATACGAGCGAGCGCCTCGCCCCCAGCAGCGGGCCCGCGACCGAGGAGAGCGGCAAGGCGTCCGCGGAGATGGTCAGCGTGGTCTCCTACGAGGCGGTGGCGTCCTCGGGCAGCGGGTTCACCGGCGAGGTCACCGTCACCAACACCGGCTCGGCCCTGCTCAAGGACTGGGAACTCGCGCTGGAGTTCGCCGACGCGAGGGTCACCTCGGTGGCCGACGCCGAGTGGCGGGCCACCGAGAACGGCGTCGTCGCCAGCGAGCCCGCACGTGCCGACGGCCTGGAGCCCGGCGACTCGGTGACGCTCAGCTTCACCGCCGAAGGGCGCACGCAGAACCCCGTCGCCTGTTCACTCAACGGCAGCCCGTGCGACTGGGGCGCAGCGGATTCGGCGGCGCAGGACTGAGACCCCCGGGTGCGGGGGCCGGATCGACCGGGTACGGAGCGGGCGCCGTAGACACGCGCCCGCCGGGCGCACGCCGAAAAGCGCCACGACCCGAAGCCGTGGCGCTCATGGACGCCGTGGATCGCGGAAGTGTTCCGCGGTCAGCGATCGACCTTGCCGGCCTTGATGCAGGAAGTGCACACGTGCATGCGCTTGGGCGTACCGCCCACGCGGGTGCGCACGGTCTGGATGTTGGGGTTCCAGCGGCGGCGGGTGCGGCGGTGCGAGTGGGAAACACTGTTACCGAACCCTGGTCCCTTGCCGCAGACGTCGCAGACGGAAGCCACGGTAACTCCATTCAAGCGCTCGGATCCGCACGCGCTGAGGCGGTGAGGACAACCCGAGAGAGGTCTGATGAGCAGGCTGGCGCGGCGCGCCAACCGTCGGAGCGTACACGACGACCTGCAGCGACTTCCAATCGCGGAAGAAGCCCAGGACGCGGATGCACACGCGGGAATGCGGTCCGCCGGAGAGTCCGGCCCCCGACCGGAAGTCCGGCGCCGACGCCGCGCGTCCGCAGACCACTATACCGGCTCCGCTCGACCCGAAGGACCGTGCCGGAGCGCGTGCGCACCCGTCCGCGTCGGTACCGGGGTGTAGAAACGCTCTAACGTGTCCGCACGGGCGAACCGCCATCGGGGAGAACGGAGATCCCGAGTGATCAGCTGGGACGAGCCGCTGCGCACGCCCCTCGGCGCCAAGACCGCGAAGAAGCTGGCCGACGAGCTCGGCCTGCGCACCGTGGGCGACCTGCTGCGCTACTACCCCCGCCGCTACGCCACCCGCGGCGAGCTCACCGACCTGTCCTCGCTGGCCGAAGGCGAGCATGTCACCGTCGTCGCCGAGGTGTACTCGGTGCACAAGCGCGACCTGCGCCGGGGGCCGGGCGGCAAACCGCGCAGCCTGCTGGAAGCCGTGATCACCGACGGCACCGGCCGTCTCACGCTCGCCTTCTTCGCCAAGGTCGGCTACCACCAGCGCGAGCTGATCACCGGAAGGCGCGGCATGTTCGCCGGCCGGGTCTCCACCTACCGCGGCAAGAAGCAGCTGGCCCATCCGGTCTACGAGATGCTGCCCGACGACTCGGCCGCCGACGAGCGCGCCCGCGAGTTCGCCGAGCGCCCCATCCCGATCTACCCGGCGACCAAGGACCTGCCCTCGATGACCGTCGCCCGGTGCGTCGGCCCGGTGCTGGACCAGGTCCGGGAGGCGGGGCTGCCCGACCCGCTGCCCTCGGACCTGCGCACCCGCCACCGCCTGCTCGACCTGCCCGAGGCGCTGGAGCGCATTCACCGCCCCGCCGAGTCCGACGACGTCCCCCGCGCCCGCCTCCGCCTGAAGTGGGACGAGGCCTTCGTGCTCCAGGTCGCCCTCGCCCGGCGCCGCCGCGAGGCCGCCGACGTCGCCGCCCTCCCGCGGCCCGGGCGTTCGGGCGGGCTGCTCCAGGCGTTCGACGCGGCGCTGCCCTTCGAGCTCACCGAGGGCCAGCGCGAGGTCGGTGCCGCTGTCGCCGAGGGCCTCGCCTCCACCCACCCCATGCACCGGCTGCTGCAGGGCGACGTCGGTGCCGGAAAGACGCTGGTGGCGCTGCGGGCCATGCTGCAGGTCGTCGACTCCGGAGGGCAGGCCGCCCTGCTCGCCCCCACCGAAGTGCTGGCCCAGCAGCACCACCGCTCCATCACCCGGATGCTCGGCCCTCTGGCCCGAGCGGGCCAGATCGACGGCGCAGAGAACGCGACGAAGGTCGCCCTGCTCACCGGGTCCCAGGGCACCGCCGTCCGCCGCCGGGCCCTGCTGGAGGCCGCGTCGGGCGACGCGGGGATCGTCGTAGGCACCCACGCGCTGCTGCAGGAGCACGTCTCCTTCGCCGACCTCGGGTTCATCGTCGTCGACGAGCAGCACCGCTTCGGTGTCGAGCAGCGCGACGCCCTGCGCGGGAAGTCGGCCGAGGGGCGCCCGCACGTGCTCGTGATGACCGCCACACCCATTCCGCGCACCGTGGCCATGACCGTCTACGGCGACCTCGACGTCGTGGCGCTGACCGAGCTGCCCTCCGGCCGCGCGGGGGTGTCCACGCACGTGGTGCCGGCGGCGGAGAAGCCGCGCTTCCTGGAGCGTGCTTGGGAACGCGTCCGGGAGGAGGCCGCGCAGCAGCGCCAGGTCTATGTCGTGTGCCCGCGCATCGGCGACGGCGACGGGCCCGCGGGCGAGGAGGCGGCCGCTGCCGAGAACGGGGCCTCCGGGACCGAGGCCGCCGGTGAGGAGGGTGCGCGGCGCCCGCCGCTGGCGGTGACCGAAGTCGCAGCCGAGCTGGCCGCGGGCCCGCTCGCCGGGTTGCGCGTGGAGGCGCTGCACGGGCGCCTCGCGCCCGAGGAGAAGGACGCCGCGATGCGCCGCTTCGCCGAGGGGCGGATCGACGTGCTGGTGGCCACCACCGTGATCGAGGTGGGAGTGGATGTGCCCACCGCGACGGCCATGGTGATCATGGACGCCGACCGCTTCGGCGTCTCCCAGCTGCACCAGTTGCGCGGCCGCGTGGGCCGCGGCGGCCTGCCCGGACTGTGCCTGCTGGTCACCGAGGCCGAGGCGGGCTCGCCGGCGCGCGAGCGGCTGGATGCGGTGGCCGCCACCACCGACGGCTTCGAGCTGTCCCGCGTCGACCTGGAGCAGCGCCGCGAGGGCGACGTGCTGGGGGGCGCCCAGTCCGGGCGGCGTTCGTCGCTGCGCATGCTCACCCTGCTGCGCGACGAGGAGCTGATCGGCCGGGCCCGCGAGGAGGCCGCCCGCTACGTCGACGAGGACCCCGAGCTGGCGGGCCACCCGCCGCTGGCCGAGGCGTTGGAGGCGCTGCTGGCCGAAGACCGCGCGGAGTACCTGGAGAAGACCTGAGCCCGGTACGTCCCGGACGCGCACCGCCTCCGCCGCGCTACCGTGACCGGCATGAGCCGCATCATCGCCGGCGCCGCCCGCGGCCGCCGCATCGCCGTCCCCGGCGGCCGCAACACCAGGCCCACGAGCGATCGGGCCCGTGAGGCGCTGTTCGCCTCGGCGCTGTCGGACCTGGGGACCTTCGACGGGCTTCGGGTGCTCGACCTCTACGCGGGCTCGGGTGCGATCGGGCTGGAGGCGCTCTCGCGCGGCGCCGACCACGCGCTGCTGGTGGAGTACGACCGCAAGGCGGTCGCCGCCCTGCGGTCGAACGTCGCCGCAGTGGGGCTGCCCGGCGCGCGCGTGGCCGCCGGGCGGGTGCGCCGGGTACTGCAGGAGGGACCGCGCGACGGCGCCTACGACCTCGCGGTGGCCGACCCGCCCTATGCGCTGGACGACGGCGAGATCACGACGGTGTTGGAGGAACTGCGCGACGGGGAATGGTTGCGGCCGGGAGCGCTGGTGGTGGTGGAGCGCGCCAGCCGCGGCGGCGACCTGGACTGGCCCGAGGGGTACACGCCCGACCGGGTCCGCCGATACGGCGAGGCCTCGCTTTGGTACGGTCGCGCAGCAAGCCGTCCCGATCAGCGCTGAGCACCGCGGTCTGCGTCTCGCGAAGGGCCGTTCGCGCCGGCATCCCGTGTTCGTCGAGAGGAACGATCCAGTGCGTCGCGTCGTCTGCCCCGGATCCTTCGATCCGGTCACCAACGGACACATCGACATCATCGGGCGTGCCGCGCGGCAGTACGACGAGGTGGTGACGGCGGTGCTGACCAACGTCAACAAGCGCGGCCTGTTCAGCGTCGACGAAAAGGTCGAGATGCTGCGCGAGTGCACCGCGGATGTGGGCAACGTGACCATCTCGCAGTTCAGCGGGCTGCTGGTGGACTTCTGCCGCGACAACGGCATCGGCGCGATCATCCGCAGCCTGCGCTCGGTCAGCGACTTCGACTACGAGCTGCAGATCGCTCAGATGAACTATCGTCTGTCGGGTGTGGAGACGCTGTTCATGACGGCCAACCCGCAGTACTCCTTCCTCAGCTCCAGCCTCGTGCGCGAGATCGCCCAGTACGGCGGCGACGTCAGCAGCCTGGTCACCCCCTACGTCGAGCAGCGGCTGCGCGACAAGTACAAGAGCCGCGAGTCCTCCTGAGCGTTCACTGCTCCGGTGCCGCGACGGATTTGGGCAGGGTCTGCGGGCGTAGCTATACTGGCTGATCGGCTACGCCTTCGTTCCGGGCGTGGTCGTTCTTCCTTGTTCACGGTTGTCCAAGGAGCTCCGAAGTTGTCCGAGAGGTCGTTGCGACGACCGCCGACCCGCCGCGTCCCAGCGCGGATGCTGCTGAAAGCGCGATCACTCTGTCTCGTCTAGACGCCCGAGCCCCTCTGGTGGTCGACACCCGGCCGCTGGGGCGCCAGCCCGGCTCCATGCGGACCGTCCAGCGGTCCGTGCCCGCACCCGCGCAGCTCGCGACCGCGATGGCGCGCGTGCCCGAAGGCACGCCGATCGAGCTCGACCTGCGGCTTGAGGCCGTGATGGAGGGCGTTCTCGTCACGGGCGGCGCCGAGGTGGTGTTCGAGGCAGAGTGCTCCCGGTGCCTGGATCCGATCCAGGAGACCGTCGAGGCGCCGTTCCAGGAGCTGTTCCGCTACCCCGGCGAGGACCGACTCGGCCCCGAGGACACGGACACCGAAGACGAGGAAGAGGATTACTATCTAGAGGGCGAACTCCTCGACCTCGAACAGGTGGTGCGCAACGCCGTCGTGCTCGCGCTGCCGCTGTCGCCGCTGTGCCGGGAGGACTGTCCCGGGCTGTGCGTCCAATGCGGGGTGAAACTCGCGGAGGCCGGGCCCGAGCACGGTCACGGCGAGGGCATCGACCCTCGCTGGGAGGCGTTGCGGAACCTCGGTGAGGAGTTCGGCGACCGTTGACGAGCCCTGCTCCGCGGAGCGCCTCGCTTTCGCCTCCGGGCGGAGGCGAACCGCCGGAGCACCGCGGCGCACCCCGTGTACGCGGGGCGCGCCCTTGCCAATAACGCTCCCGCGACCGCGCGGGATGACCCAGGAGGATTGACGTGGCTGTCCCGAAGCGGAAGATGTCGCGGAGCAACACGCGCAAGCGCCGTTCCCAGTGGAAGGCCTCGCGCCCGGTGCTGGTCACCTGCCCGCGCTGCCGCGATCCCAAGCTCCCGCACACCGCGTGCCCCACGTGCGGCACCTACAACAACCGCCAGGTCCTCGACGTCTGAGTTCCTCGGCCGGCTACGAGCCGAATCCGCGGGAGCGGACTCGGGCCGCGGCGCGGAGACCAGCGCGTCCCCGTCAATGCCCGGCCCGGGTCCCGCCCCGGTTCCGGTGATCCGCGACAATCGAAGACGACCGCGCCGGTTCGGGCATATCCCGAGGCCGTGGTGGCCGCCGGGCAGGGGCGCCGCCCCTCCGCGACGTTCACCTCGCCCTCGAGCGTCCCTGATCGGCTTAGTCGAGCGCAGCCGCGCGAGTGACAGCGCGCCTGGGCCAGCGAGGATCAGGAGTGTGAACGTCGAGTGGCCACACAACTCAACGCGGCCGAGGCCCGCGAGATCTACCGTGCGATCGGCGTCGAACTCGACGCCAAAGTGCTGGCGCGGGCGCTGACACACCGCTCCTACGCCTACGAGAAGGGCGGCCTGCCCACCAACGAGCGCCTGGAGTTCCTGGGCGACTCCGTGCTGGGGCTGATCGTCACCGACACGCTCTTCCGAGAGCACCCCGACCTGCCCGAGGGCCAGCTCGCCAAGCTGCGGGCGGCAGTGGTCAACATGCGGGCGCTGGCCGACGTCGCCCGCGAGCTGGGCGTCGGCGAGTACATCCGGCTGGGCCGCGGCGAGGAGGGCACCGGGGGGCGCGACAAGTCCTCCATACTCGCCGACACCCTGGAGGCCGTCATCGGCGCGGTCTATCTCGACCGCGGGCTCGGCGTCGCCTCCGACTTCGTGCACCGGCTGTTCGATCCGCTCATCGCCACCGCCTCGGGCCTGGGCGCGGGGCTGGACTGGAAGACCTCCCTGCAGGAACTCACCGCCTCCGAGATGCTCGGAGTCCCCGAGTACCACGTCGAGGAGAGCGGCCCCGACCACCAGAAGACCTTCCGCGCCACCGTGCGCGTGGCCGGCGAGGACTACGGCTTGGGCGAGGGCCGCAGCAAGAAGGAAGCCGAGCAGCAGGCGGCCGAGTCGGCCTGGAAGGGCATCCGCGCCTCCTCCGCCGCGGCGCGCGCCGCGAGGGGCGACCCCGTGGGCCCGGCCGACCCCGCCGACCCGGGCCCCGTCGAGGCCTCCGACGAGGACTGAGGCGTGCCCGAACTGCCCGAGGTCGAGGTCGTCCGCGCCGGCCTGGAGCACTGGGTGCGCGGCCGCACCGTCGACGCGGTGGCGGTGCTGCACCCCCGCTCGGTCCGGCGCCACGCCGCCGGCGCCGAGGACTTCTCGATGCGGCTCGAAAAGCGCACCATCACCGGCACACGCCGCCGCGGCAAGTACCTGTGGCTGGAGCTGGACTCCGGCGACGCGCTGCTGGCCCACCTGGGAATGAGCGGACAGCTGCTGGTGCAGCCGCCCGACAGGGACGCCGAGCGCCATCAGCGGGTGCGCATCGGTCTGGGCCCCGCGGAACGCGAGGTGCGCTTCGTCGACCAGCGCACTTTCGGACACCTCATGATCGACCCGCTGATCGACGACGCCCGGGGGACCTCGACCGGGGTCCCCTCGGTGATCGGCCATATCGCGCCGGACCCCCTCGACCCCGCGTTCGACGACGAGGCGTTCAGCGCACTGCTGCGGCGCAAGCGCACCGAGGTCAAGCGCGCGCTGCTGGATCAATCCGCGATCAGCGGGGTAGGCAACATCTACGCGGACGAGGCGCTGTGGCGTGCACGGCTGCACTGGGCGCGCCCCACGGCGAACCTGCGCCGTCCGCAGATCAGCGGCTTGCTGGAGCACGTGCGCGACGTGCTGCGCGAGGCGCTGGCCGCGGGCGGCACCTCGTTCGACAGCCTGTACGTGAACGTCAACGGCGAAAGCGGGTACTTCGAGCGCGGCCTGAAGGCCTACGGGCGGCACGGGTCGCCCTGCGAGCGCTGCGGGACACCGATCCGGCGCGAGGCCTTCATGAACCGCTCGTCCTACAGCTGCCCGCGCTGCCAGCGCGCGCCGCGCCGCTGAACGCGGGCCCGCACGCCGCACACGCGAAACAGGGAGGACAGGCCCGTGGAAGGCGAGCAGGACTCCGAGGCACGGCTGATGGCGTGGGTGCGCGGCCGCGTGCAGGGGGTCGGATTCCGCTGGTGGGTGCGTTCCCGCGCGCTGGAACTGGGGCTGACCGGCGCTGCGACCAACCTCGACGACGGAAGGGTCGAGGTGGTGGCCGAAGGCCCAAGCGAGCACTGCCGACAGCTCCTTGCCCTGCTGCGCGGCGGCGAGACCCCCGGGGAGGTGGCGGGGGTTGTCGAGAGATGGGAGAATTCCCGGGGTACCTTCTCCGGGTTCACCGAGCGGTGAGTATCCTTGGGAGACGCGACGCGGTTCGCGGGCACCCGTCCTGACGCCGGCAACGGCCGACTGGATCCGCGCACGGGGGTGTCCGATTCGGATCGTGCGTTGCGACCTGCCTGATTACAGCGCGTAACTAACTGTTTCGTACAACCTTGACCAGCAACGCCCATGGTGAGACTCTGGAAAGCGGACCGCGCGCCTTTCCTGCCCGGGGGCAGCCGAGCATCACTGGCGCTCCCGAGGCTCATATGGGCGTGAATCGAATCTGGTCACTCAGTGTGGAGGACCCACATCATGGCGAAGGCTCTGTTTGGCCACGTCGGAGGTCCTGACCCTCAGATGGTTCAGGAGATGCGGCGGCTGCAGAAACGAGTAAGTGACCTCGAAGACGAGATCAGTCGGCTTCAGGCGCGAAACGACCAGCTCTCCGCGGCTGTGACCGAAGTCACTGCCCCTGCGACCGACCGCGAGCCCGCGCTCGCCTGAAGTCCCGCGGGAAACGCAACGCGAAAAGGGGCGCCACAGCTTTCACCGGCGTCCCTTAGCGGGGCACAGGGGGAGCGCATCCCCCTCGATCCGACGAAGGAATCCGTTCACGACGCGCTTTCCCCGGCTCTACCCGGGAGCGCCGTCGTCCAATCCCGGCGGACGCGCGTATCGGCCTCTGCCGGCCGAGAACGCCGATCGGCCGCCACCGCTTCGGAAGGTGACGCTTCGCGTCTCCTGCCTGTCGGTCGCCCGACACCACCCCGAACGGTGACGCACAGCGTCGCCTGAAGCGCCGAACGGTCACCCGCCGGCGTCTCGCAGGCGGCGCACCGCGTCGCCCGTCGGCCGCGCCAGGCCCACCCGCGCGCCCCGCCGCCCCAGGCGGCACGGGGGCGCCCTCGGGTGGGCGGTGTGGCCGATCACGGCGCCGACATCAGAGTGGTTGCGCAGACGCGGACCCCCTGTTCATGGCACTCTTGATCCCCGGGCCGCGCGCACGCGGCATGCGGACACCGGCGTAAGGGGGGCCAGTGGCGTGTATCTGAAGAGCCTCACGCTGCGCGGCTTCAAATCCTTCGCCTCGGCGACCACCCTGCGGTTCGAACCCGGGATCACCACGGTCGTCGGCCCCAACGGCTCCGGCAAGTCCAACGTCGTCGACGCCCTGGCCTGGGTCATGGGCGAACAGGGCGCCAAATCGCTGCGCGGCGGCAAGATGGACGACGTCATCTTCGCGGGCACATCCTCCCGCGCCGCGCTGGGCCGCGCCGAGGTCAGCCTCACCGTCGACAACCACGACGGAGCACTGCCCATCGACTACTCCGAGGTCACCATCAAGCGGACCATGTTCCGCAACGGCGGCTCGGAGTACTCACTCAACGGCGACACCTGCCGGCTGCTGGACATCCAGGAGCTGCTCAGCGACTCCGGCATCGGCAGGGAGATGCACGTCATCGTCGGCCAGGGCCAGCTGGACACGGTCCTGCACGCCGGGCCCGAGGAGCGCCGCGCGCTCATCGAGGAGGCCGCCGGCATCCTCAAGCACCGCAAGCGCAAGGAGAAGGCGCTGCGCAAGCTCGACGCGATGCAGGGCAACCTCGACCGCGTGACCGACCTCACCTCCGAGCTTCGCCGCCAGCTCAAACCGCTGGGCAAGCAGGCCGAGCTGGCCCGCAAGGCCGCCGTCATCCAGGCCGATCTGCGCGACGCCCGGCTGCGCCTGCTCGCCGACGACATCGTCACCCTGCGCGAGGCGCTGGAGAAGGAGGAGGCCGACGAGGCCGCCGTGCGCAGCCGCCGCGAGGCCGCCGAGAAATCGCTGGCCGACGCCCAAGCGCGCGAGACCGCGCTGGACACCGCGGCGGGCGAGGCGGCGCCCGTGGTGGTCCGCCTCCAGGACACCTACCACGGTCTGTCCCGGCTCAAGGAGCGCCTCAGCGCCGTGGCCTCGCTGGCCGCCGAGCGCCACCGCAACCTCGCCGCCGAGCCCGAGGAGGAGCGTTCCGGGCGCGACCCCGAGGAGTTGGAGCGCGAAGCCGAGGAGGCCCGCGCGCAGGAGGAGGAGCTGCAGTACCGGCTCGACGACGCCCGCGAGAATCTCCAGAGCGCCGTCGCCGAACGGACCGCAGCTGAGGAGGCGCTCAAGGCCGAGGAGGAGCGCATCGCGGCCGCCACCCGCGCCGCCGCCGATCGCCGCGAAGGCCTGGCCAAGCTCCGCGGCCGGGTGGATGCGCTGCGCAGCAGGCTGGCCGCGAGCGAGGCCGAGGTCGAGCGCCTCGACACCGCCGCCGTAGAGGCCCGCGAGCGCGCCGAGGCGGCCCGGGCCGAGTACGAGCGCGCCCAGGCCGAGTCCGCCGGGCTCGACGAGGGCGACGCCGAACTCGACACCGAGCAGGAGTCGGCCAAGCAGCGCCTGGACGCGATGGACGCCCGGCTCAACGAGCTGCGCGAAACCGAGCGCACCGCCGAGCGCGAGCGCGCCGCGCTCGCCGCCCGCAAGGAGGCCCTGGAAACGGGCCTCACCCGCAAGGACGGTGCCGCTGCGCTGCTGGCGGCCCAGGAGCGCCTGCCCGGCCTCACGGGTTCTGTGGCCACCCTGATCGAGGTCGAGTCCGGCCACGAGACCGCGGTCGCCGCCGCCTTCGGGGCCGCCGCCGAGGCCGTGGCCGCCGAGGACGCGGACGCCGCGCGGGCTGCCGTCGAGCTGCTCAAGAGCGAGGACGCCGGGCGAGCGAGCGTGGTGGTGGCCGGCGCCGACCCCGGCACCGCGCCGCGCGCGCACTGGCCCGGGCTGCCCCGAGGGCTGCGCTACGCCGCCGACGCCGTGACCGCGCCCGAGCGCTTGAGCACGGCGGTCAGCGCGCTGCTGGAGCGCGTGGTGCTGGTCTCCGACGCCGACCAGGCCCGCGAGCTGCTGTCGGCGCAGCCGGGCGTGCGCGCCGTCACCGCCGACGGCGACCTCTACAGCACCGGCCTGGTGCAGGGCGGCTCGGCCACCGCCCCCAGCCTGCTGGAGGCGCAGGCGGCGGTGGACGAGGCGGCCGAGCAGCTGGACACGGCCACCGCCGCGGCCGAGGAAGCGGCCGAGCGGCTGGCCGCCGCCACGAGCGAGCGCACCGAGCTCGCCGCCACCCTGGAAGAGGTCACCGCCCGGCGCCGGGCCGCCGACAAGCAGCGCAACGACACGGCCCAGCAGCTGGGCAAGCTCGGTGGGCAGGCCCGCGCGGCCGACGCCGAGGTCGAGCGCTACACGTCTGCCGCGGCCAAGGCCGCCACCGCCCGGCAGAGCGATCTGGACGACCTCGCGGCCTTGGAGGAGCGGCTGGCCGAGGCCGAGGCCCACCCCGCCGACGAGGACGAGCCCGGCACCGAGCACCGCGACGCGCTCGCCGAGCGCGCCAGCACCGCCCGTGCCACCGAGACCGAGGCCCGACTCGCCGTGCGGACCGCCGAGGAGCGGGTGCGTTCGATCTCCGGACGCGCCGACGGGCTGCTGCGCTCGGCCGAGGCCGAGCGCGACGCCCGCCGCAAGGCCGCCGAGCGGCGCGCCCGCCGGCGCAGCCAGTCGCGTGTCGCCGAGTCCGTCGCCGAGGCGGCGAGCCTCGCGTTGGAGCGCATCGAGGCCTCCCTGGCCGACGCCGACGCCCAGCGCAAGCAGGCAGAGGAGGAGCGGGCCGCCAGGGAGGCCGAGCTCAAGACGGTCCGCGCCCGGGTGCGCGAGCTGTCGGTGGAGCTGGAGAAGCTCGTCAACACCGTCCACGGCAGCGAGGTCGCCCGCGCCGAGCGCAAGCTGCGCCTGGAGCAGCTGGAGACCAAGGCCGTGGAGGAGATGGGCGTGGAGGTCTCCGTGCTCATCGAGGAGTACGGCCCCCGCGTCCCGGTCCCGCCGCCCGCCGACGCCAAGGAGGACGAGGCGGTGGCCGTACCCTACGTGCGCGAGGTCCAGGAGAAGCGCGCCCGCTCCGCCGAGAAGCAGCTCAACCAGCTCGGCAAGATCAACCCGCTGGCGCTGGAGGAGTACGCCGCGCTGGAGGAGCGCCACGCCTTCCTCAACGCCCAGTTGGAGGACCTGAAGAAGACCAAGCGGGACCTGCTGGACGTGGTCGAGCAGGTCGACGCGCGGGTGCAGGAGGTGTTCTCGGGCGCCTTCGCCGACGTCGAGCGGGAGTTCGCGAAGATCTTCGGCCGGTTGTTCCCCGGCGGCGAGGGCAAGCTCGTGCTGAGCGAGCCCGGCGACTTGCTCGCCACCGGCGTCGAGGTCGAGGCACGCCCGCCGGGCAAGAAGGTCAAGAGGCTGTCGCTGCTCTCGGGCGGCGAGCGCTCGCTGACGGCGGTGGCCTTCCTCGCCGCGATCTTCAAAGCCCGGCCGTCGCCCTTCTACGTCATGGACGAGGTCGAGGCCGCGCTCGACGACACGAACCTGCAGCGGCTGCTGGTGATCTTCGACGAGCTGCGGGAGTCCTCCCAGCTCATCGTCATCACCCACCAGAAGCGCACCATGGAGGCGGCCGACGCCCTCTACGGCGTGACCATGCAGAACGACGGCATCTCCCAGGTCATCAGCCAGAAACTGGACCGCGCCGCCCCGGGGCCGTGACGCTTGTCTCCGTCGGCCGTGCAGCGACCGGGAGCGGCGGGGGTGCCGCAACGGCATCCGCGGAATCACGGCTGTGCCGTATCCGCGCAGCTCAAACCCCCGCAATCCCCCGCCCTCGGACGCGCCGGGCGAAGCGGTTAAAGTGGACACGGTGCTCTGCGGTGCGAATCCGCAGGGCAACGGCATCGTGCGAGCGAAGTCCGGTGCGGGACCGCTGGTCCCGCGAATCCGGCGCTGCCCCGCAACTGTGAGACCCGCCCCGGCGGGCGAGCCAGGTCGCCTCCCCGATGCCGCGGCCGATTGTCCTCGCGGGAGGGCGGACCGCACCGCGCAGCGCGCGGGCTCCGCCTCTCTGCCGCGCCCATCGAGACCCAGAAGGAGCCCCGTGCCAAGCGCACGCCGTCTGCCCGCTGCACTGCTGCTGGCAGCACTCACGCTCTCCGCCTGCGGCGGCACGCAGAACTCCGGCCAGGACCAGGAGACCTCCGGCCAGGACGCCGGCTTCCCCGTGACCGTGGAGGACCCCTCCGGCGAGGTCACCATCGAATCCGCGCCGAAGCGCATCGTCTCCCTGTCGCCCACCGCCACCGAGATGCTGTTCGCGGTCGGTGCCGGAGACGAGGTCGTCGCCGCCGACGAGCACTCCGACCACCCCGAAGAGGCGCCGACCACCGACCTGTCCGGATTCACCCCCAGCATCGAGGCGATCAGCGAGTACGATCCCGACCTGGTCGTGCTGGCCCGCGACGCCGAGGACGCCGCCAAGCAGCTGCGCAAGGTGGACGTCCCCGTGCTGCTGATCCCCGCCGCCACGACCCTGGGCGACGCCTACGACCAGATGCGCATGCTGGGCGAGGCCACCGGCAACCCCGACCAGGGGGCCGAGGTCGCCGACCAGGTGAAGAGCGATGTCGACGCGATCGTGGAGGAGACCGCCGACGAGGTCGGCGACGCCGATCTCAGCGTTTACCACGAGTTGGACGAGGCCATGTACTCGGCCACCTCCGACACCTTCATCGGCCAGGTCTACGACCGCTTCGGGCTGGAGAACATCGCCGACTCCGCTGAAGACGCCTCCGGCGGTTACCCGCAGGTGTCCGCGGAGTACGTCGTCGACCGGAACCCCGACCTGATCTTCCTCGCCTACGGCGGGAAGAACGTGGTCGAGTCCGTACGCGAGCGCCCCGCGTTCGACGGTGTCGCCGCCGTCGAGAACGACGGCGTCGTCAAGCTGGACGCCGACGCCTCCTCGCGCTGGGGACCGCGCGTGGTCGACCTGGCCGAGAGCGTCTCCGATGCCGTCACCGCCGCCGCTGCCCAGGAGGGGTAGCGCGGCGTGCGGAAGAAGCAGGCGGCCTGGCTCTGGCCGCCGCTGGGACTGGCGCTGCTCGCCGTGTGCGGGCTCGTGGGCGTGGCCGCCGGCGCCGCGGACATCGGTCCCGCCGACATCGCCGCCGCGCTGCTGGGGCACCTGCCCTTCGTCCCCCTGTCCTCGCCGCTGAGCGGACTCCAGGAGGCCGTACTCGTCGAACTGCGCCTGCCCCGCGTTGTGCTGGGCGCGCTGGTCGGCGGGTTGCTGGCCAGTTCCGGAGCCGCCTACCAGGGTGTCTTCCGCAACCCGCTGGCCGACCCCTACCTGCTGGGGGCGGCCGGCGGCGCGGGACTGGGGGCCACCCTCGTTCTGGCGTTCGGCACCCAGGTGCTGGACTCGCCGCAGGCGGTGGTTCCGGTGGCGGCCTTCGCCGGCGCACTGGTGGGCGTGGGCGCGGCCTACGGGCTGGGCACCGTCGCGGGCGGCAGCGGCACGACGACCCTGGTGCTGGCCGGAGTGGCGGTGTCGTCGTTCCTCTCGGCTGCCCAGAACCTGGTGCAGATGCTGCGCACCGAGGAGCTGCGCCGCATCTACGCCTGGATGATGGGCGGCCTGGGCAACGGCGGCTGGGACGACGTGGCGATGATCGCGCCCTACGCCGCTCTCAGCGTGGTGGTGCTGATGGGCTGCGGATACCTGCTCGACCTGCTCGCACTGGGGGACGAGAAGGCCCTCAGCCTCGGGCTGAACGCCACCGGCGCGCGGTTGCTGGTGATCTCCGCGGCGTCGCTGGCCACCGCGGCCGCGGTGTCGGTCAGCGGCCTGATCGGTTTCGTGGGGATCGTGGTTCCCCACATCGTGCGGCGCCTGGTGGGTACCGGATACCGGATGATCCTGCCCATGTCGCTGCTGAGCGGCGCCGCGTTCCTGGTGTTGGTCGACGTCGCCGCCCGGACCGTGATCTCGCCCGCGGAGCTTCCGCTGGGCGTGGTGACCGCGTTCGTCGGTGCTCCGTTCTTCGTGTTCATCCTGCGGACGACACGCAGCAGAGGGACCTGAGACACCGGCGCGTGATCTGATCCGAAGGCGTGATCTGGGAGACTGGACGCCTTGTGGCTCCTCCCCGGTCCGAGGCTCGAGCGCGGCATCGGCTTCCAGGGTGCACGCACACGCTAGGAGACTGATGGACTACACGATCTTCGCCGTAATCATCTTCGTCGTCGCCCTGCTGGTCGTCGGCGGCGCTTTTCTGATCCGGCCGCGGCGCTCCGGGGCCCCGCCGGAGCCTCCGGCCGAAGAGCGTGGAGAGGGTGCCGCGGGCACGACGACGGCGGAGCCCGACGAGGAGTCCGCGCAACACGAGCGCGCAGCCGGGACCGCGGTGGCCGAACCGGGGGCCCCGGCGGCAGCGGAGATCGAGACCCCGCCGCCCTCGGCGGGACGGCTCGTGCGCCTGCGCGCCCGCCTCGCGCGCTCGCAGAACGTCTTCGGCCAGAGCCTGCTGGGCCTGCTGTCGGCGGACCGGCTCGACGAGTCGGCCTGGGAGGAGATCGAGGACACCCTGATCACGGCCGATGTGGGGGTCACCTCGGCCGCCCAGATCGTCGAGAACCTGCGGACCAAGGTCAAGGTCCTGGGCAGCCGCACCCCCGATGAGGTGCGCGACCTGCTGCGCTCCGAGCTGCTCGCCCAGATCGGCACCGACCAGGACCGCACCGTGCACACGGAGCCGCACGCGGGCGGGCCCGCGGTGGTCATGGTGGTGGGCGTCAACGGAACCGGCAAGACCACCACCGCCGGCAAGCTCGCCCGAGTGCTGGTGGGCGACGGCCGCAGCGTGGTGCTGGGCGCTGCCGACACCTTCCGCGCCGCGGCGGCCGACCAGCTGGAGACCTGGGGTTCGCGCGTGGGCGCGCCGGTGGTGCGCAGGGACGAGGGCGCCGACCCCGCGAGCGTGGCCTTCGAGGCCGTCACGCGCGGTATGGACGACCACGCAGACACGGTCATCGTCGACACCGCCGGGCGGCTGCACACCAAGACGGGGCTGATGGACGAGCTCGGCAAGGTCAAGCGGGTCGTCGAGAAGAAGACCAGCGTGGACGACGTGCTGCTGGTGCTGGACGCCACCACCGGCCAGAACGGACTGCGCCAGGCGCGCGTGTTCGCCGAGGCCGTCAACATCTCCGGCATCGTGCTCACCAAGCTCGACGGCACCGCCAAGGGCGGAATCGTCATCCAGGTCCAGCGGGAGCTGGGGGTGCCGGTCAAGCTCGTGGGTCTGGGGGAGGGCCCCGACGACCTGGCGCCCTTCGACCACGAGGCGTTCGTCGACGCCATCCTCGAAGGCGGGGAGTAGCCCGCGGACCGGCCCGGCCGACCGGAGGCCGCCCCTCAGCCGCCCCGCGCATCAGCGTTGATCTTGTACCTACGGGCACATGTGATCGCTCACAGTGACCGTAGGTACAAGATCAACGGGGAAACGGCACCCGCCGCCCCCCTTGGCTCACCTCGACCGCGCCACCGGCGCTCCGGTGCGCCGCTACACGCCTAGACGAGCACGTCGCGCCGGGCGAACCGGGCGGTCGCCGCGGCCGCCAGCACCAGCGGTACCGCGACAAGCACCGCCGTGTAACCGGGGTCGCCCCCGTTGACCAGCGGCTCGGGGTCGAGGGCGTAGTAGAACGGCGAGAGGAACCGCATCCACTCCAGCTGCTCCTGCTGCAGCGCGAAGGTGTTGCCCAGATAGCCCACCACCGCGAGCACCGCGGCGCCGGCGATCGCATGGGTCCGACGGCCGGTGACCGCGCCGACGGCCAGCGCGAGCGTGCCGTAGCAGAACCCGATCAGCGCCGTGGCCAGCGCCGCTGCCGCGAGCTTGGCCAGGGGGATCCCCAGATCCAGTGCCGGCCCCAGCGCCGCCAGCACCACCCAGATGGTGGCGCCCAGCAGCGCGGTGAACACCGCCAGCGCGGCGAAGCGCTGCACGACGACCCGGTACCGGCTGACGGGGTGGGTCAGGATCAGTTCCAGCGCGCCCTCTTCCTCCTCCCCGGCCACGGCGCGGGTGCCGAAGGCGATCGCCGCGATCGAGATGAGGATCGGGGTGAGCAGGCCGAAGACCGTCGCGCCGAGGTACCCCTCGGCCGTGGACAGGTCGCCCCAGCCCATGGCCTGCGCCAGTTGCGGCATCTGCTCGACGAAGGCGCCCATCGCCT
The DNA here is from genome assembly GCF_000826685.1 of Streptomonospora alba. Classification (GTDB taxonomy): domain Bacteria; phylum Actinomycetota; class Actinomycetes; order Streptosporangiales; family Streptosporangiaceae; genus Streptomonospora; species Streptomonospora alba. The sequence goes on from NZ_JROO01000031.1 coordinate 121,630, forward strand.
CGCTGGTGTTCTCCATGGACGGCCAGAACGAGCTGTAGAGCGCGGTGACGGCGGCGACGCCGATCATCCAGCCGATGATGCCGCGGCGGCTGTCCATCAGGAACTTGCCGAAGATGTCACGCACCGGCATTGGAGCCCTCCTCCTGCGGCGCCGAGCCGCGGCCGTTGTTGTAGTGGGTGAAGAACAGCTCTTCCAGGTCGGGTTCCTCGCTGGTGAGGCTCAGCACGGTGCGGGTGGCCGCCTCTTTGATGAGTGCGTCGGGGCTTCCCTCGACGGTGCAGGTCAGCGTGGTGCCCTCCACCGAGGCGTCGCGTACGGGATCCAGGCGGGCGAAGGCCTGGGCGTCGACGGGCTCGGCGAAGGTCATGGTGACCCTGCGCAGCGCCCGCTCGCGGAGGTCGTCCATGTCCTCCAGTGCGACGATGCGTCCGGCGCGGATGATCGCCGCCTGGTCGGCCACGTCCTGGACCTCGCCGAGGACGTGGGAGGACATGAACACGGTGCGGCCGTCCTCGCGGACCTCGCGGACGAGGGCGAGGAACTCCTGCTGCAACAGCGGGTCGAGGCCGCTGGTCGGCTCGTCGAGGATGAGCAGTCGCGGCCGGTGCATGAACGCCTGCACCAGTCCGACCTTCTGCTTGTTGCCTTTGGACAGGCCGCGCACCGGCCGGTCCAGGTCGAGGGCGAACCGCTCGGCCAGGGACTCGATCTCGCGCCGGTCGACACCGCCGCGCAGACGGGCGAGGAACGACAGCAGCTCCCGTGCGGGGCGCCGGCTGGTCATGGGCAGTTCGCCCGGCAGGTAGCCGATGTCGCGGCGCAGGCGCACGCCGTCGCGGCGGGGATCCCCGCCCAGCAGGGTGACGTCGCCGGTGTCGCGGCGGATCAGGTCCAGCAGGATGCGGATGGTCGTGGTCTTTCCGGCCCCGTTGGGGCCCAGGAAGCCGAAGACGTCGCCTTCGGCGACGGCCAGGTCGACTCCCGACAGGGCGGTGTGGCGCCCGTAGCTCTTGGTCAGCCCGGTGCAGCTGATGACCGGTAGGGGATCGGCGGTCATGGCATGTCTCGATTCTGCGCTTGCCATCGGTTCCCGGCTCGGTCCGGGATGTCGCGTCGTCGTTCGCCGAGCGGGCGTGCCGTCGCCGGGCGGCGGCGGTGGGCGAACGTGTGGCCGCCCAGGCCGGCCGACTCCGCGCACGGCCGCCGCGGCCGTGTCGCGGAGCCGCCGGAGACCGGCTCGTGCCGCGGTGGACGGCGGTGGTGCGCAGAGTGCGCCGGATGGGGCGGGGTGCGGCGGGCGGCCGGTGCGCGGGGCCGGCGGCTGCTCGCCGACGTGGGCGGCCCGTCGCCGACACGCATGGCAGGGGCGCCGGCGAAACGCGCCGCCGCCCGGTCGCGTCAGGGGAGGAGTTCTCCGCCCGCCGCGCGCATGCGGGCCGGCCCATGGGCCTCGGGGGTCCGGTCGGCCGCCTGGGGCGGCGCCGCGTACCCCTCTGCTGTGGCCGCGGGCGGGTCCCGCGGGCTCTCTTCGGCCTTGAGCATCGCTCTTCGCGTTCATTCGAGGCGGATATACCTGCGCACCCTCAGCATCACCCGAACGAGGGCGCTTCAGCGTCCGCCTAGCGCGTTCTTAACGAAGACCGGGCGCCCCGGGGCCGCTCCGCTGTCCGATGCGCCGCCGATCGGCTGCCCGCACCCGCTCTGACCGCTTGGTTCACCATCGCTTAACACATGCGGCCATCTCTTTACGCCGGTGCAACACACGTGGCGGCGCTGGGAAACACACACCCCCGATCGTGGCGGTCGTGGTGATCTCGCCGGGCCCGACGACGTGCTCGCCGATCCATCCCTCGGACGAACCAGGCAATCCCCCGCCCGATCTGTGGAGGCGACGCAATGGAAGGCATCGACAGCGGTACCACCGCGTGGCTGCTGATCTCATCCGCACTCGTGATGCTGATGACCCCGGGTCTGGCCTTCTTCTACGGAGGCATGGCCCGCGCCAAGAGCGTGCTGAACATGATGCTGATGAGCTTCGCGAGCATCGCACTCGTCAGTGTCCTGTGGGTGCTCGTGGGCTACTCGCTCGCCTACGACTCGGCCGGGCCCTTCGTCGGCGGCCTGGGCTACCTGGGCGTGACCGGACTCATCAGCGACGTCAGCGGCGGTATCCCCGTTCTGCTGGACGTCGGCTTCCAGATGATGTTCGCGGTCCTGACCGTGGCCCTGATCAGCGGCGCCATCGCCGACCGTGCGAAGTTCGGCGCCTGGCTGCTGTTCGTACCGGTGTGGTCGGTCCTGGTCTACTCCCCGGTGGCCTACTGGGTGTGGGGCGACGGCTGGATCAGCGCCCTGGAGATCGGCGGCTACGAGGTCATCGACTTCGCCGGCGGTACCGCGGTCCACATCAACGCCGGCGCCGCCGCCCTGGCGCTCACCTTCGTGCTGGGCCGCCGCAAGGGCTTCGGATCGGAGTCCATGCGCCCGCACAACCTGCCCTTCGTTCTGCTGGGCGCGGCGCTGCTGTGGTTCGGCTGGTTCGGCTTCAACGCGGGCTCGGCCTACGCCGCCGACGGCGTCGCCGCCCTGGCCCTGCTCAACACCCAGGTCGCCACGGCCGCCGCCACCGGCGCCTGGATGCTGGTCGAGCGCATCCGCTACGGCAAGGCCACCGCTCTGGGCTTCGCCTCGGGCGCCATCGCCGGTCTGGTCGCCATCACCCCGGCCGCGGCCGACCTGACCCCGCTGGGCGCCGTCGCGCTGGGCCTGATCGCCGGCGCCGTCTGCGCCTACGCGATCAGCTGGAAGTACAAGTTCAAGTACGACGACGCCCTCGACGTGGTCGGCATCCACATGGTCGGCGGCATCATCGGCTCGCTGCTGATCGGCCTGCTGGCCGCCTCCTCGGCCGGCGGCTCGGCGGGCCTGCTCTACGGCGGCTCCTTCGGCCTGCTGGCCGTCCAGGCGATCGGCGTCGTGGGCGTCCTGGTCTACTCCTTCGTGGTCACCTTCGTCATCGCCAAGATCATCGACCTGGTGATGGGCTTCCGGATCCCCGAGCACGTCGAGACCAACGGCCTCGACGCGGAGCTGCACGACGAGACCGCCTACGCCTTCGACGAGCTGGACGAGCTCGAAGGCGGCGAGCCCTCCTCGCCGACGCCTCCGGGCGGGGAGGTGGCCTCACAGCAGGCGCGGTCCTAAGGCCGGCTCAACGTAGAGGCGGTGCGGCCGAGCCAGTGCCGTGAGGCGAACGCCGGGCCGGCGGGGAGCGGATCCCCGTCGGCCCGGACGTGTGCGGAGGGCGTGGGCTGCCTCACGCGTGCCGCGCCGCCGGAGCCCGCGTCCGAGGCCCCCGACTCCCGCCGCACACGCGGGGACGCGGCCGGGACCGGCCAGCGCCGTGTGCGGCCCGAGCGGCCGCGCGGCGCGTCGCGGGCCCGGCCGGTTGGGTACGCTTAGCCGCAACCACGAGGGCACCGGACACGCGCCGCGGCCCCCCGCCCGCCTCCCGCAGCATCGCGTGCCCTCCTGGTAGAACGTGCCCGGAGCCGAATCGGCGGCCCGCGCGTCCCATTCATCCAGCCCAGTTCCGCAGACACCACATGCACCCCATGGCAGGGGGCAGGAGGCAAGATGTCGCCGGCTCATCCCACTACACGCCGATCGCGCGGTTTCCCCACGTTCGCCGCAGCGGCGGCCGCTGTCGTGATCGGCTCGTCCGGCTGCTCCATCGACCTCAGCGAGTTCCGCCCCGGAGCAGGCGGTGAGGAGCCCTCGCCCTCGCCCACGCCCGTCAAGGCGGCCCCGCTGCTGCAATCGGCGCTGGACAGCCTGGGCCAACAGCCCGCCGTGGCCGTGCAGGGGCAGGTCTCCGAGGACGCCGACAGCCCGGTCAGCGACGTGTCGCTCACCACCACCGACGCCGGCACCGCCAACGGCACCGTGCAGACCAACGAGAATGAAGCCGAGGTCATGCAGGCCGACGGCAAGCTCTTCGCCAACGCACCCGACGCGTACTGGCTGGACAAGAACATCACCAACCCCGACGCCGACGACTACGCCGGCAGCTGGGTACGGCTGAACGGCGACCAGTTGGGCGTCGACCCCGCCGCCATGCTCGCGCCCACCGCGCTGGCCGACATCATCGGGTCGATGGCCCCCGCCGGCGGCAAGGCCGAGCTGGAGAACCTCGACGGCACCACCGCCTACCGGGTCGACCTGGCGGGCGGCGAGAGCAATCGGGTGTGGATCGGCGAGGAGTCCGGGGAACTGCTGCGCGCCGAGATCGAGGAGCTGACCCCCGAGGGCGCCGACTCGGGCCCGCGCACCCGGCTGGACTTCACCGTCCCCGAGGGCCCCGACGTGCAGACCCTCTACGACGACGTGCTGACCGTCGCCCAGGACGGGCTGAAGGGCGCGCCCGATGCGCGGATGGGCGTCAATTGGAGCGAGCAGCTGAGCCTGGACTGCCAGACGGGCGGTGCCTGTGAGGTCTCCGGTACCGCCGAGGACACCTCCTCCGGCGACGGCGAAGGCGACGACACCAGCGTCCTCGTGCGCATGGACGCCACGGTGGAGAACGACGAGCTGGGTTCCAAGGAGTGCAACGACTCCGCGCGGGTGAAGGCGGGCGGGACCGCGGACCTCTCCTGCGGCGTCAACTTCAGCCTGCAGCCGAGCACCTCGCCGGTGAGCTACGAGATGAGCGGCGACGCCCGCCTGTCCACCAGCGCGCTCAGCGGCGACGCCCGCAAGGACCTGATCGCGGCTGTGAAGGAGGAGCGCGACGCGGCCTCGGACGGCTCCTCGCCGTCGGAGGACGCCTCGGAGTCGCCCGCCGGGGAGGACTCGGCCGGCGACTGATGAGCCGCAGGTGCCGAACGCGCTTCCGCCGGGGCGCGTTCGGCGCGTCCCGGCAGGTAGCCTAGGAAGCCAATCCCGAGACGAAGGACTGGCCAAACTCGTGTTCGAGACGCTATCCGACCGGCTGACCTCGGTCTTCACCTCACTGCGCGGCAAGGGGCGGTTGTCCGAGGAGGACATCGACGCGACCGCGCGGGAGATCCGTCTCGCGCTGTTGGAGGCCGACGTCGCGCTCCCCGTCGTCCGCGCGTTCATCGCGCGGATCAAGGAGCGCGCCCAGGGCGCCGAGGTCTCCAAGGCGCTGAACCCGGCGCAGCAGGTCATCAAGATCGTCAACGACGAGCTCGTCGAGATACTCGGTGGCGAGACCCGTGAGCTCCGCTTCGCCAAGAACCCGCCGACGGTCATCATGCTCGCCGGCCTGCAGGGCTCGGGTAAGACCACGCTGGCGGGCAAGCTCGGGCGGTGGCTGGCGGCCGAGCGCAACACCCCGCTGCTGGTGGCCGCCGACCTCCAGCGTCCCAACGCCGTCACCCAGCTGCAGGTGGTGGGCGAGCGCGCCGAGGTGCCCGTGTTCGCGCCCGAGCCGGGCAACGGCGTGGGCGACCCCGTCGAGGTCGCGCGGGCCTCGGTCGAGCAGGCCCAGCACAACAACCACAACGTGGTCATCATCGACACCGCCGGACGCCTGGGCGTCGACAGCGAGATGATGCAGCAGGCCGCCGACATCCGCGATGCGGTCAGCCCCGACGAGATCCTGTTCGTCGTCGACGCGATGATCGGCCAGGACGCGGTCAACACCGCCCAGGCGTTCCTCGACGGAGTCGGCTACGACGCGGTGGCGCTGACCAAGCTCGACGGCGACGCCCGCGGCGGCGCCGCGCTGTCGATCCGCCACATCACCGGTCGGCCGATCATGTTCGCCTCCACCGGCGAGAAGCTCGACGACTTCACCCTGTTCCATCCCGACCGGATGGCCTCGCGCATCCTCGACATGGGTGACGTGCTCACCCTCATCGACAAGGCGCAGAGCACGTTCGAAGAGGACGAAGTCGCCAAGATGGCCAGCACGCTGGCCTCCGACGACGACTTCACCCTCGACGACTTCCTGCAGCAGATGGGCATGCTGCGCAAGATGGGGCCCATCAGCAACCTGCTCGGCATGATGCCGGGCATGTCGCAGATGAAGGACCAGGTCAACAACGTCGACGAGAAGGACCTCGACCGCATCACCGCGATCATCCGGTCCATGACCCCGGCCGAGCGCGGCAACCCCAAGATGATCAACGGGTCGCGGCGGCTGCGCATCGCCAACGGGTCGGGCACCGAGGTCAGCGACGTCAACGGGCTGGTCACACGCTTCTTCGAGGCGCAGAAGATGATGCGCCAGATGAAGAACAGCGGCATGCCGGGCATGGGAGGCGCGCCCGGTGCCGGCGGCGCGAGCCGCAAGAAGGCCAAGGGCCAGGCGAAGAAGGCCAAGAAGGGCAAGCAGCGCAGCGGCAACCCGCTCAAGGCCAAGGAGCAGGAGGCCGAGCGCGAGGCCGAGCGCGAGCGCCGCCGCGAGGAAGGCGGAGACGAGCAGTCCCCGCAGCTTCCTCCGGGCCTCGGCGGTGGGCAGCAGTTGCCTCCCGGCCTGGGCGGCGGCAACATGCCCGACCTGTCGAACTTCAAGCTGCCCAAGAAGTAGCGGGCGGAGCGGTCCCGGAGCGGTCCGCATCCGCTCCGGGACCCGCCCGGACCCGTCCTCCGCACGCGGAGGCGGCCGGGCAGGTCGGCGGTGAGGCGGCTCTCATGCCGGCTTGACCCGCCGAACACCTCGGCAACGCGCGTTGCGCACGTCGAGTTCTGGCACAATAAGTAGTTGACCAACGGTGTGATGGGCCGGCCCTCTAACTAGCCCGGGCACCTAACGTCCCCGCCTGAACACTCGGCCGCAACCCCACGCGGCACGATGACGGGCAATCGCATCGCAACTGGGAGATACCACACCCGTGGCTGTCAAAATCAAACTCAAGCGTATGGGCAAGATCCGTACGCCGCAGTACCGAATCGTCGTCGCCGACGCCCGTACCAAGCGCGATGGCCAGTCCATCGAGGAGATCGGGAAGTACCACCCGAAGGAAGAGCCGAGCTTCATCGAGGTGAACTCGGAGCGGGCGCAGCACTGGCTCTCCGTGGGGGCGCAGCCCACCGGCCCGGTCAAGACCATCCTGAAGCTGACCGGTGACTGGCAGCGGTTCAAGGGGCTGCCGGAGCCGCAGTCGCCTCTCAAGGTGGCAGAGCCCAAGGACAAGGAGGCCGAGGAGGCCGCCTTCCAGGCTGTGCTCAAGGAGATGGTGCTGCCGGACAACGAGTCCACCAAGGGCGGCGGCAAGTCGAAGAAGTCCTCCGGCTCGGAGAAGAACTCCGGCAAGTCCGAGAAGACCGCCGAAGACACGACCACGGAGCCTGAGGGCGAGGCCTGACGTGCTGGAAGAGGCGCTTGAGCACCTGGTCCGGGGCATCGTCGTGAACGCCGACGATGTCCAGGTGAGAGCCCGCAGGCTCCGCAAGGGCAAGGTGCTCGAAGTCCGGGTCCATCCCGACGACCTCGGGAAGGTCATCGGCCGCAACGGGCGCACCGCCAAGGCGCTGCGCACCGTCGTCGGCTCGCTGGCGGGCGGGCGCTACGTCCGCGTCGACCTGTTGGACCTGAACGAAGTGCGCTAAGCGCCGGTCCCGGCTCCGGCCGCCCCCCGCACCGCGGACGGTGCGGCCGGAGCCGGGACTTCCGCGCCGTTCTCCAGGAGCGGCGCGGCTCCGTCATGCGCGCGAAGCGCCTTTCGCGCACTCATAACCGCAGGAGGACGATGCGTCTCGTAGTCGGCCTGATCGGCCGCGCCCACGGGATCCGCGGCGAGGTGGCCGTGGAGGTGCGCACCGACGACCCCGACGCGCGCTTCGCGCCGGGATCCCTTCTGCACACCGACCCCGAGAGGGTCGGCCCGCTCACCGTGGCCTCGGTGCGCAGGCACGCGGGCCGCCTGCTGGTCCGCTTCAAGAACGCGGGCGACCGCTCCGCGGCCGAGGGACTGCGCGGCACCACCCTGCTCGTCGACTCCGCCGACGTCCCTCCCATCGGCGACCCCGACGAGTTCCACGACCACGAACTCATCGGCCTGCGGGCGGAGACCACCGAGGGCGCCGATGTGGGCACCGTCGCCGACGTCCTGCACAACGCACAGGACGTCCTGGTGATCACCGGTCCCGACGGATCCGAGGTCCTGGTGCCCTTCGTCCGCGACCTCGTGCCCGAGATCGACACCGGCGCCGGCCGCCTGGTGCTCGACCCGCCGCCCGGCCTGCTCGAACTGGGCGACTGACCCCCGGGTGCGCCGCCGGCGCGATCGCCGCTCGCATCCGTCCCTGACCGCATCGTCGGCGTCCCTCCGCCGCGCCCGCCGCCGGGAGCACCCGCACACCCATGCGCATCGACATCATCACCATCTTCCCCGACTACTTCGCGCCGCTGGAGCTGTCGCTCATCGGCAAGGCGCGGGCGGCGGGCATCCTCGACATCCGGCTGCACGACCTGCGGTCCTGGACCCACGATCGGCACAGCACCGTCGACGACACCCCCTACGGCGGCGGGCCGGGCATGGTCATGAAGCCCCAGCCCTGGGGCGAGGCCCTCGACTCGGTCACCGCCGGCGCGGACGCGCCGCCGCGGCTGGTGCTGCCTACCCCCAGCGGGACCCCGTTCACCCAGGAGCACGCCAAGCGGCTGTCCCGGGAACCGTGGCTGGTCCTCGCCTGCGGGCGCTACGAGGGAGTCGACGCCCGGGTACCCGCCGACGCGGAGCGGCGCATGCCGGTGGAGGAGGTGAGCATCGGCGACTACGTGCTGGCCGGCGGCGAGTCGGCCACCCTGGTCATCGTCGAGACGGTCTCACGGCTGCTGCCGGGGGTGCTGGGCAACGCGGAGTCGGCGGTGCAGGACTCGTTCGCGTCAGGGGCCATGGAGAACCTGCTGGAGGGGCCGGTATACACCAAGCCGGCGCAGTGGCGCGGCCAGGAGGTGCCGCCCGTGCTGCTGTCGGGCGACCACGGCGCGGTGGACCGCTGGCGGCGCCACGAGGCGCTGCGCAAGACCGCCCGCAACCGGCCCGAGCTGCTGCGGGAGCTGGCCGCGCGGCGCATGGACGAGTTGGAGCGCAGCGATCGCGAGCTGCTGCTTGAGCTGCTGGAGCAGATGCCGGGCGAATAGCCGCCGGAGGGCCCGGGCCTGCGCGGAAGCGGCCCGGGGAAGGAGCGGGCGCCTGTACCCAGGGGCCTCGCGCGGAGGCGGCCGGGCTTGGTTGCAGAGTGGTTCCCAACCTGTGGCAGACTAGGGGAGTTGCCCCTGCCGTCGCGCGTTGTTCGCATGCCGCCGTTTCACTTCGGGCGGCCGCGCAGACCCGGCAGAGGCGCACCGTAGGACCCCAGCAGCAGATCCGCCCGCGCGAACCGCACTGTCCGTCGCCGCGGCGCGCAATCGATGAGGAACCGCTGAGATGCACACCGCTATTCAGGAAATTGAGAAAGCCCAACTGCGCTCGGACATTCCCGATTTCCGCCCGGGCGACACGCTGAACGTGCACGTGCGCGTTACCGAGGGGAACCGCTCGCGCGTCCAGGTTTTCAAGGGCGTCGTGATCCGGCGCCAGGGAGCAGCCAACCGCGAGACGTTCACCGTCCGCAAGATCAGCTACGGCGTGGGCGTGGAGCGCACCTTCCCGGTGCACACGCCCGTGATCGAGAAGCTGGAGATCGTTCAGCGCGGCCGTGTCCGCCGGGCGAAGCTCTACTACCTGCGTCACCTGCGCGGCAAGAAGGCCCGCATCCCCGAGCGCCGCTGAGCGTCCGATCGTGCGGCACGTCGCATCTCGACTGTGGCTTTTCCGACACGCAGTGCCGCGCTCGGATAGGCTTCGGTTCCGATGACCAACGAAGAATCGGCCTTCGGTGCGGCGTCTGCGCAGTCGTCCGCGCCGGCGGCACCCGGTCCCGCGGCTCTGGCTCTCCCGTGCGTCCGCGCGGGGGAGCCAAAGTCATGTCGGGGCGGCGTGCCCGGCGAGGGCCGATGCAGCGGGTGAGGCCGAAGCCGAGAGCGGGGGTTCGATGAACGCCAAGGGTGAGAGCACGGACGAGAAGGCGCAGAAGTCGGGGTCGTTCTGGAAGGAACTGCCCCTTCTCATCGCCATCGCGCTCGTCTTGGCCTTCGTCATCCGCACCTGGATCGCTCAGCCGTTCTTCATCCCCTCGGGGTCGATGGAGAACACGCTGCTCGTCGGCGACCGGGTGGTCGTCAACAAGCTGGTGTACCAGGTACGCGAGATCAAGCACGGCGAGGTCGTCGTGTTCAACGGCGAGGGGTCCTGGGACGCCGGGCCGAGCATGGCCGAACCCGACGCGTCGGCCAACCCGGTGGCCCGCGCGTTCAACTGGGTCGGCCAGCAGTTCGGGCTCGCTCCCAACGGCCGCGACTACATCAAGCGCGTGATCGGTGTGCCCGGCGACACGGTGGCGTGCTGCGACGCCCAGAACCGGGTCACGGTCAACGGTGAACCCCTGAACGAGCCCTATCTGTTCCCCGGAAGCCTGGAGGACCCGCGGGAGTTCGGGCCGGTGACGGTGCCCGAGGACCATGTCTGGGTGATGGGCGACCACCGGGGCGCCTCCAACGACTCGCGCACGCACCAGGAAGAGCCGGGCGGGGGCGCGGTGCCCATGGACCACGTGGTGGGGCGCGCGTCGCTGATCGTGTGGCCCGTCGACCGCTGGAGCACCCTGCCCGCGCCGGAGACCTTCGAACAGATCGAGGGGAACGGCTCAGCGAAGCCCGACAGCGAGGACGCCCAGGGTTCCGGGGAACCCGCGGGTGCCGAGGCCACGGGCGGCGCTTGAGCCTGCGCGGCGCCGACGGGGCGTCCGCGCGACCGCCGCGTGTGCGCGGTCCGCTTCCGGACGGTTGACACGTGGCGCATCATGGTTTCTGTGAGTTGATTGCACAACGCGGGATCCCGTTCCCGCGAGACCCCATAGGCGAAGGGGGCCGGGCCGCTCAACCGGGACTGCACGACGAAAGCGAGCGCGAAATGAGTTCTGAGGACCTGGAGAAGTACGAGGCCGAGATGGAGCTGCAGCTCTATCGGGAGTACCGCGACGTCGTCGGCCTCTTCAGCTACGTGGTCGAGACGGAGCGCCGGTTCTACCTCACCAACCACGTGGATCTGCAACCCCGCAGCACCGAGAACGGTGAGATGTACTTCGAGGTCACGATGGAGGACGCCTGGGTGTGGGATATGTACCGCCCCGCCCGGTTCGTTCGGAACGTGCGCGTGGTGACGTTCAAGGACGTCAACGTCGAGGAGATCACGAAGTCCGATCTGGAGGTCCCCGCAACGGGCAGGCCCCAATAACCGATACAGCCCCTGCGCCGCCGGGCCGCGCGTCACAGCGCGACCCGGCGGCGTTCGCGTGTCGGGCGATGGGCGATGCGCCGCGCACGGTGAAGCCGGGCGGCGCGTCCCGCCGCCGGAGCAGAGCGTGCCGGTCCGATCGATGCGCTCCGCCGGCCGCGTCACGCTCCTGGGAGCTTGCCCGGGGCGGGCCGCGGGCCGTTGCGAGCGCGCCAGCCCGAGGCGCCGCGTTCGACGAATCCGCCGGCGGCGAGTAGACCCAGGCTGCTCAGAGCCGTATCGAGTCCGACGCCGGCGGCCTCGGCGACGGAGGCCGTCCCGGAGCAGGTGCGCCGGGGCACCGCGTCGAGCACGCGGCGGGCCGTGTCGTCGAGCGCGTCGCGGTCGAGTGCGGTGCCGCCCGCACCGGCACGCAGATCGGCACCGATCCGGCCGACCTGCTCGACGACGTCGTCGGTATCGGTGACGCAGACCGCGGCGCCGTCGCGGAGCAGCCGATGGCACCCCGCCGACAGCGCCGAGGTGACCGGGCCCGGCACGGCCATGACGGCGCGGTGCAGCTCCTGGCCGTGGCGCGCGGTGTTGAGGGCCCCGCTGCGCAGTCCCGCCTCGACGACCACGGTGCCGGGCGTGAGCGCGGCGATGATGCGGTTGCGCACCAGGAACCCGTGCCTGCTGGGCGGAGCGCCGGGCGGGTGCTCGCTGACGAGCGCTCCGCGCGCGGCGATGTCGGCGAAAAGGCCCTCGTTCCCGCGGGGATAGGAGAGGTCCAGACCGCAGGCGAGGACCGCCACCCCCGGCGCCGCGGCGGCGAGGCCGCCGCGGTGTGCCGCGGAGTCGATGCCGTAGGCGCCGCCGGAGACCACCGCCCACGAGCGCTGCCCCAGCCCCCAGGCGAGATCGGCCGCCACGTGCAGGCCGTAGGCCGTCGCCGCGCGCGCTCCCACGATCGCCACCGAGCGCAGGCAGGCGTGCCGCAGGTCGTGGGCGCCGCGGACCCACAGTGCGTAGGGGCGGCGCCGCCCGAGCTGATCGAGCTGGGTGGGCCAGCCGGGATCGCCCGGCACGATCAGCCGGCAGCCGAGTTCGACGGTCGCCGCCAGCAGTGCGTCGGCGTCGAGCCGGGCCGCGCGCTCGCACCAGCGTGCGGCCCGCTGGGCGACGGCGCCGGCGCGGGCACCGGTCGGCGCGGGCGGACTCTCGCCGCCGCGCAGTGTCCGCCAGACGACTCCCGCGCCGTACTCCTCGAGAAGGGCTCCCATGGCGGGGTCGCCGGGATCGGCGACGGCGGTCAGGCAGGCGCGGGCCGTGGCGTCGTCGCCGGCCGAACCGCAGGGCCCTGCGGGCGGCTCCGGCGGAGGTTCCTCGTCTTCGGTCCGGGACGGCGGGATGTCGGGGTGCGTCATGGCCGTGGCGGCGTCGCGGCCGACGGAGGGTCGGCAGCGGCGCCGCCTTCCTCCCTTCGCGGGTGAGGGCAAGCGGGACTCCGGCGTCCGTGCGGATGTGCACCCGGGCCGGAGGGGCGGTGGGGATGACGATGCGGGCGGAACGTCACTGCGCTCTGCCGGTCCACAGGGCGTAGGCGTAGGCGGTGTCTTCGGTGGTGGGTTCGGGGCGGCCGGCCAAGTCGGCGAGGGTCCAGGAGACCCGCAGGGAGCGGTCGAGGCCGCGTGCGCTGATCTCGCCGCGTTCCAGGGCCGTGGCGAGGACGCGCATCGCCGCGGGCGCGACGGGGAAGCGCCGGCGCAGCTCGGCGCCCGGAACCGCCGCATTGGTGTTCCACGGTGTGCCCGCCAGGCGCGCGGTGGCGCGGCCGCGGGCCTTGGCGACCCGCTCGGCGACGGTGGCCGAGGACTCCGCATAGGCCCGGTCGGCCAGCAGTTCGGCGTGGGCGACGGGCAGCAGTTCGACCTTGAGGTCGACCCGGTCCAGCAAGGGCCCGGACAGCCGGGCGAGATAGCGGCGACGCTGGGTGGAGGAGCAGGTGCAGGCGTTGCCGGCCTTGCCGCAGGGGCACGGGTTGGCGGCCAGAACGAGCAGGAAGCGGGCGGGGAACCGCACGGTCGCCGCGGAGCGCGCGACGGTGACCTCGCCGGTCTCCAGCGGCTGGCGCAGTGAGTCGAGCACGCCCCGCGCGAACTCGGGGGCCTCGTCGAGGAACAGCGCACCGCGGTGCGCCAGGGAGACGCATCCCGGGCGCAACCGGGTGCTGCCGCCGCCGACGATGGCGGCACGGGTGGCCGTGTGGTGGGGCGCGCAGAACGGCGGATCGACGATCAGCGGCGAGCGGTCGGGCAGCATGTCCGCCGCCGAGTGGACCGCGGTCACCTCGATGGATTCCTCCGACGACAGCTGCGGCAGCACGGTGGGAAGGCGTTCGGCGAGCAGGCTCTTGCCGGTGCCCGGCGGACCGATCATCATCAGGTTGTGGCCGCCCGCCGCGGCGACCTCCACGGCGCGCCGGGCCACGGGTTGGCCCAGCACGTCGGCGAGGTCGGGCTTGCGGGCGTCGGCGGCGTCGGCCGGATCGTCGCGCGCCGGGGCCGAGCCGTCCTCCTCGGCGAAGGGCTCGGAGGAGGGCTCGCCGCGCAACCGCGCCAGGAGATCGCTCAACGAGGAGACCGCCACCACCTCGACCCCGGGCACCAGCCCCGCTTCGGCCGCGTTGCCGCGGGCGACGACGAACGTCCTGCACCCGCAACGTGTCCCGGCGAGTACGGCGGGGAGCACGCCGCTGACCGCGCGCGTGCGGCCGTCGAGCCCGAGCTCGGCCATGACCACGGCGCTGTGCAGCGGCATCGCGGGCGCGGCGCCTTCGGCCGCCAGCACGGCGGCGGCGATCGCGAGATCGAACCCGCTGCCGCGCTTGGGCAGGCTGGCCGGCGACAGACTGATCGTTATGTGCCCCTCAGGCCATTGCTCGCCGGAGTTGACCACGGCGGCCCTGATGCGGTCGCGGGCCTCGCGCAGGGCGGTGTCCGGCAGGCCGACGATGGTGACGCCGGCGGGGCCGTCTCCCAGGTGGGCCTCGATCTCGACGATGTGCCCGTCGACGCCGATCAGCGCCATGGAGCGGGTGCGGGCCAGCGCCATCAAGCCACCCCCTGGTGGTGGCGGACGAACACGCGGTCGCCGTGCAGTACCAGGACGCAGACCACGTCGATGCGCATCGGCCTGCCGCCGGCGCGGTGAGCAGCGGCCCAGCGCCGCGCCAGTCGTCGCAGGCGCCGCCGCTTGGTCGCGGTGACCGCCTCAAGCGGTGAGCCGAACCGCAGGCTGGTGCGGGTCTTGACCTCGGCGACGATGATGGTGGCGCCCTGACCGGCCACGATGTCGATCTCGCCCTCGGGGCAGCGCCAGTTGCGCGCCAGGATGCGCAGACCGCGGCGCACCAGGTAGGCCGCTGCCGCCTCCTCGCCCCTCAGGCCGAGTTCGGCTCTGCGGCGCACGCGGGCGGGCGAAAGGCCGGGGGCGGTGTCGTGGCCAGGGCGTGGGGCGGCGCGCACTGAGCGGCGGGAGGAACTCATACTCCCAGCGTGATCGGCCCGCATCCGGGGCTCCAGGCCGATTCGCGGGCTGTGGACAACTTCGTGCGGGGGAGCGCCTCGGCGCTGCGGAGGCGCCCCCGAGGCGGGGGAGGCGAGGCGGTGATGCGGCGGGACCGGCGAAGCGGCCCGCTCGGCGGGGTTCACGGGGGCCGACGCCGGGGAAAGGGCTTGCACCGAGGGCCCCGGGTGTTCCACGTTGGGCGAAGGCGGAGTGCAGCAGCGGGCGAGGGGGTGACGCATGGCGCAGAGTCGCAGCGACGCCGTCGTGGCCGATGGCCCGCTGGTGTTCGTCTCGGGGCAGGCGCCGATCGCCGCCGGCGGCACGGTCGCCGACGGAGACGCCGCAGCCCAGGCCCGGCAGGCCCTGCACAATGTCGGCGCGGTGCTGGCCGAGCACGGAACCGACGTCCGCCATCTGGTCAAACTCACCTGCTATCTGCGCCACACAGCCGATCTGGAGGACGTGCGCCGGGCCGCCGACGCGTATCTGGACCACGAGCCCCGCCCCGCCTGCACCCTGGTCGAGGTCAGCGGGCTGGAGGACCCCCGGTTCCTGATCGAGGTCGACGCCGTGGCGCGGCTTCCGCGCGACCGCCCTGCGGGGGAGCGATGAGCGGCGAATCGGCCGAGCGGCGCGAGCTGCTGGAGGACCTGCGCGGGCATCTGGCGGTGGACCGGTCGCCGCACACCGTGCGCGCCTACCTCGGCGACGCCCGCGCGCTGCTGGACCACCTCGACGAGGCCGGTCGCGGCCTCGGCGGCCTCGACCTCGCGGCGCTGCGCGACTGGCTGGCCCGAATGCACGATCGGGGCGCCGGGCGCTCGACCATGGCGCGGCGGGTGGCGGCCGCCCGCGTGTTCACGGCGTTCCTGTACCGCACCGGCCGCATCGCCCACGATCCCGGCCCCCAGCTCGCGGCGCCGCGAGCGCACCGGTCGCTGCCCGAGGTCCTCGGCCAGAGCGAGACCGCCGCAGCGCTCGCCGAGGACCGGCCGCCGGGCGCCGGCACCGACCCGGCGGGCCTGCGCGGCCGCGCCGTGGTCGAACTCCTCTACGCCACCGGCATCCGCGTGGCCGAGCTGTGCGCGCTTGACGTCGACGACATCGACCGTGATCGCCGCACCGTGCGTGTCCAGGGCAAGGGCGGCAAGGAGCGGGTGGTGCCGGTGGGCGCGCCCGCCCTTGAGGCGCTGGACGCCTGGCTGCTGGAGGGCCGCCCGCATCTGACCGCCCCACCCGGCGGGCCCGCACTGTTCCTCGGCGCGCGCGGAGGGAGGCTGGGAACCCGCTCGGCCCGCCGCGACGTGCACGCCTACCTGCGGGCGCACGGCACCGACTCCGCTCCCCACGGCCTGCGCCACAGCGCGGCCACCCACCTGCTCGACGGGGGAGCCGACCTGCGCAGCGTGCAGGAGATACTCGGACACGCATCGCTGTCGAGCACCCAGATCTACACCCACGTCTCGATCGAGCGCCTGACCCGGACCTACAACCAGGCGCACCCGAGGGCGTGACCGCCGTGGCGAGCGCCGGATCACCGCGCGGTCGTGAGCGGCAGCAGCCGCACCCGGCCCGTCCCCAGCAGCCCAAGCGGGTCGAGGTAGGTGTCGCCGCGCCGGAGTCCCCAATGCAGGCAATGACGCGCGCCGCAGTGCGGCCGGACCGCGGCCACGGCCGCCACCGCCTGGCCCGCCGCGACGCGGCGGCCGCGCTCCACGCGCGGCTCGACCGGCAGGTAGGTGGTGCGCAGGCCGCCGTGGGAGACGCTGACCACACCGGTTCCGGCCACGGACCCGGCGAAGGCGACCCGGCCCGCCGCCGCGGCGCGCACCTCGGCGCCTGGCTCGGCGGCCAGGTCGACGCCCCGGTGACCGGCAAGCCAGCGTTCCGGTGGCGGATCGAACGGCCGCAGCACGCGCACGGGGCCCTCCAACGGGGCCTGCCACGGCCCCTCCCACGCTCGTGCGGGCGCGCCGCCGAGGGCGGCCGCGAGCACGAGTGCCGCCGGCGCGCACGCCAAGGCGCGGAGCGGGCGGTGGGAGCGCAAGCGGTGCGTCGTCATGGCTTCATCCTGATCCGCCCGCCGCCGCCCGGCCACGCGGACGGGCGGCCTGTGGACGAACGCGCGCGATGCGCCCCTGCGCCGCTCCCGTATCCGCGTCCCGCGCCCGAGCACGAGCCGGGCATGGGATGGCGGCCCGGCCGCTCGGCGGTCCTTGACACACACGAAGGCCGCCGATAGGCCCCGACGCACCCCGAGGGCGGCTAGAATTCCAGGAGGCTCACCGAGCCGACCAATACGCACGCTTCCGTGCCTTCCCAGGGAGGGGGCCGCTCTTACGGTCCGTAGCGCCGAGGGCGATGCGGCTGAGCGGTCGGGGCGTCAGGAACAACCGGGGCGGGACGAACCCGCCGTACTAGGAGGACCGAGTCATGGCCACAGTCGTGACCATCCGGCAGCTGCTGGAAAGCGGTGTGCACTTCGGGCACCAGACGCGGCGCTGGAACCCGAAGATGAAGCGCTTCATCTTCACCGAGCGCAACGGCATCTACATCATCGACCTGCAGAAGTCGCTGTCCTACATCGACCGCGCCTACGAGTTCGTCAAGGAGACGGTGGCCCACGGGGGCACCATCCTCTTCGTCGGCACCAAGAAGCAGGCGCAGGAGGCCATCGACGAGCAGGCCCGTCGTGTCGGGATGCCCTACGTGAACCAGCGTTGGCTGGGCGGCATGCTCACCAACTTCTCCACCGTCCACAAGCGGCTCCAGCGCCTCAAGGAGCTCGAGGAGATCGACTTCGACGACGTCGCCGCCTCGGGGCTGACGAAGAAGGAGCTGCTGGGGCTGCGCCGTGAGAAGGACAAGCTGGAGCGCACGCTCGGCGGTATCCGCGACATGGCCCGCGTGCCCAGCGCGGTGTGGATCGTGGACACCAAGAAGGAGCACATCGCGATCAGCGAGGCGCGGAAGCTGAACATTCCGGTCGTCGCGATCCTGGACACCAACTGCGACCCCGACGAGGTCGACTACCCGATCCCGGGCAACGACGACGCCATCCGCAGCGTCAGCCTGCTGACCCGTGTGGTCGCCGACTCGGTCGCCGACGGCCTGCTCGCCCGCTCGGGCGCCTCCGCAGGCACCGGTGCCGAGAAGGCCCCCGAGGAGCCGCTGGCCGAGTGGGAGCGCGAGCTGCTGGAGAAGGGCGAGGCCGCTGCCACGGCGCCGGCCGCCGAGGCCGCCGAAGCCGCGCCGGCGCCGGCCGCTGCCGCCGCCGAGGCTCCCGCGGCTGAGGCCGCGCCGGAGCAGCCCGCCGCTGAGACGGCGCCGGAGCAGCCCGCCGAGGCCGCCCCCGCCGCCGAGGCTCCCGCGGCTGAGGCCGAGGGCTCGAAGGAAGCCTGACGCCCCTCAGGTGATCGTCGGCTCCCCGCGCCGCTCCGGGCGCGGGGAGCCTCCCCGGGTCGTGTCCGGCTCGGGACCTGTGAGACCCGTCGACCCATACCAAGGGGATTAGAGAACAGCCATGGCGAACTACACCGCCGCCGATGTGAAGAAACTGCGCGACCTTACGGGCGCGGGCATGATGGACTGCAAGAAGGCGCTGGAGGACAGCGACGGCGACTTCGACAAGGCCGTCGAGTTCCTGCGCGTCAAGGGCGCCAAGTCCGTCGGCAAGCGCGCCGAGCGCACCACCACCAACGGGCTGGTCGCCCTTCAGCAGGACGGCGACACCTCCGCCGTGCTCGTCGAGCTGGGCTGCGAGACGGACTTCGTCGCCAAGAACGACCAGTTCCAGAAGCTGGCCGCCGACGTCGCCGAGTTCGTGGCCGCCAACGACGTCGAGGACCTCGCCGCCCTGGCCAACAGCCAGTTCTCCGACGGCAAGACCGTGCAGAGCGTCATCGAGGAGCACAGCGCCGTCATCGGCGAGAAGCTGGAGCTGCGCCGCTTCGCCAAGTATGAAGGCGCCTACGTCGCCAGCTACCTGCACAAGTCCGACCCGGACCTGCCCCCGAGCATGGGCGTGCTCGTCGAGCTGGACAAGCCCGACGCCGAGGTCGGCAAGGACCTCGCCCAGCAGATCGCCGCGCTCGCGCCCGGCTACGTGAGCAAGGACGACGTCCCCGAAGAGACCGTCGAGAGCGAGCGCCGCATCGCCGAGGCGACCGCCCGCGAGGAGGGCAAGCCCGAGCAGGCGCTGCCCAAGATCATCGAGGGCCGCGTGAACGGCTTCTTCAAGGACGCGACGCTGCTCGCCCAGCCGTTCGTCAAGGACAACAAGAAGACGGTCCAGCAGATCGTCGACGAAGCCGGCGTCACCGTCCGCCGCTTCGTGCGCTTGAAGGTCGGCCAGTCCTAGTCCGTTTGACATGATGGAGGTGTCGGGGTGCACAGCGCCCCGGCACCTTCGGTGGATCAGGCGGGGCTCGGCCCGGCGGACGCTCGGGCGCCCCGCATTCGCATAACCACTCGGGGGAACCAGAAGGAGGCCGAGCGCCGTGTCGGAGACCGAAGGCCATACCGCCGCGGAGGTCCCAGCCATGCACATGCACGACTCCGGCTGGGACCGTGTCGTACTGAAGCTGTCCGGTGAGGCGTTCTCCGGCGGTGAGGATCTCGGTATCGACGCCGCGGTCGTGGAGTACCTCGCCGAATCGATCGCGGCCGCGGTGGCCGAGGGCATCGAGGTCGCCGTGGTCGTCGGCGGCGGCAACATGTTCCGCGGCGCCGCGATGTCCGAACGCGGCATGGAGCGCGGCCGGGCCGACTACATGGGGATGCTGGGCACGGTCATCAACTGCCTGGCGCTGCAGGACTTCCTGGAGCGCCAGGGGGTCGAGACCCGTGTCCAGACCTCCATCCACATGAGCCAGGTCGCCGAGGCCTACATCCCGCGCCGGGCGGTCCGCCATCTGCAGAAGGGCCGCGTCGTGATCTTCGGCGCAGGCCTGGGCGCGCCGTTCTTCTCCACCGACACCACGGCCGCTCAGCGGGCCCTGGAGATCGGTGCGCAGGCTGTGCTCAAGGGGACCCAGGTCGACGGGGTCTACGACTCCGACCCGCAGCGCAACCCCAACGCGGTCAAGTTCGACCGCCTGGAGTACAACGAGGTGCTGACCCGCGGCCTGAAGGTCATGGACGCGACAGCGGTCAGCCTGTGCATGGACAACGGTCTGCCCATCGTCGTCTTCGACCTGATGGGCGAGGGCAACATCATCCGTGCGGTACGGGGCGAGAAGATGGGCACCATCGTGTGCCCGGCCGACCACAGCTGACACGGCGCCGACCTCCGACAGCCCGACAGATGGACTGAAGCGACACACGGGAGCCGCAATGACCGAAGAGACACTCCTCGAAGCCGAGGAGAAGATGGAAAAGGCCGTCGTGGTCGCCAAGGAGGACTTCGCCGCGATCCGCACGGGCCGCCCCGGCCCGGCGCAGTTCAACAAGATCACGGCCGAGTACTACGGCGCCCAGACCCCGATCAACCAGCTCGCGTCGTTCGCGGTTCCCGAACCGCGCATGGTGGTCGTGTCCCCGTTCGACAAGTCCTCGATGCAGGCGATCGAGAAGGCCATCCGCGAGAGCGACCTGGGAGTCAACCCCTCCAACGACGGCAACGTCATCCGGGTGGTCTTCCCCGAGCTCTCGGAGGAGCGCCGCAAGGAGTACATCAAGGTGGTGCGCAGCAAGGCCGAGGACGCCCGCGTGTCCATCCGCAACATCCGGCGCCACGCCAAGGACTCGATCGACAAGTCCGTCAAGGCCGGCGAGATCGGTGAGGACGAGGGCCACCGCGGCCAGGAGGAGCTCGAGGAGATCACGCACAAGTACGTCGCGGAGATCGACGAGCTGCTCCGGCACAAGGAATCCGAGCTGCTCGAGGTCTAGCCCCCGTGACGTTCATAGATCCCGGATCCGAGCAGGACGACGATCGCGGGAGAGCCGACCCGCCGCCCGCCGATTCCGGCGCGTCCGAGGACGCCGGGGACGCCGCGGGGTCGTCCGCGCGCAGCCGCGACGGCGTACCGGAGGAGGGCGGACGGGGCGCTCCCGAGGACGACGCCGCCGACGACGCCCGTCAGCGCTTCGTCCTGCACAAGCCCGACGGCGAGCCCGTGCGCACCGGCCGCAACCTGCCGGTGGCCATCGCCAGCGGTGTGGCCCTGGGCGCGCTCGTCCTGCTGTCGATCTACCCCTTCTCGGCCGGGTTCGTGGCGATCACCGCCGCCGCGACGCTCATCTGCCTGCGTGAGCAGAACCGCGGACTCGGCGCCCACGGGGCGCGGCTCGCGCTGTGGCCGCTGGCGCTGGGCGGCGCGGCCATGCAGGTGTGCGCCTACTTCGGCGGCGCCGAGTGGCTCGTGGGCGCCACGGCGCTGACGGCCGTCGGAGCGCTCGCGTGGCGGCTGCGGGACGGAGCCGAGGGCTATGTCCGCGACATCGCCGCGAGCCTGCTCGCCCTCGGCTACATCCCCTTCCTCCTTGCGACCTGGCAGCTGCTGATCGCCACACCCGGCGACGGCCAGGAACGGCTGATCGCGTTCATCATCGTCACGATCAGCAGCGACATCGGCGGCTACTTCGCCGGGATCCTGATGGGCCGGCACAAGATGGCGCCGGTGATCAGCCCGAACAAGACCTGGGAGGGCTTCTCGGGCTCGGTGCTCGCCTGCATGATCGCGGGCGCGCTGACGGTGGGGCTGATGCTCGACGGCCCCGTGTGGGCGGGGGCGGTGCTGGGCGTGGCAGTGGTGCTGGCCGCCACTGTGGGCGACCTGATCGAGTCGCTGCTCAAGCGCGACCTGGGACTGAAGGACATGGGCCGGTTCATGCCCGGCCACGGGGGCCTGCTGGACCGGGTGGACTCGCTGCTGATCGCCGGCCCGGTCGCCTGGATCGTGCTCAGCCTGCTGGTGCCCTGAACCCGCTGCCGCCCCCGCCCGGTCGGCGGC
>NZ_JROO01000032.1 GCF_000826685.1 Streptomonospora alba
GCTTCACCGGCGGGGGCCGCGGCCCCCGCCGCTCCCCCGGAGCCGCCCCCGCCGCCCGAGCAGGACGCTCCGCCCGATCCGCCGCAGCCGCCCGGACCTCCGCCGCCTCCTGACGCACCGCACCCGCCGCACCCGCCCGCGCCCCCGATCCCGCCGGACTGCCCCGACCGGCCCGAACCCCAGCCCCCGCAACCGCCCGACCCCCCTGAACCTCCTCCAGAGCCGCCTGAGCCGCCTGAGCCGCCCGACCCGCCTGAACCGGCGCCTCCGGAGCCCGCACCTCCGGAGGCCGAGCCCGAACCGGAACCCGCACCCGCCGAGCCGGAGGTTCCCGCTCCGCCTGAGGCCAGCCCCGCACCCGTGGTCCAGGACCGACCGCCACAGCGGCAGGACCGGCCCACCCCGTCCGAGCCCGCTCCTCGGCCGCAACCGCCCGCGGAGGCGCAGTTCGTCGGCGCCCCGCTGATCGACAGCCCGGAGGGCGACGGCCCCAACGGTTTCCAGCCGATGCAGATCATGGTGGTCATCGTGCTGGTCGCCGTCGCGGCGGCCGTCGGATCCTCGGGGGCCCGCCGCTGAGCCCCGGCCCCACGAGCAGGCGGCTCCGGAGTCCGCCCCGCCTTCGGGCTCCGGAGCCGCATCGGGCTGCCGATTCCGGCCGCTCGTCCGCGGGTCTACTCGGCGCGGTTGCGCCCGTGGCCCGTCTCGGCTCGGCGGGAGCGGTGGTTGGCGACGTTGGTGCGGTTTCCGCACAGCCCAGGCATGCAGTAGCGGCGGCGACCGGGCCGGGTGGTATCGATGAACGCCCCTCGGCAGGCGGGCGCGCCGCACGGGCGGAATCGCCGCTCGCCGAGGGCGTGTACGACTCCGAGGACGCCGATGCCGCAGACGACGGAAAGGGCGTCGGCGACCGTCGCTCCGTCGTGGAGCGGGGCGGCCCAGCGTGTGCGGGCCTCGTGCACGGGATCGGGAATCAGGGTGGCGCCGCGGGCGGGCGCGGTGAGCGCGGTGGCTCCGGACACGAGGCGGTCGCGCTCGGGGTGATCGACCAGGTCACGCACGGTCGTCCGGAGCGCGTGGACCGCATGAAGGTCGGCCGTTCGGCCGCGATGGGCGAGTTCGGACAGCGCACCCGGAGCGTCGTCGCCTCCCGACCGTGCGCAGTGCAGATCGGCGAACGCGATGAGGGCGGCCTGGTCGGGCAGGCGGTCGTCGCCGCGCCATACCTCGGGGGCGGTGTTGACCAGATCGGTCGCGACCCCCGCCGCCCAGCTGTAGTCGTCCAGCGCCACTTGCATCTCGTACGCACGCTCCATTAGTTTCGGTTAAATCCAATTTAACCCCTTACATGAGTGGGGCCGGAGGGACCGCCCCGGCCTGGTCGGCGAGGAGATGCCTTCGCCCACGCCCGATTCATCGAGGAGATCCCACCCATGGCAACACTGGAGATCGAGGCCGTCGTATTCGATGTGCTCGGCACGCTCGTCGACGAACCGGCCGGTATCCGCGCCGGCATACGCCGGCTCGATCCGTCGCTCGACGACCCCGGGATCGAGCGGCTCAGGTCGCTGTGGGCGCAGCACCTCGACCGCGAACAGCACCGTATCCTCAGCGGCGGTCGTCCCTACGCCACCAGCGACGTCCTCGACCGGGAAGCCGCCCGGGTCGTGGCCCAGGCGGCCGGAGTCGACGACCCGGCCGCCGTAGTCGAGCTGGCGCTGTCAGGCCGCCGACTTCCGCCCTGGCCCGACGCCGCGGCAGGGCTCGCAGGGCTCGCAGGGCGGTTTCCGCTGATCGGGCTCTCCAACGCGAGCCGAACAGCGCTGCTGGAGCTCGACGCCCATGCCGGACTGCGCTGGCACCAAGCCCTGTCGGCCGAAGACGCCCGGACCTATAAGCCGGATCCGGCGGTCTACCGCCTGGCCGTCACCGTCGCCGATCGGCCTCCGGAACGGCTGCTGATGGTGGCGGCCCATGCTTGGGATCTACGCGCGGCGCAGGTCCTGGGTCTGCGCACCGCCTACGTCGCCAGGCCCGTCGGCGACCCGCCCGCCTCCTCCGACCGGTTCGACCTGCACGCCGACGACCTGGCCGAGCTGGCCGACCGCATCGACGAGGCCTGAGCCCCTCCCCACGAACAGGCGGCTCCGGAGCCCGACCCACCTTCGGGCTCCGGAGCCGCGGCCCGGCACTGCTGGACTCAGCCTCCCGCGATGGTGGCGTCGATGCGGTCGAAGTCCTGCAACGCGTCCTGGAACGCCTCGGGTTCGGTGGCCAGCACCCCGGAGTAGGGGTTGTCCATGAAGAGCAGCACGACCAGCATCGCCGCCACGAACACCAGGTTCACCATCGCCCAGAAGACCCGCGTCCGTGAACCGCGCACCTGCATGCCGAACGGCAGTACCACGACCGCGAGCCCGCTCACGGCCGTCGCCAGCGTGACGAAGCGCGGGATGTGGTCGCCCGTCGAGTCAGCGCGCCGCACCCGCGATTGCACGAGGTCGGTGACGTTCTGCCGCGCGTGCATGCTCTCCACCGCGGCGGCGGGATCGTCGGAGGCGATTCGAGCGACGCTGATGCGCAGGTCGTCCAGCGCCGCGGAGGCGTCCTGGTCGAGCTCGCGCCGCTCGACCATCGCCGGCCAGTCCTCGCGGATGATCGCGCGGGCGTAGTCGCGCACGTCGGCGCGCACCCGCGCCCCTTCCTCGGCGGGCAACGCGGTGGTGTTCCAGTACAGGGCGGTGGCGTGCCCGGCCTCCGCCACGGAGCCGTCTTCGGCCCCGCGGTTGTTCTCCCATCCGATGACCAGGCCCATCGCCAGCGCGATGAGGTAGATGGACAACACGCAGGGAGCGATGAGGGTGCCGATGGGGCCGTCGGAGTCGTCGGTGGAGATGACGAACTTGCGTGCCACCACGATGCCGACCACCAGGAGCAGGGCGAGTACGACGAAGACCACGATGAGGCTGACTGTCATGGCTCTCCCGAACGGAGGGTTCCAGGCGGTAACGGAAGCCGTAGTCGATCGTGTGCGGGTTCGCGGCGGGACGGGGAAACCGCTTCCGGCCGCCTATGATTTACCACGGAATCCCGCGGAAACTCCGCCGCTCCGCTCCCTTGCCGGAAACCGTGCAGAACCGCGGTACCGGCGACCCGGAAGCGATTCATCGCCTTTTCGGCGCACCTGAACCGCCGCACCTCGGCGGACGGATCCGGGACGTCGGATTCCGGACGCCACAGACGTTCGCGCGCCGCTGTGACGCTTGAGTAAACAGCCCTCATCAGCCCGGAACCGCGCGTACCGACCTGGCCACCTGATCACTCACAGGAGTACCGCAAAACGTCGCCTTTCCGTATTTACGTCTTTCTGTCCCGGTGTATCCACCGAAGAATTCAGCGGACCGGCGGGCCTGCGTCGACACGGACGACGAGCGGTCGCGGCGAGGCCCGGCCGACCGCACGCACGCCGACGCCCCCATTGCGCCTCGGGTGTGAGACGCGTAACATCCGGCGAGTCGAAGCGGTTCGACTCAGGAGGCCGACATGCGCATCTCCGACGTAGCACGGCACGCCGGCGTGTCACCCAGCACGGTCTCCTATGTGCTCAGCGGCAAGCGGTCGATCTCCCCGGCCACCCGCGAACGGGTACTGGAGAGTATCGAGGTGCTCGGGTACCAGCCGCACGCCGGAGCCCGCGCGCTGGCCAGCAACCGCTCGAACGTCATCGCCCTGGTCGTCCCGCTGCGGCCGGGCATCCACGTACCCGTCGCCATGCAGTTCGCCGTCTCCGTGGTCACCAGCGCCCGCGACCGCGAGCACGACGTCCTGCTGCTCACCCAGGCCGAGGGCGAGGGCGGGTTGCGCCGCGTCGCCGGGACCTCGATGGTCGACGGAATCATCGTCATGGACGTCGAGGTGGACGACGCCCGCATCCCCACACTGCGCTCACTGTCACACCCTTCGGTGCTGATCGGCGTACCCGCCGAAACCGAGGGTCTGACCTGCATCGACCTGGACTTCGACGCCGCCGGGCGCGCCTGCGTGGCCCACCTCGCCGATCTGGGACACCGCGAGATCGCGCTGATCGGCCAGCCGCCCTCGGTCTACGAGCGGCGCACCGGGTTCGCCGAACGCACCGTCGCCGGTTTCGAAGCCGAGGCCGGCGAGCGCGGCGTCGAGGCGACCGTCGTCCCCTGCGACGCCGCTCCCGCCGCGGTGACCGCAGCGGCCACCGACCTGCTTCGCGAGCGCCCCGGAGTCACCGGGCTCGTGGTGCACAACGAGCCGGCCGTCACGCCGCTGCTGGAGGCCGTGCGCGGCCTCGGCCGCGAGGTGCCCGCCGACCTGTCGGTCGTGGCCATCGCGCCCGACGACCTCGCCACCGAAGCGTCGCCGCCGCTGACCTCGGTGAGCCTGCCCGCCGAGGAAGTGGGCGGGCGCGCCGTCTCGCTACTCATGGACAAGCTCGACGACCTCGGTCCCCCGGAAGTGACACTCCTTCCGCCGCGCCTCGTGCCGCGGGCGAGCGCCGCAGCCCGACCCGCCCTTCCCTGAACCGACCCCCGACCTCCGTTCACCCCCAGCACCAGGCCTCTCCTCGTACGACCCGCCGGTCCGACGACCGCACCGGCGGCCCGTCGCACCCGCGCCGTCCCCGTCCTCGTTCCCGTTCGTCAGCGCAATCGAAGCGCTTCGACACACGTAAGGAGCGCACCATGCCATCAGCGCGCATCCCCCGTACGCCCCGTCTGCGCGGATCCTCCGCCCTGGTCGCCGCCGGACTGCTCACCCTGTCCACCGCCTGTGCGGGCGGAGGCGGCGAGGAGGAGGTCACCTCGCTCACGGCGATGGACTACAACCTCGCCGAGCCGCAGAACGGCACCACCGCGACGATGCTCAAGGAGTGCGGCGATCAGGCCGGCGTCGAGATCGAACGCGACGCCCAGCCGCGCGACCAGCTCATGCCGCGGCTGCTGCAGGGCGCCTCCCAGCAGGACCTGCCCGACCTGATGCTCATCGACAATCCCGACCTTCCCCAGGTGGCCGCCACCGGGGCACTGCTCCCACTGGACGAAGCCGGGCTGGACACCGGCGGCTACTACCCCAGCGTGCTGGAGGCCGGCACGCACGAGGACACCGTCTACGGCATCGCCCCGGGCGTGAACGGCCTCGCCCTGTTCACCGACACGGCCGTGCTCGACGAGGCGGGCGTCGAGCCGCCGCAGACCTGGGCCGAGCTTCGCGACACCGCGGCCGAACTCACCGAGGGCGACACCAAGGGCTTCGCGTTCTCGGCCATCGGCCACGAGGAGGGCACCTGGACCTTCGAGCCGTTCCTGTGGAGCAACGGCGCCACGCTCACCGAGCTGGACTCCCCGGAGGCGGTCGAGGCGCTGGAGCTGTGGTCGGACCTGGTCGAGGAGGGGTCGGTCTCCCAGTCGGTCGTCAACTGGTCCCAGGCCGACGTCAACGACCAGTTCCTCGGCGACCGCGCCGCCATGATGATCAACGGCTCCTGGCAGCTGCCGGTGCTCGATGAGGAGGACCTCGACTACGACGTGGTCCCGCTGCCCGTCCCCGAGGCCGGCGCCGACCCCGCCACGCCCATGGGCGGCGAGGTCTGGGCGGTCGCGCGCAACGGCGGCGAGCGCGAGCAGAAGGCCGTCGAGGTGCTGGAGTGCCTGCTCAGCGACGACAACATGCGCCAGTGGGCCGAGCTGAACGCCTACGTTCCCGCCAAGGAGGAGCTGGCCCGGCAGCTCGCCGAGGACGACCCGCGGATGGCGCCGTTCGTGGAGTCGGTGCCCACCGCCCGGTCGCGTACCGCCGAGCTGGGTGAGGAGTACCCCGACGTCTCCACGGCGATCGCCGACGCGGTCCAGGAGGCCCTCGCGGGATCGACCTCGGCCGAGGAGGCGCTGAGCCAGGCGCAGCAGTCGGTGCCGGAGAACTGATGGCCGCCCGCATCGGGTTCCTCGCGCCCATCGTCGCCTACCTGGTCCTGTTCTTCGGGTACCCGCTGGCCGCCAACTTCACTATGGCCCTGCGGGAGTACACCGCCGCGTCGTTCTACACCGGCGACGCCCCCTTCGTAGGGCTCGCCAACTACGCGGCGGTGATGGGCGACCCGGTCTTCACCACGGCGCTGACCAACACAGCGGTGTTCACCGCGGCCTCGCTGTTCTTCCAGTTCGGCATCGGGCTGGCGCTGGCGGTGTTCTTCCAGCGGCACTTCCCGCTGAACGGGGTCCTGCGCTCGCTGCTGCTGATCCCGTGGCTGCTGCCGCTGGTGGTCTCGGGAACGGTGTGGCGGTGGATCTTCGACCAGGAGTACGGGGTCCTCAATCAGACCCTGCTGGCCCTGGGCGTCGTCGACACGGCGGTGCCCTGGCTGTCGAGCACCGCGATGGCGCTGCCGTCGGTGACGGCCGCCAACATCTGGGTCGGCATCCCGTTCAACATGGTCATCCTCTACGGCGGTCTGCAAAGCATCCCGGCCCACCTGTACGAGGCGGCGGCCCTGGACGGCGCCGGGCGCTGGCAACGGTTCCGGCACGTCACGTGGCCGCTGCTGCGCCCGGTGAGCGCGGTGGTGCTGATGCTCGGGCTCGTCTACACGCTGAAGGTGTTCGACGTGATCATGGTCCTCACCCAGGGCGGTCCGGCCAACGCCACCCAGACCCTGACGACCTGGTCCTACTCGCTGTCCTTCGGTGAGCTGGACTTCGGCCTCGGCGCGGCCGTGGGCAACCTGCTGATCGTCATCGCGCTGCTGTTCGCCGTGCTCTACCTGCGCGGACTGCGCTCGTCGGGGCCGGCACCGGCTCGGGAGAGGAGGTAGCCGTGGCTGTGCACACACGGGTGCGCACCGCCTTCACCACGGTGGCCGCGGTGGTCATCGTCGGGGTGCTGCTGTTCCCTCTGTACTGGATGGTCAACGCCTCGCTGCAGCCGGCCACCGGCCTGCTGGAGACCCCGCCGCGCTGGTTCCCCGTCGGCGGAACCCTGGAGGGCTACCGCGAAGCGTTCCAGAGCCAGGGGCGGCCGCTGGTCAACAGCGTGGTCGTGGCGGCGGGCACCGTGGCGCTGACCCTGGTGCTGTCGGTTCCGGCGTCCTATGCCCTCAGCCGGTTCCGTGTCCGCGGCGCGGGCGCGCTCATGTTCGCGCTGCTGCTGGTGCAGATGGTGCCCGGGATCGTGATGGCCAACTCGCTGTATGCGGTGATGAACCAGACCGGGCTGCTGAGCACGTATGCGGCGCTGATCCTGGCCGACTCGACGGTCGCCGTGCCGTTCGCGGTGCTGATCCTGCGGGCGTTCATGGTCACCATCCCCGACGAGCTGGGCGAGGCGGCCATGGTCGACGGCGCGGGGCACGCGCGCGTGCTGTGGTCGGTCGTCATACCGGTCAGCCGCAACGCGATGATCACCGCGGCGCTTTTCGCGTTCCTGTTCGCCTGGGCGGACTTCCTGTTCGCGGTGACACTGAACTCCGACGACGCGGTCATGCCGGTCACAGTCGGCATCTACCGCTTCATCGGCGCCCACACCGCCGACTGGAACAGCGTCATGGCCACCGGCGTGATCGCGTCCGTGCCCGCCGCCATTCTGCTCGTCGTCGCCCAGCGCTACGTCGCCGCCGGGGTCACCGGCGGCGCGCTCAAGGACTGACGTCCCTAGGAGCATCCGCCCGCTCCGCCGCGCCCGCTCCCCGACCGGATGCGGGCGCGGCGGGGCCGCCCACACCGCCGGCAAGCTCTCCGACTCCCATCCGCCCACCCACCGCCCGCCCACCGCCCGCCCCGCGACGGGAGCCGGGGCGGCCTCTGCAATCCGTCTACCGGCTATAGAAGGAGAGGACAACGCGTGCTGCACGAGATCGACGGTGGCGTCGAATGGCACGGCGGCCACCAGGTCGTGCGCGTCGAACCCTGGGGCGCCGACAGCGTCCGCGTGCGCGCCGGGCTCTACCGCCTGCGCTCCGACATCCCCGGTGCCTTGGGCGAGCGCCCCGGCACCGAGGCCAAGATCCGCATCGAAGGCGACACCGCCCACCTGCTCAACGGCGAAGTCACCGCCGAGGTCGGCGACGACGGGATGCTGCGGTTCCTGCGCAGCTCCTCGCATGCCGAGCTGCTGGCCGAGCAGCGGGCCCACTTCTGGTGGCCGGGCCCGCGCGCCTACACCTCCGCCGGAAACGGCTACTACCGCATCGAGCAGCTCTTCGCGGCATACGAGGGCGAGCGGATGTTCGGCCTGGGCCAGCACACCCACGGCCTGCTCGACCAGAAGGGCGCTGTCGTCGACCTGGTGCAGCGCAACGCCGAGGTCTCCGTCCCGTTCCTGTTCTCCTCGCGCGGCTACGGACTGCTGTGGAACAGCCCTGCCGTGGGGCGGGTGGAGCTGGCGGGCAACGGCACCCGCTGGGTCTCCGACAGCGCCCGCCAGATCGACTACTGGGTCACCGCGGGCGCCGACCCGGCGGCGATCATGGCCAACTACGCCGGCGCCACCGGCCACGCGCCGATGCTGCCGGAGTGGGCCTCAGGGTTCTGGCAGTGCAAGCTGCGCTACAAGACCCAGGACGAGCTGATGGAGGTGGCGCGCGAGCACAGGCGGCGGGGGCTGCCGCTGTCGGTGATCGTCGCCGACTTCTTCCACTGGCCCCACCTGGGCGATTGGAAGTTCGATCCCCGGGAGTGGCCCGATCCCGAGGGGATGGTCCGCGAGCTGCGGGAGATGGGCACCGAGCTGATGGTGTCGGTGTGGCCCTCGGTCAGCCCGCTGTCGGAGAACTTCGCCGAGATGCTGCGGCGCGGCCTGCTGGTGGCCACCGAGCAGGGTCCGCCGGTGCACGCCGACTGGGCCGAGAAAGGCGTCGAAGGCAAGGTGCAGGTCTCCTTCTACGACGCCACCAACCCTCAGGCGCGCGCGTTCCTGTGGGACGCGGTGCGGCGCAACTACCACGACCTGGGCGTTCGCGTGTGGTGGCTGGACGCCTGCGAGCCCGAGATCAAGCCCGGACACCAGCACAACCTGCACTACCACGCCGGGCCGGGGGCCGAGGTGGCCAACATCTACCCGGCCGAGCACGCGCGCGGGTTCTACGAGGGCATGCGCGCGGCCGGGGAGTCCGAGGTCGTCACACTGTGCCGCTCGGCGTGGGCGGGCAGCCAGCGCTACGGTGCCGCGCTGTGGTCGGGCGACATCGCCGCGACGTTCGCGTCGCTACGCACGCAGATCCGGGCGGGGCTGAACGTGGCGATGTCGGGCATCCCGTGGTGGACCACCGACATCGGCGGGTTCCACGGCGGCGACCAGGACTCCCCGGAGTACCGCGAACTGCTGGTGCGCTGGTTCCAGTACGGGGTGTTCTGCCCCCTGCTGCGCCTGCACGGCTTCCGCGAACCCTTCGTCGACGCCCTGCACCCGCAGATGTCGGGCGGGCCCAACGAGGTGTGGTCCTACGGCGAGGAGGTCTACGGCCGCCTGCGCGAGCTGCTGCTCCTGCGCGAGCGGCTGCGTCCCTACGTCATGGAGCAGATGCGCGCCGCCCACGAGCGCGGTATGCCGCCGATGCGCCCGCTGTTCGTGGACTTCCCCCACGACGCGCGCGCCTGGGAGGTCGACGACGCGTTCATGTTCGGCCCCGATCTGCTGGTGGCACCGGTGGCCGAGTACGGGGCGCGCGAACAGCACGTGTACCTGCCGGAGGGGACCCGCTGGCAGGACCCCTACAGCGGGGACGTGTTCCCCGGGGGCGCGTCGGCGCGCCTCGCGGCACCGCTGGAGCGCGTGCCTGTGCTGGTGCGCGAGGGCGCCTCGGTGCCCGTGGCCGGCTGACCGGCCGACCCGTGTCCGCGGCGCCCGCCCCGGCGGGGGCCGAGCGGGGCGCGCGGCCGCCGACCTCCTCCGGCGGCCGCGCGCACCACCTGCGGGCCGCGGACCGCGATCCGCGGCAGCAGGAGTCCCAACGGAGCACCCGAATGGAAGAAGAGCAGCACACGATCCTCAGCACGATCCGAAACGAAGCGAGGTAGCACGGTGAACCGGAGCATCCCCCAATCTCCGCCCCCGACCAGCGCCCCCTCTCCCCCGCGCGCCGCCGCCGGCGGCCTCCGCGGTGTGCTGCGGCGCACGGCGGCGCTCGCCCTGGCGGCCGTCCTCGCCGCGGGCGCGGCCGCGGCCCCCGCATCAGCCGACGACCTCCCCTTCCGCGATCCCGACCTGCCCGTAGACGAGCGGGTCGCCGATCTGCTGGGGCGGCTGACGCGCGACGAGAGGATCGCGATGCTGCACCAGTACCAGCCGGCGATCCCGCGCCTGGACATCGGCGCGTTCCGCACCGGATCCGAGGCGCTGCACGGCGTCGCCTGGCTGGGCGAGTCCACCGTCTTCCCGCAGTCGGTGGGCCTCGGCGCCACCTGGGACACCGGGCTGGTGAAACGCATCGGCGACGCCACCGGAACCGAGATGCGCGGCTTCCACGCCCAGGACCCCGCCGCGCACGGGCTCAACGTGTGGGCGCCGGTGGCCGACCCGCTGCGCGACCCCCGCTGGGGACGCAACGAGGAGGGCTACTCCGAGGATCCCGCACTCGTCGGCGCGATGACCGACGCCTACACCGGCGGCCTGAGCGGCGACGACGACTTCTACCTGAAAACCGCCCCTACGCTCAAGCACTTCGCCGGCTACAACATCGAGGAGCGGCGCGACAGGGTGTCGGTCACCGTCCCGCCGCGCGCGCTGCACGAGTACGTCTACCCGGCGTTTCGCCCGGCCGTCGAGTCGGGCAACGCCACAGGGGTGATGGCCGCCTACAACCTGGTCAACGGGCGGCCCGCGCACGTGTCGCCGCTACTGGAGGACGTGCGGTCCTGGTCCGAGGACGAGACCATGATCGTCAGCGACGCCTACGGGCCCTCCAACGTGGCTGGCAGCCAGGGCTACTACGAGAACCACGCCGAGTCGCACGCCGCGATGCTCAAGGCGGGCATCGACAGCTACACCGACCAGGACACCGACTCCTCGCTGACCGTCGACGCGGTCACGTCGGCGCTGGAGCAGGGGCTGATCACCGAGGAGGACGTCGACAGGGCGGTGGGCCACAGCCTGTCGATCCGGTTCCGGCTGGGTGAGTTCGACCCCGACCGGCGCAACCCCTACTCCGACATCACGCCGGATGTGATCGACTCCCCCGAGCACCGCGAACTCGCGCGCGAGGCCGCGACCGAGCAGATGACACTGCTGAAGAACGACGGCGCACTTCCGCTGGACCCCGAGCAGGACGGTGCCGTGGCGGTGGTCGGGCCGCTCGCCGACACCCTCTACGAGGACTGGTACAGCGGAACGATGCCCTACGAGGTCACCCCGGCCGGCGGGATCGCCGACCGGCTCGGCGAGGAGGGCTCGGTGTCCGCGGCCGAGGGCGCCGACAGGATCCGGCTCGCGACGCCCGACGGCGGCGTGGTCACCGCCTCGTCCGCCGAGGACGGCGGCGTGCTGCGTGTCCAGGATTCCGGTGGCGGCGGCGACGCCGAGGAGATCAGCGTCTTCGAGTGGGGCGAGGGCGTGGTGACACTGCGCACCGAGTCCAACGGCAGGGTCGTGGGCCTGGGCGAGGGCAACCGCCTGTTCAACGACCAGGAGCAGCCCAACGGGTGGTTCGTCCAGCAGCTGTTCCGCTTCGAGGAGGTCGGCGACGGCCAGGTCGTGCTGAAGTACGACGGATACGACGAGTGGAACCGGAAGTACGTCTCCGTCGGCGAGGACGGCGCGCTGACCGTCGACGCCGACACCCCCGACCAGGCCGCCCGCTTCGAGATCGACACGCTGGCGAGCGGGACCGAGCAGGCCGTGGACGCGGCCTCGGGCGCGGACGCGGCGGTCGTCGTCGTGGGCAACATGCCCTTCATCAACGCGCGCGAGACCGACGACCGCGAGGACATCGCGCTGCCGAAGGCGCAGCGCGAACTCGTCAGGGCGGTCACCGAGGCCAATCCGAACACCGTGGTGGTTCTGGAGTCCAGCTACCCGCAGTCGATGCCGTGGGCGCAGGAGAACGCGCCGGCGCTGCTGTGGACCTCGCACGCGGGGCAGGAGACCGGGAATGCGCTGGCGTCGGTCCTCTACGGGGACGCGAACCCCGCGGGCCGGCTGCCGCAGACCTGGTACCGGTCGGTCGAGGACCTGCCGGACATGGCGAACTACGACATCATCGACTCGGGGCACACCTACCAGTACTTCGAGGGCGATCCGCTGTACGCGTTCGGGTACGGACTCTCCTACACCGATTTCGAATACGGCAAGCCCGAGCTGGACCGCAAGCGGATCGGCGAGGACGGCACGGTGACGGTGCGGGTGCCGGTGACCAACACCGGCGAGCGCGACGGCGACGAGGTGGTCCAGCTCTACACCAGCCAGAAGCGCTCTCGGGTGGAGCAGCCGGTCAAGGAGCTGCGCGACTTCGAACGGGTGCACGTCGAGGCCGGCGAGACCGCCACCGTGGAGCTGGAGATCGAGGCGGCCGACCTGGCGTTCTGGGACGTCACCCGCGGATCGACGGTCGTGGAGCGGGCGGGCCACGACGTGCTGGTCGGGTCGTCGTCGGAGGACATCCGGCGCACGGCCCGCATCAAGGTGGACGGGGAGCGCATCCCGCCCCGCGACCTGTCCGCCGACACCCGCGCGGCCGACTTCGACCGCTACTCCTCCGGCGTCGCGCTGGTCGACGAGACCAAGGCGAAGGGCGACGCGGTCGCGGGGTCGGAAGGCGACTGGATCGCCTTCGACGACTCCGACCTGCGCGGCCTGTCGTCGTTCACCGTCCAGGCGGCCCGAGCCCAGGACGGCGCAGCGGGCCTGGAGGTCCGCCTCGGCGCACCCGACGGCCGCCTGCTGGGCACCGCCGGGGTCCCCTCCACCGGAGGGGTCTACGAGTACACGGACGTGTCAGCCGAGCTCGACACCGTCGGCGGGAAACACCGCGACGTCTACCTGGTCTTCACAGGAGACCTGAGGCTGAGCGGGTTCTCCCTGACCGAGGGGTAGGCCCAGACGCCCGACCGCACCATGAGGGCCGGTCCCGCAGCGGCGGGACCGGCCCGCTCGCGCGCCGGCGGCGAGCGTACGGGGCCGGAGATCCGGGGGCACGTAAACAGCATCCCCAATGTCAGCATTGATTGCTTAATGTCCGTAATGCTCATGGTTGAGGCGGTAACGATGTGGATGACGCTTTTAGTACACCTACGCGTGCGCCGCGGAGGACGCGGCGATCGGGGGGATCGGCGATGGCGACACAACTGGGCGCGGGAGGGCTGATCGGACACCGCGTCCTGGACAACCAGGGCAACAGCGCCGGAAAGATCGGCGAGGTCTACTACGACGACCAATCCGACGTCGCGAAATGGGTGACGGTGCGGACGGGGGTCTTCGGCACTCGTGAAAGCTTCGTGCCGCTGAAGGGGGCGAGCCAGGTCGACGAGGACATCCAGGTCCCCTACGACAGGCAGACGATCAAGGACGCGCCGCACTTCGACGTCGGCCAGCGCATCTCCGCGGACGAGGAGAGGCAGATCTTCCAGCACTACGACAAGGCCCGCTCCGGCGTCCCGGGACAGCGTGAAAGCTCCGAGGAGATGCGCGCGAGCGAGGCGGATGGCCGCCACGCGGCGTCCGGCGCCGAGAGCGCCGACGCAGAGACCGGAACGTCCGGCGCCGCAACCGGAACGGGCGCTGCCGCCGGCACGGCGGGTACGGAGACCGGGATGACCGCGGGCACCGGCAGCGCCGAAACCGGAACGGACACGGAGGCCGAAGCGGCCGGCACCCAGGCCGGTACCGCCGAGGCCGAGACCGCACCGAGCGCGGAGGCCGCGATGAGCTCCGGCACGGAGGAAGCCGCGATGACGCGCTTCGAGGAGCGGATCCACGTCGGCACGGAGCGCGCGGAGGCCGGCCGGGTCCATCTGCGCAAGCACGTCGACACCGAGGAGTTCCAGGAGACCGTGCCCCTCACACGCGAGGAGATCACCGTCGAACGCGAGCCGGTGGAGGCTTCCGGACTCGGCGACACCCGGATGGAGGCCGACGACCAGGAGATCACTCTGTACGAGGAGCACGCCACGGTCTCGAAGGAATCCGTTCCCGTGGAGCGCGTCCGTGTCGTCAAGAGCGAGGTCACCGAGCAGCAGACGGTCCGGGGCGAGCGGCGCACGGAGCGCGTCGAACTGGAGGACGACGGCTTCCAGGAGGCGCCCGAGTAGTGGAGCGAGTGAGGACCGCCGTCCGTGCCGCGAGCGCGGACGGGGCGCACCGCAGATGCGTGTTCCAGCGCCTCAGGAGGCGCCGACCGCGTAGCGCAGGTACACCGTGCCGTTGGCGAAGCGGCGTTCGTCTTTCAGCGCCAGGTCGAGGCTGAGGCCGTCGGGGAGTGCGCGCGTGCCTCCGCCGACCACCACCGGGACCAGGTACAACTGGCACTCGTCGACCACGCCCGCTTCCAAGGCGTGGGCGGCGAGGCCGGGGCCGGAGATGGAGATGTCGCTGCCGGCCTCGGCCTTGAGGCGGCGGATCTCGCCGGGGTCGAAGCGCCGCTCCAGGCGCGTCCTGGAGGTGGAGGGCTCGTCGAGCGTCGTGGAGTACACGACCTTGTCGGCGGCCTGCCAGATCCCGGCGAAATCGCGCATGAGGGGCGACTGCTCGGCCAGCGACGGGTCGGTCTCCCAGACCGCCATCATCTCGTACATGCGGCGCCCGTAGAGGTGGGTGCCGACCGGGCGCTCCTGGTCGTTGACGAAGGCCATCACCTCCGCGTCGGGCTCCGCCCAGTCGAAACGGCCCTCGGTGTCGGCGATGTAGCCGTCCACCGACGCGATCATCGAATAAACCACATCGGCCACTGCGGCACTCTCTCCTCGGTCGGCCGCCCCCGCTGGACCGGCGGCGCTGCGGGTAGTCGAGGCGAGCCTAAACCGCGGCGCCGACAAACGGGCCGAGGCGCACGCGGACACCGGTCGACGGAGCGGGCACCGTCCCGGCGTCGTCGGCCGCCGGTGGTATCACGGTGTGCGGTGCGGCGGTGCCCAAGGCGGCCGGAAGGTCCCGCGAGCGCCGGGCCGCCCGCGCACAGCGCGGCGGATCGGACGCGCCGCCGCATCCTCGATCCGTCGGTCCCGCCGCCGGCACGGCCCCACCCCTGGTGCGCCGCCGGTGCGGCGGCGCGGGGGCCGTGCTCGGCGCGGCGCCGGGTCCGCCGCCTCCGTCGCCACGCGGGGCGGGCGGACCCGGCTCCCCAGGATCAGCCCAGCCGGTTCAGCAGGGCGTTGTACTCGTCCCACAGCTCATCGGGCAGCTGGTCGCCGAAGACCTTGAAGAACTCCGGGATCAGCGAGGCCTCCTCGCGCCAGGTGTCGGGGTCGACCGAGAGCAGGTACTCCAGGTCCGCGCGCGAGATGTCGAGCCCGCTGGTGTCCAGCGACTCGGGCGTGGGCACGTTGCCGATCGGCGTGGTCCGCGCCTCGGCCGTGCCGTTGAGGCGCTCGACGATCCA
This sequence comes from Streptomonospora alba, assembly GCF_000826685.1. Classification (GTDB taxonomy): domain Bacteria; phylum Actinomycetota; class Actinomycetes; order Streptosporangiales; family Streptosporangiaceae; genus Streptomonospora; species Streptomonospora alba. The sequence goes on from NZ_JROO01000032.1 coordinate 15,551, forward strand.
TTTCAGCACCCGGCCGTTCTCCCCGAAGCCCGGCCAGACGATGCGCCCGTCGTCGTCCTTGCGGAACCAGTTGACGTAGAAGATCCGCGGCAGCTTCTCCGGGTCGGTCGCCCGGCCGACCTCCAGCCAGTGGCCGAAGTAGTCGCCCATGTTGTAACCGCAGAAGGGCAGCATGGCGAAGGGGTCGCGGCGCAGCTCGCCGACCGTGCCCTCGGCCGCCGCCGTCTTCTCCGAGGCGACGTTGGCGCCCAGGAACACACCGTGCTGCCAGTCGAAGGACTCGTTGGCCAGCGGCACCGCGGTGGCCCGGCGCCCGCCGAACAGGATCGCCGAGATCGGCACGCCGGCGGGGTCCTCCCACTCCGGCGCGATCGTCGGCGCCTGGCTGGCCGGGGTGGTGAAGCGCGCGTTGGGGTGGGCGGCGGGCTCGTCGGAGTCCGGCGTCCAGTCGCGGCCCTTCCAGTCGACCAGGTGCGCCGGAGGCTCCTCGGTGAGCCCCTCCCACCAGACGTCGCCGTCGTCGGTCAGGGCCACGTTGGTGAAGATGCTGTTGCCCCACAGCGCCTCGACGGCGTTGCGGTTGGTCGACTCCCCGGTCCCCGGCGCGACGCCGAAGAACCCGGCCTCGGGGTTGATCGCCCGCAGCCGGCCCTCGTCGTCGTAGCGCATCCAGGCGATGTCGTCGCCGACCGTCTCGACCTTCCAGCCGGGGATCGTCGGCGAGAGCATCGCGAGGTTCGTCTTGCCGCACGCGCTGGGGAAGGCGGCGGCGACGTAGCGGGGCTCACCCTGGGGCGGAGTGACCTTGAGGATGAGCATGTGCTCGGCGAGCCAGCCCTCGTCGCGCGCCATCACCGAGGCGATGCGCAGCGCGTAGCACTTCTTGCCCAGCAGCGCGTTGCCGCCGTAGCCGGAGCCGAACGACCAGATCTCACGCGTCTCCGGGAAGTGCGAGATGTACTTGGTGCTGTTGCACGGCCAGGGGACGTCCTGCTGGCCGGGCTCCAGCGGGGCGCCGACCGAGTGCACGGCCTTCACGAACGAGCCGCGCTCCTCGATCCGCCGCAGGGCCTGCTCGCCCATGCGGGCCATGATCCGCATGGAGACGACAACGTAGGGCGAGTCGGTGATCTCCACGCCCAACTGGGAGATGTTGCCGCCCAGCGGGCCCATGGAGAACGGGACGACGTACATGGTGCGGCCGCGCATGCAGCCGTCGAAGACGTCGGCGAAGGTCGCCCGCATCTCGGCGGGGTCGACCCAGTTGTTGGTGGGACCGGCGTCCTGCTCGCGCTCGGAGCAGATGAACGTGCGGTCCTCCACCCGCGCGACGTCGCTGGGGTCCGACCGGCAGTAGAAGCTGTTGGGCCTCAGTTCGGGATTGAGGCGGACGAACGTGCCCTGTTCGACCAATAGACCGGTGAGTCGCTCCCACTCGGCCTCCGAGCCATCGCACCACACGACCTCGTCCGGCCGTGTCAGGTCCGCTACCTCGCGAACCCAGTCGGTCAGTTCCTTGTGGTCCGTGGGGGCCACATCCAGGCCCGTCACTTGTTGCGACACAGCGGCTCCTTCGTCAACGTCAGGTCCGCATCATCGTCGACGCCGCGGCGATCAGGCCAGTTGGCCTAGACAGCTGGTGTAGACCAATGGTCTAGAATGACGCGATTTTCCTGCCCAGCCCTGGAATCGGCCGCACCGGAGAACCCGCACCGCGGGTGGACCACCGCCGAGCGCGCCGCCGGGGCCGGACGGCGCCGCGCGGGGGCGCCGGCGCGCGGCCGCGACCGCCGGGACGCGGCGCCGGTGGACCGTGCCACGGCACGCGGCGACGGGCACGCATCCTCGTTTTCGCAGGTAACAGAAATGAAACGAGAGTGCTCGGCCGTGGCGGAGGCGCAGCGGCGACCGTCGGACCAGGACTCCGGAAAGCGGTTGCTCACGGTCCCGAGCCCGCCCGCCGCACCCGATCCGCCGCAGCACCTTCAGTCGACATGATTCCCATCACATCCCAGTGGCGTACCGGCTCGGCGGTGCGGCTGGCGCGCGACGGCTCCGGTGGGGGCGGCTCCCGCGCGACGGTGCGGCGTGCACGCCTCGGCTGGAGGGGCACCACCGGAGGCGGCCTCGGGCGGTTCCCGGAGGGCGCTTCTCCGCCCCTCCGATCAGTCGCCGGGCAGGCCTCCCGTGCCCTCCTCCTCGCCGTGGGGCAGGTTATCGGCGCGGGCTCCGGAGGGCCGCACGGCGAACCAGGTGCCGTCGGCGCCCTGGCCGTTGACGTCGCCCGGGTCGACGTCGCCGGAGAACCGGTACAGCGGCCGGCCCGACAGCGTGATCTGTGTACCGCCCTCGGTGCGCTCCATGCGGTCCACCAGGCTCTTGTCGACGCCCTTGGTGGAGACCCGCCCTTGGACGAGCGCCGGCGGCCACTGCTCGGCGCACTCGCCGGTGCAGGCGGAGTAGGAGGGGTCGGCTCCGTCGCCGGCGTAGGTGTAGAGCGTGTAGCCGTCGGAGTCGGTGACGACCTTCCCGGCCGCGGTGTCGTCGGCGACGCCGAGCGTGGCCGCGACCTTGTTCGAGGCGCCCTCGCCCGGAAGGTCCGGGGCATCGCTGGAGCGGCCCTCGGCGGGGTCCCCGCTGCACCCCGAGGCCGCCAGCAGCGCGGTGGCGCCCGCGGCCAGGTACAGCCGCATCGTGCTGGGTCTCCTCACGCCTCACAACCCCTTCCGTCGCCCCGCCGGCGTCTGCGGATCGCGGGCCGGATCCGCTTCGGGGACAGTCCGGTCCGTGGACGGCCTGCCCGCGCCACCGAACGTATCGGCGCCGGCGCGCTCCGAAAGCGACTTCGCCGAAGTATTGCGAGATTTGAAGGGGATTTCGCACTGCGGCCCGCCACACGGCGGCCCGGCCGCCGCCCGCAGCGGAAGCGGCGGCACGCCGACCGTTTCCGCAGGCAGAGGACGTGCCGCGCCAGTGGCCGACGGCGCGACCCGACACCTCTGCCCCCGCGGACCGGCGAACGTGCCGCCGCCGTGCCCTGCCTACGCCGTGCGCTCCGCCAGATAGGGCTTCAGCTCCCGGCGCGCGATGGAGCGGAAGTGCACCTCGTCGGGCCCGTCGGCCAGCCGCAGCGTGCGGTTGGCCGCCCACAGCTGCGCGAGGGGGAAGTCGTCGGAGACGCCCGCGCCGCCGTGTACCTGGATCGCGTCGTCGAGCACCTCCTGGACCATCCGCGGCACCTCGGCCTTGATCGCCGAAATCTCGGTGCGCGCGCCCTTGTTGCCGACCGTGTCCATCAGCCACGCGGTCTTGAGCACCAGCAGCCGGGCCTGCTCGATGCGCACCCGGGCGCGTGCGATCGACTCGCGTACCACGCCCTGCTCTGCCAGCGGCTTGCCGAAGGCGACCCGCTCGGCGGCGCGGGTGCACATGAGCTCCAGCGCGCGCTCCGCCACACCGATGGAGCGCATGCAGTGGTGGATGCGCCCCGGGCCCAGCCGCTCCTGCGCGATGCGGAAGCCCTCTCCCTCTCCGAGCAGGATGCTGCTCTTGGGTACGCGCACGTCGGTGAAGACGACCTCGGCGTGGCCGCCCTTGGTGCCGTCGGTGTAGCCGAAGACGGGAAGCCCGCGCCCGACCTCCACGCCCGGGGTGTCCTTGGGCACCAGCACCATGCTCTGCCTGCGGTAGGGATCGGCGTCGGGGTCGGTGACGCCCATGACGATCAACAGCTCGCAGTCGGGGTTGAGCGCCCCCGAACTCCACCACTTGCGCCCGTTGAGCACGTAGTCGTCACCGTCGGCGGTGATGCTCAGCCGGATGTTGGAGGCGTCGGAGGAGGCCACCTCGGGCTCGGTCATGCAGAACGCCGAGCGGATCTCCGCGCCCAGCAGGGGGTCCAGCCACCGCTTGCGCTGCTCCTCGGTGCCGAACATGGCGAGGATCTCCATGTTGCCGGTGTCGGGGGCGGCGCAGTTGAGGGCGCTGGGCGCCAGGCCGGGCGAGCGGCCGGTCATCTCGGCCAGCGGCGCGTACTGCAGGTTGGTCAGCCCGGCGCCGTAGGAGCCGGCGGGCAGGAAGAGGTTCCACAGGCCGCGCTCGCGCGCCTGGGCCTGCAGGTCCTTGATGATCGGCGGCGTCGACCAGGGGTCGCTGCGCTCGGCGGCCTGCTGGGCGTAGACGGGCTCGGCGGGGACGATCCGCTCGTCCATGAACGCGCGCAGGCGCTCCAGGTAGCCGCGGGTGGTCTCGTCGTAAGTGAAGTCCATGCTCGCCTCTCTCAGTTGCCCGCGGCGGCGCCCGGGCGGATCTTGGCCCAGGCGCGGCGCATGCCCTCGATCCAGCGGTCGCGGTCCTTGGCGCGGCGCTGTTCGAAGTCGGCCGCCTCAGGGTGCGGGAGGACGAGGAACCGGCCGGCGTGCAGCGCGGCGACGACGGACTCGGCGACGTCCTCGGGGTCGATGTACTCGCCGCCCAGGCGTGTGGCCGAGGCGCCGCCGTCTCCTGCGGTCATGTCGGTGTTGACGCCCTGGGGGCACAGGCAGGAGACGGAGATCCCCTCGTCGGCGTGCCGGATGGCCAGCCACTCGGCCAGGGCGACGGCGCCGTGCTTGGTGGCCGAGTAGGGCGCGGAGTCGAGCTGGGTGAGCAGGCCGGCGGCCGACGCGGTCACGACGAGGTGGCCGCCGCCGCGTTCGGCCATGCGGGGGAACAGCGCGCGAGCGGCGTAGACGTGCGCCATCACGTGCACCCGCCAGGAGACCTCCCACGAGGCGTCGTCACCCAATCCGTCCCCCGTCGCGATCCCGGCGTTGGAGCACCACAGGTCGACGGGTCCGAGGTCCTGCTCGATGCGGGCGACGGTGTCGGCGACGGCGGCCTCGTCGGCGACGTCGAAGGCCATGCCGTGGGCACGCTCGCCCAGCTCCTCGGCCGCCGCGGTGACGCGGTCGGGGTCGAGGTCGGTGATCACCACCCGTGCCGCGCCCTCACGCAGCAGCCGCCGGGCGAGCGCCAGCCCGATGCCGCCGGCGGCTCCGGTGACGACCGCGGTCGTCCCGGGAATGGAGAACGGTTCGGCCATGCGGGGACTCCTTCACTGGCAGGGCGGCGTGTCGGCAGGGACGGCGGGCCGGGGCCGCCGCGCCGGCCGGCGCCCGTCGGGCACGCGGGGACCGCATCCGCGCGCTCGCAGGAGCGGTGGATACGGCCCCGCGAACGGGATCAGGGGGTGAAGACCAGTCGGCCGACGGTGTCGCCGTCGGCCAGGCGCTGCACTCCCTCGGCCAGCTCCGAGGCACCGAGGCGCTCGCTGACCAGCGGTTTCACCAGCCCGCGACCGGCGAGCTCGGTGAGCCGCTCGTGGGCCTCGGGGATGGTCTCGGGCGCGCGCTGGCGGTAGAGCCCCCAGTGCAGGCCGAGGATCGAGTAGTTCTTGATCAGCGCGTGGTTGAGCCCGGGGGTGGGGATCGTGCCGCTGGCGAACCCGATGACGACGATGCGGCCCTCGAAGGCGATGCACTTGGTGGAGCGCTGGTAGGAGTCGCCGCCGACCGGGTCGAAGACCACGTCGGCGCCGCGGCCCTCGGTGAGGTCCTTGACCACGGAGACGAAGTCCTCGCTGCGGCGGTCGACGACCACGTCGGCGCCCAGGGCGGCGGCCGTCTTGGCCTTCTCGGGGCCGCCGACGACCCCGACGACGCGGGCGCCCGCTGCCTTGGCGAGCTGCACGGCGGCGCTGCCGACCCCGCCGGCCGCGGCGTGCACCAGCACGGTCTCGCCTTCGCGCAGATGCGCACGGCGGTGCAGGGCGAACCAGCCGGTCTGGTATCCGATGAACAGCGACGAGGCCTCATCGTCGGTGAGGGCCTCGGGCGCCGGGAAGACGGCTTCGGCGCTCATCAGCGCGTAGTCGGCGAAGGCACCGGAGGGCAGGTCGGCGCCGCCGATGACGCGTGCGCCCACGTCGAGGCCGGTGACACCCTCCCCCAGCTCGGCGACGTCACCGCACAGCTCGACGCCGGGGATGAAGGGAAGCGGCGGCTTGGTCTGGTACATACCCCGGCACAGCAGTGCGTCGGGGAAGTTCACCGCGGCGGCGCGGACCCGTACCAGCACCTGACCGGGCCCCGGACGCGGGTCCTCGACCTCTTCCAGACGCAGGACGTCGGTGGGCTCACCGGTCTCGTGCACCCGCAACGCTTTCACTGGCCGCCTCCGCAGACTCGGGATACCAACTGGTCGGTCCGTCCGAGTCAACCGCGACGCGCGCCCGCCCGTCAAGTGCGACCGAGACACCCGTCCCCCGAGCCGGCCGACACCGGCCTCCGTCGGATGCGGGCATGCTGCGCCTACTGCGCACGCTTTGGCCTCGTCGTCCGCGCGCCGCGGCGCGGACAGTGTCAGCGCACCACGGCCACCGGCCCGTGGGCGCCGTGCAGCACCGACTGGCTGACCGAGCCCAGCAGCAGGCCGCCGAACCCGCCACGGCCGCGCGAGCCCACGACGATCAGGTCGGCGGGCGTGGCCTCGTCCAGGAGGGCCACCACAGGGTGGGCGCGCACGGTGCGCAGGTCCACGGAAACGCCGGGGTAGTCCGCGCGCATCTCGTCGAGCTCGGCCTCGGCGGTGCGCCGGGCCGACGCCTCGACGGCGTCGTCGTCGAAGGCCTCCGGCGGCACCGGCCCCATCGCCGAGACGAAGGCCGCCATGGGCTGCCAGGCGCACACGGCCACCAGCTCGCTCTCGGTCCACCTGGCCTGCGCGAAGGCGAACGCCACAGCACGCCGGCTGGACTCCGATCCGTCCACGCCGGCGACGACGCGGCCCTTGGTTCTGTGCGCGGTCTCGTGCTTCTTCGGCAGCACGACGACAGGTACCGGAGCGTGCGCGGCGAGCTCGACGCCCACCGAGCCCACAAACGCCGAGGCCAGTCCGCCCAGCCCGCGCGAACCCACCACCACGGCCGCGGTGTCGGGCAGTTCGGCCTCTTCGAGCAACGCGTCGGCGGCGCGCGCGGTGGGCATGCGGGTGCGCACGTCGAGCTCGGGGAACAGCCGCTGGATCCACTCGCGTGCGTAGTCCACCAGCGCCTGGGCGTCGCGCAGCCGGTCGGAGGTCTCCTGCTCGCCGCCGCGCGGCACGATCTCGCGGAAGGCGCCCGCGGCGTCGGGCGGGCCCACCGCCGTGAGGACGGTCAGGCCGCGGCCGCGCTGCGCCGCCTGGTTGGCCGACCACTCCAGCGCGTAGCGGCTGGAGTCGGAGCCGTCGACACCCACGACGATCCAGCGCTTCTCCGGCGTGCCGTTCATGTCGCGCTCCCTCTCTACCGGAGCGGTGCCCCCGCCGAAACGGGCGCGGCCGGGGCTTTCGCCCCGGTGATACCCCGAGCCGGCGGCGAGGCAACCGCCCCCGGATCGCAGCGGTGCTCCGCCTGCCGTCTACCCGGGGGCGGCGGAGGCGACACCCGGCCGAGACACCAGCGGCCCCGCGGAAGGGCCGCGGGGCCGCTGGTGAGTCGCCAGAGGGGAATCAGGCGCGGTAGTGCGAAATGCCCCAGGCGAGGGATCCCGACTTGCCGCCGTTCACCCAGTTGCGCAGCCCGGTCTTCATGTGCTCCAGGTACGCGTCGCTGATCTTGCCCTTCAGCTCCGGTTCCCGGCGCTCGGTTTCGGCGAGCACACGACCGTAGTGGTTGGGCAGCTGCGAGGTGAGGTCGTCGAACTCCGCCTTCGTCATGCCCAGACGCGCGGTCTCGCGGTCGTAGAACCCGGGGGTGCCCATGGTGTCCAGGTGCAGCCGCTGCAGGATCGGCTTGAGCGCCTGGCGGTCCGCGTCGTCCGTGGCCATCGGGTCGGTGAACACGAAGTCGCCGCCGCGGCGGATGACCCGAGCGACCTCCTCGATGACGCGGATGCGGTCGCCGCTGTGCAGGAAGGCGTCCTGCGACCACACGAGGTCGAACCCGTTGTCCTGGACCGGGATGTCCTCGAAGGAGCCGTCGATCACGTGGATGAGGTGGTCGAGACCCTCGGCGCGGTTCTTCTCCCGGTTGCGCTCGTTCTCGACCTCGCTGAGGTTGAGGCAGGTGACGTGGCAGCCGTAGGTACGGGCGAGCCACCGAGCCGAGCCGCCGTAGCCGGCGCCGATGTCGATGACCTTGGTGTCGGGGGTGATCCGCACCTTCTCGGCCATGCGCTCGACGGTGCGCACGCTGGCCTCGCCGATGTCGTCGTTCTCGGACTGGTAGAGGCCGACGTGGATGTCGGTTCCGCCCCAGATCGTGTGGTAGAAGGTGTCGGCGTCAGAGGAGTTGTAGTACTCCCGCGCCGTCTGCACCGCCGACGAGTACGCCTCGGTCAGCTCGTCGTCGCTGCGGTAGCCCTTCTCCGCGATGTGGATGAAGAAGTCCGGCTCGTCGGCCTGGTAGGTCTCCTGGAAGTCGCCGTAGGTGTCGACCCGCTGGAAGCCCACCTCGCGCATCAGCCGCCGCACGTAGTTCTTACGCAGCGGGAACATGTTCAAGTAGTACTGCGACTGGTCGTTGAAGGTGTAGCGGAAGCGCGCCAGGCCTTCGTCGACGTGGTCCGGCTCGGCCGAGACCTCCTCGCCGCAGTAGTAGTAGGTGTGGCTGTTCCCGTACTGGCCGTCGAGCAGGGCGTCGTAGTTGCGCTGATCCAGGATGAGCACACCGTCGTGCTTGAGCATCGCGTAGAACTCAGCCAGCGCCTTGCGGCGGTCGCGCTCCGAGAACAGGTGGGTGAACGAGTTGCCCAGGCAGATGATGGCGTCGTAGGTCCCGTGAACGTCCCGGTTCAGGTAGCGCCAGTCGGCCTGGACGACACGCAGGATGTGCCCACCGTAGCCCTGGCCGTTGGAGAAGGCCTTGGCCAGCATCTCCGCACTGCCGTCGGCGCTGACGGTCTCGAACCCCTCTTCGAGGAGGCGGACGGAGTGGAAGCCGGTACCGGTCGCAACGTCGAGGACCTTCTCGACACCGCGGTCCTTGAGCTGCTGCACGAAGAAGTCGCCCTCACTTGCCCAGCGCTTCTTCCAGTCGATCAGCTCGTCCCACTTGTCGACGAACCCCGTCACGTACTCGTCTTTGTAGTGATCGGTGTCGCGAACGGCCAGCGGGTCGTCACCAAAATCTTGCTGATCCTGTCCCTTAATTGTTCGACTCCTCACACTCGAAAAACCCTCTCACCAGACACACACGACGCCGAGGGTCAAACTTCGCGCATATACATTGAAAGCCATGACCCCCACCTTAGTTCAAGTGGCGAGAGCCATTGATAGGGCGTTCATGCAGGTCAGGAGCGAAAAATTCACCCCGGGTCATCAATGCGACACAGGGTCCCCACCGCCTGTGAGCAGGCTTGTGAGCTCCTTTCGAGCCCCTGGCGAACCGCACTACGCAACACATTGCGCAGGACGCACCGCGAATTCTGAAACGGCAACCTGAAAACAATGGAGAATTCTCGGTAGTCTATAATGCGTTCTCCATGTTTCGGATCCGCGCACCCTCGGCGACCGACGCGGCCCCTCGGCGGGCCCCCGCAGAGGGGTACCGCGCCCCTTCGCGGCGGCGCCGAAAAGCCGCCCCGACCGGCTTTTGCGCTGGTCTGCGGGGTGCGGACAGCGCCGACCGGACACCCCGAACAGCCGCCTTCGGCACCGCGGGCCGGGCGCCGCCGTACCCTGCGCTCCTGTGTGCCATCACACGTTCGGGCACCGTTCAGCCGAGGATCCACGCTGTGATTTCTGTCACATTTGTTTCCCGTTCGGCGTGGCGCGCGGGCGCGAAGCGCGGGAGCGGCGGCCTGCGACGCGACGTGTTCGTCCTCCACTACCCGCCACCCGCACACCCGTACCGCGGCATCCGGGGCCGGCTCGGGCCTTCGCTTCCGGCCACGCGCACTGGCGGCCGAGCCGATCCACGGGTCCACCGCCGAGGCGGCCGGAGCAAGCGCCTCGGCCCCGGCTCTCGGCACGGTCCATCCTCGGAACGACGGCGCCTGCGTGCGCACCCGCCGTGGTTTTCGCAGGTTGAGGCCGGGTAGGGGGGCAGCAACCGTGTTCGGGCCGTATCGGGGGGAAACGGCATGAGCGAATATGGCAGCGAACGGCGTGTGAACGCCGTCAGGCTATGGTCCGGCGGACTCGCCACCGCCGTCGTCGCGGCCCTGATCGCCCTGGTCGGCACGCTTGTGGTGCGGGGCGTGCTGGGCATACCGATCCTCGCTCCGGAGGAGGCCGGCTACATCGGCGGCGCCGGAACCGCCGCCTATGCGGTCACGGCCGGCATCGCCGCGCTGGTGGCCACCGCTCTACTGCACCTGCTGCTGGTCAGCGCACCGCGCGCCACGACGTTCTTCGGGTGGATCGTGGGTCTGGCCACGGTGGTGGCGGCCGTGAGCCCGTTCGCCCAGCAGGCCGCGCTGCCCAGCCAGCTCGCCACCGCCGCCATCAACGCCGTCACCGGAATCGCGATCGTCTCGCTGCTGATCAGCGTGGGCGCCACAGCCGTACGGCGCCGCAGGCGCGAGCGGATCGACCAGGACGCGTCCGAGGGCTCCGAGTACGACGACTCCGGCTATTCCAGCGGTTTCCGCGACGCCCTGAACGAGCCGCCGACGCGCCGCTCCAGCGGGCGGCACCGCGCCGACGATCCAGACCGCAGCACACGCCTGCCACGCGAGTGAAGGCCCTCCCGAAGCCATCGGGCCGCCTGTGAGCCGACGGAGCCCGGTCCCCTCGGGGGCCGGGCTCCGTCGCCGTTGCGGAGGAGGATCTCTGCGCCGCGCGCGATGCGGCTCGCGCGCGGCTCAGCCGGGCGCGCGGTCGCGGCGTATGTCGGCGAGGGTGCGGTCGAAGGGCTCGGGGTGCACACCGGCGCGGCCGCACATCGCCGCCGATTCCGCCACGGGCACCGGTCCGGGCCTCGACAGCCGCGCTTCGCGCAGCGCCCCGTCGACGACGGCCTCCCATGCGGGCCGGAGCCGCGCGGGATCGACGCCGAATCCGGTCTCGGCGGCGGTGCGGGCGATCTCGTCGGAGAGGAACAGTTCACCGGTGCACGGCCACGCTTCCTCCAGTGCGTCGCCGAGCCGCCGGCGATCGTCGTCGCCGGCTCCCAGGCGCAGGGCCCACCGCACCGCGTGGTCGCGGTGGAAGGGCAGCTCGCGCACCGCGGTGCGGGCGATGTCGGCCAAGGTCTCGTCGGTGGAGGCGGTCAGCGCGGTGTAGAGCTCCAGCGTGTAGGCCGAGAACAGCAGCTGGCGTACGACCGTGTGCGCGAGGTCGGTGTTGGGCAGCTCCACCAGTTGAAGGTTGTGGAACTGGTCGGCGCTGCGGTTGCGCACCAGGTCCTCCTCGGTGCGCAGCACACCGGTGAGCTGCTCCTCCATGCGCCCGGCATAGGCCAGCAGCGAGCGGGCCAGACGCAGCAGGCTGCGGGCGATGCGGGCCGCCTCGGCCCCGGCGTCGTGGGCGGCGGCGTCGTCCGCGGTGCCCGGCCACAGTCCGCTGCCCTCGGTCTCGGCCAGCCGGTGGCCCGCCACGAGAGCGTCGTCGCCCAGTCTCAGCACGAAGGCTGTGGCGGCGGTGTCCCCCGCGGCGGCCGCGGCACCTGTCTCATTCATCGGGATCTCCCCACGGTGACGGGTGCGCAAGGCGCAGCCGTGCGTGCGCCCGTTCCCGCAAGCGCACGGGTGCCGAGCGACGCCGCGCCACGGGGCGGCGCACGGGTTCCCCTACCGTTGAGGCGACGTGTGAAAACGTGCCCTGGGCCGTCGCCCTGCGGCGCGGCCGCGGCCCTGCCTCGCGGGGACGTACCTGCCGGCCCCCGGTGGCGGGGTGCGCGCGGGCGACCTGCGAGGCGGATGTGACGGATGCGGCGGGTGCGCGGCCGCGCGCAGCCCCGGGCCGGTATCGATGTGGCGGAAGTCGCTCCGGCGCCCCGCGGGGTTCAGCTCAGGGAAGAAGGCGCAGGTCGAGCGGTTTCGCCGCCGCACGGGACACGCATGAGCGTCACTCACGTCACGAAAAGGCCACAGCCCTGTGGTAGTGTCCCCGACGGATGCTTGATTCTAAGCATCTTAGGAATGAGGGGAAGCGGCGCACGCGCAGCGCGAGCCGCTCATCGGGCCGAGCAGGCCGGAGCCATCTGCCGCCGACCGCCTTCAGCCGTCTACGCGCCCGCAGCACTATGGCATGGCAGGCAGCGTAGATCCACGTATGCCTGACACACCGGTTGTCAGCATGGGGGTAACCGACTTTGAACAACCAGCCTCGCCCATGCGGCGCGCCGACCAACGTGCTGAACGGCTCGTTGGGGAAGAGTCCCCGCCCTGGAGGCGACGGAGCCGCCGCACCGGTCCCCAGGGCAACGGCATCGGTGCAACACCCCGGAGCGAACATGGCCGCGCTGAAGATCACCCGCCGCGACCGCGACGACGGCGTCGTCCTCGTACTCAGCGGCGAAATCGACATGGCCGCAGAGGAGCAGTTCAACCGGGCCGTGCGCGAAGCCGTCGACGCACGGCCGCAGGGCCGCCTGGTACTCGACTTCACCAAGCTGGCCTTCATCGACTCCAGCGGGCTGCGCGTACTCATCCAGGCGCACAAGGCCGCCAAGGCCGCCGGTGGCAGCCTGGCCGTCGCGTCCGTCTCCGATCGGATCGCCCGCCTCCTGCACGTGACGGCGATCGACACGCGCGTCCCCGTCTTCCCCAGCGTCGAGGCCGCGCTGGCGGCCCCGCAGGAGAGTTCGAGCGCGAGCTGAACCCGCCGCCCGGCGAAGCAAGGCGCCCCACGCCCCGCGTGCGGCGCCTTCGTCATGCCGGGGCCTCGCGCGGTGCGCCCCGGGTCAGAACATCAGCAGCCAGATGCCGGCCGCGGTCACCGCGACGTTGACCACGCCGAAGAACAGCACCCACACGATCCCCGGCAGCCCCGTCAGCCGGTGCAGCTGGTCGGCGTCGGACTGCGGCGAGGGCTGGCGGCTGCGCTGGGACTGCAGCTCGAACACCGGGCGGATGCCTGCCAGCAGCAGGAACCACGTGAAGAAGTAGGCGAACACCGCCTGCACCTGCGCCGGGGTGAACCAGGAGACGAGGAAGACCACCGCGCCGGTACCCACCACCGAGACCACGCCGTAGACGTTGCGGATCAGCAGCAGCATGGCCGCCAGCACCAGGATGCTCATCCACAGCAGCGCGGTGGTGCGGTTGCTGACCAGCAGCAGGATGGCCAGCAGGCCCACGATCGAGGGGGTGATGTAGCCGGCCGCGACGGTAAGGATCATGCCGACCCCTCGCGGCTTGCCCCGCGAGACCGTCACCCCCGAGGTGTCGGAGTGCAGGCGGATTCCGGTCAGCTGGCGGCCGCTGAGCAGCGCCGTGATCGCGTGCCCGCCCTCGTGGGCGATGGTGACGACGTTGCGGGCGATCCGCCAGGGACCGCGCGTGATCACCACGATCAGCGCCGCCACGCCGGTGGCGATGATCAGCCACGTGGGCGGCGGCGTCTGGACGGAGAAGGCCTCTTGCCAGACGTCCCCGAACGTTGTCGCTTCCATCGGCCCGCTCTCCCATCGATCGCCCTTCCGGCGCCAAACTGTAGAGCATGGCGCGGGGGCGCCCGTCCCGATGGCCGGACGCCCCCGTGGATGGGCGCGGACCGTGCGCGGTTCCGCCCGGGCGCTGCCGGGAACGGTCAGTCGTCGGCGCGTACCTCGACGGATCCGGTCGTGGTGGAGACGGCGATCTGCGGCCCGCCGCCGTCGGCGGAGGTCTCGACGTCGATGTCCCGGTCGCCGGTCGCGGAGTCGCCGGTAACGCGGTACGCGCCCTCGGGGACCTGCACCTCGACCGATCCGGTGGTGGTGTCGACGTCCAGGCGGCGGAACTCCTCCACGGCCTCGACGTCGACCGAGCCCGTGGTGGTCTCGATCCGCGCCTCGGCGAACCCGGCGTCGAGTTCGACGCCGCCGGTCGTGGTCTCGATGTCGAACCGCTCGGCCGTGAACTCGTCGAGGTCCATCCGGCCGGTGGTGGTCTCGGCGGTGACGGTGCCGCCGCTGCCCTCGGCGTCGACGGAACCGGTGTTGGTCTCGACGTCCAGGTCGCCCTCGACACCGCTCAGGTCGATGTCGCCGGTGGTGGTGGCCGCGTGGATCCCGCCGGAGAGGTTCTCGCCGCTGATCGAACCGGAGGCGCTCTCGGCGTCGACGCCGCCGGTCGTCCCCGCCAGTTCGATGTCGCCGGAGGTCGCCTCGACCGCCACCGCCGTGCCTTCGGGCACGCCGACGGAGTACTCGATCTCGCAGCCGCTGAAGAACCACGACCCGCTGCAGGAGACCTCGGCCTTGACCGTGCCGCCGTCCATGTCGAGCCGTTCGCGGGGTTCGGCGAGGGGGGTTCCGCGCAGCGTGCGCTCGACGGTGACCGCGTCGCCCTCGACGCGGTGAACCTCGACGTCGACGCCTGAACCGCTGTGGATCTCGACCTTCTTCGCTCCCGTGAAGTCGTCGCTGCGCGTGTCGCCGCCCACTTGGACGCTGCCGAAGGCGGCAAGCGCGCCGCCCAGCAGGACCGCCAGCGCCACGACGGCCCCGATGACCAGCCAGCCGGAGCGCCGGCCGCGCGGAACCTTGCTGGATGCGGCGTAGAGCCCGCGTCCGGTGAATGTCATGGTGCTTCCTTCCGGGGGATGTGCTCCCCTCTTGCTGCGGGGTTGGGCGGGACTGGTGGCCCGTGCGGGGTCAGGGTGCGGCGTCGCGGCGGTCGCCGCCGCGCAGGTACTCCAGGACCGCGCGCACCCGCCGGTGGTCGTGGTCGTCCTGGCCGAGGTCGAGCTTGGTGAAGATGGCGCGGATGTGCTTTTCCACGGCGCGTTCGGTGATGAACAGCTTGGCGGCGATCCCCGCGTTGTTGAGGCCTTCGGCCATCGCGCCGAGCACGTCGTTCTCGCGCGGGCTCAACCGTTCGGCGGCGCTGTTCTCCCGGCGGCTGAGCAGCTGGGAGACCACTTCGGGATCGATGGCCGTACCGCCGTCGGCGACACGGCGCAGCGTGCCGACGAACTCGTCGACGTCGGCCACGCGGTCCTTGAGCAGGTAGCCCACGCCGCCGGTGTCGTCGCCCAGCAGCTCGGCGGCGTAGCGGCTGACCACGTGCTGGGACAGCAGCAGCACCGCCACGCCGGGCCGCCGGCGGCGGATCTCGATCGCGGCCTGCAGACCTTCCTCGGAGAAGTCGGGCGGCATACGGATGTCGACCACGCACAGATCGAGGTCGGGGTGGGAGTCGACGGCGGCGAGCAGCTCGTCGGCGTCGCCCACGCAGGCGAGTGCCTCGATCCCGGCGTCCGCCAGGAGTTTGACCAGGCCGCTGCGCAGCAGCACGGAGTCCTCGGCGATGATGATGCGCACGATCATGCCTCCCAGGGAATGTCGGCGGTGACGGCGGTGCCCCGGCCCGGTGGGCTGTGCACCGTGAGCGTTCCGTCGACGGCGTTGACCCGGTCCCACAGGCCGTAGAGGCCGGTACCGGAATCGGGGTCGGGGTCGGGGTCGGCGCCGCCCTTGCCGTCGTCGTTGACGGTGATGCGCAGCAGGGCGCCGTCGTCGTGGGCCACGCGTTCGGCGCGGACCTCGACGCTTTCGGCTCCGGCGTGTTTGGCCACGTTGGCCAGCGCCTCGCAGACCACGTAGTAGGCGACGCCCTCGGCGCGGGCCGAGGGCCGCTCGTCCAGGTCCGCCCGCACGTGCACGGGCACCGGGCAGCGGCCGGCGGCCACCGGCAGCGCGGCCTCCAGACCGTGGTCGGTGAGGACGCGGGGGTGCAGGCCGCGGGCGACCTCGCGCAGCTCGGCCATCACCGCTTTGGCCTCGCCGCGGGCCTCGTCGATGAGGGCGCGCACCTCGTCGGGCTCGGACGCGCGCGTGCGCGCCCGGCTCAGCGCCATGGTCACCAGCAGCAGCCGCTGCTGCGCACCGTCGTGCAGGTCGCGTTCGATGCGGCGGCGCTCGGCCTCGGCCGCGTCGACCATGCGCAGCCGGCTGTTCCGCACCTGGGCCAGGCGTCGGCGCATCACCATCTCGGGTGCGTCGAGCAGCAGCCGCCGGCTGACCTCGACCTCCAGGCGGACCAGCGGCGGCACCGCCCACAGCCCCACGGCCGCGCCTACCGGCCCCAGGAACACCGCCGCCAAGGGCGCCGCCACGGACTCCAGCGAGCCGCTGACCAGCGCGTATCCCAGGCCGACCAGGGATCCCAGCGCAAGGGCCGTTCCGTAGACGACCAGCCCCAGTGCGATGCCGCCCAGGACCACGCCCTGGACGCCGGTCAGCGTGGCGCAGACGACCGCGGTCCAGGCGTCGCGGCCGTAGAGGTAGTCGAGACCGAGCAGCAGCCGCAGCGTCGGGTTGCGCGGCGGAGCGGCCGACGGCTCTTCGGTGCGGGACTCGACGATGCCGAACACGTCCTCCAGGCGGTGGCGCTGGATGCGGCAGGCCAGCCGCCCGAGGAGGGTCCCGGCGGCCAGCAGCGGGACGGCGAGTGCGGCCAGGACCGGGATCGGGGGCAGGAGGCCCTCGGGCAGTCCTTCGAGGAGTCCGCTGGAGAAGCTCAGCACCAGCGCCACGGCGGGCAGGATCACCAGCAGGGCCGGGAGCAGGTAGCCGATGGACAGCGCGAAGGAGGTCAGCAGGTGGAGCAGGCCGAACAGCCTGTCCTTGACCGTCCCCGTCTCGGCGTCGCCGAGCCGGGCAGCGCCTGCCGTATCCTCGGCCGCCGCGCCCACCATCGCCACCCCTCCCCGTCCGGTGGCCCCGAAAGGTCCTCCTGTGGTGCTATCAAACTTAGGAGGCGTGGCTACCGGCGCGCCATGACGCGACCACGCCGCGGGAGGGTCGTGCTAGCCCTACCGTGTCAGCGCGGACCCCCTAGTCTCGCACTTTCGAGGGAGACAGGCGGATCGGACCCGCTTGCGCGTGCGTTATCGAACTTTCCCTGTGCATCTGCGAGGTGTAGATTCCAGGGCGTGCAGACTTTTCGGATCAGCGAGGTAGCCGGCCTGGCGGGGGTCAGCGGCGACACGGTCCGCCGCTGGATCGACTCCGGGCGGCTACCCGCCGCACGCGGCCCCCACGGGCACCGCACCGTCGACGGCGCCGACCTCGCCGCGTTCCTGCGGGCCGATGTCCCCGACGATCCGGCGCGCCAGGTGTCCTCGGCGCGCAACCGGTTCCGCGGCCTGGTGACCGCGGTCCGCCGCGACGGGGTGATGGCTCAGGTCGAGATCCAGGCCGGGCCGCACCGCGTGGTGTCGTTGATGAGCCGCGAAGCGGCCGACGAGCTGGGGTTGGACGTCGGATCGGTGGCCGCCGCGATCGTGAAGTCGACCCACGTCGTCGTCGAGAACGAGCCGGTGCGGGGACAGCGCCATGGATAGGCGCCGTGCCGCGGCCGCCGCGGCGGGACTGCTGCTGGCGGCGCTCGCCGCCTGCGCGCCGGTGGAGGAGGGCGGCGGGCCGGGCGGTGCGCAGGCGCAGCGGACCCTCACCGTGTTCGCCGCGGCGTCGCTGACCGAGGTCTTCGAGGAACTCGGGGAGCGCTTCGAGCGGGACCGCCCCGACATCCGCGTGGAGTTCAACTTCGCCGGCAGCTCGGACCTGGCCAACCAGATCGGCGAGGGCGCGCCCGCCGACGTGTTCGCCTCGGCCGACAGCCGCACCATGCGGGCGGCCGCCGACGGGGGCCGCACCGCCACGGACCCCGCGGTATTCGTCCGCAACACCCTGCGCATCGCCGTGCCCCCGGACAACCCGGCCGGCATCGAATCCCTGTCCGACCTGTCCGATCCCGGCGTCAAGGTCGCCCTGTGCGCCGAGGAGGTGCCCTGCGGAGCGGCGGCGGCCGAAGCGCTCGGGGCCGCCGGCGTGAACGTGACACCGGTCTCGCGCGAGCGCGACGTCAAGGCGGCGCTGACCAAGACCGAGCTCGGCGAGGTCGACGCCGCGCTGGTCTACCGCACCGACGTCCGCGCGAGCGGGGAGGCGGAGGGGATCGCCTTCCCCGAGGCGAAACAGGCCGCCAACGACTACAGCATCGCCGTGCTTACCGGCGCCGAGCAGACCGGGCCGGCGCGCGCGTGGATGGAGCTGGTCCTCTCCGACGAGAGCGCCGAGGTCTTCGATGACGCGGGCTTCACCGCCGTCTGAGGCGGCCGGGGGCCGCCTGCGCGTGCGCGCGGGCCGGTTCCCGTGGCTGCTCGTCGTGCCCGCCCTGATCGGGCTGGCGTTCCTCGTCCTGCCGTTCGCCGGACTGCTGGCCCGCGCGCCGTGGGCGACGCTGGGCACCAGGCTGCTGCTGCCCGAGGTGCGCGGAGCGCTGTGGCTGTCGCTGACCACCGCCACCGCCGCCACCGCGGTCGCGGTGGTGCTGGGGGTGCCGCTGGCCTGGCTGCTGGCGCGCGCCGAGTTCCCCGGCCGCCGCGTGGCGCGCGCCCTGGTGACGGTGCCGCTGGTGATCCCGCCCGTCGTCGGCGGTGTCGCGCTGCTGCTGGCACTGGGCAGGCGCGGGATCCTCGGGCGCCACCTCGACGAGTGGTTCGGCCTGACCCTGCCGTTCACTCCGGTCGCGGTGGTGATCGCGCAGGTGTTCGTGGCGATGCCGTTCCTGGTCATCAGCGTCGAAGGTGCGCTGCGGGGCGCCGACCGGCGCTACGAGGAGGCCGCCGCCACCCTCGGCGCGTCGCGGGCCGTCGTCTTCCGGCGGGTCACCCTGCCGATGGTGGGGCCCGGCGTCCTCGCGGGGGCGGTACTGGCCTGGGCGCGGGCGCTGGGCGAGTTCGGCGCCACCATCACCTTCGCCGGCAACTTCCCCGGGCGCACCCAGACCATGCCGCTGGCGATCTATCTGGCCATGCAGGAGAGCCCGGAGTCGGCGATCGTGCTCAGCCTGGTGCTGCTGGGTGTGTCGCTGTTGATCCTGGTGGCGCTGCGCGACCGGTGGGTGGGGGCGGTGTGACGGAACAGGAGACGGGTTCCACCGGCGGCGAGGACGCCGGGGCGGGACTGGACGCGCGCTTGGCGCTCGACAGGGGCGCGTTCCGGCTGGACGCGGCGCTGCGGGCGCGCCCCGGCGAGGTCGTGGCGGTGCTGGGACCCAACGGATCGGGCAAGTCGACCGCGCTGCGGGCGCTGGCCGGGCTGGAGTCGCTGGCGGCCGGGCGGATCGTGCTCGGCGGCGAGGACATCACCACCATGCCGGCCGAGCGCCGCCCCGTCGGCATGGTGTTCCAGGACTACCTGCTCTTCGGCCACCTCGACGCGCTGGACAACGTCGCCTTCGGCCCCCGCTGCCAGGGCGCCGGCCGCGCCGAGGCGCGCGCCCGCGCCGCCGAGCTGCTGGAGCGGATGGGGCTGGCCGAGTATGCGAACGCGCGCCCGGGTGCGCTCTCCGGCGGGCAGGCGCAGCGGGTCGCGCTGGCGCGCGCGCTGGCGGTGCGCCCCCGGCTGCTGCTGCTCGACGAACCGCTGGCCGCGCTGGACGTGCACGCTCGCGCGTCGGTCCGCTCCGAGCTGCGTCGCCGCCTCGCCGACCTCGATTGCGCGACGGTGCTGGTCACCCACGACCCGCTCGACGCGATGGTGCTCGCCGACCGGATCACGGTGCTCGAAGCGGGCGCAGTCGTGCAGGAGGGCCCGCCCGGTGAGGTCGCCCAGCATCCCCGCACCGCCTACGTCGCGCGGCTGGTGGGCCTCAATCTGTACCGGGGACATGCCCGCGGCACCCGCGTGGCCGTGGCGGGCGCGGCGCAGGGGGAGCACGCGGAGGTGTCGCTGTCCGAGCGCCGGGAAGGCGAGGTCTTCGTCGCGTTCCCGCCGCGCTCCGTCGCCTTGTACCGGGAGCGGCCCGACGGCACGCCGCGCAATCTGTGGCGGCTGCGCATCGACGGTGTGGAGCGGTTCGGCGACCAGGTGCGGGTTCACCTGGACGGCGACTTCCCGCTGCTGGCCGACATCACCCCCGAAGCTCTGGCCGAGCTGGAGCTGGGCGGCGGCGTCGAGGTATGGGCGGGTGTGAAGGCGACCGAGGTCCGCTGCTACCCGGCGTAGCCGATACCGCGGGGCGTCCGGCGCGACCCCACGCCGCCGCGCCCGTCCACTGCGGCACCCGCGCCGCGGACGACCACGGGAAACCGCAGGTAAAACCCCTACTCACGCCGGGCGCACCGATCGGCCCGCGCGCCCTCGCGGTACTGGAGGTGCCGTCTCACGCTCATTACAGTGAACACCGTCAGTAACCAATGAATCGCACACGAGGGGATTCTCCGTGTCCTTGAAACGCACTGTCGCCGCCGGCTCCCTGACCGCCGCCGCGGGCGCCGCCATCGCACTCTTCAGCGCCGGGGCCGCACAGGCCGACGACGCGAAGGGCTACGACGGCTACCACTCGGACGCGCACTCGGCGAGCATGCAGACCGCCGACGCCGGCCACGGCTACGACCGCCTGCTCGGGCTCCCGGGGGAGCAGGACGAGCAGGACCGGCACACTGCCGGCAAGGGCCATGACGGGTACCACGGCCACCACGGCGACCACCGGGCCGCCGACCGCGGCCACGACGACCACCACGGTCACGACGGCTACTACGGCCACCACGGCGACGACCGCGGCCACGACGAGCACAAGGGGTACGGCAAGGGAGACTGACCCGCGCGGATACGGGTTGGACGCGGTGCGTCCCGCCGCAGCACGCGGGCGGCGGGACGCCCTCCCGGTACCGATCCGGCCTCAGCGGCGGCGCAGCAGCCGATCCGACCCGCGCGGCAGCAGCAGCCCGGCCAGCCCCGCCACCGCGTAGGGCACCTGGCCCGGCGCCAGCGCACCCAGTATCCGCCCCGCCATCCGCGACGGCTCGCGCAGGAAGGCGCCCGCGTCGGGGTACTCGCGAGGCACCGACCACCCCGCCGCCGGCAGGGTGGCCAGCGCGACGCCCCAGGCCCACACCCACGGCAGCGACGAGGGCGGCAGCGCCTCGTACCATCCGGCGGCCTGGCGCAGCGCCTCGGCGGCGTAGGCGGCGTGGCCGCCGCCCGCCGGCCCCGTCCCGGCGAACCCCGCCGCGAGTACCGCGGTCACAGCCACCGCCGCCGACGCGGCGGCCGCGACGCCGAAGAAGGACGCGTCGAGCCCTTCCGCGGTCGCGCGCAGGTCCTCGCGCGCGGGGAACCGGCGCCAGGGCCGCTCCCCCGCGCGCGCCGCGCCCATCGCGTAGGCGCGCCGCTCGCGCAGGAACCGCCACGCCGCGGCGAGGACGGCGGGACCGCGCCGCGCGGCGACCAGCATCACCGCCGCTTCGTGCACGGTTTCGGACAGTGTGAGTGCGAGCCGCAGCGGTGCCCGCGCCCACAGCAGCGCCGCGCGGCGGAACAGCGGCGCGATGTCGCCGGGCACCCGCACACCCAGCCGGATCGCCCGCCCATAGGCGCGACGGCGCAACCCGCCCAGCGGAGGGCGGCCGGGCAGCGGCGGCGTCACGTCGGCGGCGCACCGGGCGGTGCGGTAGTCCAGCAGCACGGCGGCCCCCAGCAGGACCAGCAGCAGCCACCGGTCGGCCGCCCCTCCGCCGGTGAGCCCGTGCAGGACGGCAGTGGCGGGGTGGGGCTCCAGCGGGGCGCCGAGCACGGCCTCGGCGACGGCGGCGTTGAACATCGTGTGCTGCAGCACCGCCAGGGCGAAGGCGGCGAGCGGCAGCAGCCACAGCCACCTTCCGAAGAGCCGTCGGCCGACGATCGCGAGCCCCAGCGCGACCCCGACGAGGCCGGTCAGCACGCCGTGCCCGGAGAAGTGCACACCCAACTCCGGCGCGACGACCGCGCCGGGCAGGAAGGTGGCCGGAGCCGGAGGGGGCAGCGCCGCGGATCCGCCGGCGGGCAGCGCGCGCAGCAGGGTTTCGGCAGCCTGGAAACCGGCGCCTGAAGCCGCCGCGAGCAGCAGGTAGTCCACTGCCGCCAGCCGGCGGAACCGGCGCCGTGCGGGCGGCATGAGCAGCAGCAGGGGCAGAAGCTTGCCCGCCTCCTCGACCCACGCCGCGATGTAGGTGTGCGCGACCCACGGGTCCGCCCCCGACGCGGCGGTCAGCGCGTCCTCCACCGCGGCCAGCGGCCACACCAGCAGCGCGCCCAGCAGCAGGATCCGCACAAGCGTGGAGAAGGCGACCGTGCGGGAGCGCGACAGCCACGCCAGTTGCACCACCAGCCAGAGCATGCCCGCGGTCACGGGCAGCGCGGCGGCCGTCGCGGGGACGAACACGGGGGCCACGAGCAGCACGGCCACCATCGCCCACGCCCAGCCGCCCCGCAGTGCGCGCAGAGCCGCGACGCCACCGGGGGCGTTCTCGCGCATCGACCGCGCGCGCACCGACAGCCGCTCGGCCAGGTCGGGGCCCGGTCCCCGCGGGTTCCGGGCGTGCCGGGCACCGGGCTCCAGGCAGCCGTACGCCTGGGCGGCGTGCAGCAGATCCGGGTCGCGGCTCTCCCGCGCCTCGTCGGCGAACGCTGTGCGGGCCGACTCCAAGTCGGGCCCGACCAGCGGCCGCAGGAAATCCGGAGGCCCGACCGCGACGGTCAGCGTCGTGGCGGTGACGAGCACGGCCGCGGAGAAGTCCTCGACCGCCACCAGCACGTCGGTGGGTTCGTCGCCCCACGTGCGGATGACGTGCACGACGCTGCCGGCATCGGCGGCGACCTCGGTGACCGGTTCATAGGCGAACTCCGCGCGGGTACGGCATACCAGCAGCCGCTTCACGCCCAGCGCGCGCCCCGCCGCGACGACGCGCTCGATCAGCGCTGTATCCCGGGGCGCGGTGAAGGGGACGACGATCTTGGCGTCCGCCTCGATCCACCCCTGGTCGAACTCGGTCGCGTTGGCGCATAGCCGCAGCACGAGATCGCGGGTGATCATGGCCTGCTCGTCCATAAGCCCCCTACGGCGGTATCCCGGCCGGTCAGGGCGCCGGGCCCGGGTATGTCGAGAGGATCCGCCTCGGCCGCACGCGTCGGCGAAGGCGACCGCCTACGCTATCGCGGGAGCCGCACGGCCCGTACCCCCGGACCGCCGTCCTGGACGGGGATGCGGGTGTGAAGGCCGGGACGGGCGAGTCCGGTGACCGGTACCGGCCGCGGAAGGGGGAGCCCGGTACGGCGCGCGTCTCCCGCCGCCCGCCGGTCCGGTCCCCGCGGTCGGGTCGGCGCCCGGAGCCGCGTCCCGAACGCCCTCGCCGGCCCGAGCGCGCGCCGCCGCCGGCCGACTACCTGCACCCGGGCCCGCGGCGGGCCTCCTCACGCCCGCGGCAGGGTCAGCTCGGCCAGGACCGCGCGGTGGTCCGTGTTGGGGACGGTGTGCACCGAGGTGCGGTGCACGGCCACGCGGTGGTCGACCAGGATGTGGTCGATCGCGGTGCCGGGCAGTGGGCGGTCGACGGGCCATGTGGCGGTCCAGCCGGAGCCCGTGGCGGCGGCCGCGTCGCTGTAGCCGGTGTCCAGCAGGGAGCGGAACACGGCGTGGTCGAGGGTCGCGTTGAAGTCGCCGGCGAGCACGCGGACGCGGCCGTTCGGGCGGGCGTCGGGCAGCTCCCGCAGGGAATCCCGCCACGCGGGGACGGCCGCGGCATCGCTCGGCGGCATGGCGTGCGTCGAGACGACCTCGACCGGCATCGCGTCCGGGACCCGCAGACGGGCGCGGGGCATCGCGAAGTAGGCGCTGCGGTCGGTGCCCCCGATCTCGTCGACCGGGTGCGCGGAGTAGACCGCTCCCCCGACCGGTCCCGTGGCGGCGTCCGTGACGCCGTAGGGAAGGTGGGAGCGCAGGCCCGAGCGGGTGAGGGCGTCGTCGAACTGCGGCGTCAGCTCCTGCAGGCTGAGCACCTCGACCCCGTGCTCGCGCACCAGCCGCACTAGAGCGTCGGGGTCGGCGAGGCCGAAGTAGACGTTCGCCGACAGCACCGTCAGCCGCGGACCGCCCGCATCCGGCGCCGAGCCCGGCAGCCCTCGCGGAAGGACGCAGCCCACCAGGGCGACGGCCGTCGCGGCCGCCGCCAGCGCCACCCAGCCGCGCCGCGCAAGCAGCGCCAGGGCGACGGGAAGGACGGAGGTCGCCGCGACGTAGGGCGTGAACGCGATCAGCGCCACAGCGGGGAATCCGGACTCCGCTCCGGTAAGCCGGACGAGGGCCCACACCCCCCACGGCAGCACTGACACCGCGGCGACCGCGGTGACCCACCCCCGGCGCCCGCCGCCGGACTCCGCCGATCGACCGAGCGCCCGAGGCGCCTGAGCGAGCCGGTGCAGCCTGCCGCCACCCGCCCTCGGACCGGAGGAGGGTACGGCGCCCTTCGTTCGAGCCACGGCTGTCCCCGTCCCTTGCGTCGGCCCCATCACTTACTGTTCACGTGTACCACCACTGCCTGCCGTGAAGCCAGGGACGGCCTCCGCCGCCCACGGCGGCCGCCGCGCCGCAGACGCCTCCCACGCGGGCAGGCGATGGCAGCTACGGATCGTCGATACGGGGGACGCAGCGTTGTCGGACCGAATCAGTGTGGCGCCGGGTATCCGCTTCCCGGACACGGCGGACGGCGCACGGTGGGTAGCGGGCGCCGTGATCACCGACGGCCGGGGGCACGTTTTCGTACAGCGCCGCTCACCGGACCGGCGGCTGTTCCCCGGCTGCTGGGACCTCGTCGGCGGCCACGTCGAGCCGGGAGAGTCGATGCCCGAGGCGCTCGCCCGCGAGATCGCCGAGGAGACCGGCTGGCGGCTGACCGCGATCCTCGCGGAGCTCGACCACCTGGTGTGGACCCCCGACGACGGGGTTCGGCGGCACGAGTCCGACTACCTCGTGCGCGTGGCCGGGGACCTGTCCGCGCCGCGCCTGGAGCCCGGCAAGCACACGGAGTTCCGCTGGATCGGCGAGCAGGAGCTGGACCTGTTGCAGGACAGCCGCAACCCGGGAGACACCTTCGTCGCCGAAACGGCCGCCCTGGGACTCGCCCGCGCCAAGGCGGTGTAGCCGCCCGGCGCCCCTCTCAGCCGATCTCGGCCAGGGCGAGGGGCAGGGCGTCGAAGAGGTCGGAGGCCGAGATCGCGGCGCCGTCGTGGGCGATCCGCGCGGCGAGGCCGTGCACGTAGGCGCCGGCCGCCGCCGCCTCGCGCGGCGCAAGGCCGGCGGCGAGGAACGCGCCGATGACGCCCGCGAGCACGTCGCCGGTGCCGGCGGTGGCCAGCAGCGGACTCCCGGTGGGGTTGGCGACCGCGGGGTGGCCCGGCTCCGCGACGACCGTGGTCGACCCCTTCAGCAGGACCGTGCACCCGTACTCGTCGGCGGCGCGCGCCACCGAGGACAGCCGGTCGCCCTCGACGTCCGCGCGCTCGGTGTCCGGCAGCAGCCGCGCCAGCTCGCCGGCGTGCGGCGTCAGCAGCGTGTGCGCCGAGCGTTCGCGCACCAGCTCGGGCTTCTTCGACACGACCGTGACCGCGTCGGCGTCGGCGAGCACCGGCTGCGGGGTGGCCAGCACGGCTTCCAGCTCCGCCTGGGCCATGGGGTGCAGGCCGCGGCCCGGGCCGACGACCCACGCGGCCACCCGGCCGGGCAGCGAACCGAGCGGGTCCATCGGGTCCAGGGTCGAGGCCACGGTCTCCGGCCAGCGGTTGAGCACCTCGGTGACGACGCCCTCGGCACCCGCGTAGCGGACCATGCCCACCCCGGTGCGCATCGCCCCGCCCACGGCCAGCACCGCGGCACCCCGGTAGCGGTCCGAACCCACCGCCATGCCGAGCACGCCGCGCCGGTACTTGTCGGACTCGGCCGTGGGGTGCGGCAGCAGGCGGGCGACGTCCTCGGCCTGCAGGCACTCCAGGCTCGGCCCCGGCAGCTCGGGGCCCAGCCCGATGTCGACGAACTCCACCACGCCGGCGTGCCCGGCGCCGGGGTCGACGAAGAGGCCGGGTTTGTGGGTGCCGAAGGTGACGGTGACGTCGGCGCGCACGGCGGGACCGTCCACGGTGCCGGTGTCGGCGTCGATGCCGCTGGGCAGGTCGACAGCGACCGTCGGCGCCTCGGCGGCGCCGGCCAGCGCGGCGACGGCGGAGTGGGGCTCGCGCAGGCCGCCGCTGCCGCCGATGCCTACCAGCCCGTCCACGAGGAGGTCGGCGGCGGCGATCTCGGCCGCGGCCTCGGAGTCGCCGACGCTCTCGGCCTCGCGGGGCGCTGCGACCGTGCGGCCGCCGGCCGAGCGCAGCGCAGCCGCTCCGCCCTCGTGCACGCGTGAGCCGACCAGTACCGCGCGCACCGAGGCGCCGCGGCGGGCCAGGAGCGTTCCCGCGTACAGCGCGTCGCCGCCGTTGTCGCCGCTGCCCACCAGCAGCACCACCCGTGCCCCGTAGGTGCGCCGCAGCACCCGCGAGCACGCGGCCGCGAGTCCCGCCGCGGCCCGCTGCATGAGCGCCCCCTCGGGCAATCGGGCCATCAACGCGCTTTCGGCCTTGCGCACCGTCGCCACCGCGTGTGCGTTGCGCACCGGGGCCTCCTCGTCGCTCGTCGCGTCGTCGCCGGATCCCGCGCCGGGATCGGCACTACTGCGAGCATGCCGCAATCGGCGCCGACCGCGACACCCGGCCCGCCGCCGACGGTCGGTACCCACGCGCTCCGGCGAGTCGCAGCATCCGCGGAGGGGCGTCCGGCCCCTCATTCCGCGATGATGCTGGCGACCTCCTCCGGCGCCGACACGTGGGGGCAGTGGCCGGCGTCGACCTCCACGGCCTTGACGTCGAGGCGGACCTCCGCGGCCACGCGCATCCAGTGCGGGCGCAGGGTGCGGTCGCGCAGCGGGAGCAGATAGGTCGACACCACACCGCGGGGCAGAGCGCGCGGCGCCTGGGCGAAGGCGCGGGCGGGCTGGAACAGTCGCACGGTCTCCAGCCCTCAGCGCAGGGTCGCCAGGTCGCCGTCGTGGAAGAGGAAGTAGCCCGCCGTCACCGGATCCTGGGTCGGCGGCGCGACCAGCTGCGTCCACTCGGAGTTGAACATCTGCGCGGGCGAGGCCTGCATCTCGTCGAGGAGGCTGCGCCCGCCGATGGTGTCCGGCACGAAGGCCGCCAGCCACACCACCCGGCCGGCCCCCACGCGCGCGGCGACCGCCGCCGCCAGGGCGCCCGCACCCGAGTGCACCACCACGGTCGGGCCGTTCCCGCCGTCGTCCGCGCGTCGGCCCACGCCGCGGCCGTCCGGTTCTCCTGCCGGCGACGCGGCCCCCTCCGCCGTCGCCGCCGCCACCTGTTCGGCGACGAGATCCGCATACTCCTCGGCGGAGCGGTCGGTTCCGCCCGCGAGCAGGTCGACGGGGACGGGCCGGTGCCCGCGCGCGACCAGTGCCTCGGCGAGGCGGTCCCAGCCCCGGGGAGACTGCGTGGTTCCGTGTACGAGGATGTACTCCATGGCGCTTCCTTCGCGAATCGCAGCCCGGCCGTCCCGAGGCCCCCGCACTCCCGGCACCCGCACCAGTAGGTCCGTCGCGCCAAACCTATGGCCGATGATCACGCCGAGGGAACCGCCCCAACAGGGAGAATCTCGTCGAATCGGTGATCGGGGAGGTACGGACGGGTTCGGGATCCCCGCGCGCTCCCGCCCTTCCCGCCGAGCGCCGCGCGCATCACCGCGGCCCCGGCCGGATCGGCGGGCGCCCGGTGTGGCATACGGTCTGGAAGAGCCCTCACCACCGCACCGGACGCCCGCGTGCACGGCATCCGGGTGTCGGCAACCGACCCACTTGTGACCACTCGACCGGGACGGCGCTCCCGGACACGCACAGCAGCCACGGGACTTGCCGCATGACCTCCACAGACGACCGCATCGCCACCGAAGACGGGCTGACCCACGACGGACTGTTCGAGCACGTGGCGCACCTGCAGAACGCCATGCACCGGCTCGGCGCGGACGTCATCAGGTTGCAGACACAGCTCACCGAACTCGCCGCGGCTCCGGACCGCGAACCCGAACAGGACGAGGCCGCCGAGGCGACCCCCTTCATCTTCAACATGTCGCGCGAGGCCTACAAGGGCGAGCTTGCGGACTTGGTCACCTGGGTGAACGAGTTCCTCGTACCCGTGTATGTGGGTACGGGCGACGAGCTGAAGAGCGACGGAGGCGGACGCGCGGCCTGGTGCCCCGTGTGGTGGGAGCACCACGCGGCGGTCGGTCGACTGCACGCGCTGCGGCTGGCGTATCAGGAGCTGTCCGACACCCGGGTCTCGGGCCCCTCGGGTCCGGCCGTGTGGCACCGCGAGCATCTCGACCCCGTGCTGGAGCGGCTGCGCTCCCCCCACGGCCCCTTCGCGGCGTGCTCGGCGACGACCGGCCACCGCAGGAGCGCCCGCTCCGAACCGGCCTGACCCCGACCGGGCCGACCGGGTCGGCCCGGTCCGCACCGCAGCGCGGGCCTGGAGGCGTCCGGCTCAGGTCTTGCGCAGCCGCACACGGCGGATGGCGTGGTCGGCGCCCTTGTGCAGCACCAGCGTCGCCCGCCCGCGCGTGGGCAGGATGTTCTCGACCAGGTTGACCTCGTTGATGCTGCGCCACACGCCCGTGGCGAACTCGACGGCCTGCTCCTCGTCGAGCTCGCTGGCCATCGCGTGGAAGTAGGAGCGCGGGTCGGAGAAGGCGGTGCGCCGCAACTCCTGGAAGCGGTCCAGGTACCAGGAGCGGATGTGCTCGGGCTTGGCGTCGACGTAGATCGAGAAGTCGAAGAAGTCGGCCACCGCCAGCCGTCCCGGCAGCGGCGGCTGGAGCACGTTGATCCCTTCGAGGACGAGTATGTCGGGCCGCTGCACGGTCTGCGTCTCACCGGGGAGGAGGTCGTAGGCCAGGTGCGAGTACACCGGGATGTCCATCCGCGGCGCGCCTGCCTTCATCTCCGACACGAACCGTACGAGGGCACGCCGGTCGTAGCTCTCGGGGAACCCCTTGCGGTTCATGATCCCGCGTTCCTGCAGGACCGCGTTGGAGTGGAGGAAGTTGTCGGTGCTGACCAGCTCGACGTTGGGATGGTCGGGCCACTGGGCCAGCAGGGTGCGCAGCAGCCGGGCGGTCGTCGACTTGCCCACGGCGACGCTGCCGGCCACGCCGATGATGAAGGGCACCGGCTGGTCGCCCTCGCCGAGGAAGTCGCGCACCGCCGCGTGCCGTTGCCGGGTCGCGCTGACGTACAGGTTCAGCAGCCGCGAGAGCGGCAGGTAGATGTCGCGTACCTCGTCCAGCGACGTGGGGTCGGTCGTTCCCCGCACGGCTTCGAGGTCGTCCTCGGTCAGCGGGAGCGGTGTCGTGTCGCGCAGTGCCGCCCACGCCGGCCGGTCGAGTTCCACATACGGCGTTGAAAAGCCGTTCTTCGTCGAAGCCACGCCTGCCCACACTAGAGGAGAGGGCCCGCCCTGATGCGCGCTCCCCCTGGAGAACGCATCGAACCGCCGCTGGAAAGGGCCCGGTGGTGGTGCGGGATGCCGTTTCCCCCCACCACCACCGGACGATCAGGCGAGGACGCTAGTCCCCGGGTACTGCGGCGGAGCGGCTCCCGCCGGCCCGCAGCACGATCATCGCCATCGTCCTGGCGGCGCGCGCCGGTCTACCAGGTGCCGCCTTGTGCATGTCGCCCCCGTCGGATCGGCCGGCCAACGACTCCCGACACTGTGCGGCGGCCGCCTCAGGGGCGGCGAGGGACACGGGGGGATGCGCGGTCATGGAGCGATCTTTAACCGCCGCTTAACCACGCGGGACGAGCGACACGGCCGACATCGGACATGTGCGGAGATTCTTCTGCGGCCCCAAGAGCGCCTCGGCGGCAGCGCCTTGTGCGGCCAGCGACCCTCTGACGTGCGCGGTCTTATCGCGGTCACCAAATGGTCTATACCGTTACCTGCGTAAACGCTTAATGGTATGGGGCGTGGATGGTCGGCCGCGGCCCGCCCATCGCTTACGCTGGCCCCCATGTGCGGAATCGTTGGCTACGTCGGGCCGCAACCGGCGCTTGAGGTGGTGGTCGACGGCCTCAAAAGGCTGGAGTACCGCGGATACGACTCCGCGGGTGTCGCCGTACTGGCCGACGGCCGGATGGAGACCGAGAAGCGCGCCGGAAAGCTCGCCAACCTGAAGGCGGCCCTGGCCGAGACCCCGCGTTCGGCCGACGGCATCGGCATCGGGCACACCCGCTGGGCCACCCACGGCGCACCCAACGACGTCAACGCCCACCCCCATGTCGACAACGACAACCGGGTGGCCGTCATCCACAACGGCATCATCGAGAACTTCGCCGCGCTGCGCCTGGAGCTGGAGGAGCGCGGCTGCAAGTTCACCTCCGAGACCGACACCGAGGTGGTCGCCCACCTGCTCGGCGAGGAGGTCAAGGCGCAGGACGAGGACCTGGCCGCGGCCATGCGCGCGGTCTGCCGCCGCCTGGACGGCGCCTTCACGCTCGTGGCGATGTACGCGGGCGATCCCGACATGGTGGTCGCCGCCCGCCGCAACTCGCCGCTCGTCGTCGGCCGCGGCGACGGCGAGAACTTCCTCGCCAGCGACGTCGCCGCCTTCATCGCCCACACCCGCGACGCCGTGGAGCTGGGCCAGGACCAGGTGGTGGAGCTGCGCCGCGACTCGGTGACCGTCACCGACTACGACGGCAACCTCGCCCCGGTGCGCGAGTACCACGTCGACTGGGACGCCTCGGCCGCCGAGAAGGGCGGCTACGAGTACTTCATGCTCAAGGAGATCGTCGAGCAGCCGCAGGCCGTCGCCGACACCCTCCTGGGCCGCGTCGGGGTCGACGGGACGCTCACCCTGGACGAGATGCGGCTGGCCCCCTCCGAGCTGCGCGAGATCGAGAAGATCGTCATCATCGCCTGCGGCACCTCCTACCACGCGGGGCTGATCGCCAAGTACGCGATCGAGCACTGGTGCCGCGTCCCGTGTGAGGTCGAGGTCGCCAGCGAGTTCCGCTACCGCGATCCCATCCTCAACCGGCAGACGATGGTGATCGCCATCTCGCAGTCGGGCGAGAGCATGGACACGCTGATGGCGGTGCGCTACGCCCGCGAGCAGCGCGCCCGCGTCCTGGCCATCTGCAACGTCAACGGCTCCACGATCCCGCGCGAGTCCGACGGCGTGCTCTACACCCACGCCGGACCGGAGGTGGGTGTCGCGGCCACCAAGACGTTCCTCACCCAGCTGGTGGCCTGCTACCTGATCGGGCTCTATCTCGCCCAGGTGCGCAACACCAAGTTCGGCGACGAGGTCAACGCCGTCATCGCGCAGCTGGCCCGAATGCCCGAGCAGGTCCAGAAGGTGCTGGGCACTGTCGGCCCGGTGCGCGAACTGGCCCGTTCGCTGTCCGGCGCCGGGACCGTGCTCTTCCTCGGCCGCCACGTGGGCTATCCGGTGGCGCTGGAGGGCGCGCTCAAGCTCAAGGAACTGGCCTACATGCACGCCGAGGCCTTCGCCGCCGGCGAGCTCAAGCACGGGCCGATCGCGCTGATCGAGGACGGCCTGCCGGTGGTCGTTGTGGTGCCCTCGCCCGAAGGGCGCGGGGTGCTGCACGACAAGATCGTCTCCAACATCCAGGAGATCCGTGCCCGCGGCGCCCGCACCATCGTCATCGCCGAGGAGGGCGACGAGAGCGTGCGGCCCTACGCCGACGAGCTGATCGGCATCCCGGCGGTGCCGACCCTGCTGCAGCCGATCATCTCGTCGATCCCGATGCAGGTGTTCGCCTGCGAGCTGGCGCTGGCCAAGGGCAACGACGTCGACCAGCCGCGCAACCTCGCCAAGAGCGTGACGGTCGAGTAGCCGGGCGGTCGAGCAGCACGGCCGGTCCGGCACCGCACGCGGGCCTCCCGGCCCGCGGAGCGCGGATGCGCGCAGCGGCCGGGGCGAGGGGCCCGCGTGCGGTAGCCGGGGGCGTCCCCGTGCGGGAGCGCGGCTCTACCGCGGCGCCTCCACCCCGAAGATGTCGGCCATGTCGTCGAGCACGGTGTGGGCGCCCTGAAGGCTCACCGAGGACAGCCACACCTCGTCGGCGACGGTGTGCTTCTCGCCCTCGAGCTGGCCCCACAGCGGGTTCCCGGTGAACTTCTCGGCCTTCTCCGCGGACTCTCCGCTGCCGTCGTCCCACGTGGAGACCATGATGTGGTCGGCTTCGAGGTCGAGGATCCGCTCCGGGCTCAGGTTGGCGGCGATGGCGCCCTCCTCGGGCATGGGCGCGTCTTCGGGACGCGGCAGGCCCACGTCCTTCTGGACGATCCCGGGGAAGGAGTCAGGGCCGTAGAGGCGCACGGTCGGCTCGCCGGCGAAGCGGGCCAGCGTCATGGTCGGAGCCTCGCCGCCGTTCTTCTCGGCGACGGCCTTCCCCAGGTCCGCGGCCCGCTCCTCGAAGTCGGCGATCTGGCTCTCGGCCGTGTCCCGCTTGCCCACGGCCTCGCCGACCAGCATGTGGTTCTGCTTCCAGGTGGCGCCGGTGGTCTCGGAGAAGACGGTCGGGGCGATCTTGGCGAGCTGGTCGTAGACGTCCTCGTGGCGGACCTTGGCCGAGAGGATCAGGTCGGGCTGCAGCTCGGCGATCTTGGCGAGGTCGGGCGACTCCAGGGACCCCACGACCTCGGCGTCGCCGGCATGGGTGCGACCCTGCTCGCCGAGGTAGTCGCGCAGTCCCTCGCCGTCGGAGTAGGCGGTGCGGCCGATGACGTCCATCTCGAGTCCGATCGCGGAGTCGAGGTAGCTGGTGTCGAGCACGACGACGGTCTCGGGCGCCGACTCGATCTTCGTCTCGCCCATGGCGTGCTCGACGGTGACGGGGAAGCCGCCGGAGCCGCCGGAGTCTCCGGAGGCGTCGTCGGCTCCGCCGGTGTCTGCGCCGCAAGCGGTGAGCAGGACCAGCACGGCGGCCGCGGAGGCGGTGGCGAGCGTCCGCGCACGGGTGCGCAGGCAGGCGGTAGGCGCCATCAGGTTCCCTTTGCTGTTCACGTTAGATTAGGTTCGTCTTGCCTAACACACGACAATGTCGTGAAACTGGGAGTATGCGAGTTTTACGCTGGTTTGTCCAGGGCCGACGACCGGTCCACCTGCGAAGGAGAGGGTTGCCGCGGTGACGACGAGCGCGACCGCCCCGCCGCAGGGCGCCGAGGAGGCAGCGCCTGCAGACGCCGGACCGCGGCTGCCGCGCCGCCTTGCGGGTCTGGCCCTGCTGCTGGCCGTACTGGCCGTGTGCGCGGTGCTGAGCGTCGCAGTGGGCGCGCGCGGCATCGCCCCCGCCGAAGTCTGGCGCAGCCTCTTGACACCCGACGGCGGCGAGGCCAGCACGATCGTGCACGCGCTGCGCCTGCCCCGCACCCTGCTGGGTGCTGTCGTCGGCATCGCGCTGGGGGTCGCCGGGGTGCTCATGCAGAGCCACACCCGCAACCCCATCGCCGACCCGAGCCTGCTGGGCGTGGCCTACGGTGCGGCGTGCGCCGTGGTCTTCAGCGTCTTCCTGCTCGGGCTCAGCGACGTCTCCAGCTACGTCTGGTTCGCGATCGGCGGCGCGCTGGCCGCCAGCGTCGCCGTGTTCGCCGTCGCATCCGGCGGCTCGCGCGGCCCCACTCCGGTGACCCTCCTGCTGGCCGGTGCCGCGATGAGCGCCCTGCTCAGCGCCATCGCCTCGGCGGTCGTGCTCCTGGACGAAAGCAGCCTGGAGGTCTACCGGTTCTGGCGCATCGGCTCGCTCAGCGGCCGGCCCGAGGGCGTGACCGCCCAGATCCTGCCCTTCGTCGCCGCCGGGCTGGTGCTGGCCCTGCTCGGCACACGGGGCATGAACGCCCTGGCACTGGGCGACGACGTGGCCACCTCCCTCGGGCACCGGGTGCGGCTCGTGCGGGCGTCCGGCGTCGCCGCCATCGCGCTGCTCGCGGGCGGCGCCGTGGCCGCCGCCGGACCGATCGGGTTCGTCGGCCTGGTCGCCCCGCACGCAGCCCGGGCCGTCACCGGACCCGACCACCGATGGCTCGTCCCCTACGCGGCGCTGTGCGGCGCCTCGCTCGTGCTGGCCGCCGACGTGACCGGGCGCGTGCTGCGCGGCTCCGGCGAGGTGGAGGTGGGTATCGTGCTCGCCGTGCTGGGCGGCCCCTTCTTCGTCGCGCTCGTCCGCCGCAGGAGGCTGATCGAACTTTGAGCGCCTCCGCTCCCCCCTCCCCCGCACCCGAGACATCGCCGGGCGCAGCGCTGGACCGGCCCGTGCTGCGCATCGGTCCGGCGACGTGGCCCTGGCGCCCCCGCACCGTGCTGGTGTGCCTGGCGGTGGCCGTGCTGCTGGCGGCCGCGTTCCTGCGGGCTCTGGTGGCCTTCGACTCCTCCAGCGTGGGCCTGGCCGACACGGCGGCGGTACTGCTCGGCGCGGGCGACCCCGGCCAGCGCTTCATCGTCCTGGAACTGCGCATGCCGCGGGCGGCGACGGGCGCGCTGGTGGGCGCCGCGCTGGGGCTCTCCGGCGCCCTTCTGCAGTCCCTCGCCCGCAACCCGCTGGCCAGTCCCGACACCCTGGGTATCGGCTGGGGCGCGGCCATCGGCGCCGTCACCGTGATCGTGTTCGGCGGCAGCGCGGGCGGCGTGAGCGGGGCCGCGGCCCGGTTCGGCGTACCCGCGGGCGCGATCGTCGGCGGTCTCGCCACGGCCGTGGTGGTCTTCGGCCTCTCCTGGCGCTCCGGCGTGCACAGCAACCGGCTGCTGCTCGTAGGCATCGCGGTCTCGCTGACGTGCGCGAACCTCGTCTACTGGCTCATGACCTGGACCGATCTGCAGAGCGCGGCGCGCGCCCAGACCTGGGTCACCGGCAGCCTGCACGCGGCCGACTGGGACCGCGCCGGAACCGCCGCCGTCGCGCTGGCGGTGCTGATACCCCTCGCGCTGGGGGCCGGCCGTACGCTCGGGGCACTGGGGCTGGGCGACGACGCCGCCCTCGGGCTGGGTGTGCGGGTGGGCGCCGCGCGGCTGGTGCTGCTGGTGCTCTCCGCTCTGCTCGTGTGCGTGGCCACCGCGGCCTCGGGGCCCATCAACTTCGTGGCCCTGGCCGCCCCCCAGATCGCCATGCGGCTGTGCCGCTGCGCGCAGCCGCCGCCGTTCACCGCGATGCTGATGGGCGGTGCGCTGACCCTGGTCGCCGATCAGCTCGCGGCAGGGCTGTTCGCACCCCTCCAGCTGCCCGTCGGCGTGTTCACCGCCGTGCTGGGCGCGCCCTATCTGATGTACCTCATCGTCCTTCGCCACCGGGAGGCCCGGCTTTGACCCCCGATCCCGCCGCCCCCGCCGAGTCCGCTCGGCTGAGCGCCGAGCAGGTCACACTGGGCTACGGCGACACCGTCGTCTCCCGGGACCTGGACTTCGCCGTAGCCGATCGCGAGGTCACCGCCATCATCGGCCCCAACGGATGCGGAAAGTCCACGCTCCTGCGTGCGCTGGGGCGGCTGCTGCGTCCCGGCGCGGGTCGGATCATGCTGGACGGCCACCCGATCCGATCGGTTCCCCCGCGCGAGGTCGCCCGCACCGTCGCGGTGCTGCCGCAGTCGCCGCAGGCACCGCCGGGACTGGCCGTCGCCGACCTGGTAGCGCGCGGCCGGCATCCGCACCAGAGCTGGTACCGGCAGTGGTCCTCGGCCGATAGAGCGGCGGTCTCCCACGCGCTGCGGCTGACGGGGATGCTGGACTGCGCCGACCGCACCCTGGAGCAGCTCTCAGGCGGGCAGCGCCAGCGCGCGTGGATCTCCATGGCCCTGGCGCAGGAGACGGACCTGCTCCTGCTGGACGAGCCCACGACCTTCCTCGACCTCGCCCATCAGATCGAGGTTCTGGACCTGGTGCGCGAACTCAACGAGCGGCACGGGCGCACCGTCGTCATGGTGCTCCACGATCTCAACCTGGCCGCCCGCTACGCCCACCGCCTCGTCGCGATGTGCGAAGGGAAGGTGCGTGCGACGGGCGCGGCGGAAGAGGTGCTGACCCCCGGCCTGCTCAACGAGGTGTTCGGCCTGCGGTGCGCTGTCATCCCCGATCCCGTCTCGGGCACCCCGCTGGTGGTTCCGGTGGGCGCCCACGACACCGCGCCCGACGCCGCGGCGGCCGCCCCCGGCGTACCGCGCTCGTCGGCGGAGTGAACCCGCCGTCGGAGCGCTTCGTCGCACCGGCGGCCCGACCTCCGACTCCAGCGGACGAAGCAGAGGGCGGCACGCGCGCGCGTGCCGCCCTCTGTGCTCGTCTGCACCGCGGTGCCGGGCACTGCGTTTCGCCGGGGCGGGGCCGGCTCCCCCGCCGGGCGTCACACCCGGCTAGCCGATCACCAGGTCCTCGCGCACGACTCCGGCGAGGCGCTCGGCGACCTCGCGGGCGTGGGGCTCGGCGGCGGCCTCGACCATGACGCGGACCATCGGCTCGGTTCCGCTGGGGCGGATCAGCACGCGACCGGTGTCGCCGAGCTCGGTCTCGGCGGCGCTCACCGCCTCGGCCAGAGCCGCCGAGGACTTCGCCCGGGTCTTGTCCACACCGCGCACGTTGATCAGCACCTGCGGCAGCCGGGTCATCACCTTGGCCAGCTCGTTCAGCGCCAGGCCGCGCCGGCTCATCGCGCACAGCAGGTGCAGCGCGGTCAACAGGCCGTCGCCGGTGGTGGCGTGGTCGGTGAGCACCACGTGGCCGGACTGCTCGCCGCCCAGCGAGTACCCGCCCTCGCGAATGGTCTCCAGCACGTAGCGGTCGCCCACGGGGGTCTCCACCACGGTGATCCCCGCCTCGCGCATGGCCAGCTTCAGTCCGAGGTTGGACATGACCGTGACCACCAGGGTCTCCTTGGACAGCCGACCGGCCTCGTGCAGTTCCAGCGCGAGAATGCCCATGATCTGGTCGCCGTCGACCACCGAGCCGTCGGCGGCCACCGCCAGGCAGCGGTCGGCGTCGCCGTCGTGGGCGATGCCGACGTCGGCCCCGTGCTCGCGGACGGCGTCGCGCAGCGCGTCCAGGTGGGTGGAGCCGCACCCCTCGTTGATGTTCAGGCCGTCGGGGTCGTCGTGGATGGCGACGACCTCGGCGCCCGCGCGCCGCAGCGCCTCGGGAGCCACCGCGGCGGCGGCGCCCTTGGCACAGTCCACCACGACGCGGAGACCGTCGAGGCGGTGCGGGATCGTGCCCACGACGTGCCGGATGTAGCGATCGGCCCCGTCGTCGACGGCGTCGGCCACCCGGCCGACGGAGGCGCCCACGGCCCCCTCGGACGGCTCCTTCAGCGCGGCCTCGATCCTGTCCTCGACGGCGTCGGGGAGCTTCTGGCCGCCGCGCCCGAAGAACTTGATCCCGTTGTCGGGAGCCGGGTTGTGGCTGGCCGAGAGCATGACGCCGAAGTCGGCGTCCAGTTCGGCGGTGAGATAGGCGACAGCGGGGGTGGGCAGCACGCCCAGCCGGACGACGTCCACGCCGGCACTGGCCAGCCCTGCGGCGACGGCCGCCTCCAGGAACTCGCCCGAGGCCCGGGTGTCGCGGCCAACGACCGCCTTAGGACGCCTGTGATCGCCGTGCTCGCCGGGCAGCACCCGTGCGGCGGCGACGGACAGTTCCAACGCGAATGCGGCGGTGAGGTCGCGACCCGCGACCCCACGTACTCCATCGGTACCGAACAGCCGAGTCACGAACCAATCGCCCCTTCGTGGGTAGTTGCGATACCGGTCGCATCCGGAACGGGGCCGCGGTCTGCTGCAGTCGGGGGCGCGGGCCCGCGCTCGCGGAACGGGGCGAGAGCGCGGTCGGCCGAGGTACCCGTACGCATGCACCGAATGAGGATGGAACCGGCGGAAAGACGTACGGCCCGCTCAGACCACCCGGAGATCGGGAGGAAAGGCGGGCCGTGACCGGATGTGCCGACCGGAGCCGACGGCATCGCGGCGGAGCGCTTAGCGCTTGGAGTACTGCGGAGCCTTGCGGGCCTTCTTCAGGCCGGCCTTCTTCCGCTCGACCTCGCGGTCGTCACGGGTGAGGAAGCCGCCCTTCTTCAGCACCGGGCGGTTGTTGTCGGCGTCCAGCCCGGCGAGCGCACGGGCGAGGCCGTGGCGCAGGGCGCCGGCCTGGCCGCTGGGCCCGCCGCCGTTGAGCCGCGCGAAGATGTCGTAGGCACCGTCGAAGCCGAGCGAGACCAGCGGCTCCTTGATGACCTGCTGGTGCACCTTGTCGGGGAAGTACTCCTCCAACGGCTTGCCGTTGACCTTCCACTCTCCCGAACCGGGCGTGATGCGAACGCGCGCGATCGCCTGCTTGCGCCGGCCGGTGCCGGCACCCGGGCCGGAGGCGGTCGGGACGTACCCGGCGGCAGCGGCGGCCTCGGGGGTCTCGCTGGTGTACTCAGCGGGGAAATCCTCGGGATTTCCCTCGTTGTCCTGAGTTGCGACGTCTTCGATACCGGTCGGCTCGACCACGGTTCTCCTCGTACTTCCTTCAGTCTCGCGAACGCCTAGGCGGGCTGATCGATCTTCTTCAACTCGTAGGGCACCGGCTGCTGCGCCTGGTGCGGGTGCTCCGCCCCGGCGTAGACCTTGAGCTTCTTGGACATCTTGCGGCCCAGAGAGCCCTTCGGCAGCATGCCCTTGACCGCCTTTTCGATGGCCCGCTCCGGGTGCTTCTCCAGGAGCTCGCCGTAGGCGACCGAACGCAGACCGCCGGGGTAGCCGGAGTGCCGGTAGGCGCGCTTCTGCTGCAGCTTGTTACCGGTCAGCGCCACCTTGCCGGCGTTGATCACGATCACGAAGTCGCCGGTGTCGATGTGGGGCGCGTAGTAGGTCTTGTGCTTGCCTCGGAGCAGAGTGGCGACGTGGCTGGCCAGCCGCCCCAGCACGACATCGCTGGCGTCGATGACGTGCCACTGACGCTGGACATCGCTGGGCTTAGGGCTGTATGTGCGCACGATCGTAAGCCTTCGTCTCAGTCGGCGGGGCCCATCCCCGCGGACGGAGATGGAGAACTCAATTACTGGCTAGGCTGCCGCGCCCGTCGAGGGGCGTGCGGCCGCCGAATGGGTGCGGAGGATGCGTCACCGACTCCCACGGATAGAGCATATGGGTGCCTACGGCAACTCAACGCACGAACAGCAGAATATACTATCGCCCGAACGCACTGCCGGTCAAAGCGACCGTCGATCCTACACTGCCGAGTCATGCACAGACCCGCAGCGGCACGGCGACACGTGGATACTCCGCCTTCCATTATGCCTTGCCCAGCGAGTGCTTTGTCCGCACCACCGACATCCGCCCCCGTCCCCGCCCAGCACGCGCCGCGGCCGCCCGAGTCCGCGCGGGCCGCCGGCGGACCGCCTACCCGTCCCGCGTCGCGGCGCGCGCGGGCGCCGAGGCGTTATCCTCGGGCCCGCACCGTCGATACGACCGGCCGAGCGCGAAGCGCACAGCGCCCGCCGCTCCGCCGCGGCAGCCACCCGGAACCGCCGATAGGAGCGGCGACAGTGCCGGCGGCCCCGTAGCGGTGGCCCGCCGCCGACCCCAGCCGATGCCGGACGTCCTGCCCGCCGGGAACCTGCGGCCGCGACCGCCGGTCCCCGCCGGGCACCGCGAGACGGCGGCCGCCCGCCCTCGACCCCATCCGCCTCCCCTGGACAGTCTTCGGAGTACCGCCATCGCATCGCATCCCTATGAGCCGAACGACGGCCTCGGCGACCCTGACGGCCGTCCCGAGCCGCGGCACCCAGCCACGCCCCCGGACTCCGCCGCGGCAGCCGGACCGCAGCACCCGCACTACACCGCTCCGGCGGACGGGGGAGACATCCTCAGCGGCGGGGCGCCCGAACCGGGTGCCCAGAACCCGCTGACCCCTCCTCCCGCTCCGGGTGACATGCCCGGCGGCACAGGTCCGCAGGGTCCGGCGGCGGGCGCCCACCACCCGACGCCTCCGGTCGGGCCCTCCGGTCCGCAGGCCCCCGCTCCCCCTGGTCACGCGCCCGGCGGAAGCGGGCCGCAGGCCCCGGGATCCCCTGGTCACGGGGCCGCCCCTGCCGCACCTGGAGCACCGCAGAGTCCGGTGGGTCCGCAGGCTCCGGCGGGCAACGCCTCGCCGCCGACGCCTCCGTCCGGCCCCTCCGGTCCGCAGGGCCCCGCCGGCCACTACCCCCAGCAGCCCCAGCACACCTCCGGCGGCCAGCAGCCGCCGGCGTCCGGGCCGCAGCAGTCCTATCCGCCGCACAACACCCCCTCCGGCGGCCAGCAGCCTCACCAGGCGGCGCAGTACCCGGGGCAGCCGGGCCAACCCGTGCAGCCTGCCCAGCCGCCGCGGCACTCGGGGCCCCAGCAGCCCCACCCCGGCGCGCCGGGGCAGCCGCCCGCCGACGGCGGTCCCCAACCCCCGCACCGGTTTCCCGGCGGTCAGCAGCCTCCGGCGGCAGCGGGACCCGGACCGCAGCAGCCGTGGCAGCAGGCCCCGCCGCAGCAGCCTTCGGCCGGACCTCCCCCGCCCCAGCCCGGCGGCGCCGGGCAGGGCCCCGCACAGCAGCC
The DNA here is from genome assembly GCF_000826685.1 of Streptomonospora alba. Classification (GTDB taxonomy): domain Bacteria; phylum Actinomycetota; class Actinomycetes; order Streptosporangiales; family Streptosporangiaceae; genus Streptomonospora; species Streptomonospora alba. Next base: position 56,154 of record NZ_JROO01000032.1, read on the forward strand.
GCCCCACCCCGCTCAGCCGCAGCACCCGGGCGGCTACGGCGCGCCCGGCGGCACGCCCCAGCAGGGCGCGCCCCAGGCACCGCAGTCCGGCACGCCCCAGCAGCCCCCGGGCGGGCCGCCGCCGGGGCAGGCACCCCAGCCGGGGCGGCCCGCCCTCGGCTCAGCGCCGGGTCCCCAGCCGCCCCCGCCGCCTCATCAGCCGCCACCCGGCGCAGCCGCGCCCGGCGGTGGGCAGTCTCCTCCGCACGGGGCGGGCCGTCCGCAGCAGCCGCCCCAGGGCCAGGCTCCGATGGGCGGCATGCCCGGCGGCCGCCCGCACCCGGGCACGGCGCCCCAGCCGCCCGGCGCGCCCCAGCAGCCGCCGCACCCCAACCAGCCCATACAGGGCCGCGTGATGACCCCCGGCAGCCCCACGCCCGAAGGTGTCGAGGAGGAGCCGCTGTTCCCCGCGGACGCCGGCGCCTCCACCCAGAACATGAACGCGGTCTCCAGCGAGGCCGCCCCCTCCGCCAACCGCGTCGGCGACGAGTTCGGCGGCCGCCCCATGTTCCGCGGCGACGCGCCTTCGGGTTCGGGCGGGCACACGACCGCCGAGATCGACCTGTCCGAGATCGATGACGGCTACGACAGCGGGAGCCGGAGCTTCCTGCCCAACAACATGCTCCTGCTGGTGGCCGGCTTCGTGGCGGTCCTGGTCGTCGGCGGCGGCGCCGCGTTCCTCGTCGCGACCAGCGGGGCCGGCTCCGACGCCGACCTGGCCGCCGGCGAGGCTCCCGAGACTCCCACCGAGCTCGAAACCGGGGACCTGTTCCCCGACACCGTCGACGTCGCCGGGCAGGGCTACAGCCTGACCACCACCGACGACACCGACGAGTGCCAGACCGCCGCCCACGGCGGTTACGGCGAGGTGCTGGCCGACAACAGCTGCGTGCAGATCGTGCGCGCCACCTACGTCGCCGAGGACCAGTCGGCCGCGGTCACGGTCGGGATCGCCTCGCTGGGCAGTCCTGAAGAGGCCCAGGCGGTCGAGCGCGAGCAGGACCTCGGCTCCTCGGAGTGGTTCGCGGGACTGCAGGGCGAGGACGGCAGCGGCGCGGAGCGCATGGACATCGCCGGCGGCCACGGTTCGGGCGCGCGCTGGGGTCCGTACCAGGTCTTCTCCCTGGCGGCGGCCAGCGACGGACGCGTCAACGACGGCCGCGCCGACGAGTTGGCCGAGATCAGCGAGGACTTCCTGGAGGTCCCGCTGGAATCGCTGGGTGACAGCGTCTGACGATTCGCCGAACGCAGGCGCCGCCGGACACACGCGGGCCCCGGAACCCGAGTCGGGTTCCGGGGCCCGCGCATGCGCGTCACGATGGTCAGCCGGCCTGCTCCGCCGGCAGAGGTACCGCGTGGAACGGTCGCGCCGGCCGGCCGGCTCATTCCGTCCGGGGAGCGGACAGGGTGCGGACTCTGCGGCTGGCGGCGGCCCGCGCCGCCAGCTCCTCCGGCGGCGGGTAGCCGACCTCCTCCAGCGTGAGGCCGTGCGGTGCGACGACGTGCACGGCGGAGTCGCGCTCTCCGGCGGCGAGCACGCGTGCGGGCCAGTCCTCGCCGCGGCGGCCCTCGCCCACGGCCAGCATCGCGCCGACCAGGGCACGCACCATGTTGTGGCAGAAGGCGTCGGCTTCCACCGTCGCGGCGTGGAGGTGCTCGCCCTCCGTGCGCCACTCCAGGTTCAGCAGCTCGCGTACGGTGGTCGCGCCCTCGCGCTTGCGGCAGTAGGCGGCGAAGTCGTGCTCGCCCACGAGCCCGGCGGCGGCCCGGTTCATCGCCTCGGTGTCGAGCGGGCGCCGGTTCCACAGCACTTCGCGCCGCCGCAGCGGGTCCACGCCGCCGGGGGCGTCGCTGACGCGGTAGACGTAACGGCGGAACAGCGCGGAGAAGCGTGCGTCGAAGCCCTCAGGCGCCTCGCTCACGGCGCTCACACGCACGTCGGGCGGAAGGACGCCCGCCAGGCGCCGCAGCAGCCGATCGGGCCCCTCGGCGGCCCACACGGCCGCGGGGACGTCCACGTGGGCCGCCTGACCGCGGGCGTGCACGCCGGCGTCGGTGCGCCCGGCGACCGTCAGGCGCACCGCCTGGGGATCGAGCCGCAGCACACGGCTCAGCGCCGCCTGCAGTTCGCCCTGCACGGTGCGCCGGTCGGGCTGTTCGGCCCAGCCGGAGAAGTCGGTGCCGTCATAGGCGACGCCCAGCCGCAGCCGGACCTCGGCGGTCTCCCCCATGCTCGGATGCCCACCCTCCTCGGCCGCTCCCTCAGCAGCCCTCACGACACGCCGGTGCCCGGGTCCCGTTCTCCGGGATCCGGGCACCTTCGCGTCGGACTGCGGCAGGATCTGCCGTTCGCTACTTCTCGTCCTCGGCCGACTCGGCGGACTGCTCGGTGCCCTCTGCGGCCTGCGCCTCCTGAGCCGGGACCTCCTTCTCGGCGGTCTCGGCGGTGTTGGCCGCCTCGGCGCCGGACTCGGCCTCGGCCTGCTCGGACTCGCCCGCCTGCTCGGCCTGGGCGGCGGCCTGGCGGGTCGCGGCCGGCGGGGTGGAGGGGCCCGCCTCGACCAGCTCGATCACGGCCATGGGGGCGTTGTCGCCCTTGCGCGGCCCGATCTTGGTGATGCGGGTGTAGCCCCCGGGCCGGTTCTCGTAACGCGGGCCGATCTCGGTGAACAGCTCGTGCACGACGGCCTTGTCGGTGATCTTGGCCAGCACCTGGCGCCGAGCGTGCAGATCCCCGCGCTTGCCCAGAGTGATGAGCTTCTCGGCGTAGGGACGCAGCCGCTTGGCCTTGGTCTCGGTGGTCTTGATCCGGCCGTGCTGGAACAGCGATGTCGCCAGATTCGCCAGCATGTGCCGCTCATGTGCCGGGCCGGCCCCCAGACGGGGCCCCTTGGTCGGCGTGGGCATTGTCGTTCTCCTAGTGGTGCGGTCGGCCGCCGCGCCGCAGCGGGCGCGGCGGCCGACCATTGCGACGAAGGTCTATCAGTACTGCTCGGTCTCGACGAAGGCCTCGTCGTCGTCCTCCGAACCGTAGGAGTCGGCCGCGGTGCTCGGGTCGAATCCAGGCGGGGAGTCCTTCAGCGACAGGCCCATGTCGATGAGCTTCTGCTTGACCTCTTCGATCGACTTCGCGCCGAAGTTGCGTATGTCGAGGAGGTCCTGCTCGGACCGGGCCACGAGCTCGCCGACCGAGTGGATGCCCTCGCGCTTGAGGCAGTTGTAGGACCGCACCGTGAGGTTGAGGTCCTCGATCGGCAGGGCCAGATCGGCGGCCAGGGCCGCGTCCGTGGGCGAGGGGCCCATGTCGATGCCCTCGGCGTCGACGTTGAGCTCGCGCGCCAGGCCGAACAGCTCGACCAGGGTCTTGCCCGCGCTGGCGACCGCGTCACGGGGCCGGATGCTGGGCTTGGTCTCGATGTCCACGATCAGCCGGTCGAAGTCGGTGCGCTGCTCGACGCGGGTGGCCTCGACCTTGTAGGTGACACGCAGGACCGGAGAGTAGATCGAGTCGATCGGGATGCGCCCGATCTCCTGACCCGGCTGCTTGTTCTGCGTCGCCGAGACGTAGCCGCGGCCGCGCTCGACCGTCAGCTCCATCTCCAGCTTGCCCTTGCCCGTGAGGGTCGCGATGTGCAGGTCGGGGTTGTGCACCTCGACGCCCGCAGGCGGAGCGATGTCCGCGGCGGTGACCACACCGGGGCCCTGCTTGCGCAGGTACATCAGCACCGGCTCGTCGTGCTCGGAGCTGATGACCAGCCCCTTGAGGTTGAGGATGATCTCGGTGACGTCCTCTTTGACGCCGGGCACGGTCGTGAACTCGTGCTCGACGCCCTCGATGCGGATGCTGGTGACCGCTGCCCCCGGAATGGAGGACAGCAGGGTGCGGCGCAGCGAGTTGCCGATCGTGTAACCGAAGCCCGGCTCCAGCGGTTCGATGACGAACTTGGACCGGAACTCGCCGAGGGACTCCTCGGAGAGCGTCGGACGCTGAGCGATCAACATGGTGGATGATTCCTTTCCCCGGGCCGCCCGCTATATGACGGCCACTGGACGGCCCCGCGGTCGCGGAGCCCGATCTGCCCTGCCCGCCGGCGCCCCGAGGGGCGCGAGGGGCAGCGCGGTCGCGTGCGCCGGAGTCAGACCCGGCGGCGCTTGGGCGGACGGCAGCCGTTGTGCGGCACCGGCGTGACGTCCTGGATGGAGCCGACCTCAAGGCCGGTGGCCGTGAGGGAGCGGATGGCGGTCTCGCGGCCGGAGCCGGGGCCCTTGACGAAGACGTCGACCTTGCGCATCCCGTGCTCCTGGGCGCGGCGCCCCGCGGCCTCGGCGGCCATCTGCGCGGCGAAGGGGGTCGACTTGCGCGACCCCTTGAACCCGACCTGGCCGGAGCTCGCCCACGAGATCACCGCGCCGTTGGGGTCGGTGATGCTCACGATCGTGTTGTTGAACGTGCTCTTGATGTGGGCGTGGCCATGGGAAATATTCTTCTTTTCCTTGCGGCGCACCTTGCGTGCAGTTGCCTGACGGCCCTTAGGCGGCATACCTGATAACTCCCAAGATCATCGGTCCGTTCGCGGGTGCCGGTCGCCTCTTCGCGGCGTCCCGGCGGCGTGGACGGACTACTTACTTCTTGCCGACCTTCTTCTTGCCGGCCACGGTCTTCTTCTTGCCCTTGCGGGTGCGCGCGTTGGTCTGCGTGCGCTGTCCGTGCACCGGCAGGCCGCGGCGGTGGCGGAGGCCCTCGTAGCTGCCGATCTCCATCTTGCGGCGGATGTCCCCTTGGACCTCACGCCGCAGATCGCCCTCGACCTGGTAATTGGCGTCGATCCAGTCGCGCAGCTTGACGAGGTCGTCCTCGCCCAGCGCGTGGACCCGGGTCTCCGGGCTTACGCCCGTGTTGGTGAGGGCTTCGGCAGCGCGAGTGCGCCCGATCCCGTAGACGTAGGTGAGAGCGATCTCCACCCGCTTCTCGCGGGGGAGGTCGACGCCGGCGATGCGTGCCATATGGGCGAACTCCTTGGTTTCCGTAGCGGAGGTCGTACCCGCCCCACCCTCTCGTCGCCCAATCGACGAGGCCCCGGCCTCCGACCGGGGGTGCTTCCCTCGCTCCGAGGGAATCGGGACAGGCCTGTCTGTGTGCCGCCGCGGCTGACCGCGAGGCTGTGTGAGGGCGTCAGTGCACTGCACTGCTCACGAGCGCGCCCAGCAGTCGAGGGCTTCAGCCCTGGCGCTGCTTGTGGCGCGGGTCCGAGCAGATGACCATGATCGTGCCGTGGCGGCGGATCACCCGGCACTTGGCGCAGATCTTCTTGACGCTCGGCTTGACCTTCATGGTGGCTCCGAACTCGTGGAATTCGTCCGGCGCCGCTACCGCCGGTCCTCCCGGCGACGGCGGCGGACTACTTGTATCGGTAAACGATGCGCCCGCGCGTCAGGTCGTACGGGCTCAGCTCCACGACGACGCGGTCGTCGGGAAGGATGCGGATGTAGTGCATGCGCATCTTGCCGCTGATGTGGGCAAGGACCTTGTGCCCGTTGTCGAGCTCCACTCGGAACATTGCGTTGGGTAGGGACTCGATAACGGAGCCCTCGATTTCGATGGCGCCGTCTTTCTTAGCCATATCCTCCACCGGGATCATTCCCGCCGGCGACGACGGGGAACATACGGAATGACCCGAGCTGTGCGCCCGGGCACTACTGAAGCGATAGCGAACACTGAGAGATCAGGTCGACTGCGACAGCAACGCGCGCAGGCGAGCCGACGCGAGCGAAGGCGGACAGCCCGACCCAACAGCCCGAGTGTGGGCACAGCCATTCTACCCCGCACACACGGGTGCTGCAGACTTCGCCGCCACGCCCCCGCACGGCTGCGGCGGACACCGGCATGCGCGATCGCGGCCGCGGGCGGCTACCGTCCGCCGCTCTGCGGGCCGCCGCGGTTCGCGGCCGCCAGCCCGAGGGTGATGAACACCATCACGATACCCCACGGCATCAGCACCCACAGAAACCAGGGGTAGCCGTCGCTCGTGCCGGTGAGGAAGAGGATCAGCCAGATCGTGAAGCACAGCAGGTTGACCCCGCCCCACAGCGCCCACGGGATCGCCAGCGCAGGATCGCGCAGCAGCCCGCCTTCCGCGCCCAGCGGCGGTGGCGGCGCCTGCTCCTCGGCCGCCAAGGCGGTGAGGTCGCTTGCGGGCAGGTCCGCGGTGAGCGGCTCCAGGTCCTCGCGGGTCCGCGCGGTGTAGGCGCTCTCCAGCCGGGTGTTGAACTCGGCGCTCTCCAGGCGTCCCTCGGCGAAGTGCCTCTGGAGCACCTTGGCTACCCGGTCCCGGTCGGCGTCGGAAGCCCGCATCCGGGGTGAGGACTCCGACATCGCCCACTCTCCTCACGCCTGAGCACGCCCGCGGACACGCGCCCGCGCAGCCCATCGTAGGCGACCGCCGCGCCGCCCAGGTCGCCGCCGGAATCCGGCCGGCGCCGGGGCCGCTGTGCGGTGAGGGCGGGTCAGCGACCGGGGTCGGGGAATCCCAGGGCGGCGATGCGCTCCCGGTTCTCCTCCCGCGCCGTGAGCACCAGCGGGCCGTCGGCGGTGATGGCCACCGAGTGCTCGAAGTGCGACGAGCGCTCGCCGTCGCGGGTAACCACGGTCCAGCCGTCGTCCAGCTCCATCACGTGCCGGGCGCCGGCGTTGGCCATGGGCTCGATGGCCAGGCACATGCCCTCGACGAGCTGCTGGCCCTTGCCGCGCTTGCCGTAGTTGAGCACGTGCGGATCCATGTGCATCTCGGTGCCGATACCGTGGCCGCCGTACTCCTGGACATTGCTGAAGCGGCCCTGCGAGCGGATGTATCCGTCGATGGCGGCACCGATGTCGCCCAGGCGCTTACCGGGCCGGAGCTCGGCGATGCCCTGCCACATGGCCTCCTCGCAGACCTCCATCAGCCGCGCGTCCTCAGAGCGGAGTTCGCCCACCGCGAGCGTGACCGCGGAGTCGCCGTGCCAGCCGTCCAGGATGGCACCGCAGTCGATGGAGATGATGTCGCCGTCCCGCAGCACCTTGGAGTCGCGCGGGATTCCGTGGACGACCTCCTCGTTCACGGAGGCGCAGATGGAGCCGGTGAAGCCGTAGTAGCCCTTGAACGAGGGCACGGCACCGGCGTCGCGGATGCTGCGCTCGGCGATCGCGTCGAGGTCGAGTGTGCTCATGCCGGGCTCGACGGCGGCGCGCAGCCGGTCCAGCGTGCGCGCCACCACCGTGCCCGCCTCGCGCATCTTCGCGATCTCGGCGGCCGTCTTCAGCTGCACCGCCGGCTCGGCCTTGCGGAACATCAGGCGCCGCTTCGCAGCGCGGCCTGAGCGCGGCTGGTGACGTCGTCGACGCCGCCGGTCGCGTCGATGGCCACCAGGAGGCCCTCGCCCTCGTAGAAGGCCACGAGGGGCTCGGTCTGCTCGCGGTAGACGTCCAGCCTGTGGCGCACGACCTCCTCGCGGTCGTCGTCGCGCTGGAACAGCTCGCCGCCGCAGTGGTCGCACACGCCCTCGGTCCGGGGCGGATCGAACTCGACATGGTGGACGCGGTTGCAGTTGCGGCACTGCCGGCGCCCGGAGAGCCGCTTGACGACCTCCTCCTCGTCGGCCCTGAGCTCGACCACGGCGTCCAGCCGCTGGCCCAGTCCGTCGAGGATCTTGTTCAGCGCCTCGGCCTGGGCGACGTTGCGAGGGAAGCCGTCGAGCAGGAAGCCGTTCTTGGCGTCCTCCTCCTTCAGCCTCTCGCGGACCATCGCGTTGGTGACTTCGTCGGGGACGAGGTCACCGCGGTCCATGTAGGCCTTGGCCTGCTTACCCAGCTCGGTACCACCACTGACGTTGGCTCGGAAGATGTCGCCTGTGGACACCTTCGGAATAGACAATTCGGACGCCAAGATCTGGGCCTGGGTGCCTTTTCCGGCTCCCGGGGGTCCCACCAATACGGCACGCACTATCGCAAGAAACCTTCGTAGTTCCGCTGCTGGAGGTGACTCTCGATCTGCTTCACCGTGTCCAGCCCGACACCGACCATGATCAGGATGCTCGTACCGCCGAACGGGAAGTTCTGCGTCGCACCGGAGGCTCCCAGTGCCACCATCGGCAGCAGAGCGATCAGCCCCAGGTAAAGCGAACCGGGAGTCGTCAGCCGGGTCAGGACGTAGTCCAGGTACTCGGCGGTCGGACGCCCGGGACGGATACCCGGGATGAACCCACCGTACTTCTTCATGTTGTCGGCGACTTCAGCGGGGTTGAACGTGATGGCCACGTAGAAGAACGCGAACCCGATGATCAGGAAGAAGAAGGTCGCCATGTAGATCGGGTGCGTGCCCGAGATGAAGTAGCTGTTGATGAAGTTGGCCACGGGGTTGTCCGCGTCCTGGCCCATCAGGCCGATGGCCAACTGCGGCAGGTACAGCAGCGACGAAGCGAAGATCACCGGGATGATGCCGGCCTGGTTGACCTTCAGCGGGATGTAGGTGGAGCTGCCCCCGTACATCCGCCGGCCCACCATGCGCTTGGCGTACTGCACCGGGATGCGGCGCTGCGCCTGCTCGATGAAGACCACGCCGGCGATCAGGAAGAGGCCCGCCACGCAGATGATGCCGAAGACCCAGGCCTCCTGCTCCTGGAACATGGTGGTCATCGCCGAGGGGAAGCCCGCTACGACGGTGGTGAAGATCAGCAGCGACATGCCGTTGCCGACACCGCGCTCGGTGATCAGCTCGCCGAACCACATGATCAACGCCGTGCCCGCGCTCATCGTGATCACGATGGTCACCAGCGTCAGCGGATCCTGGTTGGGCATGTAGGTGCTCACCGGGATCTGGCCCTGGAACAGCTGGCCCGTGCGCGCCATCGCGACGATGCTGGAGGACTGCAGGACCGCCAGCAGCAGGGTCAGGTACCGCGTGTACTGCGTGATCTTGCCCTGGCCCGACTGGCCCTCCTTCTTCAGGGCCTCAAGCCGTGGCACCACCACCGTGAGCAGGTTGATGATGATGCTCGCGGTGATGTAGGGCATGATTCCCAGCGCGAACACGGCGAGCTGGAACAGCGCGCCGCCGCTGAAGAGGTTCAGCAGCGTGAAGACTCCGGTGGAGTCCTGCGCTTGAACGGCCTCCAGCTGCTCACGGATGGCCGCCGAGTTGATCCCCGGTGCCGGAATCACCGCTCCCAGCCGGAAAACGGTCAGGATGAACAGCGTGAAAAGCAGCTTGTTTCGGAGGTCAGGCGTGCGGAACGCACGGATGAACGCACCTAGCACGTCTCCTCCTGCGAGGTTTCGGCGGCGGAACCGGTTCCAGACATCGCGGCCGATCCAGAATCGTCGTAGCACGGCGGCCCCGGGAGGGGTCCCGGGACCCTGGGGTCTTCGGTCAAGCAGTATCGCACTGTAACAGCCAATCGCGGGGGGAAGAGGATCGTCCAGGCCATGGCGCGTTACACCCAGTGCCCGGACGATGGCACGCGGGCAGTGCCCCCGAACCTACCCCAACCCGCCTCTCAACGCGCAGGGGCGCCCACCGGATCCCGCAGTGCGGGATCCCCGGTGAGCGCCCCTGGCGCGATGCGGCGATCATTCCTACCGCTCGGTGACGCTGCCACCGGCCGCGGTGATCTTGTCGCGGGCCGAGGCGGAGAACGCGTCGGCGGTCACCTGGACCGCCACCGAGATCTCGCCCTCGCCCAGCACCTTGACGAGCTGGTTCTTGCGAACCGCGCCATTCGCGACCAAGCCCTCGACGGTGACCTCGCCACCCTCGGGGTAGAGCTCCTCGATCTTGTCCAGGTTGACCACCTGGTAGGTGGTCTTGAACCTGGCGTTGCTGAAGCCCTTGAGCTTGGGGATCCGCTTGATCAGCGGCATCTGGCCGCCCTCGAAGCCGACCGGGACCGTGGAACGGGCCTTGGTGCCCTTGGTGCCGCGGCCCGCCGTCTTGCCCTTGGACGCCTCGCCGCGGCCCTTGCGGACCTTGGCCTTGTTGGAGCCCGGGGCCGGCTTCAGGTGGTGCAGCTTGACCGGTTCGTCGGGCGTGTAGTCGCTCATGCGTCGACCTCCTCGACGTTCACGAGGTGCGCGACGATGGTGATCTGCCCGCGCACGGAGGGGTTGTCCGCACGCACGACCGACGAGCCGATCTTGCGCAGTCCGAGCGAACGCAGGCTGTCGCGCTGCTTCTGATTGCCGCCGATCTTGGAACGGACCTGGGTGATCTTCAGCTTGTTGGCCATGGTCAGGTACCCGCCTTCGCCTCAGCACGGGCGCGCAGCATGGCGGCCGGAGCCACGTCCTCCAGGGGCAGCCCCCGCCGGGCGGCGATCTCTTCCGGCTGGTTGAGATCCTTGAGCGCCGCAACGGTGGCGTGCACGATGTTCAGCGGGTTGGACGAGCCCAGCGACTTGCTCAGCACGTCGTGGATCCCGGCGCACTCCAGCACCGCGCGGACCGGACCGCCGGCGATAACACCGGTACCGGGCGCGGCCGGGCGCAGGAGGACGACGCCGGCGGCGTCCTCTCCCTGGACCCGGTGCGTGATCGTGCCCTGGACGCGAGGGACCCGGAAGAAGTTCTTCTTCGCGGTCTCGACGCCCTTGGCGATGGCCGACGGGACCTCTTTGGCCTTGCCGTAGCCGACGCCCACCATGCCGTTGCCGTCGCCCACGACGACCAGAGCGGTGAAGCTGAAGCGCCGACCGCCCTTGACCACCTTGGCGACCCGGTTGATGGTCACGACTTTCTCGATGTAGGAGACACCCTTGTCTGCGGCGCCGCCGCGGCGATCGTCGCGGCGGTCACGCCGCTCGCCACCGGCGCCGCGCCGCGGAGCTGCAGCCATCAGTGGTTCCTCTTCCCTTTGGTGAAAATGCTTGCGACCGGGTTCATCAGAACTCCAGTCCGCCGGAGCGCGCGCCGTCGGCGAGCGCGGCGATACGACCGTGGTAGCGGTAGCCGCCGCGGTCGAACACCACCGACGAGATGTCCGCGTCCTTGGCGCGCTGCGCCAGCAGCTCGCCCACCTGGCGGGACTTCTCGGTCTTGGTGCCCTCGCCGCCGCGGACGTCGCGGTCGAGCGTGGAGGCCGCCACCAGCGTGTGGTGGCGCGTGTCGTCCACGATCTGGGCGACGATGTGCTTGGAGGACCGGAACACGACCAGGCGCGGACGCTCCGGGGTCCCCGAGATCTTCTTGCGGACCCGAAGGTGGCGCCGCGCACGGGAGGTCGCGCGCTTGGCCGTCGCCTTGCGGGCCAGCATCGTGGTCTTAGCCATGACTACTTCCCAGCCTTTCCGGCCTTGCGGCGAACCCGCTCACCCTGGTACCGCACGCCCTTGGCCTTGTACGGGTCGGGCCTGCGCAGATTGCGGATGTTCGAGGCGACCTGTCCCACGAGCTGCTTGTCGATGCCGTCGACGTGCAGCACTGTCGGCTTCTCGACGCGGAACGTGATGCCTTCGGGCGGCTCCATCACGATCGGGTGGCTGTAGCCCAGGTCGAACTCCAGATTGGAGCCGCGAGCCTGGACACGGTAACCGACGCCGTGGATCTCCAACGTCTTGGTGTAGCCGTTGGAGACGCCCTCGATGAGGTTGGCGATGAGCGCACGGGTGAGCCCGTGCAACGAGCGGTTGTCCGGCTTGTCGTCGGGCCGGTTCACGTGCAGCTCGTCGTCTTCCCAACCGATCGTGATCGGCTCGGGAACCCGATGTCCCAGCTCGCCCTTCGGCCCCTTGACCTTGACGTCCTGCCCGTCGATGGTGACCTCGACGCCCTTGGGAACCGAGATCGGCCGTCGACCAATACGCGACATGGCGAAATCCCTCCCCTTCTACCAGACGTAGGCGAGGACTTCGCCGCCCACGCCGCGCTTTTTGGCCTGCTTGTCGGTCATCAGGCCGCCGGACGTCGAAATGATGGCGACGCCGAGGCCCCCCAGCACACGCGGAAGGTTGTCCTTCTTCGCATAGACGCGCAGACCGGGCTTGGAAACCCGCCGCACGCCGGCGATGGACCGTTCGCGAGTGGGGCCGTACTTCAGGTCGACCACCAGGCTCTTGCCCACAGTGGCCTCCTCGCTGCGCCAGCCCTGCACGAAGCCCTCCTGCTGGAGGATCTCGGCGATGTGCGCCTTGATCTTGGAATAGGGCATGACCACGGTGTCGTGGTACGCCGAATTCGCGTTACGCAGACGTGTAAGCATGTCTGCGATCGGGTCGGTCATCGTCATGGCCGATAGGCCCTTCCTCACCGCGGTTTCCCCGAGGACAAGCCTCTCCCTGCAAGACCTGTTCCCGCGCCGGACGCGGGCTCCTCTAGGACCTACGGCGTGGTCATGGGCACCGTGCCGATCGCGGCACCGTGCCCTGTCGGTTCTTTGTCGTAATGCGTCGTGCACACGCCCCGGTCGTGGCCGGGGCCGTGTTTCCTACGTCCGCTCCGCAAGCCGGCGGCCGCCTCGTCGGCGGCCGCGCCTGTGCCCGGGGCCGGGCCCCCGCCCGGGGGGCGGTGCCGCTCCCCGGGCACAGGCGCAGGAAGACCTACCAGCTCGCCTTGGCGATGCCGGGCAGCTCGCCGCGGTGGGCCATCTCGCGGAAGCAGATACGGCAGAGGCCGAACTTCCTGAAGACGGCACGCGCGCGCCCGCACCGCGAGCACCGAGTATATGCGCGAACGCTGAACTTCTGCTTCCGGTTCGCCTTGGCGATCAGTGCCTTCTTAGCCATGGTCTCCCCTAGGACTCCTTGAAGGGGAAGCCGAGCTGCTTCAGCAGGCTGCGCCCCTCGTCGTCGTTGGTCGCCGACGTGACGACCGTGATGTCCATGCCGCGCTGGCGGTCGACCCTGTCGGGGTCGATCTCGTGGAACATCACCTGCTCGGTCAGCCCGAAGGTATAGTTCCCGCGCCCGTCGAACTGCTTGGGCGAAAGCCCGCGGAAGTCGCGGATCCGGGGCAGGGCCAGGGAGAGCAGCCGGTCGAGGAACTCCCACATCCGGTCGCCGCGCAGCGTGGCGCTGACGCCGATCGGCATGCCCTCGCGCAGCTTGAACTGCGCGATGGAGTTCTTCGCCCGGTTGATCCGCGGCTTCTGCCCCGTGATCGCCGACAGGTCGTTTACGGCGCCCTGGATCAGCTTGGCGTCACGCGCGGCGTCGCCCACACCCATGTTCACCACGATCTTCGTCAGACCGGGGATCTGCATGATGTTGGGGATCTCGAACTCGTCGCGCAGGGCCGGGATGATCTCCGAGCGGTACTTCTCCTTCAGCCGCGGCATCGCCGGGGCCTGCGGAGCGGAGGTCTCGGTGTCGACCGTCATGAGATGTCCTTACCGGTACGGCGGGAGACCCGAACCTTGGTTCCGTCTTCCTCGAAGCGGTAACCGACGCGGGTGGCCTTGCCGTCCTCCACGATCGCGACGTTGCTCACGTGGATGGGAGCCTCCATGGTGACGACCTCGCCCTGCTGGCCGCCCGCCGGGTTCGCCCGCTTGTGCTTCTTGATGAGGTTGACGCCCTCGACGACGACACGCTGCTCCCGGGGAAGGGCCTTGACGACCTTCCCGGTGGCACCCTTGTCCTTGCCGGCGATGACGACGACCTCGTCGTCCTTCTTGATCTTCATCGCCTAGAGCACCTCCGGCGCTAGCGAGATGATGCGCATGTACCTCTTGTCCCGCAGCTCACGCCCGACCGGGCCGAAAATGCGGGTACCGCGCGGGTCCCCGCCGTCCTTGATGAGCACGGCCGCGTTCTCATCGAAGCGGATGTAGGAGCCGTCGGGCCGGCGGCGCTCCTTAGAGGTGCGCACGATCACGGCCTTGACGACATCGCCCTTCCTTACGCCCGCGGCGGGGAGGGCGTCCTTCACCGTCGCCACGATGGTGTCGCCGATGCCCGCGTAGCGCCGACCCGAGCCGCCGAGAACACGGACGGTCAAGATCTCCTTGGCCCCCGTGTTGTCGGCGACCTTGAGTCGCGACTCCTGCTGAATCACGTCTTCTCCTGATATATGCACGCGCGGCCCGCCGGCCTCGCGCTGCTAGGTGGTCACTCCCCTGGGGCGGCCGATCTCCACGCACCGGCCGCCGGTTCCGGGGGTTACTTGGCCTTCTCCAGGATCTCCACGACGCGCCAGCGCTTGGTTGCGGACAGCGGCCGGGTCTCCATCAGGCGGACCCGGTCACCGACGCCGCAGCTTTCACCCTCGTCGTGGGCCTTGTAGCGGGTCGTGCGGCGGATGACCTTGCCGTAAAGCGAGTGCTTCATCCGGTCTTCCACCTCGACGACCACCGTCTTCGACATCTTGTCGCTGACGACGTAGCCCTCGCGCACCTTGCGGTAATTCCGCGTCGAGCTCTGCGTGGTCTCGCTCATTCGGCTGCTTCCTTCGTCTTCTCAGCCGACTCACCGGTCAGCGGCATGATTCCGAGCTCGTGCTCGCGCATGACCGTGTAGATCCGAGCGATCTCACGCTTCACGGTGCGCAGCCGGCTGTGGTTGTCCAGCTGCCCGGTTGCGGCCTGGAAGCGGAGGTTGAACAGCTCCTCTTTCGCCTCCTTGAGCTTTCCGACCAGGTCCTCGACGGACTGGCCGCGCAGCTCCTGGGCGGTCAGGGACTTAGCCATCACGCCTCCACTTCGCGCTTCACGAACTTGCACTTCATTGGGAGCTTGTGCATCGCCCGGCGCATGGCCTCCTTGGCGATCGGCTCCGGGACTCCCGACAGCTCGAACATGACGCGCCCGGGCTTGACCGGCGCCACCCACCACTCGGGCGAGCCCTTACCGGAACCCATGCGGGTCTCGGCGGGCTTCTTGGTGATCGGGCGGTCCGGGAAGATGTTGATCCACACCTTGCCGCCACGCCGGATGTGCCGGGTCATGGCGATACGTGCGGCCTCGATCTGCCGGTTGGTGACGTACGCCGCGTCCAGCGCCTGGATGCCGTACTCGCCGAAGTTGACCTTCGTGCCGCCCTTGGCCCGGCCCGTGAGGTCGGGGTGGTGCTGCTTGCGGTACTTGATCTTGCGGGGAATCAGCATCGGTCAGCTCCCCTCGTTCCCGGACTTCTCCGCGCCCTGACCGGACTCGGCCCCGGCGCCGGCCTTGGCTTCTCCCTGGCCGCCGCGACGACGGCGCCCGGGGCGCTCACGGCGCTGTGCGCCGCCGCCACCGCCGCCACCGCCGCCGCCCGGCGCGCGCTGGGCGGCCTGGGCCGCCTCACGCTCGGCACGGGTCGCGGGAGCGTCGCCCTTGTAGATCCAGACCTTCACGCCGATCCGGCCGAAGGTGGTGCGGGCCTCGAAGAAGCCGTAGTCGATGTCGGCACGGAGCGTGTGCAGGGGCACGCGGCCCTCGCGGTAGAACTCCGAACGCGACATCTCGGCACCGCCGAGGCGGCCTCCGCACTGGATGCGGATGCCCTTGGCGCCGCTCTTCATCGCACTCTGCATGGCCTTGCGCATCGCCCGACGGAACGCGACTCGGCTGGACAGCTGCTCCGCAACACCCTGAGCGACGAGCTGAGCGTCGGTCTCGGGGTTCTTGACCTCGAGGATGTTGAGCTGGACCTGCTTCTGGTTGGTCAGCTTCTCGAGGTCGGCGCGGATGCGGTCGGCCTCCGACCCGCGGCGGCCGATGACGATGCCCGGCCGGGCGGTGTGGATGTCGACGCGGACCCGCTCACGGGTGCGCTCGATCTCCACCTTGGAGATCCCTGCGCGCTCCATGCCGCGGTTCAGCATCCGGCGGATGGCCACGTCTTCCTTGACGTAGTCCTTGTACAGCTTGTCGGCATACCACCGGGTCTTGTAGTCGGTGGTAACACCGAGCCGGAACCCGTGCGGGTTGATTTTCTGCCCCACTATCGGGTCCTCTCCTTCGTCTTGGCCGACGAGGCGCCCGCGGTCTCGCGCGGCTCAACGACCACAGTGATGTGGCTCGTCCGCTTGTTGACCCGGAACGCACGGCCGAAGCCGCGCGGCTGAATGCGCTTCAGGGTCGGACCTTCGTCCACCCAAGCGCCACCGACCACCAGCGTCTCGCGGTCCAGCTTGTCGTTGTGCTCGGCATTGGCGATGGCGCTCGCGAGCACCTTGCCCACCGGTTCACTCGCCGCCTGCGGCGCGAACCGGAGCACCGCCTGTGCCTCGTCAGCGGGCAACCCGCGAATAAGGTCCACCACCCGGCGGGCCTTTCGGGGCGTAACACGGACGAACCGTGCCTGTGCCCTCGTTCCCATCGCTTTTCCCTCGCTCACGGAAATCATCCCCACGCACCGTGGGGAAATGGCTCTTACTCCTACTGCAACCGCTAGCGGCGGCTACGGCGGTCTTCCTTGACGTGGCTGCGGAAAGTGCGCGTGGGAGCGAACTCGCCGAGCTTGTGACCGACCATCGACTCGGAGATGAACACCGGGATGTGCTTGCGGCCGTCGTGGACGGCGATGGTGTGCCCGATCATGTCCGGGACCACCATGGACCGCCGCGACCACGTCTTGATGACGTTTTTGGTGCCCTTTTCGTTCTGCGTCTCCACCTTTTTGATCAGGTGGTCGTCGACGAAGGGGCCCTTCTTAAGGCTACGTGGCATCGGACGTGCTCCTTACCGCTTCTTCTTGCTACGCCGACGCACGATGAGCCGGTCACTGGGCTTGTTCGGCCTACGGGTACGGCCCTCGGGCTGCCCCCAGGGGGTGACCGGGTGCCGGCCGCCCGAGCTCTTGCCCTCGCCACCGCCGAGGGGGTGGTCGACCGGGTTCATGGCCACACCGCGGACGGTGGGGCGCTTGCCCCGCCACCGGTTGCGTCCGGCCTTGCCCCAGTTGATGTTGGACTGCTCGGCGTTGCCCACCTGGCCGACGGTGGCGCGGCAGGTCACCTCGACCTGGCGCATCTCGCCGGAGGGCATGCGCAGCGTGGCGAAGGCGCCCTCCTTGGCCAGCAGCTGGATCTGCGACCCCGCGGACCGGCCCAGCTTCGCGCCGCCACCCGGCTTCAGCTCGACCGCGTGCACGAACGTACCCGTGGGGATGTTGCGCAGCGGGAGGCAGTTGCCCGGCTTGATGTCGGAGTTGGGCCCGTTCTCCACGCGGGTGCCCTGCTTGAGGCCGGCGGGCGCCAGGATGTAGCGCTTCTCGCCGTCAACGTAGTGCAGCAGCGCGATGCGCGCGGTGCGGTTGGGGTCGTATTCGATGTGGGCGACCTTGGCGGGGACGCCGTCCTTGTCGTGGCGACGGAAGTCGATCACGCGATAGGCCCGCTTGTGCCCCCCGCCCTGGTGGCGGGCGGTGATCCGGCCCTTCTGGTTGCGGCCGCCCTTGGAGTGGAGAGGCCGCACCAGCGACTTCTCCGGGTGGTCGCGCGTGATCTCAACGAAGTCGGCCACGCTTCCGCCGCGGCGACCTGCAGAGGTCGGCTTGTACTTACGAATGCCCATCTTATTCGCGCATTCCTTTACGTGTTACTCGTTTCGATCGCTCGGGGACCGACTCGCCGCAGCGGCGAACCGATCAGGCCCCGAAAATGTCGATCCGGTCGCCGTCACGCAGGCTCACGATGGCCCGCTTGGTGTCGGGGCGCTTGCCGTACCCGAAACGGGTGCGCTTGCGCTTGCCGGGACGGTTGATCGTGTTCACGCTGGTGACCTTCACTTCGAAGATCTTCTCCACCGCGATCTTGATCTGCGTCTTGTTGGCCGTGGGCTGCACCAGGAACGTGTAGGCGTTCTGGTCCATCAGCCCGTAGCTCTTCTCGGAGATCACCGGCTCGATGATGATGTCCCGAGGGTCGGGGATCTTCACTGGTCCTCCTCCTGCGACTCCTCACGGGCCGCCTTTGCGGTGCCCTGAGCGTGCGCCAGGAAGGCCTCGTAGCCGCTCTCGGTGAAGATCACGTCGTCGGCGTAGAGCACGTCGCGGGTATTCACCTGGCCGGCGTCGAGGATGTGCACCTCGGGCAGGTTCCGCAGGGCGAGCCGGTTGCGCTCGTCCGAGCGGTCCAGCACGACGAGGACCTTCTCCGAATCGGTGACCTGCCGCAGGGCCTTCAAGGCGGTCTGCGTACGCTTGCTGGCCACGTCCTCGCCCACGAACTCGCTGACGATGTGGACGCGGTTGTGGCGGACGCGATCGGAGAGCGCGCCGCGCAGTGCCGCGGCCTTCATCTTCTTGGGAGTCCGCTGGGAGTAGTCGCGCGGCTGGGGGCCGTGCACCGTGCCGCCGCCGACGAACTGCGGGGCGCGGGTCGAGCCCTGGCGGGCGCGGCCGGTGCCCTTCTGCCGGTAGGGCTTCTTGCCGCCGCCGCGGGTCATACCGCGGGTCTTGGTGGCGTGAGTGCCCTGGCGGGCCGCTGCTTCCTGGCTCAGCACGACCTGGTGCATGAGCGGAATGTTCACCTGCTGGTCGAAGATCGCCTCAGGCAGCTCGACACTGCGGCCGGCCTTGCCCTGGGCGTCCTTCACCTCGATGGTCGGCGCCATGGCTTAATTGCCCTCCTTCACGGCGGTGCGGACGAGCACCAGTCCGCCGTTCGGACCGGGCACCGAGCCCTTGACCAGGATCAGACCCTTTTCGGCGTCCACGGAGTGGACGAACAGGTTCTGGATGGTCTTGCGGACGTTGCCCATCCGCCCGGCCATCTTGGTGCCCTTGAACACGCGCCCGGGCGTGGCGCAGCCGCCGATCGCGCCGGGCGAGCGGTGCTTGCGGTGGGTGCCGTGCGTGGCGCTGAGGCCGCGGAAGCCGTGGCGCTTCATCCCGCCGGCGAAGCCCTTGCCCTTGCTCCGGCCCGTCACGTCGACGTACTCGCCGGGCTCGAACGTGTCGGCGGTCAGCTCCTGGCCGAGCTCGTACTCGGCGGCGTCGCTGGTGCGAACCTCGACGTAGTGGCGGCGCGGGGTGAGATCGTGCTTGCGCAGGTAATCGCCGAGCGGCTTGTTCACCTTGCGCGGGTTGATCTTCCCGTAACCGATCTGGATGGCGGAGTAGCCATCGGTTTCCGGAGTACGGACGCGCGAAACGACGCACGGACCGGCCTTCAGAACCGTCACGGGCACGATCTTGCCCGCGTCGTCGAAGACCTGGGTCATGCCGAGCTTCTCGCCCAGTACTCCCGTGATCTGCTTGGTGGCCATGTCAGTGCGTCCTTTAAAGCTTGATCTCGATGTCGACGCCGGCCGGAAGGTCGAGTCGCATAAGCGAGTCGACAGTCTTCGGCGTCGGGTCGATGATGTCGATCAGCCGCTTGTGCGTGCGCATCTCGAAGTGCTCGCGCGAGTCCTTGTACTTGTGCGGCGAGCGGATGACGCAGTAAACGTTCTTCTCCGTCGGCAACGGCACCGGGCCAGCGACGCTCGCACCAGTCCGCGTCACGGTCTCGACGATCTTGCGGGCCGAGCTGTCGATGACCTCATGGTCATAGGCTTTGAGCCGAATGCGGATCTTCTGTCCCGCCATGGTGGCCTTTTCGTCCTTCGCTTAGTGTCCGTAGTGGCACGGTGCCGACTGCGCCGGCACGCCTGCCCCACAGGGGCTTGCCCTCGTGTGGCTCTATTCACCTGAGAATCTGCAACAGGGCTGTCCCCTGAGGCGCATCACCGCTACAGAGCCCGATGACGTCGGTCATGTCGGGGGCGGCCGGATTCCGGTCGGGAGACCCGGCCGCCCCCGAGGGCGGTGCCGACGTCGCCGCCGGATACCGCCCCCGCACGTCCGTGCTACTTGATGATCTTTGTCACTCGGCCCGCGCCGACGGTCCGGCCACCCTCGCGGACGGCGAACCGAAGGCCTTCCTCCATCGCGACCGGCTGGATGAGCTGGACGGACATCTCGGTGTTGTCACCGGGCATGACCATGTCCGTGCCCTCCGGCAGCGTAACGACGCCGGTGACGTCGGTCGTGCGGAAGTAGAACTGCGGCCGGTAGTTGTTGAAGAAGGGCGTGTGGCGGCCGCCCTCGTCCTTGGACAGGATGACGACCTGCGCCTCGAACTCGGTGTGCGGGGTCGTCGTGCCGGGCTTGATGACGACCTGGCCGCGCTCGACGTCCTCGCGCTTGGTGCCGCGCAGCAGCAGCCCGACGTTGTCGCCGGCCTGGCCCTGGTCGAGCAGCTTGCGGAACATCTCCACGCCGGTGACCGTGGTGGTCTGCTTCTCGTCCTTGATGCCGACGATGTCGACGGTGTCGTTCACGTTGATGACACCGCGCTCGACGCGGCCGGTGACGACGGTCCCGCGGCCGGTGATCGAGAAGACGTCCTCGATCGGCATCAGGAACGGCTTGTCGATGTCGCGCTCCGGGTTCGGGATCTTCTCGTCAACGGAGTGCATCAGGTCGAGGATGTTCTGGGTCCACTCGGGGTCGCCCTCCATCGACTTGAGCGCGGAGACCCGCGTGACCGGAACGTCGTCGCCCGGGAACTCGTACTCGTTGAGCAGCTCGCGGACCTCGAGCTCGACCAGGTCGAAGATCTCGTCGTCGTCGACCATGTCGGCCTTGTTCAGCGCGACGACGATGTAGGGAACGCCGACCTGGCGGGCCAGGAGCACGTGCTCCTTGGTCTGCGGCATCGGGCCGTCGGTGGCGGCCACGACCAGGATGGCACCGTCCATCTGCGCCGCACCGGTGATCATGTTCTTCACGTAGTCGGCGTGGCCGGGGCAGTCCACGTGCGCGTAGTGGCGCTGCTCGGTCTCGTACTCGACGTGCGCGACGGAGATCGTGATGCCGCGCTCGCGCTCCTCAGGAGCGTTGTCGATGTCCTCGAACGGCGTGAACGGGTTCAGCTCCGGATACGAGTCGTGCAGAACCTTGGTGATCGCGGCGGTAAGCGTGGTCTTACCGTGGTCGATGTGACCGATGGTGCCGATGTTTACGTGCGGCTTGCTCCGCTCGAATTTGGCCTTCGCCACTGGATTTCTCCTAGACGTACATGGTTGCTAGCTCGGACTGGATACGTATCGCGGTCACTCGCCGCGCGCCTTCGCCACAATCTCTTCTGCGACGTTGGACGGGACCTCCGCGTAGGAGTCGAACACCATCGTGTACGAGGCTCGCCCCTGAGTACGGCTGCGCAGGTCACCCACGTAGCCGAACATCTCCGACAGCGGCACCTGAGCCTTGATGATCCGGGTGCCGGAGCGCTCCTCCATCGACTGGACCTGACCGCGCCGGCTGTTCAGATCACCGATCACGTCGCCCATGTAATCCTCGGGCGTCGTGACCTCCACCGCCATGACCGGCTCAAGCAGAACCGGCTTGGCCTTGCGCGCCGCTTCCTTGAAGGCCATGGAACCGGCGACCTTGAAGGCGAGCTCGGAGGAGTCGACGTCGTGGTACGCGCCGTCCTGCAGCGTCACCTTGATCCCCACCAGGGGGTATCCAGCGAGAATGCCGAACTCGGCAGTCTCCTGGCAGCCTGCGTCGACCGAGGGGATGTACTCCCGCGGGATGCGGCCGCCGGTGATGTTGTTGACGAACTCGTAGCCCGCGCTGTCGCCGCCCTCGGAAAGCAGCGGCTCCAGGTCGATGACGACGCGGCCGAACTGGCCTTGTCCACCCGTCTGCTTCTTGTGGGTGTAGTCGATCTTCTCGACCTTCTTGCGAATGGTCTCGCGGTAGGCGACCTGGGGACGCCCGATGTTCGCCTCGACCTTGAACTCGTCGCGCATGCGGTGGACGAACACCTCGAGGTGCAGCTCACCCATGCCGGAGATGACCGTCTGGCCGGTCTCCTCGTCGGTGGCCACCCGGAAGGAGGGGTCCTCGTCGACGAGCCGCTGGATCGCTACGCCCAGCTTCTGCTGATCGCTCTTGCTCTTGGGCTCGATCGCGACCTCGATGACCGGGGCCGGGAACGTCATCGACTCCAGGACGATCGGCGAGGAGGAGTCGCTCAGCGTCTCGCCCGTGGTGGTGTCCTTCAGACCCATCACCGCGACGATGTCGCCGGCGCCGACGCGCTGGATCTCCTCGCGCTTGTTGGAGTGCATGCGGTAGATCTTGCCGATGCGCTCCTTGCGCCCCTTCACGCTGTTGAGCACCTGCGTTCCGGTCTCCAGCACGCCGGAGTAGACCCGGATGTAGGTGAGCTTGCCCAGGTGGGGGTCGCTCATGATCTTGAAGACCAGAGCCGAGAAAGGCTCGCTCTCGTCCGGACGCCGGGACAGCTCGGCCTTCTCGCTCTCGTCCTTGGGGTCGTGGCCCTCGATGGCCTCGACGTCCAGCGGAGCGGGGAGGTAGTCGACCACGGCGTCCAGCAGCGGCTGCACGCCCTTGTTCTTGAAGGCGGTACCGCACAGCACCGGGATGGCGGTGCCGGCGATCGTGGCGCGCCGAATGGCCGGCTTGATCTGCTCGACCGTGGGCTCGACACCCTCGAGGTAGAGCTCCATGATCTCGTCGTCGGCCTCGGCCAGCGTCTCGATCATCTTGTCGTGCGCCTCGCGGGCGGCCTCGAGGTGGCTGTCGGGGATGTCGACGGTGTCGTACATCTCGCCCAGCTTGGCCTCTGCGCTCCAGACCAGCGCCTTCATGTGGACCAGGTCGATGACGCCCTTGAAGTCCGACTCCGCGCCGATCGGCAGCTGCACGGGCAGCGGCGTGGTGTTGAGGCGGTCGCGGAACATGTCGACGCAGCGCTGGAACTCGGCGCCGATCTTGTCCATCTTGTTGACGAAGCAGATCCGCGGGACCCCGTAGCGGTCGGCCTGGCGCCACACCTGCTCCGACTGGGGCTCGACGCCTTCCTTGGCGTCGAACACCGCGACCGCACCGTCCAGAACACGCAGCGACCGCTCGACCTCGACCGTGAAGTCGACGTGGCCGGGCGTGTCGATGATGTTGATGGTGTGGTCGTCCCAGTGGGTGGTCGTAGCCGCGGACGTGATCGTGATGCCCCGCTGCTGCTCCTCCTTCATCCAGTCCATGGTGGCCGCGCCGTCATGGACCTCACCCAGCTTGTAGTTCACGCCGGTGTAGAAGAGGATGCGCTCGGTGGTCGTGGTCTTACCCGCGTCGATGTGCGCCATGATCCCGATGTTGCGGACCTTGGCAAGGTCAAGAGCAGTGGTAGCCATGAGGGCTCGTCTTCTCTCGGTCTCGTATCGATAAAGCCGCGGGAATTACCAGCGGTAGTGAGCGAAGGCCTTGTTGGACTCCGCCATCTTGTGGGTGTCCTCGCGGCGCTTGACACTGGCGCCCAGTCCGTTGCTGGCGTCGACCAGCTCGTTCATCAGCCGCTCGGTCATGGACTTCTCGCGGCGCTGACGCGAGTAGGTGACCAGCCAACGGAGGGCGAGTGTCGTGCTGCGGGACGAGCGGACCTCGACCGGCACCTGGTAGGTGGCGCCACCGACCCGGCGGCTGCGCACCTCGAGGGCGGGCTTCACGTTGTCCAGCGCACGCTTGAGCACCACGAGCGGGTCCTGGCCGGTCTTCTCCTGGGCGCCCTCGAGCGCCTTGTAGACGATGCCCTGCGCGATCGAGCGCTTGCCGTCGAGCAGCACCTTGTTGATCAGCGAGGTAACGAGCGGCGATCCGTAGACCGGGTCAGTGATGAGCTGGCGCTTCGGCGCCGGGCCCTTGCGCGGCATGCTTACTTCTCCTTCTTAGCGCCGTAGCGGCTGCGCGCCTGCTTGCGGTTACGGACGCCCTGAGTGTCGAGCGAGCCGCGGACGATCCGGTACCGCACACCCGGCAGGTCCTTCACACGACCGCCGCGCACGAGCACGATGGAGTGCTCCTGGAGGTTGTGTCCGATTCCCGGAATGTAGGCCGTGACCTCGATCCCACTGCTCAACCGCACACGGGCGACCTTGCGCAGGGCGGAGTTCGGCTTCTTAGGCGTAGTGGTGTAGACACGCGTGCACACACCACGACGCTGCGGACTCCCCTTCAGCGCCGGGGTCTTGTTCTTTGCGACCTTGTCCTGTCGGCCCTTGCGGACCAGCTGCTGGATGGTGGGCACCGCGTCTCCGTCTTTCTCGTGACCTACGCCGGTTCTTCTTAGCCGATGTGTCCTGTGACCAGGTGGACTTACCGTCCTCCCCTACCCCCGAACCCGGGCGTGTCGCGATCTACCCCAAGCATGGCGGAAACCGGATAACGTCCGACCCTGCGGTCGTTACTCTGGGAGGAGGTGTCACGCGCCGCGCTCTGCGCTGTCCGGCGAATGCCGTTCGCAAAGTGCGCACGTGCTGACCCGTCGACTCACGGGCACGAATTTACAGAGTACCGAAGGCTCTGTAGCAGGTCAAAATGACGCCTGCCAGCTCCGGCACTCCGTTCCGCAGCCTCATGCTGTCGTAGGTCCACCTCTAGTGTACGGGCTCTGTGGAGTGCTTGCGCGGGATATCACCCATCGGCGCAGGCCGTTCTCATCGCTCCCGCCGCCGGCCGGGCGTCCGCGGAGGCCTGGACACGACTGCGCCCCCGGTGCGGCCGCGGCCGCACCGGGGGCGTCGGTGCACACCCGGGAGGCCCGCCCCTCGAAAACGGCGGGCGCACAGGGTCAAGAGAGGACGAAGCCCCCCGCGTAGACGGCGATCTCCAGCAGGGACAGCCCGATGCCGATCCAGCCCAGGACCGTGCCCAGCCGCACCAGGTTCTGCCCTTCCAACTCCTCCTGCGACCGCCGGATCGCGCGGTTGGCGCGCGATCCCATCACCAGGGCCGCGATGCCGGTCAGCAGACCGATCACCGGCACGAGCGCAGAGATCCCCAACCACAGTGTGGCCGAGGCCTCAGGTGCGGTGTCGGGCCAGTGGTCGATGTTGTCGTAGCCGGGGTAGTCGTCGCCGGCCGTGCCTCCCAGGGGCCGGTCGAAGTCGGGGAACTCCTCCCTGATGGGGTCGCGGGAGGACCTGGCTCGCCGGTCCTGCTCGTCGTAGCCGTCGTAGGCGTCGTAGGCGTCCTCGGGTGCGCCCTCGCGGCCGCCGGGACCGTAGGCTCCGGCTCCGTCGGCGGCGGGCTCGGGGCCGTATCCGCCGGCGTAGGAGCCGCCGCTCGGGGCGGACCCGTAGGCGTCGGCGTCCTCGGCGTAGGAGCCGAGCCCGGACAGGTCCATGGCGGCGGTGCCGGGCCCGTCCGGTCCTCCGGCCCCGCCCGGCCGCGGGTGGTCGGCGGGCGGCGCGTCAGGACTCCCCGGGGCCGCATACGCGGTACCGGTCTCCCCGGCGAAGCCCTCCTGGCGGCTCTGGGGGCCGCGCCGGTCGGTGTAGTACTCGGGACGGGCCTGGGCGAAGGGGTCGGGAACCTCCGGTCCACTCGGCCCACGACCGTCGCCGACCCCGTAGCCGCCCGGGGGGCGGCCCTGCGGTTCATAGGAGCCGTATCCGCCGACGGCCGCGCCGTGCCCTGCCGCGGGAGGACCCTCGGGGCCTCCGCGGCCGTACTCGCCGTACTCGCCGTACTCGCCGTACTCGCCGTAGCCCTCCGCGGGCTGCGGGCGCCCGTACTCGTCCTGGCGCCCGTACGGCTCGGCCGCATAGGAGCCGTAGGCGTCGGGCTCGCCGTACTGCCCGCCGCGGTCGGCCGCCCCCTCGCGGGAGGGAGCGGCTTCACCGCCCCGCAGATCGGGCCCGAGCTCGTCGCCGTCGAAGGAGCCGCCGGAATCCCGAAGATCCGGCCCCAGCTCGTCGCCGGAGAACGAGCCGCCGGAGCCCCGCAGATCCGACCGCAGGTCCGGCCCCAGCTCGTCGCCGGGGAACGAGCCGCCGGAGCCCCGCCCGTGGGGGCCCGGCTCGTCGGCGGCCGGTGCGGACTCCCCGGCGGAGCCGTCGGCGGCGCGGGCGCGGGCCTGCTGCGCCGCGATGGCCGCCAGCGGATCGTCACCGAGGTCGGCGGTCGGCGGCGGAGCGGGCGGGGTCCCGCCGGGACCGGCCTCGGGCCGGTCCGGGGAACCGCCCGTGTCCTCACCACGCGAGAACCCGGCCGTCGTGTGCTCGGGCGAGCCGTCGCGCCGCTTGCGGCGCTGCTCCTCGACCGCCTGGCGTACGTCCTCGGGCAGTCGGGTGTCGTCGCGGCTGAAGGCCCAGGTGTTGCCGCTGCCGGTACCGAACCCGCCGTCCGGCCCGCCGCCGGTGCCCGGTACGGGGTCGCCGCCGGGGTCCGGGCGAGGCGCGGGCTCGGCGCGGTCGAAGCCGGATCCGCTGCGGGAGGAAGGCGTGTCACCCGCGGCGTCGCCCCCGAGAGGGCTCGACGGTTCGCGGGCGTGATCCGGCGACCAGGAGGAGGCCGGCCGGAGGGACGGGTCCTCCTCGGTCTGGATCCGGTGCGAGTAGGGGCGGGAAAGCTCGTCGCCGTAGGCGTCCGCGTCGCCGGGTCCGGAAGGCTCGGCGCCGACCGGCCGGGAGGGGGGAGCGTCGAGAGGATCGCCGCCCCCCGGCTCCCAGCGCGGCAGAGGGCCGGGCTCGGGGTCGAGCCGGTGTCCGGACTCCGAGGCGTAGCGGCGGGGCTCCCCGGCGGTGGAGTCGATGCCGTGGTCGAAAGCCCGCTCGCCGGGGCCGGTCCGGTCCTCGCCGGAGGAGGCCCGCCGCGGTTCTTCGGAACCGCCGCGGGGGGCTCGCTGATCGGCGTGTGCGGAGGAGCCGCCGGTGCCCCCCGCGGGGTCCGCCGACCACGGGGCACCCGCGGGCCGGTCGGTCGCGGGGTCCTCATACGCGCCAGGAGGCTGCCGACCCGCGTCCCGTCCGGTGCTTTCGGGCGCCGGGCCGGCCGGCCCCTGCCACCCGGAGTCGGGCCGGGGCCGAGTCCCGACGCTCTCCCAGGCGCCGGGCGGGGCGGAGCCCGCACCGGCGAAAGGCTCTCCGGCACCGGGGTCGGCACGGCCGTACCCGGAGCCGCCCTCTGCCGCGGGGTCGCCGGGTCCGGCTCCTGTGCCCGGGCCGCTCCACCCGGCGGCGGGGCCGCCGGAGGCGCTGCGATCCGCCTCGCCGGACCGGTGCGCCTGGCGAGGGCTCTGCCCCTCGGCCTCCGGTCCTTCACCGGAGGAGAAGGGCTCGGTGTCGGGGCCGAGGGAACCGGAGCCGTACGGGGTCGCTCCGGCCGCTCCCCACTCGCCACCGCCATGGCCCTGGTGCGCCCCTGCCGAGGGCTCCCGGCGCTCTGCGCCCGGTGCGCTGTCCGCGGCTCCCGCGCCGGGCTCGGAACGCACGGTGGACCCGAAGTCGGGATAGCCGCCGGCGCCTCCAGCCGAGGTCAGCGGAGTGTTCTCGCCTCCGGTCGCGGGAGCGTCCGGCAGGCGGTAACCGGCGACGGTGCCGCCCGATCCGTAGTCGGCCCCCGACAGGGGATCACCGGCCTCGCCGTAGCCCGGTCGGGGCGGGAACGCGGAGCCGCCCGCCGCACCCGCGAGACCGCGGCCGGGATCATCGAAGCCGGTGCCGCTGGGGTCGTCGTCCGAGCCGGCCGCCGGGCGGCCGCCCCGCCCCTCGGCGCCGTCGGCGCCGCGGCGCTCCGCGTCTTCGGGGGGCGCGGCATAGGGGCGGGTGAGCGGCGGCGGGTCCTGCCCGCTCGCCGGCGCCCCGCCCGCGCTACGCGGGTCGCCGGGGAGACCGAGGTCGCCCAGCGCCGAAGGATAGGGCTCGGCCATCGCCGGGCGGTCGCCTCCGGCTCCCGGGTAGCCGCCGCTGTTGGGGAAAGCCGACCGCGGACGGTCCTGCTCCCCTGAACGCGGCTGGGCCGGGCCCTCCTCGCCGGGCTGTGCACCGGGCGCGCCGGACCGGCCCGCGTCGCCCTCCTCGGCGGCGCCGGCATCGTCGTAGCTGTCCTGGTACTGGGACTGAGTCCGGTGGCGGTCGCCGCTCGGCATGAACCACGAGTCCGCGGATTCATTGCGTGCGTCGTGATCACCATCGGGCGGTATGTACCGCTGTCCCCCGTTGTCCGTCACTGTCCTCGATCTCCCGACCGCGCGTGCGCGCTGCTCTCCCCATCGATACACGAGTATGCCGACCCGCAACGACGAACGGCGGCAGCCCACCCGGTAAACGGGTGGACTACCGCCGCCGCTCGACCAACCAATCGCTTCTGCCGATCGACTCTTCAGGTCACCTGTTGTAGGGACCGAAGTCGTACTCCTCCAGCGGCACGGCTTCTCCCGAGCCCTGCCCGAAGGTGTACTCGCTGGGCTCCTCGTAGCCCGACACCGAGTACATCGACGCCTTCGCCTCCTCGGTCGGCTCGACCCGGACGTTGCGGTACTGCGGCAGACCGGTACCGGCCGGGATGAGCTTACCGATGATGACGTTCTCCTTGAGGCCCACCAGCGGGTCGCTCTTGCCGTGGATGGCGTTCTCGGTGAGCACCCGGGTGGTCTCCTGGAAGGAGGCCGCCGACAGCCACGACTCGGTGGCCAGCGACGCCTTGGTGATGCCGAGCAGCACCGGGCGGCCGGCCGCCGGCTGACCGCCTTCAGCCACTACCCGGCGGTTGATCGACTCGAACTTCGGCCGCTCGACCATCTCACCGGGCAGCAGTTCGGTGTCGCCGGACTCCAGGAGGTTCACCCGCTTGAGCATCTGCCGCACGATGATCTCGATGTGCTTGTCGTGAATCGAGACACCCTGCGACTTGTAGACCTCCTGCACCTCCGACACCAGGTGCTGCTGGACGGCCCGCGGGCCCTGGATGCGCAGCACCTCGTGCGGGTTGATGGCGCCCTGGATGAGCTGCTGGCCGACGCCCACGTGGTCGCCGTCGCTGACCAGCAGCTGCGCCCGCATGGGCACCGGGTAGGAGATCTCGTCGGACCCGTCGTTGGGAACCAGGATGATCTTCCGGCTCTTCTCCGTGTCCTCGATGCGGATACGGCCTTCGAGCTCGCTGATCGGGGCCACACCCTTGGGGATGCGGGCCTCGAACAGCTCGGTCACACGCGGCAGACCGTGGGTGATGTCCTGGCCGGCCGAACCGCCCATGTGGAAGGTCCGCATGGTCAGCTGGGTACCGGGCTCACCGATGGACTGCGCCGCGATGATGCCGATGGCCTCGCCGACGTCGACGGGCTTGCCCGTGGCCATCGAGCGGCCGTAGCAGGTGCTGCAGACGCCGATCTTGGCCTCGCAGGTGAGCGAGCTGCGCACGCGCACCCGCTCGACGCCGTGGGCGACCAGCTTGTCGATGGTCGGCTCGGAGATGTCGGCCCCTGCGGGGACGACCACCTTGCCGTCCGCGACGACGTCCTCGGCGATGGTGCGGCCGAAGCCGGTGTTCTCGACGTTGTGCTTGCGCACCACCGTGCCCGCCGCGTTGGTCTCGCCGACGTCCTGCCACAGCGAGCGGTCGGTGCCGCAGTCGACCTCGCGCACGATGACGTCCTGAGCGACGTCGACCAGGCGCCGGGTGAGGTACCCGGAGTCGGCCGTCCGCAGAGCGGTGTCGGCCAGACCCTTGCGCTGGCCGTGCGTGGAGATGAAGTACTCCAGCACCGACAGGCCCTCGCGGTAGGAGGACTTGATCGGGCGCGGAATGGTTTCACCGCGGGTGTTGGAGACCAGGCCGCGGATACCCGCGATCTGGCGCACCTGCATCGGGTTGCCTCGGGCACCGGAGTTCACCATCATCCACACCGGGTTGTCGGCGGGAGCGTTGTCCTCCATGTCCGTGGCGACCTCGTTGGTGGCCTTGGTCCAGATCTCCGTGAGCTCCTGGCGGCGCTCGTCGTCGGTGATCAGACCGCGGTCGAACTCGCGCTGGATCTTGTCGGCCTGGCGCTCGTGGCCCTCGAGGATGTCCGTCTTGCGCGGCGGCGCGAGGACGTCGGAGATCCCGATGGTCAGGCCCGACCGGGTCGCCCAGTGGTAGCCGGCGTCCTTGAACGCGTCCAGCGTGGAGGCGACCTGGATCTTGGGGTAGTTCTCGGCCAGCTCGTTGACCAGCGCGGACACCTGCTTCTTGCCCACCTGGTAGTTCACGAACGGGTAGTCCGAGGGTGTGGTCTCGTTGAAGAGGTACCGCCCCAGAGTCGTCTCCAGAACGTAGGACTCGCCCGGCTCCTTGTTCTCGGGCTCGACCCAGTCGCGCGGCGGCGGGACGTCGCCGTCGACGCGCAGCTTGATCGGTGCCCGCAGGTCCAGCTCGCCCAGGTCGAAGGCCATGATGGCCTCGGCCGGGGTGCGGAACGCCCGGCCGGCGCCTACGCCGTTCTCCCGTTGCGTCGTCAGGTAGTACAGCCCGATGATCATGTCCTGGGTGGGCATGGTCACCGGCTTGCCGTCGGACGGCTTGAGGATGTTGTTGCTGGCCAGCATCAGCAGCCGCGCCTCGGCCTGGGCCTCGGCGGACAGCGGAAGGTGGACCGCCATCTGGTCGCCGTCGAAGTCCGCGTTGAACGCGGTGCACACGAGCGGGTGGATCTGGATGGCCTTGCCCTCGACCAACTGGGGCTCGAAGGCCTGGATGCCCAGCCGGTGCAGCGTGGGCGCGCGGTTGAGCAGCACCGGGTGCTCGGTGATGACCTCTTCGAGGACGTCCCAGACCACCGGGCGGGACCGCTCGACCATGCGCTTGGCGCTCTTGATGTTCTGCGCGTGGTTCAGGTCGACCAGGCGCTTCATCACGAACGGCTTGAACAGCTCCAGCGCCATCTGCTTGGGCAGACCGCATTGGTGCAGCTTGAGCTGCGGCCCCACGACGATCACCGAGCGGCCGGAGTAGTCGACGCGCTTGCCCAGCAGGTTCTGCCGGAAACGGCCCTGCTTGCCCTTGAGCATGTCCGACAGCGACTTCAGCGGACGGTTGCCCGGCCCGGTGACCGGGCGGCCGCGGCGGCCGTTGTCGAACAGTGCGTCGACGGCCTCCTGCAGCATCCGCTTCTCGTTGTTGACGATGATCTCGGGCGCGCCGAGGTCGAGCAGCCGCTTGAGGCGGTTGTTCCGGTTGATGACCCGGCGGTACAGGTCGTTCAGGTCCGACGTGGCGAACCGGCCGCCGTCCAGCTGCACCATGGGGCGCAGGTCCGGCGGGATGACCGGGATGCAGTCCAGCACCATGCCCATGGGGCTGTTGCGGGTGTTCAGGAACGCCGAGACGACCTTGAGCCGCTTGAGGGCACGCGCCTTCTTCTGGCCCTTGCCGCTGCGGATGGTCTCGCGCAGCCGCTCGGCCTCGGCGTCGAGGTCGAAGTTGGCCAGCCGCTCCTGGATCGCCTGAGCGCCCATGCCGCCGCGGAAGTACTTGCCGAAGCGGTCCCGCATCTCGCGGTAGAGCATCTCGTCGCCCTCGAGGTCCTGGACCTTGAGGTTCTTGAAGCGGTTCCAGACCTCTTCGAGCCTGTCGATCTCACGCTGGACCCGGTCGCGGATCTGGCGCATCTCGCGCTCGGCCGACTCGCGGACCTTGCGCCGTGCGTCGCCCTTGGCGCCCTGGTCCTCAAGCTCGGCCAGGTCGGCCTCAAGCTTCTTGTGGCGCTCCTCGACTGCGGTGTCGCGGCGCTGCTCCATGTGCTGGCGCTCGACCGAGATGCGCGCCTCCAGCGAAGGCAGGTCGCGCTCGCGGGCCTCGTTGTCGACCCAGGTGACCATGTAGGCGGCGAAGTAGATGATCTTCTCGAGATCCTTCGGCGCCAGGTCCAGCAGGTAGCCCAGGCGGCTGGGCACACCCTTGAAGTACCAGATGTGGGTCACCGGGGCGGCGAGCTCGATGTGGCCCATGCGCTCACGCCGGACCTTGGCCCGGGTGACCTCCACACCGCAGCGCTCGCAGATGATGCCCTTGAAGCGGACCCGCTTGTACTTACCGCAGTAGCACTCCCAGTCGCGGGTCGGGCCGAAGATCTTCTCGCAGAAGAGCCCGTCCTTTTCCGGCTTAAGGGTCCGGTAGTTGATTGTTTCCGGTTTCTTGACCTCGCCGTGCGACCACTGTCGGATCTCATCAGCGGTTGCGAGGCCAATCCGGAGCTCGTCGAAGAAGTTGACGTCGAGCACTTAATTCGTCCCCTGCTCTTGAAGATCGCGGAAGTTAGACCTCTTCGACACTGCTTGGCTCGCGCCGCCCCAGGTCGATTCCCAGTTCCTCCGCTGCCCGGAAGACGTCCTCGTCGGTATCCCGCATCTCGATGGACATACCGTCGCTGGAGAGCACCTCCACATTCAGACAGAGCGACTGCATCTCCTTGATGAGCACCTTGAAGGACTCGGGGATGCCCGGTTCGGGGATGTTCTCGCCCTTGACGATCGCCTCGTAGACCTTGACGCGGCCGAGGACGTCGTCGGACTTGATCGTCAGCAGCTCCTGCAGCGCGTAGGCGGCGCCGTAGGCCTCCAGCGCCCAGACCTCCATCTCGCCGAAGCGCTGGCCGCCGAACTGCGCCTTACCGCCCAGCGGCTGCTGGGTGATCATCGAGTACGGGCCGGTGGAGCGTGCGTGGATCTTGTCGTCGACCAGGTGGTGCAGCTTGAGGAAGTAGGTGTAGCCCACCGCGATCGGTTCGGCGAACGGCTCGCCGGTACGGCCGTCGTACAGCACGGCCTTGCCGTGCTCGTCGATCACGCGCTCCCCGTCCTCGTTGGGAAGGCTGGAGGCCAGCAGACCGCCGATCTCGTCCTCGCGCAGGCCGTCGAAGACCGGCGTGGCCACCTTGGTCCCGGGCGAGATCTCGCCGGCGCCGATCTCGTGCATCGCCTGCTTCCAGGCTTCGTCGTCGCCTTCGACCTTCCAGCCGTTCTTGGCGAGCCAGCCCAGGTGGATCTCGAGGATCTGCCCGACGTTCATCCGGCCGGGCACGCCCAGCGGGTTGAGAACGATGTCGACAGGGGTGCCGTCCTCCATGAACGGCATGTCCTCTTCCGGCAGGATCTTGGCGATGACGCCCTTGTTCCCGTGGCGGCCGGCGAGCTTGTCGCCGTCCATGATCTTGCGCTTCTGCGCGACGTAGACGCGGACCAGCTCGTTGACCCCGGGCGGAAGCTCGTCGCCTTCCTCGCGGCTGAACACGCGCACGCCGATGACCTTGCCGGTCTCGCCGTGCGGCACCTTCAGCGAGGTGTCGCGGACCTCCCGGGCCTTCTCGCCGAAGATGGCGCGCAGCAGCCGCTCCTCGGGGGTCAACTCGGTCTCGCCCTTGGGCGTGACCTTGCCGACGAGGATGTCGCCGTCGATGACCTCGGCGCCGATGCGGATGATCCCGCGGTCGTCGAGGTCGGCCAGGACCTCCTCGCTGACGTTGGGGATCTCGCGGGTGATCTCCTCGGGGCCCAGCTTGGTGTCGCGGGCGTCGACCTCGTGCTCCTCGATGTGGATCGAGGAGAGGACGTCGTCCTGCACCAGGCGCTGCGAGAGGACGATGGCGTCCTCGTAGTTGTGGCCCTCCCAGGACATGTACGCCACGAGCAGGTTCTTGCCCAGCGACATCTCGCCGTGGTCGGTCGAGGGGCCGTCGGCCAGGACCTGGTTCTCCTCGACGCGCTGGCCGTCGTCGACGAGCGGGCGCTGGTTGAAGCAGGTGCCCTGGTTGCTCCGGATGAACTTGCCCAGCCGGTGGGTCTTGCGGGTGCCGTCGTCGGCCATCACGGTGATGTAGTCGGCCGTGACCTCCTCGACCACGCCCGCCTTGTCGGACAGAACCACTTCGCCGGCGTCGGTGGCGGCCCGGTACTCCATGCCGGTGCCCACCAGCGGGGACTCGGCACGCAGCAGCGGCACCGCCTGGCGCTGCATGTTGGACCCCATCAGCGCGCGGTTGGCGTCGTCGTGCTCGAGGAAGGGGATCATGGCCGTGGCCACCGACACCATCTGGCGCGGCGAGACGTCCATGTACTCCACCTCGTCGGTGGAGACGGCCTCGAACTCCCCGCCCTTGCGGCGGACCAGCACGCGGTCGTCGACGAAGTTGCCCTGAGCGTCCACCGGGGTGTTCGCCTGGGCGATGACGAAGCGGTCCTCTTCGTCGGCGGTGAGGTAGACGACGTCGTCGGTCAGCTTGTTGTCGACGACCTTGCGGTAGGGCGTCTCGACGAAGCCGAAGGAGTTGACGCGCCCGTAGCCCGCCAGCGAGCCGATCAGACCGATGTTGGGACCCTCAGGGGTCTCGATCGGGCACATGCGGCCGTAGTGCGAGGGGTGGACGTCGCGGACCTCGAAGCCGGCGCGCTCGCGGGAGAGACCGCCCGGGCCCAGCGCCGACAGGCGGCGCTTGTGGGTCAGGCCCGCCAGCGGGTTGGTCTGGTCCATGAACTGCGACAGCTGGCTCGTGCCGAAGAACTCCTTGATGGAGGCCACGACCGGCCGGATGTTGATCAGGGTCTGGGGCGTGATGGCCTCGACGTCCTGAGTGGTCATCCGCTCGCGGACGACGCGCTCCATCCGGGCCAGGCCCAGCCGGACCTGGTTCTGGATGAGCTCGCCGACGGTGCGCAGGCGGCGGTTGCCGAAGTGGTCGATGTCGTCGGTCTCGACCGGGCGGGTGCCCTGGCTGGTCTCCAGCTCCTCCTCGCCGGCGTGCAGCCGCACGAGGTAGTCGATCGTGGCGACGATGTCGTCTTCGGTGAGCGTGCCCTGTGTGAACGCGGTGTCGAGCCCGAGCTTCTTGTTGATCTTGTAGCGGCCGACCTTGGCGAGGTCGTAGCGCTTGGGATTGAAGTACAGGTTCTCCAGCAGCGCCTGGGCGGACTCCTTCGTCGGCGGCTCGCCGGGACGCAGCTTGCGGTAGATGTCCAGGAGCGCGTCGTCGGTACCCGACGTGGGGTCCTTCTCCAGCGTGTTGCGGATGGACTCGTAAGCGCCGAACCGCTCCAGGATCTGGTCGGTCGTCCAGCCCAGCGCCTTGAGCAGGACGGTGACGCCCTGCTTGCGCTTGCGGTCGATGCGGACGCCGACGAAGTCGCGCTTGTCGACCTCGAACTCGAGCCAGGCGCCGCGCGACGGGATGACCTTGCAGCCGTAGAGGTCCTTGTCGGACGTCTTGTCGACCTGCCGGTCGAAGTACACGCCGGGAGACCGGACCAGCTGCGACACCACGACGCGTTCGGTGCCGTTGATGATGTACGTGCCCTTGGTGGTCATGAGCGGGAAGTCGCCCATGAACACCGTCTGGCTCTTGATCTCACCGGTGTCGTTGTTGATGAACTCCGCCGTGACGAACATCGGGGCGGAGAAGGTCATGTCCTTGTCCTTGCACTCCTCTTCGGAGTACTTGGGCGGCTCGAACCGGTGGTCGCGGAACGAGAGCGACATGGTTCCCGAGAAGTCCTCGATGGGACTGATCTCCTCGAAGATCTCCTCGAGACCGGACTGCTCCGGAACGTCCTTGCGGCCTGCGTTATGAGCCGCCTCGACTCGGGTACTCCACTTCTCGTTACCGAGCAGCCAGTCCATCGACTCGGTCTGCAGGGCCAGGAGGTTCGGGACTTCGAGTGGCTCCCGAATGCGGGCGAAGGAAACGCGGTTCGGACCAAGTTCGTTAGCGGAGGCGTTGCGCGAGGCTGCCAACAGGGGTCCTTCCGAAGGCTTGTGGCGGTTGATGCGCGCGCACGCCGGACGATCCGGGATGTCTGACTGAGACCCGCCGATGGATCGGTCAGGGCCTCGTAATGGAGAACGTACGGTGGGGTCCGGCAACACCGAGGGAGCCTCGGGATCCGGCCGCGGAGCACGGACACCGGCACACGGATCGTCAATGGGCAGCGCAAAAGGGCAGTGTAGCTGAATACTACACCGCTGTCCAACCACAAGCCCCGGAGTCAGTCACGACACCAGGCAGCATCGCCCCAACTGGCGGATCCGTCAAGCCCGGGTCGCCCCGGGCACACGGGTCGAATGCCGTGAGAGGCCCCACACGACTGTCGGGGTGTGAGCGGCTCGGCATGCGGGAAAGTAGCTTCTCTTCCAGCATCGACAGAGCCCTCTCCGCGCCGTGCCGCGGACCGTGCACGCGAACGCGGGAGCTCTCCTCGGGCATCCGCCGCCCCGTCCTTCGCCACCGTCGGGCGCCCGCATCGGCCGTCAGTATTCGGACACGATTGAACCGCGCTTTCGGGCGTGTCCGCAAACCGGCCGGAGCGGACACGCCCGAGACGCCTCCACCGCCGCACCCGTCGGCCCGGTCTCCGGAGCCGGCGGGCCCGTCCACCGCCGGCGCGGCCGCACCGCCCGGCGTCGGCTCCGCTACGCGCCGCACGCGGGCGCGCCTCCGCACACCGGCGCTGCCGCGGCGACACATACGAAAGGCGGCCGTCCCGCGGGACGGCCGCCTTTATGCGCAGATCCGCCGAGCCGCGCACACGGCACGGCGGGGGTCCGCTCGGTGCTACTTGAGCGTGACGGTGGCGCCGGCGCCTTCAAGGGCCTCCTTGGCCTTGTCGGCGTTGTCCTTGCTGACGCCCTCCATCAGCGGCTTGGGGGCGTTGTCGACCAGGTCCTTGGCCTCCTTGAGGCCCAGGTCGGTCAGACCACGGACCTCCTTGATGACCTGGATCTTCTTGTCGCCGGCGGAGTCGAGGATGACGTCGAACTCGGTCTGCTCCTCGACCTCCTCCTCGGCGCCCCCGCCGCCGGCCGGGGCGGCCATGACGGCGGCGGCCGGCGCGGCGGCCTCGACGTCGAACTTCTCCTCGAACTGCTTGACGAACTCCGACAGCTCCAGGAGGGTCATCTCCTCGAAGGCGCTGAGGAGCTCTTCGTTGCTGAGCTTCGCCATGATTGCGGTCTCTCTTTCTCTACCAACACGCGCGCCGTGCGGCGCCGTGCCGAGCCTGACGCCGGCGCGGCCACGCCGACGGGGTCGTCGCTAGCCCTCGGTGCCCTCGTCGGAGCGCTTGTCGTGCAGCGCCTGGGCGAGCCGCACAGCCTTGAGGGGAAGCGCCTGGAACAGACGGGCGGCCTGGCCCTGCTTGGCCTTGAGCGCGCCGGCCATCTTCGCGAGCAGAACCTCGCGGGACTCCAGATCGGCCAGCTGGGTGATCTGCTCGGGTGTCATCACCTTTCCGTCGATGACACCGCCCTTGATCACCAGCGGCGAGTTCCCCTTCGCGAAGTCACGCAGGCCCTTGGCGGCCTCGACCACGTCCCCGCGGACGAAGGCGATGGCCGAGGGGCCCTCGAACAGGTCCTGGACCTGGTCGTCAAGACCGGCCTCGGTGGCCGCGATCTTGCTGAGCGTGTTCTTCACGATGCGGAAACGCGCGTTCTGGCCGAGGTTGCGGCGCAGTTGACTCACCTGCGCCACGCTGAGCCCCCGGTATTCGGTCAGCACAGCGCCCTGCGAGCTCTCGAATTCGTTCTTGAGCTCGGCGACCGCGGCTGCCTTGTCCGGCCTCGCCATGGGACTCCTTCCAACTGTGAACGCCGGTCCGAAGCAAAGGTCCTGGCGGTTGGGCAGGCGGGAGGCACATAAAAAAAGCCCCGGGCGCAGGAGGCACGGGGCGCGACACGGCATGGCCGTCGCTCGTTCGTGACACCTGCGCGGGCCGCCCATTCGCATGGGGCCTTAGGCCACCCTCGGGGTGGCGACCGGCGGTCTTCGGCGTGTACCAGTCTAACCGACGCACGGGAGTGCCGGGGCCGGTCGTCGGTCCGGCCGAGTGCGTGGCCGAGATCGCGCCACGGGTCGGCCAGGAGGGCATGCCGCTGCGCATGGAGGCCTCGGACCGCACGGCCGAGGCGGTGCGCGTGCCCCGCGGCTTCGGCTCCGCCTCGTTCGGGGCCGAGGCCGGATCGGCGACACGCGGCGCCCCCGAGGGGCCGGGCAGCCGCCTGGCCGCGGAACGGTACCGAAACCGTAACCTCCACCCGCAGCACGCCCGGTTTCTGATGTTATGTCCTGCATCTAGGGCATAATCGCCCTTTTGGAGCATCCCCCGCTCACCGACGGTGCTCCGTCACCGCCCGAAATCCCCCGAACGAAGAACAGGAACCGTTCGCGTGCAGATCCCCCGAAAGCCCCTGGCCTCCACCGCGCTTGCGGCCGCCCTCGTGCCGCTGTCCGCCTGCGGTGGAACGGACGGGGCGCCCGAGGAGTCCTCCGGGCCGACCGCGACCGCCGATCCGTCGCCGACGGAGAAGAGCGGGCTCCCCGGCCTCATCGACACCCTCGCCGAGAGCACCGCGGAGACCGACAACTTCACACTCGACGCCGAGGCGGCGGCCGTGGACTCCGAGGCCGCGATGTCCTCGGCGAGCAACACCTACGAGGTGCAGGGCCCGGACCTGCCCGACCGCGTCACCGCGACCATGCCGGCGCTGGGCGAACTCATCCTGCAGTCCCTGCAGATGACCGGCCGGGACGCCGGGCTCTCCGCGGAGGAGCTGAGCAGTGTCACCATGATCGTCGAGCCGGACGGCGGCTCGCCGATCATCTCCAACAGCCACGGCGCGTTCCCGGGCGGCACCGAGTGGGTCCGCGGTCTCGAAGGCGCCGAGGCGCCCGCGCCGCCGCCCCTGGCTCCCGGCGAGCTGGCGCCCCTGCTGGAGGAACTCGCCGATGAGGACCTGATCACGCAGGAGGACGCGGAGAAGGTCGACGGCACCACCGCGACGCTCGTCGAGGGCGAGGCAAAGCAGGCCGAGGTCGAGGACCTCGGCCAGGCCCGCGAGACCGTCGAAGGGATTCTGGGCGGCCCGGCCGCGGGCCCGGTCGCCTTCGCCGTGTGGATCGACGAGGAGGGCCTGCCGGTGCGCCTGGAGACCTCCGACGACGACGTCGAGGTGCAACTGGCCTTCTCCGACATCGGCTCCACCTCCTTCGAGGCCCCCGAGCCGGGCGAGGTCCACCGGCTCTAGCCGCCCGCGGCCCCCGGCTTCTGCCCTGAGGCCGCCGCACGAACGAACGCCCCGGCTCCTCGCGAAGAGCCGGGGCGTTCGTAGCGCTGCCGTCACACGGCCGCCGTCAGGCGGCGGCGGGCCGGGTGATGTTGGGGTCGACCGGGATGCCCGGACCCATGGTCGTGGTCAGGGTCGACTTCCGCAGGTACCGGCCCTTGGCCGCGGAGGGCTTGAGCCGAATGACCTCGTCGAGCGCGGCCCCGTAGTTCTCCACCAGCTGGCTCTCGTCGAAGGAGAGCTTGCCGATGATGAAGTGCAGGTTGCCGTGCCGGTCGACGCGGAACTCGATCTTGCCGCCCTTGATCTCGGAGACGGCCTTGGCGACGTCGGGCGTGACGGTGCCGGTCTTGGGGTTGGGCATCATGCCGCGGGGACCCAGGATGCGGCCCAGGCGACCGACCTTGCCCATCAGGTCGGGTGTGGCCACGACGGAGTCGAACTCCAGGAAGCCCTTCTGGATCTCCTCGACGAGGTCGTCGTCGCCGACGTAGTCGGCGCCGGCCTGGCGGGCCTGCTCGGCGCGGTCACCGGTGGCGAAGACCAGGACCCGGGCGGTCTTGCCGGTGCCGTGCGGCAGGTTCACGGTGCCGCGGACCATCTGGTCGGCCTTGCGCGGGTCGACGCCCAGGCGCAGTGCGATCTCGACGGTCGGGTCGAACTTCACGACGCTGGTCTGCTTGGCCAGCTTCACCGCGTCCAGCGGCGCGTAGAGCTTGTTCCTGTCGACCAGCTGGCTGGCCTTGGCGTGGTTCTTGCTGCGCTTCACTGCTTCTCCAAAACGAGAGGTGTGGTGAGGGCCAGCGCCGGCCCTTCCACGGTCGGCCTGTCGGCTTTCGGGCCGACTCGGGCTGTTACTTGATCCGGATGCCCATGGAACGGGCGGTGCCACTCACGATCTTGGTCGCCAGGTCCAGGTCCTCGGTGTTGAGGTCCGGCAGCTTGGTCTGCGCGATCTCGCGGAGCTGGTCCTCGGTCACCGAGCCGGCCGTGTTGCGGCTGGGGTCGTTGCTGCCCTTGTCCAGGCCCGCGGCCTTGAGGATCAGCTTCGGCGCCGGCGGCGTCTTGGTGATGAAGCTGAAGGAGCGGTCCTCGTAGACGGTGATCTCTACGGGGATGATGCTCCCGCGCTGGCCTTCCGTAGCAGCGTTGTACTGCTTGCAGAACTCCATGATGTTGACGCCGTGCGGACCGAGCGCGGTACCGACGGGCGGCGCCGGAGTCGCCTGGCCGGCGGGCAGCTGGACCTTAACCAGTGCTGCGATCTTCTTCTTCGGAGGCATATCGGGTCCTTTGCCTGATCTGCTGTGTGTCGTGGATCCCGAGCGGCCGGCGCCCTGCCGGGCCGCAGCGGAAGCTTCGCGTCCGCGGTGGAGGCCACGCCTTCGCCGGATCCCCGCTCAGGCGTGCGCGCCCCCGCGCTGCGGCGCAAAGGGGCGCGACGGGTCCGCCCGGCAAAGGGCGAACCCGTCAAGTCTATGCGCCGACCGGCACCGCTTTCGCGGCGACCGCTCGGCCAGGGCTCCCGGAGAGGGCTCCCTAGATCTTGGAGACCTGGTTGAAACCGAGCTCGACCGGCGTCTCGCGGCCGAAGATCGACACCAGGACCTTGAGCTTCTGGGTGTCGGCGTTGATCTCGCTCACGGTGGCGGGCAGGGTCGCGAACGGCCCCTCCATCACGGTGACCGACTCTCCGACGTCGAAGGCGACGTCGGCGCGAGGCTCGGCCTTCTCCTTCTGCGGCTGCTCGGGCTGCTCCTCGGGCTCGGGCGCGAGGAGGTCGGCGACCTCCTGCAGGCTCAGCGGAGCGGGCTTGTTCGACAGCCCGACGAATCCGGTGACACCGGGGGTGTTGCGGATGGCGGCCCAGGACTCGTCGGTCAGCTCCATGCGCACGAGGACGTAGCCGGGCAGGACCTTCTCGGTGACCTGCTGCCGCTTGCCGCTCTTGACCTCGGTGACCTCCTGAGTGGGCACCTCGACCTGGAAGATGTACTCCTCCATGTTGAGCGACTGGGTGCGGCTCTCCACGTTGGTCTTGACCCGGTTCTCGTACCCGGCGTAGGTGTGCACCACGTACCAGTCGCCGGGGAGCACCAGCAGCTCCTGCTTGAACTCCTCGACGGGGTCGATCCGAGGAGGCGCGGCCTCCTCGTCGGCTTCGTCGGCCTCGCCAGCCGCGTCGGCCTCATCGGCACCGCCGACCGCGTCGCCGTCCTCGGCCTCTTCGCCCTGGGACTCCTCGGCGCCACCCTGCTCGGGTTCGGCCCCGAGCGCGGCCTCGTCGGCGGCATCGGTGTGTTCGGCGCGCTGACCGGCCTCTTCCTCCGACGACTGATCCAGCTCCTCGGTGGGGAGGTCGCCGGGGCTCAGTGGGGACTCGGACACGGCAGCTCTTTCTCTCGTCGGTTGCGCGCTGGACGGCGCACTTGGATAGCGCCGCCGCCGGTTACTGCCAGCTTACGGGCCGGCCGGACACGTCGCGGCCATTACGGGCACTCGCCCGCGCGCCGCTACTGACCGGGGGCGGGGGCTCCGGCTCCGGCTCCGCCGCCCGCGTCCGGGGTGAACTGGCTGTAGAGCCACGTGACCGCCTCGCCGAACCCGAAGTCGAGCAGGGAGACGTAACCGACCATGATGAGCACGAACACGATGACGACGATCGTGTAGGTGACGAGCTCGCGCCGCGTGGGCCAGCGGACCTTGCGCAGTTCGCCCACGACCTGCTTGGTGAAGGTCACCGGACCGGTACGACGCTGTGGCTCCCTGTCCGGCTTGGCGTCCGCGTCAGTCTGTGTCACCTGAGGTCCTTAGGAGTCGACGGTTCGGCTGGACTGTTCCGGCGGAACTGCCTCGATCGAGGACGCCTGCCGCGCGAGTGCGAAGCTGCGCCGTGTCTCGCCCAAGTGTCCTTTGCAGGGCAGGAGGGACTCGAACCCCCAACCGCCGGTTTTGGAGACCGGTGCTCTTCCAATTGAGCCACTGCCCTTCAGCGGATACCGCGGTACCCACACTAGCCTCCGATCCGGATGGCGCGCACCGAAGTACAACCCTCGGCGCCCGGTGACCGGACCGTCGGTTGCACGAGTGTATGCCCAATCGCGGTGCGGGACCAACCCGAATCCCCCGTCGGCGGTCCCATGGCAGCGCACCCCCCGTATGCGGGGCCCGAAGCTTTCCCCGCAGAGGCGGAAAACGAGTGGTCCGCGCGTGTAAGCATGGTGATATGACTGACCGACCTCGCATCTCCGCACGTATCGGCGGCATCTCCGAGTCAGCGACGCTGGCCGTGGACGCCAAGGCAAAGGCGATGAAGGCCGACGGGCGCCCCGTCATCGGCTTCGGCGCCGGCGAGCCCGACTTCCCGACTCCCGACTACATCGTCGAGGCCGCGGCGCGGGCCTGCCGCGAGCCGCGGTTCCACCGCTACACCCCGGCCGGCGGGCTCCCCGAGCTCAAGGAGGCCATCGCCGAGAAGACGCTGCGCGATTCCGGCTACTCGGTCGAGCCCTCCCAGGTTCTGGTGACCAACGGCGGCAAGCAGGCCATCTACGAGG
This sequence comes from Streptomonospora alba, assembly GCF_000826685.1. Classification (GTDB taxonomy): domain Bacteria; phylum Actinomycetota; class Actinomycetes; order Streptosporangiales; family Streptosporangiaceae; genus Streptomonospora; species Streptomonospora alba. Next base: position 98,525 of record NZ_JROO01000032.1, read on the forward strand.
CGTTCGCCACACTTATCGATCCCGGCGACGAAGTCCTGGTCGTGGCGCCCTACTGGACGACCTACCCGGAGTCGATCAAGCTGGCCGGCGGTGTGCCGCGCTATGTGGTCACCGACGAGTCCACCGGCTACCTCGCCTCGGTCGAGGACCTGGAGGCCGCCCGCACCGAGCGCACCAAGGTGCTGGTGTTCGTCTCCCCGTCCAACCCCACGGGCGCGGTGTACCCGCCCGAGCAGGTCCGGGCCGTCGGGCAGTGGGCCGCCGAGCACGGGCTGTGGGTGCTCACCGACGAGATCTACGAGCACCTGGTCTACGGCGATGCGCGCTTCACCTCGCTGCCGGTGGAGGTCCCCGAGATGGCCGAGCGCACCGTCGTCGTCAACGGCGTCGCCAAGACCTATGCGATGACGGGCTGGCGCGTGGGCTGGATCGTGGGCCCCAAGGACGTCGTCAAGGCGGCGGGCAACCTGCAGTCGCACGCCACCTCCAACGTCGCCAACGTCCCCCAGGCCGCCGCCCTGGCCGCGGTCTCCGGCGACCTGGCGGCCGTGGCCGACATGCGCGCGGCCTTCGACCGGCGCCGGCAGACGATCGTGCGCATGCTCAACGAGATCCCCGGCGTGCTGTGCCCCGAGCCCGAGGGCGCCTTCTACGCCTACCCCTCGGTCAAGGGGCTGCTGGGCCGCGACATCGGCGGCAAGCGCCCGCAGACCTCCACCGAGCTGGCCGAGGTCATCCTGGAGCAGGCCGAGGTCGCCGTGGTTCCGGGTGAGGCGTTCGGCACACCCGGTTACCTGCGGCTGTCCTACGCGCTGGGCGACTCCGATCTCGCCGAAGGCGTCGGCCGCATCCAGAAGCTGATCGGGGAGTCCGCATAGGCCGACCCGCGCGGGAAGCGGCGGCGCCGGAGGATTCCGCGGGACCCCGGCGCCGCCGCTCGCGTCTGAGGCACCCTTGGGTCATGGAACGTCCCATCTCCCGCCTCCCCAAAGCCCACCTGCACCAGCACTTCACCGGCTCGATGCGGCACTCGACCCTGGTCGAACTCGCGGAACGCTACGGCGTCCACCTGCCGCAGGCGCTGGCGACGGACTGGCCGCCCCACTTGCGGGCGACCGACGAACGCGGGTGGTTCCGCTTCCAGCGGCTCTACGACATCGCGCGCTCGGTGCTGGCCACACCCGAGGCCATGTACCGGCTGCTGCACGAGTCCGCCGAGGAGGAGCGCGCGGCGGGGTCGGGGTGGCTGGAGATCCAGGTCGATCCCAGCGGTTACGCCTCCCGCTTCGACGGGTTGACCTCCACGCTGGAGCTGGTGCTGGACGCCGCGCGCGCCGCCGAGCGCGAGACCGGCGTGGCCATCGGGATCATGGTCGCGGCCAACCGCACCAAGCATCCGCTCGACGCCAAGGCGCTGGCCCGGCTGGCCGCCCAGTACGCGGGCCGGGGCGTGGTCTCCTTCGGGCTGAACAACGACGAGCGGCGGGGGCGGGCGCTGGACTTCGAGGGAGCATTCCGCATCGCCCGGCGCGCGGGCCTGCTCTCGGCCCCCCACGGCGGCGAACTGCTCGGCGCCCGCAGCGTGCGCGAGTGCCTGGACGAGCTCTCCGCGGACCGCCTGGGGCACGGCGTCGGCGCCACCGAGGATCCCTACCTGCTGGAGCGCATCGCCACCCAAGGGGTGACCCTGGAGCTGTGCCCCAGCTCCAATGTGGCATTGGGGGTCTACGACGAGCTCGGCCACGTCCCGCTGCGGCGGCTCTTCGATGCGGGCGCGCCGATCGCCTTGGGCGCCGACGACCCGCTGCTGTTCGGTCCGCGCCTGGCGGAGCAGTACCGCATCGCGCGGGAAGTGTTCGGGTTCGCCGACTCGGAGCTGGCCGAGCTGGCACGGATGTCGATCCGCGGGTCGGCCGCTCCCGAGGCGCTGAAGAAGGAACTGCTGGCGGGGGTGGACACGTGGCTGGCCACGCCGCCGGAGGATGACTAGCGGGCGGGGTCCGCGGATCAGCCGGCGACCGCGCGCACTCCCTCGAACACCATCGCGCCGCCCGCGAGGAAGAACAGCAGGGCGGCGCCGATCTGCATGGCGCGCTCGGGCACCTTCTTGCCGAGGATGAAAGCCAGTCCGATCGCCAGCGCGTCGGCGGCCACCATCCCGACCGTGGACCCGATCCACACGGGGAACCACTCGTAGTTGGTGCCCACGGTGATGGTCGCCAGCATGGTCTTGTCGCCGAGCTCGGCGGTGAAGAACACCACGGCCACCGTGACGAGCCCGGAGCGGATCCGCCGCGAGGCCGCGCGCTCCTCGTCCTTGTCGCTCAGCTCGTCGCCGAGCAGCGTCCACACGCCGAAGCCGACGAAGGCGACGCCGGCGACGAGGGTGATCCAGTCCGTGGGCAGCGCCAGCCCCACCACCTCGGCGATGAGCACGCTCAGTCCGTGGACGAGGAGGGTCGCGGCGGTGATTCCCAGCAGGACCGTCGCGGCGCGGTAACGGCTCGCCAGGGACATGGCGACCAGCTGGGTTTTGTCGCCCATTTCTGCGATGAAGACCACAGCCGTGCTGGCCGCGAGCGCGAGCAGGAATTCCATGCGTCCTCCGTCGTCCTTGCCGGGCGGAAGCGGAAACGGGCGCCTCGCCCCGGCGGCAAAACGTGCCGGGACGAAGGTCTCGTCCGCCTGCTTCCAGCTCAGGCCGCACGGCCGGGCCGATCGCGACGGACTCCTGTGTCCGCGAAGATCCGCCGGTGTGTCGACCGCGCGAATGGAGGACTACTCCCCTTCGATGTTTTCCACGATAGCAGTGGAATATGATTTAGCAATTCATGGGCAAAGCCATTAACAAGGGCAAGCGGCGCCAATAATCAAGTTTGGCCGGACGAAGAAAAAGATTCGCCGGATTATCGCCTGTCCGCGGATGCATCGGGAAGGCCGGGATCGCGGTGTTCGCGTCCGCGTCGTCCGGGGCCGGCGGGCGGATGGCCGGGGCGGGCGTCGCTCGGTGCTGCGGAGAGCGGGGCGGGCATCCGGCGCCGCTCCCGCGCCGTCCGGACGCGCCTGGCGGCACCCTCCGACAGCCCGGCAGCCCTGCGGCGCGCGACTCCCTGCAGCGCTGCTTCCCTACAGCGCCGCACCCACCAGCACCGGCTCGTTGACCAGGGTGATACCGAACGCCTTGGCGACTCCCGCGCGGACCTCGCGTGCCAGGGCGAGCAGGTCCTCGGTGGTGGCATCGCCGGGGTTGGTCAGGGCCAGGGTGTGCTTGGTGGAGATGCGGGCGGGCGAACCGTAGCCGCGGGTGAAGCCGGCGTGGTCGATGAGCCAGGCCGCGGAGATCTTGGCCCGGCCTTCGTCGTCCACGTGCGCCGGAAGCCGGACGTCGGGGCCGAGGTGATCGGCCGCGCGGCGGGCGAACTCCGCGTACTCGGGCGGGTCCAGAACCGGATTGGTGAAGAACGAGCCGGCGCTGTAGGTGTCGGGGTCGTCGGGGTCGAGCACCATGCCCTTGCCGCGGCGCAGCTCCAGCACCGTCTCACGGGCCTGGGCGAGCGGGACCCGGGCGCCGGCCTCGGCTCCCAGCGCACGGGCGACCTCGGCGTAGCGGACGGGCCGGCTCAGCTCCGAGCGCTCCAGCTCGAAGACGACCTCGCAGACGACGTAGCGGTCGCCGCCCTTGAAGACGCTGTCGCGGTAGGCGAAGCCGCAGTCGGCGTTGCCCATGGTGAGCCGCTCGCCGGTACGCCGGTCGTAGACCAGGACCTCGACGATGCTCTGGCTGACCTCCTGGCCGTAGGCGCCGACGTTCTGGATGGGGGTGGAGCCCACACGGCCGGGGATGCCGGAGAGGAACTCGATGCCGCTGAACCCCTCGGCGACGGTGCGCGCGACCAGCGGGTCCCAGGGCACTCCGGCGCCGGCGCGGAGCCGGACGCGGCCGTCGTCGGTGTCGCTGAAGGAGATCGATCGGGACTCGGCGTGCACGACCGTGCCCGGGAACCCCGCGTCGGAGACGACGAGATTGCTCCCGCCGCCCAGGACGAGCAGCGCGTCGCCCGCCGCGTCCGTCTCGGCCACCGCGGCGATCAGCTCCTCGGTGTCGACTGCGACACGGAAGCGGGATGCGGGGCCGCCCAGTCCGAGGGTCGTGTAGTCGGCCAGCGGCACGTCGGCGGCCACCTCCGGGCCGCGGGGTTCGCGCGGCGCGTGGCCGGGCGGTCCGTCCGGCCGGGGCTCTGCTGCGGCGGCCGGGTCGGAGCCGGGTTCGGGACGGGACACGGGCAACCCCTGCTTCACGGATGTGCCGGTCCCCGCCCGCGCGGGCGGGGACCGCTGGACTCAGGCCAGGCGGACGACGGCGGTGGAGCGCGCCAGGACCTTGGCTCCGCCGGAACGGGCGGTCAGGGCGACACGCACCAGGTTGCCGTCGAGCTTCTCCTTGACGACACCGCTGACCGTGACCTCGGCGCCCTTCTCGTCGTCGGGCACGACGACCGGGGCGGAGAAGCGCACCTTGTACTCCACGAGCGCGCCGGGGTCGCCCACCCAGTCGGTCACCAGGCGCCCGGCCTGGGCCATGGTGAACATGCCGTGCGCGATGACGTCGGGCAGGCCGACCGCCTTGGCGGTGCGCTCGTTCCAGTGGATGGGGTTGAAGTCGCCCGAGGCTCCGGCGTAGCGGACGAGGTCGATACGGCGCACCGGAAAGACACGCTCGGGGATCTCGGTTCCGACCTCGACGTCGCTGTAGCGGACGGTGGCGGTCATGCGCTGCTCCCCTGCCCCTTCGCGTCCTGCTCGCGGGGCTCCTCGGCGGCGCCGCGGACCACAAGCATGTTCTTCGCGGTGAGCACGTGCTCGCCTTCGACGGTGCGCATCTCGCTCTCCAGCGTCAGCAGCTCGTTGCCGCCCAGGGCCGAGACGTCGGTGATGCGGGTGACCGTCTCGACCACGTCGCCGGCCTGCAAGGGGCGGCGGTACTCGAAGCTCTGGTCGCCGTGGACGACCCGGGAGAAGTCCAACCGCAGCTCGGGGTCGACGACCGCCTGCGACATCCCCTCCATGCCCATGATGACGGGGAAGGTCGGTGGCGCGACGACGTCGCCGTAGCCGGCGGCGCGCGCGCTGGCGGGGTCGAAGTAGACCGGGTTGGGGTCCCCGATCGCCTCGGCGAACTCCCGGATCTTGACCCGGGTCACCTCGTAGGGCTGCGGGGACCGGTACTCCCGGCCCACGTACTCGCGGTTGATCCCCATCGGCTCCCTCTCACTGTCCTCTGGCGCCCCGCCGACAGGCGCGCCCGCGGCGCCGACCGCAGAGGCGGAGCGGCCGCGGTCAGGCGACACACTAATAGCCCAGCGAGCGGGTGTGCTCGCTGGGCTCGTGCACGCGTGCCTCGGTAGGGCCGCCGCCACTCGCCGGGCCTGGCCGAAGCGCCCGGTGGGCGCGGCCGACTAGCGGGTTTCGCGGTGCTCGCGGTGCTGCCGGCAGTTCGGGCAGAACTTCTTCAGCGAGAGACGGTCGGGATTGTTCCGACGGTTCTTGCGCGTGATGTAGTTACGGTGCTTGCACTCCTGGCAGGCCAGGGTGATCTTCGGCCTGACGTCAGTGACAGCCACGTCGGAGTGCCTTTCTCGCTGGTAACAGTGGACACAACTTCAGAACCCGCGCAGCACCCTGCGCAGCAGGGGCGGCGAGGGCAGTAGCGGAGGCCGGACTCGAACCGACGACACAACGATTATGAGCCGTTTGCTCTGCCAACTGAGCTACTCCGCCATGGACCCGGGCACACCGGGCATCTCTAGAGACTACCCCAACCCGGACGAACCGGGGAACACGTGCTCCACCGGTTCGCATTCCCACTTGAGTGGTTCGCAACCTCGATCAAGCGGTGGAGCCCCTTTACGGAATCGAACCGTAGACCTTCTCCTTACCATGGAGACGCTCTGCCGACTGAGCTAAAGGGGCACGCCCTGTGCGGTGTTCCCCCTGGGGGTTCGCCGCCGTTCGCGTTGGTGATGACTATACAGGGATCCGGGGGTGTTCTGCCAAATCGGCGACCGCGGGGCCGCCAGGGCGGAGTCTCCGACGTGGCCGAGCGACTCGCTCCCGCCGCCGCCGCGGACGCCGTACCCGGCTAACGGCCCAGGTCCGAGAAGGGGCCCGGCTGCGAGCCGTAGTCGCGCCAGGGGTCCGAGCCCGCTCCGGCGGCGCCGCCCAGCAGATCGCCCGCATGCCCGGATTCCGTCGACCCCGACGGGGTGCGGGAGCCGGCACCGCCATAGCCGGCACCGCCCCCGCCCGCAGGCGGAGCCCCCTCGGCCGGCGTCCCCGCAGGACCCGTGCGGCCCGATTCCGCGACCCACACGTTGGACGTCGCATCGCGCTGGATGCGCCGGATGTCGGAGGGCAGGCCGAGCCGGTGCAGAGCGTCGGGCAGCCGCGTGTCGTGGGTGAACACGATCAGCTGCCGGTGGCGGCCCACCTCGGCCAGAACCGCCGCCAGGCCTTCGACGGTCTCGGTGTCCATCGCCTGCACCGGATCGTCCAGCACCAGGAAGCCGAACGGGTTGTCGGGGACCATGGTCCGCGGCAGGCAGATCGACAGCGCCAGCGCCTGGAACTCGCCCTGGCTGAGCAGGCCGGGCGCGTTGCCCTCGTTCTCGGAGCCGTCGACCGCCACGTCGACGGCGACACGGCGCCGCGCGCCCCGCCCGACCAGGCGCAGCGCCTCCAGATCGATGCGGCGCTCCTGGCGCAGCCGGTGCCAGACCTGCTCGGCGTGGGAGGCCAGCGGGCGCAGCCGCTCGGCGCGGATCTCCTTGGCGATCCCGGCGAGCCACTCCAGAGCGCGCTCAGCCGGACCCAGCGTCTCGCTCGCGGCGTTCGCGGCCCGTGCGTCGCGCACCCACGCGCCCAACTGCTCTGCGAGCTCGCCCCAGCCGTCGCCGGGATCGTCCAGCTTCTCCCCGGCGGCCTTGCGCGCGGCGATCGCCGTCGACCGCAGCCGGCGGCCCACCGTCTCGATGTGCTCGGCGAGCTGAGTGAGGTCGGCGATCTCGGCCCCGGCCTCCCACTCGGCCCACACCCGCCCCAGTTCGCTGTCGGGCGGCAGCCAGGAGGGCATCGGCGCCATCAGGAAGCGGGCCTGGTCGCGGGCGTTGTCGGCGCGCTCATAGGCCGCCGCGGCGTTGGCCGCGACCGGCTGCAGCGCCTTGATCTCGGCGCGGGCGCGCCGCTCCCAGTCGGCGCCGAACACGCCGGCGGTTCCGCAGGTGGGGCAGTCGGTCTCGGAGGGGTGGCGCTCGCGGTGCTCCAGAGCGCGGTTGAGCAGCTCCACGATGCCGCGGGCGCGGTCGCCCTTGGTGCCGGCCGCCATCGCCAGCTCCATCGCCGCACCGCGCAACTCGTTGACGACGTCGCCGATCAGGCCGCGCTCGGGCACCGAGAGGCGGCGCAGGCGGCGCAGCACCCGGTGCTGCTGGCGGTCGGCCGGACCGTCGTCGTCGGCGATGGAGGCCAGCCGGTCCAGGTCGATGTCCCGGGCCTCCAGCAGGTCCGCCGCCTGAGCCGCGCGCCGGTCGTCGCTTGCTCGCAACCGCCGCACGAGGTGGCCGTGCTCGTGGCCGGGCCGGTCCCGCTGCTTGGAGAGGCGGTCGCAGGCCTTGGCCAGGCGGCGCTCGGCCTCGGTCAGGTCGGTCAGGCCCAGCAGGGCCGTCAGCGTGTCGTAGAGCTCGGCGGCACGGCCGGTGACGGCCTTGCCCAGTTCGTCGTAGGACAAGAACGGCCGGTACCGGGCCAGTTCGGGGTCCCAGCCCAGGCTGCGCAGCGGCGCCGTGGTGCCGTCGGGCGAAACCACCTCGCCGCGCGCCGAGCGCACACTCTCCCCGGTCCAGGCGCGGGTCACGCGGGTGGGGCCGTCTTCGGCTGCGAGCTGGAGCTCGACGGTGATCTCGGTTCGGTCGTCGAAGTGCAGGTTGCGCCAGCCGTCGCGCCAGTCGGCGGGCATCGCGTCCCAGCGCAGGTTGCGGCCGGTGAGGGCGGCCTCGGCGGCCTCGGCGAAGCTCGACTTGCCCGAGCCGTTGCGGCCCACGATCACGGTCAGGCCCGGCCCCGCCGGGAACTCCAGCGAGCTCGGCCTGCCGATGCCGCGGAAGCCCTGCACCTCGATGCGGCGCAGGAAACTGCGGCGGCCGTGGGCCGGGGCGCCCGCAGAAGGAGCGTCAGCGAGCTCGGGCGGCGGCTCGGGCACCTCCTCGCCGCGGCCGCAGGCCGCCAGCGCGTCGTCTCCCTGCAGCGCCGCCAGCACCCACCGGCGCGCGGCGGGGTCCAGACCGGACTCGGCCAGGCGGTCCAGGAGCGAACGCGCGGCCACAGCACTGCTGTCGTACCGGCGCGGCGCAGCGCCGGTGGAGGTCGCAGGGCCCGTCGTCACTGTCCTCACCACACCCGCTCATTTGTAGGCCTCGCCCAGCAGACTAGGACAGGTCAGGGCAAAGCAGTAGCACGGCCCGAACTCGTCGGGGGCCGCGACGGCGGACCGGACGCGGCGCCCCCGCCTGTTTCCCTGGGCACGCCGCCGACGGGTCGGCGCGCGAGCGGAGACGACGCCGCCGGGTGCGGACGCCTGCGCCGACCGCGCCGCCGACCGGGCGGCCCGGTCCGGCCGGATCCTCGGCCCGCGCGTCCGCTCACACCCCCACGAGTCTGCGCCTGCTGCCGTCCCAGGTGAAGTGCAGGGTGGCGATGCCCGGGACGGCGGGATCGCGCAGGCACTCGTAGATATGCAGGCTCGGCACACTCTCGAAGCACCCCCATACACGCTCGGAGGTGAGCACGAAGTCGAGGTCGAGTTCGACGAGCAGTCCCAGCAGGCGGCCGTGGGTGGGCTCGTCGACCTTGGCGAACGCGTCGTCCAGCAGGATCAGCCGCGGTGCCTGCGGCGCCTGAGCCGCAAGGGAGCCGAACTGCGCGGCCGCGGCGGCGAACAGCACCAGGTAGGCCACGACCCGCTGCTCCCCCTGGCTGAGGGCGGTCCGGTGGCTGAGGCGCCGCTCGCGGCCGGGGTGGGCGGCGTCGGTCACATAGACCGTGAAGGCGAACCAGGAACGGTAGTCCAGAGCGGCGCGCAGCTGGGCGCCGCCGGTGGCGGTGGGGTCCAGGCGGCGGATGGCCTCGATGCAGCGGCGCAGCGCGTCGCGCAGCCGAGTGGTCTCGACGCGGGTGCGCTGCTCGGGCGGTTTGGCCAGCAGCGGCACGACGGCCTGGATGTCCTCGTCCGCGTCGGGTGCCAGCTGCCAGTCCAGGCGCACGCCCAGGCCCTGGGATGTGGTGGTGTCGCCGAGCACGTCGTTCATCGTGGAGATGAGCGCGTGGGCCTCCTCGATCTGCCCGCGCAGATGACCGGCGAGCTCGCCCAGCAGATGGCGTTCGAAGGCCTCCTCCTCGCGCAGCAGCGCGTCCTCCTCGGCGGCGGCCGCGGCCTCGTCGAGATGGTCGGCGTAGGCGGTGACGTCGTGGCTGCCGTCGTCGCCGTGGACGGTGAGCCGCTTGAGGCCCGCGGGCTCGGTCAGCTCGGTCCAGGCCCCCACCGCCTCGCTCGCGGCGAGCACGCCGTGCAGCTCCTCGCGGCGGCGCAGGATGCCGCTGTCGTCGAGCTCGTCGGCGTCGGGCTCACCGAGGCCGGCCTCCAGCTCCGACAGCAGGGCGTCGAGTGCCGCGACGCGTCCGGCGAGGACGTCGTGGTCGGCATCGGCCTCCTGCCCGGACTCGGCGGCCTCTGCGGCCTCCTCCGGCTCCAGGTGGGCGGCGATCGACTCGATTCCGGCGGCGGTCAGCAGAGCGGTGTCGGCGCCGCCGTCCTCACGGGCGAGCATCGCCCGCAGCACGCCGCCGGAGTCGAGGGCGCGGCGGGCCTGCGCGGCGCGTTCGAGCACGGCGGTGTCCAGCCGTGTCTCGGCGGCCACGCGGTCGTCACGCGCGCGCTGGGCCTTGCGCTCGACCTCGGGAAGCTGCCCGGCGGCGTCCTCCATCCGATCGCGGACCTGGTCCACGGCCACTGAGATCTGGTCGGGGGCGGCCGTGCGGGCGCGGTCGGTGAGTTCGATCTCGCGCCGCACGGTGATCATGTCGGTGATGGCGGCGGTGCGGGCGTCCTCGGCGAGGACCCGCCCGGAGCGGGCGTCCTCCCAGGCCGCGGTGTGGCCGCGGTAGTCCTCCAGCAGGACCGCGAGGTCCTCCAGGTCGCGATGGGCGGCGGCCAACCCGGTGCGCAGCCGCTCCAGCGCGGTCCGGGTGGCGGCGAGCTGGTCGGCGCCGGTGGGCAGCTCGTAGCGCGCGGCGGGCTCGGCCAGCTCCGCGCGCAGGTTCAGGGTGGCCTGGCGGGCCTTGTCGTACTCGTCGCGGGCTGCGCTGTGGGCACGCTGGGTCTCGGCGAGCCAGGACCGGGCGTTGTCCAGGCTCGACCAGGCGGCGAGCACGCCGGAGGGATCGGGCAGAGCCCTGTCGGTCTCGACGAGCGCGGCGTGCATCCGCTCGATGTCGCCGCGGCGCTCCTCGGCCTCGGCCAGCAGCGCCTCGGCTATGGCGATGCGGCGGTCGATGTTGGCGAGATGGCGGTCGCTGGTCTCGGCGCGCGCCTCCTTGCCGATGTACTCGGCGCTGGTTTTGCTGTGGGCGCCGGAAGCCGCGCCCAGCCGCCAGCGGCCGTCCACGGAGACGGCGCTGGAGACCGGCGGAGGGCTGTCGCGGCGGTGGCGGGGCTCGGGCTCCTCCTCACCGGGCGGCGGCAGCAGGCCGATGGAGTCCAGCAGCGCCGAGACCGCGCCGCTGGTGATGCCGCCGGGCACCGGGTCGGCGGGCACGAGCACGTCGCGCAGGCTGCGGCCCTTGACCGGGCGGCCCGGCGCCAGCAGGAGGTCGCGGGTGGTGCCGTCGGTCAGGGAGCCGTCGGCGGCGATCCAGCCCGAAAGCACGCCGCAGGCCTCCAGGGCGGCCTCCAGCCCGGAGCGTTCGTCGGACGTCAGATCGGAGGCGAAGTCGACGGCGAGGTAGAAGGGGGCGCCTGCGGCCTCGTCGCGCCCTGCGGTGGCCCACGCCGGACGCTCGGGGGCGATGTGGCCCGAGGCGGCGCCACGGCGCTCGGAGAGCTCGTCGAGCTCGGTGGAGAGCTCCCGCTCCTCCCCCACCGCGGTGTCGCGGCGGGTGCGCAGCTCGCGCAGGAGCGGGTCGACGGTGCCGTGGGCCTGGCGGGCGACCCGCTCGGGCACGTCGGCGTCCAGGACGCGCAGGCTGTCCTCCAGCGGCAGCTCGACCAGGGACTCCAGCTCGGCCAGCTGCGTGCCCAGGTCGGCGTCGGGCGAGGTCTCGCGCAGCCGGGTGCACCAGGCGCGGACCCGGTCGGCGTAGTCGGCGCTGGCCGAGCGGACGGAGCCGATGGCCGCCTGCTCACGTTCGCGGGCGCGTTCCAAGGCGGACTCGGCGGACTCGGCCTCGCCGGCGAGGGCCGCCTCGCGCTGCTCGGCGGCCGTGCGCCGCTCGGCCCGGTCGATGAGGTCGGCGACGGCGGTCTCGCGCTCGGCGGCGGCCGTGTCGGCCGCGGTGAACAGGTCGTGCAGCTCGGCCAGGCGCGCGCGCAGGTCGCCCACGTCGATCCCGGAGACGGGTTCGCGCTCGACGGCCTGCTCCAGGCCCTCCAGATTGACCCGGGTGACGCTCTCGCGGGGAGCGAGCGTGGTGGGCACGGGGTGGGGGGTCTGGCCCAGGCCGGCGGGGTCCACACCGGCGGCGCGCGCGGTGGTGCGCAGCCGCTCGTGCAGGCGTCCCAGCCCGTCCAGGGCGCGCTCGATCGCCGTGATGTCGGCGCCGAGGCGCTGCTCGGCCTGTTCCTCGTTGGTGTTGGCGTAGCCGGCGGCCGCCGACGTCGCCTCGGCGGCGCGGATGTAGGCGGAGACGGCAGCGTCGCGGGCCTGCCGCTCGAAGTCGGAGGCGTCCTCGGGTGCGTCGCCGCTGCGCGAGAGCGTCGTGGCGTCGGACGAGGCGGTGTCGCGGGTTCGGCGCAGCCTGTCGCGCTCCTCCTGCACGGCGCCTTCGGCGGTGACCAGCTCCTCCAGCTCGCCGGTGAGCCGCTCGACCTCGGCGTCGCGGCGGCGGTAGGCGTCGACCTGCTCACGCACGGACTCGGCCTGGACGCGCAGGGTCCGCTGCAGGTAGCCGCGGTAGTCGGTGAGGAAGCCGGAGACCTGCTCGCGGGCGGAGCGCAGGGCCTGCAGCCGCGCGCGGGCCTGCTCCAGGTCGGTGATGTTGCGCGCCATCTCGTCGAGGATGGTCTCGTCCATGGGCGGCAGCGCCTCGGCGAGGACGGAGACGAGCTCGCCGGCCTCCAGGCGCTCGCCGATGGTGGGACGGCGCAACCGGTACAGCAGGTGGATGAGGTTGCGGTAGCGGACCGGGTCGTCGATGCCGAACAGCTCGCGCATGACGCGGGCCCGGTAGTTGACCGGGGCGTCGTAGCAGTTGTGCGGGCCGACCTCGGCGCGCAGGCGGTCGACGGGCATGGGGCGGCCGTCGTCGATCAGCAGCAGGTCGGTGCCGACCTCGCGGTCGGTGATGAAGAACACGCTGCGGGCTTCGGCGCCGGGTGATGCGGTGACGGCGGCGCCGAGGGTGATGCGGCGGGTGCCAGCGGCGGCGCCGTCGTCGGTGGAGGCCCGGGCGCCGTGCTCGTCGGAGGAGGTTCGGGGGGCGTCGGCGGAACGGGTGAACTCCACCCACAGGTAGCCGAGGGTGGCCGAGGGGCCGTCCTCGCTGTCGGAGTCCGCGCCGGCGGCGGGGGACTCGGCGGCGTCCCCGTCCGCGGAGGCGTTCTCCGACAGGGGGTCGGCTTCGGTTCCGTCGCCGGTGCGCCGCCGCGATCCCGACGAGCGGTCGTCGCGCCCTTCCAGCAGGAGCCAGCGCAGGCTGGTGCGACTGCTGCCGGTGGTGTCCAGTCGGCGTGCGTCGCCGTCGAGCAGGAACGGCAGCAGCATCTCCAGCGCCTTGGACTTGCCGGCGCCGTTGCGTCCGCGCAGCAGCAGGCGGCCGTCGGCGAAGTCGAAGACGTGGTCGTCGTAGTGCCAGACGTTGTGGATGCCGGCGCGGCTGAGCCGGTAGCGGCCGCCCGCGGGCTCGCCGTCCTCCGTCGGCGCCTCGGTTCCGGGGTCGGTGCCGGGAGCGGTGCCGGGAGCGGTGCCGGTCGCCGCGCCTCCCTCGGAAGGAGCGCCGACCGCGGGCGCCTCGGCGCCGCCGAGCAGGTCTCCGGCAGGCGCGCCGCCTCGGGCCGCGAGCCCCTGCCCCTCGGGCAGGCGTGCGGCCTCCCCGGCCGCGGCTGCGCCGGCCGCCGGGGAGTGCTGGGCGCCGATGGCGCCGCCCGGCCGCTCGGTGCCGCCGCCGTGCGGCGACGGCTCCGTCCGCCCGTGGGCGTTGGCGACGGTCATCGCCCGTCCTCCGCTCTGTACCCTCTCGCGCCGCGCCGCCGGAGTGTCTTCCGGCGGCCGACGATCCTGCCATTGTTCCGGATGCCGCGGGCGCCCGCCGCGGGCTCCCCGACTCGGATGGAACCGGGCCGCCCGGTCATCGCGCCGTGGTCGCCGGTACCGCGGCGCCGTCCGGTGCTCCGCCTTCGCCGGCGGCCCCTCCGGAGGGGGAGGTCGGGGAACCGCCGGAGGGCCGCCCGCCGTAGCGCGCGGACGCCGCCCGCAGCCTCCACCCCGAGCGATCGCCGCTCGCGGGGTCGGGGTGGTGGAGCAGGCCGGTGTCGTGGAGCAGACGCAGAGCCCGGGCCGCGAGCGTATCGGGGTCGGGCTCGTGGCGCAGTGCCGACCGGGTGCCGCGGCCGGGCTCGGCCCGGGTCTCGGCGGCGAGCACCTCGGCGAGTTCGCCTTCCAGCACGTCCTCGGGCACCTCCACTCCGCTTTCGGGCACCGAGACCGGCCGCAGCCGGGCCACCAACCGCTCCACGAGCAGCAGCGACGCCTGGCCGACCGGGTCGGCGCTGGGGAAGGCGGCCACCCCTTCGGCGGCGGCCTCGGAGGGCATGATCAGGGCGACCCCCTCGGCGCGGATCTCGGCCTCGCAGCCGAGCAGGTCGCCGAGTTCGGCCGCGGCCCGCCACTGGTGGTTGGCGAGCCTTCTGCGCTGGCGCTCGGACAGGTCGGCACGGTAGACGACGGCGGTCTCGGCGAGCGCTCGGCGCAGCGCGATCTCGCCGGCGTCCTCGCCCGCGGGGTCGGTGGCGCTGTTCTCGTCGACGAACACGCGTGCGTCGGCGGTGGCGTGCGGCGGATGGGCGACCACGCGGCGCACGACCTCCGGATTCACGGTCAGCAGCACCTCCTCGCCGGAGTCGTCGGCGTAGGCGGCGAGCCCGCCCCGGTCCTCGCCGATCGCGCCCCATTCGGCGAGCTTGCGCAGCGCGGCGGTGAATGCGCGGCGCTCCCCCATCCGCTCGCGCGGGTCGAGCGCGAGCCCGGCCTCGGCGGCGGCCGCTCCGACGTCCTCGGCCAGGCGTTCGAGGAGCAGGGTCGCGGGGGCCTCCACGAGCACGGCCAGGCACAGCGCCAGGTAGGTGTAGGTGCGGGGCGTGAAGTGGGCGCCGCTGGGCCGGGCGAGAGGACGGGCCGTGTCCCGCGCCAGACCGGTCTTGGCCAGGCGGGCGTGGTCGGCGGCGATGGTGAGCTCGTAGCCGAGGACGCGGCGGAAGCGCTGGATCAGCCAGTCGGAGTGGGCGCGGATGAGAGCGAAGTCCTCGGGATGGGTGCGGTCGGTGACGATCGGATCGGCCAGCAGCCGCCGCGCGGCCGCCTGGCGCTCCCCCGTGAGGGCGATGTCCTCGGACGTCACGGTCGTCGCCACCTCCTGGCGTCGCTGTTGGCGGATTGCTCGTTGCCCCGGTCGCGATACGGCCCGGATCGGGGAGGGGGAAGCGGACCTTGCGGGGCGGTCGGGGACGGTGCGCTCGCGCCGGCGGCGCCGGCGGGAGCGCGTCAGGCTTCGCGTGCGAACGGCAGAACGGTGCCGGACGGGGGCGTGGGGCGGTCGCGGGATTCGGTGGCGGGGGCTGCGGCGGTCTCGCCGGGTGTGTCGAAGGAGGTCACCCGCAGGCGCAGGCCCTCAAGGCCCAGGTCGCCGTCGGAGCCGCGGAGGGTGATCGCCGCGCGGGGGTCGTGGCGGATGTGCAGTCGGATGCCGAGTTCGAGGTCGCCGGCCGAGACGGGGTGACGTGTGGCGTCGCCGCTCCCCAGCGCGGCGGTGAGCAGTTCCATCAGGACCTCCATGGCGGGTGTGGAGAGCCGGATGCGGGAGTCCCCGCCGGTGGCCTCTGCCAGGACGCGGCGCAGCTCCTGGGCGGCCGAGCGGCGCCAGTGCGCGGAGGACTCGGCGGCGTCGCGCAGCCGTGAACGCTGCTCGGTGTGGTCGCGGACGGGGGCGGCGGGCAGGGCGTTGGCCAGGCGTGCGGCGGCGCCGCCGGCCAGCGGGGCGTTCCACCAACTGGACGTGGCGCCGGCGGGCTCCTCGCTGGGGCCGCCGAGGTGGGTGGCGCCGTGCACGGCGAAGGCAGCGGAGCAGATCTCGTGGGCGGAGCGGGGGTCGGCGCCCTCGAACCAGGCCGCCAGGCGCAGCAGGGCTGCGCGGCCGTGCCGCGGCACCGGCCCCTCTGACCGCGTGCGTCCGGGCAGCCGCTGCCGGGGCCCCGCGGCGCCGCCGCCGGGACCCTCCGTTCTCGCCTGATCCGCTGAGACACCCACAACTCAGCAGACTAAAGACCCCCGGCCACCGTCGCGCACCGAACCCGGGTTCGCGGAGCCGGAATCCGCCCCGTTCCGACCTTCTGACCTGCAAGGAAACGGAGATGGGTATTTCTGGTGCGGTCTCGACGCGGTGCTGTCGCAGTGGGACGGCCGGCGGGCCGTGGATCACCATGCCGAAGGCAGTGTCAGCCGGCCGCTGCCGACCTCGCGCACCCGCTCGCGCATCCGTTCGGGGAAGCCGGCACGGCCGCCGAAGGAGTAGCGGGAGTAGAAGGCGGCGCCGTCGACGACCTGGGCGCCGCTGAGTTCGACGGTCACCGGGTAGGGGTCGTCCTGGCAGTCGGGCAGGCACCAGGTGCCCTGCACTTCGCCTTCGGCGACCGCGGGGCCGCCGCCCCAGGTGCTCCACTCCAGACCGGTGAAGGTGGTGGAAGGGCTGGCGACGAGGTCCTCGGGGCGCCGTTCGGGCTTGCCCTGCTCGTTTCCGTGGGTGTTGAAGACGAAGATCGACTGTGGTGGCGTAGCCGGGGTGGACGCCCCCTCCCGCGGCCTCATGCCCGCGGTGGCCGACGGCGGCGGCGCGGGCGATGCGCCCTGCCCGTCCTGGTGTTCGGCCGGGTCCGGAGCCGTGGCGCAGCCGCCGAGCAGAGCGAGCAGGCACAGTACCGCCGCCGCCCGCCCGGTGCGGGCGGTGCGGGCGGTGCGGGCGGTGCGGGCGGTGCGGGCGGTGCGGGCACCCGGATCGTCGACGCGCATGGCCCTCCTGGCTCCTCGTCCTCGTGCTGAGGTACACGGTGTGTACGCCGGCGCGGTCGCTCCCCGAGTCGCGGCCGCGGACGGGCTCCGACACAGAGCGGTCCCCCGGCACCCGCGGAGTGCCGGGGGACGCAGGCCTGCTGTGTGCGGATCCGCACAGCGGCGCCGCCGTGGGGCGCAGAGGCCTCAGGCGGCGCCGCGCCGCGCGATCACTACCCGTGCCCGTGACCCTCGGGGATCGCGTCGTAGGCGTCCTGGGAGTCCAGGTTCACCACCGACGGCCCGTTGGTGCAGTCGCCCGTGGTCTGCGGCGACAGCACCGGCACGGTCACACCGAGCACGGCCGCATTGGCGTTGCAGACGGAGATCGGCACGACCTGCAGGTTCTGGTTGAACTGCTGGTCGCCGCCGTGGGTCTGCGCCTGCGCGGGACCGGCCAACAGCAACGCCCCGAGGGCCGCGCCGGTGACCGCGCCCGCTGCGACGAGTTTGCGCAGCATCTCTCGACCAGCTCCTAGTCGACGTTGGCGCTGACCGGGCCGTTGGTGCAGTCGCCCGTGGTCTGGGGCGACAGCACCGGCGCGGTCACGCCGATCGCGGCGGCGACATTGGTGTTGCACAGCTGAGCCGCAACACCCTGCAGGTTCTGGTTGTACTGCTGGTCGCCCCCGTAGTCGCCCCCGTAGTCGCCCGCGTTGGCGGGAGAGGCGGCGACAACGGCCCCGAGGGCCGCACCGGCGATCACACCGGCGATTCCCAGCTTGCGCAGCATCAGGATCACCTCTCCTAGTGGTCGATGTTGGCGGCGACGGGACCGTTGGTGCAGTCGCCCGTGGTCTGGGGCGACAGCACCGGCACGGTCACGCCGATCGCGGCGGCGACGTTGGCGTTGCAGGACTGCGCGGCGACGCCCTGCAGGTTCTGGTTGTACTGCTGGTCGCCCCCGTAGTCGCCCGCGTTGGCGGGAGAGGCGGCGACAACGGCCCCGAGGGCCGCACCGGCGATCACGCCGGCGATTCCCAGCTTACGCAGCATGGGGAATTCCCTTCTGACTATGAAACGCATGGAAAGTGGATGAAGCGGATTCGCGCCGTCAGTCGACGTTGGCGCTGCTCGGGCCGTTGGTGCAGTCGCCCGTGGTCTGCGGCGACAGCACCGGCACGGTCACACCGAGCACCGAGGCGTTGGTGTTGCACAGCTGGACCGGCACGACCTGCAGGTTCTGATTGAACTGCTGGTCGCCCCCGTAAGGGCCGCCGGCGTGCGCGGGACCAGCCATCAGCACAGCGCCCATCGCGGCGCCGGCGAGCAGACCGGCAGCGGTCAACTTCTTCATCACGATTCCCCCGGAATTATCAATACGAGGTGCTGGAGAAAGACGCATCGAGGCGCCCGTTGTCGCGGTGGACGGGAGCAATCATCGACGCCCCCGACAGTTTTTGTCAACGCCGAAACCAGGGAAATCGATATGTCCAATTCGTCCGCCGATTCGATAATCACCGGGAGAGGACGAGAATCATCCGAGATAAATTTGCCCATCTTTCCGGATGGCTTGGAGTGTCCGTTACGCTCCCCCGGCGAAGCACAGTCTGATTTGCCCCGGGCATTCCAGACGTATTTCCGACACTCCTGCCGACACGCCGCGTCCCCCCGTCCTGCGCCCGGCACGCCCCGCTCTCCCGCGCCGCGCCCGCGTGGCGCGTGCGTCGCGCTGCGTCCGATTCCGGGCATGACGAAATGCGCCCCGCTGCGACCAGTCCAGCGAGGCGCATAAAGGTGAGGAACGAACGGCCCCCGGGTGCCGCGGAACACGCCCGGCCGCCCCCGGCGGGGACGCGACCGCCCCGAGCCTAGACGAGCGGCTCCGA
The DNA here is from genome assembly GCF_000826685.1 of Streptomonospora alba. Taxonomy (GTDB): domain Bacteria; phylum Actinomycetota; class Actinomycetes; order Streptosporangiales; family Streptosporangiaceae; genus Streptomonospora; species Streptomonospora alba. The sequence continues at coordinate 116,937 of NZ_JROO01000032.1, forward strand.
CGGCGTGGCGCATACGCGCGCTCCGGTACCGGACGATCCCTCCGCCGATGCCGAGCGCGGCCGCGCCGGGGAAGCCGGCGGGCTGCGCACCGTCCTTCCACCGCCGCCGAACTCCTCGGCGAACCGGCGCCCCCTGAGGGCCGGACCGGGATTCCCGGACCGGAGCTCCAGGGCACGGCCCCGATGCGGGGCGGTACCCGGTCGGCGCGATCCTTTTCCCAGACGCCACCCGCGGCGACGACGCAAACGGAAGGCGGGTGATGAGCCATGTCGGAACACATGCCGGCGAAGGCGGAGGAGTACGGCGGGGCACAGCGGTTCCAGACGGCGTCGGCCGGAATCCTGGCCCTGGCCGGCGGCGTACTGACGATCGCCTGCAACGTCCTTCAGCAGCGAGCGGAGATCCCGCGCGGCGACCCCTCCGCAGTCCTCGACCACATCGCCGGAAATCCGTGGTTCGCTGCGGCCCTGGTCGGCGTGCTCGGGGCGCTGTGCTGGGCCGTGGCCTTCGCGGCGGTCGGCCGCACCCTGACGGAACCGCTGAGCAGGGCGATCGCACAGATGGCCGAGCCGGTACTGATCGTGGCGGTCGCCGTGTTCGCGATCACCTACGCCCATGACGGGTTCAGCAGCGGCGTGCTCGCCCAGCAGTGGTCCTCCGGCGAACGCGGCGCCGGCACGGCACTGGTCGACATCCGGGTGATGGAAGGGCTCGTCGGCGGCACCTCCGCCCTCTCCCAGCCCCTCCTCGGCCTAGCGCTGGCCGTCTACGCCCTGGCGATGCTGCGCAGCGGGCAATACGGGCGCGTGCTGTCCTGGGTGGGGCTCATCGCGGCCCTCGGATGGTTCATCTCGGCGCTGTTCCTGCGCCTTCCCGGAGCCTCGTTCGAACTCCTGCTGCCCTTCGTGGGAGTCGCCACGATCTGGGTGCTCGCCGTGGGCATCGCACTCCTGCGGCAGAGCTACCGCAGTCGGCCGATCCCCAACCGCTCAGCGGGCGCGGGAGCCGAGTAGCCGCGGTTCCGACGGCGGGAGGCGGAGGCCTTGAACCGCGCCGGGTGCTCACCGCAAACGGCCGGGCTCTCAGCCCAAGCGGGCGGACAGCAGAACGCGCCCTGACCGTGGTTCCCGGTCAGGGCGCGTTCTCGCCGAAGTGGCAGGTCAAGGATTCGAACCTTGGAAGGCTGAGCCGGCGGTTTTACAGACCGCTCCCTTTGGCCGCTCGGGCAACCTGCCTGGGGTGCGGCGACTCCTCGTCGCGACGCAGGAGAAAGACTAGCGGACGTGCGCCCCGGATACGAAATCGGTTCGGGACGCGGCCTCGCGCGGCCCGCTTGCGGGTGATCCGCGCGGGCGGGAGCGGGCCCGGCTAAGCTCGGTCCGTGTCGCAGCCTGCGGCCTCCCGCGGCGCAGGGCTGCGCCGACGACAACGCGGGCCGCGGACCTCGCGGCCCTGGAACCGCATTTGTTCGAAGGTGTGAGCGCACGTGGCCGCTGAATCCAGTTTCGACGTCGTGTCCAAGCTCGACCGCCAAGAGGTCGACAACGCGCTGAACCAGGCCGCCAAGGAGCTCTCGCAGCGCTTCGACTTCAAGGGCACCGGCGCAACCGTCTCCTGGCAGGGCGACCAGGCGGTGGAGATCCGCGCCAACGCCGAGGAGCGGGTCAAGGCCGCCCTCGACGTGTTCAAGGAGAAGCTCATCAAGCGCGGAGTCTCACTGAAGATCCTGGACACCGACGAGGAGCCCAAGGCCTCGGGCAAGGAGTACCGGCTCGCGGTCTCCCTCAAGGAGGGCATCTCCACCGAGGACGGCAAGAAGATCTCCAAGATCATCCGCGACGAGGGCCCCAAGGGCGTGAAGGCGCAGATCCAAGGTGACGAACTGCGCGTCAGCTCCAAGAAGAAGGACGAGCTGCAGACCGTGCAGACCCTGCTCAAGGAGAAGGACCTGGACTTCCCCGTCCAGTTCGTCAACTACCGCTGAAGCCCCGATCCGTCGGCGGGGCGGCCGCCGCCCCGCCGACTCGCCCGCTCGGTCCCCGCGGCCGGACCACGCACCGGCGGCGCGCGTACCGCCCGTCCGGCCGCGCACGGGTCGTGCGCCCCACTGGCGCGGGCGGCTCCGGCGGGCCCGGGCGTGTCAGAGGCTGCCCCAGCGCTCGGCGAGGGACCGCAGGCGGCGGATGCGGTCCTGGACCGGCGGGTGTGCCGCGAACAGCTTGTTGAGGCCGCGCTGCGGGAACGGGTGCGCGATCATCAGGTGGCTCGTGGCCAGCAGCGGGCGCTCGGCCGGCAGCGGGTGGGTGCGGGTTCCCACGTCGATCTTGCGCAGTGCGGCGGCCAGTGCCAGGGGGTCGCCGGTCAGCTCGGCGGCGGCGCGGTCGGCGTGGTACTCCCGCGATCGGCGCACCCCCAGCCGGATCACACCCGCCGCCATCGGTCCCAGCACCAGGAACAGCAGCGCGCCGAGCACGCTGGGCACGTCCTCGTCCTCGGAGTCGCCCAGCGGGAGCAGCAGTGCGAGCGCGGTCAGCGATGTGATCGCCGCCGCGATGGCGCCCGCCACCGAGCACACCAGAGTGTCGCGGTTGCGCACGTGGGCGAGCTCGTGGGCGATGACGCCGCGCAGTTCGCGCTCGTTGAGAGTGCGCAGCAGGCCGGTGGTGCAGCACACGGCGGCACAGCGCGGACTGCGGCCGGTGGCGAAGGCGTTGGGCGCCGAGGTGGGCGAGAGGTAGAGCCGCGGCATCGGCTGACGCGCCCGGGTGGCCAGGTCGCGCACGATCCGGTACAGGTCGGGCTGCTCGATCTCGCTGACCGGGCGGGCCCGCATCGCACGCAGCGCCAGGCTGTCGCCGAAGAGGAACACGACGGCGGTGAGCCCGACCACCGCGACGATGCCGATCTGCAGCCCTTGGACGCCGCCTGCGATCCAGCTCGCCACCACGACCAGAGCCGAGACCCCGACCAGCAGGGCCGCTGCACGGATGGTGTTGAGCTGCACGGCTCACGGCCTCCCTTGGTCCCGGGCCCCCTCCAGGCCACTTCTGAGTAGCAAACGCGCGGATCGATCCCGTGCGTTCCCGTTTCGGCAGGCGAACCCGCCAAAGCTTCGATTCCGGTCGGTCGCCGCGGCGGGGGCGGGACCGCCCCAACTCGGCCGCGGCCGCCGTTTCCTCGGAATGCGGGCCTCGCGCCTGTGACATCCCCCACTCGCTTCGTTGGCGGCGGGGCCGACCGCCTATAGTGCAAGAGTGGCCGCTTTTCTTTCGACGACCGCCGAACCGGGAGTTCCGCTCACCGGTCGACGGCACGTGGACCTCGTGCGCATAGCACGCGAGCCTTGTTGTCCCTGACACAGCGCCCATCCACGCACCGGCCACCGCCGGCCGAACGGCTCCTCGGCAAGGGTGCCGAGTCCGCTCGGATCCCTGATGCTTCGCCGGCGGGCACACTACGGGTGCGCACGCCACAGCCGCGGTTCGGCCGCGCGCCGGTGTCCAGGTCAGGTCCCCGCTCGAAATCCCGTGTCCGGCCACCCTCCGGCCCTGCCGGTCGACAACGTGGTGGTGAGGACGCTGCCAACCTGAGCCGCCGACCCCATACGGCGGTTCGACGAGGAGGTCGGCGATCCCCGTGACCAAGCAGGTCCAGCAGATCGATCGCGTCATCATTCGTTTCGCAGGCGACTCCGGCGACGGCATGCAGCTGACCGGAGACAGGTTCACCCAGGAGACGGCGTCCTTCGGGAACGACCTGTCGACCCTGCCGAACTTCCCCGCGGAGATCCGTGCACCGGCGGGCACCCTGCCGGGCGTCTCCAGTTTCCAGCTCCACTTCGCGGACCACGACATCATGACGCCGGGCGACGCCCCCAATGTCCTGGTGGCCATGAACCCCGCCGCGCTCAAGGCCAACATGGAAGACGTGCCGCGCGGCGCGACGATCATCGTCAACACCGACGAGTTCACCAAGCGCAGCCTGGCCAAGGTGGGCTACGACGGCGACCCGCTCTCCGACGGCTCGCTGTCGGAGTACAAGGTCAGCCAGGTGCCGCTGACGTCGATGACAGTGAAGGCGCTGGAAGAGTTCGACATCTCCAAGAAGGACGCCCAGCGCGCGAAGAACATGTTCGCGCTGGGGCTGCTTTCGTGGATGTACAACCGGCCCACCGAAGGCACGCTCGGCTTCCTGAAGTCCAAGTTCGCCGGCAAGCCCGAGATTCTGGCCGCCAACGTGGCGGCGTTCGAGGCCGGGTGGAACTTCGGCGAGACCACCGAGGACTTCGCGGTCTCCTACGAGATCAAGCCGGCCAAGCTGCCCGGGGGCACCTACCGCAACATCACCGGCAACCTGGCGATCTCCTACGGGCTGATCGCGGGCTCGCAGCTGTCGGGGCTCCCGCTGTTCCTGGGCTCCTACCCCATCACCCCGGCCTCGGACATCCTGCACGAGCTCTCCCGGCACAAGCACATGGGCGTGCGCACGTTCCAGGCCGAGGACGAGATCGCGGGCGTGGGCGCGGCGCTGGGCGCCGCGTTCGGCGGCTCGCTGGGAGCCACCACCACCTCGGGTCCGGGGATGGTGCTCAAGGCCGAGTCCCTGGGGCTGGCGGTGATGACCGAGCTGCCGCTGCTGGTGATCGACGTGCAGCGGGCCGGTCCGAGCACGGGCATGCCCACCAAGACCGAGCAGGCCGACCTGCTGATGGCGATGTTCGGGCGCAACGGCGAGTCGCCGGTGCCCGTCGTGGCGCCGCAGTCGCCGTCGGACTGCTTCGACGTCGCGATCGAGGCCACCCGCATCGCCACGAAGTACCGCACTCCGGTGATCGTTCTCTCCGACGGCTACCTGGCCAACGGCTCCGAGCCCTGGCTCATCCCCGACGTCGCCGACCTGCCCGACCTGTCGGTGGACTTCGCCGCCGCCTCGGACGGCGAGAGCGAGTTCCGGCCCTATGAGCGCGACCCCGAGACGCTGGCCCGCCCGTGGGCGGTGCCGGGCACGGCCGGGCTGGAGCACCGCATCGGCGGCATCGAGAAGAGCGACGGCACCGGCAACATCTCCTACAGCCCTTCCAACCACGACCTGATGGTGCGCTCCCGTCAGGCCAAGGTCGACGGGATCGCCCGCGACATCCCCGCTCTGGAGGTCGACGACCCCACGGGTGACGCCGAGGTCCTCGTCCTCGGCTGGGGCGGCACCTACGGGTCGATCGGCGCGGGCGTGCGCCGGGTGCGGCGCGCCGGCGGAAAGGTGGCCCAGGCCCACCTGCGCCACCTCAACCCCTTCCCGGAGAACCTGGGCGAGGTCCTGCGGTCCTACGACCGCGTGATCGTCCCCGAGATCAACCTCGGCCAGATGGGGATGCTGCTGCGCAGCAGGTACTTGGTCGACGTCATCGGCTACACGAAGGTCCGCGGGATGCCGTTCAAGGCCGAAGAGCTCGCGGGCGTGATTCAGGAGGTCATCGACCGTGTCTGAGGGCAACGGCAACGGGACGGGCACCGGCTTCAAGGGCCTGGGCCTGGTCCCGAGCACCGACACCGAGTACAAGATGAAGGACTTCAAGTCCGACCAGGACGTGCGCTGGTGCCCGGGCTGCGGTGACTACGCGATCCTCGCGGCCTTCCAGGGGTTCCTGCCGGAGCTGGGCGTGCCGCGCGAGAACATCGTGATCGTCTCGGGCATCGGGTGCTCCTCGCGGTTCCCCTACTACCTGAGCACCTACGGGATGCACTCGATCCACGGCCGGGCGCCGGCGATCGCCACCGGGCTGGCGTCCAGCCGCCCCGATCTGTCGGTGTGGGTGATCACCGGCGACGGCGACGGTCTGTCCATCGGCGGCAACCACCTCATCCACGCCCTGCGCCGCAACGTCAACGTCAACGTGCTGCTGTTCAACAACCGCATCTACGGGTTGACCAAGGGGCAGTACTCGCCGACCTCGGAATCCGGCATGGTCACCAAGTCCTCGCCGGTGGGGTCGCTGGACACCCCGTTCAACCCGGTGTCGCTGGCGCTGGGCGCCGAGGCCGGCTTCGTGGCGCGCACCGTCGACTCCGACCGCAAGCACGTCACCAGCGTGTTGCGCGCAGCCGCCGACCACCAGGGCGCCTCGTTCGTGGAGATCTACCAGAACTGCCCGATCTTCAACGACGACGCGTTCGGCCCGCTGAAGGACCCGGGCGAGCGCGACCTGCGGCTGCTGCGCATGGAGCACGGCGAGCCGCTGCGCATCGGCTCCGACCGGGGTGTGGTGCAGGGCGACTACGGCGAACTCCGGACGGCCGACGTCGCCGAGGTGGGCGAGGACGCGCTGGTGCGCCACGACGCGCACCGGCAGGACTCCGGCTACGCGTTCGCGCTCTCGCGCATGGACTACCCGGCGTTCGAGCACGTGCCGATCGGGGTGTTCCGCGACGTGGACCGGCCCACCTACGACGGCCAGATGAACGATCAGCTGGCCGCCGCGCGCACCGAGCGCAGCGGCCACGCCGAGCTGGAGTCGCTGCTGAACAGCGGCGACACCTGGACCGTCAACTAGCCGGGCCGGGCCCGACGGCATACGCCGGCGGCGGGCGGCCGCGCACCCGCGCGGCCGACCGCCGCCGTTTCATCGCCCCCCCCGGTGCCGCGGCGCCGCCCCGGCGCGGCCGGCCGCCTGCGCCGTATCCCGTGCGGCCGTCCACAGGACATCCGTCGTGTCTGGCCTACGGGCGGCTATGCGGCCTAGGTTGGGGGGACGCCGTGCCGCAGGAGGGGCGGCACCGGCGCTCGACACGGCGGTGGGAGGCGGTATGGGAGCCGGTGACACGGCACTGACCAGAGCGAGCACGGTCGACGGCATGCTGCGCAGGACTGCGGCGCGGGTTCCGCATCGCGTCGCGCTGCACTTCGGCGACCGCGAATGGACCTTCTCCGAGCTCGACCAGGGCGCCACGCGGGTCGCGGCGTGGCTGCTGGGCCTCGGGCTCACCCGCGGCGACCGGGTGGCGACCTATGGCCACAACTCCGACGCCTACCTGCTGGCGTTTCTGGGCTGCGCCCGCGCGGGCCTGGTACACGTCCCGGTGAACCAGAACCTCGGCGGTGCCGAGCTGAGCTACCTGCTGTCCCAGTCGGGCAGCATCGTCGTGCTGGCCGATACCAAGCTCGCCGGGCGCGTCGAGGAGGTCCGCTCGCAGATCCCGGCCCGGGAGGTGCTTGCGCTGCGCGGCGCCGAGGAATCGGTGCTGGAGGTCGCGCGCGACCCCGACGCCCCCGGCGAGGTGTTCACCGACGTCGGCGACACCGACCTGGTCCAGCTGCTGTACACCTCGGGCACCACCTCCCAGCCCAAGGGCGCGATGATGACCCACCGCGCGCTGGTGCACGAGTACCTCAGCTGCCTGCACAACCTGGACATCACCGAGAACGACCGCATGCTGCATGCCCTGCCGCTGTACCACTCGGCGCAGATGCACGTCTTCCTGATGCCGGCCCTGGCGGCGGGCGCCTACAGCGAGGTCGTCGAGACGCCCGAGCCCGCCGACCTGCTGCGCCGCATCGAGGAGAACGGCGTCACCGCGTTCTTCGCCGCGCCGACGGTCTGGGCGGCGCTGTCCAACCACGCCGACTTCGCCACCCGGGACCTGTCCGGGCTGGCCAAGGCCTACTACGGCGCCGCGATCATGCCGGTTCCGGTGCTGAAGCGGATCCGGGAGCGGCATCCGGGCATCGGCTTCTACAACTGCTTCGGGCAGAGCGAGATCGGTCCCCTGGCCACGGTGCTGCGTCCCGAGGAGCACGTCGACGGGCGGATGGACTCCTGCGGGCGCCCGGTGCTGTTCGTCGAGGCGCGCCTGGTCGACGAGCAGGGCGCCGACGTCGCCCCCGGCGAGCGCGGTGAGGTCGTCTACCGCTCCCCGCAGCTGTGCGAGGGCTACTGGGAGAAGCCCGAGGAGACCAAGGAGGCGTTCCGCGACGGCTGGTTCCACTCGGGCGACATCGCGCGGCGCGACTCCGAGGGCTACTTCACGATCGTGGACCGGGTGAAGGACGTCATCAACACCGGCGGCGTGCTGGTGGCCCCGCGCGAGGTCGAGGACGTGCTCTACCACCATCCCGCTGTCGCCGAGGCGGCGGTGATCGCGGTCCCCGACGCCGCCTGGGGCGAGGCGGTCACCGCGGTCGCGGTACTGAAGGGCGCGGCGAGCGAGGAGGAGCTGATCGCGTTCGTGCGCGAACGCCTCGCGGGATTCAAGACGCCCAAGCGCGTCCACGTGGTCGACGAACTCCCCCGCAACGCCAGCGGAAAGCTGCTCAAACGCGTACTGCGGGAGCGCTTCAGCACGGCCTGAGCGGCGGCTGCGCGGCTCGGGGGGAGGCCCCTGCTGTGGCAGCAGGGAGCGGCCGCAGCCGAAAGCGCGGCGCGCGACGAAGGCGCGCCGCGCCCGCCCCGTCGCCCGTCACCGCCCTGATTCGAGGCGCTCCGCGCCACCTGTTCATCGGAGGGCATAGCCTGCCGGTATGCGTATTGTCATCGCCGGAGGACACGGCAAGATCGCGTTGCGGCTCGAACGGCTCCTGGCCGAGCGCGGTGACACGCCGGTCGGCCTCATCCGCAACCCCGACCACGCCGACGACGTGCGCGCGGCAGGCGCCGAGCCCGTCGTGATCGATCTGGAGAGCACCACCGTCACTCAGCTCACCGAGAAGGTGATGGGCGCCGACGCGGTGGTCTTCGCAGCGGGCGCCGGCCCGGGCAGCGGCCCCGAGCGCAAGGCCACCGTCGATCGCGACTCCGCGCGGCTGCTGGCCGACGCGGCCTCGCTGGCGGGCGTGCGGCGCTACATCATGGTCTCGGCCATCGCGGTGGACGAGGGCCCGGCCCCGGATGCGGAGCCGGTATGGGCCGCCTATGTCGAGGCCAAGCGCGCCGCGGACGACGACCTGCGCCAGCGCAGCCTGGAGACCGACTGGACGATCCTGCGCCCGGGGCGGCTCACCGAGGACCCGGGAACCGGGACGGTACGGCTCGCGCCCAAGGTGGAGCGGGCGGAGATCCCGCGCGAGGACGTCGCCGCGGTCATCGTCGCGCTGCTCGACGAGCCCGCCACCGTGGGCAAGGTGCTTGAGCTGGTGAGCGGGTCCACGCCGATCAGGGAGGCGGTCGAAGCCGCCGGCTCCTAGCCGTTCGGGGGTTTCTGGCTAGAACTCCCCCAAAGAAGGCATGATAGGTGCGGACGTGCCCGACGGAGTGGCTCCTCGGCCGGCGTGAATGGTGGGCAACGCTCAACGGGCAGGCGAGCGCCGCACAGAGCAGATAGGTACGGTTGAAATGAGCGTCACGCAGGTCGTGAGGGACAGCACCGTCGTCGAGCACGCGAAGGTCGCCGCGCAGCAGAAGCGCCGGATGTTCATCGTGCAACTGGACGTCAACAGTTACGACGAGCCGTCCAGCAAGGTCCGCCCCGGCCTGACCCGCATCCTCGAGGGGATCGAGGAGGCCGGGTGGCGGCTGGATCAGATCACGCCCAGCCCGGACGAGGGGGGCGGGGCCGCGCGGCTGTTCCTCTTCCGGCCCGAGGCCGCAGACGGCCAGGCCGGCGGCGGGCAGCAGGCCCCGGAGTACAACACGACGGGGCAGCAGGCGGCCTATCAGCAGTACCCCACCGGCGCACAGCAGCAGGACCCCTACGCCGGTTACCAGTACCCCAGCGGGCAGCAGTACAGCCAGGGCTACCAGCAGCAGTATCAGCAGTACCAGCAGCAGTACCCGGGCTACGGACAGCAGCAGTACCCCGGTTACGGACAACAGCAGCAGCCGGGTTACGGACAGCAGCAGCCCGGCTATGGGCAGCAGTACCCGGGGTACGGTCAGCAGAGCTGGTGATCCCGGCCTCGGCCGGAGCGGCGCCCGCGGACGTGCCCCGGCCGGATCCGGCCGACACGCCGCCTGAACGGTTCCACGGCCCGCGTGCCGAGCACGCGGGCCGTTCGCGTGTCCGAAGATCGGCGCCGCCTCTCCGTCCCGCCGATGCCGCGAGGCCCGCGGACACGCGGCCGACGTGGCACGGCGCAGACACCTGCCGGGAGCGAGACCGCCCGTTCTGCACGGAAAAGCCGGATCCTCGCAGGTCAAAGACTAAATAATCGTCGGCGTTCTGCCCGTAATCACGTGACGCATCCGGCCGACTACGTTAAGTTTCTACTCGCGGGGCGGAGAGTAACGCCGCTCCCAGGAGCTTCCCGTACTTCCGAGAGGATTTTCATGAAGCGCATCGCCAAGGTCTCCGGTCTCGTCGCCGCCACGGCCCTCGCTTTCGGCGCCATGACCGGCACCGCCAGCGCCGACAACAACGCCGAGATCCAGAACATCACCGTTCCGATCTGCGTCGACGTTCTCCAGGCCTCGGGCATCGCCCCCGACGGCTGCAACAACATCGACGTCGAGAAGAAGGGCTTCAGCGTCAACTGACGCCAGGACACCGGCGTGTTCGGGCCCGGGCGGCATCGCGGCCGCCCGGGCCTTCGTCGTTCCCGGGACGATCAGCCGCGAACCCCGACGAGTCCGGCGTACGGTCATGGGGAATCACTGCGTACTCACCCGTAACCGAACACGCGTCTGAATACTGGTCTCCATGCGAATAAGGAGGCAGTATGGCGATTATGAGTACCGGGAAGCCGGATCCGCCCGTCGAGCGACTGACGGTGGACGACCTGGCGCACATGCCGGACGACGGCGGGCGCTACGAGCTGGCCGACGGGAAACTTGACGTGTCCCCGGCGCCGGTGTTCATGCACACCAGGATCGAAGGACGGCTCTGCCTTCACCTCGGGAACCACGCGCCCGAGGAATTCGAGGTCCATCCCGGGATAGGCATCAACCTCAACGCCGACCGCACGCGCCACCGCATCCCCGACCTCGCGGTGGTCCGGTTGAGCGACGCCGACCAGCCCTACCTCACACGCCCGCCCGCCCTCGCCGTGGAGGTCGTCTCCCCCGAGAGCGTGTTCCGTGACAACCACACCAAGCGGCGGGAGTACGCGGAGTTCGGGATCGAGTCGTACTGGATCGTCAACACCGCTCCGGAGAAGGAGGGGATCATCGAGTTCCGGCTGGACGGCGGCCAGTACGTCGAGGCGGCGCAGGTGTACGGAGAGGACGTCTTCGAGACCGAATCGCCCTTCCCTGTGAAGATCGTCCCCTATTGGTTGACCGCCGACGGCCCGTGGAAGGAGCACATCGGCGGCGAGTGACCCGCGTGGCGCGGACCCGCGGCCGGTCGCTTCGACAGCGGGTCCGCCGCAGCCCTTCCGCAGCCGTCCTCGGCCCGATGCGCCGGCCTCACTCCGGGGCGTGGCAGACGGCCTCGACGTTGTTGCCGTCGGGATCGCGCACGAAGGCGCCGTAGTAGTGCTCGTGGTACTCCGGCCACAGTCGCGGTGGATACAGCTCCTCGGCGCCTGCGGAGACGGCGGCGGCGTGGAACGCGTCGACTGCCGCGCGGGCGGCGGCGGTGAAGGCCACGTGCACCTCGCGCGGCTGTCCGCCGGTGGCGGTCGGCCCGACCCAGAAGACCGGTTCGGCGGTGCCGTAGGCGACGGCGTTGTCGCCGAAGTCCATGACCCGCCGCCCGCCCAGCGGGGCGAGCACGGCGTCGTAGAAGCGCGTACTGGCCGCCATGTCGGCGACCTGGACAGACATGTGGTCGATCATACGCGGAGCATTTCAGCACCCGCTGACACTTCCGGGCTCCGCCGCGCCGACCCGCCGCGGATTCCTGACACTCGATGTCAGGCTCCGGTGGCAGGATCAGCCCCATGTACGAGACCAGTGCCGAAATCGGCGAGCTCCAGCGCCTGTTCGACCGCTCCCTAGAGGGAGCCAACGCCCATCTGCGGGCGATCTACCAGGCGGAGGGGGAACACCCGAACACCCTCACCGCGGAACAGCTCGTCCGGGTGCTCACCGGCATGTGCACACTGGCGATCTCCACCGTGACGGCCAAGGGTGAGCCCCGGGTCAGCGGCGCCGACGGCCACTTCCTGCACGGCCGATGGATCCTGGGCACCGACCGGACCGCCGCCAAGGCCCGCCACCTGGCCGCGCGCCCCGCGGTCAGCGTGGCCCACATCCGCGGCGACGACCTCGGCGTGTTCACCCACGGCACGGCGGTGCCCATCACCCCGCCGGACGCTCCGGACGCCGAGGCCGACACCTGGCCGGCGGTCCACGACCACCTCATCGCCCACTACGGCGAGTCCCCGATGAAATGGGGCGACGTCGTCTACTACCGCATCGAGCCGCACTGGATGACCGCCTACTGCGCCGATCCCGCCGAACTGCTCGCCGCGACCTAGCCCGCGTCCGTCAGCGCCGAAAGCGGCTCCGGCGCTTCCTGCCGGAGGATCGCCTCCGGCAGGGAGTCCTGATCAGTCGTGTGGCGACCGGGCTTTCCCCCGTTGATCTTGTACCTACAGTCACATGTGATCGCTCACAATGACCGTAGGTACAAGATCAACGCTGATGGTAGGACTCCGGCGCCGGGGGCTCGTGGCGGGGCGCCGTCCCTGCCGCGTGTGCGAGGACTCCGTCGATGATCCGGGCCAGACCGAACTCCAACTCCCGCGCGGGGTCGCCGGCCGCCTGGTAGGCCTCGCCGACCGCCTGACCGACCCGGCCCGCCAGCGGATAGGACCGTCCCGCCATGAGCTCGCCGAGCGTGCCGGCGTTGGCCTCCCACCATTCGCGCTCGGTCATGCCGGATTCGTGCTCGGCGTGGCGGACCCGCTGCTCGGCGCGGGCGATGTTGCCGGCGAAACCGACCAGCAGCGCGACGGTCTGGTCCGTTTCGAGGTCGCCGAGCCCGAGCCCGTCCACCGCCGTGAGCTGCCATTCATACCGGTCGGCCGCGTTCGGACCGAGCCACGGCCGGACTCCGGCGGCATCCAGCAGCCAGGGATGGGCGCGGCAGTCGTCGTACTCCACGCGGGCGACGAGTTCCAGGCGCCGCCGCGGCTCGTCGGGAAGCTCCGGGAGTGCGGTGCGCCCGAGGGCCTGGTCCACCATCAGCACGATGAGGTCCTTGCGGCTGGGCACGTAGGTGTAGAGCGTCATCGCCGCCAGACCGAGCCGCCCTGCGAGCCCGCGCATGCTGAGCGCGTCCAGGCCCTCGGCGTCGGCCAGCTCGATCGCCGCGTCCACCACTTCGTCGACCGTGAGCCGCTGCTTGGGCCCGCGGCGGCGCGGCCGCTCCTGCTCGGGCGCCGCATGCCGCCAGAGCAGCCGCAGGGAGGGGTCCGGGTCGTGGGGCACAGCATCCACCCTACTTCTTCGTACACCGTACAGAATTAGTGCTACACTCGGCCCATCCAATTCCGTACGGCGTACAAAGATAGGGTTCCGATGTCCACAGACACCACACCCCTGCTCGCCCGCGGCTTACACAAGCGCTACGGCGGCACGCAGGCCCTCAGCGGCCTCGACCTCGACGTCTCCCCCGGGGTCGTGCACGCCCTGCTCGGTCCGAACGGGGCGGGCAAGAGCACCGCCGTCAACGTGTTCACCACACTCACCCGCCCCGACTCCGGGGAGGCCCGCGTCGCCGGGCACGAGGTCCGGCGGTCGCCCCGTGCTGTGCGGGCGGCGATCGGCCTGGTCGGCCAGACGAGCGCGCTGGACGAGATCCTCACCGGCAGGGAGAACCTGGTGATGTTCGGCCGGCTCCACAACCTCGCGAAGGGCGCCGCCCGAACCCGGGCCGGCGAGCTGCTCGACGCCTTCGGACTCGCCGAGGCGGCGGACCGCAAGGTGTCGACGTACTCCGGCGGGATGCGCCGCCGGATCGACATCGCCGCGGCTCTGGCCACCCGTCCGCGCCTGCTCTTCCTCGACGAGCCGACCGCCGGCCTGGACCCGCGCGGGCGCAACGAGGTCTGGAGGACCGTCCGGCAGGTGGTCGCAGAGGGGACCACGGTGCTGCTCACGACGCAATACCTGGACGAGGCCGACCAGCTGGCCGACCGGATCACCGTGCTCGGCGCCGGCCGGGTGATCGCGGAGGGCACCTCCGCGGAACTCAAGGACGCGCTCCGACGTCGACGGCGCCGTCCTGCGCCGCCCGACCCTCGACGAGGTCTTCCTCCACCTCACCGGCGACAGCGACGAGCTCAGGTCCGAAGGAGCATCCCGATGACCGTCCAGACGCTCCGCCACGGCTGGGTCCTCACGCTGCGCGACCTGAAGCGATGGCAGCGCGAACCCTGGACCCCGATCATCGGGATCGCCTTCTCGCTGATGCTGCTGCTGACGTTCGGCTACCTGTTCGGCGGCGCGATCGACCTGCCCGGCGGTGGCGGGTACCTTCCGTACCTCCTGCCCGGCATGTTCACCCTCACCATGCTGTTCGGCGTCGAAAGCACGATGGGGGCGATCACCGACGACACCAAGCGCGGGATCACCGACCGGCTCCGGTCGATGCCGATCGCCGGGGTCGCCGTGCCCCTCGGCCGCGCCGCCGCCGACCTGATGAACTCCGCCGTCCAGCTCGCCGTGCTGATGGCCGGCGGACTGGTGGTGGGTTGGCAGGTCGACGGCTCGATCGGGGCGGCGCTCCTCGCGGCGGGGCTGCTGCTGTGGCTGCGCCTGGCGATGCTCTGGGTGGGCATCTACCTCGGACTCGTACTCCGCGGCGAGGGCGGGCTGATGGCGGTGCAGATCCTGGTATGGCCGTTCGGGTTCCTGTCCAACATCTTCGTGGCACCCGAGACGATGCCGGGCTGGCTCGGCTTTCTCGCCGGATGGAACCCGGTGTCGGCGACCGCGGCCGCCTGCCGCGGCCTGTTCGGCAACCCGACCGGCACCACCGGAGGCGTCCTCGCCGACCATGCTGTGGCGCTCGCCCTCGGGTGGCCGGCGCTTCTGCTCGCGGTGTTCGTCCCGCTCTCCGCCCGCGCATACCGCAACCTCACCCGCTGACGACCGCAGGCAGCGGCGGCTCCGGCCAACCGGCGGCCCCGACGTTTTCGGGGCCGCCGGCCTTCCTGGGTGCGGTGCTCCAGGGAGAACCGCGGCCTCCCGCGGGCACCGCGGACGGGACAGGCTGAGGGCCATGCAGACACATCGATCAGCCCAGGAAGAACCGGCCGGGAGCAAGGTCGTTCTCGTCACCGGCGCCAGCAGCGGTATCGGAGAGGCGGTCGCCGCTCGGCTCGCCGCCGAGGGGCACGTCGTGGTGGCCGGTGCGCGGCGCACCGACCGCCTCAAGGAACTCGCCGAATCGACAGCGGAGACCGCCGCCCGAGCGGGCGGCGGCGTGCATCCCGCGCGGCTCGACGTGACCGAGCGCGCGGACGTGGACGCGTTCGTGCGGGACGCGCGCGAGCGGCACGGTCGCGTGGACGCCGTCGTCGACAACGCCGGCGTGATGCCGCTCTCGCGGCTGGACTCGCTGCTGGTCGAGGAGTGGGACCGGATGATCGACGTGAACATCCGCGGCCTGCTGCACGGGATCGCCGCGGCGCTGCCCGTGTTCACCGCCCAGGGGTCGGGGCACGTCGTCACCGTCGCGAGCATCGCCGCGCACGAGGTCGCGCCCACCGGCGCCGTCTACTGCGGAACCAAGCACGCCGCCTGGGCGATCACCGAAGGGCTGCGCATCGAGTCCGATCCGGGGATCCGGGTGACGACGGTCTCGCCGGGGGTGGTGGAGTCCGAACTGGCCGACTCCATCACCGATCCCGGAGCGGCCGAGGCGATGCGGGCCTACCGGGCTTACGCGATCGGGCCGGACGCCATCGCGGGCGCGGTCTCCTACGCGCTCGCGCAACCGGCCGACGTCGACGTCAACGAGATCGTCGTCCGCCCGGCCGGCCTGCGCTGAGGCGGACGGAGGCGGCCGGGCGCGGCGGCCGCCCGTCTCGGCCGTCAGCGCCGACGGCGGAGGCGCAGTACCGCCCGAAGTGGGGCTCGGCGCTCCCGTCGGGGCGGTGCGGCCGGGGGCTCGACGTCGACGGGGCGTTGGCGGTACACCTCCAGCACGCGGCTGCGGCCCGCCAGCCAGTCCGCCGCGCCGCGGTCGATGTAGCGCGCCACCTCGACGATCCTCTCCGCCTCGGCGGGGATGTCGACGCCGAGCAGGGAGTCGTGGTGGGCGAGGCGGTTCCGCAACCTGCGGACGCCGTCCAGCACCGAGAACACCTGCGCGCGCCGCCCCGAGGAGTTCGGGAACACCTCGTGCAGGCACTCCCGCCACAGCTCCTCGTACGCCTCGTCCAGCAGCCCCGACCAGAAACCGAAGGACAGCCCCGCGACGATCTGGTCCCGGGACTCCCTGCCCTCCTCGCGCAGGCGCTCGCGCACGGACTGGACCGATGCGGCGACGTGCACGTCGCCCGGGAGCGGCATGAGGAACCACGGGATCCGGCGGGAGTCCTCGTGGAAGCGGAGGCGCAGGCGGGAGTCGAGGGCGTTGCGCAGGAGGACTTCGAGGTGACCGACGTCCTCGAACGCGGCCGCCGCCGTGCGCGCGCTCCACTCGTACAGCGCCAGCGCATCCTGCCGGTCCCCGTCCGCCTTCTCCAGATAGGGAGCCGTGCGCGGCTCCGACAGCAGCGTCCAGACGGTGGCGGCATCGTCATCCGAGACCCGGGCCATGCGGCGAGGCTATCGCGCCCTCGCCGCCCGCGCCCGGGACACCGCCGGTCCCCCTGGGGACTCGAAGCAGGCGGCCTCGCGAGAGCCCCGCCCACGGGGACAGCGGCCGGACTCAGTCGCCGGCAGGGCCACTCCCACGGGGCAGTGGCTCCGGTTTCGCCGAGGCCGCAGTAGCCGTTGGGGTTCTCGGCGTCGGAGAGGTGCTGCTGGTGATAGTGCAGGGCGGTCGGGTGTTGTCATAGGTCGGGCCCAACACCGCACCCTGGCACACCCAGACCCGCACCGAGGTCAGCCTCGTGATCCGCAGCAGCCGCACGAGGTCTTCATCGGCGCCGTCACGCAAGCTCTAGTAGGTGAGGTGTCAACGTTTTCGTTACACTGCGTCCATGCACGAGACACCGCGCGGGCTCAGTCCGGATGAGCAGGCCGCCTGGAAGAGCTTCATCCGCATGCAGGAAATACTCATAGGACGGCTGTCCCGCCTTGTTCGGGCGGACTCCGAAATGTCCGCGTCCGATTACATCGTGCTCGCCAAACTCACTGAGGCACCTGACGGGCAGATGCGCTTCCTGGAACTGGCCAAACTGATCGAGTGGGAGAAGAGCCGTATGTCCCACCAGGTCACGCGGATGGTGAAGCGCGGACTCGTGGTCAAGAAGGAGTGCCCCGAGGACGCGCGCGGAGCGTTCATCGTCGCCACTCCGCTCGGCTACGAGGCGATCCAGGACGCCGCACCCATGCACGTCGAGCACGTCCGCCGTCTGTTCATCGACGCCCTGACGCCGAATCAGCTCAACACGTTCGCTCGGCTCTCCCAGCGCATCCTGGAGCATGTGGAGAAACAGCCGGACTGAACCGGCGACAGGGCATTCGTACGGACCCGCGGGACCTTCACGGGTGATCAGCGGTGTTCGGGGTTGGCGTTGTCGGGGCGGCAGCCGGCGTCCCATGCCGCGCGTTGGTTGCCGTAGGCCGGGAATCCGCCGGCGCGACGGATCATCGAAGCCGTGTGAAGCAGGTTGTAGGTCATGAAGCTGATGTTGCGGTTGGCGAAGTCGTTCTCCGGGCCGCCGGAGCCCTCGTCCAGGTAGGACGGGCCAGGGCCGACCTCACCGATCCAGCCCGCGTCGGCCTGGGGCGGGATCGTGAAACCGATGTGCTGCAGGCTGAAGAGGATGCTCATCGCGCAGTGCTTGAGGCCGTCCTCGTTGCCGGTGAGCAGGGCGCCGCCGACGCGTCCGTAGTAGGAGTACTGACCCTGCTCGTTGAGCACGCCCGAGTAGCCGTAGAGCCGCTCGATCACCCGGCGGGTCACCGAGCTGTTGTCGCCCAGCCAGATCGGCCCGCCGATGACCAGGATGTCAGCGGCCAGGACCCGCTCCAGCAGTGCGGGCCATTCGTCGGTCTCCCACCCGTGCTCGGTCATGTTCGGGCGGACGCCGGTGGCGATGTCGTGGTCTACGGCGCGGAACTGGTCCACGCTGACCCCGTTCGCATCCATGATCGCCACGCTGCGGTCGATCACCCCCTGCGTGTGGCTGCGCTCCGGAGACCGGTTGAGGGTGCAGTTGATGTAGAGCGCGCGCAGCCCGGTGAAGTCGGGCCTCTCGCTCACGGGAGCGGTCATGGGGTGTCCTTCCGGAGGTGCGGTCGTGCTGTCGCGTCGAAGGTTCGGCGGATGAACCTCAACCGGCTTTGAGAGTCGCCTCGATGGCGCAGTAACCGCCGACCGGGGCCACGAGGGTCCTGTCGACGACGAATCCGGCAGCGCCCAGGAGTGCCGTGTACTCCGACTCGGTGCGTTCCCGGCCTCCCGCCGTCGTCAGCATGATCAGGTCGCTTACTTTGCTCGGGTGCTGCTCGTCGCCCGGGGCCATGGGGAGCTACCGCGGCGCGCTGCGCGAAGCCGCGGACATTCTCGTCGCGACGGGGTTCGTACCCGAACGCTTGGACGTCGAGGAGGTCGCGGACCGCCTCTGGTTCTGCTTCGGGATCGCTGCCTGGCGCACCCTGCTCAATGATGCGGCTGGGACTACCGGCGAGCTGAATCGTGGCTCGGTGCCCAGGCGATCGCGGCTCTGGGGAGCCGGAGCTCGGCTGACCTCGTCTGTCGGATCGTCCTTCCCTCCCCACAGTCTCTCGATGGTCGATCAGTCGGCGCTCCGGCCGTGACGATGCGTATGATTAAACACCCTTGATTGATAAATCACCAACAACTGGCGATTCTGAAGCATGTAAATGCTGCTTTGACATGGCAATTCGTGATGTTAAACCACGGGTCTGGTCGGCCAATTTTCAGTAAAGGCGTTGATGCATCAACTGCGTGTTGCTAGCGTGACCGCCAAGCCGGGCCATAACGGTCGAAGGCGGGCGCCACGGTGACGGGGGCGGGAATGAGCGGCGGATCAGAGAAGAAGGCGTACGAGGGCCAGTCGCTCACGGTCACCTTCGAGGCCGGGCGCTGCCGGCACGCCGCCGAGTGTGTCCGCGGTCTGCCCGAGGTGTTCGACATCGAGCGGCGTCCGTGGATCCAGCCGGACAACGCCGCTGTCGACCCCACGGTCGAGGTGGTGCGGCGCTGCCCTTCGGGTGCGCTGGGATACCGACTCGCGAGCGGTGCCGCGGAGGCCTCCGGCCGGTCCGCGTAGGCAGAAGCATCACGACCCCGAGGACCTCGGTAGCTCCGGCCTGGGACGCGGTTCCACGTGACCCGGTTCCGGGAACAGGGTTTCACCTGGCCCGAGGTGCCCGGTGAATACGCGGTTTCGGCGCGAACACGCACTGCCGCCGCGAAATCCGAACGCTGAGAGAGAAGGCAGATCATGGGTTACGTCACTGTCGGAAACGAGAACAGCGCCCCGGTCGAGATCTACTACGAGGACCAGGGCACGGGCCAGCCCGTCGTGCTCATCCACGGGTACCCGCTGAACGGTCACAGCTGGGAGCGCCAGACGCGGGAACTGCTCGCGGCCGGATATCGCGTCATCACCTACGATCGGCGCGGTTTCGGCAAGTCGTCCAAGGTCGGCTCCGGCTACGACTACGACACCTTCGCCGCCGACCTGGACACCCTGCTCAACACCCTCGGTCTGCGCGACGTCGTCCTCGTCGGATTCTCGATGGGCACCGGCGAACTCGCCCGCTACGTGTCCCGATACGGCCACGAGCGGGTCGCCAAGCTCGCCTTCCTGGCCGCGCTGGAACCCTTTCTGGTCGTTCGCGACGACAACCCCGAAGGGGTGCCGCAGGACGTCTTCGACGGCATCGAGGCCGCGGCCAGGGAGGACCGCTACGCCTGGTACACGCAGTTCTTCGCCGACTTCTACAACCTCGACCAGACCCTCGGCGTCAGGATCAGCCAGGAGGCGGTCACCAACAGTTGGAACGTGGCGGTCTCCAGCGCTCCGGTGGCAGCCTACGCGGTCGTCTCCTCCTGGATCGAGGACTTCCGTGCCGATGTCGAGGCGGTCCGTGCCAGCGGCAAGCCGGCTCTGATCCTGCACGGCACCGCGGACAACATCCTGCCCATCGACGCCACGGCACGCCGCTTCCACAAGCTTTTGCCCCAGGCGCGGTACGTGGAGATCGAGAACGCCCCGCACGGGCTGCTCTGGACGCACGCCGACGAGGTGAACTCCACACTCCTCGACTTCCTCGGCTAACGGTCAGCCGTTCACCGGCCGCCCAGGCGGCCGATCCCCCAACCCGTCCGGATCCCCACAGTCCGACGACCAGCTTGTCGCCGGACTGTGCTGTAGCGACGGCCCACTCCGCCGCGAAGATTCGGGCGGTGGTCAGATGGGCGGCCGCACGGGCGTTGACGGACTGCCGGTCGATGGTCGGATCGATCACGGTCAGGGACTCCGCCGGCTCGAGCCCGCCCGCTGTTGATCGTTTCGATGTAAGGGCGCTCCGCGTTCACGCCTCACCCGCATTCTCGACCGTCTCCTTGACCAGGGCGAGGTCGGCCGGTCTCGGTCGACGGAACCGTCCGCCCTCGGCCTTGTACCCGTCGCCGTGTTCCTTCAGGTACTTGGCGAACAACGGGCACACGGGCACGACGGTGAGGTTCTCGCGGATGCTGTCGGCCAGCGCCTCCCGGACGAGCAGTCCGGCCAGGCCCCGGCCGCCGAACTCCGAAGCGACCTCGGTGTGGAAGAAGACGCGCTCGTCGGACGCCTGGCGCGGGTCGACGAAGTCCGCGCGTCCGGCGAGGGTTCCCTCGTCCACACTCACGGTGTAGGCGCTGATGGCGCGATTCCGGTCGAGCACGATGGACACGGGAGCACCGGTCCTGTCCGTGTGCTGGTCGCTCATGTCGGACACCTCTTCTGCTTTTCGGCGGGCCCGGTGTTCGGCCCGGTCGGTGGTGGGTGCGGTGGAGGCGGCCGGCCCCGACCCAGGCCGTTCCCGGCTCCGGACAGGACTCGCACACGTGGGATCGGTCAGCCGTCGAACTGTGCATGGGGCGGCGGGTTCTTCCTGGGGCGCATCTGCACCGGCGGCAGCTCCGGGGCCGGGATCCGCGACATCCCCTCACGGTTCCGGCCCGGGCCCCCGTGCCCGACGTAGCCCTCCACCCGACCGAACCGCTCGCCGTGGTTCTGCCATTCTTCCCGGTAGCGTCTGATCTCCTCCGTCGTGCGGCCCAGGAAGTTCCACCACATGAGGACCTCCTCGCCGAAGGGGGCGCCTCCCAAGAGCACGAGCCTGGCCGGTTGGTCGCCCTCGTTGGCCAGACGCAGGGCCTGAGCCCCCACCCCGGTGTAGCCCATGGCGTCCTTGGGCACGTGTACGCCTTCGAGCGTGACGTGCTCACCCGTGTCCACCAGCAGGCCGTGCTCGAATTCGGGATCGACCGGCAGGTCGAGCACACCGCCGGGGCGCAGCCTGAGCTCGGCCCCCAGCAGCGGCGTGTACATGCGCACCGGGGAACGCGAGCCGAGCAACGAACCGAGGAACACGAGCGCCGAGCCCGCGTCGAATTCGAACGGCTCGGGGACGTAGTGCTCGAACCCCCGCTCCGGGCGGTGCCGGACTTCGTCGGGCAGGGCGACCCAGAGCTGCACCCCGTGGAGCCGGGCCGCGTCCGGGGTGGAGGTCTCGGAGTGGCAGATCCCCGCTCCCGCCGTCATCAGGTTCATCTGCCCGGGAAGGATGGTGACGGCGTTCCCTCCGGAGTCGTTGTGCGCGATGGCGCCGTCGAACAGCCAACTGACGGTCTGCAGCCCCGTGTGCGGGTGCGGGGCCACGTCCATTCCGCCGGTGGCCGCCACGTCGTGGGGCCCGAAGTGGTCGACGAAACACCACGCTCCGATCAGAGAGCGCTGCCGCTGCGGCAGGGTGCGGCGCACGGCGATCGCGCGCGGTCCGCCCAGGGGGACGGAACGGGCGGTGATGGTCTCGACCGGAACGCCGCCCTCACACGCGGCCAGGGGACCGGGGAGGCCGCCGTCGCTGCACACGAGAGTGTCCGGACGGGTCTCTGTGTTGGTCACAATGCGGTGCTCTTCCTGCTTCACGGGCACGGCCTGATTCACGGATTCGGGCACGGACACGACCCCGGCGGGCCCTTGCGAGCGGGGACGAGGATTCGCCGCGCGCGTTCGTCATCGCGCCTCGTCACTTGCCGGGGAGGTGTCCTCGGCGTCGCGGGCGGCGAGCAGCGAGGCATGGGCGAGGGCGGCACGTGGTCCGACCGGTTCCCGGCGGATTCCGTCATCAGGGTCGGCCCGGGTCAGGCTCCGTCGTCTCCCGCAGCGGCAGGGGCGTTTCCTGAAGCCTCAGGCGCTCCGTGCCACCGGAGGGGATCGTCCTCCAGGGCGGTGCGGTCCCAGCGCCCGAGATTCGCGGCGGCTTCGTAGGTGGTGCGGAGGAACTCGGCGACCGCCCGATCGGGGTCGGGCGCGGTGCGGGCGGCCTCATAGGGCAGCAGGAACTGCTGGAACTCGGGGCTGTAGTACGCGCCCTCGGGGCCGACCGGCTGGTCGGCGAAGCCGTCGGGCGCGGGGTAGGCGTAGGAGTAGAAGGCACCCTCCTCGCCGCCGCCGGGCCAGAACCCGCAGCTGGACAGTTCCCGGGAGTAGCCCTCGACCATGACCCAGTCCCCGCAGTTGGGAGCTCCGCCCGGGTGCGGCGGAGCCGACCGCCCCGAGAAGCGGGTGCAGGCGAGGTCCATCGCTCCCCAGAAGAAGTGCACCGGGCTGACCTTGCCGACGAAGTGCGACCGGAACTCGCCGATCACCCGGTCGGCCTGCAGCAGCTGACGCCAGAACAGGGTAGCGGATTCGGCGTCGTAGGAGGCGTGCTCGTGGTCCTCGGCGAAGGGGATCGCCGGATCGACCTCGTTGGGCTGCGGCCGGATCGGTGCCTCGATCCCGAGCTGGTCGAGCATCTCCAGGGTCCGGGCGTAGAACTCGGCGACCGGCATCGGACGCAGCGGGAGGCTACGCACGCCGCCGTCACTGCTGCGGATATCGAGCCGGTGGCCGAGGAAGTCGAACTCGATCTCGAAGGATCCCGTGCGGTACGGGATGGCGGAGGTCGTCAGTCCGCGCGGGCTGAGGTAGAGGGTCACCTGCCACCAGTGGTTGACCAGCGGGGTGTGGGCCATGCGGATTTTGCCCACGATCTGGGTCCACATGTGCACGGTGTCGCGGGTGGGGGTCCAGTCCGAGACCCGCAGGCTCGGCCAGTTCGTCGTCGAAGGGCTGGTCACCGGTGCTCACTTCCTTCGCTGCATCTCCTGGGTCGGGTACGTCCCGAGGTGGAGCCTTGCGTCCCCGGCTCGGCGCGGATCCCGGTAGTGATTGACCGTCATTCAGATAGTAGATGATGAGTCAACTTCACGTTGGCGCCCCTCTCGCTTGGACGCACAGGCTCCGGGTTCGGAATTTTCCGGCGCGCCATCAAAGGAAACCCTAGTTCAGATGATGAATCATCTGAATGAACGGCATGGATGTCGATGTCCCGACCGAGAGGGCCGACCCCCGATGTACGGCAAGGTCGCCGTGATCCCCAGCCACAGCGGTATCCAAGCCAGCGGAGGAGATTTCACGCCCACTCTCGCCGAGTGGAGAACCACCATCGACGCCGCATGAACCAGGCCGTCTATCGTCAAGGGGATGATCGCGGTGGCCCCGCTCTCCCCATAATCCGTGACCACAGCGTATGCGTGCCGATAGGAAACGCTCGCAGCGATCACAGCGACCCCGCAGACCACGAGCTTGGTGGCCCCGCGGATGAACCGATCAGCCCTCTGCTCTTCCTTACGCCCACGCCCATCTTCGTCTGCCAGAAGCCGCTTCGCGTCCTTCCATCCTCGACAGAGGAAGAGCGAAAGCAGTCACCTTGTGACAGCTGGCCATAAAGAATCTGCGCACGCAGGGCATCGCAGAGACCGGCCTACACGCACCTGAGGCGTGTGGCCGTCGAAAAAAGGATGCTCATCTCGCTTGTCCTCGGCGACAGCCGGAGAACGTGCCTTGCCGGCGCGTGCCGGCTCGGACGGACGAACAGGGACCCGCCCGCCAGGTAGCGCAAGGGCCCGCTGGGAAGCACCCGAGAGGCAGAGGTCCACCTAGCACCGAACCGGGGAAAGCTGCCTGGCCGGGAGGCACGACCCGCCCCACAGCATCCAGGCAACCCACCGCCTGATAGCAGCTGCGGCCGCCCCTCTACTGCACAGCCCGATTCCGGGTGCTGGGTGCTTACGCCTGATGGCCCAACATCGTCGAATGATGGCTGAGCCATCACTCAGCCATCATTCGAGCATGCGCGGACGTACTCGCGTGTACTCGGACGTACTACTCGACCGGGCTCCCTGAAGATGCATCATCCGAGGTCGCGACGCCGATCGGGCAGGTGGCTCCGGTTTCGCCGAGGCCGCAGTAGCCGTTGGGGTTCTTGGCGTCGGAGAGGTACTGCTGGTGGTAGCCCTCAGCGAAGTAGAACGGGCCGGCCGGGGCGATCTCGGTGGTGATCGCGCCGTAGCCCGCGTTCGTCAGGACCTGCTGGAAGGCGTCGCGGGAGGACTCCGCGGCTTCCTTCTGGGCCTCGCCGTGGAAGAGGATCGCCGAGCGGTACTGGGTGCCCATGTCGTTGCCCTGGCGCATGCCCTGGGTGGGGTCGTGGTTCTCCCAGAAGACCTTGAGCAGGTCGATGTAGGAGACGGTGCGGGGGTCGAAGACGACGCGGACGGCCTCGGTGTGGCCCGTCCTGCCGCTGCACACCTCTTCGTAGGTGGGGTTGGGAGTGTAGCCGCCGGCGTAGCCCACGGCCGTGGTGATGATGCCGTTGCCGGCGCCGATCTCCCAGAACGCGCGCTCGGCGCCCCAGAAGCAGCCCATGCCGAACTCGGCGATCTCGCTGCCGTCGGGGTAGGGCGGGGCCAGGGAGGTGCCGAGCACCTCGTGCCGCCGGGGCACCGGCATCGGGGCGTCCCTGCCGGGCAGGGCCTGCTCCGGAGTGACCATGGACATCTGCTTCCCGAACATGTCTCCAGGCTACCTCCCGGGCCAAGGGCCGTCCTGGGCGGTCGCCGCCGATCGGGAATGGAACCGAATAGTCATGGGATGAATCGTGGCTTACGCTTGCCCGCGTGCCTGAATCCGACCGCGGTGTGCTCCTGGGAGCCGGCGCGTACCTGATGTGGGGTCTGTCGACCCTCTACTGGCCGCTCGTGTCCGCCGCCGGGGCCAGTGAGGTGATCGCCCACCGCATGGTGTGGTCGCTGCTGACCGTGCTGGCGCTGCTCGCCCTGCGCTCGCACTGGCGGTGGCTCCTGCCGCTGCTGCGCCGACCGCGCCGACTGGCGATGCTCGCCGGGGCCGCCGCGGTGATCTCGGTGAACTGGGGACTGTTCGTCTACACCGTCAACAGCGGCCAGACCAGCCAGGCGGCGCTGGGCTACTTCATCAACCCGCTGGTCAGCGTGCTCGTGGGCGTGCTGTTCTTCGCCGAACGGCTGCGCCGCGCTCAGGTGGCCGCGGTGGTGCTCGGCGCGGCGGCCGTCGCGGTGCTGAGCGTGGCCTACGGCGGCGTGCCGTGGCTGTCGCTGGGGATGGCGTTCTCCTTCGCCACCTACGGCGCGCTGAAGAAGCTCATCGGACTGGACGGGGTGGAGAGCCTCACGGCCGAGACCCTGCTGCTGTTCCTTCCGGCCAGCGGCTACATCCTGTTCCTGCAGGCCACCGGTGCGGGCACGTTCGTCGGCGTTTCGCCCTGGCACACCGCCGCGCTGGTGGGCTCGGGGGTCGTCACCGCCTTGCCGCTGCTGGCGTTCGGCGCCGCCGCCAGCCGCATCCCCCTGAGCATGCTGGGGCTGCTGCAGTTCATCGTTCCGGTGATGCAGTTCCTGTTCGCCTGGCTGCTGTTCAACGAACAGATGCCGCCCAGCCGGTGGTTCGGCTTCGGAATCGTGTGGTGTGCGCTTGTGGTGTTCGTCACCGACATGCTGCGGCACAACGCCGGTGCGCAGCGCGCGGCGGGCGGCCGCCGGGGCGCCGCGCCGCCCGAGCGGCCGGACGGGGCCGTGGAGCCGACGACCGACCCGAAGGCGTAGGCACCGCCTTTCGGCGGCGGCCCTCAGGCTCCGTCGCCGCGGCGGTCCTGCGGGTACTCACCGGCGCCCTCCCACATCCGGTCGGCCTCGGCCTCCCCCGGCTGGGGACGTTCGCCGGAGGGCTCCCAGATCGGCTGCGGCTCGGTCTGCTGCGCGGCGACCCCGGACCGAGCCGCCGTCCGCGGGTCGCCCTGCTGCGGCTGCTCGTCCGCGTCCCCGGCAGGGCCGCCGGTCGGCTGGGACTCCTCGGGCTCGGGGCGCGCGTGCCGGCCGCGCGGGCGGGCGGCCTGCTCGGGGATGCGCTGGCCGGGGATCTCGGGGTTCAGGCCGTAGTGGGCGTAGACCCGGTCCTCCTGCTCCGCCGAGATGTGCTGGTCGACGTCGAAGCTCGGCGCGCCCTTGATCTTGTTGCGCGACCAGGGCACCTGCAGCGAGTCGTAGGCCATCTCCGCACCCACCAGCGGCACGAGGTTCTCGCGCGAGCCGAACAGGCCTGTGCGCACGGTGATCCACTTCGCCACATCGGTCTGGTCGTCGAAGAAGACCTGCCCGATCTTGCCGACGGCCGCGCCGTCCTTGTCGACCAGGCGGTGCCCGATCAGCCGCTGGGTCTCCGTCGTTGCCACGGCGACTCACTTCCCCCCGTATCGCCTGCGAGCCTGTACGGCCGCGCCCGGAGCGCTCGGGGCGCACCGGGGCCGCCAATCGGCAGATTCCCGCAGGTGAAGGGGGGCATGCGGCACCTAGGGCGACCTTGCCGCCCGATGACCGATTCGTTCCCCGCGCTTTAGCCGAGCTCGGGAGGAGCGCGGCGGCGTGGGCGTGCGGTCAGCCCGGTCAACCGCTGCGCAGCACCGCGTAGTCGCACAGTGCCTCGAACGCCTCGCGCGGTCGGCCCTGCGGCAGCGTGGCCAGCTCCGCGCGCGCCTGGTCGGCCCACTGGCGAGTGGTGGCCCGTGCCTCGTCGATGGCCGCGTGGGAACGCAGCAGCGACAGCGCCTCCTCGGTCTCGGCGTCGTCGAGCGGACGCCCCAGCAGTTCGCGCAGCCGCCCGTCCGCGCCGCCGCCCTCGGCAGGGCGCAGCGCATACAGCATCGGCAGGGTCAGCACGCCTTCGCGCAGGTCGGTGCCCGGCACCTTGCCCGACTCGCTGGAGGTGCCGGTCACGTCCAGGATGTCGTCGGCCAGCTGGAAGGCCATTCCCAGCGCGTCGCAGGCGCGGGTGATCGTGCGGGTGATCTGCGGCCCGGCGCCGGAGAACATCGCGCCGAACTCGGCGGCGGAGGCGATCAGCGACGCGGTCTTGTCGGAGATGACCCGCAGGTAGTGCTCAAGCGGGTCGCCGCCTTCCTGGGGTCCCGCGGTCTCCAGGATCTGGCCCTGGACCAGCCGCCCGAAGGTGCGCGCCTGCATCCGCACCGCGTCGGTGCCCAGATCGGCCAGGATCTCCGAAGCGCGCGCGAACACGTAGTCGCCGGTGAGGATGGCGACGCTGTTGCCCCAGCGCTGGTTGGCGCTGGGCTCGCCGCGACGCAGCTTGGCCTCGTCCATCACGTCGTCGTGGTAGAGCGTGGCGACGTGGGTGAGTTCGACCACAGCCGCCGCGCGCACCAGCTCGGGGGCCGTCGGGTCGCCCAAGTGCGACGCGAGCAGCACGAGCGTGGCGCGGAACCGCTTCCCGCCGGCCGAGAGCAGGTGCGAGGCCGCCTCGGTGATCAGCGGGTCGCTGGCGGACACCGACTCGCGCAGCAGATTCTCGACGTCGTCCAGAGCTTCCTGGACCTCCTTGGCGAGACCCGCGTCGATACTCGGCAGAGCGAGGAAATCGCTCGGGACAGCACCGCTCACCTGGAAGCTCCACACGTCAGCAGGCGCGCGATACCTCCGAAACCGGACGTATCGCGCGCTCTCGGGATGAACAAAACCGACTAGCCAAGTTATCTGACCCTGAATCGGCTGCCAAAGCCACCCACCGCGTGGCAGCGGCTACCGTTCGCCCTCGACCGCCGACAACAGGGACTCGCTCTGCTGCTGCCCCGGCTGGGGAACCAGGTTGTCCAGAACCGGCGAGGGGAAGACGCCGAGCAGGAACGTGGCCGCTACCCCGATGGCGATCGCGGAACCGGTGAACGCACCGGCGCGCACGACGATCGGGCCGCCCTCGGCCGGCTCGGTGAAGAACATCAGCACGATGATACGGACGTAGAAGAACGCCGTCACCGCGCTGCTGAGCACGCCGACCACCACCAGCGGGGTCGCCCCCGCGGCCATGGCGGCCTCGAACACCGCGAACTTGCCGATGAAGCCGCTCGTCAGCGGGATGCCGGCGAAGGCCAGCAGGAACAGCGCCAGCGACCCCGCCAGCAGGGGCGAGGTGCGGCCCAATCCGGCCCACTGCGACAGCTCGTTGGCCTCGGGGCCGTTCTCGTGCGTGCGCACCAGGGTGACCACGGCGAAGGCGCCGATGGTGGTGAACCCGTAGGCCGCCAGGTAGAACATCGCGCCGGCCAGGCCCTCGGGGCTGGCCGCCACGACCGCGGTCAGCACGAACCCGGCGTGGACGACCGAGGAGTAGGCCAGCAGCCGCTTGATGTCGCGCTGGGTCACCGCGATCACCGCCGCCACCACCATCGTCAGGACGGCCACCACCCACAGCATCGGCGCCCAGTCGGCCGCGGAGGGGCCGAAGGGGACGTAGAAGACCCGCAGCAGCGCGCCGAAGGCCGCGACGAGGGTGCAGGAGGCCATCAGCGCGGTGATGGGGGTGGGAGCGCCCTGGTAGACGTCGGGCTTCCAGTTGTGGAAGGGGACCGCGCCGACCTTGAACAGCAGGCCGACGGCGACCATCCCGATCCCCAGCAGCAGCAGCGGTCGCCCGCCGCCGTCGGGGAACAGGGGCCCGCCGCCCTCGTCGACGGCAGCGGCGACCTCGGCGAAGCTCACCGACCCGGCGTAGCCGTAGATCATGGCGATGCCGAACAGGAAGAACGCCGAGGAGAACGAGCCGAGCAGGAAGTACTTCACGGCCGCCTCCTGGGAGAACAGCCGGCGCCGGCGGGCGAGCCCGCACAGCAGGTACAGCGGCAGGCTCATGACCTCCAGGGCGACGAACATGGTCAGAAAGTCGCCGGCGGCCGGGAACAGCTGCATGCCCAGCAGGGCGAACAGCACCAGCGGGTAGACCTCGGTGTGCTGGGAGCCGGCCATCACGTGTTCGCGCTCCTCCTCGCTGCCGGGCACCGCGGCGGCCTGCGCGGCGAACGCGCTCTCGCCGCTGCGGTTCTCCGCGATCAGCAGCAGGCTGATGAAGCCGAGGACCAGCACGGTGCCTTGGAGGAACACCGATACGGGGTCCACGGCGACGCTGCCGAAGGCGACGCCCACGCCCGCCTCGCCCTCGGGGAGCGAGCCGGTGATCAGGATGGTGAGCACGAACGCCGCTCCCACGGCGGCCAGCGCCAGACCGAGCTGGACCGCGCGGCGCCGGGCCGTGGGAACGAACGCCTCGATCAGCACCCCGATGACAGCGGCGCCGAAGACCACCAGCATCGGCGAAAGCAGCCAGTAGTCGATCTCCGGCGGGTTCTGAGTGATGGCCGGAGCCGCCATCAGCTGCGCGGACGACATCATGCGTGCTCCTTCATCTCGATCGCCGCTCCTCGCGCGCTACGCGGACGGCACACACCGGCCCCGCATCGGCGCCGGCCACTCCGCTTGCTCGTCGGGCTCACACGAGCCCCCCACTCGCTCACCGCTCCTCGCGCGCTACGCGGACGGCACACACCGGCCCCGCCTCGGCGCCGGCCACTCCGCTTGCTCGTCGGGCTCACACGAGCCCCCCACTCGCTCACCGCTCCTCGCGCTCTACGCGGACGGCACACACCGGCCCCGCCTCGGCGCCGGCCACTCCGCTTGCTCGTCGGGCTCACTCGTGATCCCCTTCCGCCGTCGTCTCCGCCTCTCCGATCGCCGGTTCGGGATCGGTGGCGCCGACGGACTGCATGGTCGCCTCGACGGCGGGGTTGACGACGTCCAGCAGCGGCTGCGGGTACACCCCGAAGACCACCAGCAGCGCGATCAGCGGCGCGACGGCCAGGGTCTCCCTGGGGGACAGGTCGCGCAGGCGCGACAGCCCTTCGGGCAGCGGACCGGTCATGGTGCGCTGGTACATCCACAGGATGTAGAGCGCGGCGAGCACCACGCCGATGGAGGCGATGATCGCCGGGACGGGGTGGAAGGCGTAGGTGCCGATGAACACCAGGAACTCGCTGACGAAGGGGGACAGGCCCGGCAGCGCCAGCCCCGCGAGACCGGACACCAGGAACACCCCGGCCAGCACCGGAGCCCTGCTCTGCACACCGCGGTAGTCGGCGATCGCCGTGGAGCCCTGGCGTGCGACGAGGAAGCCGACCACCAGGAACAGCGCTCCGGTGGCGAAGCCGTGGTTGACCATGTACAGCGCCGCGCCCGACTGCCCCTGGGAGGTCATGACGAACACACCCAAGGTGATGAACCCGAAGTGCGACACCGAGGTGTAGGCGATCAGCCGCATCATGTCGCTCTGGGCGATCGCCAGGATCGCGCCGTAGACGATGCTGACCAGGCTGAGCACCACCACGGGCCAGATGAACCAGGTTGCGGCTCCGGGGAACATCTCCAGGCAGTAGCGCAGCATCCCGTAGGTGCCGACCTTGTCCAGAACGCCCACGAGCAGCACCGCGGTTCCCGGGCGCGAGGAGCCGGCCGCCGCGGGCAGCCAGCTGTGCACGGGCCACATCGGCGCCTTGATCGCGAACGCCACGAAGAAGCCGAGGAACAGCCAGCGCGCGGTCATCGGGTCGATCCCGGCCAGTGCGCTCTCGGAGCCGACCAGCTCGCTCCACAGGAACGTGCCGCCGTAGACGTAGACGCCGATGACCGACACCAGCATCAGCAGCCCGCCCAGCAGGCTGAACAGCAGGAACTTGACCGCGGCGGCGCGCCGCTGATCCCCGCGGCCGTAGCGCCCGATCATGAAGTAGACCGGGATCAGCATGGCCTCGAAGAAGACGTAGAACAGGAAGACGTCGGCTGCCGCGAACACGCCGATCATCATCGCTTCGAGGAGGAGGATCAGCGCGAAGTAGCCCTTGCCGCCGTCCGGAGTGTCGTCGTTCTCGCGCCACGCCGCAAGCACCACCAGCGGCACCAGCACCGCCGACATCAGGATCAGGACGAGCGCGATGCCGTCGACCCCGACCGCGTAGTTGACCCCGAAGCGCGGGATCCACGGGTAGACCTCGGTGAACTGCAGACGCTCGGCGCCGGCGGGGGTGAACTGCGCGGCCATCACCGCGACGACCAGCAGGGTCGCCACGGTGGCGCCCAGCGTCACACGCTTGGCGGTCTCGATCCGCTCGCGCGGAAGCGACGCCACCGCCGCGGCGCCCACGGCGGGCAGCGCGATGGCGAGGGTGAGCCAGGGGAAGTCGGTCATCTAGAACCTCACAGCCAGCGTTGCGACGACGATGGCGGCGCCGAACAGCATCGTCAGCGCATAGGTGCGGGCGAAGCCCGTCTGCGCGCCGCGCAGCCCTCGGGAACTGTCGCGCACGCTCGTGCCGACCCCGTTGACCAGGCCGTCGACCACCTTGGTGTCGAAGGCCGACAGCGCCGCGGTGACGGCTTGCCCCGGGCGCATGAGCAGCCCTTCGTTGAGGGCGTTTCCGTAAAGCTCGTTGCGGGCGAAGGCGGTGACCGGGCCGGGCTCGGGCGCGGTGGCGGGCACCTCGCGCCGGCCGTACATGAACCACGCCACGGCCGCGCCGACCACCAGCATGCCCAGTGCCGCCAGGCTCGACGGGCTGGTGAACATGGCGGCCAAGTGGAACTCGTGGGCTTCCTCGGGCGCGCCGACGGCGGGCTCCAGGAAGTGCGCGAAGCGGTAGCCGAACACCAGGACCGCGCCGAGGACCACCGAGCCCGCGGCCAGCACGATCATCGGCGCCGTCATGGAGCGGGGCGATTCGTGCGGGTGCGCGTCCTCGGCCCAGCGGCGCTCGCCGAAGAAGGTCAGGATCATCACGCGGGTCATGTAGAACGCGGTCAGCCCGGCACCCACCAGGGCGGCCACGCCGAGTCCGATGCCCACCGATCCGCCGGAGGCGAACGCGGCCTCGATGATGCCCTCCTTGGTCCACCACCCCGACAGCAGCGGGAACCCGATGATGGCCAGGTAGCCGAGCCCGAACGTGGCGAAGGTGACGGGCATGGCCTTGCGCAGGCCGCCGTAGCGGCGCATGTCGACCTCGTCGTTCATGCCGTGCATGACCGAGCCGGCGCCGAGGAACAGCCCGGCCTTGAAGAAGCCGTGCGTGATCAGGTGGGCGATGGCGGCGGCGTAGCCGATCGGCCCGAGTCCGGCCGCCAGGGTCATGTAGCCGATCTGGCTCATGGTGGAGCCGGCCAGCGCCTTCTTGATGTCGTCCTTGGCGCACCCGATGACCGCACCGGCCAGCAGGGTCGCGGCGCCGACCACGGCGACGGTCGCCTGGGCGGCGGGCGCGGCCTCGAAGACCGGACCGGCGCGCACGATCAGGTAGACGCCGGCGGTGACCATGGTCGCGGCGTGGATGAGCGCCGAGACCGGCGTGGGGCCCTCCATGGCGTCCAGCAGCCACGACTGCAGCGGCAGCTGGGCGGACTTGCCGCAGGCGCCCAGGAGCAGCAGCAGGCCGATCGCGGTGACCGTCCCTGCGCCCGCCTGGCCGACGGCGTCGAAGACGCCGCTGAAGGCGACGGTGCCGAAGGTGGTGAACATGATCATGACCGCGATCAGCAGACCCATATCGCCGACGCGGTTGACCAGGAACGCCTTCTTCGCGGCGACCGCCGCGGAGTCCTTGTGCTGCCAGAACCCGATCAGCAGGTAGGAGGCCAGGCCGACCCCTTCCCAGCCCAGGAACAGCAGCACGAAGTTGTCGGCGAGCACAAGCACGAGCATCGCCGCGACGAACAGGTTCAGGTAGGCGAAGAACCGCCGCCGCCGCTCGTCGTGGGCCATGTAGCCCACCGAGTAGATGTGGATGAGCGAGCCGACACCGGTGATCAGCAGTGCGAAGCTGATCGAGAGGGGATCCAGCAGCAGCCCCACCTCGGCGTCGAACCCGCCCGCGGAGAACCAGGTGTAGACGGGCACCGCGAAGCTGCGCTCCTCGGGTGCGGCGGCCAGGATCTCGAACAGGGCCGCGACCGCCCAGCCGAAGCTCGCCAGGGGCAGGGCGGTGCCCAGCCAGTGGCCCCAGCTGTCGGTGCGCCGACCGCCCAGCAGCAGAATGGCGGCGCCGACCAGCGGAAACGCGATCAGCAACCAGGCGTTGGACAAGACCGCCCCGCTGGCCTGGGAGGTGACAGCGGTCACGTGCTGCTCGGCGGCGAGGGTTATCTCAGACACAGCCACGTCGCCTTCTAGTGCTTGAGCAGGTTCGCGTCATCCAGCGACGCCGACCTGCGGGTCCGGAAGATCTGCATGATGATCGCCAGGCCCACCACGACCTCGGCCGCGGCCACGATCATCACGAAGAACGCGATGACCTGGCCCTCGATGTCGCCGAGCATGCGGGCGAAGGCGACGAACGCCAGGTTGCAGGCGTTGAGCATGAGCTCGACGCACATGAACACGATGATGGCGTTGCGCCGCACGAGCACGCCGATGGCGCCGATCGTGAACACGATCGCGGCCAGCACGATGTAGTTCATCGGGTCCATGTGCTCTGGGCCTCCTGTCCGTTGGCGTCGCCGTCGCCGGCGGCCTCCTCGGTGTCCGCGCCGGGCTCACCGGGCTCGCCGGGCTCGCCGGCGCCCAGCGGGTCGGCTTCCTTGGAGGCCGCGGAGTCGGAGGCGCTGCCGGCCTCGGGGATGGATCCCAGCTGGAAGTCCTTGGGCACGCCCGACTGCATGCTGGGGTCGCGTGCGGTGAGCACCGAGTTGAGCGACAGCTCCGACACCGACCCGTCGGGCAGCAGCGCGGGCATGTCGATGGCGTTGTGCCGCGCGTAGGTGCCCGGGCCCGGCATCGGGGTGGGGTGGTCGCCGCGGATGCGCTCGCGCTGCAGCGTCCGCTGAGTGCGCCGCTTCTTGATCCGGTTGACGTGGGCGAGCACGAGCGCGCCCAGCACCGCGGTGATCAGCAGGGCGCCGGTGGCCTCGAAGGCGATGATGTAGCGGTAGATCACCTCGGCGCCGATCCAGGGGACGCTGCCGCCCGCCGCGGCCACTGCCGCGTCCAGGCCGACGGGGGTCACGGCGGTGATGCGGGTGAGCCCCGTCGCCAGCGCGCCGAGGAAGCACAGCGCCACCACCGCGGTCATCACGCGCTGCCCGCGCAGTGTCTCGACCAGCGAGTCCGCCGAGCTGACGCCCACGAGCATCAGCACGAACAGGAACAGCATCAGCACCGCGCCGGTGTAGACGACGATCTGCACGATCATCAGGAACGGCGCTTGGTTGATGCCGTAGAAGCACGCCAGGCCGAGCATGACGACGGCCATCAGCACCGCCGAGTGCACGGGCTTGCGGCTGAAGACCACGCCGACGGCGGCGAGGACGATCACCGTGCCGAGGATCCAGAAGGCGGTGGCCTCTCCGCCCCCGATGGGAGTACCCGGCGCCGCGGAGGCGCCGGCGAGGATGTCGGCGCTCACCTGCTCGCCTCACCCTCGGGTCGGGGCACCTCGGCGGCCTGGGCCGGGGTGGCGCCGTTGCGGTAGTACTCCTCCTCGGTCTCGCCCAGGCGCATGGGGTGCGGGGGCGCTTCCATGTCCTCCAGCAGCGGCGCGAGCAGCTGCTCCTTGGTCCAGATGAGGCTCTCGCGCTCGTCGTCGGCGATCTCGTACTCGTTGGTCATGGTCAGCGCCCGGGTGGGGCAGGCCTCGACGCAGAGTCCGCACAGGATGCAGCGCAGATAGTTGATCTGGTACACGCGGCCGTAGCGCTCACCCGGGGAGTAGCGCTCCTCGTCGGTGTTGTCGCCGCCCTCCACGTAGATGGCGTCGGCCGGGCAGGCCCAGGCGCACAGTTCGCACCCGATGCACTTCTCCAGACCGTCGGCCCAGCGGTTGAGCTGGTGCCGGCCGTGGAAGCGGGGCGCGGTCGCGCGCTTGACCTCGGGGTAGTTGGTTGTCGGCACCTTCGTGAACATGGTGTGGAAGGTGACGCCGAACCCCTTTACGGGGTTGAGCCAGTCAAGCACCGGTAACCTCCTCACGCTTGTCGTCGGGGGCACGGGGCGCGTATCGCGGCCCCTCGGCCGGCACGCTGCTGCCGTAGTGGGGGGCACTGGCCGGTGGCACGGGGAATCCTCCGTAGGCGGGGTCGTCGCGCATGTTCCGCAGCTCCTCGCGGCGTTCGGCGGCCTCGGTCTCGCGCCGGCGCCGCGCCGAGCGCACCCACCCCGCGAGCACGGCCACGGTGGCGACGGCGAACGCCGCGACGACGGCTGCCACCACGCCGGCCGGCGCGCCCTCGTTGACGAGGATGCGCACGCAGGCCACCGCGGTGATCCACACGAGCTGCACCGGGATGAGGATCTTCCAGCCGAGCTGCATGAGCTGGTCGTAGCGGATCCGCGGCACCGAGCCGCGCAACCAGATGAACAGGAACATGACGAACATGAACTTCAGCAGCCACCACAGGACCGGCCACCAGCCGGCGCTCGCGCCCGCCCAGAACATGGTCAGCGGCGGCGGTGCGAGGTAGCCGCCGAGGAAGAAGGTGACCGACACCGCGGCGACGGTCACCATGTTCACGTACTCCGCCAGGAAGAACATGGTGAACTTCATCGACCCGTACTCGGTCATGAACCCGCCGACGAGCTCCCCTTCGCCTTCGGCGAGGTCGAAGGGCAGCCGGTTGGTCTCACCGACCATCGTGACGAGGTAGATGAGGAACGACGGGAGCAGGATCACCGCGAACCACACCGACTGCTGGGCCTCGACGATGCCGGAGGTGGTCAGGGTGCCCGAGAACATGAACACCGCGACGACGGACAGGCCCATCGCGATCTCGTAGCTGATGACCTGCGCCGAGGCGCGCAACCCGCCCAGCAGGGCATACGGCGACTGCGAGGCCCAGCCGCCCAGCACGATCCCGTAGACCCCCACGGCCGCGGTGCCCAGCACCACCAGTGCGGCGATGGGCAGGTCGGTCAGCTGCAACGGGGTCTGCACCCCGAACAGGGAGACCTCGGGCCCGACCGGGATCACCGAGAAGGCCATGAACGCCGGAACCGCGGCGATCATGGGAGCGGCGATGTAGATCGGCCGGTCCACGCCGCGGGGGATGACGTCTTCCTTCAGCGACAGCTTGACCCCGTCGGCCAGCGACTGCAGCAGCCCCAGCGGGCCGAAGCGGTTGGGTCCGTGGCGCTGCTGCATGCGGCCCATGACCTTGCGGTCGGCCATGATCATCATCAGCACGCAGACCATCAGGAAGACGAAGATCGCCAGCGCCTTGATCAGCGTGATCCACCAGGGATCGGAGCCGAAGGCGTCCAACTGGGCCTCGGCGGCCAGGGGCACCGCCGCACCGGCCTGCGCCGTCGCAATCACAGGAGATCGCTCCCCGCACTCGTCGCGGACATTTTCGCTATGGAGAAGCCGCTGTCGGCTCCGTCCCCGCCGGAGTCGGCGGCGATCGACACCACAGAACCGCCCGCGGCGCCCAGGTCGCGGTGGACGTCGCAGTCGCGGGCGTTCTCCGGCAGCCAGACCACCCGGTCGGGCATCGCCTCGACGACGGCGGGCACGCTTACCGCGCCCGCGGGGCCGCTGACGCGCACCAGGCCGCCGTCGGCCAGGCCGATCTCGGCGGCGGTCGCGGCCGAGACCCGGGCCAGGGCCGGGCGGGCCGTGCCCGCGAGGTAGGGCTCGCCGTCCTCCATGCGTCCGTTGCCCAGGAGCTGGCGCCACGTCGACAGCACCGCCTCGCCCTTGCCGGGCGCGGGGCGCCGGGCCGAGCGGGTCAGCGGGTCGGGGACACGCTCACCGGACCAGGAGCCCAGCTCGTCGAGCTCGCGCACCGCCGCGGCGTCGTCGGGAAGTCCCAGGTGCACGTCCATCTCGTCGGCGACCGCGGACAGCACCCGCAGGTCCGACAGCAGGCCGGGCTTCTTCAGCGCATCGCCGAAGGGGCGGCGCCGGCCCTCCCAGTCGACGAACGTGCCGCCCTTCTCGGCCACGGCGGCCACCGGCAGCACCACGTCGGCGCGGTCGGTGACGTTGCTGGCCCGCATCTCCAGGCTGACGATGAAGGGCACGCGCGCCAGCGCGGTGCGGGCGGCCTCGGGGTCGGGCAGGTCGTCGAGGTCCACACCCGCGATCAGCAGCGCCTCCAGCTCGCCGGAGGCCGCGGCCTCGATGATCTCGGCGGTGGAGCGGCCCTCGCGGTCGGGCAGCGAACCCACGTTCCACGTACGGGCGACTTCGGCGCGGGCCGTGGCGTCGGCTGCCGGGCGCCCGCCCGGCAGCAGGTTGGGCAGGGCGCCGGCGTCGGCGGCGCCGCGCTCGCCGGCGCGGCGCGGCACCCAGGCCAGGCGCGCGCCGGTGCGGTCGGCCAGTCGCGCGGCGGCCGACAGCGCGCCGGGGATCGCTCCCAGGCGCTCACCCACCATGATGATCGCGCCGGTCTGGCGCAGCGCCTGGATCGCCTCCTCGTCGACGTCGCCCAGCTCGCCCAGCACCTCGGACTCGGCTCCGGGCTCGGTGGGGATCAGCCGTCCGCCGGCCTTGGTCAGGCCGCGGCTCTCGTACGGGGCCACGGCGAAGACGCGTGTGCCGTTCTTGCGGCGGGCCTTGCGCAGCCGCAGGAACACCACCGGCGACTCGTCCTCGGGTTCGAAGCCGGCCAGCAGCACCGCGGGGGCGGTCTCCAGTTCGGAGTAGGTGACGCCGAGCCCGGTCCCGGCCACGCGGGCGGCCAGGAAGTCGGCCTCCTCGGCGGAGTGGGGGCGGGCCCGCATGTCGACGCTGTTGGTGCGCAGCGCCACCCGCGAGAACTTGGCGTAGGCGTAGGCGTCCTCCAGCGTCAGCCGCCCGCCGGTGAGCACGCCGACGCGGCCGCCGCGGTCGCGTGCCCCGGCCAGACCGCGTGCGGCCAAGGTCACGGCCTCCGGCCAGGAGGCGGTCTCCAGGGCGCGGCTGTCCTCGTCGCGTACCAGCGGATGGCTGAGCCGGTCGGGCTGGCTGGCGTACTTGAACGCCCACCGGCCCTTGTCGCAGTTCCATTCCTCGTTGACCTGCGGGTCGTCGCCGGCCAGGCGCCGGGTGACCTTGCCGCGCCGGTGGTCGGTGCGCTGGGCGCATCCGGCGGCGCAGTGCTCGCACACGCTGGGCGTGCTGACCAGGTCGAAGGGCCGTGCCCGGAACCGGTAGGCGGCACCGGTGAGCGCGCCGACCGGGCAGATCTGCACGGTGTTGCCGGAGAAGTAGGACTGGAAGGGCTCGCCCTCGGCGATGCCGACCTGCTCGTCGGCGCCGCGCTCCAGCAGCTCGATGAAGGGGTCGCCGGCGATCTGCGCCGAGAAGCGGGTGCAGCGGGCGCACTGGATGCAGCGCTCGCGGTCCAGCAGCACCTGCGTGGACAGCGCGATCGGCTTGGGGAAGGTGCGCTTGGTGTCCAGGAAGCGGGTCTCGCCGCCGCCGTTGGACATGGCCTGGTTCTGCAGGGGGCACTCGCCGCCCTTGTCGCAGACGGGGCAGTCCAGCGGGTGGTTGATCAGCAGGAACTCCATGATCCCGCGCTGGGCCTTGTCCGCGACCTCGGAGGTGAGCTGGGTCTTGACGACCATGCCCTCCATCACGGTGATCGTGCAGGAGGCCTGCGGCTTGGGCATGGCCCGCCCGTTGCCGGCGTCGGGGATCTCCACCAGGCACTGGCGGCAGGCGCCGACCGGGTCGAGCAGGGGGTGGTCGCAGAAGCGCGGGATCTGGATGCCCAGCAGTTCGGCCGCGCGGATGACCAGGGTCCCCTTGGGCACCTGGATCTGGAAGCCGTCGATGGTGACGGTGACGAGGTCCTCGGGCTCCGCGGCAGGGGTGCCGCCCGAGGCGCTGTTGGTCGTGACGGTCACTGCTCCTCCTCTCCTGCCGGCGCCGCCGGCGCTGCTGCCGCTGAAGATGCGGTCATGCCGTGCCTCCCCACACCGTCGCCTTGCGGTGGTCGAACGGGCAGCCGCCGTGGGTGACGTGGTCGATGTACTCCTGGCGGAAGTACTTGATGGAGGACATGACCGGGCTGGCGGCGCCGTCGCCGAGCGCGCAGAAGGCGCGGCCCAGCAGGTTGTCGCAGATGTCCAGCAGCTTCTCCAGGTCGGCCTCGGTGCCCTCGCCCCGTTCGAGGCGGTCCAGCACCTGCACCATCCAGTAGTTGCCTTCGCGGCAGGGGGTGCACTTGCCGCAGGACTCGTGGGCGTAGAACTCGATCCAGCGGCCGACGGCGTGCACGACGCACGTGGTCTCGTCGAAGATCTGCAGGGCGCGGGTGCCCAGCATGGATCCGGCGGCGCTCACGGACTCGAAGTCCAGGGGCGTGTCGAGGTGCTCGTCGGTGAAGATCGGAGTGGAGGACCCGCCGGGGGTCCAGAACTTCAGGCTGTGCCCCGCGCGCACGCCGCCGGCCATGTCCAGCAGTTCGCGCAGCGTGACGCCCAGCGGGGCTTCGTACTGCCCGGGACGCTCGACGTGGCCCGACAGCGAGAAGAAGCCGAACCCGGCGGACTTCTCGGTGCCCATCGCGGTGAACCACTCGGCGCCGTGGCGCACGATCAGGGGCACGCTGGCGATGGACTCGACGTTGTTGACGACCGTGGGCGAGGAGTAGAGCCCGGCCACGGCGGGGAAGGGCGGCTTGAGGCGCGGTTGGCCGCGGTAGCCCTCCAGCGAGTCCAGCAGCGCCGTCTCCTCGCCGCAGATGTAGGCGCCGGCGCCCGCGTGCACGACCACGTCCAGGTCGAATCCGCTGCCGAGGACGTCGGGGCCGATCAGGTTGGCCTCGCGGGCCTCCTCGACGGCCTGCTTGAGTCGGCGGATGACGTGCAGGACCTCGCCGCGCACGTAGATGAAGGCCTGGTGGCTGCGGATGGCATAGGCCGCGACGGCCACCCCCTCGATGAGGGAGTGCGGGTTGGCCAGCATCAGCGGCACGTCTTTGCAGGTCCCGGGCTCGGACTCGTCGGCGTTGACGACGAGGTAGCGCGGATTGGGGTTGTCCTTGGGCAGGAACCCCCACTTCATCCCGGTGGGGAACCCGGCGCCGCCGCGGCCGCGCAGCCCCGAGGACTTGATCAGGTCCACGATCGTGTCGGGCTCCATGGTCAGCGCCGTGCGCAGCCCCTCGTAGCCGCCGTCTGCGCGGTAGCCCTCCAGGGTGAAGGAGTCGTGGCGGTCCCAGTTGGCCGAGAGGACCGGGGTCAGGGTGGTCACTTGGCGCTCCCTTCGTCGCCGGTCCGCCTGTCGGAGGCGGCGCCGGGCTCGGGGGCCGCCCAGCCGCGTTCGTGTGCCAGGCGCAGACCCTGCAGGGAGGGCTCGCCCGCCTGGGTGCCCTCGCCGGCGTGCCCGTCGGAGAATCCGGCGAGCAGGCGGCCGGCCTCCTTGAACGTGCACAGCCCCTCAGGGCCGCGGGTGGGGCGCACGTCCTTGCCCAACCGCAGGTCGTCGACCAGTCGCTTGGCCGACTCGGGAGTCTGGTTGTCGAAGAACTCCCAGTTGACCATCACCACCGGCGCGAAGTCGCAGGCGGCGTTGCACTCGACGTGCTCGATCGAGACGCGGCCGTCCTCGGTCGCCTCGTCGTTGCCCACGCCGAGGTGCTCCTTGAGACCGGCGAAGATCTCGTCGCCGCCCATGATCGCGCACAGGGTGTTGGTGCACACCCCGACGTGGTAGTCGCCGACGGGCCGGCGCTTGTACATGGTGTAGAAGGTCACCACGGCGGTGACCTCGGCGGTGGTCAGGCCCAGCTGGTCGGCGCAGAACCGGATGCCGGCCTGGGAGACGTAGCCCTCCTCGGCCTGCACCAGGTGCAGCAGCGGCAGCAGGGCCGAGCG
Source organism: Streptomonospora alba (assembly GCF_000826685.1). GTDB lineage: Bacteria > Actinomycetota > Actinomycetes > Streptosporangiales > Streptosporangiaceae > Streptomonospora > Streptomonospora alba. The sequence continues at coordinate 158,221 of NZ_JROO01000032.1, forward strand.
CTGTTGCGGATAGCGGGCGATGACGTCCTTGGCGTCGACCTCCAGTCGCGCGCGGACTTCCTCGCTAAAGGTGCTGCTCACCTGTCCACCCCTCCCATCACGGGGTCGATACTGGCCACCGCGGCGATCACGTCGGCCACGGATCCGCCTTCGCACATGGCCGCGACCGCCTGCAGGTGGGTGAACGAGGGGTCGCGGAAGTGCACGCGGTGGGGGCGGGTGCCGCCGTCGCTGACGGCGTGGCAGCCCAGCTCGCCCTTGGCGCTCTCCACCGCGGCGTAGGCCTGCCCGGCCGGCACCCGGAATCCTTCGGTGACCAGCTTGAAGTGGTGGATGAGCGCTTCCATGGAGCCGCCCATGATGTGGGCGATGTGCTCGGACGAGTTGCCCAGGCCGTCGTCGCCCAGCTCCAGGCGGGCGGGCCAGCCGATCTTGGCGTCGTCGACCATGATCGGCCCGGGCCGCAACCGGTCCAGGCACTGCTCGACGATCCGCAGGCTCTGCTCCAGCTCGGCCATGCGCACCCGGTAGCGGGCGTAGACGTCGCCGCCGTCGGAGACGGGGATGTCGAACTCGTAGTTCTCGTAGCCGCAGTAGGGCTTGGCCTTGCGCAGGTCCCAGGCCAGGCCCGAGGCGCGCAGCATGGGGCCGGTGGCGCCCAGTGCCATGCACCCGGGCAGCTCCAGGTGGGCCACGTCGCGGGTGCGCGCGAGGTAGAGCGGGTTGGCGTCCAGGAGCTTGCGCATGGTGGTGATGCGCTTGGGCATCTCCTTGAGCAGCTCGCGGATCTGCTCCACCGCGCCGTCGGGCAGGTCCTGGGCGACGCCGCCGGGACGGATGTAGGCGTGGTTCATCCGCAAGCCGGTGATGAGCTCGAAGATGTCGAGCACCATCTCGCGCTCACGGAAGCCGTTGGTCATGATCGTGGTGGCACCCAGCTCCATGCCGAACGTCGCCATCGCCACGAAGTGCGAGGACATCCGGTTGAGCTCCATCATCAGCACCCGGATGACGTTGGCGCGCTCGGGGATGCGGTCGGTGATGTCCAGCAGCCTCTCGACCGCCAGGCAGTAGGCCACCTCGTTGAAGATCGGCGTGAGGTAGTCCATGCGGGTCACGAACGTGGTGCCCTGCGTCCACGTCCGGAACTCCATGTTCTTCTCGATGCCGGTGTGCAGGTAGCCGATGCCGACCCGGGCCTCGGTGCAGGTCTCGCCGTCGAGGGTGAGGATCAGCCGCAGCACGCCGTGGGTGGAGGGGTGCTGCGGGCCCATGTTGATCACGAGGCGTTCGGCGCCGCTGCTCTGGGCCTTGGCGACGACCTCCTCCCAGTCGCCGCCGGAGGCGTCGATGTAGTCCTCTGTGACGTACGTCATTGGTATGACCTCCGCTCGTCCGGCGGCGGGATGGTGGCACCGCGGTATTCGACCGGGATCCCGCCGAGCGGGTAGTCCTTCCGCTGCGGGTGGCCGTGCCAGTCGTCGGGCATCTCGATGCGGGTGAGCGAGGGGTGCCCGTCGAAGACGATCCCGAAGAAGTCCCAGGCCTCGCGCTCGTGCCAGTCGTTGGTGGGATAGACCTCGACGATCGAGGGGATGTGGGGGTCCGCGTCGGGGCAGGCCGTCTCGATCCGGATCTCGGTGTTGTGGGTGAGCGAGCGCAGGTGGTTGACGGCGTGCAGCTCGCGTCCCGTGTCGTCGGGGTAGTGCACGCCGCTGACGCCTGTGCACAGCTCGAAGCGCAGGTCGGGGTCGTCGCGCAGCAGGCGGGCGACCTCGCGCAGATGCTCCCGGCGCACGTGGAAGGTGATCTCGCCGCGGTCGACCAGGACCCGCTCCACAGCGCGGACGCCGGGTGCGCCCTCGCCCTGCAGCGCCCGCTCCAGAGCGTCGGCGACTCCGTCGAACGCGGCGGTACGCGGGTCGTCGGGGTCGGTGAAGGGCCGCTCCGAGGCCTGGGGCGGCGTCTTGCGCACCAGCAGCCGACCGTAGCCGGAGGTGTCGCCGGTGGTCTTGGCGCCGAACATGCCGGCGCGGGCGACCGGCGCGGCGAGCCGCTCCTCGCCGGCGCGGGCCGGGAGGTTCTCCTCCTGCTCGCCGCCGCTGTCGGGGCCGTTTCCGTTGCCGTTGACGCTCACCGGCCCGACACCTCGCTCACGTCCACCAGCGGGAGCTCGCGGCGCAGCCGGCGCTCCTCCTCTTCCTCGATCTCGCGCTTGCGGTGGGCGCCGAGCTTCTCGTGCTGCACCTTGTCGTGCAGCTTGAGCACCGCGTCGAAGAACATCTCCGGTCGCGGCGGGCAGCCGGGCAGGTACATGTCCACCGGAACGATGTGGTCGACGCCCTGCACGATCGCGTAGTTGTTGAACATGCCGCCGCTGGAGGCGCAGACGCCCATCGCGATGACCCACTTCGGCTCGGGCATCTGGTCGTAGATCTGGCGCAGGACGGGGGCCATCTTCTGGCTGACCCGTCCCGCCACGACCATGAGGTCGGCCTGGCGCGGCGTGGCGCCGAACTTCTCCATCCCGTACCTGGCGACGTCGTAGTGCGGTCCGCCCGCCGACATCATCTCGATGGCGCAGCAGGCCAGTCCGAACGTGGCCGGCCACATCGAACTCTTGCGCATCAGTCCGGCGGCCTGCTCGACCGTCGTCAGCATGATGCCGCTCGGCAGCTTCTCCTCAATCCCCATCCGGCGAACCCCCTTTCCCGTGCGTAGTCCCGTCTCCCGTCTGTCGTCCCGCCGCCGCCCGGTGGCCGCGCGGGCGCGCCCGGGCGCTCACTCCCACTCCAGTCCGCCGCGGCGCCATTCGTAGGCGTAGGCGATGGAGACGTTCACCAGGAACAGCACCATCGCGACCAGCCCGAACACACCGAGTTCGTCGAAGTGGACCGCCCACGGGTAGAGAAAGATGATCTCGATGTCGAAGACGATGAACAGCATCGCGGTCAGGTAGTACTTGATCGTGAAGCGTCCGCCGCCGGCCGGCTGGGGCGTGGGCTCGATGCCGCACTCGTAGGACTGCAGCTTGGCGCGGTTGTAGCGCTTGGGCCCGGCGAGGGAACCGACGAGCATCGAGACTGCGACGAACGCGGCACCGATGCCTGCGAGGACGAAGACGGGTGCGTACAGCTCCATGGCTAGGCGTTCCCCTCAGTGCCGGTTGTGCGTGCGTGCCTCGGCGCCCGGCGCGCGGGCGGCGCCGCTGCACGCGCGCTTGTGAACGCGTTCACGTAGCGGTGCGAGCGGCGGTGCGGTCGCTGAACGGTGTTCATGTGTCAGCCCTTTCGCCCTCAGGCCGCCGGCGCCATCTTGGACAGGCCGTTGATCACGCGGTCCATGGCGTCGCCGCGGCTGGGCTCGGTCAGGTTCGCGAGCATCTTCAGCGCGAACTGCATCAGGGTGCGCTGCGGCAATCCGTATTTGGTCGCGTACTTCATCAGCTCCGGATTGCCGATCATCTTCACGAAGTAGCGGCCCAGCGTGTAGTAGCCGCCGTAGGTGTCGGAGAGGATGCGCGGGTAGCTCAGCAGGGTGCGCTCGCGCGACTGCTGCGTGGGGCGGGCGTGTGCCTGGGCGATGACGTCGGCGGCGATGTGGCCCGCCTCCATCGCATAGGCGATGCCCTCGCCGTTGAACGGGTTGATCATGCCGCCGGCGTCGCCCACGAGCATCAGTCCGCGCGCGTAGTGGGGCACGCGGTTGAACCCCATGGGCAGCGCGGCGCCGCGGATCTTGCCCTGCTGGTTCTCCTCGGTGAAGCCCCACTCGGGGGGCATGCTCTCGGTCCAGCGGCGCAGCAGCGCCCGGTAGTCGACGCCTTGGAAGGAGGAGGTGGAGTTGAGGATGCCCAGTCCGACGTTGCTCGTGCCGTCGCCGACGCCGAACACCCAGCCGTAGCCGGGCAGCAGGACGTCGCGGCCCTGGCTCTTGTCCCACAGCTCCAGCCACGACTCCAGGTAGTCGTCGTCGTGGCGCGGGCTGGTGAAGTAGGTGCGCACGGCCACGCCCATGGGCCGGTCGTCGCGCTTGCGGATGCCCATGCCCACCGACAGCCGCGAGGAGTTGCCGTCCGCGGCGACCACCAGGGGTGCGCGGTAGGTGACGGGCTCGCGGTCGGGGTCGGTGGCGGTGACACCGACGATGCGGTTGGTGCGCGGGTCGATGACGGGCTCGCGGACGTTGGTGCGCTCCAGCAGCCGGGCGCCGGCCGAGACGGCGCGCTCGACGAGGATCTGGTCGAAGTCCTCACGGGTGCGCACGAGGCCGAACCCGGGGTACTCCGCCAGGTCGGGCCAGGGCAGTTCGAGCCGCACGCCGCCGCCGATGATGCGCAGCCCGTGGTTTCGGATCCAGCCCTTGTCGTCCAGGGAGACACCCATCGCGGTGAGCTGCTTCACGGCGCGGGGGGTGAGCCCGTCCCCGCAGACCTTCTCGCGGGGGAAGGCGGTCTTCTCCAGCAGCAGGACGTCGAGCCCGGCCTGCGCGAGGTAGTAGGCGGCCGTGGAGCCCGACGGGCCGGCTCCGACGACGATGACGTCGGCCTCGGCCTCGGGCCGGCTCCGGCCGGACAAAGGGGCGGGTGCAGTCTCGCTCACGAGTTGGTCCTTGGCATGCATGGCGCGGTGGCGCCTCGGGGGTGCGCCGCACGGTGCTTGCGGCTGGCTTGTGGCTGGCTCATGGCTGGTCAGGGGTGTTACTTCCGACTCGCAGGCTTGTGAAGGCCTTCACAAACCCGTGTGATCCAGAGTCTAGACCTTTCCCGCTACTGGGGCGACCCCCAGGGCCCATTCATCTTGTTTCGCCGCTTTCGGCGACAAACCAGACACAGAACCACCATTCGAGTAAAGCAAGGCAAACCTAATTTGATGGTGGAAATCGGCCCGTTCATTCCGCGTCGTACGGCGACAGGCGCCGACGCCGGCCTGCCGCCGAGTACACGCCGAGGTCCTCCACCGGGAACCCGCCACCACAGCAGCAGATGGCCGTCACCAGGGTGCTGAGAGTCGCGGACGGCAGTGGCGCCGGGGGCGGCGACCTCGACGCAATTCTGGCCGCGACCGCTGCTGTCGGACGGCTTGCGGAACGTCAGCCGGGCAGCGCGTAGGCCAGGGCAGGAACTCGCGCACCCGCTCCGACCACGTGGTCGAGCCTTCCGATGCACTCCCACCCCAGGTGCTCATAGAGGCGGATCGCGGCCCGGTCCTTCTCCATCACCTCGAGGACCAGTTGCCGACCCTGCCTGCGGCCGGCGCTCACTGCACGCTCCAGCAGCGCGCGGGCGACTCCCCTCCCCCGCGCGGCAGGCGCGACGAACAGCCTGCCGATCGACGCGAAGGGACGTTCCTCGCTGCCGTAGCGAGCTTTCCACAGCTCCACCGCGCCGCCGTCACCGGCGGGACCGAGGCCGACGTGTCCGGCTACGTTCCCTTCCACTACGGCGACCCAAGCGCGTCCGGTGTCCCCGAGAACCAGCCACCCGTGGGGATCGGCGACTCCTTCGACGGGATACCCGTCGCGCTCGTGCACCTCCACAAGCAGTCGGGCGCACGCGTCGACGTCCCCGTCCACGCGCGGCCGGATCTCGATCCCCTCGTTCATCGGATCCCAGTCTTGCACCGGCGTGTGCCTCGTCTACATCCACGCTCCAGAAGGCCACATGGAGCGGAAGAGCCTTCGGCACAAGCCGGCCGACTCAGAACCGGTCGCTATGAAGCCCTGACACGAATGCAGTCCACTCGCTCGTAGGAAACTCCAAGTGCCCGAGTTTGCGGTGCTGGGAGTCGCGGACCGCGGTGGCGCCGGGGGTGTCGGCCACCTCCACGCAGTTGACGCGGTCACTATAGCTGGACGTGCGGAATTCCAGCTGTTCGGCGAGACTCTCGATCGCCATCACAGATTCTCCGATCGGGTCGCGTTCAGGAACGCCGTCCACTCGGTGGCCGGGAACTCCAGATGGCCGTCCTCTCGGCGCTTCGTGTCCCGCAAAGCGGCCCCCACCTGCGGGTGGCACGCGACTTCTACACAGTCCTGACGGTTCCCGCTGTAGCTCGACTTGCGGAACTGCAGCTCTTCCATCGGTACCACTCGTCCTCTATCGAGACTCGGCCACATCTCGGATCACCTGCTGGATGAACTCCGCCGACCGGGCTGCCGTCAACGCTGCGCCCTGAACATTCGCCCAAACCGTGTTGTACGTAGTGAGCTCGGCCGGTTCTTCCACCAGAAGGCTAGCTGTCACGGTCTCGGTGAAAGCTACCGGTATGTCAGCAGGGTCGGGGAAGTCCAAGATCGTGAACGACCCGTTCGACGCTTGGTGCTCGCCGCCCTCGAACGGCAGGACACGCAGATCCACGTTGTGTCGCGTCGCCATGTTGCACAGGTGTTCTAACTGCTCAACGAGGATGTCTCTGCCACCGATGCGGCGACGAAGCGCCCCCTCGTCCAGGATCGCGGAGAAGCGCGGCGGCCGCACACCGTGGAGGATCTGTTGCCGCTCCAGCCGCCCTTTGACGTGACGGTCCACGAGCGAGTCATCGTGGGCGTCCCCAGCGCGAAACACCGCCTCGATGTACTCCGGAGTCTGAAGTAGGCCCGGCACCAACTGCGCCTGCCAACACCGGATCCCCGAGGCCTCGGCCTCCCAGTCCGGTAGCGCGCGTTCCCCGAATATGTCGCGGTACTTCCACCACCAGCCGCGCTCCTTCGACTGCCGAGCGAGCCGCAGCATGGCATCGCGGGTGTCGTCGTCAGCGATGCCGTACAGGTCCATCGCCGCAGTGAGGTCTCCGGTCTTGATCCCCTGCTGGGCTCCCTCGATCTTCGTCAGCTTCGAGTGCGGCCAGCCGAGCCGGCGAGCCGCAGCGGCGCCGGTATAACCGGCTGACTCACGGGCCTTGCGCAGCTCAGCGGCAAGGCGCCGACGACGCACGGAGGGGCTGTGGGAGCGCTGCATGCGCCCACTGTAACGGGACCATGACTGCCCATCGATTTCTATGTTCGGCTTGAAAAATCGAAAACTTCAGTTGATGATGTGTGTAGCCAAGAGGTTTCTCTTAGTAGTCGCCCGAAGTCACAATGGAGGTTGGCAAGCGTGAGCATGACGAAAACCTTCACCAGGAGGGACTGGACTCGCCGCCGTGTCCGCCTGTATGCGCCTGTACCCGAGCCCTCGAAACCGCGTGGTGGCCCGTACGAACCGCCGCCCCCACCGACCCCACCGCCACCTGTACGACCGACGAGCCCCGGCACCACAGTCGCGTTCGACGAGCTGTTCCAGCGGCGGCGGATCGTGCATCCGTGGCTGGAGGCGCACGAAGCCCGAAAGAAACCCCCTCCGGAGGACGATCTCGCCGAGCTGCGGACGCTGACCCGCGCGCTCCTCGCCCGCCGGCCCGACCTCGGCACGACCATCGGCGCGCCTCCCGCCGCGCCTCCCGCCCCCGTCGGCCACGGCGACCTGCTGGAGGTGGGATGACCATGGCGACCGTCCCCCGCCAGCGCGAGTACACACCGCACCGGCTCACGACAGAGGAATACGAGCGCTTTACGCAGCTCTGCCTCCGTCACCGCGCGTGGGCGATCCGCTACACCGCCGACCAGATCGGGCCGGTGTTCGAGGGCACCCGCCCCGACGGCCGCCTGCTCCGGGCCCGCACCCTGGACGAGTTGGCCCGGCGCCTGGGCGACGGGTCGGCGGCCCGGTGACCCCCCGTGCCGCCGCCCCCGCGGCCGCTCCCCTGCTGCGGGCGGTGCGGGCCGCCCTGGCCGTGCCCCCGGCCGTGCGCAGCGCGGACGTCGCCGCCTACCACGCGCTGCTGTGGCACCGGCGCCGCATGGTCCGCGACGCGGCCCGGCGATTCCACCAGGCCGCCGCCTCGGACCCGGCGCGGGAAGCGGCGGCACTCGCCCGCGAACTCCGGGAGCAGGTGGCGGCCTCCCCCGTCACCTACCGCACGTGCCTGCGCGCCGAAGACCGGCGCGGGCCCTTGGACTTCGCCCCGTACCGCCCGCCGCACCGCGTCGGGCCGCCGCCCGCCGACCTGGTCCTCGCCTACCCCGACTGGTGGTTCTACGGCGAGCCCGGCGCCGTCGCGCAGCGGGAGGACCCGCGCACCGTCCTGGTGCACGACACCTGGGAGGAGCTCCGCCGGCACCTGCCGCCATGCTGATCGGAGGCGACGCCTCAGCGGCGGCGGTATCCCCGGTGCAGTGCGACCACGCCGAAGCTGAGGTTGCGCCAGGCCACGGACTCCCAGCCGGCGGAGATCAGCCGCTGGGCGAGCGCGCGCTGGTCGGGCCAGTCCATGATCGACTCGGAGAGGTACTCGTAGGGCTCGGTCTTCTCGGTGACCAGCCGCGCGACCCGGGGCAGCGCGCCCATCAGGTAGGTGCCGTAGACGCGGTCCAGCACGCCGACGGGGATATGGCTGAACTCGCAGATCACCAGTCGGCCCCCGACCTTGGTCACCCGGTGCAGCTCGCGCAGCGCCTGGTCGCAGTCGTTGGTGTTGCGCAGCCCGAACGACACCGTCACCGCGTCGAAGGTCTGATCGGCGAACGGCAGGGCCAGCGCGTCGCCGGCGACGAAGGTGACACCTCGGCGCGAGGCGCCCCCGCGCCGACGGGCGCCCACCCGCAGCATCCCCTGCGAGAAGTCGCAGGCGATGACCCGCGCCCCCTTGCCGGTGAAGGACTCCGAGGACGTGCCGGTGCCCGCTGCCAGGTCCAGCACGAGCTCGCCGCTGTAGGCGTCGACGGCCTGCACCGTGGCGCGGCGCCACAGGCGGTCCTGGCCCAGGGAGATGACGTCGTTGACGAGGTCGTAGCGGTCGGCGATGCCGTCGAACATGCTCGCGACGTCGGCGGGCCGCTTGTCGAGCTCAGCGCGGGTCATGGATCCACCTTAGGGCGCGGTGCGGAGTGCGCGGGCACGCCCGCGGCACGCGGTGGACACGATCCCCCGCGCAATGACCCTGCGTGACGATACAGTGCCTTTTCGTACCGATCGGCGGATGCGCCGACGGCGCGGCGCGTCCGCAGGCACCCGCGGGCCGCCGCAGCCTCCGCGTCCGCAGCAGCACCTGGAGGCAGTTCCGTGTCCACCGACCACTATGGCGGCGGCCCCGCGCCGCGCCGCTCCCTGTCCTCCGCCCGCCGCCGACGGGCGGGCACCGCGCTGACCGCCGCACTGGCTGCGGCCGCCTTCGTCGGGCCGACGGTCCTGGGCCAGCCCGCGGCCTGGGCGGGCGTGCGCCACGGCGGAGTCGTCGACGAGCAGCCGGTCTCCTCGACGCCGCACGTCCTCGACGGCCGAGTCAAAGCCGTGGCGCCGGTCGGCGACCTGGTGGTCGTGGCCGGACGGTTCGACCGGGTGGCCGCCCCCGACCGGAACGAGACGGTCGATCGGCACAACGTCTTCGCCTTCGATCGAAGCACCGGCGAGATCAGCGACGACTTCGCACCCGACGTCGACGGCACCGTCACCAGTGCGGTACCCGGCCCGGGCGGCGGCACCGTCCACATCGCGGGCCGCTTCGACCGCGTGGAGGGCGAGAACCTGCGCGGTGTCGCGCTGCTGTCCACCGGCGACGGCGATCCCGTGGACTCCTTCGACGCCGGTGTGGCGGGCGGCTCGGTCTATCGCGCCGACGCCTACGGCGGGCACCTCTACCTCGGCGGCAGCTTCGACAGTGTCGGCGGGGCGCCGCGCAGCGGACTGGCCCGCGTCGACCGGCGGACCGGCGCGCCCGATCCCGGATTCGACGTCTCCCCCGGCGAGGCCCGGCGCGGGAGCCTTCGCGTGCACGAACTCGCGATCTCGCCCCGCGGCGACCGCCTGGTGGCCGCGGGCACCTTCACCCGGGTCGACGACCGGCGCCGGTACCAGATCGCGGTGATCGACACGGCCGCGCGGCCCGCCGCTCTGGCCGACTGGTCCACCGAGTCCTATGCGGCACCGTGCGACTACAGCCGCCTGCACACCTACATGCGCAGGATCGACTTCGCGCCCGACGGCTCGTACTTCGCGGTGGTCACCGCGGGCGGGCCCGAGAACAAGCCGGGACTGTGCAAGACCGCGGCACGGTGGGAGACCTACGCCGGACCCGGCGCCGAACCCACCTGGGTCAACCACACCGGCGGCGACTCGCTGTACGCGGTCGAAGCCACGGGGGCGGCGGTATACGTCGGCGGTCACCAGCGCTGGATGGACAACCCCGACGGCGACCACGACGCCGGTCCGGGCGCCGTGGAGCGCAGCGGGATCGCGGCGCTCGACCCGCGCACGGGTCGGGCCCTGGCGTGGAACCCGGGCCGTAAGCGCGGGCACGGTGCCGAAGCGCTCACGTCCGCGCCGGAAGGGCTCTACGTCGGCAGCGACACCACAGGGCTGGCCGGAACCTACCGGGGGCGGCTGGGGATGTTCCCGCTGCCGTGGCCCCGGCTCTGAGGGGCCGAGCCCGCGGCCGGGCGCCCGGCGGCTCGCCGGGCGCTCAGCGGGCCTCTTGAGGGGCGCCGGAGCGGGGCTCCTCCCCGCCGCCGTCCTCGCCGGAGGGCCGCTCGTCCCGCACCGCCTGCTGCCCCCGCTCGGCCGGCTCGGCGGCATCCCGGGGCACGGCGTCGCCTTCGGCGTCCGACCCGCCCCCGGCCTCGGCCGCGCCGGCCTGCTGCACGTCGTCCTCCTTTGCCGCGCCCTCCTCCAGGCGCGCCCTGACACCCCGCATCCGCGCGATGCCGCCGGCGATGGTCGAGGACATCGCGTCGCGCTGCGCGGACAGCAGTACGTAGCTCAGCAGGCCGCTGACCACCACCGCGATCGCGGCGGCGAGCAGCCCGCGGGCGCCCAGCAGATAGAGCACGGCGAAGGCCACCGCGAACAGCAGCAGGCGCGCCGCGGTATAAGCGAGGACGCTACGCATGAAAACCGCCTCACAACGGATCATTCGGCAATAGATTGTGTCTGGGCGAAGCAGCCGAGGGCGCCGAGCACCCGCGCCGGGCGTGCGCGAATCCACGCGGTCCGGCTCAATGCCAGGGTACGGGCCGGTCGCGGGCGTCCGGCCGCACCCCCGGTGCGGCGGGGCACGACTCTCCCGGCTGCGAAGGGCAACCCGTGATGGGACCAATGGGATCCGGACTTCCGAATTGGAGGTTACGTTCCGGTCACATATTGGGTCCATCACCCCGGTTCCTCCCTGTTTTTACGAAAACTTGGGAGGAAACGCACCCACTCATGCACACTAGGGGATCAAACGCCCGCCTCCCCCCAAGTCGACTGGCGGGCCCGAAGGGGGATTGTGAAGGTGGAAAGAGGAAGCGAACGCTTGCTGACCCCAGGAGAGGTGGCCTCCCTCTTCCGAGTCGACCCGAAGACGGTGACTCGGTGGGCCGCGTCGGGGCGCATCAGCAGCATCCGCACCCCCGGCGGCCATCGCCGCTTCCGGGAGTCCGAAGTCCGCGCCCTGCTGCACGGAGAACCGACCGAGTCCACGCCCTGACCGCCGCACGTCCGAACGCGCCCCGTCCGCCCCGGAGCCCTCTGGCGGCCCCGCTCCCGCCGGGCACAGGGCTCCCTCGGCAGACGGCGCACACGTAAGCCATCCCGGATAGGCTGAAACCATGGTGTGGCTCGCTGGCCTAATCACGCTGCTTACGATCGCGGTCTGGGTGTACGCGTTCTTCGACGCGCTCACCACCCCCGCTGCGGAAGTACGCAATCTACCCAAGATCCTCTGGCTGATCGTCATCGCGCTCTTCACACCGGTCGGCCCTCTGCTCTGGCTGTTCCTGGGCCGCCCGCGGGAGGCGGACGCGCCCGAGCCCGCGGGGCAGTCCGCGGACGGCACCTCGCTGGACCACCTCGATCCCGCGGACTTCAACCAGGCGTCCGACCGCGATCGTCCACTCGGCCCGGATGACGACCCGGAGTTCCTGCGCAAGCTGAACCGGCGCATCAACCCCGAGGAGTAGTCCGCGCCGAGCGAGCGTGCGGAACGCCCCGGGGGGCGCACCGCACGCTCGCTCGGTCGCGTCCTCGCCCGGCCGCGTCCGCAGGGCAGGGGAGCCTCAGCGGGCGCCGCCTCAGGCGTAGCTGTGCAGACCGCTGAAGACGAAGTTCACGGCGAAGAAGTTGAACATCAGGCAGGCGAACCCGAGCAGGCCGATCCAGGTGGCCTTGGTGCCGCGCCAGCCCGCCGTCGCGCGAGCGTGCAGGTAGGCCGCGTAGACCACCCAGGTGATGAACGACCACACCTCCTTGGGGTCCCAGCCCCAGAAGCGGCCCCAGGCCTCGTCGGCCCACACGGCGCCGGCGATGATCGCGAACGTCCACAGCGGGAACGCCAGCACGATGAAGCGGTGCGAGACGCGGTCGAGCAGCTCGGCGGCGGGCAGCTTGGCGGCGACGCCCGCGACCCGCTGGCCCGCCGCGCGCTGGATCTCGGTGCGGCGCGCCATCAGGTGGGCCGCGGCGGCCGCGCCCGCGACCATGAACCCGCCGGTGGCGATGATGGCCGCCGAGACGTGGATCGCGATCCAGTAGGAGTGCAGCGCCGGGATCACCGGGCCCGCCTCGCTGTAGAGCCACCGCACGGCGATTCCCAGCAGCAGCACGACCGGCACCAGCACGAACGTGCCCAGGAAGCGGGCCTGGTAGCGCATGGCGGCGAACAGGAACGCGGCGACGCTGCACAGGCAGATCGCCACCACGAACTCGAACATGTTGCCCCACGGCCACCGGTCGGCGGCCAGCCCGCGGGTGGTGATGTGGGCGGCGTTGAGCAGGAAGCCCAGGACGGTCACGACCAGGGCCACATTGCCCACCGCGTGCTGGGCGGCCTTGGCCTCGGGCTCCTCGCGGCGCACGCTGACGGACATGTCGTCGCCGCCCTCGGCGGCGTCCAGGTCCAGGCTCGCCTCCCCCGCGGTGGGCGGCACGGCGGCGGAACCCGCCGTGTCGGATGCCTGCGCAGAACCGGCCGATGAGCCGGCGGCGACCGGCATGAGCCGGTTGGCACGCAGTGTGCGGCGGCGCCCGTAAGCGGCCTCGACCGCGAAGAGGAACAGCGCGATCGCGTAGGCCACGATCATCGCGATGATCAGCCCGTCGCTGATTGAGGACATTCGGCCGTCCATGGCCGCGTCCGCGGCGATCATGTGCACCACCGGCTACTCCTTCGTGCCTGTCTCGACAGCGGGGCCGTCCCGCAGTCGGTCTCTCAGCGAGGTGGCGAAGCTGTGGAAGTCCGCGGTCAGCGCCGCGTTCTCGGTCTTGCCCAGGCCGGCCACCTCGACGACGGTACGCCCGTCCTCGTTCGGTCGGGCACGGACCCACACCCGGCGCGGCCGCACGAACAGCGTCGCCAGCAGGCCCAGCACCGCCGTCGACGCCGCGATCAGTGCGGGAACCCGGGCGGGATCGCTGTTGACCTGCATGCTGATGTAGTCGCTGTAGCCGGTGAAGGTCACGGTGCCCGCGCCGTCGGGCAGCTTCCAGGAGTCGCCGGGCCGCAGCTCGGGCGAGTCCCCCAGTTCGGCCATGTCGTCGGTGTGCAGCTGATACACCGACTGCGAACCCGTGTCGAGGCCCAAATCGCCCCGGTAACCGGTCAGCGTGACCACCGGATCGCGCGGAGCGGGGAAATCGGACACGAGGTCGCCTTGGGGGCCCTCGGCGGCCGAGGGCAGGAAGACCCCGGTGAAGCCGAGCTGCTTCCCGCCCGCGTCGGGCACCTTGATCACCCCGTCGGAGGCGAAGTTGCCCTCCTCGCGGTTGATGAACGGGACCGGCTGGTCGAACACCGTCTCGCCCTCGGCGTTCTCCACCCGGAACTCTGGGGCGTAGCCGTGGCCGAGCAGGTAGACCTGCGCGCCGTCGACCGACAGCGGGTGGTTGACCTCCAGCGTGTGGCTGCGCTCGGGAGCCTCGGGCGACGCGCGGTAGGTCAGGTCGGCGGAGTAGGAGGAGGCCTGCCCGCTCATCTGCCCCGCCTCGACGAAGGACGCCTGGAACTCCTCAAGGGTGAAGGAGAACGGCTGGAGGTCCTCCTGGTCCACCACGGTGCCGGGGAAGTAGGAGTCGTAGGAGGTGACCGTGTTGGCGAAGCCGTCGCCCTCGACCACCAGCATGTTGCCGCGGTAGCCCAGGAACGACCCGGTCGCCAGCGCGATCAGCAGCCCGAGCAGCGCCACGTGGAACAGCACGTTGCCGGTTTCGCGCAGGTAGCCGGTCTCGGCCGACAGCGCCGAGGCGCCGGTGGCGGCGTCGGCCTCGGTGCGGATGCGGTGGCGCCGCAGCAGGGCGCGGGCGCCGCCGAGCACCTGCTCGGGCGGGGCCGAGGAGGTGAAGGTCGCCGAATAGGGCATCCGGCCCAGGTTGCGGGGGGTGCGCGGGGGCTGGGCCCGCATCGCGCGGTAGTGCGCCAGGGCGCGCGGCAGCACGCACCCGGTCAGGGACACGAACAGCAGCAGGTAGATCGACGCGTACCAGGGCGAGGAGTAGACGTCGAAGAGGTAGAAGCGGTCCAGCCAGGGCGCGAGTTCGGGATTCTCCGCGAAGTAGTTGCGCACCTGCTCGGTACTGACTCCGCGCTGGGGCAGCATCGACCCCGGGATGGCGCCCACCGCCAGCAGGAACAGCAGGATCAGCGCCGTGCGCATGGAGGTCAGGGTGCGCCACGCCCAGCGCGCCCACCCCAGCGCGGACAGCCGTCCGGGCGCGGGCGGCTGCGGATCGGCGGGGCGGCCCCGCTCGCCGGTCGCCGCCTCCGCTTCGGAGCTCTGTTCGGAAACCACTTCTATATCACCGTCGAGTAGTCGGCCACCCACCGCTGCATGTGCGCGGTGATGTCGGTCCACAGCCCGGTGGCCAGGAGGAGCCCCACCGCCACGAGCATCGCGCCGCCGGCCACGGTAATGGCGCGGTAGTGGCGTTTGAGGCGGTCGAAGGCGCCCAGCGCGCGCCGGTAGAGCAAGGACGCGGCGACGAACGGCAGGCCCAGACCCAGGCAGTAGACCAGCGACAGCAGCGCGCCGCGCCCGGCGCTGCCCTCGCTGAAGGCCAGGGTCTGCACGGCCGCCAGTGTCGGGCCGATGCACGGGGTCCAGCCCAGGCCGAAGACCACACCCAGCAGCGGCGCGCCGGCCAGCCCGGCGCCGGGCATCCGGTGGATACGGACCTCGCGGTTGAGGCCCGGCACCACGCCCATGAACATCAGCCCGAGGACGACGGTCACCACGCCCAGGACGCGGGTGATCGGATCGGCGTAGTCGAGCAGCAGCCCGCCGATCCCGCCGACGAAGACGCCGACGGCGACGAACACCGCGCTGAATCCCGCGATGAACAGCAGGCTGCCGGCGAGCATGGTGCCGCGGCGGCGTGCCAGCACCGTGTCGACGGACTCGGCCGGCTCCGCCGCGGCCTCCCCCGCGGACCGGGCCTCCCCGCCGGCCGGCGCCGCGGCGCGGGCGCGGCGCCGAGCGGCGATGTCGGCGCCGCCGAGGCCGGTGACGTAGGAGAGGTAGCCGGGCACCAGCGGCAGCACGCACGGAGACAGGAACGACACCAGCCCCGCCGCCAGCGCCAGCGGTACGGCCAGCAGCAGGGAGCCGTGCTGGACGGTTTCGGCGATCATGCCGGGGCCGCGGTGCCGGCGCCGGGTCCGCCCGCGGCCGAGCCGCCGCCCTCGGAGACGACGCCCTCGACCAGGCCGCTGAGCTCGTTGTAGCTGGTCTCGCCGATCACCCGGGCGGCGATGCGGCCCTGGCGGTCGATGACCAGCGTGCTGGGGATGGCGGCGGGCGGCACCGTCTCGCGGAAGGCCTGGGGCACGCGGCCGGGCTGGTCGAAGAGGCTGGGGTATTCGACACCCTGGTTCTCCTCGAAGGCCGTGGCCGCGGCGGTGTTGTCCTTGATGTTCACGCCGAGGAAGTCGACGCCGGCTTCCTTGTTCTCGGCGTAGACCTCGTTGAGGACGGGGACCTCGCTGCGGCAGGGACCGCACCAGCTCGCCCAGAAGTTCAGGACCAGGACATCGCCGCGGTAGTCGGCCAGGCTGACGGACTCGCCGTCGAGCGTCTCGCCGCTTACCTCGGGGGCGGCGTCGCGCTCACCGGGATCGAAGGCGGTGCTGGAGCCGTCGCCTTCGACGAAGCGGTTCTCCTGGCCGTCGCCGTCCGCTCCCGACGCCTGCGAAGCCGCCTGCTCGGCGCAGCCGGCGGTGAGGACCGAGAGCAGGGCCGCTGCCGCAGCGGCGGCCGGCAGTACCCGGACACGGCTCTTCCTGGGCATCGGCGGAACCTCAGTCGGGGAGAAGGCAAGGTGACAGGTGCATCAACGACAAAGTGTAGTAGACACTCCCGCACCTCGACCGGCACCCCGGCCCCAATGGAGGCCGATGCCCCGATCGACGCACACCCGCGGGGCGATGGGCGGATGACACCGCCCCCGACGGGTGACGCCGCTGGTCGTCAGGTGGCTAGCCCGCTTCGACGAACGCCTCGCGGAGGTAGTCCTGCACGGCGCGTTCGGGGACGCGGTAGGAGCGCCCCACGCGGATCGCGGGGAGCACACCCGAATGGACCATTCGGTAGACGGTCATCTTGGACACTCGCATGACCGAGGCGACTTCCGCCACGGTCAGGAACCGGACCTCGTCGAGAGGAGCCTTACTCCCGTTCATCTTGCGACGCCCTCACTTCCGGACGTGAGCGTGGATGTCCCTGCCTCTTCCATCCGGTCGCGGCGACCCCATCACCGCGCCGGCGTGTCGTTCGGTAACTGCCAGCACGTCCGATTTCAGGGTAGATCCGGTGCCACCGCATTGAAAGGTCGGCTTTGCTGTCTCTGCAGCTACATGAGAGGCGGGGGGTGCGTGAGGTTTAGGGGTGGGTATCCACCGCGTCGGCACAGCGGCGCTTCACGCCAGTCCGGCTCTCTCCAGCACGTATGCGGCCAGCGGCCGGTACTCCGGCGGCGCGTATCCGTCGTCGAGGGGCACGGTGGTGAGCAGCTTGCCCTCGTATTCGGCCAGGAACAATGCGGGATCATTGCAATCCGCAAATCCGATCGTCGGCACACCGGCCTCACCCGCCGCACCGGCGTACCCGTGGTCGGCGATGACCAGCTGCGGCCACTCCTGCTTGTCCTCGGCCAGCGTCCGCAGTACGGCGCGCATGGCGAAGGGGTGGTGGCTGTGCCGCGGGCTGCCGCCGTCCATCACGAAGCCCACGCCGTCCTTCCACACCAGGACCCGCCGGTTGGGCGGGTGCTCGGTGGCGACCTCGTAGGAGTAGCCGGCCGCGGCGGTGACGATCTCGCAGCCGCGGCTCTCCAGGGCCGCTTTCCAGGTGCGGTAGGTCTCGGTGAGGTTCTTGGGGTGGCCGGTGGCGAACATGACCCGCTCGCGGCGCTCGGCCGCTTTGGCGAGGCGGTCGGCCACGGCGTCCAGGGCCTCGACGGTGCGGTCGGGGTCGATGGTGTCGATGCCCCACTGATGGGCGTCGTCGGCGACGACGCCGCAGCGTTTGGCCATCAGCGCGAGCACCTCGTCGAACTGCCACTCGTGCTCGAAGGTGAGCCCGAACTGGTAGTAGGGGTCCTTGTGGCACAGCCGCCGGTAGTGCCGCAGGTTGTTCTGCCGCGGTGTGTCGACGTGTCCGGCGATGCCGGTGCGCACGAGATAGGCGACGAGCTCTGCGCGCGAAGGCGGCGTCACCAGTGATCCCCTTCCCTCATGACCCGGTGGCCCGATGGCCCCTGTGAGTCCGGCCCGGTGGAGGCGACGTCCCTGCCCGTGAGCGAACCGGGGCCGTACACGGTTTAGGGAGGCGTCATACCCCTTTCATCACATATTCAACTTTGTGCTCTACCGGCACACCCCTCGTGGTCGGCGGCGCGCCGGTCCGGCTTTCGGTCCAGACGTAACCGGCTGATCCACAAGGCCCGGATCCCCCGCCGACCGCCTCTGCCCCCCGCCTGCCCTACAAGCTGGGGTCCATCCCGTGGCTGGGGAAGACCGCGCGCCGGGTGGCCTGGATGGCCTGGTCGACGGCGTCCTCGGGGTCGAACCCGGCCTCGAACGGCGTGAACTCGACGGTGCGGCCGTCGGTCATGTACAGCGGCGGGACCTCGCCGGTGCGCTCGCGCACGAACTCGCGCCAGGCCTTGGGAGTCTCGACGGAGGAGTCGAGCGCGGCTCCGGAGGCCTCGGCCAGCAGATGGGTCCAGGCCCGCGGCACCACCTGCACCAGTTCGTAGCCGCCACCGCCCAGCACCACCCAGCGGCCGCCCGCGGTCTCCTTGGCCAGGCGGTGCAGCTCGCTGTAGATCCGGCGCTGGCCGTCGACGCTGAGCATCAGGTTGGCCAGCGGATCCAGCGCGTGGGCGTCGGCGCCGTGCTGGGTCACCAGCACCTCGGGCTGGAACTCGTGCAGCAGCGGCGGTACCACCGCGTCGAAGGCGCGCAGCCAGCGGGAGTCGTTGGTTCCGGCGGGCAGGGCGACGTTGACGGCGTAGCCCTCGGCGCCGGGTCCGCCGGTCTCGCCGGGCCGGCCCGTGCCCGGGAACAGGGTCGCCGGCGACTCGTGCAGGCTGATCGTCAGCACCCGCGGGTCGTCGTAGAACATCGTCTGCACGCCGTCGCCGTGGTGGACGTCGACGTCGACGTAGGCGACGCGCTTGGCTCCCTGCTCCAGCAGCCACGCCACGGCCAGGGCCGCGTCGTTGTACACGCAGAACCCCCAGGCGTTGCCCGGCATCGCGTGGTGCAGCCCGCCGGCGATGTTGGCGGCGTGCTCGGACTCGCCGTTCCACACCGACGACGCGGCCCGCACCGATGCGCCCGCGACCAGGGCCGAGGCGTCGTGCATGTCGGGGAAGACGGGGTTGTCCGGCGTGCCCAGGCAATAGGAGTCGTCGGGCTCCAGTGTCTTGCCCGCCCTTTTGACCGCCTCGATGTAGTCGGCCCGGTGGATCGTCCCCAGCATCTCGTCGGATGCCGGCTCGATCGCGCTCAGCGCGACGTTGGGGCGGTCGAACAGGCCGAACTCCCGGCTCAGCGCCATCGTGAGTTCCACCCGCACCGGCGCCAGCGGATGCTGCGGGCCGAAGTTGTAGGAGGTCAGCCCGTCATCCCAGGCGACGTGCAGCGAACAGGCCATGTGCCCCTCCTGCCGAGCGGATCGTGTATGCGCGGATGTGTGGGGTATCACCCGCTTCTTTCCAGCCTAGTCAACGGCCGGAGGGTCACGGGGCAGCGGGGCGTCCGCCGGCGAGCGCTCAGCCCTCGGAGAGTTCGCGGCTGCGCTCGCGCGCGGCCTCGATGGCGTCGGTGAAGGCGGTCCGCACACCGTGGCGTTCCAGCTCGCGCACCGCTGCGGCGGTGGTGCCGCCGGGCGAGGTGACGGCCTCCCGCAGCACGACCGGGTGCGCACCGGCGTCGTCCAGCATCGCGGCGGCGCCGCCGATGGTCTGGGTGACCAGCTTCTTGGCCGCGGCGCGGGTCATGCCCATGGCCACGCCCGCCTCGATCATGGTCTCGGCGATGAAGTAGAAGTAGGCCGGGCCGCTGCCGGAGATGGCGGTGACGGTGTCCATGTGGCGTTCGGACACCCGCACGACCTCGCCCACCGACCGCAGCAGGGACTCGGCGTGGTCGAGCTGGCCGTCTGCGGTGTGCGCGCCCCCGGCCACGGCGGTCATTCCGCGGCCCACCAGCGCCGGCGTGTTGGGCATCGCCCGCACGACGGCGACCTCGCCGGAGAGGTGCTTCTCCAGCAGCGAGGTGGTGATACCCGCCGCGATCGAGATGACCAGGGTGTCGGAGCCGAGGTCGCCGTCGATCTGGTCGAGCAGGTCGACCATGTCCTGCGGTTTGACAGCGAGCACCACGGTGGCGGCGCGGCGTGCGGACTCGGCCAGCGGGACGGCCGCTACGCCGTGGTTGGCGTGCAGCTCCTCGGCCCGCTCCCGGTTGGGTTCGGTGACCAGGAGCTGGTCCGCCTCGTACCCGGTGGCCAGAAGCCCGGCGAGCAGCGCCTCGCCCATCTTGCCGCCGCCGATGATCGCGATCATGAGCTCACCTCGTAGCGTTCCGTGTTTCCTCAACGCTACCGGGACGGGCTGCGCCCCGGCGACGCGCCGGCGGGGCGTGCGGAGCGCGCCGGGTGCGGGCCGGTGCCGCGGGGTTTTACAGGGGCGCCTCGCCGGGACGGTGCCCGTTCGCGGGGCCGCGCCGCAGAGCGGGCTCTACCCCCTGCGCAGCACCGTCCGGGCGGCGAAGGTCGCGTTGGCGGGGCGTTCGGCCATGCGGCGGACGAGGTAGCCGTACCAGTCGCTGCCGTAGGGGACGTAGACCCGGACCTGGGCGCCCAGGTCGGCGAGGCGGCGCTGCTCATCGGGGCGGGCGCCGTAGAGCATCTGGTATTCGAATCCGTCGTAGGTGCGCCCGAAGCGGCGGGCCAGTGTGGTGGCGATGTCGATCAGCCGCGGGTCGTGCGTGGCCACCATCGGGTAGGCCTCGCTGTCCATCAGCCGCCGCAGGTGGCGGACATAGGCGGCGTCGACGTCGCGGCGCTCGGCGTAGCCGGTGGAGGGGTCGGGTGCGTAGGCGCCCTTGCACAGCCGCACCCGCGCGCCGGACTCGGCGGCCATCGCGGCGATGTCGCCGTCGGTTCTGCGCAGGTAGGACTGCAGCACGCAGCCCAGCCAGGGATGGTCTCCGCGCAGCGAGGCGACGAGCCGCAGTGTCGGGGCGACGTACTGCTCGCCCTCCATGTCGACGGTGACGGTGGTGCCCGCCTCGGCGGCTGCGGCGCAGATACGGGAGAGGTTCTCGGCGGCCAGCTGCGCGCCCTCGTCGCCCAAGGCGAGCCCGACGGCGGTCGGCTTCACCGAGACCTCGGCCGAGGAGGTCAGCCCGGCCTGGCCGAGCAGCCGCAGCAGGTGCAGGTAGCCCTTGGTGACGTCCTCGGCCTGGGAGGGGTGCTCGGTTTCCTCGCCGAGGTGGTCGATGGAGGTCAGCAGGCCCCGCTCGGCCAGCTCGCCGGCCGTGCGCACCGCCTCCTCGGCGTGCTCGCCCGCCACGAACCTGTCGACGACCCCGCGGGTGGCCCGGGAGCCCGAGACGAACGCACGCAGCCGGTCGCTGCGCGCGGCCGCCAACAGTGTCTGCCGCAGAACCATCCCGCACTCCTCACTCGCCGGACCCGACTCCGCCCGCCGGTCCCCCTACCCGCGCAGGCGCAGCGGATCCCGGTGGCGCGCCGTCTTCGAGGCTACGCGGTAGCGCTCCGTTCCGCCGGGGGCACGCGGTCACGGAGTAGGGAGCGGCAGCGTGGCGGCGCCCAGCGCCGGGGCGGGGCCGCGCAGCCCGGCACCCCGCCCGTGTCGGCGGCCGGACCCGGGTGAGCCCCTCCGAGTCGACGGCGCCCACGGGAACGCAGCCGCGTGCGCAGGCGGACGACGCTCTGCTGCGGAGGTGGGGACCGCTGCGGCGCGGCCACCGGGCCCCGGTCCCGGCAGCGGGATGGAGTAGGGTTTGGCTTCGTTCACCGAGCGGCGCCCGTGCCGTGCGACCTGCCGCGGCCTAGCCCTCGCCGATCAGATCAAGGACAGCAGGCGACCCATGGAACTCGTCCACTCCGGGAAGGTCCGCGACGTCTACGCCGACGGCGACGACCTGCTCCTCGTGGCCTCCGACCGCGTCAGCGTCTACGACGTGGTGCTTCCCACAGCCATCCCCGACAAGGGCCGGATTCTCACCCAGCTCTCGCTGTGGTGGTTCGAACACCTTGCCGACATCATGCCCAACCACGTCGTCTCCGACAGCGACGTGCCCGCCGAGTGGGCGGGCCGAGCGATCCGATGCCGGCGGCTGGACATGGTCCCCGTCGAGTTCATCGCGCGCGGCTACCTCGCCGGTTCGGGGCTCACGGAGTACAAGAAACACAAGTCGGTCTCGGGCGTGCCGCTGCCCGACGGCCTGACCGAGGCGTCGCAGCTGCCCGAGCCCGTTTTCACGCCCACCACCAAGGCGGCCGAGGGCCACGACGAGGCCGTCACCTTCGACGAGGTCGCCGCCGAGATCGGCGAGGAGACGGCCAAGCAGCTGCGGGACACCACACTGCGGATCTACGCGCGCGGCGCCGAGTTGGCCGCCCAGCGGGGCATCATCATCGCCGACACGAAGGTGGAGTTCGGGCGCGCTCCCGACGGCACGCTCGTCCTCGCCGACGAGGTGCTCACCCCCGACTCCTCGCGGTTCTGGCCCGCCGACCAGTGGCGCCCGGGCCGCCCGCAGAACTCGCTGGACAAGCAGTTCCTGCGGGACTGGAGCAGCACGATCGCCGGCTGGGACCGCACCCCTCCGGGCCCGGAGATCCCCGAGGACATCGTCGAGGCGACGCGCGCCCGCTATGTGGAGTGCTACGAGCGCCTCACGGGCCGTCGCTGGCGCTGAGGGCGCGCCCGAGGCACTGCGACCTCGGCCGGGGGCCGGGCGCACGTCCGCCGACGGCCCCGGACAGGCGAAGGGGCGGACACCCGCGAGGGTGCCCGCCCCTTCTTATGCGCTACACGCCTGCGCGGCGGCGCCCGCGTCTACTCGTCGGCGTCCGCGGCCTTCTTCTTGCGACCGAGGTACACAGCGGTGCCGCCGCCCGCGACCGCGGCGATTCCGGCCGCGACGAGGCCGGTCAGCGCGACGCCGGTGACCGGCAGGCCGCTCTCTGAGCCGTCGTCGGCGGGCGGAGCCGCGTCGCCGGCGTCGGGGGTCTCGGAGTCGTCGTCGGGCTCGGGCGTCTTGTTGTCGTCGGGCGGCGGGGTCTCGCCGTCGT
Source organism: Streptomonospora alba (assembly GCF_000826685.1). Taxonomy (GTDB): domain Bacteria; phylum Actinomycetota; class Actinomycetes; order Streptosporangiales; family Streptosporangiaceae; genus Streptomonospora; species Streptomonospora alba. The sequence goes on from NZ_JROO01000032.1 coordinate 181,057, forward strand.
CGGGAGGAGTGGTCCCCTCGTCGGGCGGAGGCGTCGACTCGCCGTCGTCCGGAGGAGGCGTGGACTCGCCGTCGTCCGGCGGCGGAGTCGCGTCGTCGTCCTCGCAGCCGACCCAC
>NZ_JROO01000033.1 GCF_000826685.1 Streptomonospora alba
CGGCCCGCCGCACGGGTGCCACGTTTCGCGGCGGGGATGCGCACGACCGGTCCGGCCTGCCGAGCCCGGTCGGCTCGGCAGGCCGGACGGCCTTTCGCCGGCGGCGCCGATCAGGGCTTGCGCGCCCGGACGACCCCGTTGGCACCCACCGCGTCGAAGTACTCCGCGCGCGGATCGCGGAACCCGGCGTCACGCAGCCACTGCGCGTACTCGGCAGCCGTGTAGTTGCAGCCCTCGGTCTCGACGAGCTTGTTCAGGCTCATCATGGCCGCCGGCACCGGTCCTGTCCGTTCGTCGTTGACGAGGAGCTCGCACAGCAGCACCTCGCCTCCGCTCTCCAACGCGGCGAAGGACTTGGCCAGCAGCTCGCGGTTGCGCTCCTCCGGCCAGTCGTGCATCACCATCGAGAACAGGTGCAGGTCGTGGCCTTCGGGCAGGGCGGGGTCGCGGAAGAAGTCGCCGGCAGCGACCGAGACACGCTCGGCCAGCCCGGCCTTCGCCACGTTGGCCTCGGCGATCTCGGCCACGAAGGCGAGGTCGTATACGGTCGCGCGCAGCTCGGGATACATGCGGCACAGCTCGATGTCGAAGGCGCCCGAGCCGCCGCCCACGTCGAGCAGCGAGCGGAAGCCGGAGAGGTCGAGCGCCGATCCGAGGGTTCGGGCCGTCAGCCGCGACATCGCATGCATGGCCTCCCAGAACATCTCGACCATCCGGGGATCGGCGCTTTCGAAGAGCGAGCGATCCCGGTCGGGGTCCCAGGTCGTGGGCCGGTTCGTGCGCACCGCCCGGCTGAGTTCGTCCCAGCCCGCGTAGAGCCGCTTGTCGAACATGGTCACCAGGCCGCCCAGGTAGTCCTCGCTCCCGGGGATCAGGTAGCGGCGAGTCATCGCGCTGTTGCGGTAGCGCTGCCCGCTTTTGTCCAGCAGGCCCAGCGCGGCGCAGCCCGTCAGCAGCATGCCCGCCGGGCGCGTGTCGATGTCCCAGTCTCGGGCAAGTTCGTCGATCGTCGTCCCGTCCTTGGCGGCCAGGTGGCCGAACAGGCCGAGCTCGTGGGCGGCGGCGAGGGTCTTGAACTGCCAGAAGCTCGTCGCGAGCTGCATGAGGGGCAGAGGGGAGGCGTCGGCTGTCGGTCCGCTTTCGGTCATGACTCTCCTGACCATCGATGGTTGAGGGGCGGGATCAGGCTCGTTCGGCCACGAGGACGCTGGTAGGCGACGAGGTCGCGCGGACCTCGCGCAGGTGCAGCCCGGCGCGCTCGAACAGCGGCGCCCACTCCCGCGCGTCGCGGATGCGGCCCTTGAGCAGGGTCAGCATGACGATGTCCTGGAACTTGCCGAAGTGCGGTGCGTCCCCGCCGGGCGGCACCTCGTCGATGACGACGACCTCGCCGCCCGGAGGCAGGACCGCACGGATGTTGGCGAGGATCCGCACGGCGTCGGCGTCGTCCCAGTCGTGGAGGGTCCAGGAGACGACATAGGTGTCGCCGCCCGCGGGGACCGCTTCGAGAAAGTCGCCTCCTTCGCAGCGCACCCGGCCGCCGATCCCGGCCTCGGCCACGACGGCCTCGGCTTCGGGGACCACCCGCGCAAGGTCGAACACGACCGCCGTCAGGTCCGGGAACCGCTGCGCGATCATGGCGACGAGGTGCCCCTGCCCGCCGCCGACATCGACCAGGTGGCGGCAGCGACCGAAATCGTAGGACTCCAGTACGGCGGAGTTCACCATCCGCGCCATGCCGCCCATCGCCCTGTTGAACAGCGTCGCGATCGCCGGGTCGGCGGCGAAGTACTCCCACCAGCTCATACCGTGCTCGTGGTCGAATGCGGGGTGCCCGGTGCGCACGCTGTGTCCCACGGCGCCGAAGGCCCGCTGGCGGGCCGGCAGCGCGACGTAGCGGGCGAGGTCGGCCATCGAACTCTCCGCGTCGCCGCGCAGGGTCTCCGACAGTCCGGTGTGGCCGAAGGTGCGCGGCGCCGTCTCGGTGAAAACGCCGACGCTGGCCAGCGCCCGCATCGCGCGGTAGAGGGCACCGGGGTGGGCGCCCGCGGCCTCAGCCAGGTCGTCGACGTCTCGGGGCCCGTCCGCGAGCGCGTCGGCCAGACCGAGCTCGACCGCGACGACGAGCAGCTGGCTGACCAGCGAGCTGTAGAGCATCTCGTACATGCGAACGGCCGCCGGCTTGTTCGCGCCGCTCAGCGCACCGCCGGGCATATCCGGGACGGTGCCGGCCTCCGGTTCCGCGGATCCGCCGCGGACGGCTCTGGCGTCGGTGTCGGTCACGACGCGCTCCCTTCTGCGTCTCGGGCGAGGAGCCCGGCGAAACGTTCACGCAGGCGCCGCTTGAGCACCTTTCCCGTGGGGCCGAGCGGGAAGTCCTCCCCGCTGCGGGCGGCGACCGCGGCGGCCAGCGGGGTGAGGCCGCGGACGGCCAGGGCGTCGTTGACGAACCCGGTCAGGTCGTCGGGCTCCGGCACTCCCGCGCTCAGTCGCACCGTGGCCGCCGGCGCCGAGTACCCGCTTATGGGATCGGGCACGGCGAAGACCGAGCAGTCGTCGATTCCGGGGCAGCCCAGGAGGGCCTCCTCCAGCGGCAGGCTGTAGACGGGGCCCGAAGCGGTGTGGACGACGTCGGGCACACGGTCGAGGTGGAACACGCGGCCGTCATGGTCGCGGTAGACCACGTCGCCGGTCAGCCAGTACCCGGCGAAGGAGGACCGCGCCGTCAGCTCGGAGTCGTTCCAGTAGCCGGGGGTCACCGTGGGGGTGCGCACGCCGAGCCGGCCCGGCTGTTCGGGCGGCAGCTCGCGGCCGTCGTCGTCGAGGACGGCCACCTCCTCGACGACGTCGATCGGCGTTCCGACACAGCGGCCGTAGTCGCCGCTCTCGGGATCGCTGACCTTGCGGAACAGCGCCATGCCCATCTCGGAGGAGCCGAGGCCGTCGATGAAGCGCGACCCGGGACGAAACCCCGAGCCGTCGGGCCGGCGGCCGTGCCGCACCAGGGCTCGGATGTGTGCCTCGTGCGCCGAGTCGCCGGTGTTGATCCAGGTGTGCACGCGGTCGAGGCCGGTGTCAGCCAGGTCGGTCGTCGCCAGCTCCACGTACGTCTGCGGAAACGCGACGACGACGGTCGGTGAGAACTCGCGTGCGGCCTCGCGCACGGCATCGCCCGAGGGGTCGGCGACGACGAGCGTAGGAAGTCCCAGCAGGGTCGCTGTCATCAGGTAGCTGATGCCGGCCGAGTGCGCCTGTGGCAGGGCCGTCAGCATCCGGTTCTCGTCCGCCTGCGGGAACTCCACCAGCCGGTCGCGCTTGCCGAGGAAGAACTGCCGGTGGCCGAAGGTGGCGGCTTTGGGGATCCCGGTGGTGCCGGAGGTGTGGCACAGCATGACCGGGTCGGCATCAGCGTGGGGGTAGGGGAAGACCGCGGGGAGCGCGCCCTCCGTGCGCGACCGCGGCAGCTGCTCCGGCTCGGCCCGGAAGCGCATCCGTGCCGGCAGGCCGCCCGAGGCGTCGAGCCGCGCCAGCCTGTCGGAGTCGGCCACCACGCCCACGCTTCCGATGCGCGCCATGTAAGCCGCCGCGATTCCGGGCTCCATGCGACCGTTGATCAGCGCGGGCACCGCGCCGAGCGCGCTGAGGGCCAGGTAGTGCAGGAAGTAGCCGATCCCCTCGTCCAGGTAGACCCCGACCGGGTCCCCCTTGCCCACACCGGACTCGTGGTACCAGGAGGCGTAGGCGTCGCGGATGCCGGTCAGCTTCTGCAGGCTCAGCGGCTCGGCTTCGGCGGCCTTGCCGCCGCTGCGGCAGGCCCACAGGAAGGGGGACTCGGAGGCGGGGTGCACGCTGCGGACGCGGTCCAGGAAATTGCCCATGCCCAGACCGGAGTCGGACAGCAGGCGCAATCGCACGTCCAGTGGGGTGGCGGCGCGAGGACGGTAGTCATTGTCGAGTGAGCTGCTCGTGTCATGCATCGTGACCTCTTCAGCGATCTCGGCCATGAGGGTGCCGCGTACCGCGGTCGCCCGTGGTCGAGACTGCTCGGCTCGGCCCCGGAGCGGCATCACGCGTTCGCGCGATCCTCGCCGTCGGCGCCGTCGTCCGCCGGAAGGGTCGAGGTGTCGTTCGCCAGGACGTAGCGGGTCAGCTCGACCCTGCTGTTGACACCGAGCTTGGTGAAGCTGTGCCGCAGATGGCTGTCCACCGTGTGCGGTGAGAGGAAGAGCTTCTCTGCGACCTCGCGATTGGTGAGCCCCTCGGCCACCTGGCGGACCACGCGCAGTTCCGCGTCGGTCAGGCTCCGCCATCCGATGCTCCACCGCGACGCGCTCTCGGGGAGTCTCCGTCGGACCCGCAGGCGGCCCAGCATCTCCTGCAGCCGCGCCGCGTCGCGGCGTGCTCCGCAGGCCGCGAACTCCTCCAGGGAGCTTTCGGCGAGTTCGACCGCCTCCTCGCGCTTGCCGTGCGCGACGGCGAGCCTGGCGGCGTCCTCCTTCGCCGCGGCTCTGGCCAGCGGCCGCGGACCGTCCTCGAAACCGCGCACGGCCGCGCGCAGGTCGCCCAGGTCCGCGCGCAGTACGCCCTCGGCGTGCCGGTGGGCGGCGGCGGGAGTGCCGACCGCCGGATTCCGCTCGCTCAGCGCACGCGCCTGGCTGACAACGGCGTCGGCCTTCTCGGGGGCACCCGCCCGGTGCAGGGCCACGGCCATGGCCGACGCGGCCTGGGGTTCACGGACCAGCAAGGATACGCAGTGGGTCGTGCCCACCACCCCGTTCAGCGCCTCCACGACCTTCCGGGACTCCCCGGCGACATCGGCGAGCCGGGCGCTCATCCACACCAGTGGCGTGGGCAGCGCCTTGCTGCGGGAGGAGGCCAGGCGCCCGGCCTCCTCGACATGGTCCCGGCAGCCGGCCAGCTCGTCGCGGTGGAAGGCGACCCTCGCCAGGACCCAGCGCAGGCGCAGGTTCTGGCCATAGGCGCTGAACTGCTCGGCGATCTGCAGACCTACCTCGGCCTCGGCTTCCGCCTCGTCCAGCCGACCCGCCGCAAGCAGCAGTTCGGAACGGTGGTAGTGCCAGAGAGGCTGGGCCCAGGCCGTTCCCAGCCGTACCGCCTCCCCTTTGTCGGCGGCGAGTGCCGCCTCGCCCTCGCCGAAACGGTCCGCGGCGGTGAGTGCCGCTGCCAGCCAGATGCGGGGGTGGCGGTGCCGCGCCTCTCCCCCGACCTCGTCGGCGATACGCACCGCCTCGGCGCCGTGGGCCACGGCGGCGGCCAGCCGCCCCTCGTCGATGGCAGCCCGGCAGCGGCCCCCGTAACCGCAGGTCGCCGCCGCGAACTCGGCCGATTCGGCACCCTCGTGGACGGCGTTGCGGGCCGAGGCGTCAGCCGACGTGGCGAAGTCCGGCGCGGCCTGCTCGTCGAGCAGTCCGTGGGCCCTGATCGCATGCAGCTGCGCCCGGATGTTCTTCGGCAGGCCCGGGATGGCCAGTCCGCGGGCGGCGTCGACGACCACCGAGCCGTGATCGCCGCTCACGTAGAACGCCTCGGCCAGGGCGAGCAGCAGCGCGCCCTCCTCCTGCGGCGACAGGCCGGTGCGCAGTTCATCCTCGCCGAGGCAGCGCGCCTGTTCGGGGCGGCCGACCTTGGCGAGCAGGCGTACCGCTTCGGCGACGAGCGGGGGGCGCCGCGCATCGTCGGCACCGAGCGCCTCCAACACGTGCACGATGAAGCTGGCCGCCGTGTGCGGTGCGGAGAGGCGCATCTGATCGGCCGTCCGCAGCAGGACCCCGAGTGTGCCTTCGTCGTCGGCCCGTCCGCCGTGGCGCAGGTGCACCGCCGTCTCGCCGACGGGGCGCCCCTCCTGCTGGGCCAGCGACGAGGCCTCGCGGTGCAGGGCCGCCCGCACCGGACCCGCCAGAGCTTCGTACATGGCGGTTCGGATCAGGTCGTGGCGGAAGGCGAACTCGTCGCCGCGGTCGATCAGGGCTCCCACTTTCACGGCCTCGTCCAGGGCGGGCAGCACGTCGACCGGGGAGCGCCCGGCCAGGCGGGCGAGCTCGTGCACGGCGAAGGGCCGAGTCAGGACGGAGGCCACCTGCAGCAGCCAACGCGTGCTGTCGGTCAGGTTGTAGAGCAGGCGGTCTTCGCCGTGCAGGGACTCGGTGCAGGAGCCGTCGCCGACGAGGACCGCCTTTCCCTCGCGGATCTCGACCTGGCCTCCGTCGCTCAGCGCCCCCAGGGCGCGTTCGACCAGGAAGGGATTGCCACCGGTGCGGTGGGCCACCGCGAGGATCCCCTCATCGGGCTCGGCTCCCAGCAGGTCGGTGCTCAGCCGTGCCACGTCGGCTTCGTCGAGCGGCCCGACGGCGACGCTGTGCGCCCCTTCTGCAAGCAGCCAATCGATCGACTCCTGCGCCCGGCCCGAGGCGCATCCCAGCCGCCGCACGATCAGCCACAGCACCGGAAAGGTCTTGAGCTCAGGAATGAGTACGCGCATGGCGAGCGCGGCGACCTCGTCGGCCCACTGGGCGTCGTCGAGCACGACCATCAACGGCTGCTCGCGTGCGGCGTCCTCGAGCCGTCCGCCGATGCTGTCGACAATCTGCAACCCGTCCATGCCGGCCATGCTCGGCGATGCCAATTCCCGCCCGCAGGAGAAATTACGCAGAGTCGTCATCGGAACTTCGACGTCGAGTTCCGAAGCTCTTCCGGAACAAACCCGAACGCGCCGACAATCCGCGTAGTCCAGTACCTCCTGAGTAAGATGAGTCTTACCTATTCCGGCAGGACCCTCCAGCACGATGCATTCGCCGACCCCGTTCTCCAGCGAGTCCACGGCGCCGCGCAACCGCACAGCAACCGCCTCCCTGCTGACCATTGAATTCTCGGAAGGACGCCTGGTCACCTGTACCCCCTACAAGTGAGAACTCGCAACTTCCTGCGAATACAGCGAGGCGGATCCCGGTTTTCCAAGATCAATTTCCTATGCCCACCGGGAAGCCGTCGCGGTTGCACGCCGACATTTTACACCTTTCCCGGATTATCGCCACACCTCTACGCGATTCCGACATAGCCAATCGAAGCGCCGCACAAGCGCACGCACCCGGAAGAACGGAATCCGGCGGCAACCCCCGCGCGAACTGGGCGTCGCATTCCATCCGCATGATCAACTTATGCAGAATTTACGGCGAGCCCTTTCGAGGCCGGCCGCCGCTGCCGCGGGATGGGCGGGCCGGGCTGGGGGCCGCCCTGCGTATGGCCGCGATCGGCCAGGCTCCTCCCCGGCCTACGCGCCTCGCTCGGGCCATGCCCCCGAGAACCAGGAAAGGCCCTGCCGGCGAGCCGGCAGGGCCGATAAGAGGACGGCGATCGTCCCGATGTCCGCGATCCGGCGCGCCTCGCCCCCGGGGAGCACCCGGCGCACGGGGCCTCGGCAAGCGCCGGAAGTAGGATCAGACCCTGCCGCGCACGAACTGGGCAGCGGTCTCGGCGACCCGGCGGCCCTGGAAGTTGGCCACAGCCAGCTCCTCCTTGCTGGGGTTCTTCTGCGCATGCGTGCTGCTCGCGCCGTAGGGGTTGCCGCCGCCGGCCGAAACCGCCTCGTCGGTGTAGCCCAGAGGGACGATGATGGACCCCCAGTGCATGAAGACGTGGTACATGCTGGTGATGGTCGTCTCCTGTCCCCCGTGCATCTCGTCCGCGCTGGTGAAGCCGCTGACGATCTTGTCGGCGAGCTTGCCCTCGAACCAGAGGCCGCCCGTGGTGTCCAGGAACTGCTTGAGCTGCGACGAGACGTTGCCGTAGCGGGTCGGAGTGCCGAACACGTAGGCGTCGGCCCACAGGAGGTCGTCCAGCGACGCCTCGGGGATGTCCTTGGTGGCCTGCTGGTTTTCGTACCAGTCGGGTTCTTCGTCGATCACGCTCTGGGGGGCGAGTTCCCCGGCACGCAGCAGGCGGACCTCGGCGCCCGCATCGGCGGCGCCGGCGTGGACCTCCTGGGCGAGCTGGTGCACGTGGCCGGTCGAGCTGTAGTAGATGACCGCGACCTTGGCTGACATGGATGCCTCCTCGTCGTTTCTCTTTCGGTGCTGCAGGAGTCAGGGCAGGGCCCTGCGCAGGAGGTCGGCGTAGACGCTCGGGTCGTCCCGTTCGACCACGGGGAAACCGACGCCCTCCGCTCCCTCCCAGCTGAGCTGGATGCCCGGGTTGTGCACCCAGGTGCCGTCGGGGAAGAAGAGCGTCGGGCTGCCCTGGACCGTGTCGCCGCTGCACAGGGACACCTGCTCTTCGATGTATGCGCGGGCCCGTCCTGCGACGAGCCCCTCGCGGATCGCCGCGGCGTCGAGGCCGCAGGACTCCGCGACGGCAAGCACCTCATGCCTCATGGAGATGTTGCGGCTCTGGCCGAACAGAGCCCGGCGCAGCGCCCGGTCGAAAGTGGCGCTGACCTCCAGCCCCTGCTCCTTGGCGATCTCGACCGCTTCCATGGCCAGGACCGTCGTCACGGGGTAGTCGTGCGGCGGCGCCTGCCACACCTGCCATCCGGCAGCGGGTTCCAGCCCGCCGGCGACGGGGATCTCCGCGTCGAGGATCAGCTTGGGCGTAGCCATGTCGTTGATCAGTTCCAGGGGGAACGGCCGGATGTCGAACCGGACCTGCTCGCTCAATCCGAGCGAGCAGCGGGCCGCGAAGAGCCGGTAGTGGGCCACATGCGCCCATGGACAGCCGATGTCGGCGTAGACGGCGATTGTTCCGGGGGCCACCTCGATCGCTGTCATGATCCCTTCCCACTTCCCAGGAGACCGGCCAGCACCGGCGTGCGCGGCCAGACCGCCCACAGCCAGCGGCTTTCGCATACTCTTCGACACTAAACGGAATTCGTTCCGGATGCAATGAGTCGCGGGCCGACGCGGCCCCGCCCTCCACCACGGCGCCCTGCGCAGCGGCCGACGGCGGAGGAAGCGGCCGTCACACCTGCAGGGCGAAAGACGGCGCGGCCTGCGCCGCGAAGTCCGCGAACCGGCGCGGCGCGCGACCGGTGATCTCCTCCACGGCGGAGGTGACGAGCGAGCCCTCGCCTGCCCGCAGCGTCGAGTACAGGCCCAGGCGGGCGTTGATCGCCCACTCGGGTGCACCGCCGGCGCGCATGTTGGCCGCCGTCCGCTCGGGCGGGACGTCCACGTAGCGCACCGGCGTGCCCGTCGCGCGCGCGAGGTGTCCCGCGATCTCCGCGAACCCGAGCGCCTCGGGGCCGGTGAGGTCGTGGGCTCCCTGCACTCGCGCAGGTTCCAGCAACGCGGCGGCCGCGCACGCGGCGACGTCCCGCGCGTCGACGAAGCTGACCCGCGCCTCGCCGATGGGCAGCTCGAGAGTGCCGCGTGCGGCGATGGTGGAGCGCCACTGCAACGAGTTCTGCATGAAGGCGTTGGGCCGCAGAAGGGCGTACGCCACCCCTGAGGACTCCAGCACGCGGTCGGCTCTGCCGTGCTCGCGGTGCACCCGGATCGGGGACTCCGACGCGGCCCCCAGCGCCGAGACCTTCACGATCCGCTCGACACCGCAGGCACGGGCCATCCGCACCAGTCGGCTCTGCAGCTCGTCCTGACGGGGGCGAAGAGGCGTGATCAGGCACAGCGAACGCACGCGCACGAGTGCGTCCCCCATCGCCTCATCGCTGTCGAGATCGGCCTGGACGGTCTGGACGCGGCCCTCGAAGTCCGCATCCGAGCCGGGGCGTACCACCGCCAGAGGCGGATGACCGGACGAGAGGAGTTCCTCGACCAGCGCCCGTCCGACGGTGCCCGCGGCGCCGGTCACCATGATCGGTGCGCGTCCGCGGTCCGCCTGCGTCGTCGCCCCGCTCATGCTGCCTGCGTCGCCCGGTCGGTGCACCGCGCCAGGATTCCGGCGAGGCGATTCTCCTGGGCGCCGTCGGCCAGCAGCTCGCCGAGGACGGGTGCCATCTTGAAGAGGTTGTGCCCGGTGACAGCGGTGACCCCGTCTGTGTGCCAGACCCCGATGGCGTCGCTGCCCGCGGGAAGCTTCGTCATGGAGCACACCCGGATCCCGACCGGTTCCGGGTGCAGCCCGGGAAGCGCCCGTTCCACGTAGCGCGAGAGGCGGCGGACGTGCTCCTCCATCTCGGTTCCAGGCGGCAGGCCGCCGTCCATGGGGACGTCGACGCCCTTGCCGATCATGCCGATCACATAGCGCCCGGTGGTGCCGATCGGCGACCCGTAAACCATCGGGCCGAACTCACCGGAGCGGTCGACCCAGCAGGGCAGCGGACCGGAGGCGTGCTCGTCGCGCACTCGGAAGTGCGGTCGCGCATGCAGCGCCGCCTCCAGCGGGATGTCGATGCCCACGCCCGCAGCCAGGCGCGGGGTCGCCGCACCGGCGCAGATCAACACGTGCCGGGCGCGGTAGATCGCGTCGGCGGTCTGCAGCTCGACGCCGCCGCCGTCTCCGGGGTCGCAGACACCGTGTACCTCCTCGGAGACGATCCGGTCGCCCACCCACGACGTCAGCGCCTCGATGGTGCGGCGCGATCGGATCGCCCCCGAGTCCGGGTCGACCAGCAGCCGCCCCGACACCGGGCGCAGCGGGCCGAAGACCTCCGGCGCGAGCTCCCCCTCAACCCAGCGGTGGGCGATTCCGTGCGTGTCCAGTCCGGCGGCATCGGATTCACCGAAGCCCAGGTAGGCGGTTCCCTCCGAGCCGACGAGGGTACGCCCGCAGCGCTTCTCCCAGTCCCTCCAGAGAGCCAGTGAATCGGCGACGAGCCGCACCACATCCTCGTCGTCGTGTCGGTTCCGGAACGTGCGGGTCAGGCCTCCGGACTGGCCCTGGCCGGGTCGGCGCCCCTCAAAGCACACCACTTCGGCGCCGCGCCGGGCGAGCGCGTCGGTGGCTGCCAAGCCGAGCACGCCGGCCCCGATGACCGCGACGTCGATGTGGCGACGCAGTTCGCTCATGCTCCCGCCTCCGCGGTTGGTTGGGTCGAGCCGTACCGGAACCGAGTGTGGAGCGGAGAAGGGCGCGTTTCGTCACGTGTTCGCGCCATACGCGCCCGGCACCGCGGCTTGCGCCCGCCCGGCGGCCTTGCCGACACGGCCCGCGCCGCGGCCCCACGACTGATCGCGTGAACACGGGATGGCCGCGGGGGCGGTACGGGGGACGCTGGGTGCGCGGATCGCTGCGATCCGCTCGACCGGCGGAGTGCCTCCCGAACCCGAAGGAGCTGTCAACGTGGCTGAGAACGTCAACGTAGTCGGACCGGACTTCCTCACCCTCCAAGTACGCGACCTTGAGCGGTCGCGCCGTTTCTACACCGAACTCGTCGGGTTCCATACGGTCCCCTCGAAGGTGCCCAACGCCGCCGTGCTGGGCAGCGAGCCGATCAAGGTGGCCCTGCGCCAGGCGACCGACGACCTCGACGAGGTCGCCAAGCTCGCCTGGGGCGTGGTCATCTGGATCAAGGCCGAGGACCCCGACAAGATCGCGGGCACGCTCGCCGACAACGGCGTGCCCATCGTCAAGCCGCTGTGCGACGGCGCCTGCGGGCGCGAGTTCATCTTCGAGGACCCCGACGGCTACCGCATCACCATCTACGAGGGCCAGCCCGACTGACTCCCGTCAGCCGGGACCGGGCCGCGGTGGCCGATGGATCCGCCTCGCCGGTCCGCTCCAGTCCCGCCCGGGTGCGCGCGTCTCCGCCCTCCGGCACCAGGACCACGGTGCCGGTACCGCTGTCGGCGCTGCGCAGGTCGCCGGTGGAGGGGGCCGGACCGCGCCGCCGCGAGCAGCCATGGCGGGGACGCCGTACTCGCGGGCACGGCGGGGCCGGGATGGCGGGCGGCATCCGATGTGAAGCGGGCGCAGCCGGTGGCCGGTCCGGCCTCGCCGACGGGTCGGAGGGCCGGGGACGACGCTGCTCAGGTCGGCTGCCTCAGCTGATCCAACCCGCGCGCAGCGTCCCCGAAGGCTCGGTTCAGCACGGCCTCACTGCGCCACTGGTGGGCACACGATCGCGGGCAACCCGGCCCGACGGCTTCGATCCGGCGGTCAACGAGGCGCCGAGTGGCACGCCCCTCGCCGCGGCCCCGGTGCGCCGACTTCGCACGCGGGGTGCATGCCCCCTACGACGGAGCGCGGACGCGGCCTGCCACGCACGTCGCGCTGCCGGCCGCCGCCGCGTCCTGGCCCCGGGGAGTGCTACCCGCGACCTCCCGGAGCAGTTCGAGGGTGGCGCGTGCTGCGGGGGTGTGGTCGGCGGCGTCGTGCACCACCGCGTAGATGGACCGGACCGGGGTCGGGCGAACGACGCGGACGCACGTGACCCCGTCGGGAAGGTGGGCCGCCCCGAGCGAGGGAAGTACCGTGAGGCCGATTCCGGCCTCGACGAAGGCGAGCGCGGTCGGGTAGTCGTGGGCCTCGACGTGGAAGGCGGGTGCGAAGCCCGCAGCGGTGCAGGCCTCGACGAGGTTGGCTCGGCACCAGCCGCGGGCGAAGTCGTTGTCGATCCACCGGTCGTCGGCGAGCTCGGCCAGGTCCACTTCGTCCCTGCCGTCGAAGCGGTGCCCGCGGGGCAGCACCGCGACGTAGGGGTCGTCGAGGAGGTGGTGTCCGGTGAACCCCGTGCCGGGGTCGAAGCCGCTGCGCGCCACGGCCACCTGCACATCGGCGCGTTCCTCGGCGGAGAGCGGGATGTGCTCGCTGAGTTCGAGGTCGAGCCGTACGCCCGGAAAGTCGGAGTTCAGCCGCCGAACCACATGCGGCATCCACGCCGCGCCCACCGACGCGAAATAGGCGATGGTCAGCGAACCTGTGCGGCCCGACCGCAGGTCCGTCACCAGCGACTCGGCCTCTCCGAGCCGGGCGAGCAGGCGATCGGCTTCGGCGGCCAGCGCGTTCCCGGCGGCTGTGGGGCGCAGTCCCCGACCGGAGCGCGCGAACAGGGTGAGCCCCGTCTCCCGCTGGAGGGCGGTGATGTGCTGGCTGACCGCAGACGGCGTGTACCCCAGGTTGGCGGCGGCCGTCTGGACCGATCCGGACGCCACGACGGAGCGGAAGATCTGGAGCCGATGCACGTCGAGCATGTGCCGAATATACAGCAGGACTGAATCGTCATGAAGAGATAATCGCTGGTACTGAATCGGGCGAAGCACGAGAATCGTGGCATGACACGTCCGCAGCTCCCTGAGAGCCCCGCGCCGAGCCCGGTCACGGGCGAGGAACCGCCCGCCGTATCCGCCCCCGCCCTCTCGCACTCGGCCGCCGAGCGCGGGCCCCGACCTCCGTCCTGGACCATCGTCTGCGCCGCGGGGATCACGGTACTGCTGTGGGCTTCGGCGTTCGTGGGGATCCGCGCCGCCGGGCACGACTTCTCCCCCGGCGCTTTGGCGCTCGGCCGCATGGTGGCCGCCGCACTCGTACTGAGCGTGTTCGTCGCGGTCGCCAACGCAGCCGCCCGACGCCGGACCGCACCACGAGCAGCCGCAGCGCGGCCTCTTCCCGGCGCCCTGCCCAGTGGCGGACCGCTGGGCCTTATCGCGCTCTGGGGCGTGGTCTGGTTCGGCGGGTACAACGTGGCGCTGAACGCCGCCGAGCGACTGGTGGACGCCGGGACGGCGGCCCTGCTGGTGTCGACCGCGCCCATCCTGGTCGCGGTGGCCGCCGTCCTCGTCCTGGGCGAGCGGCTCAGGAGACGGCTCGGCATCGGGGTCGCCGTAGCGTTCGCCGGCGTCGCCCTGATCGCGATCACCGGTTTCACCGGGCGGCTCGACGCGATGGGCATCGCGCTGGCGGTTCTGTCCGCGGTGCTGTACGCCTCCGCCGTGCTCCTGCAGAAGCGCCTCCTGGTGCGCGTCGAGGCGGTGACGATGACGTGGCTCGGCACGCTCGCCGGGACCGCGGCCCTGCTGCCGTTCCTGCCCGTACTCCTTGGCGAACTCGCCGCGGCGCCGACACCGTCCCTTCTGGCCATGCTGTACCTGGGCGTGTTTCCCACGGCGATCGGCTTCCTCGCCTGGGGATACGTTCTGTCCCACTGGACCGCCGGCCGCACCATCGCCGCGACCTACCTGGTGCCGCCGGTCACCGTGGCGCTGTCGTGGATACTTCTGGCCGAGGTGCCGACACCGCTCGCGCTCCTGGGCGGCGCACTCTGCCTGGCCGGCGTGGTGCTGGCGACGCGCCGCTGACGCGGCCGCGCGCGGTGGGAGGGCGGCAGCCCGCCGAGGGGGCCGGACGGGCGGCCCCCTTCGTGGAGCCGGTGTGCTGCTCAGCGCACGGCCAGGGACGGGTCGGCGAGGCAGGAGGCGGATCCGCTCCCCCGGGACCGGCCGGTGCGCCCGGCCCCGCCCTCACCAGGGGACGGCGCCGTCGCGGTCGCGGTACTGCCCGGTCCGGCCGGGCGAGGCGGTCGCCAGCTCGACGATGGCGTCGGTGCCCTCTGCCACCGTCTGCGTGCCCCGGTGGCCGTTGAGGTCGGTGGCGGTGTATCCGGGGTCGGCGATGTTGAAGCGGATCTCCTTGATGGCCTTGGCGTACTGGGTGGTGATCATGTTGAGGGCGGCCTTGGAGGCCGGGTAGATCAGGTGGGAGACGGTCGACTCCATCCGCTCGGGGTCCGTCGTGATCGTCAGCGACCCGACGCCGCTGGAGACCATCACGACCCGGGGGTCGTGCCCGGCGCGCAGCAGCGGCAGGAACGCGTGCGTCACGCGGATCGGGCCGAGCACGTTGACGCCGAAGGCGGGGATGAGGTGCTGCGGCAGGGTCTCCTCGGGGCTGACGGGCTCACCGGTGATCCCGGCGTTGTTGATCAGGACGTCGAGCCGGTCGGTGCTCGCGCCCACGGTCCGCACGGCCGCTGCGACCGAGTCGTCGGAGGTGACGTCCAACTGGACGAAGGTCACGTCCGCGCCGTCGGCGGCGAGGTGCTGGGCAGCCGTGCGGCCGCGGGCTTCGTCGCGCGCCCCGAGGAAGACGCGCCAGCCGAGTTCGCCGAGGCGGCGCGCCGCCTCGTAGCCCAGGCCTTTGTTGCCGCCGGTGATCAGGGCGGTGGTCGTGCTGCTGGAGGTTCCGGATGATTCGCTCATGTGTCGAACGATGCCGCGCCGGCGGGGAGCCATCCAGAGACGCCTGAGGCTGGGAGCGGCAGTCCCAGGATGTCCGCGCCGGTCGGGAGGAGAATGGACGCATGGACCGACTCGAACTCGCCCGCGTCCTCAAGGCCGCACGGGCGCGCATCGCGCCCGAGGAGGTCGGCCTGCCGACCGGACCGCGACGGCGAGTGGCCGGGCTGCGCCGCGAGGAGGTGGCCCAGCTCGCCGGGCTGAGCGTCGACTATGTCGTCCGCCTCGAGCAGGGCCGCGGGCCGCAGCCGTCCCTCCAGGTGCTTACGGCTCTGACCCGGGCGCTTCGGCTTGAGACCGACGAACGCGATCAGGTCTTCCGCCTCGCAGGCAGCGCCCCGCCGCTCGCCGGTCGGGTCGAGATGTCCATCCGGCCCAGCGTGCTGCGGCTGCTCCAGCGGCTGACCGACCTGCCGGCGCTCGTGCTGTCGGCCAAGAGCGACGTGCTGGCGCAGAACCCCATGGCCGACGCGCTCCTCGGTGACCTGGGCCGCCGGTCCGGGCGGCAGCGCAACATCATCTGGCAGCGGCTCCTCGGCGCGGGGTCCGGCCGCGTCGCGCTCTCCCCCGAGGAGGACGCGGTGACGGCGCAGCAGGCCGTCGGTTCGCTGCGCACCGCACTCTCCCGCTACCCGCACGACCCGGACCTGCGCTCGCTGGTCGACGAGCTGCTGGCCGGCAGCGAGCGATTCCGGGGCATGTGGGAGGAGGGACGCTCGACGACGTGGCGGTCGATGCACAAGACGATCAACCACCCCGACCTCGGGCCTCTCGTCCTGGACTGCGACACCCTCCTGCTGCCCGACACCGACCAGTCGATGATCGTCTACTCGGCGGCCGCCGGCACGCGCGAAGCCTCGGCCCTGGACATGCTGCGCGTCACCGGCACCGAACGGATGGACGCGACCCGCTAGCGGAGGGGTGGCGCCTCGTCCGCGCCGCCGTCGCCGGGAGCGGCTATGGCGGCGCGGCAGCGCAAACCGCCCGGACGCCCTCGCCGCCCCTGCGCCCCCGACCGCCGCTCGCAGCGCATCGTCGCCGACCAGGCGCCGAAGGGACGCGGCAAGGGCGCCGGCGTCGTCACCCGCGCTGCGGACCCGACACCGGAGGGACAGGATGCGCGGGTTCCAGTGGGAAGTGGCATGCGGCCGTATGCGTCGGGTCGCCGCCGTGCGCCTCAGCGGGGGGAACCTCCTCGGCGCACACGTCCTCGGCACGCCAGCACCGGGTGCGGAACCGGCATCCGGACGGCGGGTCGATCGGCGAGGGCACCTCGCCGCGCAGCAGGATGCGCTGCCGGGAGGTGCCCTCGGAGCCCACGGGGGCCGGCGCCGAGGACAGCAGCGCCGCCGTGTAGGGGTGGCGCGGGTTCGCGAAGATCTCCTCGGTCCGGCCCGTTTCGGCCACCTTGCCCAGGTACATCACAGCGACCCGGTCGGCGACGTGGCGAACCACCGAAAGGTCGTGGGAGATGAACACATACGACACGTCGAGTTCGGCCTGCAGCTCCGCCAGCAGGTTCAGCACCTGCGCTTGCACGGACAGGTCCAGGGCGGACACGGGCTCGTCGCAGACGATGACGTCGGGTTTCAACGCCAGCGCGCGGGCGATCCCGATGCGCTGCCGCTGCCCGCCGGAGAGCTCCTGCGGGTAACGGCGGGCGTCGCCCTCGCGCAGCCCGACCATCTCCAGCAGCTTCCGCACCCGCCGGTCCCGGCCGCCGCGAGGCACGAGGTCGCGGTGGGTGCGCCAGGGCTCACCGATCAGCTCGGCCACGTTCAGCCGCGGGTTGAGGGAGGCGAACGGGTCCTGGAAGACCATCTGCACCCGCCGGCGCCAGGCGAGCAGTTCCTTTCCGCGCAGCGAGAGCGGATCGGTGCCGTCGAAGCGCAGCGTGCCCTGGTCGGGCCGGTCCAGCATGAGCAGCACTCGGGCCAGCGTGGACTTGCCGCAGCCCGACTCGCCCACCAGTCCCAGGGTCTCGCCCCGTTCCAGCGTGAGGTCGACTCCGTCGAGGGCGCGCAACCTGGTGGTGCCGGCCGAGCTCCTGGGCACCTTGAAGCTCTTGGTCAGACCGGCGGCCTCAACCAGCGGCGCCGGCGGCCGTGTCACGGTGTCAGGCATGCGCCGCCTCCTTCCAGTAGTGGCAGGCCGCCGCGCGGCCGAGGCCGGTTTCCGACAGCTCCGGCCGGTGTGTGGCGCAGTCCTCGCGTGCGATCGGACAGCGGGTGCGGAACGCGCAGCCGGTGGGTACCGCCCGCAGGTCGGGAGGATTACCGGGGATGAACCGCAGCGGCTCTCCTCGGTTCCGGCTTCCCGGCACCGAGTCGAGGAGCCCGCGTGTGTAGGGGTGTCGTGGGTCGGCGAAGACATCGCCGACCGGGCCGGCCTCCACGACGGATCCGGCGTACATCACCGCTACGTGGTCGGCGTGCTCGGCGGCGACCGCGAGGTCGTGTGTGATGAGGACCAGCGCCGTGTCCTGCTCGGCCCGCAGGTCGTGCAGCAACTCCATGATCTGGGCCTGCACGGTGACGTCCAGGGCCGTGGTGGGCTCGTCGGCGATCAGCACCGAGGGCCGCAGCGCCACCGCCATCGCGATCAGCAGGCGCTGGCGCATGCCGCCGGAGAACTGGTGGGGGTAGGCGTCCACGCGGGATCGCGGCTCGGGGATGCCCACCCGCTCCATGAGCTCCACCGCCTTGGCCTTGGCCGCCTTGCGGGACAGCCGCTCGTGGATGCGGAAGGGTTCGGCGAGCTGCGTGCCCACGGTGAACACCGGATTCAGCGCGGTCAGCGCGTCTTGGAACACGATGGCCAGGCCGGGGCCGGCGAGGCGGCGCCGCGCCGCAGCGCTCAGCGCCAGCAGGTCGGAACCGTTGAGCCGGATCTCGCCGCCGACGACGTCGGCGACCGGTTCGAGAAACCCGGCGACCGCCTGCGCCGTCATGCTCTTGCCGCACCCCGACTCGCCGAGCAGCGCCAGCGTCTCGCCGGAACGCACGGTGAAGCTCACATCGCGGACCACGTGAGCGGTGCCTTCGGGGGTTCGGACGTCGACCGATAGCCGGTCCACCTCCATCGCCGCCGCGCCCGAGGGCGGCGCCGCTTCCCGGGTCGTGCTCATGCCGGTACCTCCTCGGTCGAAGCCTTGGCGCGGCGCCTGCGGCGCGGCACGGTCAACCGCCACCGCTGGGCCGGGTCGGTCGCCAGCCGCGCCCACGACGCCAGGGTGGTCGCCGAGATGGTGGTGATGACGATGGCCAGACCGGGAAAGACCGCGGTCCACCACGCCGTCTGCAACTCCTCGCGTCCCTGGGCCACCATCAGTCCCCAGCTCAGATCCGGCGGTTGGATGCCGATGCCCAGGAAGCTCAACGAGGACTCCGTGAGGATCACGAAGCAGAAGTCGAGCGTGGCGACGGTGAGCAGCGTGGGCAGCACGGTCGGCGCGACGTGGCGGCGGATGATGTCGCCGCTGCGGGCACCGAAAGTACGGGCCGCGTCGACGAACAGCCGGCTCTGCAGCTCGGCCGACTCGGCGCGGGCGGTTCGCACGTAGACCGGCAGCCGCGCGATCGCGATGACCAGGACGAGATTGGCGACGCTGGGCGAGAACACGTAGAGGACGACGACCGCCAGCAGCAGGGACGGGAAACTGAGGATCACGTCGGCGATCCGCATCGACACGCTCTCCCGCCAGCCGCGGTGGTAGCCCGCCCACATGCCCCATACCGAACCCAGCGTCAGCGACAGGACCACGGCGGGCACCGCCACCAACAGGGTGGTTCGCGCGGCGACGACGAGCCGGGCCGCGACGCTGCGGCCCAACGAGTCGCTGCCGAGCACGAACGACCAGCCGTTCTCCAGGGTGAACGGCGGCAGACTGGTCGAACGCAGGTTCTGCTCGGTGGCGAGTTCGCCGAGCAGGAAGGGGCCGATCGCCGCGGCGGCGCCGATGATCACCAGTACCAGGGCCGCCAGGCAGGCGAAGCGGTCCTTGAGCAGCAGCGCGAACAATCGCGGCGGCTGCGGCGCCGGCGCCTCGGCCGCGGAAGCGGCGGAGGCGAACCCCGGGCCTCCGTCAACTCCGCCGTCCGTGCCGTCTCTGTGGTCGCCGTTGCCGTTGGTCATGCCGTCACCCCCTGGCGGACGCGCGCGTCCAACAGCGCGTAGCAGACGTCGATGAGGATGTTGAGCGCGAAGATCGTCAGGGCGGTCAGCAGCACCGCCGCCTGGAGCACCGCGAAATCGCGCTCCAGGATCGAGTCGATCATCAGCTTGCCGATGCCCGGCCAACCGAAGATCGTCTCGACGACGACGGCGCCGTTGATCATGCTCACGGTCAGGTCTCCGGCGACCGTGAGCGCCGGCGCGGCGGCGTTGCGCAGCGCGTGGCCGAAGATGACGCGCTTCTCGTCGGCGCCCTTGCTGCGCGCCACTTTGGTGTAGGGGGCCGACAGCGCCGAGACCATGGAGCCGCGCACCACCTGGACGAGGACGCCGAAGGGGCGGATGAGCAGCGTGAGGATCGGCAGGACCCACGCCGCCGTCCCGTCGGTGCCGGAGGTGGGCAGCCAGTTCAGTGTCACGGAGAACACCAGCACCAGCATGATGGCGAACCAGAAGTCCGGCACGCTCGCCGACGTCGACGACAGGAGACTGGCGGCCCGGTCGGCCAACGAGTTCGGGCGGTAGGCCGCCAGGCTGCCGATCACCACGGCCGCCACGATGGCGATGAGCATGGTCGTCCCGGCCAGTTGCAGTGTCGCCGGGAACGCCTGCAGCACCGCCTGGGCGGCGGGCTGGGCTGTCCGCAGCGACTCGCCGAAGTCCAGGCGGGCGATCTGGCCGAGGTAGTCGAAGAACTGCACCACCACGGGCTGGTCGAACCCGTTGCGGGCGGCGAACTCCGCCCGCATCTCAGGCGTCGCGCTGAGCGGCAGGTACAGGTTCGCGGGGTCGCCGGTCAACCGCGCCAGGAAGAACACCCCGAGGATCACCACGAGGAGCGGCAGGGCGCTGGAGACGATACGGCGCCAGAGGAAGGCGAGCATGGACCGGAATACCTCCTCAGTCCGCGGGCTGCATCCCGCGCAGCCGCAGCTCGTCGTTGGTGGCCGAATTCGGTGTGTAGGACACGTCCGGGGAGATCGCCATGACGCCGGTCATGTGCGCGAGGACCGCGTCGCGGACCACCTCGTCGTTCTGGTAGGCGAGCGCCTCGGCGAAAGCCTGCTGACGGGGCTCGTCCTGGGCGTTCTCGGCCTCCTCGATCATCGAGTCGAGCTTCTCGGTGCCGTAGCTGCTCTGCGCCCCCGAGGAGCCGTAGATCTGCTCCATCGTGAACGCGGCGTCACCGGCCTGGTTGCCGTGCTGGGCCTGCAGCAGCGTCGGCCCCATGTCCGAGGGGAACGGCCGGAGCAGGTACTCCATCCAGGCGTTGACATCGAGCATCTTGACCTTCACCTTGAGCCCGGCGTCGATCAGGGACCGCTGCACGACCTCCGTGGCCTCCGAGGCCTTGGGGTAGATGCCGTTGCGGCCGATGATGGTGATGGTCGTGTCGACGGGGACGCCGTCGGCCCGTGCCTCGTCGATCAGGGTCTCGGCCTTCTTCGGGTCGTGGGGCCACGGTTGGATCTCCTCGTTGTGGCCGGTCACACCCTTGGGAACGATCTGCCCGGCGGGTTGGCCGAGCCCGGAGAAGACGGAGGAGACCAGGCCCTTCTTGTCGATCGCGTAGTTGATGGCGCGGCGCACGCGGATGTCGTCGAGCGGCTCCTCGCCGGCGTCGATACGCATGTAGGAGGTCTCGTTGTTCGGGTACTCCACCGCGTTGTCGCCCGCGCTGTCCTGGGGCGTGAGCCCGACGGCGATGTCCGCCTCGCCCTGGGAGACCATCGCGGCCCGGATGCTGCTTTCGGCACGCCAGACGTAGCGGGCCGTGGCGTAGGCGGGCTTGTCGCCCCAGTAGCCGTCGTAGCGCTGGAGCTTCAGGTCGACGCCCTGGTTCCATTCCTTGATCTTGTAGGGGCCGGTGCCGACAGGCTCGCGGGCCTTGTCCTGTGTGTCGGTGCTGCTCGGCACGATCTCGATGAAGGACAGCCGCAGCGGCAGGATCGGGTCGGGCTCGGCCGTGGTCACTTCCAGGGTGTGGTCGTCGACGGCCTCGGCGGTGAGTTCGCTGTCACCGAAGACGTAGCCGTCGACGTTGCAGCCGATGTCGGAGTCGACGGTGCGGTCGATGGAGAACGCGGCGGCTTCGGCGTCGAAGGCCGTGCCGTCGTGGAAGGTGACCCCCTCGCGCATGGTGAACGCCCACGTCTTGTCGGACGTCTGCTCCCAACCGGTCGCCAGCGCGGGTTCGAGGGCGCCGGTCTTGGGCACGCGTTCGGTGAGCGCCTCGGTGATGTTGGATCGCGTCACACGGCCGGTGGCGGTCAGGGATGCGTCACAGGGCTCCAGTGTGGGCGGCTCCTCGGGAAGCGCGATACGGACCGTGTCCGCGGCTCCGCCGTCGTCGGTGTTGGCGACGGCGCAGGCGGTGCCGGCCAGGAGGAGTCCGACGGCGGCGAAGACGCCGGGGATCCGCAGCGGCCGGGGACCGGTCGCCGGGGTGAGCGGTGGTATGGGCATTGGTTTCTCCTGGAACGTGGCTGGAGGAAGCTGGAGGAAGGTGTGGGGACGGATGGGAGTGCCTCCGGACCCGCGAGGCGCGTGATCGGGTTCGGGGCGAGGCGTCGGCGGTGCCGGGCGGCTCAGGCGGCGCCGGTCACGTGCCGCGCAAGGCGCCGGGCAGCAGCGCCTCGGGAACGTCCTGGAAGGTGACGGGTCGTTGGAACCGCCGTACCGCGGTCCAGCCGACGGAGGTGTGCGCGCTGTCGGAGGTGGCCGGGTACGGGCCGCCGTGCGTCTGCGCGGCGTTGACGGCCACACCGGTCGGGAAACCGTTGTGCACGACGCGGCCGGCCAGGTCGGCGAGCTCCGCGGTGAACGGCGCGAGTCCCGCGTGGTCCTCGGGTTCGGCGTGGACCGTCGCGGTGAGGGAGCCCGGCATCAGCCGCACCGCCTCGAAGAACCGCTCTTCGGATCCGACGTCGACCACCACGGCGACCGGGCCGAAGTGCTCCTCCCGCAGCTCAGGCGCTGCCGCCAGGTCGTCGAGCCCGGCCAGCAGCAGGACCGGTGCCGCACGCAGGCCGGGGCCCTCGAAAGCGTCCCGCCTCTTCGTGACCACCTCGACTCCGGCGGCGTCGGTGCTGGCGGCCAGCCGGTCGGCGAGCGCGTCGCGGGTGGCGGCGTTGAGGAGCACGCCCGGCTCGGCATCGTCGAGGTGAGTCGCCGCCCTCTCGGCGAACTCGCGGCCCCGCGTGGTGAACACGAGGCCGGGCTTGGTGCACATCTGTCCGGCGCCGACGGTCATGGAGGCGGCGAAGCCCTCCGCGATCTCATCGAGCCGTTCCCGCACCGCGGCCTCGGTGACGAACACCGGGTTGAGACTGCCCATCTCGGCGAACACCGGGATCGGGCGGGGCCGTGCAGCGGCGAGCTCCGCCAGAGCGCGGCCCCCGGCGAAGGAGCCGGTGAACCCGACCGCGCGGACCTCCGGCGCGGTAACCAGGGCCGCCCCGGTCTCGTTGCCCGCCCCGTGCAGTAGAGCGAAGGTACCGCGGTGGGCTCCGGCCGCGGCGACGGCGTCGACGACGGCGCGGCCGACGATCTCGCTCGTGGCCGGGTGGGAGGGGTGGGCCTTGACGAGCACGGGGCACCCCGCCGCCAGCGCCGAGGCGGTGTCGCCTCCGGCGGTGCTGAAGGCGAGCGGGAAGTTCGAGGCGCCGAACACCGCGACCGGGCCGACCGGGACCAGTACGCGGCGCAGGTCAGGACGGGGCGGGACGGCATCGGGGGCGGCTTCCACGCGAAGCGCCTCCCGGTAGTCGCCCTCTTCCACGACCCGGGCGAACCCGTTCAGCTGGTTGCGGGTGCGGGCCAGCTCGCCGTCGAGGCGCCCTTCGCCGATGCCCGTCTCTGCACTCGCCGCCCCGACGATGCTGTCGCGGACGGCCTCCAGCCGCTCGGCGATTCCCCGAAGCAGGACCGCCTGCCAGCCTTCGGGCAGGGACCGGTTGGCGTCATAGGCGGCCCGAGCCGAATCGGCGGCGCGAGCGACGTCGTCCGCACCGCAGGAGGTGAATTCCGGCCCGACCGGCGCGGCGGTTGCCGGGTCGACCGCCCGGAACGCGGCACCCGACCCGCGCAGTTCCGCTCCGCCCAGGAAACCGATGCCGGTCGCCGGGAGTGCCTTCTCCGTCGAGGGGGTCATGCCGCCACCTCCGCACTCGCGACGGCCAGTCCGCGGTCGATGATGTCGGCCAGTTCGGCCTTGTGTTCAGGAGACGGTTCCGCCAACGGTGGGCGCACGGGCCCGGCCGAACGCCCGCGGATCTCCAGCCCCGCTTTGACCAGCGAGACGGCGTAACCCGGTGTGGTGTTGCGCAGCTCGGCGAGCGGGACGTAGAACTCGCGCAGCAGCTCGTCCTGGACGGCCTCGTCGCCGCGCTCCGAGGCGGCGAAGAAGGCGGTCGCGACGGCGGGAGCGAAGGCGAGCACCGCGGAGGAGTAGGCTGCGGCGCCGACGGCACGGTAGGCGCGGGCGAAGGTCTCGGCCGTCGGCATGCCGTTGAGCAGCGGGAGGCGGTTCTCGGTCACGGTCCTGATGCGCTGCAGCAGTTCGATGTCGCCGTGCCCGTCTTTCAGCGCGACGACGCGGTCGTTCCCGGCCAGTTCGGCCACGGTCTCGGGGGTGAAGACCGCGGTGGAGCGCTGGTAAGGGATCAGTCCGAGGCCGGTGGAGTCGAGGAGGTCCCTGTAGTGCGAAAGCAGCCCTCTCTGCGGGCCGACCTGCAGGTAGGGAGGGAGCACGAGCGCGCCGTCGGCGCCCTCGCCCTCGGCCGAGCGGAGATACTCCTTGGCGACCCGGGCGCCGCCGCCGACGCCTGCCAGCACCGGGACCGCGCCGCCGACGTGTTCGACCGCGGTGCGCACCGCCGTGCGGTGCTCCTCCAATGTCAGCGAGGCGAACTCGCCGGTGCCGCAGGCGACGAACAACGCTCCGGGGCCGGCCTCGAGCATGTCGTCGAGGTGCTCCTTGAAGCGCGGCAGGTCGAGCTCTCCCGCGTCGGTGAAGGGAGTGACCGGAAAGCCGAGCAGTCCGGTGAAGGACTCGCCGAGCTCCGCAGGCGATAGCGGCATGAGCAAACCTCTTGTCTACAAATGGATACAATATCTATGCTGGTAGACAAGCACCGTAAGCTGGTGTTTCAAATCACGTCAAGGGGAAATATGAGGCGATCCACGACGACGGGGGCGGAAACCGCCGAGGTCACGGGGGTTCGGACGGTGAAATCGGCCGAACGGGCGATCCTGCTGCTGGAGTACCTCAGCTCCGCCGAGGAGCCGCGCTCGCTCCGCGACGTGGCCCAGGACCTGGAGATCCCCCGGGCCAGCGCCTATGCGCTGCTGATGACACTGGTCCACCGCGGGTGGGTGGAGCCTGACGCGACCGGCTCCGGATTCCGCCTGGGCATCCGGGCCCTGCGGGTCGGCGCCTCCTACGTGGAACACGACGACGTCGTGCAGCGGGCGCACCGCGTCATGGACGAGATGTCTCAGGAGTGGGGAGAGACCGTCCACCTCGCCCGGTTGGACGCCCACGAGATCGTCTACCTGGCGACCTGCATCTCGCGCCATTCGCTCGCGGTCGTCTCCCGTCCCGGCCGCCGGCTTCCGTGCTGGGCGACAGGGCTCGGCAAGGCGCTCCTGGCCGAACGACCGTGGGAAGAGAACGACGCACTGCTGCCCGAGGCGCTCTCGGCCCGCACCGTCAACACCTTCACCGACCGCGAGGCGCTGCGGGACGAGCTGAAGTCGGTGCAGGAGCGCGGTTACGCCATCGACGAGCAGGAGTCCACGATCGGGCTGCGGTGCTTCTCCGTCGCTCTGGACTTCGGCGACGGGACCGCCCCCAAGGAGGCGCTCAGCTTCTCGGTCCCCATCGTGCGCCTGGACCCGGAACGCGAGCGGAGCCTTGTGGCGGCCCTCCTCGATGCCCGCGAACGGATCGTGCGCTGACCGCGCCCCGCTCACCTCGGCGATGCGGGCGCTTTTCGTGGCGGGTCTGGGGTAGTGGGGGCGCGCACCGCATCACGTGCCGCGCAGGGGGAGGCTTCGGTGCCGACACGACCGGAAGAAGGGCCGAGAATGGCCGGAAACCAGCGGAGTACCGAGAACGGCTCGCCGCAGCAGGAGGCGTCGGCGCCCACCGAACTGCCGAAGCGGTCGTGGACGGGTTCGATGCGCCGGACCGTCGCCGAATTCCGGGACGACAACCTGCTCGACCTCGCCGCCGCGCTGACGTACTACGCGGTCCTGTCCATCTTTCCCGCACTCCTGGTCCTGGTCTCGCTCCTGGGACTGGCCGGGCGGTCGGCGACGCGGGCTCTGACCGACAGCATCTCGGCAGCACCGGCCGATGTGGCCTCGGTGCTGACCTCGATCCTGGAGAACGTGCAGCGCAGCCAGGCCACGGCCGGGATCTTCGGCTTGATCGGCCTGGCCGTCGCCCTGTGGTCGGCCTCCGGCTACATCGGGGCCTTCATGCGCGCGTCCAACGTCATCTACGACGTCCCTGAAGGACGCCCCATATACAAGACCCTGCCGATCCGGGTCGGGGTCACGCTTCTCATGGTCGTCCTGCTGGCCGTGGCGGCGGTGGCCGTCGTCGTCACCGGCGGCCTCGCCGAGCAGGCCGGGCAGCTCCTGGGCCTGGGACCCACCGCGGTCATGGTGTGGCGCATCGCGAAGTGGCCGGTTCTCCTCTTCGTCGTCGCCTTCATGATCTCCCTGCTCTACTGGGCGTCGCCCAACGCCAAGCGGGGCTTCCGCTGGGTGACGCCGGGCAGCGTGCTGGCCATCGTGATCTGGCTGCTGGCCTCGGGCGCCTTCGCGGTCTACCTCGCGAACTTCGCCTCCTACAACCAGACCTACGGCAGCATGGCCGGAGTGATCATCTTTCTCGTGTGGCTGTGGATCACCAACATCGCGATCCTTCTCGGCGAGGAGTTCAACGCCGAGCTTGAGCGGGGCCGAGCCCTCGCCGAAGGCCACCCCGAGACCGAAGAACCCTATGTGGAACTGCGCGACATACCCAAGAAGCAACGCTGAGCACCGGCTTCGCGCCATTCCCGCATGCGCGGGAGGTGCAGACGCCGTCTTTCACGGCCCGGAGGTGGTCGTTGCGCGCCCGCACCGCTTCACCGTGCCACGCGGAATCCCGTATTGCCGGTGGAGCTGTCCGGGGAGTTGCCCATCCGCGCCGAGGTGCGGTAGCGGAAGCAGTACGACTCGTGGCACATGTGGGAGCCGCCCTTGAGAACCCGGGCCTGCCCGAAGCGCGGACCGGTGGGGTCGGTCCACGGCCCCTTCCGGTGGTACCGCGGGTTGAACCGGTCCGCGCACCACTCCCACACGTTTCCCGTCGTGTTGTACAGCCCGTAGCCGTTGGGCGGGAAGGCGTCCACCGGGCAGGTGCCGACGTAGCCGTCGGCAGCGGTGTTGCGGTCGGGAAAGGAGCCCTGCCAGACGTTCATGCGGTGCTCTCCGCCCGGCTCGCGTTCGTCGCCCCAGGGGTAGGGCTTCCCGGTCAGCCCGCCCCGCGCGGCGTACTCCCACTCGGCCTCGGTCGGCAGCCGAACGCCGGCCCATCGGCAGTAGGCGAGCGCGTCGTCGTGCGAGACGTGGACGACGGGGTGGTCCTGGCGCCCGCGGAGCCCGGAACCGGGGCCCTCGGGGCGGCGCCAGTCGGCTTCGTGCACCTGGCGCCACCACGACGCGCCGGCGGCGGCCCGCGTCGGGGGGAACCGGCGCGGCAGGAAACCCGCGAAGACGAAGGTCCAGCCGTACCGCTCGGCGTCCGTGGCATAGCCCGTGCTCTGGACGAACGCGGCGAACTCGGCGTTGGTGACCGCCGTGGCGGCGATCTCGAACCCGCTGAGCGTCACCTCCCGGACCGGCCCCTCGCCGTCCTCGGGGTAGGGTCCGTCCGCACAGCCCATGAGGAACGCGCCGCCTTCCAACGTCCGCCAGCCGCCGTGCGGCGGCGGGGCGGCCGCCTCCGCAGCGGCGACGGGCGTCGGCGCCTCGGCGGCCTGCGCCTCTCCCCGTGGCGGGGCGCAGCATGAACTCCGAGGCCGGTCGGATGAGGTGTCTGCGCTCATGGATCGCTCCTCGTACCGTCTCGGCCGCACTGCCGTCGAACTCGGCGCCCCGCACGGCCGGGGCGATCTCCTCCGGCGGTGAGCGGCACGGCCACCGCCGATCGTCCCGTTCCCACACCACATGATCACAGTGGTGGCGATGCCGCCCGACCAGGCGCGTCGCCTGCACCGGTCCGGGGCGCGCCGGCGGCCTTCCTTTCTGCGGGCGCTCGCCGCCCGCGAGGCCGGTGCGACGTTCGACCTGCGCGCCCGCGGCGGTCGCGGACCGGGTCTCTGGGGGACACACAGGGCTTCAGGGGCGAGACCGGCTCGTGTCGGCACCGTGGCGCAGTCCGTCGATGAGGAGCCCGACCATGCGCCGGCTGTAGCCGACTCCCCTGTCCGTCACGGGCATGCAGAGGTTCGATACGGCGTACAGGAGGTCCTCGGGGGCGATGTCGGCGCGGATCTCGCCCCTCGCCGCCGCGGCTTCGAGCAGTGAGCCCAGGGCCGGGCCGAGGCGCTGCATGAAGTAGGCGGGCAGGGCGTCGAACGCCGGATCCCCCGAGTGGAGGGCTTTGGCGAGGCCCCGTTTGGCCGCGAGGAACTCGGTGTAGCGGTGGATCCACTTCTCGAGTGCCTCTGCCGGCTCGTGCGCGGCGGCCAGCGCCGGGGCGGCGTCGGCGCAGGCGTCCACCTCGTGCTGGAACACGGCCTTGACCAGGTCCGAGCGCTGCGGGAAGTGCCGATACAAGGTTCCCACCCCGACGCCGGCCTGATCGGCGATCTCCCTCGCGGGCGCGTCTACGCCCGACGTGCCGAAGACGGCTTTCGCCGCGTCGAGCAGGGAGTCGATGTTGCGCTGCGCGTCGGCGCGCGGCCGACGCGGCGCGCGTTCCGGTGCGCCCGGGCCCGCCGAGCCGGTCGATTCGGCCCCGGTCCGCGCCGTGTTGTCCGTCACTGCACTCCTCCGCTTGCTTTCCGGAACGTTGTTCCATATTGTTCTGGAAGGGCGTTCCACTTCGGTTCAGAATACGGCATCGAATCAGCGCTCTCCATACCTCGGCTCCAACCTCGGGAGACACCCAATGCAGTACCGCAACCTCGGCCGGACCGGCATCAAGGTCAGCCCCTACGCGCTCGGCGCGATGATGTTCGGGGCCGTCGGCAACCCCGACCACGACGACTCGATCAAGATCATCCACAAGGCCCTCGACGCGGGGATCAACGTCGTCGACACCGCCGACGTGTACTCCCACGGCGAGTCGGAGGAGATCGTGGGCAAGGCCCTCAAAGGACGCCGCGGCGACGTCGTGCTCGCCACCAAGGCACGGCTGCCGATGAGCGAGGACCCCAACCACCAGGGCGCCTCCAGGCGCTGGCTGGTGCGTGCCCTGGACGACTCGCTGCGGCGCCTGCAGACCGACCACATCGACCTGTTCCAGATGCAGCGGCCCGACCCCGACACCGACATCGAGGAGACCCTCTCGACGCTCACCGATCTGGTGCGTGCGGGCAAGGTCCGGGCCGTCGGCACCTCGTCCCTGCCCGCCTCGGACATCGTCCGCTCCCACTGGGTCGCCGAGCGGCGCGGCCTGACCCGGTTGCGCACCGAGCAGCCGCCGTACTCGATCCTCAACCGCGGCATCGAGCGCGAGGTCCTGCCCGTGGCGCAGGAGTACGGCATGGGCACCCTGGTCTACAGCCCGCTCGCCGGCGGCCTGCTGACCGGCCGGTACCGCAAGGGCCAGGACGCCGACACCCACCGGTCCCGGTTCGGCTTCAACCACCTGAAGGACGAGCGCCGCCTGGACGCCGTGGAACAGCTCATCCCCCTCGCCCAGGAGGCCGGGACGCCCCTCGCCCACCTCGCGCTGGCCTTCGCCATCGGCCACCCGGGGGTCACCTCCGCGATCATCGGACCGCGCACCATGGAGCACCTCGACGACCTGCTCGCCGGCGTCGACGTCACGCTCAGCGACGAGGTCCTCGACCGGATCGACGAGATCGTCCCGCCCGGCACCGACATCGGCCGACTCGACATGGCCTACGACCCGCCCGCCATCCTGCGGTCCCCGCTGCGCCGGCGCCCGTTCGAGGCGCGTGCGGCGGCCTGAGCCCATCCGCCGGCGTGAGACGGGTCGGCGGCGGTCCGCCCGCCACGGCCCGAAAGTGCGGCCGCGGCAGATCCGCCGGCGGGCACGGCCGCTCCTGGGAATCGGTGCACGCGCCGATCAGTGGGCACCCGGACCCTGGCGGCCTGTGCGGCGGCGTCCCGCGGCGCCTCCGACCCGCCGCGGTCACCGGGGCATTGACGCGCCAGAACCGGCCGGTCTAGCGTCCAAGAGCTGGAGCGTCCCCGCACTCGAGGAGTTGGGCCCATGGCGCCGACGGTCGCGCTGCTCGGCACTTTGGACACCAAGGGAGCGGAGTACGAGTTCCTCAGGCAGCGCCTCGCGGCCGCCGGATGCACGCCCCTGCTGATCGACTGCGGCGTGTACCCGCCCGAGGGGGCGACCCCCGACATCCCCGCCGAACAGGTGGCCCAGGCCGCCGGTGCCGCGGTGGAGCGATTGCGCGAGGCCGCCGACCGCGGTGCGGCCGTGGCGCGGATGGCCGAGGGGGCGGCGGCGACCCTGCGGGAACTGTCCGAGGCGGGCCGGGTCCAGGCGGTGCTGGCGGTGGGCGGCTCCGGGGGCACCGCGATCGCGGCC
Organism: Streptomonospora alba; assembly: GCF_000826685.1. Lineage (GTDB taxonomy): Bacteria > Actinomycetota > Actinomycetes > Streptosporangiales > Streptosporangiaceae > Streptomonospora > Streptomonospora alba. The sequence continues at coordinate 30,112 of NZ_JROO01000033.1, forward strand.
CAGGCGATGGCCGCGCTGCCGATCGGCATGCCCAAGCTCATCGTCTCCACGGTGGCTTCGGGAGACACCCGCCCCTACGTGGGCGCACGGGACGTGACGATGATGTATTCGGTCGTCGACATCGCCGGCATCAACCGCATCTCCGCGCGCATCCTCGCCAACGCCGCGGCGGCGGCCGCGGGCATGGCCGGCGCCGCGGAACCGCGGGTCCCGCCCCGGCCGCTGGTGGGGACCAGCATGTTCGGCGTCACCACGCCCAGCGTCACCGCCGCCCGCGAGAACCTCGAGCGCTCCGGGTTCGAGGTCCTGGTCTTCCACGCCACGGGCACCGGCGGGCAGTCGCTGGAGGCACTGGCCGCCGACGGCTATCTGGCGGGCGTACTCGACATCACGACCACCGAGCTGGCCGACGAACTCGTCGGCGGGGTCATGAGCGCCGGATCCGACCGGTTGCGCGTGGCCGGCCGCCACGGCCTGCCCCAGGTGGTCTCGGTGGGCGCGGTGGACATGGTGAACTTCGCCGCGCCCGACACCGTGCCCGCCGCCTTCGCCGACCGGGTCTTCTATCACCACAACCCCAACGTCACCCTGATGCGCACCACCGCCCAGGAGTGCACCGAGATCGCCCGGCGCATCGCGGACCGGCTGAACGGGGCCGCCGGGCCCGTGTCGCTCTACCTGCCGCTCGGCGGCGTATCCGCGCTCTCGGTGGCCGGCGGGCCCTTCCACGACGCCGAGGCCGACACCGCGCTGTTCGCCACGCTGCGCGAGCGCATCGACCCGGCCCGCGTGGAGCTGCACGAGCTCGACACCGACGTCAACGACCCGCGGTTCGCCGCGGCGATGACCGACCGCCTGACCGCACTCGTCCAGGAGCACCAGCAGTGAACCGTGACCAAGCACTCGCCCGGCTGCGTCGCGTGGCCGGGGCGGGCGAGACCGTGATCGGCGCCGGCGCGGGCACCGGGCTGTCGGCCAAGTGCGCCGAGGCCGGGGGCAGCGACCTGATCATCATCTACAACTCGGGGCGCTACCGCATGGCCGGGCGCGGCTCGCTGGCCGGCCTGATGCCCTACGGCGATGCCAACGCGATCGTGGTGGACATGGCGCGTGAGGTGCTTCCGGTGGTACGCGAGACCCCGGTGCTGGCCGGTGTGTGCGGCACCGATCCGTTCCGGCGGATGGAGGTGTTCCTCGCCGAACTGAAGTCCCTGGGCTTCGCCGGGGTGCAGAACTTCCCCACGGTCGGCCTCATCGACGGCACCTTCCGGGCCAACCTCGAAGAGACCGGGATGGGCTTCGGCCTCGAGGTGGCGATGGTCCGCCAGGCGCGGGAGATGGACCTGCTGACCGCTCCCTACGTCTTCGACACCGACCAGGCCCGGCGCATGGCCGAGGCCGGCGCCGACGTGGTGGTGGCTCACATGGGGTTGACGACCTCGGGGACCATCGGCGCCCAGACCGCCCTGACCCTCGACGATTCGGTACGGCGGGTGCAGCAGATCGCCGACGCCGCCCGCGAGGCCTCCCCCGAGGTGATCGTGCTCTGCCACGGCGGGCCGATCGCCGAGCCCGACGACGCCGGCTACGTGCTGGCCAACACCCGCGGGGTGTCCGGCTTCTTCGGCGCCTCCAGCATGGAGCGCCTGCCCACGGAGACCGCGATGAAACAGACCATGCGCCGCTACAAGGAACTGCGCCCCGCACCGGGCTGAGCCGGCCGACGGGCGCCCGGGCGCGACGAAACGGACAGGAGATCACACGGTGCGACTCGCAGCGGTCGACCCCCACAGCCGGGAGACCATGACCTTCGACTGGGGCTCGGCGAAGTGGTACATCCAGCCCGACAGCGTCCCCGAGACCGGGCTGACCTTCGGTGAGGTGGTGCTCAACCCCGGCCGGGGCCACGACCGGCACAACCACCCCGGCTCCGAGGAGGTGCTCTACGTACTGTCCGGAACCGGGCGGCAGATGCTCGACGACGAGGAACCCTTCGACGTCTCCCCCGGCGACGTCGTCCATGTGCCGCGGGGCGTGTACCACAGCACCATGAACACCGGCTGGACCCCGATGCGGCTGATCGCGGTCTACAACCCCGGCGGCGAGGAGGCGGCACTGCGCGGCCTCCCGGACTTCGCCCCCGTTCCGCCCGGCGAGGTTCCCCGACTGCGCCGCGAATGAAATCCGAGGCCTCCCCCGCAGGCCTTTCGGCCGCCGAGCCGGCGATCGGCGGGACGATCCGGCGGCCGTATTCGCAGATGTGGCGCGCCGCGTCCTGACGGTGGCCCCTGGCGGAGGGGACCCGGCTTCCGGGTTCCCCCTCGCCTGCCGACGCCGGGCGGTGGTGGTACACAATCGGTGCCATGCTTCCGGGCGCAGTCTCCCTACCCGTCCCCAGAGCTCTCGTTCCGGTCCCCGGTCCGACGCCGGGGAGTTGGGCCGTGGCCGGACTTTCCCAGGAAACGAGCGTTTCCCTGTTGTGGGTACTCTGCATCCTCGTGGGCCTCGGGGCGAGCGCCGGACTGGTCCTGCGAGTGCGGCGCCGCCCGAAGCCCTCTCCGCCTGACAGCGGCGGCGGCCAAGGCCCCGGCAGCAGGATCGAAGGAGACGTGGCCGGTACCGCCGTGCAGGCCGGTACCGTCACCGGCGGCATCCACGTCTACGCCCACGGCCCCAGCCGGCCTCCGCCCACGGAGACAGACGCGGCCCTGTCCGCCGCCATCCCCGTTGGACAAGCTCTTCCCCGCCGATTGGGGATACACGCCGCCCGCCGCGGCACCGACGACTCCGACCTGCCCCCGTACGTGCCGCGCGACTCCGACGGCCTCATCCGACGACGCGTACGCACATCCGCGGACCACGGGGGCGCTGTACTTGTGGTAGGAGATTCCACCGCAGGCAAGTCCCGCGCGCTGCTGCACGCCCTCGCCGAGACGGTGCCCGAACGACGGCTGGTCGTACCGGCCGCGGACACCGACTTCACCGCCTTGGCTGACCGCCTGCGCAGCACGGCGATCGACGAGGAGCATGAGCGCTGGGTTCTCTGGCTCGACGATCTCGACCGCTACCTGTGGCACGGCGCGAAGGGACTGACCGAAGCCACGGTCCAGGCGCTGGCAGCCGCGCGGACCCTCGTGGCCGCCACCATTCGAAGTGAGTACTACGACGCCTATCGGGCCGCCCCCGCCGACGGTCGGGGTGAAGCGCACGGAGACGGTGAAGAGGCCCGCCTGCTCCGGCGCATCGACGTCGTAGAGCTCGGACGGGTGTGGTCGCCCGGAGAAGTCCGGCGCACCGCGGAATCACCGGATCGGCGGCTGCGCGAAGCCGCAGCGCATCACGGCGTACACGGTGTCGCCGAGTACTTGGCCGCAGGCCCCGACCTCCTGGCGGAGTGGCGCCGTGCCCGGCGACACGTCCAGCGGGGTGGGCATCCCCGGGGCCACGCCGTGGTCACCGCAGCCGTCGACCTCACCCGCACCGGCTTGGGAAGCCCACTCACCCGGGAACTGATCGAGCAGGCCCACTCCGCCTACCTTGCCGACGCGGCCGCCCTTGGCCCCGAAACGTTCGAGGAAGCCTGGGACTGGGCACGAGAGCTCCGGCTGGGGACCACCGGACTTCTGGTTCCTGCCGACCACGGCGGCAAGGAAGGGTGGCGCCCATTCGACTATCTGATCGAAGCCGCCGACACACCGATCCCCGCCGCCACATGGCAGGCGGCACTCGACCACGCTACGGATGCCGAAGCACGCCTGCGCGTCGTTCTCTCCGCCGACCGCCTGGGCGAGCGGGAATTCGCGCATGCCGAATGCGAAACTCTGGCCCTGACGGGCCATGCACGGGCCATGACGATCATGGGCCGCTGGGAACGGCGTGCCCAACGTTTCCGAAAAGCCGAGGAATGGTTCCGACAAGCCGTTTCCGCGGGAAACGCCACCGCCGTAAGGGACCTCGGCCATGCGCTCAGTATGCGGGGACGCGTCGGCGAGGCCGAAGAACTGCTGCGCAGTGCTGCCGAGCACGGTGACTTTCGCGCAATGAATGCCCTCGCCAGCCTGCTCAGCGAGCAAAGGCGGCCGGAGGAGGCCCTGCACTGGTACCGCAGATCCGCTCTCTCCGGCGACCGGTCGGCAGTAGAGCAGTACGGCCGCATGCTTACCGACCAAGGGCGGCCGGAGCTGGCGGAGCGGTGGTACCGCGAAGCCGTCGAACGGGGCCACTTCTCCGCCATGGCCAGCCTGGGAACACTGCTCCAAGCGCAGGGGCGATCCGACGAGGCCGAGGAATGGATTCGAACGGCCATAGACGACGGCCGGCATGATGCCGCACTTCAGATCGGACTGTTCTTCATGGAGCGACAGCGGCCTGCGGAAGCGGTCCCCTGGCTCCGCCGGGCCGCAGCCGATCTCGGTGCCGGTATCGGTGTCGAGCACCTTGCGGCCGCCCTCGTACACGAAGGCAGGGACGAGGAAGCCGCCGCCTGGATCCGCGAATTTGGTAGCGACTACGACGCCACCATGGTCGGCCTTATCCTCACTGCGGGCCGTTGGGACGACGAAGCGCGTCGATGGGAGCAGGCAGCGGGCGAGCTCCTTGAACCCGGTTCCGACAAGGACGCCTGATCCGGCGGCCGCGCGGCCAGCGGGCCGAGGGCCGCGGGGTCGCCGTAGCAGCGCAGATCAGCCGTCGTGCTGAGCTGGAAGCGCCTCCGCTGCCCACTCGTCGTCGAGGATCGAGTGCACGATGGAGTCCCGCCAGGCGCCCCGGCTCCACAGGTGCCGGCGGATGCGGCCCTCCTCCACCATGCCGGCACCGGCCATCACCCGCTGGGAGGCGGCGTTGGCAGGCGAACGCGCGCCCCAGAGGCGGCTCAGGCCCAGTTCCTCGAAACCGAGCCGCAGGAGCAGCCGGACGAGTTCGCCGCCCATGCCGCGTCCCCACATATCCGGCCGCAGCACGAAGCCGATCTGACCGCTGTGCGGGTGCTCGTCGATCCCCAGGCGGGCGACTCCGACCAGCTCGGCGCCGCCGTCGACCGCCGCGAGCATGTACACGGTCCTCGGCTCGGCCGCGGCGTAGGCGATCGCGGAGTCGAGGACGGCCGCGCACTGCTCCGGCGAGCGCGGTGGGAACGTCAGGTGGCGGGTGGCTTCCTCGTCCCCGTAGACCCGCAGCAGGCCCGCGGCGTCGTCCGCGGCCATCTCCCGCAGCCCGAGGCGCGATCCCGCGATCTCCATCCCGGTCATGCCCCGAGCCTAGCCTCGCCTTTCCGCCGGCTGACCCGCCTCGCGGCGCGGGTCAGCCGGCGGGGGCGGCGTCGTCGGCTTCGGGGAAGTGGCAGGCGCTGGGATGCCGGGTTCCCGGGCGGATCTCCAGAAGGGGCTCCTCCCGGGAGCAGAGGTCGGCGGCTTTGTAGCAGCGGGTGCGGAACCGGCATCCGCTGGGCGGGTCGGCGGGGCTCGGCACGTCTCCGGGGAGGATGCGCCGCCGACGGAGCTGCCGGCCCTCGGGATCGGGCACGGGAGCCGCCGAAAGCAGAGCCCGGGTATAGGGGTGCCTCGGCTCGTCGTAGACGTGGGTATCCCGGCCGACCTCGACGAACTTGCCCAGGTACATCACCGCCACACGGTCGGCGATGTGGCGCACCACCGACAGGTCGTGGGCGATGAACACGTAGGCGAGGCCGAACTCCCGCTGGAGCCGCTGCAGCAGGTTGATGACCTGGGCCTGGACCGATACGTCGAGCGCGGAGATCGGCTCGTCGCACACGATGACCCGCGGCCGCAGGGCCAGAGCGCGGGCGATGCCGATGCGCTGGCGCTGGCCGCCGGAGAACTGGTGCGGGTAGCGGTTGATGTGCTCGGGATCGAGCCCCACGACCTCCAGCAGGTACTGGATGTGGTCGCTGCGCTTGCCCGCCGGCGCCATCTCGGGGTGGACCTCGAACGGCTCGCCGACGATGTCGCCCACCGTCATGCGGGGATTCAGCGATGTGTAGGGGTCCTGGAAGATCATCTGGACGTCGCGCCGCATCTGCTTGATCTGCGGGCCGCGCTTGTGCGCGACGTCCGCCCCGTCCAGCAGGATCTCGCCCGAGCTGGGCCGGTCCAGGCCGACGAGCATCTTGGCCAGCGTGGACTTGCCGCACCCCGACTCGCCGACCACCCCGAGGGTCTCGCCGGGAGCCAGGGCGAAGTCCACCCCGTCGACGGCGCGGACCCATCCGACCGTCCGCTTCATCACCACACCGGTGGTCAGCGGAAAGTGCTTGACGAGGTTGCGCGCCTCCAGCACCGCGGTCCGGTCACCGGTCACCGTGGTCATCAAGCACCTCCTGGTAGAAGTGGCACGCGCTCGCCCGCTCGGGTCCGACGGTGTACATCGGCGGCGGGGTGGTGACACAGGTTTCGCGCCGGTAGTGGCAGCGCGGATGGAATGCGCAGCCCAGCGGCATGTCCATCAGGCTCGGCGGGGTGCCGCCGATGGCCTGCAGGTCCGATCCCACCTGGTCGAGCCGCGGAATGGACTCCAGCAGGCCCTTGGTGTAGGGGTGGGCGGGGCGGCGGTAGGCGTCGAACACGTCCGCGTACTCCACCACGCGCCCGCCGTACATCACCGCCACGCGGTCGGCCACATCGGCCACCACCCCCAGGTCGTGGGTGATGAGGATCAGGGCCATCCCCAGCTCTTCCTGCAGTTCGGCCAGCAGCTCCATGATCTGCGCCTGGACGGTGACGTCCAGGGCGGTCGTGGGCTCGTCGGCGATCAGGACCCCCGGGTCGAGCGCGATCGCCATCGCGATCATGATGCGCTGGCGCATGCCGCCGGAGAACTGGTGCGGATAGTCGCCGGCGCGGCGCCGCGCGTCGGGGATGTGGACCCGGTCCATCAGTTCCACCGCCCGCTTGTTGGCCTCCGATCGGGAGGCGCCGCGGTGGACCCTGAACATCTCGGCGATCTGCCAACCGACGGGGAACAGCGGGTTCAGAGCCGAGAGCGCGTCTTGGAAGATGATGGAGACGCCCTCGCCGCGGACACGCCTGCGCTCCTCGGCGGACATGCCGAGCAGGTCGCGCCCGCAGAACCGGATGCTCCCGCCGGTGATCGCGCCGGGAGGCATGTCGAGGATCCCCATGACGGCCTGCGCCGTGACGCTCTTGCCGGAGCCCGACTCGCCCATGACGGCCAGGGTCTCGCCGCGGTCGACGGTGAAGCTCACCCCGTTGACCGCTTCGGCCGTCCCGGCGCGCGTGCGGAACTCGACGTGAAGGTCCTCGACCTCCAGCAGGGGGCTCCTGTCCTCGGGCCGCTCGTTTTCGTCGGGCAGGTTCAGTGCCACGTTGACTCCTAGCGAAGCTTCGGGTCCAGCGCGTCGCGGACCGCGTCACCCAGCAAGACGAAGGCCAGCACGGTGGCACACAGGAAGATGGTCGGGAACAGGGTGAGGTAGAAGGCCTGCCGGATGAAGTCGCCGGACTCGGAGATGGCCACTCCCCACGAGATGACCGGAGGCCGCAGTCCGACGCCGAGGAACGACAGGGTCGCCTCCGCGCTGACGAACGTCGCGATCAGCAGCGAGCCGTAGACCACGATCGGCGCGAGGGCGTTGGGCAGCAGGTGCCGGAACAGGATGCGCATCGGACCGGCGCCCAGGACCCGGGCGGCGTTGACGTAGTCGGCGCTTTTCACGGCATAGACCGCCGAACGCGCGATCCGCGCCACCATCGGCCAGGAGAGCGCCGTGAGCGTGGCGATCACCAGCATCATGATCGTGGCCGGACCGGCGTCGCTCTGCGCCCCCGCGAAGGTGGACAGGATGATGATGGCGCCGAGCACGAACGGCAGGCCGAGCAGGATCTCGCCGCCTCGGGAGATGAGGATGTCCACCCATCCGCCGCGGTAGGCGGCGATCATCCCCAGCAGCCCGCCGAGCACTGTGGTCAGCACAGTGGCGGTCAGCCCCACCACGATGGAGGCCCGCGCCCCGTAGACGGTCCGGGCGTAGACGTCGCGGCCCTGCCGGTCGGTCCCGAACCAGTGCTCGGAGCTGGGCGGTTCCATGCTGAGCGACAGGTCGGCCCACCGCGGGTCGACCCGTGTGAACAGCTGCGGGAACGCCGCCATCAGGATGAAGACGAGGATCAACCCTGCGGAGATCCAGAAGATCGGTCGCCGCTTCAACTCGTCCCAGGCGTCGTCCCACAACCCGCGAGGCGCCTCGCCGGCGGATGAGGTGAGGGATGCCGGTTCACTCATAGCGGATCCTCGGGTCGAGCACGCCGTAGAACAGGTCCACGACCAGGTTGGCGAAGATGTAGATCAGCACGAACAGGGTGGCGACCGGCACGACCACCGTGGAGTCGAGCCGCAGGATGTGGTTGTAGACCAGACCGCCCAGCCCGTTGATGTTGAAGATGCCTTCGGTGACCACCGCGCCCACCATCAGGGAGCCGAGATCCAGGCCCAGCAGGGTGATGAGCGGGATCAGCGAATTGCGCAGCACGTGCACGCCGATCACACGGCTGCGGGGCAGCCCTTTGGCGATGGCGGTGCGCACGTAGTCGGCGCGCAGGTTCTCGGCGATCGTGGTGCGGGCCAGGCGGGCGAGCACGGCTGTGGTCGTCGTGGCGATCACCGCTCCGGGAACCAGCAGCTCCGCCCAGGTGGCCTCGTTCGAGACCGTGGGGCTGATCCAGCCCAGGTTGACCCCCAGCCCCCATTGGGCGAAGCGGGCGATCACGAAGATCGGAACCGACAGCGCCACCAAGGTGCTGACGAACACCAGGGTGTCGAAGTAGCCGTTGCGGCGCAGACCGGCGATCACCCCGGCGACGATGCCGACGACGGCCTCCACAGCCAGCGCGATCAGCGCGAGCCGGAGGGTGACCGGGAGCGCCTGGGCGATCAAGGTGGAGACGGGGACCATGTTGTAGGTGACCCCGAAGTCGAACTGGACCAGGTTGGCCATGTACGCGCTGTACTGCACCAGCAGCGGCTGGTCCAGCATGAACTGGGCGTTCATGGCCTCGATGTAGTCCTGGGGGCAGGCGCGCTCCCCGCAGCGTCCCGCGAAGGGGTCTCCGGGCAGGGCCCACATCATCCAGTAGATCAGCAGCGTGGTCCCCACCACCACGGGGACCGCTTGCAGCAGGCGCCGCAGCGCGTAACGACCCATTCCCGTCCTTCCCGAAGGCAGGAGGAGCGCGTGCCGAAGACGACCGGCGCTCCTCCTGCCGTGACCCGGTGCTACTTCTCGAGGTTCGCGAAGGCGGGAACGCCGAACGGGGTGACCTCGACGTTGGTCATCTCCTCGGAGTAGCCCGTGATCGTCCGCGCCGTGTAGATCGGCAAGGCGGGCATGTCCTCGGCGAGGAGCCGCTCCCCTTCGCGGTACATCTCGATCGCCGCGTCCTCGTCGGACTCCTGGCGGGCGTCGGCCATCAGCTGGTCGAACTCCTCGTTGCTGTAGTCGCCGTCGTTCGAGGAGGCGCCGGTCTCGTACAGCGGGGAGAGGAAGTTCTCCAGGTGCGGGTAGTCCATCTGCCAGCCGGTGCGCAGCAGGCCGGTGTACTTGTCCTCGTTGATCCCGGCGCGGAACTCGCTGAAGGTCGGCACCGGCTTGGCGACGGCCTCCAGGTCGCCTTCGAACGTCTGGTTGATGCTGTTGACCACGGCCTGGACCCACTCGCGGTGGTCGGCGTCGTCGTTGAACCAGATCTGGACCTTCTCCGGCGGTTCGAACCCGTCGTCCAGGGCCTCCTGCAGCAGCTCGTCGGCCCGCTCGGGGGAGTACTCGCAGTACTCGCCGCAGGCACCCTTCTGCGCGCCGATGACGACGCTGGGAGCCCACCCCTTCGACGGCACCTGGGTGCCCTCGAAGATCTCCTCCACGATCGACTCGCGGTCGATCGCCGCGGAAAGCGCCTGGCGGAACCGGGCGTCGTCGTAGCCCTCCTCGTTGCCCGTGACGGTGAGGGTGAACATCAGGCCGGCTTCCTGCTCGACGTAGCGGTCGCCCAGGTCGTCCTTGTAGACCTCGTTGGCCATCGCGGCCGGGGTGAGGCGCGTCATGATGTCGAGGTTGCCGGCGAGCAGGTCGGCGTAGGCGGCTTCGCGGTCGTCGTACATCCGCCAGGTGACCGCGTCCACCTGAGCCGGGTGGGAACCGGCGAAGTCCTCATAGGCCTCGACCGTGATCTCCTGGTTGTCGGTCCAGGAGGCGAACTGGAACGGGCCGTTGCCGACCGGCTCGCGGCCGAACGCCTCGGGGTCCTCGAAGAAGACCTCCGGCAGCGGAGCGAAGGCGGTGTACCCGAGCTTCATCGGGAACTGCGCGTAGGGCTCGCTGAGGGTGACCTCGAAGGTGCGGTCGTCGACCACCTCGAGGCCGGACATCTTCTCGGCCTCGGGCTCGGGCGGGTCGGCTTCGGGATCCTCAGGCTCGGGGTGGACCTCTTCGTAGCCCTCGATCTGCTCGAACCAATAGGCGTTCAGGTTCGCATTCGGTCCGTAGGCGCCCCAGTTCCAGGCGTCCACGAAGCTCTGGGCCGTGACCTCGGTGCCGTCGTGGAAGGCCCATCCTTCCTGGACAGTGATGGTGAAGGTCTGATTGTCCTCGGTCTCGATGGACTCGGCGACGTAATTCTCGGGCTCGGCCGTCTCCGGGTCGTAGCGCACGAGTTTGGAGAAGAGCGTATCGAGCACGTCACCGCCGAATACCTCGTTGGTATTGGCGGGAATGAGCGGGTTTTCGGGCTGGCCGCCGTCGACGGTAACGGTCGTCTGACCGCCGTCTTCGTCACCGCCGCCGCCGGAACAGGCGCTGATGGCCATGACCGCTGCCGCGGCCGCGGCCACCGCGGGGCGGAACCTGGTTGCTCGCATACTCGTGCGCCTCCTCTGGAACACCGGACGAACAGCGAAGAATAAGAATTCAACCTAAACCTGAATCCGTTTCACTTGAATTTCACATATGCACCACAGCGGTAACGTTCGCGTCACGCGATCGCATACCACGCGGGGGAACGGCACTCGAATGCGAGTGAAAGTCCGGAAGATTGGTATATACGTTCGAAGATTCGCGGAAAATCCCTGCACACGAATGTGCGATCGCACGACAGGCCCACTCCGCCCCCCGCGCCGTCGCCCTTCGCGCTCCCCGGCCCCGCCGGCAGCGGCGCGCCCGCGCCCGGCTCCCGCGCTGCGGGTCGCCGAGCGACGTGATCAGGTATGTTTCGCTGTGTCCGTGCGCGCAGGCGCCCGGAACCCGGCCGGACGCTGAAGGCCGGGCCGGTGACCGCCGGGCCGGGCTCCTACCGGCGCCGCCCCTTCTCGCAGGTGTAGGAAGATCGTGTGGAGCGAAAGCATCTCGAGTACTTTCTCGCGGTCGCGAGCCACGGGAGTTTCACCAGCGCCGCAACCTCGCTGCACATCGCGCAGCCGTCGCTGTCCTATGCCATAGGCGTCCTGGAGCGCGAGGTGGGGGCGCCGCTGTTCCGCCGCGTCGGGCGGGGCGTGGTGATGACGCCCGTGGGCGAGGCCCTGCTGGACCCCGCCCGGCAGGTGCTGCACGACTTCATGCGGGTGCAGACCGCGGCTCAGCGGGTGTCCGGACTCGTGTCGGGACGCATCGACATCGCCGCGGTCACCACCTTGGCCGTGGACCCGCTCGCATCGCTGGTCGGAGCGTTCCGGAACCAGCACCCCGGAGTGGAGTTCCGCATCGTGGACGCGGAGAACGCCACGTCGATCGTCGACCTCGTCCGACGCGGGCAGTGCGAGGTAGGGCTCACCGAGTACGGCATCGCCACCGCAGGCATGCGGGTACTCGCCCTCCCCCAGCAGGAGGTCCTCGCCGTGCTTCCGCCCTCCACGGCCACGCCCGATGAGCCGATCCCCCTGCAGAAGCTCGCGGAACTCGACCTCGTCACCACCCCGAGCGGCACCACGACCAGGAGCGCCCTCGACAGCGCGCTCGCCCTCACCGCGGCGTCGCCGCGGATCGCCGTCGAGACGACGCACCGCGCCGCGATCGTGCCCCTGGTGATCGCGGGCGCCGGTGCGACTCTGCTTCCGCACCGGCTCGCTCTGGAGGCGGCGGGGCTCGGGGCCGTGGTCGTCAGCGTCGCCCCGCCGCTGGCGCGCCGGGGCGTCCTCGTCTGGCCGCCGGATTCGCTCTCGCCCGCGGCCCAGGCGTTCGTCGATCTCGTCTCGACCCGCCACGCGGGCGACGATACGGACAGCCCCCGGCCGTTGGACGACGCCCGCCCCGGCTAGAGGAAAGCCGGGGCGGGCGCTGAACGACGGCCCGCGGACATCTCCGCGGGCCGTCGTTCAGCGCGGGTCGCGGCGGGCTAAGCCTCCCGCGCGCACCGGAAGCCGGTGTTGCCCAGGGAGGAGTCGGGGGAGATCCCCTGGCGCCCGCTGACCCGGTACCGGCGGCAGTAGGACTCGTGGCACAGGTAGGAGCCCCCGCGCGCGCTGCGTCTGGTGCCCTCGGCGGGCCCGCTCGGATCGCGCCGGGTGTCCGCGGCCGCGCCGTCCGGGGCGAACCGGTCGCGGCACCACTCCCACACGTTGCCGGTCGTGTTATACAGCCCGAACCCGTTGGCCGGGAACGCGTCGACCGGGCAGGTGCCGTACCAGCCGTCGGCGCGGGTGTTCTCCTGGGGGAACACCCCCTGCCACACGTTCATCCGGTGCTCACCCGCGGGCTCCAGTTCGTCCCCCCAGGGGAAGGCGCACCCCCGCAGACCGCCCCGGGCGGCGTACTCCCACTCGGCCTCGGTGGGCAGCCGCAGTCCCGCCCAGGCGCAGTAGGCCTGGGCGTCGTTCCACGACACGTGGATCACCGGGTGGTCCGCGATGCCCTCGGTGTCGGACTGCGGACCGGCGGGGTGGCGCCAGTTCGCACCCTCGACCTGGCGCCACCAGGGCGTCCCGACCACTCCGCGGGTGGGCGGGAAGTCGTCGGGCAGCAGCCCCCCGAACACGAAGGACCACCCGAACCTCTCCGCCTCGGTGCGGTACCCCGTGGCGTGGGTGAAGGCGGCGAACTCCGCGTTGGTCACCGCCGTCGGACTGATCCAGAACGGGCTGAGCTCGACGGTGCGGACGGGCCCCTCGCCGTCGTCGGGATAGGCGCGGTCGTCCTCGCTGCCCATGAGGAACTCCCCGCCGTCGAGGAGCACCATGTCCTGGGTGCTGCCCGCGCCGCCGCCGGCCTCGGGCCCGTTCTCGGGAGAGGGGGCTGCGCCCCGCCGACCGCTCGACGGGGCGCAGCACGATCCGTGCTCCTCACTCATGTGCCGCTCGGAACTGCTCTCGCTGGACCTCGCTGTCGGAGTCGCTGCACAGGTCGTCGCCGAGGTCGACACGTACCCGGCGCAGCCGCCCCGTGAAGGCGTTGTCCGCCGTCGGGTAGTCGTCGGTCACCGGCGAAAGCCTGTCGACCCCGAGGTCGAAGGTCTCGTCGAAGGCGAAGTAGTAGGGGATGGTGGCGTCCACCCGGCCTTCGGCGACCTGCTTGCCGTCGACCAGCAGGGAGACGTCGCCGCCGCGGCCGACGCCCCCGCCGTCGTAGGAGAAGTCCACGCGGATCTCGTGCTCTCCGGGCGACAGCGGATCCTCGCCCGCGGCCGTGTGCACCTGCAGCCCGAAGTAGTTGTAGGCGTAGCGCGGGCGCCCCTCGTGGACGTACAGCGACCACCCGCCGAACCGGCCGCCCTGGGCCACCAGGACGCCCTCGGCCCCTTCTTCGGGGACCTCGACGCATGCGGTGACGGTGTGCGAGCGGTTCTTCACGTTCGGAGCGGTCTCCTCGGTGAGCCGCAGCCCGGGACCGTTGAACGTGACGCTCTTGCGGTCGCCGAACAGGTCGAGGCGCCCGGCCTCCCGCGGGTTCTCCCGCTCGGTCATCCGGTCGTCCAGCGGGAACACGTTGTACTTGGCCGCCTCGGTGAGGAACAGCTGCTTCAGCTGGTGCAGCTTGCCGGGGTGCTCGGCGGAGATGTCGCGCGCCTGGGTCCAGTCGACGTTGGTGTCGTAAAGTTCCCACACGTCGTCGTCGAAGTACCGGCGGCCGTTCTGCACCATCTCCCACGGCGTGCCGTGGCGGGTGACCGCCATCCAGCCGTCGTGGTAGATGCCGCGGTTGCCGACCATCTCGAAGTACTGCAGGCGACGGCGGTCGGCGGCGTCGGACTCGTTGAAGCTGTAGAGCATGCTGGTGCCCTCGACCGGCTGCTGGGCGATCCCGTCCACCGAGTCCGGCTCGGGCACCCCGGCGGCTTCGAGGATGGTCGGCAGCACGTCGATCACGTGGTGGAACTGGTGGCGCAGGCCGCCGCGTTCCCGGATCCCGTTGGGCCAGTGCGTGATCATGCCGTCACGCGTCCCCCCGAAGTGCGAGGCGACCTGCTTGGTCCACTGGTAGGGGGTGTTCATCGCCAGTGCCCAGCCCACCGGGTAGTGAGCGTGGGTCGTCTCGTCGCCGAGCGCCTCGTCGTGGGCGTTGATGAACTCGGCGCTGTCGGGGATGCCGCTGGCGTAGCGGTGCTCGTTGAGCGTGCCGCCCAGGCCGCCCTCGGCCGACGCGCCGTTGTCGCCCAGGATGTAGATGAACAGCGTGTCGTCGAGCTGGCCGTTCTCCTCCAGCGCGTCGACGAGGCGGCCGATCTGGGCGTCGGTGTGCTCGGCGAAGCCGGCGTAGAGCTCCATCAGCGAGGCGGCCGACCGCTTCTCGGCATCGGAGAGCTCGTCCCAGTGCGGCACCCCCTCGGCCCACGGCGCCAGTTCGGCGTCCTGCGGGACGACGCCGAGCTCCTTCTGCCGCTCCAGGGTGATCTCGCGCTGGCGGTCCCACCCGTGGTCGAACTTGCCGCGGTACTTCTCCCGGTACTCCTTGGGCACGTGGTACGGCGCGTGCGTGGCGCCGAACGGGAGGTAGGCGAAGAACGGGATGTCGGGCTTGAGGCTCTGCTGCGTGCCGACCCATTCGATGGCCTGGTCGATCAGGTCCTCGGACAGGTGGTAGCCCTCTCGCGGCGTCTTCGAGGGCTCCGTGGGGACGGTGCCGTCGAACAGCGCCGGGTACCAGTGGTTCATCTCGGCGCACAGGAACCCGTAGAACTTCTCGAAGCCCTCACCGGTGGGCCAGCGGTCGAACGGGCCGGCCGGGCTCACGTCGCGCGCCGGGGTCTGGTGCCACTTGCCGAACGCCCCGGTGTTGTAGCCGTTGGCGCGGAGCGTCTCGGCGACGGTCGCGGCGCTGCGCGGGCGGATGCCGGAGTACCCCGGCGCCGCGCTGGACATCTCGGTGGTGACCCCCATCCCCACCGAGTGGTGGTTGCGCCCGGTCAGCAGCGACTGCCGGGTGGGCGAGCAGACCGCGGTCACGTGGAACCGGGTGTAGCGCAGCCCGTCCCGGGCCAGCCGGTCGGCGGTGGGCATCTCGCACGGTCCGCCGAACGCGCTGGGGGCGCCGAAGCCCATGTCGTCCAGGAGCACCAGCACGACGTTGGGTGCGCCCTGCGGCGGCCGCAGCGGGTCGGCCGGCTGGTAAGGCGGGTCCTGCTCGCGCACGTCCATCGACGTGGCCGGAGCGTGCCCCCGTTCCTCGATCGGCAGGTTGTACCGATTGGGGCCTGCGTCGCTCACGGAGTTCTCCTCTCCCGTTCTGTAGGGGATGCTGATATTTCCGGCGGGCCGTGGTTCGGCCCCCGTTCCGCGATCACGCCGGTGCCGCTTCCGGCTCGTTCCGGCGGCCCTTGGACCGGACCAGAGCGAGCAGGGCGGCCGCCGGCCGCCGGCGTGCGCTCCCGCTGCGTCCCAAGGCTCCGGTCACCCTGTCGAGGAAGATCGCGAGGACGACGACGGCGATCCCGCCTTCGAAGGCCGTGCCGATGTTGAACTGGGTGACGCCGTTCACGACGACGCCGCCCAGGCCCTGGGCACCGACCAGCCCGGCGACGACGACCATCGACAGCGCGAGCATGATGACCTGGTTGACCCCGGCCATGATCGAGGGCAGGGCCAGCGGCAGCTGCACCTCGCGCAGCACCTGCCCGGGGCGCGACCCGAACGCGCGGGCGGCCTCCAGGACCTCCCCGTCGACCTGGCGGATTCCCAGTTCGGTGAGCCGGACCGCCGGCGGGATCGCGAACACGGTCGTGGCCGCGATGCCCGGAACCACCCCGATGCCGAACAGGAACACCGACGGCACCAGGTAGACGAAGACAGGAAGGGTCTGCATGAAGTCGAGGACCGGCCGCGCGACGAAGCTGACGCGCGCGCTGCTCGCGGCGAGGATGCCGGCCGGTACGCCCACCAGGATGGAGAAGGCGGCCGCGATGATCACCACCGCGAGCGTCTCCAGCGTCTGCGCCCACAGATTCATGCTGACGACCAGGGCGAACGCGAGCACCGTGAACACGGTCAGGCCGATGCTGCGGGTCGCGACGATCATGAGGACGGCGAAGATCGCGATCAGCACCGCCGGCAGGGGGGCGGAGAGCACGGTGTAGACCGTGTTCACCGTGAACAGCAGAACGGCGGAGACGGCGTCGAACACCCCTCCGGCGTTGTCGGTGAGCCACTGGAGACCGGATTCGACCGCGTCTCCGACGGGGATCCTAGCCACGCTCGCCCACCTCCTCGGGCACCGAGGCGATCGCATTCATGACTCGGCTCCTGGGGAGGACGCCGACCAGGTGCTTTGCACCGTCGACGACCGCGAGCGGCGCCGCGTGCCCCCCGGTCAGGTGGCAGAACTCGACGACGGGGGTGTCGCCGGAGACCGCTGCGTAGTCGTCGTGGACGCAGGTGCCCAGGTCGGGCTTGTGCTCGTCCACCGCTCGCGCCAGGATCTCCGCGGTGGTGATCCCGGCGATCCTGCCTTCGGCGTCGGTGACGTAGGCGCACGCGCCGGGCCTCTTCTCCAGCCGGGCGAGCACGTCCGCGGGCCGCTCGTCGAGGGTGGCGGTGACCCAGGGATCCTGCATGACCGTGCTCGCCGTCAGGCCCCGCGTTCGGTCGACGTCGGAGACGAAGTCGCGGACGTAATCGGTCGCCGGCTGGGAGATGATCTCCGGTCCGGTGGCGAGCTGGATGGGCCTGCCGTCCTTCATCACCATGATCCGGTCGCCGATGCGCATGGCCTCGTTGAGGTCGTGGGTGACGAAGATGATGGTCTTGCCCAGGTCCTGCTGGAGTTCGAGCAGCTGCTCCTGCATGGCGCGCCGGGTGAGGGGGTCGAGCGCGCTGAACGGCTCGTCCATGATCAGTACGTCGGGGTCGGTGGTGAGGGCGCGCGCGAGTCCCACGCGCTGCTTCATCCCGCCGCTGAACTCGTCGGGGTAGGAATCCCCGCGGTGGGCGAGTCCGACCTGGTCCAGCGCCTTGTCGGCGCGTTCGAGCCGCTCGCGCTTGGGCACGCCGCGGGCCTTGAGGCCATAGGCGGCGTTCTCCCTGACCGTGCGGTGGGGGAACAGCGCGAAGTGCTGGAAGACCATGCTGATACGCCTGTTGCGCAACTCGCGCAGTTCCTGGCGCGCCATGCTGCCGACGTCGGCGCCTTCATAGGAGACGGTGCCCGCGGTCGGCTCCACGAGCCGGTTGATCATCCGGACGACCGTGGACTTGCCGGAGCCCGACAGGCCCATGACGGCGAAAAGCTCTCCGCGACCGACGGAGAAGGAGACGTCGTCGACGGCGAGGACGCCGCCGGCGGCGCGTACCGCGCTCTCGCGGTCGCCTGCGGAGTCCAGGGCCCGGCGTGCGCGGGCCGGTGCGAGATCGAAGACCTTGGTGAGATTGCGGATTTCGATCACGCGGGGGCCTCCGCCGGTTCGCCCTCCACGGTCTCGACGCCCTTCAGCCACTTCCGGACCTGGTCGGGGTTCTCCTCGATCCACGCGCCGGCGACGTCCGCGGCGGACTTGTCCTCCTGGCTCACGCTGTAGACCCAGTCGGACGCGGTCTCACGGTCGATCTTCATCTGGGAAAGGAAGCGCGCCACGTTCGGGTTCTCGTCCTGGAACCCCTTCCGGGTGGCGGTGCGGATCTCGCCGGCGCCCGGCCAGACGTCCTCGGGGTCGTCGAGGTAGACGAGGTCCCACTCGATGTTCATCCAGTGGGGTTCCCAGCCGAGGAAGACGACCGGCTGCTTCTGCTTGGCCCGCTTCTCGACCTCGGCGAGCATCGCCGGGGTGCTCGACTCGACGAGCTTGAAGTCGCCGAGCCCGTAGGCGTCCTCGTCTATCGCCTTCTGGATGGAGTTGTTGCCGGGGGTGCCGGGCTCGATCCCCAGGATCTCGCTGTCGAACTCCTCGGCGTTGGCCTCCAGATCGGCCAGCGAGGCGACGTCGTACTCCTCGGCGACGTACTTCGGTACGGCCGGTTCGTAGGTGACCCCGGTGACAAGGGTGGACAGGACCTCGACATCGCCCTTGTCGATGGGGTCGGAGAACACCTCCTTCTGGCTGGGCCACCAGTTGCCGAGGTAGGCGTCGGCGTCGCCCTTGGAGAGCGCCTGGGCGGTGAGGGGAACCGAGAGATCCTCGATCTCGATGTCGTAGCCGGCTTCCTTCAGGACCTGGCTGGCGATCTGGTTCTCGACCATGAGGTCTTCCCACGGCTGCTGGGCGAGGGTGACCGTGGTCTCGGCTCCGCCGCCGGAGCCGAATCCTCCCCCGGTGCCGCCGCCGGATCCGCCGCATGCGGCGACCATCAGGGAGCTGAGCGCGATAATCGACGCCGATGCGATACGACGCTGCATCGAATCCATATCTTTACATCCAATCCAGACGGAGAGAATCACGGCGGCGCGGAGCCTTCACGGCGCCCCCGCACGGCAAGCGCGTACACACTTCCCATTTCCACCTTCCTTTGCCCCACGAACACCGAGGGCGACCCCGCCGCTACCCGGCGGAGGTCGCGAAATTGACATTGAACGATCATGACGCAAATAGGGAGCGACATCAACATCTAACGCAATATAAAGGCATATCAATCTTTGGTTGTTCATATAGAACGACTCTATAGAAGAATGTAGAAAGTACACCGACAATTCGTCACCCCCCTTTCGGGGCGCTGACCTGCACCAAAGTACCCGGGACCGCCGCCGGGTGCGATTTTCCGGCCGCCTCGGCAGCGCCTGCGGGACCACCGGCCGCCCGCGCCCCACCAGCACCGACACGCTCTTGGGGGGGCTGCGGCAGGGCTGCACGCCCAGCGCGGCGGCACCCCTCAGGTTGCGGATCAGGAATTCGTGTGCAGAATAAGGAGAACGTAACCCGGGAGCGGATGACCCTCACCACATGAGGAATCTCACCTCGAAACCCCCGGGGTCGAAGTATTCGCCGCACCTATGAACATTCCGGTGCGGCGAACCGAGAAAGTGTGCGAGTCCGTTCGCCGACGCCTTTCGCAGGGTGCGTTGGGATCCGGCTCGGCGGAGCAGGCCGTACCCGGCGGTCCCGGTCGCGGCCCGAAGCAAAGGAGTTGTTCTGGTGTCCGCAAGCGACAGCGCCGCCGCCTACGACTACGTCATCGTCGGCGGCGGAACCGCGGGCTCGGTGCTGGCCAACCGCCTCACCGAAGACCCCGCCACCAGCGTGTGCGTGATCGAGGCCGGCCCCTCCGACCACGACCAGGACCGCGTCCTGCGCCTGCGCGACTGGCTGGACCTGCTCGAAAGCGACCTCGACTACGCCTACCCCACCGTGGAACAGCCCCGCGGCAACTCCCACATCATCCACTCCCGCGCCCGTGTCCTGGGCGGCTGCTCCTCCCACAACACCCTCATCAGCTTCCGCCCCTTCCCCCAGGACCTCGCCGACTGGGAAGCCGCCGGCGCCCGCGGCTGGGACAACGCCACCGTGCAGTCCTACGCCGACCGCCTCAAGAACAACATCGCCCCCGTGGCCCCTCAAGACCGCAACCCCCTGGTTGCCGACTGGATCACCGCCTGCGCCCGCGCCACCGGCGCGCCCGTGGTGACCGACTTCAACGCCGAGACCTCCCACCGCGGCGGCTTCAGCGAGGGAGTGGGATTCCTCCCGCTTGCCTACGATCCCTACACCGGCCACCGCTCCTCGGCCTCGGTGGCCTACCTCCACCCGATCATGGGCGTGCGCGACAACCTCACCCTGATGCTGGAGACCCGCGCCGAGCGGGTGCTGTTCGAGGGCGAGCGCGCCACCGGGGTGCAGGTCACCACCGCCCGCGGCGAGACGACCACGGTCACCGCCGAGCGCGAGGTCCTGCTGTGCGCCGGGGCGATCGACACCCCGCGGCTTCTGATGCTCTCCGGGGTGGGCCCGGCCGGCGACCTGGCCTCGGCGGGCATCGGGGTCCACCACGACCTGGCCGGGGTGGGCGAGAACCTGTTGGACCACCCCGAGTCGATCATCATGTGGGAGACCGCCCGCGAGGTGCCCGAGACCACCGTGATGTACTCCGACGGCGGACTGTTCCTCCGCCGGGACACCGCCGATCCGCGCCCGGACCTGATGTTCCACATCTACCAGGTGCCCTTCGACGACAACACCGCCCGGCTGGGCTACGACTCGCCGGGCCCGCGCAACGCCATCTGCATGACGCCCAACATCCCGCGGTCGCGCTCGCGCGGGAAGATGTGGCTGGAAAGCCCCGACCCCCGGGTGAAGCCGGCGCTGGACTTCCGCTACTTCACCGACGCCGAGGACTACGACGCCCGCACGATCGTGGACGGGTTGCGCATCGCCCGCGACATCGCCGCCACCGAGCCCTTCGCGTCCTGGATCGCGCGCGAGGTCGCGCCCGGGCCGGGGGTGAGCGGTGATGCGGAATTGTCGGAGTTCGGTCGCCGCGCGGCGCACACGGTGTATCACCCGGCGGGTACGTGCCGGATGGGTGATGAGGACGACGAGTGGGCCGTGGTCGATCCGGCGCTGCGGGTGCGGGGGCTGTCGGGGCTGCGGGTGGTGGACGCGTCGGTGTTTCCCACGATGCCCTCGCCCAATCCGATGGTGACCGTGCTGACGGTGGGTGAGCGCGCCGCGGACCTGATCCGCGCCGACCGGTGACCACCCGCCCGGAGCCGCACCGGCCCGCGCCCGGGGTGGGCCCCGCCCACCCCGGCCCACCACAGGCCGCAGCGTCCGGCGGCCATGCCCCGATCGAGGCGGAACCCCGGACTCCGGCGGACGGGCGGCCTACGGCCGCACCAGCCCGTGCTGATAGGCCCACACCACGGTCTGCACCCGGTCGCGGGCCCCGATCTTGGTCATGACCCGTCCGAGGTGCGACTTGACCGTGCTCGTCTCGATGAACAACTCCCTGCCGATCTCGTCGTTGGACATGCCCTGGGCGAGCAGACGCGTGATCTCGGTCTCGCGTGCCGTGAGCAGATCGAGCGCCTGGGCGGCACCGTCCGGGTTCGCGGGTTTGCGGCGGGCGAACTCGGTCATCACACGCCGGGTCACGGCCTGGTCCACCAGCCCGTAGCCGTCGGCGAGCCGGCGCACGGCGTCGATCAGATCGTCGGGGTCGGTGTCCTTGAGGACGAACCCGCCGGCCCCGGCCTCCAGCGCACCGAAGACGTACTCGTCGAGGTCGAAGGTGGTGACGATCAGGATCTGGGGCGGGTCCGCCGTGCCGCCGGACAGGATCCGGCGGGTCGCCGACAGCCCGTCGCCGCGGGGCATGCGCACGTCCATGCAGATGACGTCGGGTTCAAGGGACCCGGCGAGTTCCACCGCCGCGGGCCCGTCGCCGCACTCGCCGACGACCTCGATGTCCTCCACCATGTCGAGGATGACGCGGAAGCCGGCTCTGACGACGGACTGGTCGTCCACGAGAAGCACCCTGATCACTGCGCCTCCTCCTCGTCTGCGGTCTCGGTGCGGCCTGCGGAGATCTCCCTGCTGACGGGCAGCTCCAGGCGGACCCGCCACCCGCCCGCCGAGGTCGGGCCGGCGTCCAGCTCGGCGCCGACGAGCTGGGCCCGCTCCCTCATACCGAGCAGGCCCAGCCCGCGCGGTGCGTCCGGCTTCGCGACCTCGGTCTCGCGGCCGCTCCCGTGAGCGTTCTCGACATCGAGGACGACTCGCGTTTCGCGGTAGTGCAGCAGCAGGCGCACGGACGCGTCCGGCGCGTGCTCGCGAGCGTTGGACAGCGCCTCCTGCGCCACCCGGTAGACGGTGACGTCGGCGACCGGCGGCAGGTCATAGGGGGCGCCCTCCCGCACCAGTTCGATCGAGCATCCCAGATCCCGCTCGGCCTGCACCAGGCGTTGGAGCGCGGCGGCCCGGGGTACGGGCGCCCCGCGCGCCCCCGGGTTCCCGGTGTGCGACAGCCCGTCCCCGGAGGAGGCGGGCTCCTCTCCGGGATCACGCAACGTCCCGACGACCAGGCGCAGGCTGTCGAGCGTCTCCTTGCCCTGGGAACGCACCCAGGAGGTGGCTTCGCGAGCCGCCTGGTCGTCGTGGCCGATCAGCCGTTCGACCGCCCCCGCCTGGACGACCATTCCGGAGAGGTGGTGGGCCGCGATGTCGTGCAGCTCGCGTGCCATGCGCGCCCGCTCGCCCATGATCGCGCCCTCGGTCCTCTCCCGCTGCCGCTGGACCACCTCGGCGGCGCGGATACGCGTCAGTTCGGCATAGCGCCGCCGGATCGCCATGAACGCTCCCACGAGCGCAGACCCTACGTAGATGAGCAGTGCCGAGGTCAGCAGTCCGCCTCCCAGCCGCAGGTAGTCCTCCACACTCGCCGGAGGCAAGGGGCTGAAGGCATCCGGGGCCACGACGAGGTCGGCCAACGTCCCCGTCACCAGTGTCCCGACGACCCCCTGAAGGACCAGGACGGCCGCAAGCGACCGCACCAGCCGGCGCGGCGGCAGCAGAGTGCCGCACGTGTAGGCGGCGATGAACGAGGCGAATCCTTGGGCCATCACGAACGGGGGCAGCAGGGCGGCGAGCCCCACTTGGGTGAGCGCCACCGCGAACAGGCACAGAGCCGGGTGTCTGCGCCGCACGCACAGAAGCAGGGACTGGGTGTACAGCAGGGCGGTGAGCGCGGCGACGGCGGTCGGGGAGAGCGTGAGACCGTCCTCCCTCGCCATGAAACCCACCAGGGACCAGGCCATGGCGGTGGAGAGGAGTACCACAGCCCCCGCCAGCAGGCAGTCGCGGGCGAAGGCGGAGCGCATCCCCAGGCGGTTCAGCCCGTCGTCGAACCGCGTCTTCACGCGCAAGGCCGCGCTGTCCATCTCCGCCGGCCCCAGGGCGTCTCCGGCGTGCCCGCGGAGATCGTCGTCGGTCAAAGCGTCCACTGGTTCCTCGACTCGTTCCGGGGTGGGGCACGGGACCGCACCGAAGGCGAATCCTTCCGTGCGGCCCCGCTTCCGAACAACCGGGCGGTCAGTACGTCATGTCGAAGGAGAGCAGGCCGAAGGCCGCGGAGAAGGACGCCACCCCGATCAGCGCCAGCAGGACGAGCGTGCTGCCCAGGTACCGCTTCCATCCCGAGCTGCGCCGGATCTCGTCGATCACGACCACGGCCGCAGGCGCGATGGCCGCGACGCCGAGCCACTGCGCCGCCGCGGTCCCGTAGAGGACGTAGTCGGGCACCGGCACGAACTGCATGACCAGGAGGATGTTCACGGCCCAACTGCCGAGCGCGGCCAGCGCACCGCCCACACCCACCCGGGTCAGGGTCCGGGCCACACGCCCGGATCGTCCCCGCTTGGGCTGCGACGTGCGCCACCGGGCCACGGCGCCGACGGGCCAACTCACAACGGCGGCCACCAGCAGGAACACGGAAGCGCCCAGCACCGGAAGGGCCACGGAGGCCTGGCGCGTGGGGTCGAGGCGCAGCTTGGTGAAAGCCACGCCGTAGCCGATCGCCTCCACCCGGCCTCCCTGCTCCCGCATCGTGAGGATCCGCTGTCCCCCGACCTCGCGCCACACCCAGGGCTCGATCTCCTCGTAGACCGTGGGCTCGAAGGTCGACGGACCCGGGGTGACCAGGATCGTGCCGTCTTCCTGCGCAGTGACCTCGGTCTGCGGGTTCATCAGGTTCGCGGCGTACAGGAAGGTGCTGTACATCGACCGGGTGTCCTCGTAGGTGCCCTCGGCCATCGCGGCGTGTTCGGCGGCCGTCGGCTCCACCGAGGAGTCGGCCTCCTGCTCATCCGAGGCGGGGAAGTAGCGATCCGCGAAGCCCGAGGTGAGCTGCTCGCGCAGGTTGAGGCTGTCGACCGCCTCCTGCCCGCCGCCGTTGACACTCACGAAGATGCCGGTGTCCTCGTCGGGGTAGATCTGCATGTGGGAGTGGAAGTACGTGGTGTCTCCCCCATGGCCGACGATCCGGTGGCCGTTGCGGTCCTCTCGGAAGAAGCCCAGCGCCATGCGCGGTCCGGCGGCCAGATTCCCCAGAGACTCCTCGCCCAGGGCGGGTTCGTGCATGCGTTCGAGCGTCTCGGGGTCGAGGAGCGCGGACGGGCCGGTTCCGGCGTCGTTCAGGTGCGCGAGCATGAACTGCGCCATGTCGGTCGCCGGCGCGGTCAGCGCGCCGGCGGGTACGTCCGAGACGACCTCGAAGGGCCCGGCCGGCGCGGTGCCGTCGGCGGCGTAGCCGCCGGCCAACCGTCCTTCCAGGCTGTCGGGAAGGGGCTGGGCGAAGGTGGAAGAGTCCATTCCCGCCGGTTCCAGCACGTTCTGCTGAAGGTACTTCTCGAAGGGGACGCCGCTGACGCGCTCGACGATGTATCCGGCGAGCGCGTTGCCGTAGTTGGAGTAGGCGGGGACCGTGCCCGGCTCGAACACCTGCTCAGGGGGATCGGTGGCCAAGCGCTTGCGCAGGTCGGTTTCGGTGCCCTGGGGCAGGATCATGCCTGAGACGCGTTCCTCGAAGCCCGGGGTGTGGCTCAGCAGGTGGCGCATGGTTACGGGTTCGTCGAAGGAGGTGGGGATCGTGAAGTCGATGTACTCGTGTACGTCGGTGTCCAGGTCCACCTCTCCTTCCTCCACGAGCTGCATCACCGCCGTGGCGGTGAAGAGCTTGGAGACCGAGCCCGTCCGGAAGAGCGTCCGCTCGGGGTCGACCGGTACCGGCTCGTCCCCGCCCGCACCGGTGTCGGCGTAGCCGTAGCCCCGGGCGCTGAGCAGTTCGCCGTCGTGGACGACGGCGACCGCGGCCCCCGGGATGCCGGTCTCCTCCAGGGCTGTCGGCATACGGCCGTCCAGCCAGGCGTCGAGGTCCTGCTTGGTCAGTCCGGCGGTACCGGGCGATGAGGGTGCGGAAGAGCGAGAGGGCACCTGATCCGTCTCGGACGCGGCCCCGGCACAACCGCCGGCCAGCACGGCGACGGCCGTGGCGGCCACCACCGCCGCCAAGGGTGCACGGGATCCGCGCCGCGGCCGCGAGGGGCCGACCGGGGGAATGGCGGAGGTTGCTTCGGGGGGCTTCACGGGCTCACTCCTGCTGTGTGGATGACTCGGACAGCCGGGCGGCCCCGTACATGTACGTGCCTCGCCCCGGCTGCTGATCTCCAGCGTGCTGGCACAGCCCCCTTCGCCACAGCCCGCGCAGGTCCCCATCGCATTTGCGACTTTCGGTGGAGGCCGCTTCCGCCTCGGGCACAGGCACGCGGGTGCGACCACGGTGTTTCGCGGTTTCGGCGGTCCGACGGCGCCCCGACCGGACTCAGCGGCGGCCGTCGGGCCCGCCGTCGTGCGGGACCAGAGTGAACTCGGCCCTGCCCGAGCGGACACCGTTGATCTGCAGTTCGAGGGCGTGGCGACCCGGGTGGTAGCGGCGGGTGGTGATCACGCGGAACGAGTGCTCCTTGGCGAGGTCGAGGGTCTCGCCAGCACCGAGGGTGCGCGTCGTGAGCTTGAACGTCTTGCCGGTCAGACTGCCGTTCGCCTTGCGGTGGTGGACGACGTAGTCGATCGCCAGCTGCGCCGGGCGCGTTTCGAGGTTGCGTACCGCCGCCGTGAAAGCCAGCGCATCTCCGATGGCGACCGTGTCCGAGGCGAGTACCGGACCCGTTACGTCGAGCCGTGCCGGGGTGAAGCCGAGCAGTTCCAGCGCTCCCGGGTGCCCCTGCTTGACCAGTGTGCGCAGGCCGTGCCGTACGACGCGCCGGGTGTCCTCGCCGGGGTCGGCCAGCCACGCCGCCGCGGTCTGCACGACCAGCTCGGGTTCCCGCCGGCTCAGGTCGTTGAGGTGGTTGGCGACCGAGCGCCGCACGTACTCGCTCTCGTCGCGGTACAGGGCGTCGAGGATCGGCAGCGTCGAACGGGGCGCGGCGAGGATCCCCGGAACCCGCACCGCCCACGGCAGGAAGGGCCGGGTCCCCTCGGACGCCAGCCGGCGGACGGCCGCACTCTCCGATCCGGTCCAGTCGCCGATCGCGGCCACGGCACGATCCAGATCGCGGTTCAGGAGCACCCGCAGCGCGAACTCCGAGGACAGCAGGGGCGTCAGGTCGGCAAGCAGAGCGAGGGCGTCGTCGAACGCCTCGTCCGAGCCGTCCTCGACGGCCTTGGCCGCGACCGCACTCGTGACAGGCCAGATCAGCCAGCCCGTGAACGACGGCGCGCGGTCGAGCGCGGCCCGCACCGTCGCCGCGAACGACGCGTAGTCACCGGGCAGGTCGGCCATCAGGGCGTCGCGCAGCAGGTCGCTGCGCTCCCGCACCGACAGCGGGGCGAGTCCGGCCTCGGCGGCCTCCAACGCCGCCGGGCGCGCCCCGGGCACAACCGTTCGCACGGCCGTGGCCAGGGAACGCGCCGTGGAGGCACTGATCATTTCCTCAGCGGAAGGCATGGCATCTCCGTCGCGGATCGGCCCGGCGTGTGGGGTCATCGGGGTCATCGGGCGCAGGGGGCAGGTGGGCGAGCGCCTCGGTGCTGCCGCTGCCGGACTCGGCGCACCGCGCCCCTGGGAAAGGCTCAGCCTGGCGGCGCAGAGCCAAGGTACCGAGCCGGTACGACAAGCGCGGCCGCGGCGCTGCTCACTCGGGTCGCCGACGCCCCTACCCCGCAGCACCGGAAGGACCCGCACCCGTGCCGCGCCGACGCCCCGGGGCCGGTTGCCGGGAGGCCGATCACCGCGCCCGTCGGCGCCCGTCGGACGGCCGGCCTCGCGCTCCCCTCACCCGTGTTCCGCCCGCACGCGCCCCCGCCTGCGCACCGCCCCGGCGGCGACGGCGGCTGCGCAGAGCAGCCCGAGCGCGGCCAGCAGCGTTCCCGGACCGGCCTGCTCCACCGCCCGGACCAGCGCCGACTGCACGGACGTGGCCGCTCCCACCACGGGATCGGAGGCCGCCTGCCCGGACAGCACCTGCAGTTCGAACCAGCCGTAGTAGGCCACATAGGCCCCTGCCGGAAGGAGCAGTGCACCTCCGGCCCGGGTCACATACGGCAGGGCGCGGCGCATGCGTGCCGCCACCCCCTCATGGGCCAGGGCGGTCGCCACCGTCAGCACCCCCACGACCAGGGCCATGCCTGCGGTATAGGCGAGGAACACCCCCACGGCCCCGGCCACGCCTCCTGTGGCGGCCGCGCTTGTGGTCACCGCCAGGAACGGGGCGACGGTGCACGACAGCGAGGCGGTGGCGTAGGCGGTGCCGTAGGCCGCGGCCCAGCGCAGGGAGCGGGTCGCCCGCCCCGGTGAAGGGGCGCGGACCCCGGGGAGCGCGAGCGACCTGCCGCTGAGCAGCCAGAAGCCCAGGGCGACCAGAACCACGCCGATGGCGACGGTCGTCCAGGGCAGATAGCGCTCCAGGGACAGCGCAAGCGGCGTGGCGACCAGCGCGAACAGGCCGAATACCACTACGAAGCCGCCGGTCATGGCGGCGGTCGTGGCAAGGGCGCGCCCGAGCGCGGGAAGCCGCCGCGCCCGCGCATCGGGGGAGTCGGGGGCGTCGGAGACCAGCAGCGCGAGGTAGCCGGGCAGCAGCGCGAAGCCGCAGGGGTTGAGTACCGCGAGAGTCCCGGCGGCCAGAGCGATCGCGAAGGGAAGCTGCTCCATCACTCAGCCAGCACCTCGGAAGCGACGCGGTCGTCGATCTCCTTGTCGCTCATCTTGCCCGTGTAGGTCAGGAACGTCCCCGAGGTCCGCAGGAAGGAGAAGGAGGGCTGGGTGGTCACATCGAACCCGGACCAGATGGAGCCGTCCTCGTCGATGATGTGCCGCATGCCGTCGGTGCCGGTGGAGGCGACGAACTCCTCCATGGCGGCGGCCTCGCCCTGGCCCGCGACGCCGATGAACTCGACCTCGCCCTCGTAGCGCTCGGCGGTGTCGGCGACCCCGGGCGCCTCGCCGCGGCAGATCGTGCACCAGGGCGCCCAGAACCACAGCACCACCGGTTCGCCCTGGAG
Organism: Streptomonospora alba; assembly: GCF_000826685.1. Taxonomy (GTDB): domain Bacteria; phylum Actinomycetota; class Actinomycetes; order Streptosporangiales; family Streptosporangiaceae; genus Streptomonospora; species Streptomonospora alba. Next base: position 58,485 of record NZ_JROO01000033.1, read on the forward strand.
TTCGGCGCCGTCGATCTCGCCCCCGCCGACCGTGGGTGCGGTGAAGTCCAGCGCCTCCGCGGGGCTCCGGCCGCCGCCCTCGCCCTGCTCTCCGCCGTCCCCGCCCTGCGCGGCGTCCACGCCCGAGGAGGACGCCTCGGCACCGTCCTGCGGTGCTGCCTCGCCTTCTCCGCCCAGGGCTCCGCAGCCGGCCACCAGCAGGGCCGTCGCCGCGGCCGCCGCCACGATGCTGAGGGAAGTGCGTTCCATGGTCACCTCTTCTACTCGCCGCCGCGCTCCGACGGGTTCCTGAGTCCGGTCGCCGTCCGCCGGACTCTCCAGTCTGCTATTCGGAGCCGCCGACCCCGAGGCGACGTCTCAGCGACCGAAGACCGCGACGCACCTGGGTTCGACGGAGGCGGACGGAGGAGGGGGCGAGGGGACGGCGGATCCGTCCGGGAACCGCCGGGTGACCCGGCCCGGGCACCTGCCGCCACGCCGAGCTGGAATAGCAGCCTGTCCGCGGTGTTGACCAAGCTGTGAAGAACATCGGATTCCTTTCTTTCGGCCACTGGACGCCGTCGCCGCGCTCCCAGGTGCGGTCGGCCTCCGACGCCCTGCTGCAGTCGATCGAGCTGGCCGTCGCCGCCGAGGAGGTCGGCGCGGACGGCGCCTACTTCCGCGTGCACCACTTCGCCCGGCAGCTGGCATCGCCCTTTCCGCTGCTGGCGGCGATCGGGGCGCGGACCAGCCGGATCGAGATCGGCACGGGCGTCATCGACATGCGCTACGAGAACCCGCTCTACATGGCCGAGGACGCCGGATCGGCGGACCTGATCGCCGGCGGGCGCCTCCAGCTCGGGATCAGCCGCGGCTCGCCGGAGCAGGTCGTCAAGGGCTACGAGTACTTCAGGCACCACCCGGCGGAGGGCACCACGGACGCCGAGATGGCCCGGGAGCACACGGCGGCGCTGCTCGACGTCCTCAAGGGCGAAGGGTTCGCCGAGCCGAACCCGCGGCCGATGTTTCCCAACCCGCCCGGGCTTCTGCGGATCGAGCCCCATTCCCCGGGGCTGCGCGAGCGGATCTGGTGGGGCGCCGGAAGTCGGGCCACCGCTCGATGGGCCGGCGAGCAGGGGATGAACCTCATGAGTTCGACTCTGCTCACCGAGGAGACCGGTGTGCCCTTCCACCAGCTGCAGGCCGAGCAGATCCACCTCTTCCGAGAGGCGTGGAAGGCCGCCGGCCACGAGAACGAGCCCCGTGTCTCGGTGAGCCGCAGCGTCTTCCCGCTCGTCAGCAAGCTCGATCACCAGCTCTTCGGCCGCGAAACGGGCAGTACCGACCAGGTCGGCCACCTGGAGGACGGCCTTGCCCGGTTCGGCAAGACCTACGCCGGTGAACCGGACCGGCTGGTGCGGGACCTGGCGCAGGACGAGGCCGTCGCCGCGGCGGACACGCTTCTGCTCACCGTGCCCAACCAACTGGGCGTGGACTACAACGCCCACGTACTCGACAGCCTGCTGCGCTACGTCGCGCCGGAGCTCGGCTGGCGCTGAGCGGAGACGGACGGGAATCCGTCCCGCCTCACCGCCCCGGTCGGGTCGCCACCGTCCTCGCGGACTCTCGGGTCGGCCCGGCACAACGACGACTGCCCCCGCCGTGACCGGCGGGGGCAGTCGCAATGCCGAGAGACGCGGAACACCCGGGAGACCGGGGCCGCGCCGCCGCTACACGCCGCGGACGCGCTCGGCCTGCGGGCCCTTCGGGCCCTGCGTGACGTCGAACTCGACGCGCTGGTTCTCATCGAGGTTGCGGAAGCCGCTGCCGTCGATGTTGCTGTAGTGCACGAAGACGTCCGGGCCGCCCTCGTCCTGGCTGATGAAGCCGAAGCCCTTTTCGCCGTTGAACCACTTGACTGTTCCCTGAGCCATGACTGCCTCCTGGCAGGTAGACGGGTTCGGATCCGTGTTATTCCGGATCCGCGATCGCAATCCGAGCGCCCACCCACCATCCCTGGCTGCAGGATCACTCGCGTTAATAACTGCGAGTGCCAAACACGAAGTCAAACACGTACGAAGAAAATTCGCGATCGCCTAGTAGAACAACCTACAGCATCAAGTATTCCCTCCGCTCGGATTCCGCCCTCGGATTCCGCGGACCGGGCCGGGACGGCAGGGTGCGGCGAGTGCGCCCCCCGGCGCCGACGGCGCCGCCACGGGACCGCTCATACGGCTGTGTCCAGGGGCTATACCGAGCACCGGACGCTCCCGCACCCCCGCACGCGCAGCGCGACGTGGTCGGCGCGGGACACGGCGCAGGCGCCGCCCGCGGAGGAGAAAACGCGGCACGAGGGACTCGCCACATTCTCTACCCGGAGGCCCCAGACGAACGCTGACCTGCGGCTAAACAGCGGACCGCAGATTTTCCCGGAAATCTCCGCGTTCGTTCCCGGAGCCGTCGGTTTCCATCCGGACCGCGGCGAGCGACGACCGAAGCGGCCCGAGCCCCCGGGGCTACCGGTCGCGGAAGGACGGCTCCGCTGCTAGCTTGACGCCCAGCGTCGCGTGTCGGTGGCAGGTCGTGTCAGGCATGGAGGCGCCGGATCCGAAGGAGTGCGACGATGCTCGTGTCGCCCCCTTCGCCCTCCTTCTATGAGTGAGGGCGACAAGACCAGGCTCATCGCCTGGAGCCGTGAACTACGCGCCGTCCACGAACGGCTGCGCGAAGCTCTGCGCGCGACCCGCGAGGCGCTCGACGCCGGCGATTCCGCGGTGCCCGCCACCAGGGACCTGCTGTTGTACTGCCACGGGTTCTGCACCGCCCTGGCCGGGCACCACGAGGGCGAGGACGCTGAACTGTTCCCCGCGATCGCCGCTCAGCATCCCGAGTTGCGTGACACCCTGGGTCGCCTGAAACAGGACCACTCGATGATCGCGTACCTGGTCTCCGGGCTCCAGGAGGCCGTGGAGCGGTCGGCCTCGCCTGCGGAGCTGGACCGCCGCATCGAGGGGATCGCCGCGATCATGGAGTCCCACTTCCGATACGAGGAACGCCGGCTCCTCACCGTGCTGGAGACCCTCGCCCTGGACGCCGATCCGCAGCGGGTTCTGGGACCGCTCTGACTCGCTCCCGTCCTCGTCCGCGGCGGTCGCGGCCGCGCTCCGGCCAAGCGGCATCGGCTCCTGCCGGACACGGCCCTTCGCTCCGGTATCGGCGACTGAGCGCGTCCGTCTCGTCAGCGGGGGCGGACCAGCAGCGCCTGGTTGCAGTTGCCCGCCTGCCCGTGCTGGTCGTGCAGCACCGATACCGCGGTGCCGACGCCGTCGGGTCCCAGCACGGTGGTGGAGTCCAGCCCGATCCACTCCCCCACCGGCTCGCGCTGGACGTGCGTAGTGACCTCGGTGTTGATGAACAGCCACTGCCGGGGGTCGAGCAGATTGGAGACTCCGCTGCCGGAGTCGGCCACGGCCATCAGGCGCTGCAGCGGTGTGGGGGCCTCCCCCGCGACCAGCGGAATCCGCTGCCGCACCCACACCGTGGCCGGTCCGGGATCGGCGAGCGCCCCCTTGAGGCTGCGCCACTCCATCGCGTCGATGTAGCCCCCGCCCCAGCCTTCGGGGCGGCCGAACTCGACACCGGCGCTGACAGGGGCCAGAGGCTCGGCCGCGCCGGCCGCCTGGTCGGCGGTGTCTCCGCGCGCGATACGCCAGGCGACCGCCCGGGCGACCGGGCGCTCGGCGCTCTCCAAGCTCGCCGACAGCAACTGGACCGACCGGCCGGGCCGGTCCACCTGCGCGCTCACCCGCAGCTCGCCCACAGGAACCGGCCCCAGCACCTCCACGGTGATCCGGGCGAGCAGGGTGTCGGGCGCGGGCGCGCAGCGCTCCAGCTCTCGGGTCAGCAGGGCGGAGGGCGGTCCAAGGTGCTGGGTCTCCGAGGACCACGGCCCCGCCGTGTGCTCGGCGGCGAGGTAGCGGCCCGCGCCGAGGTCCCGGTAGAACGCCCGCTCCATCACCGGCCCCTTTCCCGCGACGCCTGCCCCGGGCAGCCTACTCGCGGCCGCGGATCGTCCGGCGCCCCGCCCGCACGTTCTCGGCGCGCGCTCGGAAATCCTGTCGTACCCGTACGGCAGGATCAGTGGGGACGGTTCGATGGAAGACGATCGAAGGAGGACTCATGGCCACCCGGCTGCAGACGGTCGTGCTCGAGACCCGCGATCCCCAGGCTCTGGCGCGGTTCTACGCCGAACTGCTCGGCGTGCGGATCACGAGGGTCGACGACGCCTGGGTCGACATCGGCGACGACGGGACCACGCGCCTGAGCTTCCAGCACGCGCCCGGCCACGAGCCCCCCACGTGGCCGGACGACACCGCGTCGATGCAGATCCACCTGGACTTCGACGTGGACGACATCGACGAATCCGAGGCGGCGGCCCTGGCGCTGGGCGCCACCCGATTGCCCTGGGACTCGGCGCAGGAGGTCGATCAGGGTCTGCGCTCCGCGTCCGAGGGCGGGTTCCGTGTTTACACCGACCCGGCCGGCCACCCGTTCTGCCTGTGCTGGGGCGACGGCTGACCCGCCGACAGCTCGGCGGGCCCGGGGCCGAGGCGACCCTGCTGGGGCCGCCTCCGCTCCAACGCGTGCGCCGTGTGGGCGGGCGTGCGGCGGACTCAGTACTCCAATTCGGGGCGCAGCGATCCGCCGACGGTGTTGAGGTGCCGCAGCACCTGGACGTAGGAGTCCACCAGGCTGGTCTCGTAGTACTCGATCCCGTGCTTGGCGCAGAACTCACGCACCATCGGCTGCACGCGGGGCAGGGACGCGCGGGGCATGGAGGGGAACAGGTGGTGTTCGACCTGGTAGTTCAGCCCGCCCAGGGCGACGTCGGTGAAGGGGCCGCCGCGGATGTTGCGGGAGGTCAGAACCTGGCGGCGCAGGAAGTCGATCTTCTCGCCCTTGGCGAAGATCGGCATCCCCTTGTGGTTTGGCGCGAAGGAGCATCCCATGTACAGGCCGAACAGCCCCTGGTGGACGGCGATGAAGGCCACGGCCTGCAGCGGCGTGAGCACGAGGAAGACGGCGGCGAGGTAGCCGCCGAGGTGGGCGAGGAGCAGCCCGGCCTCGATGGCCTTGACCCGCGGTGTGGCCGTGTCGCTGGTGAACAGCGCCCGCACACCGGCGACGTGCAGATTGAGCCCTTCCAGGAGCAGCATGGGGAAGAACAGCCACGCCTGGCTGCGCGCCAGCCAGACGCCGACGCCCTTGCGGGCGTGGGTCTGGTCCTCGGTGAAGGCGATCGCGCTTCCGCCGATGTCGGGGTCGCGGTCGACCTGGTTGGGGTGGGCGTGGTGGCGGTTGTGCTTGGAGTTCCACCAGCCGTAGCTGAGCCCCACCAGCAGGTTGCCGTGCACCCGCCCGATGAAGTCGTTGACGCGCCTGGAGGCGGAGATCTGCTGGTGGCCTGCGTCGTGGCCGATGAACCCGGTCTGGGTGAACACCACGCCGAGGAACGCCGCCGTCAGCATCTGCCACCACGAGGCGCCGATAACGGCGAACGCGCCCCATCCGGCCACCAGCAGGAGCAGGTTCACTCCGATGCGCACCGCATAGGAGAACGGCCGCCGCTGCAACAGCCCGGCGGCCTTGACCTGGCGTGAGAGTTCGGCGTAGTCGCTGCCCCGGCGGGCGGGTCGGGAGCCGCCCGAATCGCCGCGGGTGGGCGCTCCGTTCCCGGCGCCCACGGCCGCGAGTTCGGCGACCCTGTCGTCGGCGTCCAGGGGGCAAAGCTCCTCGGCTTGCGGGCCCTCGGGGCCCTGACCGAGGCGGTAGGCCACTCGCCGGCCTTCCGTGAACGCACCGGCGGTGCCGGGCTCAATTTCGGCGTGAAAGGGGATTTCGGCCGTGTCGTCGTCGGGGATGATACGGCCGGTGCCCGTTTCGGGCTCGCACCATTTCACTGTGCCGTGAGGCATGTACTGGTCTCCTGGTCGAAGGGGAGATGGGGTCGCGTGGTCGCGCGGCCTCGGCGTGCTACATCTCCGCCGATCCAGGTGTACCTGGAAAGAGGAGCACCGCTCGGGGGTGCCCGCAGATGTTTCCGCATTGGAAAAACGCAGCCGTGTACCTTGCCCTGTGCAACGTGTACGGCGGGAGGGATGTTCCCGGCCGTGACCGCGCGGCGATCGCTCCGCACCGCTACTCCTGCGCAGACGCGTTCGGCCCCCGCGCGGGCGTGCGGCGCGGGGCCCGGTCGGAGAGGTACGGAGGCCGGCTCATCCTTGGGCGAGGGAGTCGCGCACAGCTGCCGGAAGCTTCTCTTCCAGGAACCGCGCCATCTCCTCTTCCTGGCGCAGAATTCCGGTCAGCTGGTCGGCCACCGTGTCTTCACCGAGATGGCGGGCACCCTCGATGAGCGCACGGTAGGAGGCGATCTCGAAGTGCTCGGCCGCGTAGTCGGCCAGCGCGTTCTTGACCATCGTGTCCTTCAACGGCTTGTTCGCCATGCCCTGCATCGCGCCGAACATGTTCGCGAACGAGGACTTCGCGCCCGATACCTGGCCGCCCAGCGACTCGATACAGCCGCGCACCGTCTGGGCTTGGCCGCGCGTCTCCTCGATGTGGCGCGTGATGCGGTCGTGCACCTCGGGGTCGTCACCCTCGGCGTCCTTGGCGTGCCGCTCAAGGGTCTCTTCCAGTGCCTGCTCCATGGCATAGGCGTCGTTGAGCCAGGCGATCAGGTGTTCACGGCTCTCCACGGTGACAGTCTCCTTCCGGCCGCCGAACGTGGCCGTTCGCTGTGCCGTCTCGGCACCCGCCCCGCTATCCCCCCGCCTGTGACGGCAAACCCGCACGCGACGCCACGTTCTCCGAGCGGCGGCCTCCCGGGCCGGTACGCGGCGGCCGCCGCCTCGGCGGGAACCACGGGGGCACTGCGCTGTCACCGGGTACCCCGTGGAGCGCCGTCGCCCCCGTCCCTCAGCGGTTCCTCTGGGCCGCGCTCGCCGGTCGTGCGCCGTTCGACCCGCGCCGAGCGGGACGGCTCCGTCGATAGCGCTTCCCTCCGCACCGGCACAGCGGCAGGATGGAAGCGATGAACGCCGACCGGACCCGCCCTGTCACCGATGGCCGCCTCCTGGACGACGACGCCCACCTCGCGGCACGACACACGCTCCACGATCTCCAGCAGCCGACCTACGACCTGCCCGCCCTCATCGCCGGCTCCCTCGCCGACGAGCACCGCACCGTGCTCGACCTCGCCTGCGGCAGCGGCGCCGACCTTCACCGACTGCGCAGCGAACTCCCGGAGGCGACGACCATCGGCGTCGGCGCCTCGCCGGGCGTGCTCGAAGACCTGCCCCCTCCTGTGCTGTGCGCCGCCGCCGCGCAACTGCCGATCAGGACGGCCGGCGTCGACGCGGTGCTGGCGCTGCACGCGCTCCACCGCCTGCCCGACATCGACGCCGCCCTGGCGGAGGTCGTCCGCGTTCTCGAACCCAGCGGGCTCCTGGTCGCATCGACCAACGCCGAAGACGACAAGCAGGAGTTGGACGACCTCTGGCAGGCCGCGGCCGCCGATGTACTGGGCACCGACCAGGGATCGCGCCCCGCGCGCCTGTCCGACCGCTTTCCGCTGGACGCCGGCGCCGCCCAGCTGCGGGAGTACTTCGGCGACGTCACGGTGCAGCAGCTCACCGGAAGCATCGCGGCCCACGACCCCGCCCCGGTCCTCGATCATCTCGGCTCCTACCGTGTCTGGGCCGCCCAGACCGGGGTCCCCTACGACGAGATCGTGCGCCGCGCCCGCGAACGCCTGAACACGGCGATCGCCTCCGACGGCGCCTTCACCATCACGACACGGCAGGGCGTCATCCGCGCAGCGGATCCCGAAGACGGCGACGCTTAGCGACGCGGGGCGCCTCACGCGACCGCGGCCGTGTCGCCGGAGAGGGTCTGCTCCCGGATCGGCGTGCGCGACGCAGCGGAACCGACCGCGGAAAGCGCCGTGGCGCGGCGGCTGGCAGCCGCCGCGCCACGGAGGTGGGTATCACCCGGGTTCAGGGGTGTCAGTTGGCACTGCAGGAGACCGTCGGCCACGTCCAGTTGCCGTTGTGCTCGATCGTCGCGCCCCAGTTGTTGCCGTTGCCGTTGGAGCTGGCGACCAGCGTCTGGGCGTCGGGGTAGTCGGCGTTGACGTTCCACGTCGCCATGACCTTCGCCGGCGACGGCACGTTCATCGTCACGGTCCAGTCGTTGGAGCCGCTGACGGAGACCCCGAGGTTGTAGCGGTCGTCCCACTGCTCGCCCTCGGACAGCGTCGCGGTGCAGCCGTCGTTGCCGCCGCCACCGCCACCGCCGCCGCCACCGCCGCCGCCGCCTCCGCCGCCGCCGGAGGTGCCCAGGGTGATGTTGGAGCTGCCGCTGCTTTGGTAGCCCTCGGTCGCCATGATCATGTAGTCGTGGTTGCCCAGGTTCATACCGTGGCTGGCCCAGGCGTCGAAGTGGTTGCCGGCGGTGATGGTTCCGCCCGTCCTCCGGGACTGGCGAACGCTCCAGTACTGGGGGAACGTCGCGGTGCCCTCGATGGAGGGCTTGTCGTAACGCATCGTCCGGTAGATGTCGTAGGTTCCGCCGTCGCTGGTGACCGTGCCCTGGTACTCGCCGTCGGGCCGGTAGCTGCCCCAGTTCTCGACGACGTAGTACTCGACGAGCGGGTCTCTGGTCCACCCGTAGAGCGTCAGGTAGGAGTTTCCGGACGGGTTGTAGCTGCCGGAGTACTGCACGCTCCGGCGCCCGCCGGTACTCCAGCCCTTGCCGGCGACGAAGTTGCCGGTGTCGCTCCATTGGGTGCTGTAGTTGCCGCCGGACCCGTTCTCCATGGAGACCGTGCCCTCGGAATCGGTCCAGAACGAATAGAAGTAGCCGTCGTGGGTGCCGGTCTGATTGGACGTGATGGCCGCGCTGGCGCTGGTAGGCAGGACGGTCGAGGCCGTGACCATCGCTACCGCGGCGACGAAGGCGCGTCCGGCGAACCGTCTGACTCCGCTGTGTCTACGACTCTTCGGATCTGTGGGGGATGTGATCATCTGCGGTTCTTCCTCCTCGCGGGGGACTGACGGCGGCCGGGGGGCGGCCGCCGCGGCTCGGCGCTGTGCGACGCGGCGGAATGGTCCGGTCGACCTGCGCCGACGAGCTGAACGACCAGGTCGCAGTGGGTGGTCTCGGTTGAACTCGGGGTCGCTCCGTCAGTAGTGACAGTGTTCGGGCGGCCACATGGAGTTGTCAATAATTTCCGGAAGATTTCGGAGACTTTCGACCCCGGTTCCCGGGCACAGACCGCACCACCGGACCCCGACTCCACAGGATCGTGCAGCTGTGGCTACTCGATAGTTTCGAAGGGCTTCCGGACCCTCGTGCGGGGTGAGGGTGAGCGGCTACACCGCACGGGATGCGCATCGGCGGGCGGCAGCGATCACCGGGCTCAGGCCAAGGGGTGCTCCAGCATGCGAAATCCGAAATCGGGAGCGATTCCCTCGAACTCCCGCTGCTTGCACCACGATTCATCCTCGAAAACGGCGACCGCGTGCACAGCGGTCTTCCCGTTCGCCACTTCCACGACGGCGCCGCAAAAACCCCGCCCCTGATGAGGAGTGCTCAACGAGAGACCGTCACGTCGGACATGGGAATCCGGCGCCCCTTCCTCTCCGTGACCGGACCACTCCGTTTCCGCCGATGCGCGGACCGTGGCCGTGTGAGCGCAGGACCAGGGACAGGCCGCGCAGAACCCCCGCGGCCACCATCCCAGCCAGGGCCCGCAGCGGCTGCCGGACCGCCTTCTCGTACCCGGCCATCACAACGAAATAGGCGAATCCCAAGAATGCCCGGCCGCGGATAACCCGCAGCAGCACTTCACACACTCCGACGGAATCGACGCCGGGTTCCGCGCCGCCTTCCCCGAATCAGATTCCGGAGCAGGCCATGCAGAACTCACCCGCTTCTCCATCATCGTGCGCGGCGGAACGGAACGCGCCGCGGGCCGGGCCGCCACGGCCGCCGGCGCGTAACGCACCGCGCGCTCCCGCCCGGCCCCTGCGGACGGAGCGACCACAGCACCGCCCGCAGGCCAGAACAACGCCGGTCTGCCGACCCGTGACACCGGTGATGCACCGCGGCGGCGGACGCCTCCCGGCGCCCCGCGCGGTCAGTCGCCGCGGCGCGAGCCCCAGGGCACGGTCGGCTGGAGCACGGCCTCGGTCAGGGCGCCCGAACGCAAAGCGGTGATCTGCTGGTATTCGGGGTCGGCGACCATCCGGCTGAACGCCTCGCGACTGGGATAGCGCACCACCAGCACGGCGTCCCAGTCCTGGCCGTCCTCGGCCACCAGGGGCGGCGCGCCGTCGCCGGCGTAGAGCACTTCGGCTCCGTACTTCTTCAGAAAGCGCCCCGCCTGGCGTGAGTACTCCTCGTACGAAGACCGCCCGCCGGGGGCGAACCGCAGCAGGTTGAGCATCACAACGGGACCGCCGGGGTCCTCCTCCAGCATGCGCGCGAGGTCGGACCCGGAGGGGTCGACTGCCATCGCTGCCTCCTTGTCGTCGTCGGCCGCGGCACAGCGCGGGCGCTCGCTGCGGCAGGGTGCGCCAGAGCCCTGACGCGCCACCATCCTTACATACCGTCCGGTTGGTATTCGTGCCACCGGACCCGTGGAGCCGCTGCCGACTCCCCCCCCC
>NZ_JROO01000034.1 GCF_000826685.1 Streptomonospora alba
CCATCGGCGGGCTGCGCTACCTGCTGGCCGGCGGTGATCCCGGCGAGGTCAGCAAGGCCAAGGACACGCTGAAGTACTCCGCGCTGGGCTATGGGGTGGCGATCCTCGCTCCGATCCTGGTGGAGATCCTGCGCGGCTTCGTCGGGCTGGGCTGAGGATGCGCACCCGCCACCGCGCCCGGCTCGTTCTCTCCGCTGCGGCGCTGGTCGTGCTGGCACCGGTTGCCGCGCTTGTGGGCCCGGCCGTGGGTGCGGCACCGGCCGATGCCGCGGTTGCCGCCGCGGCACCCCCTGAGCCCGCCCCCGGTGCCGAGCCGGAACCACCGGAGCCCTCAGCGCCGTCTTCCCCTCCTGAGGCCTCGCCTGCTCCCTCTCCCGCACCTGGGGTCGAGCCCGGCCCGCCCGAGGACACCGGTAGCAGCGGCGACGGCGAGGGACAAGAGGGCCCGCCCACTGGCCAAGAGTGCGGCGCGTTCGACTACGCCTGCAAGGTCACCGAGGCCCTCAACACGTGGCTGATCTCGACGGTGACCGACATGGCCAACGCCGGCCTGGTCACCGCCGCGGTCGGGATGATCTCCACCCCGCCGCCCACCTCCGGCATCGAGGACGCCTGGCGGATCTCGCAGCAGGTGACCAGCACGGTGTATGTGCTGGTGGTCACCGTGGCCGGGGTGCTGGTGATGACCAACCCGAGCGTGCAGACCTCGGCCGGCCTCAAGGAGGTCCTGCCGCGGCTGCTGCTGGGCTTCATCGGCGCCAATGCCAGCTGGTTCCTGTGCTCGCTGATGGCCGATGTCGGCAACGGGGCCGCCCTGGGGCTGGTCAGCGAGACCGCCAACCCCGAGAGCGTCGCCCACGCGGTGGGGCGCGTCATCGCCAACCCCGAGGGCGAGCTGTTCATCATCGTGCTGCTCTTCCTGGTGGCCAATCTCCTGGCGGTGTTCCTGTACTTCGCCGTGCTGATCCGCATCGTGCTGTGGCTGCTGTTGACGGCGATCGCGCCCATCGCGCTGGCCTGCCACGCCCTGCCCCAGACCGATGGGCTGGCCCGGCTGTGGTGGCGGGCGATGTCGGCGCTGCTGATCATTCAGGTGGCCCAGGCCCTGGTGCTGCGCATCGCGGTGACCGTGTTCCTCAACCGCGAGCAGATGCAGACTCTCGATCCGGGCGGCACCGTGGGCTCCCTGGCCGATGTGGCGCTGTTGATCTGCTGCCTGTATGTGCTGGTGCGCATTCCGTACTGGGCGTTCAAGCAGGTGTTCAATCTGCAAGCCTCGCCGGTGGTCAAGGGCGCCAAGCTTGCGGTGAGCCTGCTGGTCTTTCGCAACATCGGACGGGCGGTTGCCGCCGCGCGGGGCGGGGCCTCAGCCGGGGGCACAGGCGGGAGTGGGCTCCGGGGCCGCGGCGCGCCCCGGGGTGGAGGCGGCGGTCCGAATGCGGGCGGCCCGGGGCGTGGGCGTGCTGCCTCAGGCGGATCCGGCGCCCAGAGCGGCTCCTCTCGCCCCGCGGGCGCCCCGGGTAGTAGGGGCACCCAAGCTCAGCCGGGCGGGGCGGCCGGCACCGGGGGCGCGCGCCGCCGCAGCGGCACGGGCAATGCGGCGGGGCCGCTGCGCGGCACCGTCCACCCGCCCGGCGGCAACGGCCGGCAACAGAACCGTCCCCGCGGCGGCCCAGGCGCTTCCCCTGCACGCTCCTCCGCGGCCGGCGGAACTGCCGGAGGAAGCCGGCCCGGGGCCGGTCCGGGCTCGGGCGCTGGCGACACGACCACCGACGGGCGCGGCCCCCGGCAAGGCCCGGGATCGGCATCGGCCGGCCCAGGGCGGGCGTACTCCGGCGGGATCCGCGCCCACCGGCCCCGCCCGCCCGGCCCGCACCCGCCGCCACCTGATCCGGCCCGCTATCGGCCGATTCGCCCCGAAAACGTCCGCCTCCCCCCGCAGCAACCGCCGCGGGGGCGCCGGTCGCGCCCGGTGCGCCCGCGCCCTCGCCCCAGCCGCCGAAACAACGAAGCAGGAGACGACTGATGGTGCGTGCACGCATGCCCGCCGACATCGAGCGCGAGGACACCCTGCTGGCCAACCTGACCGCGCGCCAACTGCTGATCATCGCCACCCCCGCCCTGGCCCTATGGGGGCTGTGGAGCGCGGTGGGTGATCTCGTTGCGCTCCCGGTGGTGGGGGCGGTCGCGGTGCCGGTGATGGGCGCTGCGGTGGTAGCCGCCCTGGTGCGCCGCGACGGACTCAGCCTCGACCGCCTCCTGGTGGCCGCGGTGGGTTTCCTGCGCTCCCCCAAGCGGCGCTCGACCACCGCCCCTGCCGCCGCCGAGGTGCCCTCCTGGATCAGTGCCCGCCCCGGGCCGCTGCCCGCACCCTTGGAGTTGCCGGTGGCGGCGATTGGCGACGACGGCGTCATTGACCTGGGCGAGCACGGCGCCGCCCTCATCCTCGACTGCTCGACGGTCAACGTCGGGCTGCGCACTGAGGAAGAACGCGCCGCCCTGGTGGCCGGGTTCGCCTCCTACCTCAACTCCCTGGCCACCCCGGTGCAGATCCTGGTGCGGGCCGAATCGGTACGGCTGGACCCCCTGGTTGCCGCCCTCGATGCCACGGCACCCGATTTGCCGCATCCGGCACTGGAACAGGCCGCCCGCGAACACGCCGACTACCTCAGCGACCTGGCCGCCTCCCACACCCTGCTGTATCGCCGGGTGCTGCTGGTGCTGCGGGAGGCCTCCGGCACTGCCCGGCAGCAGGCGGCAACGCTCAAGCGCCGGGCCGATGATGCCGCCCGGGCGCTGGCTGGTGCCGGCAGCACCGCCACGCCCCTTGACGGAGGCGCGGCTGCCGCGGTGCTCGCCGCAGCGGCCGACCCCACCCGCACCGGCGGTGTCGCCCCGGAGGATCTCGCCTCCCCCGATGCCGTGATCGCCGGCCCTGAAACCGAACAACAGGAGGAGGGCTAAGCCATGCGGCGACTGTTCCGACCGCGGCGGGCGCACCGGTCGGCGACCAGGTCGGGCCCCGTTGACGCTGAGGTCGAGATCGGACCGCGCCGCATGCTCCTGGGCGAGGGCGCCGCGGCCTCCTTCGTCGTGACCGGCTATCCGGCCGAGGTGGGCCACGCCTGGCTGGAGCCGCTGCTGACCTACCCCGGCCGCCTGGATGTGTCCCTACATGTGGAACCGGTGCCGCCGAAGGTGGCCGCCGACCGGCTGCGCCGCCAGATGGCCCGGCTGGAATCCTCCAACCAGACCGGGGCCGAGCAGGGCAAGCTGGAGGACTTCGAGTCCGAAGTGGCCGCCGCCGACGCCCGCGACATGGCCGCCTCCCTGGCCCGCGGCGACGGCAAGCTGTTTCGCGTCGGGTTGTCGGTCACCGTCCACGCCGCCTCCGAGGAGGAGCTGGAGGAGGAGGTCGGCCACGTCCAGTCGCTGGCCTCCTCCATGCTGATCGACGCCCGCCCCGCCTCCTACCGCCAACTCCAGGGGTGGGTCACGGCGCTGCCGGCGGGCGTGGATCTACTGGGCCAGCGCCGCAGCATGGACACCCACGCGCTCTCGGCCGCCTATCCGTTCGCCTCCCCCGACCTGGCGGTCGAGACCTCGCCCACCGCGGTCCTCTACGGCCTCAACGCCGACTCCTCCGGGGTGGTGGTCTGGGACCGGTGGGCGCTGGACACCTACAACACCGTCGTGTTGGCCCGCTCCGGCGCCGGCAAATCCTACTTCTGCAAACTCGATCTGCTGCGCAGCATGTACGCCGGGATCACGGCCGCGGTCATCGACCCCGAGGACGAATACACCCGCCTGACCGACGCAGTCGGCGGCACCACCATCGGCCTGGGCGAACCCGGGGTGCACCTCAACCCCCTGGACCTGGCACTGGATGCCAACGCCCAGCGCGACGCGCTGTCCCGGCGGGCGTTGTTCCTGCACACCCTGCTCGCGGTCATGCTCGGCGGTCCCCTGGGCCCGCGCCAGCGCGCCGCCCTGGACCAGGCGCTGATCGCCACCTACCGGGCAGCGGGAATCACCGCCGACGAGCGCACCTGGAACCGTCCCGCCCCGCTGCTGGCCGACCTGGTCGCCACCCTGGAGAACGAGGGCGACGAGCACGGCCAGGACCTCGCCGTCCAACTCGCACCCTACGTATCCGGCTCCTACAGCGAGCTGTTTCGCTCCCCCACGACCCAGCGGCCTTCCGGCCATCTCGTGTCGTGGTCGCTGCGGGATCTGCCCGACGAGCTCAAGGCCACCGGAACCCTGCTGGCGCTGGATGCGATCTGGCGCACCGTCGCCGATTCCACCCCCGACCACCCCCGCATGGTGCTGGTGGATGAAGGCTGGCTGCTCATGTCCGAACCCGAGGGCGCGAAGTTCCTGTTCCGCCTGGCCAAAGCAGCGCGCAAAAGGTGGGTGGGGCTCACCGTCGCCACCCAGGACGCCGCCGACGTACTCGGCTCCGAGCTGGGCAAAGCCGTCGTCGCCAACTCCGCCACCCAGATCCTGATGCGCCAGGCGCCCCAGGCCATCGACCAGATCGCCGAATCCTTCGCCCTGTCCGAGGGCGAACGCCAGCACCTGCTCACCGCTTCACCTGGGGATGCGTTGCTGTGCAGCGGCCAGCGCCGGGTGGCCTTCCGCGTGGTCGCCAGCCAAGCCGAACACCAGCTCGTCACGACCAATCCGGCCGAGTTCGCCTATCCCGTCCGCCCCGACGAGGGCGCCGCAGAACTGGACGTCGACACCGCCGAGGAGGACGACCTGCTGTGACTGGCCACCTCGCCGAGCTGGGTCGCCTGCCCGCCGTGCTGGCCGAGCTCCTGATATTCGCCGTCTCGACCTACGGCTGGTTGCTGCTGACGACGGGCCTGGCTGCAGTCTCGGCGCTGCTGGCCCTGCGATCCGGGGCCGCATGGCTGCGGCACCGTCGCTGGGCTCGCGATGCCCGCCTCATCGAGATCCTGCCCCCGCCCGAAAGCGACATGGCCGGCGCGGTGCACTTGTGGCGCCAGATGCTGGGCACCCTGCGCCCCGCCTGGAAACGGCTGCTGCTGGGCCAACCCCACGTGGTGTGGGAATACGCCATGACCACCAGCGGGATGCGCATCCGCATGTGGATCCCCGGCCCCACCCCGCCCGGTCTGGTCGAGCGCGCGATCACGTCCTCCTGGCCCGGCGCCGCGGTCACCACCCGCCCCGTCCCCCCGCCCGAGACCGACCAGCACGTGCGGGGCGGCCGGGTCCGGCTCGCGCGCCCCGACCACTACCCCATCGAGACCGGCTACGACGAAGACCCGGTGCGCGCGCTGATCGGCGCGGCCGGCGACCTCGTCGGCGACGAGGAGATCCTCGTGCAGGTCGCCGTGCGCCCCATCACCGGGGCCCGGCTGCGCCGCGCAGGCCGCGCCGCCCACCGGCTGCGCCAGACCACCCCGGAAACCGCCGACCCTTTTGCCCCCGGCCACCGGCCGCGCCGGCACGGGCCCTCGCCGGAGGCCTCCAGCGAGATCCGCGCGATCGTGCACAAGGCCACCCAGCCGCGGCTGGAGACCCACGTCCGCTACCTCATCTCCTCCTCCGGCGACGGTGAGCAGGCTCGCCAGGCGCGCCGCGGCCGCTCCCACGCCTTGGCCGCGGCCTTCGCGGTCTTCAGCGGCTACAACCACTACCAGCGCCGCCGGATGCTGCTGGCCCCGCGGTGGCTGGCGTCGGTGCGCTTCATGGGCCACGGCGACCTGCTCACCGCCGCCGAACTGGCCGCCGTGGCGCACCTGCCGCTCGATGAGACCGTGCCGGGGCTGCAGCGCGCGCCGGCCCGCCCGGTTCCGCCCCCGCCCCAGGTGGCTGCCGACGGCCCGCAGGCGCGGCTGCTGGGGGTGGTCGAGCAGTCCGAGCGGCGCACCATCGCCCAACACGCCGCCGATGCGCGCCAGCACACCCACATCATCGGCGGAACCGGCACCGGAAAAACCACCCTGCTGATGAACATGGCCCTGAACGACATCGCCAAAGGCCGCGGGCTGGTGATGATCGAACCCAAGGGCGAATCCGACCTCCTGCTTCCCCGCATCCCCGAACACGCGATGGGCCGGGTCGTGCTGATCGACCCCGACGACGACGCGGCCCCGCCCGCGCTCAACGTGCTAGCCGGTGATGATCCGGTGCGCACCGCCGACACCATCACCGGGGTGTTCCAGCGCATCTTCGCCGACTCCTGGGGACCGCGCACCGACGACATCCTGCGCTCGGCCGTACTCACCCTCGCCGGAACCCCGCAGGCCAGCTTGGCCAACATCCCCAAGCTCCTCGACAACAGCAGCTTCCGCCGCCGCGCCACCGCCCACCTGGAGGCCACCTCGGTACTGGCCGGGTTCTGGTCCTGGTACGAAGGCCTGTCCGAGCCGGCCCGCGCCCATGCCACCGCGCCGCTGATGAACAAACTCCGCGCGGTGCTGCTGCGCGACTTCGCCCGCAACCTGCTGGCCGCCCGCCCGCAGCGCAGCCTGAACCTGGCACCCCTGCTGGATGAGGACGCGATCATCATCGCCCGCCTGCCCAAAGGCGTGCTCGGCGAAGACACCAGCTCCCTGCTGGGTTCGCTCGTGCTGGCCCAGGTATGGCAAGGGGTCCTGGCCCGGGCCGGCCAGCGCGAAGCCCAACGCCGCGACATCAACCTCTATCTAGACGAGGCACACAACTTCCTGACCCTGCCCTACGGGCTGGGCGACATGCTCGCCGAAGCCCGCGCCTACCGCGCCGGGCTCACCATCGCCCACCAGGACCTGGCCCAACTGCCCCGCGAACTGCGCGAGGCCACCTCCACCAACGCCCGCTCCAAGATCTTCTTCGACGTCTCCCCCGAAGACGCCCGCGCCCTGGCCCGCCACGTCCAGCCCGAACTCGGCGAACACGACCTGTCCCACTTGGCGAAGTTTCAGGCCGCCACCCGCCTGGTCGCCCACGGCGCCCTGACACCGGCTTTCACCCTGCGCACCCGCCCCCTGCCCGCACCCACCCGCGGGCGGGCCACCGCCGTGCGCAAAGCCGCCCGCACCAACCACACCCACCAACCCCAGTAGCCCGTACATCCCGCTGTGCGAAGGAGGCGAACCCGTTGTCCGTTGTGCTGCGCCCCGACCACCACGCCCCCATCCGCCCCCGCAGCTCGCCCGAGGTCATCAAGACGCTCGCGGCTCGCCTGACCGAGCGCGACCGCCACATCATGCGCCTGGTCTGGCGCCACAAGGTCCTAACCACCGACCAGCTCACCGCCCTGGGCTGGAACTCCTACAACACCGCCAAACAGCGCCTGGCCACCCTGCACCGCCTACGCGCCCTCGACCGGATCCGCCCCTGGAACCCCCGCGGCGGCGCCCCCTGGCACTACGTCCTCGACACCCCCGGCGCCGAAATCCTCGCCGCCGAACACGGCATGAACCTGCGCGAGTTCGGCTACCGGCGCGACCGCGCCCTGGCCCCGGCCACCTCCGCCGCACTGGGCCACCTGCGCGGCCTCAACCAGGTCTTCGTCGACCTCTACGCCCACACCCGCACCGGGACCAACGACCCCCACCTGGACTGGTGGACCGAAGCCGAGTGCGCCGACCTCTACGGCGACATCGTCCGCCCCGACGGCGCCGGCACCTGGACCACCGCCGGCCGCAGTGCGGGCTTCTTCCTCGAATACGACACCGGCACCGAACGCCTGCGCCGCCTCGTCGACAAAGTCGCCGCCTACGGCGAACTCGCCCAGGCCACCGCCACCACCCCCGTCGTGCTGTTTTACCTGCCCAGCCGGCGCCGCGAAGCCCACCTGCGCCGCGCCCTCGGATCCCGCCCCGCCGTGGCGGTGGCCACCGCCACCCACGACGCCCACCCGGCCGAGGCGGTGTGGGTGCGCGCCGACGACCCTCATATGCACCCGCGCCGCCTCGTCGACTTGGTCTCCGACCACACCGCCGAGCAGCCGATGCTGCCCGCCTGGGACGACGAGGAGGAGGCCGTTGGATAGCCTCGGCTGCGGCGTCGCTTTGGGCGCCGCAGCCCTGCTCGTTCCCGCCGTGGCCGTCTCCGCCCTCACCGCCGTCTCCTCCCCCACCACCACAGCAGCGCCCGAGGAGGTCGCAGGAGTGCCGGACACGCTGCTGGACGCCTACGCCGGCGCCGCGGCCAGGCTGCACGCGACCCAGCCGCAGTGCTCGGGGATGCGGTGGCAGATCCTCGCCGGCATCGGCAAGATCGAGTCCTCACTGCTGGCCGGCCACGACATCGCCGACAACGGCGACGTGTCCCCGCCCATGATCGGACCCCGGCTGGACGGCTCCGGCGTCGGCGGCAATCTGACCCCGCACTACGACACCGACAACGGCACATGGGACGGCGACACCGAATACGACCGCGCGGTAGGCCCCAATCAACACCTGCCCTCGGGCTGGGACACCTACGGCGCCGACGGCAACGGCGACGGCGTCAAAGACCCGCACAACGCCTACGACTCGGCGCTGGCCAGCGCGCGGGAACTGTGCCTGAGCGCCGGCCAGGACGGCGTCGACTTCACCGACCGCGAGGCGCTCGCCGACGCGCTGTACCGCTACAACCACAGCCAGGCCTACGTCGATGACGTGCTGAAAGCCATCGACGACTTCGACGCCATCCCGGTGTCCGCGGGAAGCGGCGCCGGCAGTTCGCACGGTCAGGCGGCAGCCGAGTGGGCGCTTCGCCAGGTCGGCAAACCCTACGTCTGGGCCGCCGAAGGACCGGCCGCCTTCGACTGCTCCGGGCTGACCATGCGGGCATGGCAGCAGGCGGGCGTGGACATCCCCCGCGTCACCACCGACCAATATCAAGCTGGCCGCCGCGTCAGCCCGCAACGGCTCCAGCCCGGGGACCTGCTGTTCTACGACACCACCGACGCCGGCGCCCCCGGCCCCGCCCCCAGCCACGTCACGATGTACATCGGCGACGGGAAGATGGTCAACGCCCCGTCTCCAGGGCAAACCGTGCGCACCCAACCCGTGCAGGACGACTTCTACAGCCCGCGATTCATGGGCGCCGTCCGCCCATCCGAATAGGGCCGATTCCGGCCATCACACAGGCAGATCCGCATCCCCACGATCCGCTTACGGTGTATACGGCTGTCGGGGCTCTACCGCGCGCCGACACGGGGCAGGCCCCACAGCGCTACTCCCCTCACCCCACCGATCGCTAGGAGCCCTCCGTGAACGAATCCACCGGGCCCGACGTACCGCCGGGGGTGGATCCCACCACGGCCAGCTCGGCGCGGATCTACGACTACATGCTGGGCGGCAAGAACAACTACACCGTCGACCGCCAGACCGGCGAGCAGATCCTGCAGGCTGTGCCCGAGACCCGCATGCTCGCCCACGCCAACCGCGCCTTCATGGGCCGGGCCGTGGACGCCATGGGCGAGCTCGGAGTTGATCAGTTCCTGGACATCGGCGCCGGGCTGCCGGCCCAGAGCCCCGTCCACGAGGTCGCCCGACGCCGCCACCCCGACACCCGCGCGGTCTACGTGGACCACGACCCGGTGGTGCGCGTGCACGCCGAGGCACTGCTGGCTGAGAGGCCCGACATCACCGGGGTCGTCGAGGCCGACATGCGCGAACCGGAGACGATCTTCGCCCACCCCGAACTGACCGGACGTTTGGACCTCGGGCGCCCGGTCGGGCTCCTGCTGGTGTCGATGCTGCACTTCCTCACCGACGACCAGCAGCCCTACGCCCTCATGCGGCGCTACCTGGATCATCTGCCGGCCGGCTCCTGTGTGGCGATCAGCCACATCGAGCACGACACCCATCCCGAGCGCGCCCGGTACCTGCAGCGGGTCTACGAGTCCACGAGCTCGCCCGGCCAGTCCCGTTCCCTCTCCGAAATCCGGCGATTCTTCTCCGGCACCACACTGCTGGAGCCCGGCCTGGTGCATCTGGGCGACTGGCGCCCACGCAGCGACGAGCCGTACTACAGCTCGGAGCAGGTGTGGATGGTCGGCGCCCTCGCCCGCCTGGAGACCACGGATACCACCGCCCGAGCGTGACCCGCGAGCCCGGGCGCCGGTCATGCTCGATCACCGTGCCGACCTCCCGGGTCGGCAGCAGGCGCTACCGGTTCTTCACCGGCTATACAGGCAGGCCGTAAGCGCTAAGATTGGAGCTGGTCATCTCACCTTTCGTCTAGTCAACATTGGTAGTGACCAGGGAGTGGCCGGTTCCGACCGGCCACTCCTTCTTTTGGGCCGAGCCATGTTCTACAGCTTGCCCTGTCGGGTTTCTTCGTTTCCGCCTCCCCATCCCAGGTCTGCGGACGCCGCTGTGGCGCCGCGCTGGAGATGGCGTCGTGTTGCGCTGCAGGGTGGCCCCTGATTCGCTGTCTTGGCGTTTCCGTGATTGAGAGCGTCTGTGACGCGTCTCTGTGGACCCATCCGGAACCGCGCCGCGGCTCTCCGTGGCCGGTGCGTACGCACGAGGCGCCTCGTGCGTACGCACTCCTGCCTCCCTGCGGATGCCCCAGATCGTCGAGCGTCAGTCGGATGAGGCCTGCCGGCTGGGCGATGCGACGTCATCGCCAGCGGGGAGGGCTCCGGTGCGCACGTCCTGTTCCATGCGGCGCCAGTCCGGTTCGGCCTCCTCCCAGATCACGCGGTCCACGAACCGGTGCACGGGTCGGTGGTGGTCGGCCGTGTGGGAGGTGATCACCCACATCCCCTCCGCGGTGAGTACGTAGGCCCACTCGATGTCGATGGGGCCGCAGCCGTTTTGGTCGCGGGGGCAGCGGCACGTCAGGCGCTGGGCCGGCTCGTTGCGCTGGCCGTGGCAATAGCAAGCCGGGTAGTGCCCTCGGATCGGCGAGGAGGCGCCGACGAAGCCGCTGAGGTCGAAGTCGGCGCGAGTGAACGGTCCCGAGGCGTCGTCGCCGAGATAGAGCAGGCATGACCAGCCGGCCGGGTGATCGGCGATCAGCGTTTGCGCCATCGCGGTGTGGTCGCGCTCGAAGGTGTGGTGATAGAGCCGGTACAGCTCGCGCCCCAGGCCGGCGGGGTAGCTGTCGGTGTGGTGGTAGCGGCCCCACCAGCCGCTTTCAGGAGTGGGCAGGGCGATGGCTCCGCGTGTACTCACTGGTGATCACCGTCCTCGATCTGTTCGGCGGCCTCAGCGGCGGCCAGGAGTTGGGACGCAAGGTCCCGGGCTCGTGCGGGCGGCAGCGGGACGAGGTGGGCGAGTTGGCCGGCCGGGGCGATCCAGGCCATGACCTGGCCGGTGGCCGGTTGCACCGCCGCGCCTACGGCGGGTGGCGGGGGCGGATTCGACATGCTGTGTCTCCGGTTCCTGCACGTGGGCCGTGTCAGAGACGGCTGGGGCGAGGCCGGGGTCGACCTGCCGTAATCAGGTCGGCCCCGGATGACCGTTTGTTTGGGCCCGCTGAGTCAGCGGCGTGTCCGTTCCCCTCGGGCGCCTGGATCGGCGGTTTCACGGGGAGCGGTAGAACTCCTCCCATCGGTCGCCCATCCACAGTTCGGCGCGCACGATCCGCGGTCCCAGGTCAAGCTGGGGTGCGCTGGCGCGGGCCAGCCGGTAGTCGAAAGGCACGCCCGGCATGGTCTGAAGCTCGAAGAGCTCGGGGATGCCGTACTGGTCGAAGCTGCGCACGAGGTGGATGTGGTCGGCGTCGGCGCGGGCCGTGACCGCGCCGTAGTCGTACTCATCGGTCAGGGCGGTGAGGACGGCGTCCTCGTCGAGGAGCTGGTTCTCGCGGTTGCGGCATTGGGCGATGAAGTCCTCGACCAGGTCGCGTGCCTGGCGGTCGCGGGGTTGGAAGTGGATGGCTCCGCCGTTGGGGTGGCCGGTGATGGTGCCGAGCCGCCGGTCCTGCTCGCACAGGGGTGCCGTCCAGGCGACGCCGGTGGGGGTTTCGAGCTGGTGGAGTTCGGTGACCCGGATGCGGGTGTGGGGCACCTGCACGCCGGTGTGGACGAGGGTGATCATGTGTATCTCCTCGCGTGGTTGAGCAGCTGGCGGGGCGACGCGGTGTCGGTAGCGGTTCCGGCGTCGGGGGTGCCGGTTAGTTGTCGCTGGAGTGGATGCAGGTCTGGCCCGTATACAGCGCCCAGGTGTCGAAGAAGGCCGGTTCGGCGGCCATGGCGACGCTGAGTTCGTGGGCGATGGCCTCGGTTGCGGTGCTGGCGGAGGGGGCCACGCAGAGGGCGTGGACGAAGACGCCGTCGTCGTAGGGGGTGAGGGTGCAGCTCAGGACGACGAGGTCGGTGCCACAGCGCCGGCGCAGCGGCGCCATGGCGGGGGCGAGGCGTTTGCTCACGCCGTACTGCTGGGGCTGGGTCAGGGGTGTGGCGTCCTCGTCGGCCAGGGCGAAGACTTCGACGGTGAGCACAGCCATCGGTGGGCTCCTTTGCACGCAGGGAGAGGGGCGGGAGCCGGGTGCCAGGCGCCCGGCTCCCGCGCCGGTGCGGGGTCAGGTCGCGGATGGGGCCGCGTGCTGCAGCGCGGCGGTGATCTCATCGGCTGCGGCCATGACGCGTTCGGCGCTGGCGTGGGCGGTGGCGGCATCGCCGGCCCAGCCGGCGACGTAGGGCACCGAGTAGGGCAAGGAGTCCAGCCCGGCGAGGTTGGCAACCAGGCAGGCCACGGATTCGGCTTCGACTTCCCTGCGTTCGCGGCTGGCCTCGGGGCGGGTGTCGTGCTCGCAGACGATGTGGGCGAGCTCGTGGGTGAGGGTCTTGACCGCTTGAGCCTCCTCCACGCCTTCACGCACGCGCACGGTGCGTGCGGTGAAGTCAACGTGGCCGTAGGCCGGGCCGCAGTCGCCGCGTTCGATCCCGTAGCCGCGGCGGGTGATCTGTGTGGCCACCTGGCCCCATAGCGCCGCGGGTGCCAGGCCGCGCAGCTCTTGGGGATCGGCCGCGGAGGCGTCGGGGAGTTCGGTGCCTTCGGTTTGGGCAACGTCGAAGACGCCGGCGGTGGTGAATCCCCGCACTTCAAAGCGCGGTTTCGTGTTGGTGTCGGCGTCGTCGGAGGCGTCGGGGTCGCTGGCCTCGCTCCGGTAGCGCAGCGGCGCCAGGATCCGGATCGTCTTTTCTCCTTTGCGGACCCGACGGCCGACCTGGTTCCACTGCTTGAGGGGGCGCACGTCGGTGGCCTCGGGGTACTGCTCCATGATCAGCAGCAGGTTGTTGAGCGAGTAGCGGCGCAGCCACGCCCGCGCGCTCAGCATGGCGTGCCATCCGTGGCTGCTGGTCAGGTTCTCCACGGCCGACTGCAGTTGTTCGTGGGCGTGGTTGAGACGTTCGCGGCGCTGTTCCGGGCTGAGTCCGCGCCGCTTGGGACTGGTGGGCATGGCGGATACCTCGCAGCATGCGCGGTGGGAAACGGCAGTGCGGCGGCCCGGGCCCGTGCCGGCGGGGCACGGGCCCGGGCGCGGTGGTCAGCTCAGGCGGATAGGCATCAGCAGGTGGCGAAACGCCGTGGGGTCGCTGATGCCTTTGGGGGTGTCGGTGAGCAGCACGGGCTTGGTGGGCGCCTGCAGGTGCAGCGTCACGGTTTGGCCGGTGAAGCTCTCCAGGGCATCGACCACGAACCGCGGGCCCAGACCCACACAGAGCGGCTCGTCGATGCCGGTGACGTCGGCCTCGAGCGCGGGCGTGCGCACGCGGTCGGTGCCCTCCGCCAGCTGCGGCGCGGCGGTGACCGCTCCGTCGGCGACGGTGACCATGACGGGGTTGGCGCGATGGCCCTTGGCCTCCAGCACGGCCGCAGCCCGGGTGATCTGGGCCAGCAGCGCGGCCCGGTCGGCCACGACCGTGGCCGCGGCGCTGTGGGGCAGGAATCGGCTGTAGGCAGGGAACTCCGCGGGGATCGTGCGCATCACCACCGTCACCGCTCCCGCGGCCAGCGAGACCACCTCGGTGAGCCCTTCCGCGGCGTGGCCGATGCGCACCTGGTCAGCGTCGAGTTTGGCCAGCACCCTGCCGACCAGTCGGCCCGGCGCCAGGACCCCGTCGGCGGGGATGCGCTCCTCCTCGACGTGGGCGCCGACATGTCCCACGGCGATGCGGTAGCGGTCGGTGGTTGCCAGCGTGAGCCCGTCGGGTCCGGGGTCGAGCTTCACTCCGGCGAGCATCGGAAGGGTGTCGTCACTGCCGCACGCGCGCAGCACGCGTTGGCACTCGCCGGCAAGGTGGGTGCGGTCGGCACGCGCCAACAGCGGCGGTTCGGCCGGCAGGTCCGGGTAGTCCTCCAACGGCAGCAGCTCCAGCGGCACCGTCGTACCGGCGACCTCGACGGTGGCGGATGCGGCATCCTCGGCGCGCACACGCACCCGGGCGCGGTCGGCTTCACGCTTGCTCAGCCCTTTCACCAGCGCCTTGAGCAGTTTGCTCAGCTCGGCGTGGTTCACCAGCAGCCGCCCGGGCGCAACCGCGGCACCCTCCAGGCGGACGCTGACGGCTGTCTCGAAGTCGTAGCCGCGCACCATCAGGTCGGTGCCGTCGGACTCCAGCAGCACGCCGGCCAGCACGGGAACCGCGGGACGTGGGGAAACCGCCATGCCTACGGTGGTCAGCGCAGCGGCCAGTTCTGCGCGGGAAGCGGCGAACAGCGCCGCGCCTGTTGTGGTGGGAGCAGTCTCGGCAACGGTGGTCATGGAATCCTCCAACCGAAGCGTCCAATGCGGACACGATCGAGACCACGGTCGTGGTCTCGATTGCGGACCACAGGCCGACCGCCTGCGACCCACAAACGCGACCACGGGTGAAACCGTCACGGAATGCGTTGGGAAGGCACCGATCGTTCGGAATCCAGCAAGCGCAGACGCAGCGCGCACAGGTCCATGTGGTAGTACTTGCGCACCTGCCACTCGAAGACGTCGGTGGCGCGGTTCAAGTGCTTGCTGTTCTCCTCGAGCTCACGCTCGACGTCACCAAGCCGGCGCGTTTCGTTCTCTCGCTGGATCCGATCCAGCATCCGGAAAATCTCACGTTCGCTGACGTGCGGGTTGGCCAACACGTCGTGCCGCATCAATGCGTCCATTTGTCTTCTCCTTCGCTTTTCGGTAGTCCGTACTCCCGAAATCGTTGTTTAGGTCCGGCTACACGAGATCCCGGACCGCGCGGAACACGTCGTCTGCGACCCCGTCGAAATCGGGGCACCACAGGATCCGGTTGTCGTAGGCTTCGATCTCGCCGATCACCTTGCCGTCGAAAGCGACTTCGTAGATGTCGCACAATCCGTCGTTGTCGACGCGCACCACCGAGCCGCGGCGCCGGTCGCCCCACGTGCGCGTTCCGCGCGCGTAGATGTGAATGACTTGGGTGACCTCGAAGTCGTCGACCTTGGCAATGCGTCCGTACAGCGAACCGACCGCCATCCCGATGCTCCTCTGCTGGACGTTTTCTAGCGGGCATGGCGGACGCTCCCGATGGGAGCGTCACCAAACGCGCTAGCAACCGGCTCCGCAGCGCTTCCTAGTGCCGATCGCAGTGGATACCGAGGCGCGTTCCCAGAGTGATCCGGTAGGCCGGATCACCGACCATCGACCAGCCTTTGTGTGCAGCGACGGGCGCCAGCGGATAAAGGTCGAGGTAAGCGTCTTCCGTCGCTTCGAGAAAGACCCCGGTTTCGGTCGTGTACATGTGTGTAGCGACCATGCCGTCGCACCAGACCGGGTGAAGCACAGTGGACGTGACCCAGCTCGAGAATCGCGCCCGTGCACGCATGACCTGTATGGCGTAGCGAAGCGAAAAGAACGCTTCATTGTCGCTTTCAAGGTCCCCGATCGATGCCCGGTTGCGATCGTGGAGGACTCCGACGTATCGAACGCGGTTCATGATGCTCCTCTCGTCAACCCCTCGTGTGTGCCTAGCCCTGCAGTGGGCACCACGCGCGCGGTAACGCGTCGCGTGATGCCCCGGACACCAGAGCCGGCGAACGCGGCTACTCGAGCCAGGCGCGGCACAGGTTTTGATGCCGCGTTGTGGTCACCGAGTAGCCCACTTCGGGGATAACGGGGACGCCGTCGCAGCGGACCCACGCAATCGGGGTCGCATAGGAGTAGACGGCGTAGGAGATGCCGGGGTCTTCTCTGTCGGACCGGTAGGCTTCAGCCCATTCCTGCGGCATCCTGCCAGTCTCGGAACGGGGGAAGTCGTCAGCGTACAGTGCGCCGTGGGTTTGGAACGGTTTGCGCGCCGACAAAAGCCGACGGGCATCACTCCGGATAGATACGAGTGTCATACGATCATCCTTTTCGCCTAGTCACTTACTAGGATACCCAAAAGGCGCCGCATCATAAACGCCATCAAGACGAATCGGTGCCACTTTTTTGATCGGCGCGCAGCTACCGGAGTTCTACCGCAAGGACCCATATAAAGGCACGGGATCCACAGACCCAAACTCGAGGCAAACGCCATCGGAAAAACGTAACCACGACCTTGAAAGAGAATACGAGAGGGTCGCATCCAGCACGAATGAAAATAAAGTGTAGCTGACTTAGGCTCCAGGTACTGCCATCGAAGTCCCAAGCAAAAACCCGTCGCCTACAGAAATTTGTACCCGCGCTTGCGGCACTAGTTCGGGGAGGCGCCGACCAGGACAGTGCTGCTTATGGCCTGGGACTTCTACACTTCCCGTCCCCGCCAGCCAGGAGGGCGAGGGATGCGGCTAGGGACATGGCATCTTCAGGAGGCTCAATAAAGACCACCGGAGGACGAAATAGTCGCCAAGGAATACACGAATAAATCGCGGTCTCATTTTTGGAAATGCGCTTGGACTGGACTTGCCAGAGCATCCCACTTACCGGGCGTCACGCAGACGCGCCACGAGACCGACTTGACATGAGGCAGCCGTTCCAGGGTTATTGTTTCGCCATATCAACCTGGAAAATCAGAGACGGCTGAGATGTGGGCACGCTTCGACCTTCGAGCCGGAATTAATCCGCGGCATCTCCCTATTTCACGTCGGTGATGAGAGTGCGGATCCTCGCGTCGGGTTCGGCGTCGATCTCGCGCAGCGCGGATTCGTACTGGCGGTAGGTCTCGGCGGCGCCCCGCGTATCGTCCTGCTCCAGATACAGGCGAATGAGGGCATGGTGGGCCTCCTCGCTGTAAGCGTCTACGGCCACTGCCTGGGCGAGCAGGTCGCGCGCGGTGTCGCGGTCGCTCTCGGAGGCCAAGCGCAGTAGCGCGTTGAGGACGCGCCGGCGCAGGTGCAGGCGGTGGTGCTCGGCCCAGGCGTAGTCGGTCTCGGCGGCGAAGTCGGCGTAGCCGGCCACGGCATGCTGCAGGCGTCGGCGTGCCTGCGCATCGGCGGTGTCGTTGTGCTCCACTGCGGCGAGAACGGCTTCCAGGTCCCAGAGGTCGACGGTCACGATGGCGGGGTTGAGCCGGTATCGGCTGTTCTCGTGGACGACGAGCGGCTTGTCGTCGGTGCCGGAGCCGGTGCTGCGCTGGGCTCTGCGTAGGGCGCTGGTGGCGTCGTGGAAGCGGCGGGCGGCGCGGTGGGGGTTGTCGTGGGGCCACATGTCTTCGGTGGCGCGTTCCAGCGTCACGCCGTCGGGGTGGGCGGCGAGGTAGGCGGCCGTTTCGTAGGCGGCGTGGCGGCGCAGGGCTACCGGTTCAGTGCCGATGGCCAGGCTCACGCGGCCGAGGACGCGCAGCTCGACACGGTCCTGTGCGCGGCTGGTCGTGGTGGGCAGGCTCGAGATGAGGTCGGCGAGTGTGCCGGTGTCGGTGCCGGGCCAGTGGGCGCCGGTGAGGTGCTCGAGGGAGGGGTCGGTGGTGGTGAGGGCGCCGTTGTCGGCGATGGTGCAGGTGCCCTCGGGCCAGGCGCCG
Source organism: Streptomonospora alba (assembly GCF_000826685.1). GTDB lineage: Bacteria > Actinomycetota > Actinomycetes > Streptosporangiales > Streptosporangiaceae > Streptomonospora > Streptomonospora alba. Next base: position 17,858 of record NZ_JROO01000034.1, read on the forward strand.
AGCAGGAGGGCTGCGATGCCGCTGTGGCGTCCCTGGGCGAGTAGCGCGTGGAGTTCGGCACGGTGGTCGTCGTCGGGACGTGCCACGAGTAGGAGGGGCCGTGGCGGCTGCGCGTCCGTCGTGGCGTCGGCGTCCTCGTCGTCGCCGGGGCGGGTCAGAAGCTCGGTGTGCAGCAGGGTGAGGGCCTCGCTCAGGCCGGGGGTGACGGTGACGGTGACGGTCGAGGTCGCGCGCTCAGCCAACAGGCTGGCCGTTTCCGCCCCAAGCACGGTTTCGGCGTCCTCGTGGGGCATCACCACCTGCAGCGGGGATTCCTCGTCGGTGGTCACGGCTGCGGCGAGCAGACTGCGGGTCGTGGCGGGGGCGCCGGGGCCGGTGATGCCCAGACCGCCGACGCTCAGGTCGAGCACCGTGGCGGTATCGACCTCGGAAGGGGCGTCCTGAGCTCTCGCCTCTGGGGCGGTTTCCGAGGCGGGCTCCGCCGGCGTTGGGCCCGTAGGGGGTGCCTGCTCGGCTGGGGCGGGGGCCGGGTGCCGGTTACCGTGGCGGCGCCCCAGGGCGAATCCACCGGCGACTCCGCTGACGGCCATCGAGGTCAGCAGGAATCCGCCGGGGAGCTTGAGCACGATCACGGCCTGGTCCTCGCCGGCGGCCGGGGCGGGCTCGGTCTCCGACTCCGCTGACCCCTCCGACGCCGTCGGCGAGGGCGTCTCCTGTGGCTGCCCCTGCTGTGTCTGCTCCCCGGGTGCTTCGGGGCCAGTACCGTCCTGGGGCTGTGGGGTGACGGTATAGGTGATCTCGACGCGGCGCTGGGCCTCCGCATCGGCGCCTTCCAGCAGCTCGGTTTCTCCTGCTCCGCGGGTTTCTATGGGCGGTGCCGTCTCGCCCAGCTGTTCGCGCAGAAAGGTCGCGGCCGCGTCGGCGCGGCGTTGGGAGAGCTGCTGGTTGTAGGTCGCGTCGCCGGCGGCGTCGGTGTGGCCTGTGACCTGAACGGGCTGGTCCGCGCCCGTGTGGTTGTCGATCATCGTCACCACCGGCGCGAGATCGGCTTTCATGGCCGCGGTGAGGTCGGCGGAGTCGTAGCCGAAACCGTCGAGGACACGTTCCCGCTGGATCACGCCTTGCGGGCCAGCGGGCCGATCGTCACCTTCGCTGCCCCCGGGCTGCACCGATGGCTGCGGCTCCGCCGTCGGTGGCGCCGCCACGGCGGAGTCCGCCGGGGCGGCGGCGTAGGCGGCCGCGGGCGTGGTCAGCGAGGCGCCGATGGTGGTGGCGGCCAGCACCTGCAGCGGCCCCAGCGGACGCAGCCGCGGCCCCCGTCCGCTCCCCCACGCACGGACTTCGGCGGCAAGCGCTAGAAGGTAGAGGCCCCAGACCGCCCACAACGCGAGGATGAGCGCGGCGGCGCCGAGGCCAGGCGGGAGCGCCCCGCCGCGCAGGTGGGCAAGCACCACCGTGATCGACAGGTCCAGCCTGGGCCAGTCCAGCACCACCAGCGCCGCATACGGCAGGCCCACCAGCAGCAGGGCGCTGACGGTCACGGCGGTGATTCGGCGGAGGAGCACGGCGACCTCACAAGGGATCACGGGTCAGGCGGTCGTGTTCGGGCCGGCGGTGGCGGTGGCGGCCATGGGGCGGGTGCCCAGGGGCAGCAGCGTGAAGGTGTGGTCGAGGCGGGCGGTGACCGTGACGGTCGCGCCGTCCACGCGGGCTTGGCCGTCGGCGCCGGAACGGCGCAAGAAGGCCTGGGCGGCCTGCTCTGCAGCCAGAGCGTTCAGCGCCGCAGTCTCGCCCGCCCGGTAGGCGGCCAGGTCGAGCTGTTGGGCGCCAGCGCGCGCGGCCTCCTGGGCCAGCGACAGCGCACGGCTGCGCGTGCTCAACGCGGCGCCGCCCTCGGCCACCAGGGCGAACAGCAGGACGAGGGCGAGGGCGATGATGACGACGAAGGCCGTCACCTGCCCTCGGTCCTCACGCACGGCCGTGGGGGTCATGGGCCGCTCCGGTACACGTCGACGACCGCGCTCGCCTCACCGTGGACCTCCGAGGTGAGGGGAACGCCGAGGCCGGAGAGGCCAGCCAGATCCACGTGGCAAGTCAGCGCCGCCTCCACCGTGGCGCCGGGCTCCAAGCCGGCGATATCCAGTTCCAGGGTGTAGGCGGCGCAGTCGAGATCGTGCGTACGCAGTGCGTTCGCAGCCGTCGTGCGGGCGGCCTGCTCGGCGGCCGCGGGGGTGCGCTGCAGGGTGGCGGCGCGGGCTGCGGCGTGGGCGAGGGTGTTGGCGGTCATCTCGGCCGAGACCATGCGGTAGGCCAGCACGGTGAGCAGCGCGAGCAGGAGGAGCAGCGGCGTGAGCACCGCCAGCTCCACCGACGCGCTCCCCCGTTCGCGCCCCTTCATCCCTGCTCCCCCTGTGCTGGAACGATCCGTTCGACCGGGGCCTGCTGCTCTTGGGTGATCGGCCAGGACAGTCCGGGGATCAGCGAGGGCACCTCGGCCTGGACGGCTACCCGGGCGGTGGTCGCACCCCGCTCGATGCGGACGTCGACGTCGGTCAGCACCGAGCCGCCGAGCTGGATGGCGGCCTGGTGCGCGGCGGCGTGGCCGTCGGCCTCGCTCGCCCCGGCCGCGCGGGTGGCGGCCAGGCTGTGGCGGGCGATGGTTTCGGCGGTGTGGCCGGCGTGGGCCCACAGCGCGGTCTGTACGACCAGCATCACCAGCAGCAGGAGCAGCGGGGTGGCGATCGCGAGTTCGGTGCTGCCCCGATCCCCGCGGGTCTGGCGCCGTCGCTCGGCCACGGCTATTGCAGGGTGATGGATTCGGCCCGGTCCATCACGGCGTTGGAGATCAGCGCCAACGCCGCCAGGGCGAGGGTGGCCAGCAGGGCGATGACGATGACGGCTTCGGTGGAATAGCCGGCATCCGAGCGCGGCGGCCGCAGGCGGTTGGTGATGCGGGTGGCGAGGTGGGCGGTGAGGCGATTGAGCATCGAAGCCTCCTCACGAGGGGATGGGCGAACTCATCGGGTTTCTACAGGCCGGAGAGGATCAGGCTCAGCGCCGGGTATCCGATGAGGATCAGGAATCCGGCGAACAGGAGGACGACGGGCAGGCTCATGCGTTCGGTGGCGGCTTGGGCGTCGGCGTCCATGGCGGCCAGGTGCTGGGTGCGCAGGGATTTGGCTTTGGCGGCCAGGGAGGCGCGCACGCGGGCGCCGTCGGCGCCGGCCAGTTGCAGGCTGGCGGCCAGTTCGGCGAATTCGTCGAGGTCGTAGCGCTGTCCGAGGTCGCGGAGCGCGTCCCATGGGGGGTGGCGGCGTACGGCGGCGGCGCGCAGTGCGGTGCGGATGCGGCGCATGGCCGGTGCCGTGCTGGCGTTGGCGGCATCGTCCAGGGCGCTGGTGACGCCGGCGCCGCCCGCTAGGGCGACGACGGCGAGGTCGGCGAAGGCGGCCACGGTGTGGCGCATCTGCCGGCGGCGCTTGGCGGCCTCGTCGCCCAAGGCGAGGTCAGGGGCCAGCCACAGCACCAGGGCGAGGATCGCCCAGATGATCAGCCCGTAGGCGCCGGCGACGTCGGTCCCGGCGGCCAGCAGGAGGGCGCCCAACAGCGGTGGGACGGCCAGGCCCAGCAGGCCGGTGGTGGTCTTCTCGGGCAGGTAGGCGGCGGCGTCGCGTTCGCAGACGGCCAGGCGGGTGCGGGTGCGCGCGGTGGGCAGGCCCAGGGCGGCCAGGACCGGGATGCCGGAGGTGCCCAGGCGCGCGCTCCAGCCGCCCGGCCGGTCGCCCGGCGGGGTGGGTGGGGGCGGTTCGGCCAGCAGCTCGACGAGCCGGGGGCGGGCCAAGCGCACCAGGAGCAGCAGCCACAGCCCGGCGGCGACGACGGCGCCGCCGGCGATGCCGAGGACGAGCGGGCTCATGCGGCACCCGCCTGCGACCCGGTGGGGGCGAGGACGCGGGGGCCCAGGTCGTGGTGGGCCAGGCGCGACAGCCACACCAGGGCCATGGCCCACAGGCCGCCGATGAGCGCCAGCACCGCCTGGCCCAGCAGGCTGTCGTAGGGCTGGAGGTAGGAGGCGTTGAACACGAGCAGCCCGCAGGCGAGGGCGAGGGTGACGGTGATGATGATGCGCATCGCGGTGCGCACCCGGGCGCGGCTGGCGGCCACGCGCACGAGCATCGCCGCCTGTTCCCGAGCGGCCTCGGCCAAGCTGGACAGCAGGGAACCCAGATCGGCGGCGTGGCGCCCGGCCGCGCTGGACAAGGCGGCGGCGACCAGGTCGGCGGTGGGCGTGTCCACCGCGTGAGCGAACTCCGCGAGCGCGTGCTGGGGGTCACGGGCGCTGCGCAGCTGCTCGGCCAGGCGTTGCACCTGCGCTCGGATCGGGGCCGGGGCGATGGGGGCGGTGGCGGTGATGGCCTGCTGCAGCCCGGAAGCGCCGGCCATCAGATCGCGGACCTGCTCGGTCCAGGACGCCACCGCTTCGATCCGCGCCACCCGGACCGCATGCGCCCGATCGGGCCCCAGCAGCCGGGGCAACCACCACAGCCCGGCTGCGGCCAGCACGGCGGCCACGGGCCACCCGGTCAACACCCACGCCAGCACTCCCCCCGTGGCCGCTGCAGCCAGGCGCAGCCCGTGCTGCCGAGTGAGGCGCCAGGAGATCGCCGGCCGGCGCGCCTGCAGAATGGTCAGCAGTACGAGCCACACCCCGGCGCCCAGCGCCAGGCCACCGGCAACGCCGAGGATGGCCGCCGCGGTGCTCATGCGGTCCACCCCCCGGGGTTGCTGCCGAGCAGGTGGGTGATGTCGAAGCCGTGCTCGGCCAGGTCGTCGATGGTGTCGGGGCTGGGTGGGGCGGCCGGCAGCGCCTCCCCGCTGCGGCTGCGGCGGTAGATCTCGTTGGAGACCACCCGCTGGCCCTCGGCACCGACGACTTCACGCACGCTGGTGACCACCCGATCGCCGGTCGGGGTGGCCGAGAGGTGCACGACCAGGTGCACCGCCGCGGCGATCAGCAGCGCGGTCGCTTCCAAAGGCAGCCGCTCGGACGACTGGGCGGCATAGGCGCCGAGCTTGGTGAAGGCGCCGTCGGAGCTCGCGGCGTGCAGGGTGGTCAGGGAGCCGTCGTTGCCCTGGCTCATGGCGTTGAGCAACGGCACCGTCTCCGACCCGCGGGTCTCACCCACGATCACCCGGTCCGGCGACATGCGCAGGGCCGCGCGCACCAGATCGGCCACCGTGATCTCCCCGGCACCCTCCACGTTGGGCGGGCGGGCATACAGCGCCACCGCGTCCGGATGGCGCTCGCGGTCGCGGTGCAGGCCGAGTTCGGCCACGTCCTCGACGGTGACCACCCGCTCTGTGTCGGGGGTATCGGCCGCCAGCGCCCGCAGCAATGTGGTCTTGCCGGCGTTGGTTCCGCCGGAGATGACGATGTTGCGCCGGGCCCGCACCGCCGCGGACAGCAACTTCGTCAGCGTGTCGTCCAGCGTGCCCAGCGACCGCAGCTCGGCCAGGGTGGTGGTGCGGTAGCGGTGGCGCCGGATCGAGACGGCCGGGGCGTGGGCGATGTCCATCACAGCGTTCAACCGGGAGCCATCCGGCAGGGGCATGTCCAGGATGGGCGCGGCCGGGTCGAAGCGCCGCTCGCCGGCCGGTGACTCGGCGGCGATGCGGCGCACCAGCGCGACGAGTTCCTCTCCGCCGGAGACCAAGGGCGGGTGGCGTTCGCGGCGCCCGTCGGCGTAGCGCACCCACACGTCGGTGCCGGTGAGGTTGATGTTTTCGATCTCGGGCTCATCCAACAGATCCTGCAGCGGCCCCAGCCCGCACACCTGGGCCACCGCCCGCCGGGTGACCTCCTGCTCGCTGCTTGCATCGAGCACCGGATGCCCTTGGGACAGCAGGCGCTGAGCAGCTTCGTCGAGGACTTGGCGCACGATCTGCTCCGCGCGGCGCCGATACTCCTCCCCCGCCAGCGAAGCGTCCTCGTCTGCGATGGCGGCGCTGAGCCGGCGGGTGGCCTCCCCGGAGACAAAGCGCACCCACTCGGCGAGCGCGGCCTCGGCCGAGGCGTTGACGGTGACGGATTCCTGGTGCGGCCGACTCATCCGCGGCTCACCTCCACCGACGATGCCTGCGGCGCTGTGCTCGCCAGTTCGTCGACGAGGCGGCGGGCCGAGCGCAGAAGCGGCCGCCGATGGGGGCGCGCCGGGCTGCTATCGCCCCGCAGAAAGGCCGCCGAGCGTGGGTCGGTGGGGATGCGCTGCAACACCGGCATCCCCAGTGCCTCCTGCACCTGTGCGTCGCTGGTGCGGGCCCCGGTCACCACCAGGCCGAGCTTCTCCACGCCGGTGCGCAGGGCGGGCAGGGCCGCCTGGGCGCGTTTGAGCTGAGCCAGGTCATCGGCCACCACCAGCAGCGCCACATCAGCGGCGGCGGCCAGGTGGGCCGCGGGCGAGCGCGGCGCCAACCGGCCGGCATCGACCACCCCCACCGCGCCGTGTGCGCGCAGGACTTCGGGGTGGCGGGCCAGCAGATCGATGGCACCCGCGGCCCGATCGGCGGTGGCCGGGGCCAGGCACACCCGCTGGCCGCCCGCCAGCACCTGGGCGCATCCCAGCACCGGTGCCGCGGCTGCGGTCGCGGTCTCGTCGGTGCGGGCGGTGGCAGCCAGCTCCGCCACTCCGGGGGAGGTCGGCATGCGTCGCCATGCGGCCAGGTCGCCGCCGGAGGCGTCGGCCTCCACCAGCACGCTGGGGAGCGGCTCAGGCCAGGCCGCGGCCAGAGCAAGGGCGAGTGTGGTTACGCCCGGGGCACCGCTGAGGGAGAACGCGACGATCATGGGCATCAGTTCTGTCCCTCGGCGACTTCCACCGCGGTCAGCGCATCAGCTGAGGCCGCTCGCGCTACTGCCGCGGCGTCGGCGGCATCCACCACCAGCTCCACCCGTGTGGTCTGTCCGCCGCTGGCGTCGTCGGGCCGGTCGACCGACTGCACCCGACCCGCGATCGCCTCCTCAGGCGGCGGCGAGGTCGCCGCTGTAGCGGCGGGATCCTCCTGCGAGGTGGCCTCACCACTCTCCCCGGAAGGCGGGGCAGTGATCACCAGAGCGACCTGGGCCCCGGCCTGTAGTGAGATGGGCACTTGGTTGTCGGCGAGACTCGCGCCGACAACGGCTTCGTCTTCGGCCGGATAGTCCGTGTCGCCACCGAGTTCCGCGGGAGCGATGAGCGCGTTCTTGCTGATGGGAGACAGGACCGTCTGCCCGATCATCCCGTCGATCCGCGCGGACGGGATGGCCGCCAGCCGCTCACCCCCGGCGATCTCGACGACCTGCAGGTCGCCTTCGGCCACCACATGGCCGCCCGGAAGGTCCCGCGTGGCGGCCACCACCCCGCTGCGCTCATCGACCTGGCCTAGCGCGGCGGCCACCGCCGTTGCTCCCATCGCCATCAGCGCGGCGCCGATCGCCAGCCACCGCCACCGCCGCGGTCCCGTTCCCAGCAGCCGCTGCGGCGCCGCGCCCTGGTCCTGCTTGTGCTCGGTCCTTCCTGCTACTGCGGCCATGCGGCCTCCCGCTGCACTTCGCGCTTATCCGGTCGGCTCCACCAACCCGTGGGACTCCACGACCTCCGCATCGGCCTCGGCCGTGGTCACCAGCGGATCCAGCTCGCCGCCGCCTTCGCTCGATTCCCAGGACACCTCCCAGACGACATTCACCCCCAGGTCATAGGCGCCGCCGCGCTGGGTGGTGGATGCGCGGGTGTAGGTGTGGCCGCACTCCGGCGACGCCGCCGCGGGATCGTGGCGCCCGGCCACATACGCCACGCCCCGCCCTTCGCAAATGACCGTGGCGCCGTCGCCCATCGACCACCGCGCCCGATCCGGGGTAGCCGTCACCGAAACCGCTCCCCCAGGCACCTCCGCCTCCGCCGAGTGGGGGTTCCAGGCCTGTTCGTCGATCCACAACCACACCGGCACCTGCACCAGCACCGGCTGCTCCAACGCCGGCGAGGTCGCGATCTCCGGTTGCGGCAGTTCCAACGCGTCGCGGGCGGCGTCGGCCACCGCAGCCGGTGACACGATCACGTCCTCGGCGCCCAGGTCTTCCTCGGTCAGCGTGGTCTCGCACTCCTGCTGCCCGGGAGCGACTTCCTCGCAGTCGGCCTCGACTTCACCGCCACCCTGCGGACGTTCGCCGGCTCCCCTACCCGGGGCGTCACCGGCGTCCTCGCCGCCTTGTGACGCCGAGCCGGGCGCGTTCTGACCGGACTCCGCGTTGGCTTCGCATCCGGAGGCGTCACAGTGGGCGTTGCCCTCGAAATAGTCGGGATCGGCCCAGGCGGTGGAGGCTCCGATGAGCAGTGCCGTCACGGTTACGCCTCCAATGGTCAAGCGCCGTGCCGCGGTCAGCATGAGCCGATCTGGCCCAGCAGGAGATCTGAGACTTTCCAGGTGAGCCCGTTCTGATGGACGGTGGCTTCGACCTGCCGGTGGATGGGTTCGTCGGGCTTTTCCTCAATCAGTTCGCCGGTTTCGGCGTCGTGCTGCAGCCATTCGGTGGAGTCCATGCAGTCGTGGATTTCGGCCGTGCCGGCCTCGGCATCGATCTCTGCAATCTCAGCAGAGTGGGAGGGTGCGCCCTTGGCGACGACGCCGTCCTCGGCCCGCCCTCTCAGGTTGTCGCGGGCATACTCCAGAGCCTGGCCGGTGGCGTAGCGCTCAAGCGCTGTCAGGTCGGGCTCGGTACTGCGGGACTGTTTGGTGATCGCGCCCCACAGGCCGGTGTACGCACCCATCGCTTCGTCGGCGACCGACGGTGGAGAAGACGTTTTCGCCTGCGAGGGAGATGCCGTAGGCGCGGCAGGACCGTCGTTCGACGATGTGCATCCTGCGGCTACGAAAACCGCCAGCACAACGCCGCTTACCAGCGCCACACAGCGCGCACGAGCCATCGGACACCCCATGACTTGACCGCGTTCACGACCGAAATCCGACTCCCGAGAGTAATACGACCGTCACTCTCATTGAAGGGAGTTCTCCGGCGGAAGCGATGGATAACCGGATCCTCACGGAGAGGTAAGCCCTTGCACGCAAAGGAAACAGAGGCCGGCCTCGTGTCTGGTGATCGTTTCCCTGGTGTGGAGCACTGCCTGTCCATGCGACCGAGACCGGAAAGGTCGCTCGTGACCTGCGAGGCATTCCTCAGGTCTGCGCCGGTGTCTTGCTATGCGCGATGCCTCGACCTTGGCACGCTGAGCAAACCGGTCTCGTCCCAGATCCGCTCGACCACGGCGTCGAACGTGCTCTCGTTGCCGAGCACGGTCTCATCCAACCCGGTGACGAGATCCTCCGGTGTGAACCAGGAACGCATCTCGGCTTCGCCGAACTCGGCGGCCTGCGGACGGCTGGCATGGCGCTTGAGGCTTTCCTCGAAACCCACGTCGAGGTAGTAGCAGCCGGTGACGCCGCGATGGTCGGCTCGCAGCTGTCGCAGCATGACCCCGTAGCGGGCCGCGTACAGGATGCCCTCGACGATCACGTGGTATCCGTGATCGAGCGCGTAGCGGGCTGTGGCGTCGATCAACCCGATGTTGATCCCTCCGGGAACGTCCTTCTCGCGCAGCACGACACGGCGCAGATTGTCCTGTGCCACGAGGGCGATCCCGTACCCATAGCGCTCACGTAGCGCCCCTGCGACGCTGCTCTTGCCGGCGGCAGAATTGCCCCGGAGCACGACCAGCCGGGTCTCGGCGGTCCCGGTGGGAAAAGGCATAGCACAACGCTAGCTCAGGGAGCTTGGCGCATCTCCGGTGTCCGTCATCCCGTCAGAGGACAGCTCAGAGGGCTGCGCCAGCACGGAGTGCGCTTCCCAGGGGGAGCATGCTGGCCCGGTTGGTCGCCCCGGTCAGTAAGGAGGTCGCTGGCCGGTTGTGGCAGGTGTTGTGCGCGTTGAATACTCTTGCCCATCTGTCACCCGACGCGCGAACCCGATTCGGCTGGACGGTCCCTCGCCGGACATGGAAACAGCGTATCGACATGGCCTCCACGACCCTCGGCGTCGTGCGCGAGGAGAGCACGGTCGCCATCTGAGCGTTCGTCGTGACCGTCGCCTTCCATGCGGGAACGGCCGTGGTGGGTCTCGTCCTGGATGGGTCTATCGGCCTCTTCGGCTGCTGACGCGGTTCCCGCACTGAATCGAACCTGAGAGCCCTCTCCTGAGGAGCTCTGAACAGCCCCCACCAGTTCGGCGGGGGCTCTCTGACAGCGCGCGGTGCCGCATTATGGCCAGGTGGGCACAGTGGCCCATGGCGGAATCAGGAACGCATGGCCGGAACCGACCGGCTGCCGCGCGGCCTCGGCCGGTGGGTGCGCCACCAGGCCAGCAGTGTGAGGGCGTCGATGCTGTCGCGTTCGTGCAGTCCTTCGGTGTCCATCAGGTAGAAGTGGCCGCTGCGCTCGCCGAACCAGACGATCAGACCCGGATGGGCGGCCTGCAGGTTGGCGGCGGCGGTGTGCTCGGCGGCGTAGCGAGGGGTGCGTCCCCAGCGTGCAGTCACGATTCCTCCTGGGATGTGGAAGCGGCCCGGTGAGCGGCGGTGCGCATCCCCTCGGCCAACTCCGGGTCGCCGTGCTGTACGCCCTCCACCACTTCGGCGAGCGAGCGCGCCTGGGCGGGAGTGATCCGGGCGGTGTAGGCGCCGCTGCCGATGGGGGTGCGCATCCGCAGTTCGACGTGCGGCGCTTCCAGTTGCGTGTAGGGGGCGCGGCCGCCGATGCGCTGGTGCCAGACCGCGGCGACGGTCAGGGCGACGGTGCCGTGGGTACCGCGGTAGGTGGTGTTTTCGTGGATGCACCACCATGCCTGTCCGCGGATGGACCGTTCGGGGTGTCTGCGGCACCACCACGGGCATCCGGACGTGTTCGCGCCCGACGCTGCAGCCGCGGGCGCGTGGGGGCGGGTCATGGTGACCACCTGCCGGGAACGTCGGCGGTGATTTGGTCGAGCGCCTCGAGGTCGTCGGCTTCCTGCGGGCCGGGGTGCGCGCCGGTGGGCTGGAGCGCGACGCCCGGGTGTTGTGCACCTGGACTCCGGTGGGCCGGGCTCACTTCATCCCGCGCCGCAGTTGCGTCCGGCGGACCCGCGTCGTAGACGAGCAGTGCCCATACCGAGCGGCCGCCTTCGGCATGGTCGGTGGTTCCCCAGGCGTGGGCGGTGGACTCGATCAGCAGGAGGCCGCGGCCTTCGGTCTCCTCCCCACTGGGGGTGCGCAGACGGGGGACGGTCGGTGTGACGGGGCGCGGGCCGCCATCGGCGACTTCGAGGAGGCACCCGCATACCAGGGGTGCGACGGTCAGTCCGATCCTGCCGTCGGGCAGTCCGCTTCGCGTGTGCCTGTACGCGTTGGTGACGAGCTCCGAGACGATGAGCTGGGCCTCGAAAAGCAACGGATGGCTCGGGCCGAGGGTGGCGGTGACTCGGGGCCGAGCGATGCCGGCGACTTCGGGGGTGCCGGGGAGCCAGCACGGTTGTTCGGGGGGCATCAGCAGGCCTCCTCGAGGGATCCGGGGCCACAGGTCCGGGACGCCGTCGCGGTCGCCACTGATGGGGCGAGTCGGCGCCCTGCGTCTCCCCTGGCCGGATGAAGGGCTGTTCCGAACTCTCAGTATCACGATCAACCCACACACACGCAATCCATACTGAGGAAATTTTCTCTAGCATGGATTGCGGTAAGTTGGTTCGGTGATGTCCGATGCGCCAAACTGGAGCTGCGAACTGGGAGGTGTCGAGTGGGCCAGAGCCCGGCAGGCGTCGCGCGGCGCACGATCGCCCGCGTCATGCGCCAGGCCCGCGTGCGGGCGGGCATCAAATCCGGAATCGCCGCGCACCACGCCGGCATCGCGCCCGGAACCCTGACCAAGTACGAGAAGGCCGAGAACCCCTGGCCCGTCTCGGTCGTGCACCTGCTGGCCGAGTACTACGGACTCTCCACCGACGACCGCGACCGCATCGTCGGCCTCGCCCGCCAGCGCGAGCCCGGCTGGTGGCAGCGCCACGGCGACAGCGTCCCGGCCTGGTTCGAGCCCTACCTCGGACTCGAGCAGGAGGCCCACACCCTCCACAACTACGAGGACGGCACCGTCCCCGGCCTGCTGCAGACCGCCGATTACGCCACGGCCGTCCTCACCGCAGACATCGACGCCGGCTCACACGACCAGATCGCCGCCCAAGTCGAGATCCGCACACGCCGCCAAGATCGGCTCACCGATGAAGCACCACTGGCGTTCAACGCGGTCATCAACGAAGCCGCCCTCTACCGCGTCGTCGACGGCACCGCAGTCATGCGCGAGCAGCTCCAGACGCTGCTGGATCGCGCCGACTTGCCCAACGTCGACCTCAGGATCCTGCCGTTCGAGGCCGGCGCCCACACCGGCAGCGAAGGCTCCTTCGTCATCATGCAGTTTCCCGGCATCCTCGACGACGTCGCCGCCGGCGACGTGGTGCTGGTGGAATCCCGCATCGGCGCGCTCTACCTGGAAGAGGAGTCCGAAACCGCCTCCTTCTCCCGGGTCTTCCAGCGTCTGCGGGAAACCGCGCTGACCCCTGAGGAGTCCCGGCGACGTATCCGCCACCTGCTGCAGGAGAGATACGCACCATGAGGCACGAGGCGACCAACGAAAGCCCTGGACCGCGCTGGCGCAAGTCCAGCTACTCCGGCGGCGCGGGCGGCAACTGCGTCGAGGTCACATCTGGTACCGACCAACGTCTGATCCGCGACAGCAAACAGCCGGAAGCGGGCGTTCTGGAATTCTCAGCTCGGGAGTGGACAGCGTTCCTCGCCTCGGCTCGGCGCGAGAATCTGTAGGACTGGTCCGCCTGCTTCCCCAGGCATGTGGCGCCTTCCGCCATGACTGTTCGCGTCACCCTATGGGGGATTCACTCTCCAGCACGAACAGTGAGAACACGGCCAACAAGGTCACGGATGTCCACCGACTCCAACGTACCCAGGACCAGGTCCGCTCCCGCTCCCGTTAGGTCGTCGACGGAGCTGGTCCCGGAGGCGACTGCGATGACGCCCACTCCGGCCTCTCGCGCCGCTGCGATGTCCTTGGGGGTGTCTCCGATAAGGACGGTGCTCTCGCTCGGCACCGGCGCGCCCACTCGTTCCGCAGCTCGCGCCATGGCGAACTCGACCAGCCGCGGCCGGTAGGCATCGTCGTCACCGTAGGCTCCTGTGTCCAAGTTCAAATAGCGCTCCAGACCGAACACGCTCAGCTTGACCTGCGCCGCTCGCCTGGTGTTACCCGTCAACACGCTCTGCACGACGTCGGGTTCAGTCGCCAGGGCACCAACCGCCTCCTCGACGCCGGGCAGTGCCCGCCCCCGCTTACGGAGTTCGTCCACCCGGGCGCGGTATCCGTCCGCCTGTGCGGCGGCGAAACGCTCGAATAGGCCGTCGTCGCGGTGCTGGATGCCGTTGATCTCCAGAGTCTTTTCCAACAGCACTGGTTCGGTGTGCCCGTGTGCAGTGGCCATGCCGGCGCTCATCGTCATCCCCGTCGCCTTCTCGAACGCTTCTCGGAAGACAGCGCTGCCCACACCGCGGGTCTCGATCAATGTGTGGTCGACGTCCCACAGGACCAGGCAGCGGGGCAGCATCGGCGGCTCCAACACAGAGAATCGGGGGCGGGCCATTTACCATGTACCCCCACGGACGGCGTTCCAGCCAGGAGGGCGGGATCATGTCGCTGGGTCAGGTCTTCGCACAACGCGTGCGGTGGCATCGCACTCGGCAGGGTAAGTCCCAGGCGGTGGTCGCGGGGCTCGCAGGCATCAACGCCGAGTACCTCGGACAGATCGAGCGTGGATACCGGATCCCGTCACTGGATGTCGTCGAGGCTGTCGCCGACGCCCTCGGAATTTCCGTGCCTGAGCTGGTAACCGAGAGCGGTGAGCGCCCGCCGCCCGCCCCCGATGTTCTCTTGGCGTCTGATCTGCACCGCTCGCTTCTCCTCCAGCAGATGGCCTCCTCAGACCGCAGTGTCGGCGAGTTACAGGAAGCGGTCGAGCACGCCTGGCGCCTCTGGCAGGGGGCCGCAGACCGCTACAGCCGTCTGGCCGCTCTGGTCCCCGACCTGATCGGTGACGTCGCCGCGATCGGCGGCGCCGGAGCTACAGATCCCCTCCTTGAGCGCCGAGTGGCAGCCGACGCCTACGCCCTCTTACGGACTGTGGCTCGGCGCATCGGGCGCCCCGACCTGGCGCTGGTAGCCGCCGACCGTGAGCGGCGAGCTGCGGAGCAAACAGAGAACGCTGTCCGCCTGGCAAGGGCGAACTGGAACCTCGCGCATGCGCTGTTGGGCCAGCAGGAGCCCGAAACCGCCGAAGAAATTGCCTTAGCAGCCATCGCCGATCTCAAACGGCATGACACCCAAGAGGCCGCAGCGATCAGCGGCGCGCTGTGGCTCGCCGCCGCTGTAGCCGCCGCGCGTAGTCAACGAAGATTCGCGGCCATCGAGCGCATCAATGAGCACGCTCGTCCTCTCGCGGAAAAGACCGGGGAAACCAATGTGGGCCGGACCGCCTTCGGCCCGACCAACGTCGCCCTGCACATGGTCAGTATCGAACTCGAAGACGGTCACACCGCTAACGCGCTGGCTATCGCCGACGGAATCGACCCGGCTCCGCTGCAATCACGTGAGCGCCGCACTACCTTGGCGCTCGATCTAGCCCGCAGTCACGCCCTGCGCTGCGATCCAGGTGCCGCCCTGCTGCATCTGCTGGAAGCAGAACAGAGCAGCGCCGAGGAACTGCGCTACAACCCCATGGCACACGACACCGTGCGCCGGGTGTTCCAGCGCGCCCGGCCCTCGCTACGCAAGCAGCTCACCGCACTCGCCCAGCGTGTCGGCATCGAAGACGAGATCGCCACCGGTCACGCACTTTCCTAGCCCTGCGCTAGGACGTTTCAGCGCCAGTAGGCCGCGCTGAATCCTTCCCTAAATTCGTCCTCGCTGCATGATCCATCACGCTGCGAGGAGACAAGGAATGGCCGACTACCGAGCGCTTTTCGGCTTGGCCACATGCGCGTCCGCGGTAGCGCGGGCGAAGCGAGGCCACAACCCAGTGATTGCCGATGGACACGGCGGGGCTGAGCAAAGGCCCGGCTTCCTCGGCCGCAGCACCTTCTGGAGAACACTAGCCCTCGGCCACCTCGGCGGGCGGTCGGACCATGAGCACACACCGGCCAATCAGGCAGGTGAGTCTTGAGTAGGGCAGGCGACGATACCACTGGAGCTTTGGCCCGCCTGCGCTGGCGTTACCCCCACTGGGACATCCGATACTACGCCGCCACCTCGCTGCCCGAACGCGGAGTGTTCGTGGCCAGCATCGCGCCGGCTCCCGAGTGCCTCAGAGGAGTTCTGACCGCAGCGGCTTCCAGCGAGGAAGGACTCCTTCAGCAGTTGGAAATCCATGACCGCGTGGCGCGCCACATCTCCGAGGCCGCAAACACGGGCACGAGGGCGCTCGCCACAGATGAGGAGGCCGTGGCCGGGCTTCAGGGACAGCACCCGCATTGGCGGATCCGCTACGAGACCGACCCCGGCGATGGCCGGTTGGTGGCCACCCGGTCCCTGACCCCGGCACAGGCCGCTCTGGGGTTGCTGGAAACCGTGACCGCCGACGACGCCACCGAGCTGGCGCACCGCTTGGCCTACCAGGACGCCCTGGCCGCCGGCGCGGACGCCATCACCCTGGCCCTCGCCCCTCACGACGATCTGGCCGAGGACGCCGCCGACCTGATCGCCGGCTGCGAAGCGTTGCTGCACCGCACCGCCGACGGCACCTGAAGCCGCGCCGCCGCAGTGCCCGATCCATGCCGGATTCCCGCCCTCACCCGCCCCTCCTGTGTGAAAGCGACCGTTATGCCGCTGGCCCCTGACCCCCCGCCGCCGCTCCTGCGGCTGGACGATCCCGCCCTGGACCTACCCGCCGCCCTCGACGATCTCCACCCGGAGCACTTCCAGCGGGGGCTAGTGCCCGTCGAGTTGGAGAAGGGTGTGTCCGCCTGGCTCATGATCACCCTGTATTGCCTCCAGCACGTCCTCAAAGACGAGCGGTACTACGCCCGCGACCCCCGCGCTTGGCGCGACCTGGGCAACGGCACCATCCCCGACACCAGCCCCCTCCACGCGCTGTATCCGCCTCGCAGGAACGCGCTGTCGGTCGACGGCGCCGAACACACCCGGCTGCGCGCCGCACTGACCGGCGCGCTGGAGGAGGTCGCGCTCCACCACGTCACCCACGAGGTGAGCCAGACCGCCGACGTGATCATCGACTGGTTCTGCACCCGCGGCGAAGCCGACGTCGTCTCCGAGTACGCCTCCGTGCTCCCGCTGCTGGTGCTGTGCCGCCTGTTCGGCATGGACCAGCACGCCGGGCTGCGGGTCGGCATGGCCATGCAGCGCCTCTGGGACGGCCAGGCCGACGCCGCCCACGCCCACCACCAACTCCAAGACCTCCTGCTGGGCCACGCCGCCCACCGCCGCACCCAGCCGGGCCGCGACATCACCACCGGCATGATCACCCGCGGCCTGGACGACGAGGAGATCCGCGACCAGCTCGCGCTGATCATGGCCGCCGCCCACGACCCCATCGCCCACGCCATCACCAACACCCTCGCCGACCTCTTGCAGACATCCCGGCTGCACATGGTCGGCTCCACCTGGCTGATCAGCGAAACCCTCAACCACGGGATCTGGCACCACCCGCCCCTGGAGACCCTGGTGGGCCGCTTCCCCACCGTCGACGGCCTCGAGCTGGGCGGCTACCGGCTGGCTCGGGGCGACTGCCTGGTCATGGGCTTCGGCGCCGCCCAGCGCCACCAGCTGCGCACCGCCCCGCCCAGCCCCTCCAACCGGGCCTATCCGGTCTTCGGCATGGGACCGCACGGCTGCCCCCGCCTGGGCCGCGACATCGCCCTGGCCACCGCCCAAACCGGGGTGGAACGCCTCCAGCAGCGCCTGCCCGACCTACGCCTGCGCGAGAACGACACCCCGCGGCGCGCCTCGACGGTCATCGCCGGACGCCGCGCCCTGCCTGTCACGTTCACCCCCGCCCGCCCGCTCACACCCCCCGAAACCCACCAGGAGGACCCGTGGACGCCGTCCCCCGCCCCGCAGCGCGCATCCGCCTCGCACTCGACGACCCCGCCACCAACACGCAGCGCCTTCGAGCGGCTGGCCCGGTGGCTGCGGTTGATCTAGCCGGCCTGGGCCTGTGGGCCGCCTGCGGGGACGAGGCCCTGCGCACCGTCCAAGGCGACACCAGCGGCACGTTCCTGCGCGGCGCCGAGAACTGGCCCGCCCTGCAACGCGGCGAGTTGGACCGCGCCCATCCGCTGGTGGCGCTGGTGGGCGACCTGCGCAGCCTCCTCGCCCTCAACGGCACCGAGCACGAACAGATCCGCCGCCTACTGCGGCCCGCGTTCACCCCGGCCGCTGTGAAACAGCGCCGCAGCCAGATCGAGGCCATCACCGAGAGGCTGCTCGATGGGATGGAGCAGGCTGGCCCTCGGGTGGACCTGCTGGATTACGCCTGGGAGTTGACCGTGGAGGTGTTCCTCGACCTGTTCGGGCTCGGTGCCGAGCACGCCGCGACACTCACCGACATCACCACCCGCGCCTTCGCATTGAGTGACCCGGGCGTGCATGAGGAAGCCCGCGCCTATATCGCCGACCTGCTCGACCGCCGCTCGCCTGAGGCCGAGGGCGACCTGATCTCGCTGCTGGCCGCGGCCCAGCGCGAGGGCGACGTGTCGCGCGCCGACGCCGTCGACACCTGCTACCTGCTGATCGTTGCGGGTTTCGACACCACCCTCGGGGCTCTGCTGAATTCCGCCCACGCCCTGCTCACTCACCCCGACCAACGCGACTTGGTCCTGTCCGGGCGGGTGGCGTGGGCGCCGGCGGTCGAGGAGTGTCTGCGCCGCTATAGCTCCGTGGCCACCCTCCCGATTGTCTTCACCACCCGCGACGTCGAGCTGTGCGGCACCGAGCTGCCCGCCGGGGCCGGGGTGCTGCTGGGCATCGCCGCCGCCGGACTCGACCCCCACCGGTGGCAGGACCCGGAGGTCTTCGACGTCACCCGCAATCCCCGCGGCCACCTGGCCTTCGGCCACGGCCCGCACCTGTGCCTGGGCGCCCACCTCGCCCGCCTGGAACTCGAAACGGCCCTGTCGGGCCTGTTGACCCGCTTCCCCCACCTTGAACTGGCGGGACCCGTCCCGCCGCTGCCCAGCTTCATGATCCGCCGCCCCGCCAGCCTGCCGGTGAATCTGGGCTCGGGCGCCGTCCACGCCGCCTGACCGTCGCCCCTTCCCGTGTGGCCGTCGCATCCGAGGGCCTAACGATGGTGGAACGTCCCGCGCTGCCAACGGACCCATCGGCGTGCCCGCTCTCACGCTGCAATCCGCCTCTGTTCACGACAGGTGCATCACCATGTCCGACCACGCCCCCACAGGTGTCGACCCCTATACCCCCAGCGCCGCCCGCCTCTACGACTTCTACCTGGGCGGCAAGGATAACTACGCCGCCGACCGCGACGCCGGCACCCAACTCCTGCAGCGCATCCCCGAGCTGCGCAGCACCGCCCACGCCAACCGATACTTCCTGCGCCGCGTCGTGCGCCATCTGGCCACCGAAGCCGGGGTGCGCCAATTCCTCGACATCGGCTCCGGGCTACCCACCCAGGACAACGTCCACCAAGTCGCCCAGCGCCACAACCCCGGCGCCCGCGTCGTCTACGTCGACAACGACCCCATCGTGCTCGCCCACGCACACGCGCTCCTGGCCGACGACCCATCCACCACCGCGGTCGCCAACGCCGACCTGCGCGACCCGGCCGGCATCATCGCCCACCCCGAGAGCCAGCGGATGATCGACTTCACCCAACCGGTCGCCGTGCTGATGATCGCCGTCCTGCACTTCCTCACCGACGACGACGCCCCCAACGACGTGGTGGCCGCCCTGCGCGAGGAGCTGTGCCCGGGCTCCTACATCGCCATCTCCCACCTGGAGAACGAGACCAGCCCCGAGCGGGCGGCGTTCATGGAACAGGTCTACGCCCGCAGCTCCGCGACGCTGCAAGGGCGCAGCCACGCCGAGATCCACCGGCTCTTCACCGGGCTGAAACTCGTCGAGCCCGGCGTAGTCCCCATCTCCGAATGGCGCCGCGACCCCACCGAGCCCTACTGGCCACCCGAACAGGCCTGGGGCGACGGCGGCCTGGCCCGTGTCACCTCCCTCCCGCCCACACCGATCCGGGGCTGACGCCCGCCCCCTCACCCACCCCACCCCGACAAGCAGGAAGAGGATTCGCCCAGTGGCGTGGTTGACGATCATGTCTTTGAATCTCCAACACGGCGGCATCCAGACCGGCGACGGCCGCCCCGACGACCGGTGGCCCGAGCTGGCCGCCACCATCAACGCCGCCTCACCCGACATCCTCTGCCTGCAGGAATGCCACGGCTGGACCGACCACCTCCACCACCAGGTCTACCGGGCCGAGCGGGACCTGGACATGCGCCTGGCCGGACTCGTCGGCGGCCGCGCCGTCGGCGGCAACGCCGTCTTCTACCGGCCCGGCGCCGTCGCCCAGTGCGGGTGGGCCGAGGCCTACGCCCGCGAGCTCTACACCGGCCTGGGCGTCGCGCTCTTCGCGGTCGAGGGGGTGCCCGAGCGGTTGGCCGTGGTCAGCACGCATCTGAGCACCACCACCGCCGAGCAGCAGGTCGAGGAGGCCATGCGGGTCGCCGACCGCGTCACCCGCTACGGCGGCTACGGGGTGATGATCGGCGACATCAACGCCCACCCGCTGTTGGACGGCGGCCGGTTCCCGGATCCGGCCGGCATCAAGCCGCTGGACCGCACCTGCCGCTACGACGAGGCCGACCAGCCCGACCGGCGCGTGGCGCGCCGCCTGCACCGCGCCGGGCTTACCGATGCGGCCGCCCACCTGGCCGCCCGGACACACAACACCGACCACTACGCGCCGACGGGCACGGGAAAGATCCGGGTGGACCGGGCCCTGCTGACCCTGCCCCTGGTCCCGCTCCTGAGCGGCTACACGCGCATCTCCACCGCCAGCGACCACGACGCCATCGCCATCACGCTCGACCGCCCCGATGCCGGCCCAGCCGCATCGGCTGCTGCCTGACCCATGGCCCGCAGCCGCTGCCCGTGATCGCTGTCCCGACGTGCTCTGGAGTTGTATGAACCGGCGCCGCCCACGCCGCCCACGCCGCCCTGCCCCGGCCACGCCCGCAGGACTGCCCGAACTGGCCACCAGCCGCTTCCACCCCTGGTTCGGCGACCTGCAGCGCCTGTCGCTGTGGCGCATGCTCACCCGCCTGCCCGCCCTCATCGCCACCGCCCTGCGCTGGAGCTGGAAAGCCAGCCCCCGCGACACCTTGCTCACTGTCGGGCTCAACGTCGCCGCCGGCGCCTTCTCCGCGATCGTGCTCACCGCGGTGGTGGGCATCCTGCAGGGCCTGTTCGCCGAGGGTCCCACCCCCGAGCGGCTGCAGGCCGCCCTGCCCTCGCTGCTGCTGGCCGGGGCCGCCGCCCTCACCCGGGCCGCGCTGCGCTCCGCAGCGATCTGGGCCCAAGGCCGGCTCACCCCGATGGTCGAGCGGGTCGTGGAGGTCGAACTCGTCTCGCTGACCACGGCCACCCGCCTGGAGGCCTTCGACGACTCCGACTGGTGCGACCAGATCCACCGCGCCCGCACCCTGGGCGTCTACGAAGCCGGACGCATCACCGGCTACGCCGCCGACATCGCCACCGAGCTGGTCAGCCTGCTGGCCGTGGCCACCGTCGTCACCGTCCTGCATCCCGTGCTGCTGCCGCTGCTGGCGCTGACCGTGGCCCCGGTCGGCTGGGCCGCGATCCGCTCGGCGCGGATGCGGTATGCGCGGATGCGGGCGCTGAGCACCTCCAACCGGCTGCTGTATATGTACACCCACGCCATGACCGAGCGCGAGGCCGCGGCCGAGCTGCGCGCCTACGCGATGCGCCCCATGCTGCTGGCCGAATTCGCCCGCATCTCCGACCATGTGCGCGACGCCCTCCTGGCCGTGGTCGGGCGCCAGACCACCACCCGCGCTGTGGGCGACGTGCTGGGCGGCATCGCAACCCTGGCCACCTACGCCGCCCTGGTGGCGCTGCTGCTGGCCGGGCTGATGCCGCTGGCGGTGGCCGGGGCCGCCTACCTCGCCCTGGGCCAGGGCAAAGCCGCCCTGGATCGGCTCATGAGCGCCGTCAACTCCTGCTACGAATCCGGGCTGTATCTGTCGGACCTGCTGGAGGCCTTCGACCACGCCCGCCGCCGCACCCCGCCCGCCACCGGCGGAACCTCCCCGGGCCCGTTGAAGGAGCTGCGGGTGCAGGGCGTGGACTTCGCCTACCCCGCCACGGAGGCCAACGCGCTCACCGGAGTCAGCATCACCGTCGAACGCGGCCGGGTCGTGGCCCTGGTCGGCGAGAACGGATCGGGCAAATCCACCCTGGCCACCCTCATCTCCGGGCTGTACGTGCCCGATGCCGGGACCATCACCTGGAACGGCACCGGCATCGCCGACCTGGCCCCCGGCGAGCTGCACGCACGGATCGGGCTGATCCGCCAGCAGTACCACCAGTGGCCCTTCTCCGCCGAACGCAACATCACCATGGCCGCCCCCGGCGCCGCCGAGCCCGACCGGCTGGGTCGGGCCTTGCGCCTCAGCGGCGCCGACCAGGTGGTCGAGGACCTCGCCCACGGGTTGGACACGCCGCTGGATACCCGGTTCAAAGACGGCGAGGATCTCTCCGGCGGGCAGCGCCAGCGCATCGCCGCCGCCCGCGGCCTCTATCCCCAGGCTGATCTGGTCATCGCCGACGAGCCCACCGCCGCCCTGGACGCCCGCGCCGAGGAGCGGCTGTTCTCCACCTTCCAGGCTGCCGCCGACGGGGCCGCGGTGTTGCTGATCACCCACCGGTTGGCCAGCACCCGCAGCGCCGACTGGATCTACGTCCTCGACCACGGCCACGTCGTCGAACAGGGCACCCACACCGACCTGATCACCCACGGCGGGCTGTATGCCGAGCTGTACGGCATCCAGGCGGCCGCCTACAACGGAGCCACCCCGAACCGGCACACCGAAGAAGTCCCGTAGCCGCACGCCGGTGAGTCCGATTCCGATCCGTCCGCCCGCGTCCAGTCCACGGAAGGGGGCAGTCATGCGCTACGACCACTGATGCCCACCCGGCGGCCGGGCCCTAACGAATGCGCCCGGCCGCCGCACCCCACCGGACAGCGAAGAGGTCAGGCTCGCTATGCCAACTCCCGGATACGATCCGCTGAATCCAGAAACCCTCCGTGACCCGTACCCGGCCTATGCGCTCATGCGCGAGCACGCCCCCGTGCTTTGGCACGACCGCATGGGCTGCTGGGTGCTCTCCCGCTACGCCGACTGCGTGGCCGTCCTGCGCGACCACGACACCTTCGCGCGCGACCCGCGGCGTGTGGGCGAAGCGATCCCCGAGCCCAGTCTCAGCGTGCAGTCCCTCGATCCCCCCGAGCTGGGGCCGCTGCGCCGCCTCCTGATGAACGCCGTACACACCTGCGACCTGAACGGCCTCGCCCAACGCACTCGCGAACGGTCCGACGCACTGCTGTCGGCTCTGGCCACCCAGACAACGTTCGACGTCGTGGAGGACTTCGCGTCCCCGCTCTCGCTCGATGTCATCTGCGACCTGCTGGGCGTGGATCGACCCGAGCGGGGATCCTTCGCCGAAGCCTCCGACGCGATCATGCGCAGCATGGACGCCGGCCTGCTGCCGGAGACCGCCGAGCCGGGGCGCCGTGCACGCCAGCAGCTGAGTGCACTGGTGGCCTCCTGGTTCGCCGAGTCGGACGCGCCGGGTCTGCTCGCGGAGATGCGGCGCGGCGCCCCAGCCGCCGGAGTCCCCGAGACCTATGTGCGCAACACCGCCCGGGTGCTGTTCCAAGGCGGCTACAGCACCATGGTAGCCGCCATCGGCAACGTAACCGCCCAGCTCATGCAATACCCGGGCCTACTGGAGCACCTGAGCGAGCCCGAGACCCGCACCACCGGGGTGGACGAACTGATCCGCTACGACGGACCCGTGCAGGGCACAAGCCGCACCGCTACCCGGGCGGTGACCATCGGCGGCACCCGCATCGAGGCCGGACAGACCGTGCTCGTGCTGCATGCGGCCGCCAACCACGATCCCGACCAATTCCCCCGGCCCGACGAACTCCTGCTCGACCGGTCCCCCAACCCTCACCTGGGGTTCGGCTGGGGTCCCCATGCCTGCGCGGGCACGCTACCGGCCCAGATCGCCCTGCACGCGGTGGTCGAAGCCCTGGCCGCGCGCCCTCGGCTTTGTGCGGCGGGGGCCTTCGTGCGGCGCCGCACCGCCACCATGCGCGGCTGGCAACACCTGCCCGCCGCTTTCATCCCCGCGGCCTGCACAGCCCCGTCCGGGAGGCACCCGTGAGACTACTCATCGGCAACCACATCGACGACTCGATCCGCCTACGGCCCGAGACACGCGCCTGGACCCAGCGCATCGTCTGGTTCGCCCGCGACGGCGACCTGATCGTGCTCCCCGACCACCCCGACAGCCGCTTCGTGGCCTATGCGACCGCGCTGACCGGCGTCGACTCCACCACGCTGCGCTTCCATAGTCCCCCAGGCGGCCGTTACGGCCGCGCCAGCTTGGACCCGCTCAGCCTCACCGCGCCCGCGTTCGTCGCCGCCGTGGCCGCCGACCTCGGCGACGTCGAGGAGGTATTCGCCCTCTGGCCCTCGGCGCAGGTGACTCGCCTGGCCGAAGCGCTCGGCGTCGCCGACCGCTTCCCCGGAGCCAAGTTCTTCGCCCAAGGCGGCGGAGAGGTGGCCAACAACAAAGCGACCTTCCGCGCCCTGGCCGCCGGCGCCGGTGCCGCGACCCCCGCGGGGGCGGTGTGCCGCAGTCAAGCCGAGGCCGCGGCGGCGACCCACGCGCTACTCAAAACCACCACTGCGGTGGTGGTCAAACAGGCCCACAACGGCGCCGGCGTGGGCAATCAGGTCGTGACCGAGGACCCCGCGGTGGCCACCGGCCATGCCGGGGCCCGGCACCACCATCAACTGCCGCCCGGTGCAGGAGCCGTCGAAGCCTACTGGGAGCAGCACTGGGCATGGGCCTCAGCCGCCGACCGGTTCCCCGTCGTCGTCGAGGAATTCCGGCCCGGCGCCACTTCGGTCTATGCCGAGTTCTACGCCGGCGACGACGGTGTCCGTCCGACCGAGGCCGGGGCGCTCTACTACGCGCAGGGGCGGTTGAGCCACCAGATCGTCCCGCTGCGCTCCGAGCACCGGCAGCGGCTGGTGGGTGCCGCGGCACCATTGGCGCAGGCCTATCAGCGCCTGGGCTATCGGGGCCCACTTAGCGCCGACGCCCTTCTGGAAGACGGCGGAGGCATCCTCTTCACCGAAGTCAATGCACAAGTCTCCGGATCGCTGCACATCTACCAGGTGATCGCCCACGCCATCGTGCAGGCCGATACCCCGCCCCAGCGCCTCGTCGTGGAGCACCACGTACCGCCCCGATGGAACGTGTCCGGGTTCGAGGAGTTCCTGCAGGCGCTCGACGAGCTGGACGTCGCCTACGACCCGCGTACCCGAACCGGAGTGATCGTGTCGATGCCCGTCATCGCGCTGGAACCGGGGGCGGCACGCTTCGTGTTCTGCATCGCCTATGCGACCGAGGCCCATCGCCGCCACGTCTACGCGCTTCTGGACGAGCGCTTCACCACCCCATCCGCATCGGCCGCGACCGGCCCCGCAGCCGCGGAGGCGTCCCCAGCACCGAGCGAATGAGACAGAAGGAGCGTCGATGCATTCCCCTTGCCCGACATGGCCGGCGCCGGCGACACAGTTGCGCCCCAGGTTCGCCCCCGACCGGCTAGTCCACGACCTGGCCCGGCTGAGGCGACACCGCTGGGCCAAGCAGCGCATCCACAACGCCTCCGGAGTCGGCGCCGAAACCGACGTCGACTGGCGCGTGCTCCCGCTGCGCAGCCCCGGCGGGGTCCCCGAGCGCACGGACCCCGGCGGCCCCGGCCCCGACGGTTTCGCCCCCACCGAATGGACCCACCACGCCCCCTACCTCGCCGAAGTCCTGGCCACCCTCCCGGCGCCGGTGAACGCGGCCCGCCTGATGGCGCTCGCGCCCGGTGCGGTATCAGCCGAACACTGCGACCCCAAGTACGCCCTGACCCGCGGCCTGGCACGGATCCACCTTGTACTTTCCACCAACCCCGACGCGGTCCTCGTCTTGGACGGCACCGCCTACCGCTGGCAGCCGGGCCAGCTGTGGTTCGGCGAGTTCGCTCGCCCCCACCTGGTCCGCAACGACGGCGCCACGACCCGCGTCCACCTGGTCATCGACGCCCTGCTGACCGCCGAACTCGCCACATGGTTCCCCCGCGACTGGGCCGAGGCCATGCACGCAGGCGCCGCCCTGATGAACCGGCCCGCCGCCGCTTTGGACTCCTCACCAGCGACCACCGTGCGCCTGCCCGCGTCCTTCCTCGACTTCGCCCCCACCGGCGGGGGCGACTCCATGCCCGCCCCCGACGAGCCCGCCATCGAGGCGCGTGTGGAACCGGCTTGGGATCAGTGGCGGCTGACCGTAGCCGACGGCCGCGTCTTCGCCCTGGTCCACCTCGGGGAGGGGGAGTTCCGCTTCTGCGGCTGGAGCGAGCAGCGCACACTCCAGATCCGTGAAAGCGACGTGCTGCTGCGCACCCGCACCCCCACGTCCAGCCACCCGATGCCGATCCCGGCACGTCCCAACGAACACTGAAAGGCCTCGGTATGCGACTCAACAGCCACAACGAATGGGCGCCGCTGAAAGAGATCGTCGTCGGCTCGGCCCAGAACTACACCTCCCACGACCGGGAGGTCTCCTTCGACCTCTTCCACCACGAGAACCTGTTCCGCTCCGATTGGGCCTATCCCCGCCTGCACACGGCGCGCGGGCCCGTCGAAGGACGGCAATGGCACCTCAAGCAGCGCTACGTCGACGAGCTCCACGAAGACGTGGAAGACCTCGCTCAACTGCTGGTCGGCCTCGGCGTCACCGTCCACCGCCCCATCCCGCTGCCGCCCGACGCCGCCCCCATCGCCGGTCTGGGCTGGCAGGCACCACCCACTCCCGCGCTCAACATCCGCGACAACACGCTCATCCTCGACAGCGAGATCATCGAAACCCCGCCGACGATCCGCTCGCGCTACCTGGAGACCCGTCTGCTCGCCCCGGTGTTCCAGCACTACTACGACCGCGGCGCGACCTGGACGACCATGCCGCGCCCCCTGCTGACGGACGCCTCCTTCGACCTGTCGTATGCACGCGATACGACCACCGCCCTCGGGGGGCCCACCGAGCCCATCGACGAGCCCGCGCCCTCGCCCTACGACGTCGGCTTCGAAATGCTGCTCGACGGCGCCCAATGCCTGCGCTTGGGTCGCGACCTGCTGGTCAACATCGCCACCGAGAACCACCGCCGCGGCTGCGACTGGCTGGAGCGCCACCTTCGGGGCCGCTACCGGATCCACCGCATCGACCGCATAGCCGACAACCACATCGACTCCATGCTGCTGGCACTACGCCCCGGCGTCTTCCTGGCCCGCCACGCCGACCTGCGCGACCAGCTGCCCGCACCGTTCGACACCTGGAAGGTGATCGTCCCTCCCGAACCCGCCGAAGGGAACTTCCCCGTCTACGACGACGGCGATCTGCTGCTGACCAGCCCCTACATCGACCTGAACGTGCTGTCCATCGACACGGAAACCGTGCTGGTCAACGCCGACTGCCCCGAGCTCGCCACGACGCTGGACAAGGAAGGCTTCACCGCCATCCCGGTCCGCCACCGCCACCGGCGCCTCTTCGGCGGCGGGTTCCACTGCTTCACCCTCGACACCGTGCGCGAAAGCGGTCTGGAGGATTACCGCCAGTGACCCGCATTCTGCTCTTGGAGGCCGCCGGCCCCGAGTCGGGCGCGCTGGCCCGCACCGCAGCGCGCCAGAACTTCGCCGTCTACGCCGCCACCCACCCCGCGCGCTACAGCGATTACCCGCCCTGGCTGCGCGAAATACTGACCGATTGGCTCGCCACCGACTTCACCACCCCCGACCGCGCACTGGCCGAGATCACCGCCTTCGCCCGCAGCAACCGGATCGACGCCGTCCTGACCGCCAGCGAATACCTCACCCCACTGGCCGCCCGCGCATGCGCAGCATTGGGACTGCCCGGAAACGACCTCGGCGCCGCTGAGGCAGCGCGCAACAAGGTGACCATGGCCGCCCGCTTTGACCGCTGCGGCGTCGATGCCCCACCGACGTCGGTCCCCCACAGCGCCGATGCGGCCGCGGCCCTGACCCGCCGACCCGGCGGGCTGCCGTGCGTCGTCAAACCCGCCGAACAGGCCGGATCCCACGGCGTCACCATCGCCCATGACACCGACCAGGCGGTCGAGGGCTACCGCCGCGCCCGGCGTCTCGCCTACGAAAGCACCTACGGCCTGTCTTTGGATACCCGCGCGCTCGTGCAGCCGCTGGTAGCCGGTACCGAGTACAGCGTCGAATCGATCACCGCCCAAGGACGCAGCCATCATGTGTGCATCACCCGCAAGCACACCGTCGCCGGTATCGAAACCGGGCATGACCTGCCGGAGCTCCTGCCGCCCCACACCCGCCGCCGGATTCTCGCCGAGACCGACAAGGCACTCGCGGCGCTGGGCGTCTGCAACTCCGCCTCGCACACCGAGGTCATCGTGGAGCCCTCCGGGCGCTGCCGCATCATCGAAGTCGGCGCCCGCACCGGCGCCGGCCGCATCGGCTTTCTGATCGGCTACGCGCTGGGTATCGACTGGTGGCAAGCCTGCATCGACACCAGCCTTGCCTGCCCGGTCGAGCTCTCTGCCACACGCAGCCGCCACGCCGCCATACGTTTCCTCACCAGCTCGCGCCACGGGACCCTGCAGGGTCTGGACCATCTCCCCACCACCGAACCCGACGTTCCCGAGATCCACCTCCGCGCGGCCGTGGGCGAGCGGATGGAACCGACCAGCGGCAACAGCACACGCTTAGGCAGCTTCATCACCGTCGGCAGCACCTCGGAGGCGCTGTCGCGGCGCGCCGACGAACTGTTGGGCACCATCCGCGTCCGTCTCGCATCAAACGCGGCGACCCCGCCCCCGGAGACGGGAGTGCAGTACACATGAGGACGCCCGCGAGCACCTCCCGGGAACCCACCGCGCAGAGCTTTGACCCGCTCTTCCCCGGAGACCAGACCGCGACGGGCTTTGCCCGCATCGCGCATCTGGCCGACCCGACACTCCCGCCAACGATCGCGCCCTGCTCATTTCTGACGTCCGACCTGCTGAAGCACATCGCCCAGGCCTTGGCGCTGCGACCTGGGCACGTGTTGGCCGATCTGGGCTGCGGCAACGGCGGCCCCGGGATGTGGCTGGCCGACCACTCCAACGTCCGCCTGATCGGTATCGACTTCTCCGCAGCCGCCCTGACCCAGGCGACGCGGCGCACGACGGACTTCGCCTGCGGCCATCGCGCCCGCTTCGTCCTGGCCGATCTGGCCGCCACCAGCCTGCCCGACGCCAGCACCGACGCCGCCCTATCCATCGACGCGCTGCAATACCCGGGCGATCGCCGCGCCGCCGCAGCCGAAGCCCATCGCATCCTGCGCCCCGGCGGACGACTCGTCCTCACGGGGTGGCACCCTCACCGACCCGGCGATGCACGGCTGCCGCCACGCCATCGCCACACCGACTGGCCTGCCACCCTGCACCGTGAGGGATTCACGCACATAACGGTGACCACGCGACCTGCCTGGGACAGCGCCTACCAGGCCATGTACCGTCTCGCCCTCGAACACGGCGACCCCGGTTCCGACACCGCGCTGCAGGGCCTGCAGCAGGAGGCCCAACAGCGCTTGCCCACCGCCCATCTCCTGCAACGCGTCGCCGTGACAGCAACGGCACGCTGAAGACCGCTGTACCGCGCCCGGCACCTCAGCCCAGGTCGTCGGCGATCTGCCGCATGAGGGCATAGGTCTGGTCCACATCCCCGTGACCGGTGCGGTGGCGCTCCAACCGGATCGCGCTGATGTGGCGAGCGGTGTAGACGAGCTGCCTCCACCGGGACGCGGGCGTGTCCGGAAGCTGCCCGTAGGTCTGCCAGAAGGCCTCGCGCTCGCCCCCGCGCCGGCGCGTGGCCATGTAGATCGTCCAGTCGGCAGCCGGGTCGCCCCACAAGGTTCGGTCGCAGTCGAACACCCCGGTGATCTGGGGTTCCGCAGCGTCGGGATCCAACATGACGTTCACGGTCCACAGGTCGCCGTGGAGCAGGCGCGGCTGAGTCACCTCGTCCAGCACCGCACGGTGCTTATCGGTAACTGCGATGACCCGGCGAAGATCGGCCGAGTCGAGACCGGCGTCGTCGATGTCGGCGGCCGCGTCCTCCAAGGCCGCAAGGAACGCTTCGCTCCAGTTGGCGAAGCCGGGACCGCCCACGGGTCCGAAGTGTGCTCCGCAGACGTCGTGGATGCGGCGCGCGATCTCACCCATCTGCGCGAACAAGGCCGACCACTGCTCCCGGGGGTACGTCCCCAAATGCTCGGGAGCCGGAACGCCGGGTACCACGGTCTGCAGCAGGTAGTCGCGCGCCACAAGCTCATGGGTGAAATCCGCGGCGACCACCTGTGGCATCAGATGGGCGATCGGTGCCAAGAACGGGAGGCTGGCGTATTCGTTACGCATCAGCCGGCGCTCGCTGCGGTTCTGACGCGCAGGTTCCGGAGCCACCCGGAGGATCACCGGTGCCGTGCCGTCCGTTTCGAGGCGGTAGGTGGTGTTGTACATGCCACCGCCCAGCTCGACAGCGGCATTCGCCCGGACGTCCGGACCGAACGCACGGTGCACGATGTGGTGGACATCATCGGCGGTCACAGGGCGTTGGAAGCCGGAGGAATCGCGTTCAATTGCCCGAAATTCCATATCGAGTTCTCCCATCGCCACATGTCCGCGGTCCACACTTCTCCTCTTGTGACATGGCTCAGCGCCCGATGTCGCCGCGATCAAATGATCTTCTCGATCGAGCGCGCAGGGCGCACCCTTGCCACAAGTTCGATGACACCTGAGAGTGTCCCATCTATCTTTCCCACCGGTGGCCAGATGGGGCTTCCGCTGATGCAGCCGAAACTGCAATACGCGGATCGGGCCTCCAGTTGTCACCAGACCCGTTGGGGTGGCGGAAGTACTTGGTGGCGTGGGCGATGACGTGCCACCCCAACGTGTACTGGGGCAACCCGGTAGGCATGATGTCGAGGCGGCTAGCTGGTGAAGCGACGCTGGTACTCATCGAGAGCCACCACCGCCGCTTCTTCGTCCTCGTCTGTGGTCTTGCCGCGTGGCAGCTCCACGCGGGCGCGCCGCCGGTCCCCCTCTCCCACCAGGAGGGAGGTCATCGCTTTTAGGTAGGCCGACAAGGACGCGCCCTTCAGCGGGATGGCGTCCCGCAGGATCTCGCCGTCGTCGGTGGTGCCGACCACCTGGGGGCACAGGTCGCGGGACGTGGATTCCGCGATCATGCACGCCAACGCCCAGTCGGAAGGTTATTAGAACCGGGACTGGCCGGATTGCGCGAGGGCCTCGTACCAGCGCTTGGCGACCCGGTGCCACTCGTCTTCAGCGTCCGGGGGCTCGACGGGAGTGGGGTGTCGGTTTCGGCCGTGGTGGTTTCGTCGTGGTCTTTGTTACGGCGGCGGCGTTGGGCCGACCGTTTCGGGACAGGTCCGCGCTGTCCGGACACAGCGACCACCTCCTACCGCTAAGTTCACCTCATGCGTCGTGCAGAAGAAGCCGCCACCCCTCCCACGGCTCTCGACTGGTGGGGGCTCGTTATCGATGCGGCAGCGTCTGTCGCGTCGATCGTCGCTCTCATAGTCGCCGCTCTGGCAGTCCGATACGCCTGGGCCGATAGGCCACGTGCTGTGTGGCGTTTCGACGTCGACCGCGACCACTGGCGGGAACGGACGAGCGAATCCTCGAAGGTGAGGGTGGAGGAGTTAATCAGCACTCGCGATGAGCAACTAGTCATGGTCGATGTCTTCGCCGAGGGAACAGCGCTAATGCGCAGCGTCCATGTCCGGATCAAGGGGGCGGAGTTACTCGAAGGCAGCAGCAACCTTAAGCAAAACATCATGACCCGTGGATCCTCGCCGGTCACCTGCCTCTTAGCGATCCCTGACGCCGAGCAGCAGCAAAGCTATGTCGAAGTTCTCTGGGCCACCCGACGCCCGCTGCGGCACCACGGACAACGTCTGAACCTAAGCACTGAAGAATACGAGACGTGGCGATGGCACTGGTGGCCGGCTCCTCTCCGCTTGACGGCAAAAGGAAGGTGGCGGTGGCTGAAGCTTTGGACCGTGCGAAGGAGCACGAGAAAGGGAACCTGGGTCACTGGCCGGAAGACGCCCCGCGACACCATCTACCAGGCCGAAGAGCGTCGCTACATCCGCCTGGGCACGTCCCCGAACTCCAAAACCCGTACAGAGTCCGAGCGGCCATGACATTGTGTGAGGGGTAAGGACACCGCGGGGACGGTGGCCACTTCGCGCCGACGGTGGAGGCGGCTCCACCAAAGCGGCGCCGCGCCCTACCAGATTGTTAGCGGTAGAACTCTAGGAGTTCCGCCTGTCGGCGTCGCGCGACGTGCGGTCGGCGTAAACCCCGTGTGCGGGGTTCCCCGGCGTCGTACGCCCCGTAGGCGTGGCGGAGGTCGTCGTCGAGGGTGACGACAACGGTTTCCGGGGTGGGGCGGGCGGCCGTCGACGACACGAACCGCCGCCCCGCCAATCCCTCCACCCCGACACCGGCCGCACGGCACAACATGTCCGCCGGCACCTCCAACGGGCCCCGGCCGTCCACTCCCGACCCTCGGCCTCGACCGCCAGCTCCGCGGTGTCGCCCACCACCAGCGACACCACGGACACATCCCGCCCACTCACCGAGCCTCCCCCACCAGATGCACCCGTATATCACGCATCGGGATCGTCCGGAGCAAACAATCCGTCCTCGTTATGGACGCCCCACAGGAACCAATTGGCGTCCCTGAAATATACGCAGACATCGTTCTCCGGAAGATCTCCCTGATGATCCCACCAGTAGAACCGAACAGCCTGCCCCGGAGGGAGTACCGGGACGCCCCCTCTCCCACCTCGGTGTCTCCGTCGCGGACAAAACAAAATACGCCTGTCTTCCCGGCCGCCGCTCCGATATCCCTGATTCGCTCGCCGCTCTTGTTCGATAGCTCAAACACGAGATCGGGGCGCCACCGGCTCCTCACGTCCCCCAACAACCGCGCACTATGGAACGGTCTGTAATCGTCCGCGGGGACGCCAGGAAGCTTGTGGAACGCGACTGTTTCGGCCTGCGCCCGCATCTCTCGGATCTCCGATTCGTAGAACCGCTCAAGTTCCTTCTTCAAAACCCGGTTCTGCAAAGTCAACGCGTGACCTTGCTTCCTCAGCAGCAGTAGCCCGGCAGTGAACGTTCCCACTGTGCCGATCGCTGCTGCCCAGTCCGGCACTGTCCCCCACACGCTCACGCCGCCACCCGCTTCCCGAACCTGGCGAACCAGTTCTCCACCGCGACCAATGTGTTCCCCACGTCGCGGCCAGCAAGATGTTCCCAGTACACGTCCTTGCCGTGCTCTTGGTTTGGGTTATCCGCTGGTGGCAGTTCCTGCTTCCAGGTGACTGCTCCCCACCGGGACGGCCAGTGCGCCGGCCATGCCATGCCGTTGTGTCGGTTGATCGCTATGGCCCGTTGGTGGCCACACCGGTTCCGCGCGTAGCGCACGCCGAGCATCAATCGACCGTCCCGGTCCTGGTCTCGCCGGGACTTGTACCAGTCGGCGTATTCCTTGCGGTACTCCTCATCGACGCTGATCGCCCACCAAAGGGCCTCCGTGACGGGGACAAGCGCACCTACATCGGTGCCGTCGTGCTTGGATACCTCTTCCCTGTAGCGGACGACGGCTCCATTAAACCCGGACAGGGCGAGTTCGAGCCGGTTGTCGTGGGTGTCATCGGTGGGGGTCATGACGCCATTCTTCCTTCGCCGAGGCACTCACGCTGCAGGTCCTGATACTCCTCCGGAGGTACAACATAAGCACACCTCGCCGACTCCTCCCCACCCCGCCGCAACAGACTCGGGAACCCGCGCTCAGGACAACCCACGGGGATCGGGAACGTCGACCGGACCGGGGCCACCGCCCAGGCCGCTCAGTGGTGCACGTCGAGCAGGTCGAGGCCGGCGTCCTCGCCGCCCTCGTCCGGCTCGAGCAGCTCCATATGCCCGTCGGGCAGGTGCCACCGCAGCCATCCGTAGAACCCGTCATCGTCCGGCGGGACGCGGCCCGGGGTGACGCGGGCGAACACCCGGCCGTCGTCGGTGCGGTGGGGGCAGGCGAAGGGCTGCTGTTGATGTGCAGCCGGGCCGGGTGGTCGCATTCCACGCAGGCCCCGGCCTCGAACCGCGGCGGGGACGTGGGCGGGGTTGAGTCGGGGTCGGTGGTCATGGGATGTCCTGGTGAGGGCAGACGGCCAGGCGCTGGTGGAGAAGCTCGTCGGCCCACCGTTGGTGGGTCACGAGTTCCATCCGGTAGCCGCTTCGTTTCGCCCGGTCGATGTCGCGCTGGCGGGTGCAGAATACGCGCCAGGCCTGTTCTTCGGTGGCGACGGTGTGTTCTCCGCCGGTGGTGGTGGAGAAGGCGACGGGGCATCCGCAGGGGGCGAAACTGACATTGATCGTTTAGCTCTATCCATCCCTGGTCAGCGTCGCCTGCTCGGTTTGCCCTCGGGGGCGGCTCCTCGGGCACCAGCCAAAGATTCCGCTGGCCCTGCGCCCTTGCTCCTCCTGACGTGCGGTTTCCGCCTTATGCGCAGCATGGGACGTATAGACACACGTTGGGGCATTCATATAGATTCCAGGTTGCTTCAAGTGGAGATACGGCTTTACACGGGGGTGTCGGTTTGGCGGTGACCCGCATGGACCGCCTTCGAATTACCGATTCACCAGCGCCGATCCCGTACAGGCACCCGTCCTTCATCCCGGTGAGCAGCAAGCGCTTCTCCTATACGTGTGCGTCTGCCGATGGCACCCGCTTTCTCAAGGTTTACCGGAGGATCGTCCCTGGAGAGCGCCGCCTTCGCGAAGCTCATGCAGTGACAGCGGCCCGGTCGCTCGGGATCGAAACCTCGCGGGTCATCGCTACCGGAACCGACGCCTCTGGCGCGTGGACGATCTTCGAGCGCGTCGCCGGACTACCAGGGACGCTTCGGAACCCCCACGAGCTCATGGAGTTCGTCGAGCGGGTTCTTGCGCTGCGCCAGTCACTTGACTCAGCGACCAGGCCCTTCGCATCAGGACAGGGGTGGATGGATGAGCACGGCACCGGGAGGTCGCACAGCACCTTCCTCATGGGCCAACTGTCGGCGCAGGCGCGCTTACTTCCGTGGTGGAGCTTCCTCGCGGCGGAGTTGCGGACGGTCGACTCGCGCCGAAGCGCCTATCTCCATGGCGATGTGAAACCGGAGCACTTCTTGGCAGGGCCCGACCGCGTCGCCGTTGTCGACTGGGAGGCGTGCGCCAGGGGGCCGGCGGCCGTCGACTTCGCCGATGCCGCCTTCCACGCATTACGGGACCTCGCCTACACGCACTCCGGCAAGTCTGTCCCCTTCTCGGTCCTGGCCCGCCTACCAACCACCACAGCGGTTCTGGCGTGGCGCATCGCCCTATGGCTCGACCGTCGCCGCCCCGGCGATCTCATGCGGATCACCGCACACGACCTTTCCAACATCGTCAGCGCCCCCGACGCCGAATCGGCGCTTCGCCGCGCGTTGAACATCGTCGTCACCGCGCGGGACGGCGGTGTACCCCGATGACCCCGGCGAGAGGAACAGCAGGAGTGCACCGCGTCGACACAGGGCTCGGCACCAGTCGCCTTGCCATCGAAAAGGCAGTCCCCCAACCGGGCCTGATGAGCATTGTGGAGCGCAAGGGCCGCGGCCATCCCGACACCCTCGCCGATCACCTCGCCGAAGAACTCTCCCGCACCTACAGCGCCCACACTCTCCGCCGGTTCGGCGCCGTGCTGCACCACAACTTCGACAAACTGGCGCTGCTCGGCGGCGCCAGCGAGGTCCGCTACGGCTCGGGACGCATGACCGCACCGGTGACCGTTCTAGTCAACGGCCGTGCGGCCCACTCCTGCGGGCGCGAGGCCATCGCAGTCGAGGAACTGGTCGAATCCGTGGTGCGCCGATTCTTCGACGAACGCCTGCCGGCTCTTGCCCAGCATCTGCGCATCGTCTTCAACATCACGGAGAACCCCAGCCCCGGCGCGGTCATCACCGACGACGGCGATTGTGAGCGCGGACGGTGGTTCGCCCCACGCAGCACTGACGATCTGCGCGAGCGTCGCACCCTGCTGGCCAACGACACCTCGCTGGGAACCGGCTGGGCACCCGAGGCAGACATGGAAGGTCTGGTCCGCCTGTTGGCCGACACCTTCTCCGAGGCTGGCAGGTTCGCCAGTGCCCATCCCTGGTGCGGCAGCGACGTGAAGGTGATGGGCTACTTCGACGGGGCCGCGGGCGACATCGTCCTGTGCGTCCCGCAGAAGTCCCCGTACGTGGACAGCCGCGCCGCCTACCTGGCCAACACGGAAGCCGTGCTGGCCGAGTGCCATCGCCTGGCGCGACTGCGCATGCCTGAGGTCCCCCTCGACATCCGCCTCAACGCCCGCGACCTCCCCGAACGCGACGAGCTCTACCTCACCTACACCGGCAGCTCGATCGAATCCGGCGACGAAGGCGTGGTGGGCCGCGGCAACCGAGTGAACGGACTGATCACCCCACTACGGCCGATGAACATCGAAGGCGCCAACGGCAAGAACCCCGTCTACCACGTGGGTAAGCTCTACAATCTGGCCGCCACCCGTCTGGCCCGCCGACTGCATGAGGAGACCGGCGACTACGCCGAAGTCCACCTGGTCAGTACCACCGGCCAGCGCCTGGACCGTCCCCGTATCCTCGTCCGCTTGGCCTCAGCACACGCCCAGCACGACAAGATCCAGGCATTGGTCACCGAGATGCTGGAGGGCTTTCCTGCGCTGACCGAGGAACTCGTCACCGACGGAGTCGAGCTGAGCTGATGGCCCCGGATTCTCTTCCCCCTGCTCCTGCTGGGGCCCGGACGCGGCTGCGCAACCACTATGGGGGCGCGGTCACCGGCTGGCTGGATGCGGCCCCCGAACTGCTGGCAAAGGCGGCACGACGGTGGGGTCTGACTGTGCTCGGCTACCACGACGCCGGCCACGCCTCGCTGATCGCCACTGGCACCGCGGCCGATGGCCAGCGGGTGGTCCTCAAGGCCTGGCCCGAGGTCGCCCGCTATCGCGCGGAAACCGCCGCGCTGGCCTTGTGGGACGACGCTCCGGCAGTGGACACCGTCGCCACCGCCGACGACATAGCGGTGGCCGCCCTGGCCCAGGTCGGAGGCCGACCAGGCGGGAATACACGCCCGGCCCAGAGCTGTGAGCTTCCGCGGGTCGCGGCGGCTCTGCATCGCGTGCACAGCGTCGGTCGGCTGCAGGACCAACTCGCGGAATTCGCCACACTCAGCGACTACATCGCCGGCGTCGTCCGCCCGCGCATCCACCGACGCCGCGATCTCGCGGGCAAGCATGGATACCGCTGGCATCTGTGGGCCGGCGAGGCAGCGCTGCCATACGTGCGCCAGGAGGAACAGCGTGTGACACTCCTGCACGCCGACCTGTATCAGGAGAACACCCTCATTGATGACCGAGCTGAACCGGTGTTCATCGATCCGCTGCCGACGGTGGGCGACGCCGTCTTCGACTGGGCTTTCTGGGTCGTCTACTACACCCTCGGCGCTGGCACCATTGAGCGCTTGCAGTTGGCGGTAACAACAGCCGGCATCGACACCGCCGACTTGCTGCCGTGGTGTCGGATGCTGTGCCTGGACGGGCTCCTCTACTACGTGGACACCAAAGACGCGCGCGCCCCGATCATCGCCGAGGTGTTGGAGCTGCTGGAGAACGGAGAGCGACAGCAGTGAGCTCCGGGGAGGTCCGCAGCCACCATTGTGCGGAAGCTACAGCGGCGGCGGCGCTATCGTCGGAGAGCGACCGCACCGCTCTGCTGCTCGTCGGGCCGGTGCCCACACCACTGGAGGAGAACGAATCCGATGCATGATGCCCGCGCGCTGATCGACATGGGTGAAGACGCCGTCCAGAAGCTCGCCCGCCGCGGCTACAAGCTGGATCTGTCTGCATTGGAGAGCCTCCAGTCCCGCCGCAACCACAGCATCCACACCGCCGACGAACTGCGCGCCGAATCCAAGCAGGTGGCTAAGCAGGTCGGCGAGACCGCCCGTTCGGGCGGCGATGCCGGCGAGCTAAAGGAGCGCGCCCGCAGGCTCAAGGAGGAGATCCGGGATCTAGAGACCGCCCAGGAGGACCTCGACCGCGAACTGCGCGATTTCCTGCTCCAAATCCCCAACATCCCGCTGGATGCGGCCCCCGAGGGCGACTCCGAAGACTTCGCCGTCGAACTGCGCAAGGTCGGAACCCCGCCGGCCTTCGACTTCGCAGCGAAGGATCACGTCGATCTCGGCGAGGCCATGGGCATCCTCGACTTCGCCCGCGCCACCAAGCTCTCCGGCCCCCGCTTCAGCGTCGCCCGCGGTATCGGCGCCGCGCTGGAACGCGCCCTGGCCACCCTGTTCCTCGACATCCATACCCGCCGCCACGACTACACCGAATACAGCGTCCCCTACTTGGTCACGGCGCAGACCATGACCGGCACGGGCCAGTTGCCCAAATTCGAAGAGGACTTGTTCAAGACCGGTGTCGCTGACCGGGACCTCTACCTGGTTCCCACCGCCGAGGTGCCGCTGACCAACTTGTTCGCCGAGGAGATCATCGCGCCCAAGGACCTGCCGCTGGCCCTGACCGCCCACACCCCCTGCTTCCGCTCCGAAGCCGGCTCCTACGGCCGCGACACCCGCGGCATCCTCCGACAGCACCAGTTCTCCAAGGTCGAGATGGTGCGCATCTGCGCGGCCGAGGAATCCCAGACGGAGATGGCGCTCATGGTCGGCCACGCCGAGGCCTGCCTGAAGGAGCTGGGCTTGGCCTACCGGGTGGTTGAGCTGGCCGCCGGCGACATGGGTTTCTCCGCCCAGCTCACCCACGATGTCGAGGTGTGGCTGCCCAGCCAGGGCACCTACCGCGAGATCTCCTCGGTCTCCGACTGCGGCACCTTCCAAGCCCGCCGCGCCGGCATCCGCACCCGCGGCGCCGACGGCAAAACCACCCCGGTGGCCACCCTGAACGGCTCCGGGCTGCCTATCGGCCGCACCCTCGCTGCCCTGTTGGAGCAGAACCAGCAGGCCGACGGATCGGTGGCGCTGCCCGAGGCGCTCTTCCCCTATCTCGGATTCCGCCGCATCGCGGCGGATGGCACCCCCCAGGAGTAGCCACGTGCTCGTCGGCGTCTGCGACTTCCCCGGCACCTACGCCTTCCCGCCCCAGGGCTACGGCGGGATCGAGCGGTGGCTGTGGGCCACGGCCCTCGGCGCCCGTGCCGCAGGCGCCGACGTGCACCTTCTCGGCCCGCGCTGGCGCGACGATCTCGGCGACGACTGGCCCATCCACCCGATTCGTCTGGAAGAGACCGCTGCGGGTTCCCACCAGGAGAAGGTCCTGCGTGATACGGGCTATGACCTGCTCATTGTCGGCCATGAGTACCCGTCACTGCCTGCGTGGCGCCGCACGGCCGATCAGCTGGGGTGCGAGGTGGCCACGTTCCAGCACGCACCTGCATTCTCCCACGTTCGCGATGCCTTCGACGGTCACCGCCGACGCCTGTACTGCTACTCGCCTCAGATGATGGGCATCTACCGGGACCACCAACCGATCCAGGAACGTGCCGTGCACGCCGGCGCTGATGAAACCGAGCCGCCGGCTACCCGCGGCACCGACCTGGTGTGGGTCGGCCGCATCGACGCCGAGAAGGCACCCCACGTGGCCGTGCGCGCCGCTCAACTCCTCACGCGCCATATCCGCCTCGTCGGCC
This sequence comes from Streptomonospora alba, assembly GCF_000826685.1. Taxonomy (GTDB): domain Bacteria; phylum Actinomycetota; class Actinomycetes; order Streptosporangiales; family Streptosporangiaceae; genus Streptomonospora; species Streptomonospora alba. The sequence goes on from NZ_JROO01000034.1 coordinate 57,158, forward strand.
CCGTCTTCGATGACACCTACCTGCAACGCCATCGAACCCTGCTGACCGCAGAGCATGTGTCGTGGGCGGGTGAGCTCGGCGGGGCGGCGAAGACGGCCGCGTTCAGCCAAGCGGGAGTGCTCGTCTACACCGGTGCCCGTGACTACATCGAGGCCGGGGCCGCCGTCTTCGGCGAAGCGCTGCGTGCCGGAACCCCGGTGGCAGCCCTTGCGTGGGACAAAGGCACCTGTGCCGACGCGGCCCTGTGCCCGCGGACCGGGGCGGTGAGCACGGTCGATCCCGAAGCCGACGACGAGACCGCCGCCCGCGCGCTGGCCACGGCCATCGAGCAGGCAGAAACGTTGTCACCCACCGAGGTCCAGGAGATCGGCCGACAACGGTTCGATGCCCACGCCCACTTCCAGACGCTTGCCGCCAGGCGATGACGCCCGCCCACGACGTCGGCCGCTTCCCCCACCTGCTGCGCCGCCGACTCGGACCACGCTGGGACATTGCCGCTGACGGTCCCCGTATTCGGGTCGAGCACGCCGACCGGGCCAGCCCGTACCGACCACCCCGCCGGCATCCCACCTGGGACGAACTGCTGGCCACCATCGAAGACGCCTTCGTCCGCCAAGGCGTGGCACGCGACCGCTGCCTCCCTCTGCGGTGGGGACGCGAGACCGACCTAACCATATCCGCAGTCCAAGCCCTCGACCCGCTGCTCAAGGACGGCACCACACGCACCTACCGGCAGGGGTTCATCCCGCAACCGGTTGTGCGCTTCACCGCCCGCCGCGACGCCGCCGGCGAGCTCCGTGACGGCTTCACGACGTCCTTCATCAATGTCTCCCGCGTCGAGCCGATCACGGACATCACCGCCTACATCGACGCCATCGACGGCTGGATCAGCGTGCTCTCGGCCATCGGCCTGCATGCTCGCCACATCTCGATCCTCGGAGACCTGACCGTCTGGCGCCGCGGCGCGGTGTGTGGAACGACGCTGCGCTTCCAGCACGTTGGCGAAACGATCGGGGACATCGTGCTGCTGTGGAACGCCGACGAGCCGACGCGCGCCGCCATCGACCTGGGCTCGGGGCTGGAACGCCTTGCATGGGCGCGTTCCCACCTGCCCTGGACACAGTTGATCTATGGGGGATTCGCCGACTCTGCCCCTTCGGGGGTGTTGGACGCGCTGCGCACCGCCACCTTGCTGCTGGGCCACGGGATCTCCCCGACATCCCGCGGTGCCGGGGCAGCAACCCGACGAGTCCTCGCCACAATCCCCCGAGAGACCGCATCCCCTGGTGTCAGCTCGGTCGTGCGGCACTTCCATGGCTACTGGAACGCCGCGGCGCCCCTGCCGGCAGCCTGGCCCGAGATCACACACCAGATCGAACAGGACAGGCTCGCCAAATCCCGACGTGGCAAGTGGGCCGCCTGAGAATCGAGACTGCTGGCTGGCGCAGGCATCGTTGAGGCGACACGCGCTAGGACGCCCAGACCGGCATCATCGCAGGGCTGCTTAGGAGACTTCGTCGGAGACCCTGCGGATTGCATCGGGGAGTGTGTCGGCGCCCAAGGGCCAGCAGCAGGGTGATAGCGGTGTTGTATTGCCCACGGGCTCTGACGCCCACATGCCCCCCACGCTCCGCCCCTACGCTCTCCGACGTGTGCTCTGTGATGCCGTCCTGCGCCCCGGGGCGGCCGTACCGCCTCCCCAATGGGACTCCGGCTGGTTACCAGGCGGATCGCCCGCCTGACGGGCCATAGGATTCGGTAACACGTGAGTCATACAAGAGATGCCAGTGGCCGATCGTCAGGGGCGAAGGTACGGATGAAGGAGTCGGATCAGTTGAGCTTGGACATCGGTGGACCAGAGGGGGACAGGGCCGCCGAGGATGACGCTATTCACTCCTTGGACGACGAGCACACCATCGACTACATCACCAACAAGCCCGTCAAGCTCAAGGGCAAGGAGGTCGTGCGCCAGCGCATTGCCCGGGCTCTGTTCCACGAATACGGCATCTCGGTCGATGACATGGCGCGCGACTTCCCCATCCCCATCCAGCTTGAGGGGACCCGGCGCGGAACCAAGCGCGCCGATATCGCAATCTTCGCGCCCGAGACGGACCACAGACTGGAAAATCTGCAGCGGGTGGTGATCTGCAAACCAGAGCCGCCCCAGGGCCGGTCGGCGACCAAGCTCCGCACCTTTGACCAGGCACGGCAGGAAATGGAGGAATTGGAAACACTACTGGGCACGGAGACAACCCCGCAGGTCAAGTACGGGTTGTGGACCAATGGGCTGGATTTCTTCTTCCGGGAGAAAAAGTCGGGAAAATTTGGCGCCACGTTCGACGACCGCATCGACTGGCCGTTGGCAGACGACAGTGTCAAGAGCGGCAGCGTCGCCTCCGCTGCTCGGCTGCGACGGGGCGAGCGCGAGATGCTCAAAACAGCCTTCCGCCGCTGCCACAACTATATCCACGGCAACGAGGGCATGCCCAAGGACGCCGCATTCCGACAGTTCCTCTACCTGCTCTTCACTAAGATGCACGATGAGCAGAGCAGCCGACGAGACCATCGCCCTCCGGAGTTCTACGTCCTGCCGAAGGAGCCGTTCACCGAGGAAGGACGCCAAGCGATCCAGGATCGGATCCTGCGGTTGTTCAGTGAGGTCAAGAAGGAGTATCCACTCTTCGACGACAGCGATGTGGTCCAGCTGTCGCCCCGTGCCCTTGCCTTCATCGTCGGCGAGCTCGCCACCTATGACCTGTCGGCCACCGACATGGACGCCAAAGGGATCGCCTATCAGGAGCTGGTGGGAACCAACCTACGGGGAGATCGGGGCCAGTACTTCACGCCCTCGGGAGCCGTGGAGCTCATGGTGCAAATCCTGAATCCCCAGGAAGGCGAGCGTGTCCTGGACCCAGCTTGCGGAACCGGTGGGTTCCTACGGGAGGCGGCGCGTCACCAACTCAATCGCTGGCGGGCGGAAGAGGGAACACTGGGATCGCCCGACACCGAGGAGCAGGTGCTCGCCCATCAGCAACGTCTGGGCGAATACACCGAACAGTGTGTCTTCGGCGCCGACTTCGACCAGTTCCTCGTGCGTGCTACCAAGATGGGCTTGATGGCCTCGACTGGCCGGGCAGGCAACATCTTCCACATGGACTCCTTGGCGTTCCCCGGCGGCCATTATCCCGATGCCGGCGAGGCGCTGCAGCACATACCACTGCCCTCGCGGAAAGATCTCGAAGTCGACGTGGTCATGACCAACCCGCCGTTCGGAACTGACATCAAGATCGAGGACCAGGAGATCCTCCGCCCCTTCCAGGACGGGGTCGCACAGTCGTGGACACGCAACAAAGAGACCGGAGAGCTGGAAGCCGGAGACAAGCCGCTGTCCTCGGCGTCGCCCGAGCAGCTCTTCATCCAGCGGGCCGTGGAGTGGGTGCGCCCGGGAGGCCGGGTGGGCATCGTGCTGCCCAACGGCATCCTCTCCAATCCTGGTCCCAACGACCAGGCGATTCGCCAGTGGATCCTGGACCACTGCTGGGTGCTGGCCAGTGTGGAGCTACCGGTCGAGACCTTCATTGTGGAGGCCAACGTCAACATTCTGACCAGCTTGCTCTTCCTGAAGAAGAAGACGCCCCAAGAGAAGAAGGCATCGATCATGCGGAGCGAGGTCGAAGACTACCCGGTCTTCATGGCCGTAGCCGAGAAGGTCGGTGTGGACCGCAGAGGAAAGGTGGTCTACAAGCGTCGTCCCGACGGTTCACCCATCGTGGAAGACGTAACGGAGAAGGAACGCCTCCGCATCGGCGGCAAGGAAGTGGAACGCACCCTGGTGCGCAAGCAGAAGGTGGTAGACAACGACCTTCCAGAGATCGCGGCCGCTTACCACCGATTCCGCGAACAGTACCCGGAGCCGGGAGCGGCACAGTGAAGATCGCGGACATCCACACCCCCGTCAAGGCTGCTTGGTTGGCCGAACAGGGTCTCCGGTTGGACCCGCGTCCGTATGTCTCCGAAGCGTTCCAGGCCGGTAAGGCTCTGGAGCGCATGCCCGGCACGATGCCGCTGGCCGAGGTGTCCGAACGCATCTTCCATCCTGGTATCTCCAGCCGACACTGGACCACTGACCAAGAGCACGGAGTGCCTTTCCTGGGTAGCGCGGCCATTTTCCAGGCCGACCTGTCCCACGTTCCAATGATCACCAAGGACTCCTTCACCAAGACTCGAGACCTGGCGCTGGAGCCCGGCTGGACACTGATCACTCGCTCTGGAATGTCCGCAGGGCGCATCACCTGCTCGCGGCCGGACATGGACGGCCAGGCGTGCAGCGAACACGTCATGCGGGTGGTGCCCGACACGAATCGGATCCCGGCAGGTTACCTGTACGCCTTCCTAGTCAGTCCCTACGGAAAGCCGATCGTGCAGAGCCGGGTGTACGGCACCAGCATCAAGCATCTTGAAGCTCGCCATGTTGCCGACATTCCGATTCCGCGGTTCGGTGCCGAACTCGAGGATAAGGTCGACGGCCTGATGCAGCAGTCCCTGAAGCTGCGGTCACAGGTTCAGGCGAATCTGGTTAGTGCGACCGAGGATCTGTTTCGGAGTGCAGGGATGGCCGACCTCATCAATTTCAACTGGCATGGTCACCGGCGGGATCTGGATTTCTCGGTCCGAAGTCTTCGGAGTCGTTCGTTTCGCGCACTCAACTATTCGCCCAGGTCTAGGGCGCTGCTGTCACAACTTGGGTCTGTGCCCCATGTCACTCTGGGGGATCTCTGTGCAGGCGGCTTGCTCAGTACAGGGAAACGGTTCAAAAGAGTTGAAGCGACTCCGAAGGAAGGTGTGCGGCTCATCGGCCAGCGCCAGGCGTTCTGGTCACGTCCATACGGCAGGTGGATCAACCCGCTTCAGGCTCCGTCGGATATCCGTCCGCCGGACGAAACCGTCCTAGTGGCTGCACATGGCACCCTCGGAGAGCGCGAAGTATACGGCCGTTCTATCCTAGTCACCGGGAATTGGCTCCAGCACGCCTTTGGTCAAGACTTCCTACGTGTCCGCAGTAAGGATGAGGGCTTCCCTGGGGCTTACTTGTTCGCGTTTTTCCGGTCTGAGGTCGCCTTCCGCATCCTTCGATCGATGAGCGTGGGTGGCAAACAGCAGGAATATCACCCAGAGCTGCTCCGTAGTCTCCCTGTCCCTGAGTGCACTCCCGAGGACCGGCAGCGGATCGCGGACACCGTGCGCCAGGCATATCGGTGGCGCGATGAGGCCGATATGCGGGAGGATGAGGCCTTGTCGCTGGTTGAGGAAGCGGTACGAGAGACGGCGGGATAGCGATGGCGCAGATCCTCGGCGGCGGTCCCCCTGTTAACGACGCTGAGCGTGCTGCGATCAAGCATCTGCGTGACCACGGTCCGCACGAATGGCTGGTTCTGCACAACGTCGAGTTCCCTATCCATGGCGTGAGCAGGGAAATTGACCTTGTGGTGGTGACCGGCCACTCTGTGGCACTGGGTGAGGTTAAAGGGTTCCGGGGCAAGATCCGGGTTGCGGGCCGCCGGTGGTTCCCGACGAACGGTGCGCCGTTCGGCTCGCCGGTACGCACCCTGCGCGGTCATGCGCGGTCGGTGAAGGGTCTCTTGGAGCGGGCCAAGCCCGCGTTGAGCCGGGTGTATGTGGATCATCTCGTGGTCCTCACCGCTTCCAACGCGGTACTCGAGGATCCGAACAACCTCGCCGATGCGGACGCAAACGATGTCACGAGTCTGGCTCAGCTCATCCCGACCTTGGATGATGTATCGCGGGTGCGTACCGGGATGGTTCGGGACCTGCAGCCGTACGGCGATCAAATCATCCAGGCCTTGACCGGTTCGGTGAAGTATCCGACCGGGCCGCAGCGGTTCGGGAACTGGGAGGTGTCACAGCGCCTCGGCGGCACGGAAGAGGTCACCGAGTACCGCGCGAAGAATCCCTCGGTACCGACGTCCGAGACTGTGTTGCTGCGGGTGTATCGCGCCGACCCCTTCCAGCCCGAGGATGTGCGGGCGAGTGAGCGTCTGGCGATCGCCAACGCTTACGAGGTGCTGGCGACGATGCCCCGCAGTCCGTACATCGTCGGGCAACGCGAGTTCTTCCCCATTGAGGATGAGAGCCGGTTCGTGCTCGTACTCGACGATGTGGGAGGAGAGTCGCTGCAGCTTCTGCTCGACGATCCGCGGCGACCGCTGGGCGGCGACACCAAACTGCGGATCATCCACGACATCTTGCGGGGGCTTCGCCACGCGCACGGACATCGGGTGCTACATCGCGCCCTGTCGCCGGCGGCGGTATTGGTGTCGGGCGGTGGGAAGGCCGTGCTGACGGGTTTCGACCACGCTCGCCCCGAGGCGCCGCGCGATCACACGGTCGTCGACCGGCTTGCCGACGTTTTGGACCCGGCATATGTGGCTCCTGAATGTCAGGACCATCCGCAAGGCCTTGGCCGTGCATCGGATGTCTACGCCGCAGGGATGCTCTCATTCCGGATCCTGACCGGGGAGCTTCCTTTCACGAGCAGCACCGACCAGGCGACGCGGCGCAGCGAGCTGCCGGCGGAGGTGATGGAGGCGGCCGGAGTTCCCGCTGAGGTGGCGACGCTGTTGCAGCGGATGTGTGCCTTGGATCCTGCCCGGCGCCCGAGCGCGGCCGACGCCGCCGAGACGTTGCGCCGTGTCACCGGTGCGGGTGGCGGCGAGTGGCGGGGTGATGACAGCACACCGTCGGGTGTCGACTATCGGAACCTGTCCGCGGATCATCAGCTGACCCGCAAGTACACCGTGCGGCGTCAGCTCGGTTCGGGGAGATTCGGCACCGTGTACCTGGTGTACGACAATCTCGCCGCCGAGGACCGCGCTATCAAACTCGTGCTGCGAGATCGCGAGTCGTGGACCGAACGTGCCCGGCAGGAGTATCAGGTCCTCCTCGGCCTCGAACCCCACCCCAACGTCGTTCGGGCGGAGAACGCGGACTACCTTCCCGACGGCACCCCCTACCTGGTGTTCGAGTATCTGGACGGCAAGGATGTCGCCGAGGTGGTGCAGGAGCGGCAATTGGGGGCGGCCGACGCGCTCAAGCTCGGCATCGACATCGCCCGCGGATTGGTCTTCTTGCACGGCAACGGCGTCTTTCACTGCGACGTGAAGCCGCGGAACCTCATGTGGACCGACCAGGGCGGCAAGATCGTGGATTTCAACGTCGCGGTCACCGCCGACTCCAGCATGTCCCGGGCAGGGGGCACCAGCCGTTATGCCCCGCCGGATATGCGGATCGCGGGCCCACCGAGTGCCGAGGTCCTGACCGACCGGGACGTGTACGGCCTGGCGCTGACCTTGTATCAGCTCGTCACCGGCGGGGACTGGCCATTCCAATCCAGCTACCCCGCAGCAGGTGAGGAGCCGGCCCCGCCCTCCGAGCACAGCGGCCGCGGACTGCTCTCCGAAGACCTCACCACAACATTGGTGAAGGCGCTTTCGCCCCTGCGCGGGGACCGATACGCGAGCTCTGCCGAGCTCCTCGCCGCCTTGGAGTCGGTCGATGCGGTGCATGCACCCCCTCCGCAGATCACCACTCCGCCCTCACCGCTCCCCCCTGACGACACCAATCCGTTCGTCGCGCACCTGCAGTCGCTGTACAGCCAGAGCCCACTCAGCAACGCCGGAACGCGAGGCGAAGACCCCTACGGGCTTTATGTGCCCACTTTCTTGGACACACGGTTGGAGCCGGCAGTTTTCGCGGGCCAACATCGGCTCGTGGTGGTCACCGGAAACGCCGGAGACGGCAAAACCGCGTTCCTCGAACACCTGGTGAGTACTGCCCGCGAGAAGCACGGGATCGAGGATGAACGGCTGTCCGCCAACGGGGCGGAGGTGCGCCTGCGCAGCGGTCTGCGGTTGCGCACCAACCATGACGGCAGCCAGGACGAAGGCGAGAAGGCCAACGATGAGGTATTGCGGGACTTCTTCGCCCCGTTCGCGGGAGACTCCCCTGAGGTCGACGGCCAAGAGACGCGACTGATCGCCATCAACGAAGGACGATTGGTCGATTTCCTCACCAGTCACGAGGGACGTTTCGCCTGGCTGGCCGAAAGGATCCGCGCAGGGCTGGCCGGTGAGCCCGACGCCGATGGCGTCGCGGTAGTCAATCTGAATCGGCGCAGCGTGGTCGCAGACGTCGAGGGCGTGGGGGGTGACCATGAGGCCATCTTCGACCGGATGCTGCGGCGAATGACCCACGAGCGCTTTTGGGAGGCGTGTAACTCCTGCGCCTTGGTCTCACAGTGCTACGCGCCGCACAACGCCCGGACCTTGGCTCATCCCAGTGCAGGTCCACAGGTCACGCGACGCTTGAAGCAACTGTACGAGCTCGTCCATCTACGTGGGCACCACCACATCACGGTGCGCGACCTGCGCTCGGCGCTGGCCTTCATGTTGACGTCGGGACGCAACTGCTCACAGATCCGGGAGCTATACCGCGGTGATAGCACCGAAGCGATCGTGCAGAGCTTCTATTTCAACAGTTGGCTCGGCCCTGCCCAACCCCAGGACCGGTTGTTGGCACTTCTGCAGGACGTGGATGTCGCACAGGCGCCTGACCCTGCGCTAGACCGCCAGCTCGACTACGTCGGGCCGGAGGCCGGGGCGGCGATGATGACTGTCGACCAGCGTGATGACTACGACTCACAGTTGCTGAGCGCCCAGTTCGACCGGCTGGCCCGCGGGAGCGTACCCGGGACCGTTCAGGTCGACGAGCACCGCCGCTACCTCGCATCGGCGCGGCGACGCTTCTACTTCGAGTGCGTGGATGACGAACGCGCGCGGCGGCTCCTGACGTATCGCTCCGCAGGCCGGTTCCGAGAGTTCCTGGGTGCCGGTGACCAAGTGGGACGGCATTGCGCGGAGGTGGTCCAGGCGATCAACCGCGGGGAAGGTCTGGTGGATCCCACGCGGCTGGGTGACTATCTGGCCCTGCAAGTGCGTCAGGTTCCGAGGGGCACGATCCGCAGCTATCGGCTGTTCCCGGCCGAGGCGTTCCGCCTGGAAGTCCGCTCCCCGGCGCCTTCGCCCTATCTGGAAGAGCAGCCCCTCGGTCTTGTTCTGACCTACCACACCGAGTCGGGTCAACGTGTGGAGCTGGAGATCCGCTTGGACCTCTTCGAGCTTCTGGAGCGACTGCGCGCCGGCTACATTCCGGGCGTCGCCGATCAGCAAGGGCTCTACCTCGGCTTGGCGATCTTCAAGAATGAGCTCGCTGCTGCTCCTTACCAGCAGATCCTGCTCACGACCGGCAACGGTGACCTGCATCGTGTCACCCGTGAAGGCGACGGGCGTCTGCGGATGCACGCCGAGGAAGGGGATCGGTGATGGCACTGAAACGCTCTGATCAGGAGTTTCGCCATCTCGGAGTCACCCATGTCGATTTCCACCAGTTGGATATGGATCGGGTGCTCACCGGGCTGCTACCCAGGCTGTGGTACGGCGGGGCGCCGAGTGTGCTGCACCGCGACAAGGACCTGAGTGTCAGCGAGTTCGTCGATACCATCACCCAGCATCCCCATCTGTTCACCGGCTTTGACCCGGAGGTCGCCTATCGCTGGGTGGAGACGCACTTGTTGGACATGGTCAATCGCGGCAAGCCCACCCAATCCGTGGCCGGATTGCGCCCGTTGCATGGATTCACCTATCGGTTCCGCAACGCTCGCCGTTCCCGCCCTTATGGTGCCGATGAGCAGCTCTACGCGATGATCAAACACGCCCGCGAAGGCCCCAAGGTCTTGCCGCTGCTCAAGGACTTCTTCTTCGCTGCAGTGGACCCGCATACCGGTCGAGCGCGTCCGGACGTTGCCATCGATGTGGAAGCGCAGGCTCTCATCAATCTGTGGGAGGCGGCCGAGGCAGACATTCACGACCGCGAAGACAAGAGCCGCCGCAACCCCGACCACCCGCCGCTCCTGCAGGACGCCTGCGATCTTCTAGCTGACGACCTGATGCGGCTGCTGTTCCACGAGGAGCTCATCCCCCGCTCGGTACTGGTGGACTACGTCAAGATCCTCTTCGCCTTCCACCTCGCTCTGTATCACCTGCGCCTGTTGAAGGCACTGCCCGCCCAAGTGTCCGGGCAACGCACCGAAGCCGGCGCAGCTCTCTTCCTGGATGTCCAGAACCTGCCCGGCACTGCCACTGCGCGACTGGCCGAGCGCAGCGCCGAAGCATGGTTCGATCGCATCCCGAAGTTCGTGCAGGCTGGTTTCACGGTGAAGAAGCTGGACGAGTTCGCCCGGCACCTGATCCGACGCAAGAAGATGCGCCAACCCACCGACGGCGTCCTGCCCGTGCAGGAACTGCTGTCCCTGCTCGGGGCGGCCCACACCAAGGACCGCGACACCTACGCGGAGACGCGGTTGCAAACGATACTGGGCGACAACCGCGGCGACGCCGAGGACCTCGACCCGTCGCTCGATCAGATTCAGCAGCTCGGTCTGGACCCGTTTACCACCTACGTCGAGATCGTTACGCACCTGCGGGTGGGCTTCCATCGCAGACGCATCCGCGAATGCCTGGACTCGATGTTGCTCAAGAACAAACCCGGCGCGATGCTCACCCAGCCGCGCAACGGGCAACGCCGGTTCACCCTAGACAGTCGAGTGGTGGAAGTGCTGCTGCAGATCGCGTTGCTGAGGGAGGGCGGCTCGGCCGGGTTTCACACCGCCGCGCTGCGGGTGGACGAGTTCCTGGACATCCTCCGCACCCGCTACGGGCTGTTCATCGACCAGCTTCCCCCCGGTGACGGGTTCGACCGTCCCAGCATCACCGACCAGGAGGCGTTGCGGGACAACGCCCGCGCCTTCACCGCACGCCTCCGCGAGATCGGCTTCTATTCCGATCTGTCGGACGCCTACCTCACTCAGACCATCTCCCCCCGATACATCATCCAGTCTTGACACCGGGCCCGGAACAAAGAACCACAGGACCGTCCATGAGCACCGGACTGCGCGAGCTGAGCGATCACGAACTCGATGCCGCACTGGAGCAGACGCTGGCCCCCCGTCTCGCCACGCTGCTGCAGAACCGCGTGGCCGGACATTGTGCACGCATCACCGAGATCCACACGGGCCTCGCCGTGGGGTTGTCCCGCCGTCTCCGCGCCGCCGTCAGCAACGACGCCCAGGTCTACGTGCTCGGCGAGCCTCCAGAGGTTCCTACGGAGCTCGCGGTGTCCAGCACCAAACTCATCGAGCTACGCAATCCCGATGGCGAGCACCTCCGCCCGCCGCTGCTGGTGTTCATCCCGCCCGGACACCGAGCCAGTGCCGAGGACTCCTTCGATGTAGCCACCTTCGAGGAGGTGCTGCTCGGAGATGTTTATACGAAACTCGCAGAACGACTGCTGGCCGGCCTACCCGAGCAGCTTCGCTTCGGTGTCGAGGAGCTCTTCGACCTCCTCAAAGAATGGCCGCATGCCGATACGCTCGCGCGCTGCCGCTATCTGTTGACCATCCAACACAACGACCAGGACTCAGAGGCCGCAGGAGCCGCCGTGTTCGAACTCGGCCTGATCCCCGATTTCGAACTGTTCCGCGACGTTACCCAGGTCCGCACCCGATCCGCCCGCAATCTGGCGCAGATGGAGATCCTCACCCGCGCCGACCGGCCCGAACGTCAACGGGTTATCGAACTCCAACTCACCGAGCCCGCATTCCGCAGCCGTCTGGCCGAGTTTCTCGTCCGCACAGGTATGGACAGCCCGCAGGCCTGGACCCGCCGGATCGTCGTCGACCGCACCAATTGGGCGCTGTCCTTCCACCGCTGGCCGCTGCCGCAGAATGTGGACAGCGACCACGTGCGCATCACGGTGGAGGAGCTCGCCGCGTTGCCTCGTGCAGGAACCAGCCCGGACCATGCTCAGCACTCGGTCTTGCAGTCCCTCACCGGCCGGCCGTATCTGATCGCCGGTAGCCGCGGCCCCGCCCAGCTGCCCATCTCCTTCAACGTGGAGCCCGACCCCCGGTCGGTGTCCGGACTGCATCGATTCTCCGCCGAACTGGTCTCCGACGAGGCCGGACCTACCGGTGTCTATGCCTCGGTGCGGGTCGCCAAGACGAAGAAGGCGGCCTACAGGGTGACGCTGAAGAAGTTGCGGGACACCCACCTCGATGCGGGCTGGCACTACATCCGCGTCCTCCCCGAAGATGTCGAAGGCATCCCACTGCCGGTCGAGCCGACCACCGGTGTGGACCATCCGCCGAACGAAAGCGAGCGGTTCTACATCGTCGCGGACGACGACCCCATCGACGAGGATCCCCCTCCGCGCACCCGCAAGCACATCGGCCTCACCCATGCCCTGCGTGACCTGCAATTCACCGCCGCCGCCCAAAACCGGCCCTGGCGAGATGTGGCCTGCCAGTCCGTGCACTGGAAGGCCACCCAAGGCAGCGGCCGGCATACCGTCCTCGCCCGGTTCGGCCTGGACAGCCAAGTGGAGATTCCACTGGCGCCCGCGCTGGTTGAGGTGCAGCGACAGATCTTGACCGAGCCGGACCACCTCGGCCCCCGCCGCCTGCTGGTCCACAGCGATCATTCAGGAAGCGCAACCAGCGAAGATTCGCTAGAGCTCGCGGAGGACGACGAGCAGATCCAGACGTTCGTCGAGGCCCGGCGGGCGGTTTTCGACCTCATCCGGGGCGATGATGCGATGGTGGTGGAGGGCTGCGACCTCACCCGCCTGCGCCCTGCAGCGCAGCGATACGCCGAGGCCTACACCGAGGTGTTGCAGGCTCGACTCGCCCAAGCCGAACGCGCCGCCCCCGACCAGGCACAGCGGCTGCTCACCGAAGTCGCCGCACTACTGCGCCTGGACTGCATCCAGATCGCCTACGCCGAAACCAGCCAGGCCCATGGCGACATCACGGTAGTAGCCCCCCTCAACCCCCTCCGACTGCTGTGGCTCGTCGCCTGGGCCCACCTCGGCCCGCACTGGCTCGATGCCGTCGCTGCTCACGACAACGCCGACGTCGCTGTCGCAGCCAGGTCGTTGCAGGCGCTGACCCCCATCGGGTTTCCCCTCGTCGTCCCGCGCGGCGGCGAACAACTTGCCATCGCAGCCAGCGACCTGACCCCCTACTGGGGCGTCTGCCTGCCCACCGACGCCACCGATCCGCAGCGCCTCCTCGCTGACCTCGCCGCGTCTCTGGATCTGCCGGAGCCATACGGCGGAGGTTCGATGATCTCCGGCGCACTCTTCGCCGACCGCATCGAGCAGTACCTGCGTCTGCACCCCTACGTGACCACGCTGTCCATCAGTGTCGTCAACCCCGGCCGCGGAGAACACCTCGCGGACATGCTCGTCGAGCTCCAGCGCCGAACGGCCACCTCAACTCTGAGCTACGACGTCCAATTGTTCAGCACGGCTCCCCAGGCCTCCACTACGGGTGAGGCCCTTGGCCAGCTCTTGCGTGGCCAATGGACCACGCACGGCAGAGCCGACGCTTTCTACACCCGCAGCGGCAGCGGTCGACCCCAGAAGCTCGCCGTCTCGATACGTCCACTGGAGGAGTTCCGGGCTGCCAGTAGCACCCACAACACGCACATCACCTTCCTCTGCGACGCCTTCAGCGGTGAGCGCTTCGACACCGCCCCAGCCGACAACCGGGGAGGCGCTCCGGTGCATGGGCTACGCCAAGACGTGGATGTCACCTATATCGAAACCGAGGACGACATCGTCTGGCACAAGCAGCCGCGCCATCCCAGCAGCGCACTCACGGAGCCGCTTCCCGGCGCCGAAGAGCTCTCCGACCTGCTGTGCGGCCTGCCACGAGTCGTCTCGGCCGCCTCCTCCGCGGTGACGACCGGCCAAGTCGGCACCGAACTCGCTCCCCGCACCACGCTCAGCCTCACAACCGCCGACAAAACTCTGCTGCACCAGGCGCACCGCTCCAGCGACTGGGTGATCACCGTGGACCGCAGCTTGGGCGTGGAGTATTTCGACAGCCCCGGCGACACTCGCCGGCCCGACTATGTGATCGACTTCGACGCCGAAGGGCTGGATGGCTTCGGGCACCACACAGTGGTCAGCTCCCGCTCGGTGGAGGAGATGCGGGCGCTGCTGACGCCGGTCCTGGGGCAGCACGGCTTGAATGTGGCGCCGCGCCACACAGCGACGTTCTTCGACCAGTTGCGGCTGCTGTCGGGCCGTCTCGCGTTCAAGCTCGCCTCGACCGCCGCCAATCAACGCACCGAAGTCGTGGGGCTCGCCCTGGCACGGCTCTACTTGGACTACCAGGGGGCGCTGGACGATCAGGTGCTCGTGCCTCTGGACGCGCACCAGGAGCTCTACCGAGAGCCCCAGGCCCGAGGTGACGCCGTCGGCACGACGGTCGATTTCCAGCGCACCGACCTCGCCCTGTTCAGCCTGAACGCGCGAACCCGGACCATCACCGTTCGGCTAGTCGAGGTCAAGTGCTACACGACTCTGCCCGACCTGCAGGCCTACGAGCAGCTCAAGGACACGGTCCTCCGCCAGCTCGACCGCAGCGCCACCGTGCTGGCTGAGCATTTCGATCCCCACCGCCTCGAATCCGACCGCCCGGACCGCGCCGTGAAGAACGCCGAACTCGGCGACCTCCTCAAGCCGTACCTGATGCGGGCCCTGCGGTACCGCACCATGCGCCCTTCCGCAGCCCAGGAGGCACGCTGGCTCCTGGAACGCCTCGACAAGGGCTACCAACTGCGCTTCACACGCACCGGACTCACCTTCGACCTCGCCGGCGGCGGCACTCACACCGAGTCCGAAGGCGGAGTGGAGTTCCATCGCGTCGGGCGAGACCTCATCGAAGAACTACTGGACGCCATCCCCACAGAGCCTGCGGCCGCACACGCGGCTCCACCGGAGTCCACCTCGGACGGCCTGGCGCAACTCGACCTGACGGTGCCGCGGATCACCGACGCCGCCTTCCAAGCTCCCGAACGCTCCCACGAGATCCCCGCGAACGAGCCGCTGCCGAGCGACGATGACGCCGACGAAGGGGACGCCGATGTGGAACCGCCTCTGGAAGCTTCAGCGACTGCTGCACCTCCTGAGGCAAGTTCCGAGCGCCAAGCCCTCCAAAGTGCACAAAACCTAGCGCCAGATGAACCAGCTCCCGAACACCAGACCTTCACGGCCCCGAGCCAGAAGGAGCAGGTCGACCCGCCGGACACCTACCTTGGAAGTTCTGGGCCCTCCCCCCAGTACGGCGTGATCGGTGAGACGGCCGGCCGACGTGTCGCGCTCGACCTCAACGAGACCCACACCATCAGCCTCTTCGGCGTCCAGGGCGGCGGAAAGAGCTACACCCTGGGCAGCATCATCGAAGCCGCATCCCTGGCAGCACCGCCAGTCAACGAACTTCCTCGCCCCTTGGCGACGATCGTGTTCCACTACAGCCCCACCCTGGATTACGCCCCGGAGTTCACCAGCATGGTGGCGGCCAACGATGACGAGACGCAGGTCCAACGCCTGCGCGAACGCTACGGCGTGGAAGCGCGGGGGCTGGACGACATGGTGATGCTGGTGCCCGAGGACCAGCTCACCGAACGCCGCAGCGAATACCCTGGGCTCGAGGTGCTACCGCTGAAGTTCGGCTCAGTAGAGCTCCGGGCCGAGCATTGGCGCTTCCTCATGGGAGCGGTCGGGAATCAGTCGACCTACATCCGCCAGTTGCAGCGAATCATGAAAGCCCACCGCAGGGACTTGCGGCTGGAGACTATCCGCACCGGGGTCGATGACTCTCCGCTGTCCGACAACCTGAAACAGCTTGCGCATCAACGTCTCGACCTCGCCGCCGACTACATCGACGACTCCGTCCGGCTCCAGGACCTCGTGCGTCCCGGCCGGGTCATCATCGTCGACCTTCGGGACGAGTTCATCGAGAAGGACGAGGCACTAGGCCTGTTCGTGGTCCTCATGCAACTGTTCGCCGAGGCGCGCACCAGCGACGGGTGGTTCAACAAGCTGGCGGTCTTCGACGAGGCACATAAGTACATCGCCAACCCGGACTTGGTCGACGAACTGGTCAGCACCGTCCGCGAGATGAGGCACAAGGGTACGAACGTCCTGGTCGCCAGCCAGGATCCGCCCTCCGTTCCGATCAAGCTGATCGAACTGTCCGACCACGTGATCCTGCACAAATTCACCTCCCCGGCCTGGCTCAAGCACATGCAGAAGGCCAACGCCGCCCTCAACGGCCTGACCTCCAGCAAGATGGCAGCTCTTTCGCCGGGCGAGGCCTACGTCTGGGCGGGCAAGACTACCGAAGTTGCATTCAATCGCGGCGCAGTCAAGCTCAACCTTCGCCCCCGCCTGACCCGCCACGGCGGAGCCACAAAGACGGCGACCTCGGACCTCTGAACAGGAACAGAGCTGTTCCGGGCAGTCAGTGAGGTGTTCCCCGCCCTGGACCCCGATATGTCTCGCCGGATCCCGTGCATCGGCGAGATCCGGATTCTGTCGATCAATCCCCGCACTTGCAGTGGCCGTTGGCGTCTTACCGTGCGTCGGCGCAACAGCCCCTTGGCACGGCTACCTCCGATCGAAATCTGAGGTAATCTTGCGGCCAACTTTCTTGGAGGAAACGGGCTTATCCCGCATCTCACGAAGGATTTTCTGTCGCATTCTCAGCGTTGACCTTCAGCGAAACGGGTGTCCGCCAGCCTTCGATAGGAATGGTCGGGCGACTCGGGAGGATTAGACCGCGGTACGGCCCCCGTCACGCCGCGAGGCGAATGGGCCATTCAAGAGGTCCCGGGTGGCATCGACGAATTCGTCGCCGGTTTCGTGCAGAGAGCGCAGGAGATCGGCGAGGCGCGCCACTCGGCGAAACTCCGCACCATAGCGGCGCTGGGTCTCGACAGGAAGTACGGGTAGGCTAAGCCGCCGCGGGTCGACTCGCAGCATCCGGTGGCTGCTGGAGCTCGCGCGCGCGACCTGGCGCGCCCCTTCGCCCGTCGTCAGCATTCCTGCCAGGAACCAGGGGTCGACAGCGGCTTCATCGGGACGCAGCACATAGACATTGGGCCCTGGATACGCGCCGGCTTCCTCTTCGCCAGCCACCCGGGCAATCGGTCTTCGTACCCACGCCGGTGCGGCCGCCGGAACGAGGACATCCCTCTCGCGGATCGGCGGATTGCGCATCGGATCGATGTCCACATGCTCCGTACCCGACGGGGAGCTGCCTTCGATGAGGTCATCCGTCGTGAGGACTCGCGCATCGACCGCCCCATGCCTGGGCGTTGAATCATCATCACTCAAGCGCAGGGACGCTTGCGGCCGCCGCACGGTCACCGCGCCACGCTCTGCAAGTTGCTCCACGGTCAGAAACTGCGCCGACCCCCGGTCGGAGTCCGGCAGCGTTATAGGGACGGTGGTCAGCTCGCGGCTCTCCTCGAGTAGTTGCTCCGTCCGATTCCGTAGACTCACCAGACGTTCTTCCGACTCTTGGGCGCTGAACCGGACAGGAAGGTGGAGCCGCGGAGTCAGGACGACGTCCTCGCCGAGGAGGTCTAGTGGGGAGACCGCCCGCGCTCGACCAGGCCGCTCGGCAAACGAGCCCGGGCTCATGCAGAACTCGGCCCACAAGCCGAAAATGTCTTCGGTCGCCCGCGCCCATTCCTGCTCATCTCTTGGCTCACTCAAGTCTTCCCAATCGAGGAAGAGCACCGGCGTTGAAGGGGAGACCCCGTCTTCGGCCGAGCGTTCCAGGATCCACAGATGGAGCGGCAGAGCATGGTAGGCCGAAAGACCTGTCGGCAGCGACACGACTGCCCGTACAACACTTTCCTGGACCAGCGAGCGCCGGATACGGCGCCCGGAGGGGCGCTCGGCTGCTGCCGGAGGCATGAGCGCCACGACGCGCCCCCGGGGGCGCACCTGCGCAAGCGCGTGTTGCACCCACGCCAACTCCGACTCCAACCGCGGTGGAACGCCGTGAACCCAACGGGGGTCATGTTCCAGTTCTTCCAAGCCCCAGTTCCGGTCGCCAACCGGCGGGGCGAACGCGACGGCGTCCGCGCGCCCCAGGGGGAAGGCGGGCCGGTGCAGGGCGTCGTCAGCGTGCACGTCGGTGTACGGTGATGAGCGATCTGCGTCAGCGAAGGCAAGGCGCAGTGCCGCCACCCAGGCAGCATCCGGGTCACGCTCTTGGGCACGCACACGTCTCCAGCCGCGGTTCGCCGCAGCAATCAGCACTTGGCCTCGGCCGCAGGCGGGATCTACAAGCTCCGTAGCGCCGTCGCCAGCAAGCAGGGCCATCAGGTCCGCGATCTCGCGCGGAACGGTACGCAGCGACGGCCCAGCTGTTGAGTCAGCGTGGCGGACAAGCGCTTCGAAAAGCGAGGCGGGCGCCGTATTCTGGGAGACCTCAGCTGCCGCGACGAGCAGGTCGGGCATACCCGCCCCAAGATTCGGTTGCCGAAGGCGCGCGGCCATGTCGGCAATACCGGGTCCGACGCGTTTCTTCCCGGTGAACTCGCGCTCGGCGTCGACTAGGAAAGCTCCGAGGCTGTCGGAGTCTGAGGGCACCGCCGCTGCCGGATGTCGATGTAGGTGGAGCAGTAGAAGCCCCACAGTGCCCAACGTCTGATTCCCTGACGCTGTTCCGCGGACCGAGTCGAAGGCTTGGAACAGGCGGCGACGCGGGTCGATGGGCTCGCCAGCACCGCGCGCGGTCACCCACTCTTCAACCTCGGTGAGGTCGAAGCGCGGACTGCGGTCGGTCCCTCCCACCGGCGCTGGGAAGTCACTATAGCGGCGACGCCAGTTGCTGACTGCCGCCGGCTTCACCCCCACAAGCCGGGCAATCTCGGCGGATGTCACCTCTGCTCGACCGGCCACCATAGTCACACCTCTCACCTGCGGATTTGCAACCCCGCAGGCCTGACTATACACACCTCCGCCTCTGGTTGATCATCACCCATCTCATTGGTTGATGGTATTAACACTCTTGTCCGTGCTACGGTTAACAGCACTCCCGTTGCTCTCCGATCACATCCGCGCATGTCCTCGGCCACGTGAGGTACTTCATGCCGCCTTCCTCCGGTCTTCCTCCCGGTCTCCGGGGTGACCCCTACCTCCTCCGCATCAGTCCGCGCTCGGCAAAGGCCTCTGAAACCGAATGCCCCGCCTATCTCGCAGCTAAGGCCCACCCCGCCCTGGTCGCGGAGAAGCGCGTCCGCAAAGGCAAGCACTCCTTGGAGACGTTTCCTCTCCGCTTCGTCCAGGAGCGGATCGATGCCCTGGAGTTCCACAGCAGTGCTTCAGCCCTCGGATCCGCTACCGGCCAGCCCCGCCCGCACCTGCACCCCGGCCTGGCCCGCTATGTCGACCAGGCACTCCATCACTACAGTCCTCATCTGCATCAGCTCACGGATCCCGAGCTGCGGCCTGTCCCCCACTACTGGGTCGCTCGGTCCAGTCACGAGCGCACATGGGAGATGTTCACCTGGGGACGTCGCTATGAATCGCCGGATGGCACAGTGCGCGAATTCCGCTTCCTACGCATGGGCAGCGTCGAGAGGGCAGAGCTGGCCACAAGCGCCCCCTCCAGAGCGGAACGGTCCGAGGCCGAGATTGCGATCGCCGCCCATACGACCGCGATCGGCCGCCCTGCGCGCTGGCCGCCACCGGAGGAGTGGGGGCAACCGTTTCCGCTTCTCGGCCCCCACCGGCCACCCGGATACATCCGACGCGTCCGCGTAATCGAAATCGGTCTCATGGACGGCTCGCGCAACGTCCTGTTCGATGGTGCCCCCGAGGAGGCCAAGGCCCGATACGAAGAGCGAGGGCGCCACCGGCACATCGAGATCGTCGCCGGCGGCGCTCCCCGGCCAGGAACCTCTTGCGTCGACTGCAAAGCGCTCATGGTCTGCGAGGAGCGCATATGGGCGCCCGGACTGCTAGGTGTCCGAACCCGGCAGGCCCCGCTACGCACAGTCTCGGCCAGCGACTTGCGCTACCACCGGCAGTGCCCCGCGCAATACCACATGCGTGCACTGAAACTACCCAAAGCCGACGAGTACGCCGCTGAGCATAGGCGCGGCAAAGCCGTACACGCCTGGCTGGAAGATGCCCACCGGAGGGCGGCTGTCCACGGGCAACCCTGCACACCAAATTCCGTCCCTGAAGCCCCGGAGACATGGGGCGAGACCGAGTGGGCGCTTCCACAGGAAGAAATACGCCTGGGCATACGAATGCTCACCTCGCACGCGGGCGTCTGCCCGTTCAGCAGCGCGATCTCCCACTCCGATCCGGAGCCCGACCTGGCCTTCTTTGACGCCTACGCCAACGCGGTCGTGCTGGCCAAACCCGATCTACTCTTCTATGAGGACGGCGCACCGGTGTGGCGCGAAACCAAAACGCGCCGTTCGGGCGCCACTTCCCGCCGTGAGCTATTCCGCCGCTATCCCCAGCTCGCCTTGGGCCTACTGATACTCCATGGCGGACACCTCGGCGAGCAGACCGAGGGCGCGCGAGTCGAGCTTGAGGTGCTCTACCCCGACCGCCTCCCCGACCTGATCTTCTTGCACGCCGACGATCCGATCGACGTCGAAGCAGCCAAAGAAGTCCTCTATTCCCTCACCCGGTCCTGGCACGGTGACACCTCCTATCCCGCGCACCCGCACGAGGACGCCTGCCGCCGCTGCCCCGTCTCTCACTGGTGTCCCGACGCCGCCCTACCCAAAGAGGAGTGAGCCGATGAACACCATCCCTGAAACGGCGCCGGCAGGTACTGATGCCGACTTCTACGAGGGAGAGAATCTGTTGCGGGTAGTCGCCACCGCCATCATGCGCCTGGCCCAGGGCCGTCTCCACGGTGACGGCCTCTACGACGCGACCGTCCAACAGGCCTATGACCACCTCGTGTTGCGGAGCCTGCGCGCGAACCTCAAACCGCCGCACAGTGTTGCCCAGATGGCCCGATGGGCTCGGGAGAAACCCTTGCCCGAATGGCCGATCCGGCTACCGGAGGCACTGCTTCCACCGGAGACCCGGCTGGTCGATCCCGATACACATACGCCCACCCAGCATTGCGCCGAATGGGCCGTCAGCGCTTCCTCAGCGGTCAGCGAGGTCTACCAGAACTCCGTCATGCGCGGCGCTCTCGACTTCGCACGATCCCTAGAGGATCCCGAGGCCTACGCCGCTTTCCGACGACTGCTGATCAAACACCCCGTGCTCACCGGAGCCGAACTCCTCCGGACTGTCTCGTCGCCTGGTCTGGACGCCATGCAGCACCTAATCAAGCGCGCCTACCTGCGGGCTCCCGCAGCCCATCTGCACAACGGCACGTTCTTGGTATGCGAACGCTGCCATTGCCTGCTGGTCCGCGGTGCATCCGGCGAACCTGTCTGCGAACTTGATCGCTGCCGACGTGAGGGGCGCCCCCGCATCGGCGACCGCCTGCCCGCGGAACGCGAGGGCGGCATTTACCAGATCGGCCGCCCACTGCGGACGTTTGTCACCGGCCCGGGACTGGCTGAAGTAGAACTGGAGGAGAAGCTGACAACCCTGGGGTTGACCGTGGAGATGTGGCCCGGCTTCGACGCTTACGACCTGCGCGTCTCCTTTCCCGACGCTGCAATCTGGGCGGTCGATGTGAAGGATCGGGCCAATCCCGCGCTATTGGGCCGTGCTGCCCGCCCCCTCCCCGCAGACCCTCCCTATGATCACGGGTTCCTGGTCGTCCCCCGCTACCGGTTCGACGACCGCGAGGACTACGCCCGCGTCTTCCGGCACCACCGCCCCGACAACCTCGAAAACCGACTGAACTTGCTCGCCGACGATGAGCTGGTGGAGCGCGCACGCCTCCGCCTCACCGGCCGAACAAGATTCGGCGAAGGAGTCACCCCGCAGCGCACCTTTCTGCCCACCCCGACGACGACCACGGAGGAAACCGGCGATGCGTGACCGCAGTTCTTGGCACGGCAAGCTGCTGGTACAACTCAACGATGCCTGGCCAAACGGGGCCAACTCGTTCCGCCCTGGCGACCTCCTCGACGTCGAACTGGGCCTGTACTTGCTCGGCACAGCGCTGCCGGGCCATGCTGCGGCCGATACCTGGACTCTGTTCGACGGTTACCCCTACAGCCAGGCGTTCGGTGGAGCTGACACCCCTGACGAACTGCTGCGCATCCGCCGGGCGCGCTACTACCTCACCGCCATGCGCCGACCGCGCGAGTGGATCATGGGCCTGCGGGCCTACATCGCTCTGCCCGTCGAACTGCGAGGCTATGAACTCGATTCCCCCGAAGACACCCCCCAGCGCCGGTCTCCCTCCCGCGCCGCGAAGCGGTTTGACGTCTACGAACACGTGCTCACGACACCTCCGCCGTTCGCCCGCCGACGCTTGCCGGTGGCCGAGGCCGACGAGTACCGCTTCAAAACAAAAGACCGCACGCACTCGGTCAAATTCGACGAGGCGCTACTGAAGGCCGCCGGCGGGCACAGCGTCCCGGTCCCGGCACACGACTTCGAGGCGCCGCCGACCCTCCGCGGCAGTCCGATCAGCGTGCGCTGGGACCAGTTGCGCGCAGCGGCGCGCGAAATGGATGCACGTGAGCAAGCGCTTCCTGGCGTAAGCGGTGGTCGGTGGGCTGAGCGGCTGGAACGCGTCGAATTGCGGGTGCGCGACGAACCCCGTGGCCAATTCCGCGGCACCAATACATTCACAATCCAAGGGTTGGCCCACCTGGTCGGCATGGTCGGTGCGGGTAAATCGACGTTGCGCGACATCCTAACGTTCTGGGCCGCGACGAAGCGCGGTGCCCGCATGACCGTAGTGGTCTCCGATGTCGCCGAAACCCTGGATGTCGTCAACCGCTTCGCGCACTTGGGCGTACGCGCCGCGCCAGTGCTCGGGCATTCCACCCGTGAGCGCAACGCAGCGCGTCTGCACCACCGGCTGGCCAACGGTGAAGCCACGTCTCCATTGGAACACACGGACGAAGCCTTCCGCTTCCTCAGCAGCGCATGCCCGGTCGATGCGTTGCGGGGCACCGAATCCCATCGGCCGCTGCGGCTCGCCGATGCGCCGTGCGGCACTCTCCTTCCCGTCGCCCGTCATGAAGAACGCGGCCAGGAGGGCGCCGAAGAATCCGACGAATCAGTCGGCGCACGCCTTCCTGCGGGCCTTCACGAACTGGATTCCAACGAAGCCGCCGCCCCGCCGCCGCCAGAGGAAAAGTCGACCCCCCACGCCTGCCCGCTATGGGGCTCTTGCCCTCGCAACATCGGTGCGCGGGAGTTGACCGAGGCTCAGGTATGGGTGTCCACGCCCGCGGGGCTGGTACACAGCGGCGTCCCGGCACAGATGAACGAGGAACGCATTCGGTACCTGGAATTGGCGGCTCGCCGTAGCGACATCGTCATCGTCGACGAGGCGGACCGCGTACAGATGCTCTTGGACACGGCGTTCGCACCATCGGCCACCCTGGTCGGCCGGTCGCCCAACTCGTGGCTGGATGAGGTGTCCCGGCACAAGGTCGCCGAACTGGCTGGCCAAGGACGTATTCAGCTCTCGGCGCGCGACGTCGACGACTGGACCAACGCCGTCGACACCGTCGCCTCCGCCACCGACCGCTGCTACTCGCTGCTGGTCAACGACGCCGACCTGCGGTCGTGGATCACCAAGGACTACTTCAGCGCGCTCACTCTGCACCAGTGGCTCATGGCGAATTGGTTCCCGGACCTGCTAGGCACCGAGCAGGAAGGCGTGCAAGAAGGCACAGAGGTCGAGGCAGCCACCGAGCGGCGAACAGCCATGGAACACGTGGAGGCCGCACTCGACCGCTTCCGCGATGCGCCCCTGCAAACCGAGGAGCCGACCGGACCGGACGATCAGGTGACCGCCGACCGCAACCGGTTGAGCCAGCTCGCACTGGAACTGCTGCATGCATTGCATGGCTCCGAGACCCGGCAACGCCTGCGCCAGGTGCTGTCTGAACTTGTACAGAACGACGAAGATGTACTGGCCGAACTCGATCTCCACGCAGTCCGCTTCGAGTTCACACTGCTACTGGCCGCCCTGCACCACCACCTCAACATCATGACCACGCTGTGGCCACGCGTGGAGGCCGCGCTGAACCTCCACGACACCTCCAACGTGCTTTCTCGCCGACCGCCGCCCGACTATGACCCAGTGATTCCCGAGTCGCCCATGGGCAACGTCTTGGGCTTCCAATTCCAAGGCGACGACAGAGTGAAGGACGGCGTCCAAAGCGGCGAACTCCGCTTCTTCCGATGCAACGGTGTGGGGCGCGAACTGCTGCTCACACTGCCGCACCTGCCCGAAGTCGACGACCGGACCGGGCCGAACGTCTTGCTCATGTCGGCAACGAGCTGGGCCGGCACATCCAGCCGCTACCACCTCCATACGCCCGTGACCGCAGTTCTGCGGCCCCGCGAGGAGGAAGCCGAGGCAATCCTGAGGACGCGGTTCGAGAAGCTTCCTCTCTACTGCCCCGACACTTCACAACCGCTGCGCCTCTCCGGAAGCCCTACACCCGAGCTGCGCTCGGCCGCCCTGAAAAAGATGCTCCACCAACTCGCGGTCCCACCTCGGGGCCTACCCAACGCCAAGTCTCTCCTCCAGCAGGAACTCGACGAGTTGGATGATCCTGACCGGCGGAGGGCACTTCTCCTGGTCGGCAGCTACAGCGAAGCCAAAGAAGCGAGCGAATACCTCGATGGGATCCCGGAGTGGCGCGGCCGCGTGGTCCGACTCGTCCCCGACGAGGCGGACCTCGACGACACCTGGATGACTCTCCGCAGGGGCGACGTATCCGACTTCGCATCGTCCGACCAGGGCCATCTTCTAGTCGCGCCGCTGTTGGCCGTCGAGCGCGGACACAACATCGTGCTCCGTGGCGGCAAAGCGGCTATCGGTTCGGTCTACTTCCTCGCGCGCCCACATCCGAGGCCCGACGACATAGCCCTGGCCGTGCAGGCCATCAACGACTGGGCCGTGCGCCAAATCCGCGGCGTCGGATACGAGTTCAGGCGAACCGCGCAGGCCGCACCAACCCCACACGAGGCCGGATTGGCGTTCCGGTCCCGTGCCCGGCGGCAGTGGAACCGCTACCTGACACGCCGCCTGGCCTGGTCGAGCCTGCCGGAAGACGAAAAGACGGCGTTTACTTGGGACCAGCTGGTCGTGATTTGGCAGGTCATCGGCCGCTTGGTGCGCGGAGGCGTCCCGGCACGCGCAGTCTTCGTCGATGCGGCGTTCTTCCCTCAAGAGGCCGCCCACCGTGGCGAAGACACCCCCAGGACGGGGCTGCTCGCCGGGATGCACGCGGTCCTCGGCCACTACTTCAACGAGACGAGCGACGCAGCGGCCATCGACCGATCGCTGGTGGAAGCTTTGTATGAACCGCTCTTCACAGCGCTCAGCGAGATCGACTGAAGCAGGCCGCACAGATCCGGGCTATCTCGGCCCCGAACGATTTTATGAAAGGCCATCGCCATGGCACGCTATAAATCTATTCAGCCGTCCGCGTTCATCCACAACCCTGAGGCGGGCCCGCTCTACCGCCAGTTCGCCACGCTCTCCTTTCCCCCCGAATGGCGCGAGGCCGTACTCCGCCTGTATGGCGACAGTGTCCCGGAGAGGCGTCGCGAGAAGGTGCTCCAGTGGCGCCAGGTGCCCATCCGCCGTCTGGATCGCCTTATGCGAGCGGCGGCTCCCGAGCTGGTGACAGCGAACAAATACGCATCCGTCGATGGCGGAAGGCCGTGGCTCTATGCGAACACCCCTTACCCCACAGCGGTACTGCGTGGGTTGCTCAGCGCCTGGCTCCGGGACATGTTCGACCACAAGCACGATGGCCGGGGTGAACCCAACGCGGAGACCTACCGGGCAATCCGCCGAGCGATGGAGGCCCTGGACACCTCCAATATCGAATGGCAACTGACCAGTGTCGATCTCCTTCATCACCAACTCTCCGAAGGCGGCACGTCCGAGCCGGACACGTCGCTCTACCGTCTCCTTCCGGAGTACCTGGCGGAAAAGATCGAGACCTTCTCCCAGAGCTCTCCCTACGAGCACGGTGGTGAGCGGCTGCGGTTTCGGCGTGTTGCCGGCCTCGTAGGCTCCGAGGCCGAGTTGATCTCCTGGCCTCCGAACACCTTCATAAAGAAGAAGGGAAAGGTGGCCTACTACTACTCCGCCTACATTCGGCTCTTCCTACGCACGTCGCCCTTTTCGGCCATACCTCGCATTCACGTTGACACCGGCATCCACCGTTGGGTCAGCGGCAAGGTAGCGATGCGAGGCCTGCAAGCCGCATCCGTCTACTTGCTCGCCGACTCGTCGCTGGTGCCGGACGGCCCCGTTCCCGAACGGTTCGCCGTCGCCGACATTGCCTGGCGTCCCCAGACGAAGCAGGTCGAGTGGCGGGAAGGCGGCCCCGGCGGAATGCTCGCGCGCGTCTCGATGCTCGATGCGCTGCCCCCGGCCGACGTCCTACAGAAGGATGCCGACGACTGGATCAGCGGCCGCGACGGCCTGAGTCTGGCCGTCACCCATCACACCACGATGGGCCGCCATGGCGTGGGCGCCGGCCTGCTGTCTGAGGAGCGGCGACGCCTGGTCGAGTGGGGCCGACAGGCGCTTGAACCGGAGTTCACGCTTGCAGCACCGCTGACGAAGTCGACGGTTTCCGGGCGGAATCCAACCGCCGCGTTGGAGAGCAAGAAGTCAATCAGGAAGGACGCCGCTCCCGAGGAGCGGCAGCGCATCAACGAAGAGAACCAGCGTATCGCCGCCCGTAACGGCGCCGTGTATCGCAAGCGCGCGGCGGTTGCGCTCGCGGCAAACATCCCCAGCAAGAAATCGTTATCTGCACTTCTGCTTTTTCAGACTACGGTGATGCGCGATCACCTGATCCAAGCTGCGGAGAACCATCTAGGGCTGGCCCTCTATCGACAGCAATCCGGACCAAACGAATGGGTCTGGCATGCGCCCGAACTCGAGGTGCGCATCACGGCACGGGAGCTCGGAAAGCTCGGCGCCCCCCTTGGCGATGATCGGGCTCCCCGCAACCGTGAGGCTATGGAGCGAGCGATCGCTGATCGGCGCTCCGAAGCCGACACGCAGATACGGGAAATCACCGGGGCACTCGGCAACGACGTAAAGCCGCTTTTGACCTTCGTCGAGTTGGAGGGGGCGTTCCGCCCATCGACCTTTACGGGTTTCCGTCCCAAGGCCGACCCGAAGGGGGCGCTCCGCCTCGGTTGCGCTGACGCCGGCCTAGTCAGCCAGTTCTTGCGTCCGCTCGATACCGAGGTGAAAGAGGACAAGCGCGATGAAGATGCCGCCTACCGGGCAGAAGCTGCCTGGTCTGACGGCCTCCGGCAGCTCGGAATCGTCCTCACCCCTCAACACAGCTTGGCCCCCGATGTGCCGGATGATCTGGCACAAGTCGCTTTCTGGATCGTAAAACGCAGCGTCGACTCCAAGAGCAACAACAGGCAGTTCACGCCGGTGGCGCTGTACTTGCAGGGCGACGGCCCCCTGTTGGGACACATTCCCGGCCAGGGGGAGTGGCTCCCCTATCCGGAGCTACTGAGGAAGCTAACGAGCCGAGCAAGCACTACCACGACGGCGCAGGCTCAAGCCCGGGAGACCGCGACCTTCGTGCAGAACACGCTCTACGCGCTGCGCGGTACGGACACGCTTGTGATCGCCCATGCCCAGAATTCGCGTACCCGTTGGCCCTGGCTACTGAACTCCGGTTTGATTGAGGATCACCTCGCCTTGGGTGACGGGCACGCCAAGCCCTTGCGACGCTTCGGCAAGCGGCTACGAATCGCCCGTGTAGCGACACACGAGCGCAGCGAGACACCACAGTGGTGGGCCGCTCCCGAAGACAGCAGCAAACCTGCCGGTCTGGCAAAGGGGCTGTGGTTTCCCGGAGATCTGGATTCGAGCGGACGCGTCTTTTACGCCTCAGCGGAGCGCCCTCACAGCATGCAAGAACATTCGGCGACCGCTAAGCTCACCCCGCACTCCATCAAGGACCCCCCGAAGGATCCGGACGACGAACCGCGTGTACGGAACATGTATCGTCCAGACGCCCACGTGGGATCGCCGCAGCTTATCGAGCTGACTATGGCAGGTCTGTGTGAAGGTGACGACCCTGAGAAGTGGGCGATGTTCCTTCAACAGCAGCGCAATACCGAAGAGAGCAAATCGGAACTGGTGCTGCCATTCGCCCTCCACATGGCTGCACTCTCCAAGGAGTATGCGCTTCCCTACGACGAGCTTCCGGATGAGACGGACGACCCCGGCGACGATCCACTGAAGCCGGACGACGAGCCCGTCCAACTGGCTCTGGAATTGGCGCTCGATAACGAAGCGGGGTGACCGCGATACAGGGGCGCTTTGCCGATGATCGTCATGCGTACTGTGCAGATGTCGCTGGGGGCCGAGCTACAGCTCAGCAGGACTCGGCCCCCACCTGAACTTGACCCGTCGGCGAAGTGCTGGGCGTCCTGATGGTCGAATTCGACAAGTTCTCCTCGCCCCTACCGTCCGGCCGCTACCGTGCGTCCATGCCGCTGTTCATTCGCATCCGGGAGGCCGTCCGAGCCCATCCTGTGGGCGTCATTCTCATCGCCACGGGCGTCGTCGCACTTCTCCTGGGCGCGACTCCATCGCGATGACAGTAGAACGCCTCGATGCCGTAGTGGGACCGGAACGCGGTCCACCGGTCCGCTTCCACGCGCTGGCGGGAGAAGCTGATCACGCTGGCGACCGCGGACTTGAGGTTGTCTTACCTGATCTTGCCTGTGGGGACGCCACCGAGGACACGGAAGGCGTGGGCGTGGCCCTCGAAGAACGCCTCCTGACCCGCTGAGGCGCTGCTCCGATGGACGGACTTGCCGGAGTACGACAGGCGCAGGCTGAACAGGGCGCAGGTCACCAGCTCGCCGCGAAGGCGGACGGCGACCTCGCCGAAGTCGACCTCCGCCTCACGCCCAGGCAGATGGGTCTGCGGGGTGAACGTGTTCGCTGGCTCCCGACCGGCTTCGATGCGGATCTCACGCCGTCGGGTGGCGACGTAGTCGCGCACCATCCCGTACGACACGAGCCCGGCAGCGTCGTGCTCGTCCAGCAGTCGATCGAAGATTCTCTTCGTGGTGTGCCGCTGCTTCCTCGGTGCGTCCAGGTCGTCTCGCAGCCAGCCGTCGATGACACCCCGGTAACGGTCAAGCCGGGACCCTCTCTTCGGTGGTGGCTTCGGTGCTCGGGCCACGCCGACTCCAACGCGGCAGCGACGGTGCGGTACTCGGCACCGTGCTTGCGCTGCAGAGCGCGCCCCGGGCATCGCCGCTCAAGATCACGCCAGTCGGTGTAGCGACGTCCGCGTCCCTGGCATCCTCCATCAGCGCCCTCGTGCTTCCGCACCGCGACATTGCCGAAAGGGTTCGCTCCTGGCAGTCCGGCCGCGCGACGTGCGACGGCACTAGGCAGGCGCTTCGCCAGTGTCGGGCTGGGGCGGTGTCACGCGTGAGTAGGGGCCACACCAGACCGCCATGCAGCCCCAGATGGAGGCAGGTGAGGAGAGAGTCCGCTGAGTTGACCGTCGAAGATCGGGCGCCCGTTCTGCGCGGCGTTGTCCGTGCCGGACAATAGGAGCGTGCAGCATGAGCGAGCCGAACAGTACGGCAGGTGCGCGGTCGTCTTGGATGTCGACCTTGACGTCCCCGGCGCCGCCGCCATCTTCGACCAAGCGTTGACGAACGGTCTCACTGCGATCGTGGCCCACGTCTGGCCTGGGGACGAGAGTCAACGTCTCAAGAACGGTCACGACCGAATGAAATCGGCTTCACACCTACTAGATGTCATCACTGAACGGTGCATCGAAGATGGACAAGGTCAATTGCTTATCCCCAATAATCAGGACAAGACGCATCTGTCTGCGGACGTGGCGAATTTGCGCGATGCACTAGACCAGACTCAGCGAGTGCGGCACGGTCGAGATACAGGAACACTCACAAAACAGCAAGTCACGGCCCTTCTCGGGCTTGACGAACACGTATGCCTGCGCCAAGTAAGCGACGAACGACGGGAGTCCGACTGGGTCAAGAACGAAATTCGTGATCGATATGAGCAGCGGCGCGCTGCTGACTACCTGGAGCTGATCGGCCAAGAGGAGGTCGACAGAAGGATCGTGCTCGCAAGCGACCACGTGGCTGCCCACCCCGACGACCTTGTCGAGGGCAAAGATGTAGTGACATGTCCGGTCTGCAATCGTGAGACCCTCGCAGTGACCGGCATCGACGACTTCGGTGTCGGCTACGGTCCAGGCACCTGTCTGGCTTGCTCATACGTCTTCAGCTCGCACGCCGCCCACGAAGAAGCCCTGAGCCATATGCTCTCCCGTCATTCCAAGGACTAAACCAGCCTTCCGATGACTGAACTCGGGTAGTGAGCCGACACATCTCGGGCCTGGCACGCACTCCATCACGGCACGACAAGCCGTCCGGAGGTCCGGCCGACCGCTGCCGGAGCGCACCTTGTTGCTTGACCGGCCTCTCCCAGCGCTGCTTCCGGCCGAACGCCGCGGCGAGCTCTCCGCCAGCCGGCAGGGGACCGACCTCACCGCGATGCGTTAGTGCCCAGTTCCAGGCCTTGACTTGGATGGACGGTACGACCGCTCCTCCAGCAGGGGCGGGTGACGGGGCTGTACCGTTCGCATCGCCGACAACTTGAGGTCCTCCACGGATGCGGTGTCAACATCGCTCGGAAACGGGTTCTGGCACGGATTCGGTGAAGCCTTCCTCTGGTCCGATTAGGCGGCAAGCAGCACGCGCTTGCGCAGCAGGTCCGGATTGGCGCGTCCATACATCTGACGTTTGAGCATCTTGAGCCGGTTGACGTGGCCTTCGACCACGCCGGAGCTGTGCGGCAGGGTCAGCCCAGCCACGACGGCGTCCCAGTCGCGGCGCAGGCCGCGGACGAAGGAGTCGAGTTCGAGGATCCATTCGCCCCGGGCCGCCTTGGTCCGCTCTTCCCACCGATGGCCCTGCCGGTGGGCCATCATGCGCGCGAAGCCCTGGACGCGCTCGCTGAGGCGCTGAAGTTCGGGACAGGCATCCAGCACCGCTTTGAGCTGGAGCTGCTGTTCCTGGTCGAGGTGGTCGGGGTGGCTGAGGAGCCAGGCGGTGACCTGGCGTACTGTGATCGGCCGGGCCGGTGCCGGCGGGGCGGCGTCCGAGCGCCAGGGCCGGATGTAGTCGCGCACGCTCGCATCACTGCCCCCATAGCCCTGCTGTTGGAGCTCATTCCAGAGCACAGCGGCGTTGGTGCACCCCTGGGTAACGCGCTCGCCCAGGTAGGCGTCATAGCCCGCCACGTGGCGGGGGCGTTTGCCGGTACCGTCGCGAGCCAGCAGATCCTCGGCGGCGGGTGCGCAGGCAAAGCGGTGCACAGTGTTGCGCGCGAGGCCGAGTTCGCCGACGATCTCCATGAGGGTGTGCCCCCGGTTCAGCAGGTCGTGGACCTGCCGGTGACGCCGGCGGGTGCGCTCGGCCAGCGGGCCCTGCCTGATCCCTGAAGAGGCGGGGCCGACCGGCTCAGCGGTCGGTGAGTTCCATGCCGGTTCGGTCGTGGTGCGGGGGAAGTTCCGACGGTGGCAGGCGACAGCGCTCGAGGGCCGCGGCGAGATTCTGCCAGAGGTGGAACCGGTCGGCCACCTGCACCGCTTGTGGTGCGCCTTGGGTGATGCCGTCGGCGTAGCACCCGGCCCGGTCCCGGCAGACGACCTCCACTCCGGGGTTGCGGATCAGCCACTCCTTGAGGGCGTGGGCCGAGCGTTCGGGCAGCAGCTCCACCGGGCGCCGGGTCTGGGCATCGACCCGCAGGGGCCCGTAGACGTGGCCTTTGCGCAGGGCGAAGTCATCGACACCAAGCACGCGGGGGACGGAGATCTCCGGCTCGTGTTCGGTACGCACCTGGCGCAGCAGTGTCATCCGGCTCACGGTTGCGGCCAACCGCGCGGCCAGGCGTGCTCCGGCGCGCCCGCCCAGTGCCATGCCGATGCCGGCGAGTATGTCGCTGAGCCCCCGGCTGCGGCGGGCGTGGGGCACGGTCAGGCCGGGCACCTGCTCGGCGAAGATCCGACGGTCGCAGACGGGGGCGTCGCAGAAGAACCGGCGGACACGCAGGTGGATCAGCACTTCCTGGCCGGAGACGGGGGTATCGGCGAGGCGGCGCGTAGCGGCTGTGCACGCGTGTCGACCGGGTCGTGCAGACCGGGCACGCGGCCGTCTCTGCGCGGGTGGCCGCCACGATCCGCACCGTCGAACCGGTCCGGTACACGTCGTCGATCCGCACCTTGGCCAGGTGCGGGAAGAGAAGGGTGAAGAGGGAGGAGAGCGACACGCCGCATCATCGCGGGATCAGCCCGGCGTCCGCAGGCGATTCACCGAATCTGTGCCAGAGCCCATTTTCGAGCGACGTTGAAGGATAGCGACTTCGATCTGGCTCGCAGGCGGGTCGGCGACCCTCGCGCGTGACTGCGGCATCCAGTTGATCGAAGACAGATTGGAAGCCGAGACCTACGAAGGCGCGGCCATCTTCGGGCTGGAGTGACGGAGACCGCGCCACCAGTCAGTGCCAGGATATTCAGCGCCCTGGCGCTGCGCCCAGCAGCGGGGTCTCCCCATCACGACGCCCGCATCGCCCAGGATCTACTTAGCGCCGAGAAGGTCCGCCGCTGATCGTGCTGGGCGACGCCGCATGCGGCACCGGTGAGTTCCGCACTGTGCCGCGCTGCTGGCCATCGGGCGGTGCTCAAACCAGCGCCGCTGAAATTGCAAACGAAGGGGGCGCCCCAAACAGGCGCGGGGCACCCCCTTTTTGTCACTCGATCAAGCCTGGCGCTGCCATAATCGCGGCAATGGCACCGGAAGAACTAATGAACGCCGCCACTACAGTGAGCAGACATGTCGGCCAATTGTTCCCGTTCTCCCTCATTAGAAGCAGAACGAACATCGATACGGCTAGGGAAGCAACAATCAAAAGGTACACTTACAATTCCGTTGACTAGCGCGCCCCTTCCTCATTGCTAAGGAACACCCCAGGGCGAACGACGGTTTCTCGTGTGCGCCTTCCCCAAACCGCACACACCTGGCAAGCGCATCTTAGCGGACATGGCCACGCACCGCAGTCATTCACTCAGAAGTAGATTGCCTCGCAGCGCTAGTTGTTCTGTCCAGTGAGGTTGGCAACGCGGCTGGCGGGTGAGCCTCCGACGGCGGTGTGGAACCGATAGAATCTCCTATGTCTCGTCAAGTGGGCGGGACGTGGCGCCCGGAGGCGCGCCACTCCAGCAAGCCTTCGGTTAGACGGTAGACGCGGCTGGCTGTGGGAGCGCAGGACGCGCACCGCGTCCATGGCCATCACGCAGTAGTCGCCGCGGCAATAGGCCATGACGTCGGGGTCCCAACCCCCGGTCGACCGCACCACTCCGGCACCGGAGCGCCCGCCGGAGTCGGCACCACCCGGCGCGCTAGATTGCGGGACTCATGACACCTGCCCGCGCTCGACCGGCAGAGGCGCGAGCCGGTGCTGCAGAACCTGCGCAGCGCCGCACGAGCAACTGAGTGCACGATCCAGCTTCCAGAGCGGGCGGCCTCTGCACGGGATACTGCTGCGCCTGCAATATCCCTCGGTCATTGTAGTCACCAGCTTCGCCGCGATGATCCTGGTCGGCACCGGCCGCCTTCGTCCACCCGCTGATCCCGGCGGATTCGGCACCGCACTAGTTGCGCACCCTCAACTGGAGCGTTCTATGTCAGGAGAGAATTGCTCATACTCCACGTCGTCGGTTCAGTAGCCGTAACAAGCACCGAGTAGCTGCAAGATTGCGGCGCAACGCCGCGCGAACCGCGATCCGCTGGCTAGCTTCCGTCCACAGCAGGTACTACGGTCGCGAACCCCGCGGCCACGCGTCTACGGCCTCCTTAGGTCGATGTCGCTGTAGCCATTTGCGCGCGGCCGCCTCACCGAAGCCGTGCGACCGGAGAACGTCGAGGGCAGCCGTTCGAGCTTCCCGGTCCCGGTCATTGTGGTCCAGATGTTCCTTCATGCGCGTCACGACATCGCCTCGGTCGTAGTCATACCGACCGTTGACCTTCTGGGCGAACCGCGGGAGGAGCTTGTAAAAGCGACGTTCGCTTATCCCGATCTGCGTCCACGGGTAACGCTCCGGGGCTTCGAACTTTCTGTGTTCCTTGACAGCGATGCTCGCCTTGCGGCGCACGTACCGGCGGGTTGCCTCCGCACCCTGGGCCGGGTCGAATCCGGGGTGGGTCAGTTGTTCGAGCAGTGTCGCGGCTGCAAAAGCACTGGTCGGAGCACGCGTCTCACGCTGAATACGTTCGACCTCTCGCGGATACGCCCTGGCGACGGCCTTCGCCAGGGCTGGCGCGGTTCCGTCGATGTAGCCATGCCAGTACCCTTTCAAAAGGACCTGGCACGCGATTTCGTAAGGCGTCGATACGGCATCAAGGGTGATTGTCGGCGTGCCGTGGCTGTGGATAGTCTTCGCAATTTTGTTCCATGGCCGGTCGATAGGGCGGTGAACTTCCTCGGTCCATATACGTGCGGTAAATGCCCAGTCTGCCGGTTGGCGTGTCATCGGAACCATCGTCAAGATGGGCTCGACGGCCGCCAGCGGTGCGTCCTTGTCTCCGGTCATAGTACTGTCCAGTAGGAGTTCGAGGAGTCGCCCTTCGTCCTCGGTCTCACCCGTCACCCAGATGAGACGGCGGGCGATTTGGATCCACCACCCGTTGACAGGAATCCCAAGAATCGGGACGCTAAACCGAATAGCAGGGTCCATGACCCGGCGCATAAGTTCTATTCGCTGCTCGTGGTCCACAGATATGCCGAGCCACCGAAGGACGTAGTCTTTCGCTAGGCCCCCAGTCCGCGATGTCTCGGCGAGGAGCTGGCCAGCAGTCCAGAGCGCTTCCGCGACAGGTGCTGCGTTCGGTGCCAGCTGGCTCAAGGACGAGACTTGCAGGGCAGAGGCCGTCTCGGAGTTAACCGGATCGGGGACCTCCCATACTCCTGCGGTAGTTTCCATCGAGCCAACCTGCATGTCCGGGACATCCACGAAGGGCAACCCGTTGGACTCGATGACCGAGGTCGTCCGGCGCAGCGGATGAAAGCTGCGGCCCGACAGAACTTCTATCTCGCGGCCAGCTTGGGCGAGCATGTTCTCCAACACACGCCGATCAGTGCTGCCGCTGATCTTCTGAGCCGCCTCGTCGACGAGGCTCTCGGACCAATGTCCCATCTGGGCAGTATAGGAGGGCGTGGAGAATCTTCCAGCAGGTTGGATGAAACATCGCTCGGGTCTTGCCGTCCCGGCCAGATCTCGGCGTGACTGGCGCCGAGCAGATCGCCCCAGGCTCTCCGATGCCGCACCAGCGGGGGATGCTGTCCGCTCAACTGAGGCGAGCCAAGAGCCGCCACCGCGGTTCCTCGATGTGGCCTGGCCGATAGCACCCTCGCGCGGCGAAGCAGGGGCTCAGGAGCGGCTGGACATCGTGAAGCGGGGACAGAGTCTCGGATTCAGCGCGTTGATCGTGACGCTGGCAGCGATCGTGGCGCTCGCTGCGATCGGCTACCCCTGGGTCGCTGGCATCGTGGCCACCACCGGGCTGACAGCGATCGTGTCGATCTTCGTGACCGGTCAGTATCAACCTGTTCCGGTTCGTATTCCTAAGGGTGTGCCGCACCAACCAGTTCAGTTACCTCGACAAGACGTGCCCGACACTCCTCCGCCTCCCCAGGGGCCGATCGAGTAGTAAGGCCCGAGCCAAACCTTCGATCCGATTGTTGCTCGTTAATGAAGCGAAAAGCAGCAGCATTCAATGTACTAATGAGCAGGTTGGCGTCGAGTCAAACTACTGTTGCGTCCCGGCTCTGGTGCAGGCTGTATTACCTGTCGCCGGCGGCCTTCAACCGTCCCGCCGACGGGGAGGCTGCCGCGGAGGCGAGCGCCGAGTTCCGCCGGCGCCGCGAGTTCACCCGAAACTCCGTGCTCGGCCTGTCGACGCCCCTCAACCACCAGTCGGCGCTGGCGGTTTCGGCCGATGAGCGCCGGCGCCA
>NZ_JROO01000035.1 GCF_000826685.1 Streptomonospora alba
ATCCGGTACAAGCCCCGGCCCACTACGAAAGCGGGCCCGCCCAGGCTCTTCCCAAGAGACGGAATCTCCCCACGGAAAGCCACGAAATCTTGTCCGCGCTTTCCGCTTCATGTTTTCGGCCGCAGAGCGCGACCTCGCTTCTGAACTCTAGCAAGAATTCCGAACCGAGGCGAACTCCGCGATTTCGCTCCGCCGCGCTTTCCCTTCCGGGACGCGCTCCTGCCGAGCTGTTCTCCACTCTACCGGCTGCCACGAGTGCTCGTGACCGTTCCGGTCGAATCGAGAGGGGCACCGACCCGCCCGCCGAGTTCACTCCGCGTTCGTTCCGTCGGTGCCTCCATCCTACAGACCCTCAAGCGGTGCCTGGTACACGCAGCGGATGCCCGCGGCATCGCGCCGGCGCCTCAGACCGCCGTGGACCCGCACACTCACAGCCTCTCGATCGGCGCGAACTTCACCAGGAAGTCCTTCTCGCCGATGTCGGCGCCGAAGTCGATGCGGGCCTTGGTCTTGTCGCCTGCTCCGTCGACGAGCAGGACCTCGCCCATGCCGAACTGGTCGTGGTTGACCTTGTCGCCCGGAGTGAGCGAGGGGACCTCGTTCTTGGCCTTGCGGGACGGCGCCGGAGACGGCGTCCGGCCGCGCGGCTGGGCCGCCGACGCCAGCGACGACTCCGCGCGGCGCCACTCGACCAGCTCGGCCGGAACCTCGTCGAGGAACCGCGACGGCGGATTGAACGAGGGGGAACCCCATGCGCTGCGCACCGCCGCACGCGACAGATACAACCGCTCCTGGGCCCGGGTGATTCCCACATAGGCCAGGCGGCGCTCCTCCTCCAGTTCGGCCTTTTCGCCGAGCGTGCGCATGTGCGGGAAGACGCCGTCCTCCATGCCGGTCAGGAACACGACGGGGAACTCGAGCCCCTTGGCCGCGTGCAGGGTCATCAGCGTGACGACGCCTCCGGACTCGTCGGCGTCGGGGATCTGGTCGGTGTCGGCCACGAGCGACACCTGCTCAAGGAAGTCCACCAGCGTCGGCTCGGGAGCGACGGCAGGCGCCTCCTCCGCGGCCTCCCCGCCGTCCTCGGCGCCGTCCGACGCTCCCGGCTCCTCCTCGTAGAGCGGCCCGGTGAAGTTGCTCTCGAACTCACGGGCGACCTCGACGAACTCCTCCAGGTTCTCCGCCCGGCTCTCGTCTTGCAGGTCCTTGGAGTTGGCGAGCTCGGAGAGATAGCCGGTGCGCTCCAGCACCGCCTCGACCACCTCCGACGGCGAGCGCTCCGCGGCGATGCCCTCCAGCTCCTCCAGCAGCGCGACGAAGTCCCGCACGGCGTTCAGCGAGCGCTTCGCCATCCCGATCTCGTCTGCGCGCCGCAGCGCACGCGCGAACGACGTCCGCTCCCGCGCCGCGAACAGTTCGACGGTCTCCTCGGCGCGGTCGCCGATGCCCCGCTTGGGCACGTTGAGGATGCGTCGCAGGCTGACCGTGTCCTCGGGGTTGGCCAGCACCCGCAGGTAGGCCAGGACGTCGCGGATCTCCTTGCGTTCGTAGAACCGCACCCCGCCGACGATCTTGTAGGGCAGCCCCGTGCGGATGAACACGTCCTCGAAGACGCGGGACTGGGCGTTGGTCCGGTAGAAGACCGCCACCTCGCCCGGCGTGCACCGGCCCTCGTCGGTCAGCCTGTCGATCTCCTGGACGACGAACGCCGCCTCGTCGTGCTCGTTGTCGGCGACGTAGCCCGTGATCGCCGGGCCCACCCGCTGCTCGGACCACAGGTTCTTGGCAGGGCGGTCGGGATTGCGCTGGATCACCGCGTTGGCCGCGGTGAGGATGTTCTGCGTCGAGCGGTAGTTCTGCTCCAGCAGGATGGTCCGGGCCTGCGGGTAGTCGCGCTCGAACTCCAGGATGTTGCGGATGGTGGCGCCGCGGAACGCGTAGATCGACTGGTCGGCGTCGCCCACCACGCACAGCTCGGAGGCGGGGACGACCGCGTCCGGGGTGTCCTCGCCCACCAGCCGCCGCACCAGCTCGTACTGGGCGTGGTTGGTGTCCTGGTACTCGTCGACCAGGACGTGGCGGAACCGCCGCCGGTAGTGCTCGGCG
Source organism: Streptomonospora alba (assembly GCF_000826685.1). Lineage (GTDB taxonomy): Bacteria > Actinomycetota > Actinomycetes > Streptosporangiales > Streptosporangiaceae > Streptomonospora > Streptomonospora alba. The sequence goes on from NZ_JROO01000035.1 coordinate 2,107, forward strand.
ACGTCGGGGAACATCTGCAGCAGGTTGACGGCGACCATGATCAGATCGTCGAAGTCCATCGCGCCGGCCTCGTGCAGGCGCTGCTGGTACAGCGCGTAGGCCTCGGCGAGCTTCTTCTCCTGCTCACTCTGCGCCTGCTCGGCGAAGGTGTCGTAGTCGACCAGCTCGTTCTTGAGATTGGACACCTGAGACGAGAAGGACTTGGGCGGGAAGCGCTTGGGGTCGAGATCCAGCTCCTTGCACACCAGCTGCATCAGCCGCCGGGAGTCGGCGGCGTCGTAGATGGTGAACCCGCTGGGGTAGCCCAGCCGCCCCGCCTCGCGGCGCAGAATGCGCACGCACGCGGAGTGGAACGTCATCACCCACATGGCGCTCGCGACCCGGCCGCCCAGCAGCGCCTCGATGCGCTCCTTCATCTCGGCGGCCGCCTTGTTGGTGAAGGTGATCGCGAGCACCTCGCTCGGACGCGCGCCGCGTTCGGCGAGGAGGTAGGCGATGCGGTGCGTGAGCACCCGCGTCTTGCCGGAGCCCGCACCGGCGACGATCAGCAGCGGGCCGCCGGCGTGGGCGACGGCTTCGCGCTGCGGGGCGTTCAGGCCTTCGAGGAGCTGTTCTTGGGAGGACGACACGCCCTCCAGGTTACGGGGACCGGCGTGCGGGCGTATCCGCTTCGGCCGCCCGCGGCCGTGCGCCTCCGCCACCCCCGTTCCGCCGCGGCCGCCGGGCCCGGACCCCGGCTTCACCTGAGAGCGGTAGCGTCGATCGCCGGGGAAGGAGGCGTGTCGATGCCGGTGGTCGTGGGGTTCTACCGGGCCCTCGTGGCGGTGGTGGCGGTGAGCGGTGTCGCGATGGAGGTGGTGCGGGACGAGGCGCTGCATCCGTTCGTCTACTTCACGATCCAGAGCAACTGCCTGCTGGCGGTGTGCTTCGCGTTCGCCGCGTGGGCGGTCTGGCGCGGTCGGGAGGGCCTGCCCGGCGGCCTCAAAGGCGCCGCGACGCTCTACATCCTGATCACCGGGCTGGTCTTCAACTTCGTGCTGTCCGACGGGCCCACGCAGGTTCCGCCGGCCGGCGCCGGCGAGTTGGCCGGCGAGCCGTGGTGGGTCGTGGACTCCAGCGACCTGCTGCACACCGTGGCGCCGGTCATGGCAGCTGCGGACTTCGTGCTGTTCGACCGCCACCGCCGGCTGCGCTGGTTCCACGCGGCCGCGTGGCTGCTCTACCCGCTGGCCTACGCCGTGTTCACCACGGTGCGCGGTGCCCTGTTCCCGCTGGCGGGTTACCCCTACTTCTTCGTCGACGTGTCGGTACTGGGCTACGGCGGACTGCTCCGCAGCCTGCTGGGCTACGGCGCCGCGTTCCTGGCGCTGGGCCTGGTGCTGGTGGCGGCCGACCGGCTGCTCGGGGCGCCCGCGCCGGAGCGCCTGCTGGCGCGGGTGCGCGGCGAGCGTGCCGCGTCGGGCACCGCCGCGGAGCCGGCGGGTTCGCCGGTCCCCTGACCGCCACGCGGCACCGGCCGCCTGAGTTGTCTAGGCTTGTCCCTGCAATGCCTGATCCGGCGCGGGCCCGCTCAGCCCCTGCCGGACACGGCGCGACACGCGGCACGAGGGGTTTTCACGGGTGCGAATCTACGTCGACTGCGATCCGGGGATCGACGACGCTCTGGCGCTCGCCTATCTGACGGCTTCACCCGAGGTCGAACTGGTCGGCGTGGGCTCGGTGTTCGGCAACAACTACGTGCCGGCGACCACCGCCAACGCGCTGCGACTGCTGGAGCTCTACGGTCGCCCGCAGGTTCCCGTGGCACGCGGCGCGGGGCGCGCGCTGGCCCAGCCCGCGCGCGCGGCCAAGAACGTCCACGGCGAGAACGGGCTGGGCGAGGTCGAACTGCCCGAGCCCGCGGCCGCGCCGGTGGAGTACTCGGCGGCCGAGATGCTGGTCCGCAGCGCCCGGTCGGCCCCCGGAGAGATCGACGTGCTCGCGCTGGGCCCGCTGACCAACCTGGCGCTGGCGCTGAGCATCGAGCCGCGGCTGCCCGAGTTGTTGGGGCGCGTGGTGATCATGGGCGGGGCCGTGCGTCGGCCCGGCAACATCACCCCCTGGGCCGAGGCCAACGTGGCCGCCGACCCCGAGGCCGCAGAGGCGGTACTGGGGGCCGGTTTCGACACGACGCTGGTCGCGCTGGACGTCACCATGCGCACGGTCGCCACGGGCGCGTGGCTGGAGGGCCTGGACCGGATCGAGGGTCGGCGCGCGCAGACCACAGCGGCGTTCCTGGGTTTCTACACCGACTGGTACTCGCGGGTGTTCGGCATCCGCCAGTGCGCGATGCACGACCCGCTGGCGGCGGCGGTGCTGCTGGACCCCGACCTGGTGGCCGAGGCCGACGAGGTGCCGGTGCGGGTGGAGCTGCAGGGCGCGCACACGCGCGGGCAGACCATCGCCGACCTGCGCCCCAACCGCGCCTCCGACGACGAGCGCCCGGCGGTGACCCTGGTGGGCGACGTCGACGGCGAGGCGTTCTTCAAGCGCATGACCGACGCGCTGCGCTGAGCGCGAAGCCGCGGGAAGCCGCGGGCCGAACCGGCGCGGGCTCACACCAGCTTGCGCGCGGTGGCCCAGCGGCTCAGTTCGTGGCGGTTGGACAGCTGGAGCTTGCGCAGCACCGAGGAGACGTGGGTCTCGACCGTCTTCACCGAGATGAACAGCTCCTTGGCGGCCTCCTTGTAGGCGTAGCCGCGGGCGATGAGCCGCAGCACCTCGCGCTCGCGCTGGGTGAGGCGGTCGAGCTCGGGGTCCATGGGCGGGGCGTCGGTGGCGGAGAACGCGTCCAGCACGAACCCGGCCAGGCGCGGGGAGAACACGGCGTCGCCGTCGGCGACGCGGACGACGGCGTCGGCCAGCTCTCGGCCGGAGATGGTCTTGGTGACGTAGCCGCGGGCGCCGCCGCGCACGACCCCGATGACGTCCTCGGCGGCGTCGGAGACCGACAGCGCGAGGAACGTGACCTCGGGCTGGTTGGGCAGGACGCGGCGCAGGACCTCGCTGCCGCCCCCGCCGGGCAGGTGGACGTCCAGCAGGACCAGGTCGGGCTGCTTCTCGGCGATGACCCGGACCGCGCTGTCGACGTCTCCGGCCTCGCCGATGACGTCCACGGCGTCGCCAAGCTCGCCGCGGACGCCGCTGCGGAAGAGCCGGTGGTCGTCAACGATCACGACGCGGGGCGCCGCGCCGCTCTCGGCGAAGGTCGTGTTCTCGTCGTCCACAGCACAGACTCTACCCACAGGGGCCCCGGCGCAGGCCCGCGTGCCCGGGTCCGGCCAAGCGGTGCGCACCTCGCCGGTCCTCACGCGGCGGATTCCGTGTCGCGGGGCATCCGCAGCTGGACCTCCGTCCCTTCTCCCGGAGCGGTGCGGATGCGGGCACTGCCGCCGTGGCGTTCCATGCGGCCCAGGATGGAGCCGCGCACGCCCATGCGGTCCTCGGGAACGGCGTCGAGGTCGAAACCGGTGCCGCGGTCGCGGACGAAGACGAGCACCTCCTCGGGATCGACCTCGCCGAAGACCGAGATGGAGTCGCTGCCGGCGTACTTCGAGGCGTTGACCATGGCCTCGCGTGCCGCCCGCAGCTCGGCGTGGACGCCGTCGTCGATGGGGCAGTCGCCGACGCACACGACCTCGATGGGCACGCCGTGGGCCTCCTCGACCTCGGCGGCCACCCTCTCCAGACCGGGTTTGACCGTGGTTTCGGCGTCGGCGGGCCGCTGGTAGAGCCAGCTGCGCAGGGCGCGCTCCTGCACCCGCGCCAGCCGCTGGACCTCGCGGGGGTCCTCGGCCTGACGCTGGATGAGGGTGAGGGTGTGCAGCACGGAGTCGTGGATGTGCGCGGCAAGCTCGGCGCGCTCCTGGCTGCGGATGCGCTCGCGGCGCTCCCTGTCGCGCTCGCGCACCAGTCCCACGATCCACGGCGCGGCGATCAGGCTGATCCCGGCGAGGATCGTGGCGGCGAAGGTGAGCCCGGCGCGGGCTTCGTTCAGCTGCTGCTGGAAGGCGAGGAAGCCGATGGCGCCGATGACGACGAGCAGGACGCCAGCGCCCGAACGTGCCCAGCTCTTACTGCTCTGGCCCAGCACCGAGGTGGACATCCACTCCTCGCGCAGCGCCGGGTTGGCCTGCTGCCAGAGGATGGTGGCGCCGAGCGCGCCGAAGATGATGAACCACAGCACCGGCTCGAACCAGCCGCCGAAGAGCAGCGCGAGCATGCCCAATCCGCCGGCCAGGGCGCAGTAGGCCAGCAGCTGGCTGATGTCGCGGCCCTTGCGCTTGGCCGCGTCCTCGGTGGATTCGGTCGAGGCGTCCTCGCCGGTCCCCGCGGTCTCCAGCGTCTCGTCCGTCTCGTCGTCCACCGGGACGAACAGCGCGAGGACGATGTAGACGGCGATCCCGATCCCACCGAAGCACAGGGCCAGCAACGCAAGCCGGGTCACGACCGCGTCGATGCCCAGATGCCGGGCCAGCCCTGCGCCCACGCCGGCGACCAGGCGCCCCTCGCGCGGGCGCACCAGCGGCGGCGTCTGGGGCTGTCGGCTCACCGATTCGGTCACCGTCTCCGTGCCTTCCCCTACGACCTGCCACTCCGCGCGCCGCGTACGGGCGCGCGGGCGGGCGGTGCCGGGCGTCCCGCTCGCGGCGGGACGCCCCGGCGCGCCCGTGCACCCAGGATGCCCCGGCGACGGGCGGCGGGGCATCAGGGACCCGCCCCGGGACTCCGGGCGGCGCCTCTCAGGGTGGCGTCAGGGTCGTTCCCGATGGGCTCCGGCGCACGTTACGGGGCAGGATGGAAGCATGCGGCAGATCCGTCGGTCGAGGGTGGAACGAGAGCGTTGAACGAGAACGGGCCCGGAGCGGACGACGCCGCGCGCGGTCCCGGCGAGCAGGGGGCCGCGGCGGCGGACGGTGTTGCGCCGGGGGCGCCGCCCGGGTCCTCTCCGCCGCAGTCCTCCAGCGCCGCCGGCGAGGCGGGGGGCCCGGAGCTGGTCAGGGACAACGAGCGCGGCCTGGTCACCGGCGTGTGCGCCGGGCTCGGCGCCTACACCGGCATCGACCCCATCGTGTGGCGGATGAGCTTCGCCGTCACGGGCCTCGCGGGCTTCACCGGTGTGCTGCTGTATGTCGGCGCGTGGATGGCCATGCGCGACGCCGGGCGCGGCCCGGCGATGTTCGAGCAGCTGCTGAACCGGCGCATCGCCGATCGGGCGGTGCCGGCGCTGCTCGGGCTGGGGCTGGCCGCGGCGGTGGCGCTGAGCCTGATCGGCGGTGTGGGCTGGGGGACGCTGATGCTGGCGACTCCGCTGATCCTGGGGACCCTGGTGGCCCACAACCGCGGCGTCGACCTGCGCCGGACCTACCGCGAGCTGCCGGGGCTGCTGAAGTCGGACGAACCGCCGCCGACCACGCCCGAGCCCGGTCCCAAACCCGCCTACTACAACCCCGCACAGCCGTGGGCGCAAGCGCCCCCCGGCCCGGTGGACCTGGCTGTGGTGGCCGCCCCCGAGCGCACCGGCGGCGCGGACTCCGCGGCGCGGAGCACGCAGGACGCCGGCGAGGCCGGCGGCTCCCGGGAGGCGGAGGGCACGGACGCCCCCGACGGCGCTGGGGCCGGGGACGGCATGGACCGTACGGACGGCGACGGCCCCGAGGGAGGCGCCACCGCATCGGGGTACTCCGGGCGCAAGCGCATGCGGGATCGGTGCCGGCCGCGCGGGGTACGCCTGCTCGGCATCGTGGGGTGGGCGGTCGCGGCGGCGGCCGCGATCACGATCGTCGCCACCTCGGCACCGCCGCTGACCGCTCTGTTCGGGCCGAGCACCGGTCCCCTGTTCTTCGGGAGCGTCGTCGTGATGATCGGGATCGCCGCCGTGGTCGGGACGTGGCTGGGCGACCCGCGCGGGCTGATCGCCGCCGGGACCGTGGCCGTCGTGCTGCTGGTGGCCTCGGCGGCGGTCGACCTGACGAGCCTGCACCTGGGCTCGAAGGTCTGGCGCCCCACCTCCGTCCCGGCCGCCGAGCGCACCTACGAGCTGGCCGGAGGCCAGGCGCGGCTCGACCTCACGCGGATGCCGCTGGAGCCGGGGCAGCGGGTGGAGGTCGGCGCCGAGGTGGGCTTCGGCGCGCTGACCGTGCTGGTGCCTCCCGACTCCCGCGTGCTCGTGCGCGGCCGCGCGACGTTGGGGGAGATCCGCATCGACGACGCGATGCAGTGGGGAACAGGGCTGGACATGAGCCGCACCCTGGAGCCGGAGGAGGCCGGGGCGGCCGCGGCCCGCAGCGGCGGGCGCCAGGACGGCGGCCGGGGCGGGGGCCCGGAGCCGGACGGCGGGCGGCAGCGGCCCGCGGACGGCGACACCGCGGACGGCGACCCGCCCACGCTCGTCGTGAAGCTGGTCTCCCGCATCGGCGACATGGAGGTGCGGCGTGCGGCGTCGTAGGACGGACTGGGGATCGCTCATCGCGGGGATGCTGTTCATCGCGCTGGGGGCGGGCTTCATCGTCGCCGGCCCGTCGCGCTGGGGGCTGGACGCGGTGTGGACGGTGCCGGTGCTGGCGGTGGGCCTGGGTGTGGCCGGGATCGCCCGAGCGCTGGCGGCCTCGCGCGACCGCCGGAGGCTCCCCGAGGGACCCGACGCCGCGCCCGGCTCCGGCCCCGGGTCCGACCACTGAGCCTTCGGCCGGCGACACGCCGGGGGCGAGGGGGCCCGGAGGGCGGGCCCGGGGCGAGCGGGCGGTCCCGCCTCCTTTGAACAAGAAGTTGCGATAAGGGGCCTGGATAGCCTCGACCCCGTGTTTTACCGTGGTCGGACCTCCCACGACCAGTAGTACTGAGGTGGCCACTACTTGAGGAGGTCTTGGCCCCATGCCACACATCCGCGTAACCGTCGACGGCGTCAGCTACGACGATCAGGTCGAAGCGCGCCGGCTCCTCGTCCACTACCTACGTGAGCAACTGGGCAAGGTCGGCACCCCTGTCGGGTGCGACACCACCAACTGCGGCGCCTGCACGGTCCTGATGGACGGGCAGTCCGTGAAGAGCTGTTCGGTCCTCGCCTGCCAGGCCGACGGCCATGACATCACCACCGTCGAGGCGCTGGCCGCCGACGGCGACCTGCACCCGATCCAGCGGGCCTTCCACGAGACACACGCCCTGCAGTGCGGCTACTGCACGCCGGGGATGATGATGGCGGCACTGGACCTGCTGCGCGACAACCCCGATCCGAGCGACGAAGAGATCCGCGAGGGTCTCGAAGGCAACATGTGCCGGTGCACCGGCTACGTCAACATCGTGCGTGCGGTGCGCGAGGCCGCCGCCGTAATGCGGGCGACGACCGCGGCGCCCGAGTCCGAGTCGCGCACCACCGACGTCCCGCAACAGGTGGTCCGCGAGCAGGAACCGGCGCCGCAAGCCGCGAGCGGGGGTGCTTCGTCATGACCATGGCACCGGAGTCGGGCACCGACCAGGTCGGCAGCCCGCGCCTGCGCAAGGAGGACGCCCGGCTGATCACCGGGCAGACCGAGTGGACCGACAACATCCAGCAGACGGGCATGCTGCACGTGGCGTTCCTGCGCAGCCCGCACGCCCATGCCCGCATCACGTCCGTGGACACGTCGGCGGCGATGCAGCAGCCCGGGGTGGTGGCGGCGTACAGCGGGGCCGACTTCGCCGACGAGCAGGGCAGCCTGCCGTGCGCGTGGCCGGTCACCGAGGACATGCTGCTGCCCGCCCACCCGCCGATGGCCGTGGACGAGGTCCGCTACGTCGGCGAGGCCGTGGCGTGCGTGGTGGCGCGCGACGCTTACTCGGCCGCCGACGCGCTGGAGGCGCTCGACGTCGAGTTCGAGCCGCTGCCCGCCGTGATCGACATGGAATCGGCGCTGGCCGAGGACACCCCGCTGGTCCATGAGGGCTCGGGCCAGGGCCAGGGGAGCAACAAGGCCTTCGAGTGGCCGATGGCCGTGGGCGACGTCGACTCCGCGTTCGAGGGCGCCGACATCGTCCTGACCCGCCGCTACCACCAGCAGCGGCTGATCCCCGCGGCGATGGAGCCCCGGTCGGTGGTGTGCCGTCCCGACGGCGACGCCTTCACGCTGTGGTCGGCCACCCAGGTGCCGCACATCGTGCGGCTGATGCTGGCCATGACCACCGGCATCCCCGAGCACAAGATCCGCGTCATCGCCCCGGATGTGGGCGGCGGGTTCGGGTCGAAGCTGCAGGTGACCGCGGAGGAGGTGCTGGCGCTGCTGCTGGCGCGGCGGCTGCGCAAGCCCGTGAAGTGGACCGAAACCCGTACCGAGGGCTTCCAGACCACCCACCACGGGCGCGACCAGATCCAGGACGTGTCGATCGCCGCCGATTCCGACGGCCGCATCCGCGGGCTCAAGGTGGACCTGCTGGCCGACATGGGCGCCTACATGATGCTGGTGACGCCGGGCGTGCCGATCCTGGGCGCGTTCATGTTCCCCGGCATCTACAAGATGGACGCCTACTCGTTCCACTGCACCGGGGTGTTCACCACCAAGATGCCCACCGACGCCTACCGGGGCGCGGGCCGCCCCGAGGCGACCTACGCGATCGAGCGGATCGTCACCGAGCTCGCCGACGAGATCGGGATGGACCCGATGGAGCTGCGGCGGCGCAACTGGATCACGCACGACGAGTTCCCGTACACCGGCATCGCCGGGTTGACCTACGACTCCGGCAACTACGAGGCGGCCACCGACCGGGCGGTGGAGCTGTTCGACTACGACGGGCTGCGCGCCGAGCAGCGCCGGCGCCGCGAGAGCGGCGACCCGGTACAGCTGGGCATCGGCATCTCGACCTACACGGAGATGTGCGGGCTGGCGCCCTCACGCGTCCTGGGGCAGCTGTCCTACGGCGCCGGCGGCTGGGAGAACGCCGCGGTGCGGATGCTGCCCACGGGCAAGGTCGAGGTCGTCACGGGCACGTCGCCGCACGGGCAGGGCCACGTCACGTCCTGGAGCCAGATCGTCGCCGACCAGCTCGGGGTGCCCTTCGAGGACGTGGAGGTACTGCACGGCGACACCCGTGTCGCGCCCAAGGGCATGGACACCTACGGGTCGCGCTCGCTTGTGGTGGGCGGAACCGCGGTGGTCCAGGCCTGTGACCGGGTGCTGGACAAGGCGCGCCGGCTGGCGGCGCACATGATGGAGGCCAACGAGGACGACCTGGAGTTCTCCGACGGGCGCTTCACCGTGCGCGGCACCGAGCGGCCCTCCACGAGCCTGCAGGAGGTCGCGCTCGCGGCGTTCGCTGCGCACGACCTGCCCGAGGGCGCGGAGGCGTCGCTGGACGCCGACGCCACGTTCGATCCGGAGAACTTCTCGTATCCGCACGGCACCCACCTGTGCGCGGTCGAGGTCGACACCGAGACCGGCCAGGTGTCCCTGCGCTCCTATACGGCGGTCGACGACGTGGGCACGGTGATCAACCCGTCGATCGTGGACGGGCAGGTGCATGGCGGACTTGCGCAGGGCATCGCGCAGGCCCTGTTCGAGGAGGCCGTGTACGACACCGACGGCAACCTGGTGACGTCGACGATGGCCGATTACACGGTGCCGACGGCGGCCGACCTGCCGGACTTCACGCTCGACCGCACCACCACCCCGGCGACCACCAATCCGCTGGGGGCCAAGGGGGTCGGCGAGGCCGGCACGATCGCCTCCACTCCTGCGGTGGTGGGCGCGGTCGTCGACGCGCTTCGGCCCTTCGGTGTGCGGGACATGCGGATGCCGTGCACACCCCAGCGGGTGTGGCGGGCCGTCGCCGAAGCGCGCGAGGCCGGCCGGAGCGAGGGAGGACAGCGATGATCCCGGCACAGTTCGACTATGTGCGCCCCGGCGACGTCGCCGAGGCGGTGCGGGTGCTCGCCGAAAGCGAGGAGCCCAAGGTGATGGCGGGCGGGCAGAGCCTGACGCCGCTGCTGCGGTTCCGGTTGGCCTATCCCGACGTGGTGGTCGACCTCGGCGGGCTCACGGAGCTCCGGGGCGTCGCCGACGAGGGCGAGTGGCTCCGGATCGGTGCCATGACCACGCACGACGAGGTCATACACGACCCGCTGGTGGCGGCGCACTGCCCGCTGCTGGCGCAGGCCACGCACACGGTCGCCGATCCGGCGGTACGCCACCGCGGCACGCTCGGCGGGTCGCTGGCCCACGCCGACCCGGCGGGCGATCTGCCCGCCGTCGCGCTGGCGCTGGACGCGGAGTTCCTGGTCAGCGGCGAGGACGGGGACCGCGCGGTTCCCGCGTCGGAGTTCTTCCAGGACTATCTGACGACGGTGCTGGACATCGGCGACGTGCTGACGGCGGTGCGCTTCCCGAAGCTGACCGGCTGGTCCTTCCACTACAAGAAGTTCTCCCAGACCGCTCAGGCCTGGGCGATCGTGGGCGTCGCGGCGGCGGTCCGGCGCGACGACGGAAGCGTCGCCGAGGCGCGCGTGGGCCTGACCAACATGGGCAGCACGCCGATCCGCGCCCGTCAGGTCGAGGAGGCCTGCCGGGGCGTCCCGGCGCGGACCGATGCGCTGCGGGAGGCCGCCCAGTCGGCCGACGCGGGCACCGATCCGCCCAACGACCTCAGTGCGCAGGCCGACTACCGGCGGCACTTGGCCCGCGTTTTGACCGGCAGGGCGCTGGCCGCGGCGGCGGGGCTCTGACGCAGGGTCGGGCGGGCGGCCCGACCGATGGCTGAGGCGGGTCGGCTGCGGATGCGGCCGACCCGCTCTTCGCTGGTAACGGCGGGTGGACGCCCGCCTGCTGGGTAGTAACGGATTGGGTTCGAGGCGCCCGCACACGGGGCAGATGGAGGACCGGAGCCGATGACGCCGAACGCGGCAGGAAGGCGGCGCTGCGAATGAGTACGCGGTTGAACAACCGGTTCACGGTTCCGGTGCCTGTGGACCAGGCCTGGGACGTGCTGATGGACGTCGAGCGGGTCGCGCCCTGCATGCCGGGGGCGACGCTCGAATCGGCGGAGGGCGACTCGTTCACGGGCAAGGTCCGGGTGAAGGTCGGCCCGATCACCGTGACGTACCGGGGCGAGGCGCATTTCACCGAGGTCAACGCCGACGAGCGCAGGGTCGAACTGCACGCGGGCGGCAAGGAGGCCCGCGGGTCCGGCACCGCGTCGGCCACGGTGACAGCCCGCCTGCGCGAGCAGGACGACTCCACGACGGAGGTGACCGTCGACACCGACTTCACCGTCACCGGCCGCGTCGCCCAGTTCGGGCGCGGCGTGATGGCCGACGTCAGTGCCAAACTGGTGGACCGGTTCGCCGAGAACCTCGCCGCGGAGCTGCAAGGGCGCGAACACGAGCAGGTGGGAGCGGGCGGCGGGGCCGCCGCGGCCCGCGGCGGCGACGGCTCCGGCGCTTCGGCGGGCTCCTCCGCCGCATCGTCGGGCGGCACCGCCGATGCGGGCACGTCCGCCAACGGGGTCGTGCCCCCGCAGGCCGGCGAGCCCCGGCAGGCGGGCGAGCGCGGCGGCGAGCAGAGCGGGGCGCCGTCCGGCTCCCGCGGGGGTTCGCGGCCGAGCGGGAACGCCCGTGAAGACGCCCCGGGGCTGCGGCCCCGCGACGACAGCATCGACCTGATGTCGACGGTCGGCCTGCCCGTCCTCAAGCGCATCCTGCCGGCGGTCGGGGCCGTGGCGCTGCTCGCGATCGTCTTCTCCTGGCTGCGCAGGCGCAGGAGGGCACGCAGGGCGTAGTCCCCCGTCTGGGAGCCCTCCGGCAACGCGGGGGCGGGACACGAGCGGGGCTGCGGCGAGGGGCGGTGGGCGCGTAGCGCGTGTGCCTGCGTGCCGCCCAGCGCTCGCCGCGCCTTCGACAGCCCACCACCACCCGCCTCAGACACGTCGACGACCTTTCCTTCGCCGACGAGCAGGGGTGCGCCGTGCAGGCACGGCGGTCCCCCACGTTCGGCGGCAGGCCGGCTCGCGGCGCTGCTCACACGCGTGCCCCATCGCGGCGACCTCCGGGGCGGGCACCACGGACGGTTGCGGAGAGGGCCTGTCCTCGCTGCGGCGGCGCAGTCCGGCAGGCGGTGCGGAGCGTCCTCCGGAGCGGCGGTGCCGTGACCGGATGCGGCATCCGGCAACCTGTCGACACCGCCGCGCGCATGGGGGACGCTGGCCGCGAGGCCGCCCGACCCGAAAGGCGATCCCCTATGCGTGCAATCGCTCGCGCGGCTGCCGTCGCAGCCGCCACCACGGCTCTCGCGGCCGCTCCGCTCACCGCCGCCGCGGACGACCCCCGGACCGCGCCTCCGCCGGACTGCGACCCCGGCAGCATCTGCGGATACACCGGCTACGGCTACACCGGAGAGACGGTCCCGCTGCCGGCCGGCGCCGGATGCGTGGATCTCAAGGCGCCCCTCCGCTCGATCACCAACACCTTCGGCAGCCCGGGAATCCCCGCGGTCGCCAACGTGTACTCCGACCGCGGCTGCGCCGGCGAGATCGTCGCATCCGTCGGCCAGGAGGAGTCCGACCCGATGATCGTGCCGGACGGAGTCAGCGTCTTCCTCGCCTGGTAACCGCCCCGGTTCGTCCGCCGGGGCGCAGCGCCCCGGCGGACGCGTCGCTACGGCGGGGGTGGGAGCGGCTCGGCGAGAGCGCCGGGGCGTGCTACGCGGTCGGGCTCGGCGCCGCGGAGCGGGGCGTCGTCGTCCGGCTGGACCGACGGTCCGGGGGCGCGCGGCCGGACTGCGGGGAACCGGCGCGGCTCCGCACGTTCGTAGGTATCGGCGGCGACCCCGGTGCGGCGAGACTCTCGACCGTGACGGGTTCGGGCGCGGGCACGGACGCTGCGGCGGCACAGGCGGCGGGTTCGCCTCCGAACGGAAGGAGTGCGCGGAGGCCCCCGTTCACGCCGGTGCCCTGACACGGTTGCGCGTACCCCTCGGCCGGCCCGGTGCGCGAAGCGGGACCCGCGCATCGGAACCGGCGGGGCGCCCCCGCGCACCGGTTCGCGGTCCAGCGGCCCGGCGCCCGCCCGGCTCCTCTGGCGACACCTGCCTCGCCGAAGGGGCGCGTCAGCGAATACCCTGCCTCGCGGGGAAGCCGCTGTCCCCCGGCGCCGTCGGCGGGGCGGAACCCCGCCCGCGCGCCCCGGCGCAGACACCGACGTAGGAGCGCGCCGGTCGGCGGCAGCGCCGCTTTCCCCGGCGGACGCCCGACGCCGCCGCCCCCGCAGGGCCGAGCGCCTGCGGGCCGCCCCGCACCGTCCCGATTACGGCTCCCGCCGCCGTTCCCCGTCCACCGGCGGTTCCGGAAGCCGCGACAGCAGGCCGCACGCCGGCCGGCAACCAGAAAGAAGCGAAGTATGAGCGCGCAGACCGGGGCCGACCCCGCGGCCCATCCCCCTCACCTGCGACCTCTGGCCGCCGACGATCCCGCGTCGGTCGGGCCCTACTCCCTGGCCGGCCGACTGGCCGAGGACGCTGCAGGCGTCGTCTACGCCGCGGCCGACGCCGACGGCTCCCCCGTCGCGGTCCGGGTGGCCGGTGAGCGCCTCGCCGGCTCCGGGGACGGCTCCGTGCTCGCGCGGCGGGTCGAGGCCCTGCGCGGTCTGGCCGGCGTGTGCGCGCTGCCCGTCCTCGCCGCCGAGACCGGCGGCGAACGCCCCTGGCTGGCCACCGCGCCCCCGTTCGGAGAAACGCTGCGCACCAGGGTCGAGGACCGCGGACCGCTGTCGGACGGCGCTTTGATCGCGCTCGCCGCCGGAACCGCCGAAGCGCTCACCGCCGCCGAGCTCGCCGGAGTCGCCTACGGCGTGATCACGCCCGACGACGTCGTGCTGGCGCCGGACGGCCCGCGGATCCTCGGCCTCGACGCGGTCGGCGGCGCTGGAGGCTCGGGCCTGGCGGCGGCCGAGGGACCGGCCGAGGGCACCGAGCGGGCCGCGTGGGCGGGTCCCGAGACCGCCGACGGCGCAGCGCCGTCCGCGCCCGGCGACGTCTACTCCTGGGGCTGCCTGGTCGCCTACACGGCGACGGGCCGCCACCCCTTCCGGTCGGGCGCCGACGCCGACGGCCCCTCGGATGTCCGCCGCCGCGCCCGTGAGGGGAACCCCGACCTCTCCGGCGTCCCCACTGAGCTCGCCCCGCTGATCGCGTTGGCCCTCGCCGCCGAGCCCGGTGCCCGCCCGACCGCCGAGAGCGCCTACCGGGGGCTGGTGGCCTACGCCTCCACCGACGACACCTCCCAGATCGCCACGCGCGACTTGGACGGCAGGCTGCGCGCCGCCCTCGCGGAGGGCTGGAGCGGCGTCGCCGCCCGGCAGCACGCGCCCGCCGCCTGGCCCGCCGCGTCGGCGCAGCCGTCCCCGGCCGCCGATCCGGCCGATCCGGCCGAGCCGGCTGCGCCCGTCCGGCAGGACGACGCCGACGACCGCGCCGCGGACTCCAGCGGCCGCGGCGCCGCGGAGCCGCGGGAGGACGCGGCGGCAGAGGGCGCCTCGGCCGACGCTCCGGCCGCCGGACGGCCCGGAGCGCTGCTGACGGCGATCGTGACGGCGTCGAGCATGAGCGCGGCCATCGCGATCGGCACGGCAGGCTTCCTCATCGCCGGCGCGTTGGCCGGCGATCCCGCCGCCCCCGACACCTCGCCCTCGCCCTCGTCCTCCTTCGGCTCGGCCGAGGAGACCGTCGCCGAAGCGGCCGAGGCGCTGCGGACCGGTGAGAGCTACCGCGCGATCGAGGACGTCGAGGACGTCGACGGCGCCGACGCGGCGGAGCGCCGGGAGTACGTCCTGGCCACACCGGACGGCGCGCCACTGTTCCAGTCGCTGACGCTGCTGGGCGATCCCGAGGACCCCGCGACCGGAAGCACCGCCCGCATCCACCGGCCGGAGTCCGACGGGGTCGTCAGCCGGGACTTCGGCGGCGGCAGCCAAGGCCAGTACACCGCCGTGCAGGCGCCGACCGACGAGGACACCGCCTGGGGCGACTCCCGCGCCCCGGTGCTGGGGCCCTTCGCGGCCCTGGAGGACACCATGCAGGTGGACGAGCGGATCGAGGGCGACCTGAACGGCACGCCCGCGCTGCGCGTCAGCGGCACCTTCACGGTCTCGGCGGACGGTACGCAGCACTCCGACACACCCTTCGACCTGTGGTCCGGGACCGATGGGCGGCCCCTGAGGCTGACGTACACCGCCGGCGGCACCGAGCACGAGTGGGAGTTCACCGGGTTCGGCGGCCTGGACAGCCGCATCTGCGGCATGGTCGACGGTGTTCCCGACCTGGAGCGCGCCTACCTGGTGCCGACGAGCGGCGACATCGACTGCGGCGACGTCCGGCCGGCCGTGCAGGACTTCCTCGCGATACCCGAGTCCGAGCAGCAGGCGGCGGGCTACGTCGCCGAGGTCGGCGAGTGGACGTGCCGGCTGCTGCCCGCCCCGGACGGCAGCGCCCAGACCCGCGCCTACAGCGCCGACGCAGGAGCCTGTTACCGCGGCGGCATCGGATCGCCCGAGCGCGTGGACCTGGTGGTGATGGACTAGGTCGCGCCCGGTCGGCGCCGAGCGCGGGTGAGCCCTTGTCCTGAAGGGTGCGGGACCGCTGGGCGCTCGGCCCCGAGGGCGCCTATGCGCTCCGGCGTTGTTCGGCGCCGTCGGGGTCGGTGTGGCCCAGGGTCGGGCCCGGACGGTCGCGGCGGGCGATGCGCCCGCCGCGGTCCACGGGGACCACCAGCGGGGTGCCGGTCTCCGGGTCGGGGATGACGCGCACCGGCATGCAGAAGACCTCCTCCACCAGCTCCTCGGTGATGATGTCGGAAGGGCTGCCCTCGGCGACGACCTGGCCGTCCTTCATCGCGATGAGGTGGGTGGCGTAGCGGCACGCGTGGTTGAGGTCGTGCAGGACCGCGACGAGGGTGTAGGAGCGTTCCTGGTGCAACTCGGCGCACAGGTCCAGGACGTCCATCTGGTGGGCGATGTCCAGGTAGGTCGTGGGCTCGTCGAGGAGCAGCAGCGGAGTCTGCTGGGCCAGCACCATGGCCAGCCAGACGCGCTGGCGCTGCCCGCCCGACAGTTCGTCGACCATGCGCCCGGCGAGGTCGACGATCCCGGTGGCGTCCATGGCCTCGGTGATGACCTGCTCGTCGGTCCGCGACCACTGCTTGAGGAACTTCTGGTGCGGGTAGCGCCCGCGCGCCACCAGGTCGGCGACGGTGATGCCGTCGGGCGCGATCGAGGACTGCGGCAGCAGGCCCAGGCGGCGCGCGACCTCCTTGGAGGGGTAGGAGCCGATCATGCGCCCGTCGAGGTGCACGGCGCCGTGGCTGGGTTTGAGCATCCGCGAGAGGGCGCGCAGCAGGGTCGACTTGCCGCACGCGTTGGGCCCGACGATCACCGTGAAGGAGTTGTCCGGGATGGTGATGCCGAGGTCGCGGGAGACCACGCTGTGGTCGTAGGCCAGGGTCAGGTTCTCTCCCCACAGCCGGGCCGATTCGGGCATCGTCTCTCCTAGGTGCGTCGCGTGGCCGGGATCAGGCATGTCCGGTGCGCCATTCCCGATAGAGCACCCACACCAGGTAGGTGCCGCCGATGACCGCGGTGACCACGCCCACCGGAAGCTGCGTCGGGGCCAGCGCGTGCTGGGCCGCCAGGTCGGCGGCCGCCAGCAGCAGCGCCCCCATGAGAGCCGCGCCGAACAGCGCGGTGCCCTGGGTGCGTGCGAGGCGGCGGACGAGCTGGGGCGCCGCCAGGGCGATGAAGGCGATGGGGCCGGATACGGCGATGGCCGCTCCGGTCAGCGCGCTGGCGGCGAGCATCGCTGTGATCTGGGTGCGCTGGACGGGCACGCCCAGGGCGAGCGCCGCCTGCTCACCCATCTCCATCATGCGCAGCCGCGGCCCCAGGGCGAGGACCAGGGGCATGAGCACGGCCGCGGCGATCGACACCGCGATCACCTCGCCCCAGCCGCGCCCGTTGAGGCTGCCGATCATCCAGATGTGGGCGGTCAGGGCTTCGGTGAGCTCGGCGCGGGTGATGAGGTAGTCGCGCACCGCCATCAGCAGCGCGTTGATGCCGATCCCGACGAGGACGAGCCGGTAGCCCTGCACACCCTGCTTGAACGCCAGCAGGTAGACCAGCACCGCGGTGGCGATACCGCCCGCCATGGCGCCGAGCGAGACCTGCAGCATGCTGCCGCCGAACACCAGGATGGTGGCGACGGCCCCGGTGGAGGCGCCGCCCGTGAACCCGATGATGTCGGGGCTGCCCAGAGGGTTGCGCGAGATGCTCTGGAACACGCCGCCGGCGATCCCCAGCGCGGCTCCCACCAGGACCGCCACCCAGGCGCGCGGGAGGCGCACGTCGCGGACGAAGAACAGGTCCAGGCGCTCGCCCTGGCCCGCCAGTGCCCACAGCACGCGGGGCAGCGGGATGGAGTACTCGCCCACCGCCAGCGACACGGCGAAGACGACCGCGGTCGCTGCGATCAGTCCGCCGTAGACGGCGGCCACGCGCGGGCGTACGGCGAAGCTGATGCGGCCGCCCGCCAGGCTCAGCGTGCGTGTCGCGTGACCGGGGCGCCGGCCGACGGGCGCGTCGGCGCCGCCTGAGGTCGAGGTACCGGAGCCCGTACCGGTACGTGCGGGGGTGAGAGTCAAAGCTGGGCCATCCTTCTCCGCCGCACGAGGTAGATGAACACAGGTGCGCCGATCAGGGCGGTGACGATGCCGACCTCCAGCTCGCCGCCGGAGGTGATGACCCGGCCCGCCGTATCGGCCAGGGTCAGCAGCACCGCTCCGATCGCGGCCGCGTAAGGCAGCAGCCATCGCTGGTCGGGGCCGGTGAAGGTACGGGCCAGGTGGGGCACGATCAGGCCGACGAACCAGATCGGCCCGGCCGCCGCCGTGGCTCCCCCGCACAGCAGCACGATCGCCAGGGCCACCAGTGCGCGGGTGCGGTTGACGCGGGCGCCGAGCGCGGCGGCGAGGTCCTCGCCGAGCGCGACGGCGTTCAGCGCGGGCCCCAGCGTCAGCGCGAGCAGGATGCCGGCGATCAGAAACGGCCAGATGCGCACGAAGATCTCGATGTCGCGGCCGACGAGGGAGCCCACCTGCCAGAAGCGGATCTGGTCGAAGACGAACTCGTTGAGGACGGTGATCCCGTAGACGAAGCCCTGCAGGACCGCGGCGATCGCGGTGCCGGCGAGGGCGAGGCGCACCGGGGTGGCGCCGCTTCGCCCCCGCGAACCCAGCGCGTAGACGAGCACCGCGGCGATCGCGGCGCCGACGAAGGCGAACCAGACGTAGGCGTCGACGCCGGTCATGCCGAACACGAAGATCGCGGTGACGACCGCGGCGGCGGCGCCAGAGTTGACGCCGAGGATCCCGGGTTCGGCGATGGGGTTGCGGGTGAGGGCCTGCATGAGGGCGCCGGCCAGCCCGAGCGCGGCGCCGACGAAGATGCCGAGCACGGTGCGCGGCAGGCGCAGCTCCCACACGACGCTGGCGTTGTAGCTTCCGTCCGGGTTGAACAGCGCGTCGACGACGGTGCCCAGCGGGATGGCCTTGGCGCCGACGGCGATGCTGACCAGCACGCACACCGCCAGTCCCACGAGCAGGGCCGAAAGGCCGACGGTGCGCAGCAGGTGGATGCGCGCTGTGGCGTCGGTGCGGCGGTCGAGCTCCGTCGCGGCCGCGACGGAGTCGGGGGCCTCGCCGTCCTCGCCGAACACGGGGCCGGCGGACGGCCGTTCCAGGCTCATCGCGCTCCGCCGGGGGCGGCGGCCGTGCGGCGCGCGGGCAGGGGCAGCACTGTTCCTCCGGGGGCGACTTCTGTTCCTCTCGAACTTAGTAGAGGCTAACCTATCCCCCGTTCCGGCGGAAGTGGGGCCGGAAAGTGACCGCCGTCTCCCTGCGGTGCACGTGCGCACGGCAGCGGGGCCGCTACGGTCCGCTCACCGCCGCCTCCCGATCGATCCGGTGCCGAGGGTCCCGCCCGCCACTACCGGGTGGTCACCCGCGGCGGGTCGAAGACCCGCACCGGCGGCGGGTCGCCCTCGTAGCGCTCGACCTCCACGAGCACGTGCTGGCCCGTGGTGCCCTGGCTCAGTGCCGAGGAGCCGGTGTCGGCGGTGAGCACGTTGGGGTTGCCGTGCACGCAGGTGGCCTCGGGCGAAGAGGGGTCGTACCAGGCTCCGGTGGACAACTGGACGACGTCGGGCCGCACGTCGGTGCTGGTCTCCACGCCCGCCAGCAGGCTGCCGCGGTCGTTGTGCACCCGCACCACGTCGCCGTCGGCGACGCCGCGCGCCCGCGCGTCCTCAGGGTGCATGCGCATCCGCGCCCGGTCGGCGATCTCCAGCGAGCGGCTGTAGGCGCCCATGTCGTGCTGGCTGTGCAGCCTTCCGCGCGGCTGGTTGGCGACCAGCAGCAGCGGCCACCGGCGCGACCGCTCGGCGCCCAGCCGCTCGGACGCGGTCAGCCATGCGGGGTGACCGGGGCAGTCGTCGTAGCCGAAGGAGTCGATCGTGTGCGAGTACAGCTCGATGCGGCCGCTCGGCGTGCCCAGCGGATGGGCGCCGGGGTCGGCTCGGAAGTCGCCGAAGAGGGTGGTGTCCTCGACGCGGTCGGGGATGTCCACGCCGCCGGCCGCCCAGAAGTCGTCGAAGCCGGGCAGCGGCGTCGTGTACCGGGCGCGCCACTGCTCGTAGATGCGCCGCAGCCACTGCGCGGAGGTGCGGCCCTCGGTGAACTCCGCGCGGACCCCCAGCCGCTCGGCCAGGTCGGCGTAGACGTCGTACTCGTCGCGGGCGCCGCCGTGCGGGGGCACCGCACGCGGCATGGCGCGCACCCGCAGATCGCCTTGGCTGGCACCGATGTCGTCGCGTTCCAGCGAGGTGGTGGAGGGAAGCACGATGTCGGCGTGGCGGGCGGTGGCGGTCCAGTGGGTCTCGGCGACGACCACGGTCTCGGGCCGACCGAAGGCGCGGGTGAGCCGCGCGAGGTCCTGGTGGTGGTGGAAGGGGTTGCCGCCGGACCACACCACCATGCGGATGTCGGGGTAGGTGCAGCGCCGCCCGTTGTAGTCGTAGGACTCGCCGGGGTGCAGCAGCATGTCCGCGATGCGGGCGACGGGGATGGCCGAGTCGACCGGGTTGGCGCCCTGCAGGAAGCGCGGCAGTCCCGAGGGGGTGGATCCGCCGGCGTAGTTTCCCGTGGAGCCGTAGCCGGTGGCGAACCCGCCGCCGGGCAGCCCGATCTGGCCCAGGCAGGCGGCCAGGGCGACGCCGCCCCACAGCGGCTGCTCGCCGAACCGGGTGCGCTGCACCGACCAGCCGACGTTGACGAGCGTGCGGCCGCCGGCCATACGCCGCGCGAGGCCGCGCAGAGTGTCGGCGGACAGGCCGCACAGGCCCTCGGCCCATTCGGGGGTCTTGGCGACGCCGTCGCGGATGCCGGCGACGTAGTCGCGCAGCACGTCGGCGCCGACGGTGCAGCGGTCGAGGAAGGCGCGGTCGGCCAGGCCCTCCTCGAACAGGGTGTGGATGAGGGCGAGTTGGACGGCGGTGTCGCTGCCGGGGTCGGCGGGCAGCCACTGCGCGCCCATCTCCTCGATGGTGTCGTCGCGCAGCGGGCTGACGGAGACGGTGCGGACGCCGTTGCGGGCGGCGGCGCGCATGCCCTGGGCGGCGGTCTGGCGGGCCCGACCGCCCGAGGCGTTCCAGGTGTTGGACAGCCGCAGGCCGCCGAAGCTCACCACCAGGTCGGTGTGCTCGGCTACCGCCTCCCAGGTGGGGGCGCGCTCAAGCAGGTCGGCGGTGCCGCCCAGGCCCACGACGTGGGGCAGCAGCACTTCGACGCAGGCGTGGCTGTAGGTGTTGCGGGAGCGGGTGTAGCCGCCGATGGTGTTGAGGAAGCGGTGCACCTGGCTCTGGGAGTGGTGGAACCGCCCGGCGCTGCCCCAGCCGTAGGAGCCGCCGTAGATGGCCGCGTTGCCGTGTTCGCGGCGCACCCGGTCGAACTCGGCGGCCAGCAGGTCGAGCAGGACGCCCCAGTCGAGCCGGACGTACTCGTCGCCGGGCGAGCCGCGCCGGCTGTCGGCGCCGGGGCCGTTCTCCAGCCAGCGGCGCCGTACGGCGGGCGCGTCCACCCGGGTGGCGTGGTGCTGGGCCGCGGGGACGTTGGCGCTGATGGGCGAGGGGTCGGTCTCGTCGGGTCCCGGGAGCACGTCCACGACGCGGTCTCCCGAGACGAGGACGTCGTAGGCGCCCCAGTGCGAGCTGGTGAAATGGCTTGTCGTGTGCTCGTCCTGACGGTCCATCGCGCCTTTCTCCCCGCGGGGCGCCCCTCGGCGCGTGTCCGCCGCCGTGCGCGGCCCCCGTTCTCACTGGTGTCTGAGTCGCACTCTATGTTCTGTCCGGAGGGGCGGGCCGATTGCGGGGCTGCGGCATGCCTCACGACGGAACCGCAGGCAGGGACGCACTCGGCGGCGCACGTTTGCGAGGATGTCCGGCGGCGGACGGCGGGTGCCGCCCGGCCCGGTGGAGGCGAAGGAGGGCTACATGAGTGCTGTCGCATCGCGGTCGCGCCGCTCGGTTCTGGCGGTGCCGGCGTCCAACAGCCGGTTCATCGAGAAGGCGCGCGGGCTGGACGCCGACGCGGTCTTTCTGGACCTGGAGGACGCCGTCGCCCCCGCCGAGAAGGCGGCGGCGCGCGCGGGCGCCGCGGCCGCGCTCAACGCCGGCGGATGGGGCGCCAAGGTGCGCACCGTGCGGGTCAACGCCCTGGACACCCCGTGGACCTACCGCGACGTGATCGAGGTGGTGGAGGGTGCGGGCGGCGAACTGGACGGCCTGGTGCTGCCCAAGGTCACCACGCCCGACCACGTGCGCTGGCTGGACACCCTGCTGACCCAGATCGAGGCGGCCAACGGCCTGGAACCGGGCGGGATCGGCGTCGAGGCCCAGATCGAGGACGCCCGCGGCGCCCTGCGGGCCGACGAGATCGCGGCCTCCTCGCTGCGGCTGGAGAGCCTGGTCTACGGGCCCGCCGACTTCATGGCCTCGGTCAACATGCGCACACTGGTGGTCGGCGAGCAGCCGCCCGGCTACGACGCCGGCGACGCCTACCACTACGTGCTGATGCGCATTCTCCTGGCCGCGCGCGCCAACGGTCTGCAGGCGATCGACGGCCCGTACCTGCAGATCCGCGACGTCGAGGCGTTCCGCCGCTCGGCCGGGCGCACCGCCGCACTCGGCTTCGACGGCAAGTGGGTGCTGCACCCGCTCCAGGTCGAGGCGGCCAACGACGTCTATACGCCCGGCCAGGCGGACTACGACCACGCGGAGCGGATCCTGGACGCCTACGAGCACGCCACGGAGGTGGAGCGCCGGGGGGCGGTGATGCTGGACGAGGAGATGCTCGACGAGGCCTCGCGCAAGATGGCTCTGGTGGTGGCAGGCAAGGGGCGCGCGGCAGGCCTGCGGCGCAGTGCGGAATCCGGAGGCGAGGCCTGACGGATCCTCCGGCGGGCGGCCCCCGGGCTCGCCCGCCGCTCGTTCGGAGGCGCGGAGAGCCGCCTCTCGGCTTTCCCACGGCCGATCGGTGCGCTAAATTGTTTGCCAGAGTCAAACATACCTGCTCCGGCAGCCCGGGGCCGCGGCCGGAGCGGGCCACCCGTGGGGACCACCATGAGCACGTCCGAAACCGGTGCCGACGTCCCGCTTGAGGACGTCTCGGCGATCCGCGCGTTCAACCGCTTCTACACACACCGCGTCGGGGTGGTCAAACCCGGCATGCTCGACTCCCCGTGGTCGCTGACCGAGGTGCGCATCCTCTACGAACTGCGGCACCGCTCCCGCGTCGAAGCCCTCGACCTGCGCCGCGACCTGGACATGGACGCCGGCCAACTCAGCCGCGTGCTGACCCGGCTGCAGCGCAACGGCCTCGTCGCGCGCTCACCGTCCTCAGCGGACCGGCGCAGGCAGGTCGTAGAGCTGACCGAGGAGGGCAAGGAAGCGGCCGAGACCTTGGACGACCGCGCGAACGAGCAGGTCGTCGGGCTGGTGTCGCACCTGCCGGAGGGCGACCGGGAGCGGCTCATCGAGGCGATGGGCACCGTGCGGCGGCTGTTCGGCGAGCCCCGCCCGCGTCACGGCGCCGACCATCACGCCGCGGCGGCCGAACCGACCCAAGGGCACGACGGGGCGGCTCCGGTCACCTCCCCGCCGTCGTACTCCGAGGCCGTGCTGCGCGAGCCCCGCCCCGGCGACCTGGGCTGGGTCGTCGAACGCCACGGCGCCCTCTACGCAGACGAGTACGGCTGGGACACCTCCTTCGAGGCCTGGGTCGCGCGCCTGATCGCCGACTACGCGCAGGCGTCCGACCCGTCGGCGCAGCGCCTGTGGATCGCCGAGCTGGACGGCCTGCGCGCCGGCTGCGTCGCGTGCACGCGGGAGGACGAGCAGACCGCGCGGTTGCGCCTGTTCCTCGTGGAGCCGACCGCACGCGGACACGGCGTCGGGTCGCTGCTGATGCGGCGATGCCTGGATTTCGCCCGCTCATCGGGCTACCGGCGCATGGTGCTGTCCACCTACTCCGTACTCGCGGCCGCGCGCCGCGTCTACGAGGGCAGCGGCTTCCGCCTGGCCTCCTCGCAGCCCGAACGGGTCTTCGGTCGCGACCTCACGGCCCAGGTCTGGGAGCGGGAACTGTGAGCCGCCCTCCAGCGGGGACGCACCAGGGCGGGAACCCGCAGGCGGCGGCGCGCGTCGGAGTCGTCCCGTCGGGCTTCCCGCTCGAACGGCACCGCGCGATCGGAGGTCCGACCCGATGAGCAGGACGGCATCCGGAGCATCCCGCCTGATCGGGCTCCCCCTCGGCCTGGCGATGGGGGTCGCCATCGGGGTCGGCATGGACAACATCGGCGCCGGCATCGCCATCGGAATCGTCTTCGGCGTCGCCCTGGACGCCTCCAAGCGCAAGGGCGGCCGTGGCGGCGACTCCGGGGGCGGCGGGTAGCCCCCTGCCCGTATCCGCGTCCTTCCATCCGCACATCCGAAAGGCGGCGTGCACCGACGATGAACCAGCGCTTCCTGGGCGTGCTGATCGGCTCCGCGTTCGGGGCGGTGTTCGTCTTCGCCAACTCCGGCGCCCCGATGCCCCCGGACGTGACCCTGGCCGCGCGCGTCGCGGCGGCGGCCGCCCTCGCGGCGACCGTGCTGCTGGGCCTGGCGGCCTCCCGCGGTGACGCGGCGGCCGACTCCCGGAGTCGGCCGCCGGCCGCACGGAACGCGGCCGGGCGGTGGCGGGGCATGTTCAAGCGGGGGTTTGCGGGGGTCGTATTCACCGAGGGCGTGCTGCTCATCGGCGGATTCCGTGCCATACGCGTGTTCGGCGCTCCCCCGGAGACCAACGTCGCCTGGATCGCCGTCGTCGTCGGGCTGCACTTCGTCGCCCTCGTCGCGGTCTGGAAGGCGCCGAGTGTCGCCGTTCCCGGCGCGGTGCTCACCGCCCTGGGCGTCGCCGGTTTCGCGCTGGCGGCGCTCTCGCTGACACCGTGGGTGCCCGTCGTCAGCGGCGTACTGTCCGGCGTGACGCTGCTCGTCTGCGGAGTCGCCGCCACGGCGGCGATGTGGGTCGCGACCCGCCGGGCCTGACTCCGCCGGGCCGCGGGCCTGCCGTGCCCGGGTACGCCGCCGACGCGATTCGCGCCCGAGCCCACCCACCGCGACCTCGTGTTCCTCTTACCGGTGCCTAACCCGCATGCGCCACCATTGACCGTATGACCCGAGCCAGCAGCGTCCTGATCGCCGACGACGACCGCGCCATCCGCGACTCCCTGGAGCGGGCCCTGCAGCTGGAGGGCTACGCGGTACGGACGGCGGGCGACGGCGTGGAGACGCTGGCGGCGGTGCACAGCGAGCCGGTGGACCTGCTGGTGCTGGACGTGATGATGCCCGGCGTCGACGGTCTGGGCGTGTGCCGGGTGCTGCGCAAGGAGGGCGACCGCACCCCGATCCTGATGCTGACGGCGCGGGTGGAGACCTCCGACCGGGTGGCCGGGCTGGACGCCGGGGCCGACGACTACCTGCCCAAGCCCTTCGAGCTGGAGGAGTTGCTGGCGCGGCTGCGGGCGCTGCTGCGCCGCGCGGAGCCCACCGACGAGAACGGTGTCGCCGAACCGCTGATCAAGGTCGGCGACCTGCGCCTGGACCCGGGGTCGCGCCGGGTGTGGCGTGGCGGCGCAGAGGTCGAGCTGTCCAAGACCGAGTTCGACCTGCTGGAGCTGCTCATGCGCAACGCGGGGATCGTGCTGGACCACCCGACCATCTACGACCGCATCTGGGGCTACGACTTCGGCCCCGAATCCAAGAACCTCGCGGTCTACATCAGCTACCTGCGCCGCAAACTGGAGCCGGAGGGCACGCCGCCGCTGATCCACACCGTGCGGGGCGTGGGCTACACGATCCGGCCGCAGGAGGCGGGGTGATCCGCAGATGCACAGCATCCGCAGCGCAGAGGGCCGGCTGAGGGCGCACATCACGCCGATGCGCGACTGGCGCCTGGGCACCCGCTTCGCGGTGTCGTTCGCGCTGGTGGCGGCGGTGGTGATCGCGCTGGTGGGCTCGCTGGCCTACAACACCGCCGCGTTTCTGATCCGCACCGACGCACAGACCGAGTTCGACACCACCGTTGAGAACCTCTCCCGCAACCTGCGCGGCCCGAGCATGGATCCGCTCGCCGGCGAGGGTGCACTGGCGGTGCTGCACTCGCAGTCCTTCACCTTCCAGCTGATCACCCCCGACGGCGGGGTGCAGGTGCAGGTGCGCGACAAGGAGCAGGTGCGCTTCCTGCCCGTCAACGACGAGGACCACAGGATCGCGGCGGAGCAGGAGCCCGGCGTCGTCCACACCCGCGAGGACAGCGCCCACGGCGAGGACTACCGCATCGCGAGCGTCTCCCTGGGCGGCGGCAGCGGCGCGATCCAGATCGGGCAGCGGCTCTCCCCCACTGAGCAGATGCTGAGCCGGCTCGCCACGCAGATGCTGGGTGTCGGCGTGGCGGTGCTCATCGGCGCGGGCGTGGCCGGGTGGTTGATCGGACGGCGCGTCACGGGGCGCCTGGTGCGGCTGACCGAGGCGGCCGAGTACGTGAGCTCCACCGGGCGGCTGGACTACCCGGTGCCCGGCGGCGCGGCGGAGGGCCGGACCACAGGCGACGAGGTCGGCCGGCTGGGCAACGCCTTCAGCGCGATGCTCGCCCGACTGGCGTCGTCCAAGGAGGAGCAGCGGCGGCTGGTGCAGAACGCCTCGCACGAGCTGCGCACCCCGCTGACGAGCCTGCGTACCAACGTGAGCGTGATGAAGCGCTTCGACCAGCTGCCGCCGGAGGGCCGCAAGCAGCTCGTCGACGATCTGCAGGGCGAGACGCGGGAGCTGACCGGTCTGGTCGACGAGCTGGTGCAGTTGGCCACGGAGAGCCGCGAGGACGAGCAGCCCGCCGATCTGGAACTGCGCGAACTGGCCGAGCGCGTGGCCGACCGCACCCGCCGCCGCACCGGGCGCGAGGTCTCCGTGGACGCCGACGACACCGTGGTCCACGGCAGGCCGGCGGCTGTGGAGCGGGCCCTGTCCAATCCGGTGGAGAACGCCGCGAAGTTCGACCCGGACGGCGCGGAGCCCATCGGGATCGTGGTGCGCGAAGGCCGGGTGGAGGTCCGCGACCGCGGTCCCGGGATCGAGGATCAGGAGCTGGATCACATCTTCGAGCGCTTCTACCGCTCGACCTCGGCACGCAGTATGCCCGGATCCGGGCTGGGCCTGTCGATGGTGCACGACATCGTCTCCGCCCACGGCGGCCACGTGCTGGCCGCCAACCGGCCCGGCGGCGGCGCGGTCGTGGGGTTCTGGCTTCCGCCCCGGGCCGAGTAGGCCGAGGAACCCGCCGGCGACCACGCGCATCCCTTCGGCGCTTCCGGGGGGTTCTTCGAGTTCCGGACAGCGCTTCGGCGCACCACGCCCCTCCGGATCCACGCCCCGGGTGCGGCCCCGATGAGGCGCCGGTCGGCCGGTGGAGCGGCCCGCCGAGCGCGTTCGCGGACGGCGCCCGCGCCTGCGTTTATCGGATCTTAATCCGATACCCTGCAGAATCCCCAGGACAACGGGACGGGCCCGGGTACCGAGTGGGGCACCGGCGGCGCAGACCCCCTTCAACGGCCCCTCGCGCCGCGGTATCGGGACCGTCGTCGGATCATCCCCCGCCGGTGTGCCCTGGCACACTCGGGCGGGGTGTCTGGGCGTGCCCGAAAACCGGCGCCCCGGCTGCGGGCCGCCACGGACCCGACCCCGACTCCGCTCCCGTTCGCCGACGCCCCCGCCGCCGGGTCCGCGACAGGATCCGCGACCAGACCGACGGACCGCCGCATCCGCCACAGCGGGTGAGACGCACAAGGAGGGCGCAGGAGCACATGACGTTGCCAGTGGTCATCGCCATCGCGGGTGCGTTCGCCGTCGCGGCGGGGGCCGCCTTCCAGGAGCGGTCGGTCGTCCGCGCGCCCCGACTGGGCCAGCTGCGGCTGCTGTCGTTCCTGCTGCGCAGCCGCGGCTGGTGCCTGGGCACCGTGCTGACCGCCGCAGGCGTCGTGGCGCACATGCTGGCCCTGACCGGCGCGCCGCTCATCATCATCCAGCCCATCGGAGTGAGCGGGCTGCTGTTCGCTGTGATGCTCTCCGCGTTCTTCCGTCGGCAGCGGCTGACGAGGGCGCAGGTCGTCGGCTCCCTCACGGTGACGCTTGCGCTGGCGGGACTGCTGGCCACCCTTCCCGCCCACGCGGGCGCTCCGGAACCCACCCGGGCCGAAACCCTCCTCATGCCGACGGGCTGCGCCGTCGTGCTGCTGGTCTGCGTCGCCGCCGCCCGCTTCACCGGAGCGGTCTCGCGGGCCTGGATCCTGGCGCTGGCCGGCGGCGTCGCCTACGGGGCGACCTCGGCGTTCGCGCGCGTCATCGGCTCGGCCGCCGTCACCGACCTGCTCGCCGTCCTCCAGCCGCTGACCGCGGTGGCGCTGGCCATCGGCCTGACCGGCGCCGTCATCGTGCAGAACGCCTACCGCAGCGGGCACTTCGCGCTGGCGTACGCGACGCTGCTGATCAGCGACCCGCTCTCGGCCGCGGTGATCGGGGTGACCTTCTTCGACGAGCGGATTCCGGCGGGGCCGGTCGACGGCTCGGTCGCGGCCGGTGCCGCGGTGCTGCTCGCGATAGGCGTGGTCACGCTGGCCCGCGCCAGCCGCCCCGCGCCCCCCTCTCCCGCCCAGAACGCGGCCCGCACCGGCAGGTCCGCGCCGGCCGAACCGGACCGGCTACGCGCGGAACGGGCGGCCGGGCCCACCGATCGAGCGCGTGGCGCGAAGACCGACGCGGGCGGACACGAGGGCCGCACGGCCGACCCGAGCGCGCCCAGGACCGCGGCCGACAGCGCAGGAGCGCAGACTCACCGGACGACCCACGGCCGCCACCGCGGTCTGTCGGCGCGTCCGGCGGTGGAGTGAGCGACGGACGGCCTCCGCCGTGTGGCTGAGAGCGGGCCGGCCTCCGCCCCAGCCGAAGGGCCCGGCGCGCGGTGGTCGCGCCGGGCCCTTTCGCACTCCCCGTCCCCGGATCGCGGGGGGCGATGCCCGCTCCCCCGTGGCGATCAGCCGTTGAGGCTGTCGGAGGACTGGGCCGAGAGCGTCACCTCGGTCTCGTTCTCCTCGCCGTCGCGGACGTAGCCGATCGTGATCGTGTCCCCGGGCTGGTGGGAGCGGATCGCTGCGATGAGGGCGTTGGGCTCCTCGACTTCCTCGCCGTTGACGTGGGTGATCCGGTCTCCGCGCTCCAGGCCCGCCTGAGCGGCGGCGCCTCCGTCGGTGGTCTCGACGATCCTGGAGCCTTCCTCGTTGCTCTGGGTGATCGTGGCCTCGATGGCCGCGTAGTCGGCCTCACCGTTCTCGATGAGCTGCTGGGCGATGGGCTTGGCCTGGTTGATCGGGATGGAGAACCCGAGCCCGATCGAGCCCGCCTGGCCCATGGCGCTCGTCGAGGCGATCGCGGTGTTGATGCCGACCACCTCGCCGCTCATGTTCATCAGCGGTCCGCCCGAGTTGCCCGGGTTGATGGGCGCGTCGGTCTGGATGGCGTTGATGACCGTAGAGGTCTGCAGCTGCTCCTGTTCCTGTTCTTCCTGCGGCTGCTCCTCCTCGGGGATCCCGAAGGGGTTGTCCGGCTGCTGCTCCGGTTGCTCCTGCTGCCCGCTCGCGCCGGTGTTGACGGGTCGGTCCAGGGCGCTGACCACGCCGCTGGTGACGGTGCCCTGCAACCCCAGCGGCGACCCGATCGCGACGACGTCGGCGCCCACCTGGACCTTGTCGGAGTCGCCGAGCTTCGCGGTGGTGAGCCCGCTCTTGTCCCGGGCCTCGATGACCGCGAGGTCGGAGACGGGGTCCGAGCCGAGGACCTGCGCCCGGGCCTCGCTGCCGTCCTTGAAGGCGACGTTGACCGTGTCGCCCTCGGCCGCGGCGACGACGTGGGCGTTGGTGAGGATCTTGCCGTCGGAACTGAGGATCACGCCGCTGCCGGCGCCCTGGCCGGCCTCGATCGAGACCACGCTGGGCAGCGCCTTGTCGGCCACGGCGCTGACGTCCCCGCTGGATACCGATCCCTCGGAGCCGTCGTTCAGCGCCGAGGTGCCGCCGCCGTCGACGAGGTAGGCGGTGAGCGCGGCCGCGGCCGGGCCCACGATCAAGCTGGTGACCAGCGCCGTCACGGCGGCGATGAGCACCACCGCATTGCGCCGGAAGAACGAGGGCTTGCCCGGTTGATCGCCGTGCGGACCGCCGGGGTGGCCCTCGCCGTAGGGGGGCGGAGGGTAACCGCCGCTGCCGGGGTGGCCGGAGTGGGAACCCGATTCCGGTCCGGGGCCGTAGGGGCCGCCGGGGTGGCTCGCGGCGCCCGCACCCGCACCGGCGCCGGACCAGGCCGCGGCCTCGGAACCGCCGGGGTGGTGCGGCGGCGCGTAAGGGCTTCCCTGCCCGGGGCCGCCCGGCCCGCCGGGCGCGCCTCCGTAGGCGCCCGGCGGGTATTGGGCGTGCGGGGCCGTCCGGCCCGCGTCCTGGGGAGTGCTCCACTGCGGCTGTTCCCGGGCGGCTTGGGACGGATCGCCGTAGGGGGCGTGCTGGGGAGGTTCCTGCTGACCGCCGGTCCGATTATCGTGGGGCGCCGCCTGCTCGCCGGCCGCGTCCGACGCGCCGGCGCGCGGCGGGCGGTTGGCTACCGCGGACCGCCACGGGCCGGTGGACTCGGGGCCGCGGCCTGCCGGAGCGTCCCCCGTGGCGGCGCCGGACTCCTCGGCTTCCCGGGACGGCTCGGTGCCGCCGCCGGTTCCGGCCTCGGGCTGCGGCGCACTGGCGGCGGACTCGGCCGAGGACGCGGGGTCGGCGCCGGACCCGACCGTGTCCGCGGACGCGTCGGCCGGCTCCGCCGGACGGTCACGGCCGTCCCGGTCCCCGGTAGGGAAGCCCTGGTTGGGGTCGCTGGCACTCATTCGCTCCTCCGGATACTCGACCTGTTACCGACAACGATCGGAGGCTGAGGTTAGAAGGCGGTGAGACGGCGCCTAGCCCGCGTTTCGAGTTCCGGTTCGCGTCTCCGCCCGGGCCCACGGCTACGGTCGCGTCGCAGGGTTCCGCTACCCGTTCGCCGCCGTGAGGCGACATCGGCGCGTCGTGCACTGCATAGGCCGAAATATGCCCCACGATGGAACGTGGCAGTGCCCTCGCCGGAATCTCGCCGCCGGTCCCTTCCACTGTGCCTCTGATCAGCCGCGTGGCCGCCCACTGACCCTGGGTTCCTCGGCCACGCGGTTTTCACGCGGGCCCCTCGCCCTCCCCCGTCTCCGCCGGCAGTCCGCTGTCGGCTCCCCACGCGCTCCACGACCCGGGGTACAGGCGGGCGCCGGTGTATCCGGCGTGTTCGAGAGCGAGCAGGTCGTGGCAGGCGGTGACGCCCGAGCCGCAGTAAGCGGTGATGGTCTCGGCGGAGTCGGCTCCCAGCGCGCGGAAGCGCTCGCGCAGCCGCTCGGGCGGGGCCATGCGCCCGTCCTCGGTCAGGTTGCCCGGCCAGGCGGCGCTTTGCGCGCCGGGGATGTGGCCCGGGCGCGGGTCGACCGGTGCGGGCTCCGCTCCGGTGTAGCGCTCGCGGGCGCGGGCGTCGAGCAGCAGCCGGCGCGGATCGCCGGTGTCCGCGCTCACGCCGACGGTGTCGGCGACACGGTCGGCGGGCCAGGCGGCAGGAGTGCGCCGGCGGTGCACCGGTCGGTCCTCGCCGGTCTCCAGCGGGCCGGGCCAGGCGCCGATCCCGCCGTCGAGCAGCGCGGCGGGCGAGCCCAGGACGCGCAGCATCCACACCAGCCGCGCCGCGGTGGAGCCGCCGCTGTCGTCGTAGGCGACCACCGGTGTGCCGTCGCCGATGCCCAGGGCGGCCATGGATTCGGCGAAGTCCCGCGGGTCGGGCAGCGGGTGGCGGCCGCCGGTTCCCGTGGCGGGCCCGGCCAGGTCGGTGTCGACGTCCACGAAGACGGCACCGGGCGGGTGCCCTTCCCGGAAGGCGGCGCGGCCGGACCTTCCGTCGAGATACCAGCGGACGTCGGCGAGCAGCACCTCGTCCCGGTGCGCCGCCGCCCATTGCGGCGAAACGACGACCGGCGGATCGGACGGGTTCGGTTCTGATGCCATGGATGCAAGCTACCCGGGCGCAGCGGGGATCAGACGGGGTCGGCCGACGCGCGGGAGCGGGTGACACGGCGCACCCACCACAGTCCCAGCACCGGCAGCACCAGCGGGATGAAGAGGTAGCCGCTGCCGAAGCGCGACCACACCGTGTCGTCGGGGAATGCCGACGGATACAGCAGGCTGACCGCACCGACCACCACGACGCCGAGCAACTCGATCGTGCACGAGACCGCTGCCACGCGCATCGGGGTGCGGCCGCCGCCGATCAGGCCGATCGTGGCGACGATGTAGACGGCCGCGGCCACCGCCGAGAGCACATAGGCCAGCGGGGCCTCCTCGAAGCGGGTGAGGATCTGCACGGCGGCACGGGAGGCCGCGCCGACGGCGAAGATCGCATAGACGGCGACGAGGACGCGGCCGGGACCGCTGCGGCCCGCGGAGTCAGACAACGGCGGGGTCCCAGATCTGTTCGAGGCGGACCATCATCACGGGCAGGATCAGGCAGGCGAAGGCGATCACGGCGGGGCCCCAGCGGCTGCGCTCGATGAATCCCCACACCGCGCAGGCGGGCGGGATGAGCACCACGGTCGCCAGGTAACTGATGAAGATCAGCGTCTCGGCGGGGCCCTCCCCTCGGGCCATCGGCACCCCCGACACCACCGCCTGGGCGATCACCAGCAGCCACAGCACACCCGCGGCCACCAGGTGGGGTACGACCATGGGCTGGTCCCGGAACGTCGAGACCAGGCACCACCCGGCCAGGATCAGCGACGCGGCCTGGATGGTGGTGGTCAGCGCTTCGACCACGATTGCCTCCACCCGGATTGCAGCGGTGCGCCCCGGCGCCTGCCGCGCGCCGATGCGCACCGGGGGCGATGTCTACGACAGACTGTAGTACCGACTGCCGCGCGCCGGTAATCGGGATCCGCCCGGGGAGGCTCCCGCGGATCCGCGCCTCCGGGTGAGTGGAATCGAAAGGGCACCGGGGCAGCTGAAGGACTGTGGAGGCGCGCACACCTGAGATAGGGAGCTGAAGTGAAGTACGGCGTTCTCATGTTTCCGACCCACGACGCCATCGATCCGGCGACCCTCGCCAGCGAGGTCGAGGACCGCGGCTTCGAGGCGCTTGTGCTGCCCGAGCACAGCCACATCCCGGTCAGCCGCAAGTCCCCCTACCCCGGCGGTGGAGAACTGCCGCGGATGTATGTGCACACCTTCGACCCGTTCGTGGCCCTGACCGCGGCGGCCTCGGCCACCTCGACCCTGCGGATCGGCACCGGCGTGTGCCTGGTGGCCCAGCGCGACCCGATCCACACCGCCAAGGAGGTCGCCAGCCTGGACTTCCTCTCCGGCGGCCGGTTCCTGTTCGGCGTCGGGGCGGGCTGGAACCGCGAGGAGATGGCCGACCACGGCACCGACGCGCGCACGCGGATGCGGCGCATGGCCGAGAACGTCAAGGCCATGAAGCGGCTGTGGACCGAGGACGAGGCGGAGTTCCACGGCGACTTCGTCGACTTCGAGAAGAGCTGGGCCTGGCCCAAGCCCGCTCAGAAGCCGCACCCGCCGGTGATCGTCGGCGGCAACGGGCCCACCGTGGAGGAGCGGGTCGTCGACTTCGGCGACGAATGGATGCCCCAGGGCATCACGCTCGACAACGTCGGCGAGTTCGGCGAGCGCGTGACGCGCCTGCAGCAGTTGGCGGCCGACGCCGGGCGCGGCACCATTCCGGTGTCGCTGTACTACGCGGTTCCCGACGAGAAGACCATCGACGCTTACGCCGAGGCGGGCGTGGGCCGGGTCTTCTTCGGCGTCGACTCCGCCGGGCGCGACACGGTGCTGCCGCAGCTGGACCGGCTGGCCGAGCTCATCCGCTGAGGCGCTGCCGCCCCGGCCGCAAGGACAGGGCGCAGCCGAGTCGTCGGTGCCGCGGGTCCGTCCCCGAAGGCGGGCCCGCGTCCGAACCGCCCGGGCTTCGGGCCGGTGCGCGGGCG
>NZ_JROO01000036.1 GCF_000826685.1 Streptomonospora alba
GACTCGCCGTCGTCCGGCGGCGGAGTCGCGTCGTCGTCCTCGCAGCCGACCCACAGCACCTTGTGCTTCTTGCCCTTGAGCTGCGGCTTGCCCTCGAACTCCCACGTGACCTTGTAGTGCCCGTCGGTCAGGCCGATGTCGTCGGTGCGGCCGTGGCCGTTCTCGTCGAGTACGAGGGTGCCCTCCTCGGCGACCGTCGTGTTGTCGCCGGTGGGCTTCCACTCGACGGCCTTCCAGGAGACCTCCTGAGCGGAATCGAACCCGTTGCCGACGAGATAGAACTCGCAGACGTGCGGCTCGTTCTTCTTCAGCCACTCGTCGGTGGTCGATTCGTGGACCTTGATCGATCCGTTGTTGCCCTTGTGGCCGCCGTTCAACGCGCTGACGTCCGCGGTGGCGGTACCGCCCAGGGCGAGCGAGACGGATCCGATGAGGAGCGCACCTCCGGCGAGGCGCGCGGTGTTCTTCAGCCGGTAGCCGTGTGACAAGTGAGTCCTCTTCGCGAGTACGGGGGACGGACATGACTGTCGCGACTCACACGTCTCCGCCTGAGGCGGTAGCGGGGGGACGGGAGTGACCCGAGTGAAGATATCGCTGGCCAGGGCTTTTCGGACACCCGCAAACGTCACATCTGCACAACACCCGCACCCGGAACACCCGGAGCGATCGATCTCTCACCCGCGGCCTTCGCAGGCCGCGTCGCCTGCGCCGGTCGAGCCACGGCCGCCGGTGACCCGGATCCGCCGAAAGGGCCGGGTTTCGGACGGGCGCTCAGCCGGTCTGGGCCACCGTGCCTTCGGCGGAGACCGCGAAGGTGCGCGGCGGCGCCGACTCGGCGGTCTCGCGCAGCAGAGTGGTGCGCTCGCGTCGAGGGCCGCCGTCCGCGACCGGGTCGGTGCTGACTCCGGCGAAGTGCAAGCGGGTGAAGGCCAGTGCCTCGGCGAGCTCCAGGTGACGGGTCTCGGAATCGGCGGCCTTGCGTGTGTTGACCTCCAGCACGATCTGCCCGCCGTAGCCGGTGGTGGCCAGATGCTCCAGCAGGTCGGCGCAGGGCTGGGTGCCGCGGCCGGGGATCAGGTGCTCGTCGAAGTTCTGCGTACCGGTGCCGTCGGTCAGGTGCACGTGCGAGAGCCGGTCGCCGAGCCGCTTGGCCATCTCCAGCCCGTCGGAGTGGGACATGGCCGCGTGGGACAGGTCCAGCGTGACGTCGGGGTAGTCGCGCTCGATCGGGTTCCAGCTCGGGGCGTAGGGGACGACCTCGCGGTCGCGCATCCGCACCGGGTACATGTTCTCGACGGCGAAGACGACGTCGGTCTCCTCCTGCATCCGGCTGATGCCGGTCTCGAAGTCGCGGGCGTACTCGCGCTGCCAGCGGAAGGCCGGATGCACCACGACGGTCCGCGCGCCCAGCGCCTCGGCCATCTCCTTGGACTTGATCAGCTTGCCCCACGGCTCGCGGCCCCACACCCACTGGGTGAAGATCAGGCACGGTGCGTGCACCGCGAGGATGGGAACGCCGTGGTAGTCCGACAGCCGCCGGAGCATGTCGACGTCCTGGCTGACGGGATCGGTGGAGACCAGCACCTCGATGCCGTCGTAACCGAGCTTGGCGGCGATCTCGAAGGCGGCGGGGGTCTTCTCCGGGTAGACGGACGCCGTCGACAGCACGACCGGCGCGTCTGGGACCTGGACGGAACTCACTCCACCAAGACTATGCGCTGTCGCGGCCGAGTTGATCGGCACACGGCGCGGGCGCGGCGCACACGGGGGTCTGCGATGCGGTTCCGCCCTCGGGTCCCTATCCTTCCCCGGGTGAGAGCAGCGTTGGAGGGGGCCGTTCCCAGCCCCAACATCTGGCGGCACCCGCACGTCTACGAACTGGAGAACGAGGCCGCCGACCCGGACGGGGTCGTCGACGCGGCGATGCGCGCCGTGCGCGGCACGGCCGGCGCCCACGTGCTCGACATCGGCTGCGGCGACGGCTACCACCTTGCCCGCTTCGCGCGCGACGCCGCGCGCGTGACCGGGGTCGAGCCGCACGCCCGGCTGGCGCGGGCGGCACAGGCCCGCACTGCGGGGCTTCCGGGGGTCGAGGTGCGCACCGGCGTAGCCCAGCGGCTGCCCGTCCCCGACGCCTCGGTCGACGTCGCCCACGCGCGCCTGGCGTACTTCTTCGGTCCCGGCTGCGAACCGGGGCTGGCCGAACTGCGGCGTGTCGTGCGGCGGGGCGGCGTCGCATTCGTGATCGACAACGACGCCACCCGCAGCACCTTCGGCGGCTGGTTCCGCCGGTTCCTGCCCGACTACGATCCCGAGCGGGTCGAGCGGTTCTGGGTCCGGCAGGGTTTCCAGCGCACTCCCCTGACGATCCGCTGGTGCTTCGCCACCCGCGCCGACTTCGAGGCGGTCGTGCGCATCGAGCTGTCGCCGCAGGTGGCCGACGAGGTCGTCGCCGAGCACCCGGGCCTGGAGGTCGACTACGCCCTCAACCTGTGGTGGAAGGAGTACTGACCCGCCCCGCCCCGCCGCGTGGGGCTCAGACCTGCGGGCTGTCCTGCTGTACCCCCAGGGCCTCAAGCACCCTGTCGCCCACCTCGGCCATGCCGGCGGCGTTGGGGTGCACGGGGGCCGCGGGGCGGTTGGGGAAGATGCCCTCGACCCACCGCTGATCGGCCGGCGCGCACATGTCGTGGCCCGGTCCCGAGGTGTCGACGAAGACGGCTCCCGCGTCGGCGGCCTCCTTTTCGAGCACCGCGTTGAGCTCCTCCCAGACGCCGTAGAGGTACTCGATGTCGCCGTCGGCGTAGGGGGCCTGCAGGCAGGCTTCCTCCCGGGGAAGCAGTTCCAGGTAGCCCACGACCGCGACCGTCGCATCAGGGCTGCGCCGGCCCACGGCCTCCAGCACCTCGCCGACGCTCTCGCCCGCCTCGGGCAGGCGGTCGCGCAGCTTGTCGCCGTCGGGACCGGTGTAGTGGTCGCGGCAGGGGGCGCCGTCCAGGTCGGTGGCCGCCAGCGTCAGGCACGTGATCGCCATCTCGGCGTAGCCGAGGTCGTTTCCGCCGATGCCCAGGGTGACCAGTGTCGTCTCGGGGGTCAGCGCGTCCAGCTGGGGCGGGTTGGTGGCAAGCCCGAGCCCCTGCGGGGCCGCCATGTCGTCGGTCTCGGCACCGATGCAGCTGGCGTCGGTGAACTCGGACGCGCCCGTCGCCTCGGCCACCCGGTTGGGGTAGTTGGAGCGCGATCGCAGGCACAGCGCGGGGTCGCCGTAGGGCGACGGGATGAACGGGCCGGCGGTGAACGAGTCGCCCAGAGCGACGTATTCGGCGGCGAGTCCCTCGGCGCCGCCGTCGGTGTCGGCTCCGGCCGGTGCGGCGGTGGCTGTGGCGGTGAGAACGAGCGCCCCGGCGAGCGCGTAGACCGGGGCGCGGCGGCGAGATGCACTGTATGCGGACACGGGCGGCTCCTGGGTGCGGGCGGGCGGATCACGGGTCGTCCGGAGGCGGAACGGGCGCGGATGGGATCGCGGAGTGGGCCGACCTCGAATGTGACCGCACGCATCCGCGGAGTCGACCTCCCTGACCGCAACCGGTCAGCGACTCTCTGCAATCGAAGATAACTCAGAGTGTCTCTGATGGTCGGCGGCTTCCCCAGGCGCGCCAGGACCGGTCGGCGATGTCTGCGCCGGACGCTACGGTGCAGCCATGGCCAAGGCTGCGAAGACCACCTTCCGCTGCAGTGAATGCGGCTGGACCACCCTCAAGTGGGTCGGGCGCTGCGGCGAGTGCCAGGCGTGGGGCACCGTCGAGGAGGCCGGCGCACCCACCTCCACCGTGATCGCCCCCGCGCGGGTCACCACCGCCGCCCGCCCCATCACCGAGATCAGCGTCGAGAGCGCGCACGCCGTCCCCACCGGCCTGGACGAACTCGACCGCGTCCTCGGCGGCGGCGTGGTGCCCGGCGGCGTCCTGCTGTTCGCGGGCGAGCCCGGCGTGGGCAAGTCCACGCTGCTGCTGGAGGTCGCCGCGCTGTGCGCCGACTCCGCCCCGGTGCTCTACGTCACCGGCGAGGAGTCCACCGGCCAGGTGCGGCTGCGTGCCGACCGGCTCGGGGCCCTGTCGCCGCACCTGTACCTGGCGTCGGAGACCTCGGTGGCCTCGCTGGTCAGCCACGTCGACGCCGTCTCGCCCTCGCTGCTGATCGTCGACTCGGTGCAGACCATGAGTTCGCCCGACGTGGCCGGCGTGCCCGGCGGCGTCAGCCAGGTCCGCGAGGTCGCGGGCGCGCTGATCCGGCTGGCCAAGGAACGCGACATCCCCACGGTGCTGGTCGGCCACGTCACCAAGGACGGCTCCATCGCCGGTCCCCGACTGCTGGAGCACCTCGTCGACGTCGTGCTGCAGTTCGAGGGCGACCGCCACTCCCAACTGCGCATGCTGCGCGCCGTGAAGAACCGCTACGGCCCCACCGACGAGATCGGCTGCTTCGAACTCACCGACTCCGGCATCCTCGGCCTGCCCGACCCCAGCGGCCTGTTCCTCACCCGCCGCAACGAACCCGTCCCCGGCACGTGCGTCACCGTGACGCTTGAGGGCAGGCGGCCGTTGATCGCCGAGGTGCAGGCGCTGGTGGCCTCCTCCAACCTGCCCCAGCCCCGCCGGGCCAATTCCGGGCTCGACTCCGCGCGGGTGAACATGGTGATGGCGGTGCTGGAGCGCCGCGCCCGGGTGCGCATCGCCAACTCCGACGTCTACGCCTCCACCGTCGGCGGCGTGCGGCTGGGCGAACCCTCGGTGGACCTCGCGCTCGCCCTGGCGGTGGCCGGCTCGGTGCGCGACGAGGCGCTGCCGCGGGGCCTGGTGGCCATAGGCGAGGTCGGCCTGGCCGGCGACGTCCGGGCGGTCACCGGCGTGCAGCGGCGGCTGGTCGAGGCGCAGCGGCTGGGCTTCACCCGGGCGATCGTGCCGCGCAACAGCGAGGAGCCGATCGAGGGCTTGGAGGTCGTGGGCGTCGACGACGTCGGCGCGGCGCTGCGCTCGGCGTTCACCGCGCCGCAGCCGAGCTGAGTGGCGTCCGCCGCCGCTGCGCCGTGAACGGCGCCGAAACGAACGAGCGCCGACCGGGCCCGCCGGTCGGCGCTCGCGGTCGCGTCGGGGGTCAGTTCAGCCGGAACACCTGCGGTTCGGCGCCCTGGTCGTATTCGCTGTGCAGCCGCACCACGTAGGTGCCCGGGCGCTTGGCCGTGACGTCCTTGTCGGGGCAGTCCTTCCACGAGCGCTTGCGGTTCCAGGTGACGGTCGTGGTGTCGGGCACGCCGCGCTGGAGCTTCTGCTTGTCGCTGTCGGAGCCGTCGGCGCAGTCGGCCGTGGAGAACACGCGGTCGTCACCGGAGGTGACGCGCAACTCCATACTCTCGGGCCCCACGTCGACGGTGCAGGTCTGATCCTCGGTGTTGACCAGGGTCAGCTTGAACTTCGGCTTGTCGTCCCACGCGTAGTCGCTCTTGTCGGTTTCGAGGGTCACCACCACGTCGGAGGGCCGGCAGGGGTCGCCGGGCTCCTCGGGGGCGGCATGGCCGTCGGAGCCGCCGGATCCGCCGTCGGATCCGCCCCCCGACTCGTCGCCGGAGTCGCCCCCGCCTCCGTCGCCGGAGCCGTCTTGGGAGCCGCCGTCGCCTCCCTCGGCGTCCTCGCCCTCGCCGCCACCGCCGTCCTCGCCGACACCGGCGGAAGCGCTGGGGGAGGCCTCGGGGGACTCCGAAGGTGAGACACTTGGCGGCGATGACTCCTCAGGCGTCGGGTTCGGAGACGTGCCGGAGGCCTCATCGCCGTCGTCCGTCGAGGGCCGCGTGCACGCGTAGGTGATCAGGGCTACGACGACGAAGAGCCCCACCAGCACGAAGACACGCCTTCTCCAATATGTTTCGGGACTCACCGGCCCCGGTTGTCCAGCACTTGACGCCATAGGCGTAGTATTCCGGGTTTCCCGGCGCCACACCTACTCAACCCGCCGATCCGCACATCGATTGACATGTTCGACAACCCTTACAGCACAGCCGTTCTCGCGTGGTACGAGACCAATGCCCGCGATCTGCCCTGGCGCCGCGACGACGCCACCCCCTGGTCGATCCTGGTCAGCGAGATCATGCTGCAGCAGACCCCCGTCTCACGGGTGCTTCCCGCCTGGGAGGCGTGGATGGAGCGCTGGCCCACTCCCGCCGACCTCGCCGCGGAGCCCTCGGGCGAGGCGGTGCGCATGTGGAACCGGCTGGGATACCCGCGGCGGGCGCTGAACCTGCACGCGGCCGCGTGCGCCGTGGTCGAGCGGCACGGCGGCGAGGTCCCCTCCTCCCACGCCGACCTGCTCGCGCTGCCGGGCGTGGGCGCCTACACCGCGGCCGCTGTGGCCAGCTTCGCGTTCGGCCAGCGGCACGCGGTACTCGATACCAACGTGCGGCGGGTGCTGGCGCGCGCCCACACCGGTGTGCAGTACCCGCCCAAGACCCAGACCAAGGCCGAGGCGGAGCTGGCGGGCTCGCTCGTGCCGGCGGATCCGGACGTGGCCGCCCGCTGGGCGGTGGCGGTGATGGAGCTGGGCGCGCTGGTGTGCACGGCCCGCTCGCCGGCGTGCGCCGACTGCCCCATCGCCGCGCAGTGCGCGTGGCGGCTGGCGGGCAAGCCCGCCTACGACGGCCCGCCGCGGCGCGGCCAGACCTATGCGGGGACCGACCGGCAGGTACGCGGCCGCCTGCTGGCCGTGCTGCGGGAGTCGCCCGCGCCGGTGCCCAAGTCGGCGCTGGACGTGGTCTGGCAGGAGCCGGTGCAGCGCGAGCGGGCGCTCGACGCGCTCGTGGCCGACGGTCTGGTGGATCCCCTGGAGGACGGCACCTACGCCCTGCCGAACTGACCGGTCCTGACGGGCGGGACCGCCCGCCCGTCAGGCCGCCTGCATGGTCTCGTCGGTGCCTCCGGTGCAGGGCGCCCCCGGCTCGGGGGTCTGCGGACCCTGCACGTAGGTGTTGAGGAAGTCGATCAGGCTCTGATCGTCGCCGAGGTCCTCGACGACGAGCCGCTTGCCCCAGGCCACCGCGACGATGTCCTCCTGCTGGCGGGGGTGCGCGGGGCTCACGATCAGGTAGTCGCCCTGCTCGTAGAGCCGCTCCAGCTCCTCCGCCTGGCCGCCGGGTAGGTCCTCGCGGTAGCTGATCCACACGGCGCCGTGCTCCAGGGAGTGGACGACGTGCTCGGGTACCAGCTCCCGGCTGTAGACGCCGCAGTTCTGCCACACCGGGTGGTGCTCGCCGCCGGGCGGCGGATAGACGTCGTAGGAGACCGGGTCCTCGGTGTGCTCGCGGGACACGTCGGCGAAGGTCCGCACGCCCTCGATGTCGCCGGGTTCGACGCGGCCGGGCTGCGGCGCCCCTCCGGCGGCGCCGGAGTCGCCGGAGTCGCCGAGGTCGCCGAGCATCACGTAGGCGGCCACGCCGCCGCCGGTCAGAACCAGGACCAGCACGAGCGCGGCGGCCCCCAGGACCCACCACAGCGTGGCCGAGGACCCCTTCTCGGGAGCCCCGCCGGCCGGCGGGGGCCAGGCCCCGTAGCCGCCGTAAGGCGGTTGCCCCGGAGGCGGGCCGTACTGGCCGGGCGGACCCGGCGGCTGCGCCGGCTGCGGGCCGTAGCCGTCGTGGCCGGGAGGCGGCACGGCACCGCCCTGCGGGGGAGGCGGCGGGGGTCCGCCCTGCGGTTGCTCAGCGCCGCCGGAGGGGCGCTGGTGCGGAGGATTGCTTTCGGGATGAACCACGGCCGAAACCTTATCGGGCGGCGCCGCACACGGCACGTCGCGCACGCCGCACCCCTCGCACGGCAGCCCCGGCACACCGAAGGGGGCGGCCCCGAAGGACCGCCCCCTTGGTTACCGTTCGCGCTACGGCGCCGGGTTCACCCGCCCGGCTCGGGCTCTACTCGTTCGATCCGGCCTTCTCCTCCACAGCGGGAGTGTCCGGGACGGAGTCGGGCTTGGGCACGCCGCTGAAGGTGAACTTCCCGTCGGTCCCCTCGCCCTCGGCGTCGATCACCACGATCTGGCCGGGCTTGAGGTGGCCGAAGAGGATGTTCTCCGACAACTGGTCCTCGATCTCGCGCTGGATCGTCCGGCGCAGCGGCCGGGCGCCCAGCACGGGGTCGTAACCGCGCTCGGCCAGCATCTTCTTGGCCGCCGGGCGCAGCTCCAGCCCCATGTCGCGGTCCTTGAGCCGCTCATCCAGGGCGTTGACCATCAGGTCGACGATGTCCATGATCTCGCGCTGCGTGAGCTGGTGGAAGACGATGACGTCGTCGACGCGGTTGAGGAACTCGGGCCGGAAGTTCTGCTTGAGCTCTTCCTGGACCTTGGCCTTCATCCGGTCGTAGTTCGTCTGCTCGTCGTCCTCGCGGGCGAAGCCCATGGCCGCGCCCTTGGAGATGTCGCGGGTGCCGAGGTTCGTCGTCATGATGATGACGGTGTTCTTGAAGTCGACGTTGCGACCCTGGGCGTCGGTGAGGCGCCCTTCTTCCAGGACCTGCAGCAGCGAGTTGAAGATGTCGTTGTGGGCCTTCTCGATCTCGTCGAACAGCACCACGGAGAACGGCTTGCGGCGCACCTTCTCGGTGAGCTGACCGCCCTCCTCGTAACCCACGTAGCCCGGAGGCGAGCCGAACAGCCGCGAGACGGTGTGCTTCTCCATGAACTCGCTCATGTCGAGCTGGATCAGCGCCTCCTCGTCGCCGAAGAGGAACTCCGCCAGCGTCTTGGACAGCTCGGTCTTACCCACGCCGGACGGGCCGGCGAAGATGAACGAACCACCCGGGCGCTTGGGGTCCTTCAGGCCGGCGCGGGTGCGCCGGATGGCCTGCGAGAGCGCCTTGATGGCGTCCTCCTGGCCGATGACCCGCTTGTGCAGCTCCTCCTCCATGCGCAGCAGCCGGGAGGACTCCTCCTCGGTGAGCCGGAAGACCGGGATGCCGGTGGCGGTGGCCAGGACCTCGGCGATGAGCTCCTCACCGACCTCGGCGACCGTGTCCATGTCGCCGGCCTTCCACTCCTTCTCCCGCTGCGCCTTCTGGTTGAGCAGGTTCTTCTCGTCGTCGCGCAGCGACGCCGCCTTCTCGAAGTCCTGGCCGTCGATCGCCGACTCCTTGTCCTTGCGGACGTCGGCGATCTTCTCGTCGAACTCGCGCAGGTCCGGCGGCGCGGTCATGCGGCGGATGCGCATCCGCGAACCGGCCTCGTCGATGAGGTCGATCGCCTTGTCCGGCAGGAACCGGTCGCTGATGTAGCGATCGGCGAGCTGGCCCGCGGCCACCAGGGCGCTGTCGGTGATCGACACCCGGTGGTGGGCCTCGTAGCGGTCCCGCAGGCCCTTGAGGATCTCGATCGTGTGCGAGATCGAGGGCTCGTCGACCTGGATCGGCTGGAAGCGGCGCTCCAGGGCCGCGTCCTTCTCCAGGTGCTTGCGGTACTCGTCCAGCGTCGTCGCGCCGATCGTCTGCAGCTCGCCTCGCGCCAGCATGGGCTTGAGGATCGAGGCCGCGTCGATCGCGCCTTCGGCCGCACCCGCGCCCACCAGCGTGTGCAGCTCGTCGATGAACAGGATGATGTCGCCGCGGGTGCGGATCTCCTTGAGGACCTTCTTCAAGCGCTCCTCGAAGTCACCGCGGTAGCGGCTGCCGGCCACCAGGGCGCCGAGGTCGAGCGTGTAGAGCTGCTTCTCCTTGAGCGTCTCGGGGATCTCCCCCTTGACGATCTTCAGAGCCAGCCCCTCGACGACGGCGGTCTTGCCGACACCGGGCTCGCCGATGAGCACCGGGTTGTTCTTGGTCCGGCGCGACAGCACCTGCATCACACGCTCGATCTCCTGGTCCCGCCCTATGACCGGATCCAGCTTGCTCTCGCGCGCCGCCTGGGTGAGGTTGCGCCCGAACTGGTCCAGCACGAGCGAGGTGGAGGGGGTGGACTCCGAGGAGGCACCCGTGGCTTGGGGCTCCTTGCCCTGGTAGCCGTGCAGGAGCTGGATGACCTGCTGGCGCACCCGGTTGAGGTCGGCGCCGAGCTTGACCAGCACCTGGGCGGCCACGCCCTCGCCCTCGCGGATGAGGCCGAGCAGGATGTGCTCCGTGCCGATGTAGTTGTGCCCGAGCTGCAGGGCTTCCCTGAGGGAGAGCTCCAGAACCTTCTTAGCGCGGGGGGTAAAGGGGATGTGGCCGGAGGGGGCCTGCTGGCCCTGACCGATGATCTCCTCTACCTGCTGCCGAACCGCTTCGAGGCTGATTCCCAGGCTCTCCAGAGCCTTCGCAGCGACGCCCTCACCCTCGTGGATGAGGCCGAGCAGGATGTGCTCTGTACCAATGTAGTTGTGGTTGAGCATCCTGGCCTCTTCCTGGGCCAGGACCACCACGCGCCGCGCGCGGTCGGTAAAC
Source organism: Streptomonospora alba (assembly GCF_000826685.1). Classification (GTDB taxonomy): domain Bacteria; phylum Actinomycetota; class Actinomycetes; order Streptosporangiales; family Streptosporangiaceae; genus Streptomonospora; species Streptomonospora alba. The sequence continues at coordinate 10,452 of NZ_JROO01000036.1, forward strand.
CTCTCGAACATGTCTCGTCGCTCCTCACAGAGCGGTCAGGCAGGGACGGAAGTTCCGACCCTCGCTTTCCGCATTTCGGCCCCTCAGGGGAAAGCCCCGTGGAGGCGCTGCCGCACCGGTCCACCAAGCGGCCGACGTCGCGGCGCGCCCGACGAACACATCCGCACGGAAGGAGGCTGCCCGCCTCCCGTGCCGGAGACTTTCCCCGACGATAGGGCGTTCATCCTCATCCAACTACCTATCAGGGGGTCCGTGTTCCGGCTACGCCGCAAGCGAACGGCCCGTGCACCCTGGTATATCGAGGGCACACGGGCCGTGAACATGCTCTCGCGCGCATATTTGCTCTGAGCGAACACCGGCCGCCGCCGACCGGCCCGGCAGTAATGGCCTTGCGCGGGTCTCCCGGGTCCGAAAGAGCTCCGCGCAACCGCCACTCGCACACCGGCGCCGGCCGTCGGGGTCAGCGCTGGGCGGCCTCGTATTCGGCCACGATGGCAGCCGGGATCCGGCCGCGCTCGTTGACCTGCTTTCCCGCTGCCTTGGCCCACGCACGGATCTCGGCGCTGCGCTCGCGGCTGGGGGCGTTGCGCTGCTGGCGCTTGCCGCCGCGCCCACTGCTCTTGGACGGGGCCTTGCGGGCCGCCTCGACGTAGGGAGCCAGAGCCTCGCGCAGCTTGGTGGCGTTGTCGGCGCTGAGGTCGATTTCGTAGGCGGAACCGTCGACCCCGAACGAAACGGTCTCCTCGGCCTCGCCGCCGTCCAGATCGTCGACGAGAAGCACCTGAACCTTTTGTGCCATAGATAGAACCTTTCCAGCAGAGCGGTGCGATGGCACCTGAATATAAAGCTATCCCGGAAGAACGCCGAAGACAATTCTCCGCGCGATCGAAATCCCGGCCAGCCTATGCCCCGGCCGTGTGCGGGGAGCAAATCCCGACTCGACGGCCGATACGACCCCGCGCCTCCCCGGGCCCGCGGCCGTTAACGCCTCAGGCGCGCCGCTTCCATTCGTGCGCATGCCGGTTAGCCGTCGGCGCGCTCCGTACCATCGCCGGGAACTTCCGGTCCGGAACCCTCTGCGCTCTTTGCCCGGCCTTCCGCCGCGGCGCCGTCCGCCTCAGGACGCGACGCCGTCGCGGTACTCGAAGTTCCCCTGCCGGATGCCGTGCTGCTCGCATCAGCTTCACTCGCGAGCCGCCCGTCCGACGTTCTCGGCGCCATCTCCTTACGGAGGAGCTTCACCACGAACGTGCAGAAGACGGCCGCGACCACAGCCGGGGGAAGCAGCGCCGCCAAAACGTCCCCCATCGAGCGCACACCCTTCCTTGATGTCACTTTATGCAGCAATTACCCCACGGAGGGACGCCGCCGACTCGGATCGGTGACCGGCCGCGGCACCCGCTCATTCAACGGGAGCTGACTCCGACATCATAGACACCGTTCGCACCTGTATGGACCCGCCCCCGCGGGACGGCTTTAGCCGAGTTCCAAAAGCCCGTCGTATAAGGGGTTCCGGGCACGGCGGAGGTGTCGCGGAGCCCCTCCGCCGAGTCGACCGCAACCGAATCGCCATTGAAAAGACGGCGGTTCGTAGCCGACCGCCGCCGTGATTGGATCCGCGAACGGATCGGGCATATCGATCGGCGTCGCGCCAGGCGGAGGCGGCGGCGAAGAAGCCCTGGACGCCGCACCGCAGATCTCCGCAATCCACACATTACCTGGCCGGATACGCATCCCCCGGCCAGGTCGGCATAGGCTTCGAAGGCGCGCGTCGTTTGTGGGACCGTGGCCCCCCGACCGCGAGTCCGGCATCGGCGGCTGCGCGCCGGCGGGAGTTCCCGCGCGTCCCCCTTACGCTTGCGCGGCCCGGTCACTGTGGGCATTGAGAGGACCTCACCGTGGAGTTCCACGCAGATCTGCATATTCACTCCAAGTACTCGCGGGCTTGCAGCAAGGATTGCGACCTGGAGCACCTGGCGTGGTGGGCCGCGCGCAAGGGCATCGCAGTGGTCGGCACCGGTGATTTCACTCACCCCGCTTGGCGCGAGCAGTTGCGCACCAAACTCGTGCCCGCCGAGCCGGGACTGTTCCGGCTGACCCCTGATATCGAAGCCGAGGTCCTGCGCACTCTGCCGCCGGCGTGCCGGAATCCGGTGCGCTTCATGCTGTCCGTGGAGATCTCCACCATCTATAAGCGGGGCGAACGGACCCGAAAGGTGCACCATTTGCTCTACGCGCCCACGATGGAGGCGGCAGAGGCCATCACCGCCGATTTGGCCAGGATCGGCAATCTCGCCTCCGACGGGCGCCCCATCCTGGGCCTGGATTCACGCGACCTGCTGGAGATCACCCTCGCCAGCGACCCGGGCAGCTATCTGGTGCCGGCCCACGTGTGGACCCCGTGGTTCGCCGTTCTCGGTTCGAAATCGGGATTCGACGCCGTCGGCGACTGCTACGCCGACCTCGCCGAGCACATCTTCGCCGTCGAGACCGGACTCTCCAGCGATCCGGAGATGAACTGGACGGTGTCGTCGCTCGACACCTACACGCAGGTCAGCAATTCCGACGCGCACTCGCCGCCGATGCTCGCCCGCGAGGCCACGCGCTTCGACACCGACCTCGATTACTACGCCGTGCGCCGCGCTCTGGAGACCGGCGACGGATTCCGCGGCACCGTCGAGTTCTTCCCCGAGGAAGGCAAATACCATCTCGACGGCCACCGCAAATGCGGGGTGCGCCTGGAACCCGACGCCACCCGCGACCACGGCGGGCGCTGCCCGGTCTGCGGCAAGCCCTTGACGGTCGGGGTCTCCCACCGCGTCTTCGAGCTGGCCGACCGGCCCGTCGGCCACCGCCCCTCCGGTGCCGCCGGTTTCACCAGCCTGGTGCCGCTGCCCGAGATCGTCAGCGAGATCGTCGGCGTGGGCCCCAAGAGCAAGCGGGTGCGGGGCGAGGTCGGTCGGCTGGTGGGCGAGCTGGGATCGGAACTGGACATCCTGACCACCGCGCCCACCGACGAGGTGGCCCGGGTCGGCGGCACCCTGCTGGGCGAGGCGGTCACCAGGCTCCGGGCGGGCGCCGTCGTGCGCGATGCCGGCTACGACGGCGAGTACGGCAGGATCCACATGTTCGAACCCGGCGAGCTGAAGAGCTCCGACTCCGCGCCGGCCCTGTTCGACGCCGACGACCTGGCCGGCCCGTCGCCGGCGCCCCGGCCCGCATCCGGCGGCCCGACGGCGCAGAAGCCGCCCCCGCGCGGCGGCGCGGAGCCGGACGGCGGCGCCCGCGACGCTGCGGGAACCGGGCCCGAGGGCGGCCGGCACGAAGCAGGCGAACGCGACGGCGGCGGGTCCGAGGGCGGCGAGGACGGCGGTCCCAGCGGGCCGCGCGCTGCCGTCCTGGTGCCTGAGGCGGCCGCCGGACCCGCCGTGGACGCCGGAACCTCCGCCGGGTCCGCAGCGACGGTCTCGGCGCCCGCGTACGCGCCCTCTCCCGCCGCGCACGGGGCGCCGGCCGCCGACTCCCCTCCGCTGTTCCCCGACGGCGCCTGCACCGCCGCTCCCCCGGCGCGCAGCGTGCTCGACGGACTCGATCCCCAGCAGCGCGCCGCGGCCGAGGCCCCCGGCGGACCGCTGCTGATCGTCGCCGGCCCGGGCACCGGCAAGACCCGAACGCTCACCCGGCGCATCGCCCATCTGGTGGCCGAGCAGGACGTGGCCGCGGCCGGGTTCCTGGCGATCACCTTCACCCGCCGCGCCGCCGAGGAGCTGAGCGAGCGGCTGGGCGACCTGCTGGGCGAGCGCGCCCGCGACCTCACCGTCGCCACGTTCCACCGCCTGGGTCTGCTCCTGCTGCGCGAGCAGTACGAGCGCGCCGGGCTTTCCGCGGACTTCGGCATCGCCGACACAGCGCAGCAGCGGGAGATCGCCGCCGTGGTCGCCGGCTCCGAGAAGGAGGGGCGGCGGCTGCTGGACCGGCGCGACTCCGACGAAGCGACCGAGGAGGACGCCGCCTACGAACGCCGACTGCGCGAGCTGGACCTCGTCGACTTCACCGACCTCGTCGCGCTGCCGGTGCGCCTGCTCGGCGCGGACCCGGAGCTGGCTGAGCACTACCGGCGCCGCTGGCCCTGGATCAGCGTGGACGAGTATCAGGACGTCGACGAGCGGCAGTACACGCTGCTGCGGCTGCTGACCGCCCCTGACGGCAACCTCACCGCCATCGGCGACCCGGACCAGGCCATCTACGGGTTCCGCGGCGCCGATGTGGGCTTCTTTCTGCGCTTCACCGCCGACTTCCCCGGCGCCGCCACAGTGCGGCTGGGCCGCAACTACCGCTCCAATGCCACGATCGTCGACGCCGCGGTCCACGCCATCGCCCCCGCCTCGCTGCTGCCGGGCCGGGAGCTGCGGGCGGTCGGCGACTTCTCCGACCCGCCGCGCATCGGATTGCACACGGCCGCCGACGAGAAGGCCGAGGCCTCGTTCGTGGCCCGCTCGATCGACCGGTTGCTGGGCGGCACCTCCTGGCACTCGCTGGACAGCGGCCGGGTGACCGGCGACGGCGACGGCGGCCTGTCCTTCAGCGACTTCTGCGTGCTCTACCGCACCGACGCGCAGAGCGAGGCGATCATGCGCGCCTTCAACACCGCGGGCGTGCCGTACCAGAAGCGTTCGCACGACCGGCTGCTGGCGCGGCCGGGCGTGCGGATGGTCGCCGACGAGCTGGCCCATCACGCCCAGGGACCGCTGGTCGAGCAGGTGCGTTCGGCGGTGGCGCTGCTGTGCGAGCGGCACGCCGGCGACGAGGAGCTGTGCACGGACCTGCGCACGGCGGGCGAGCTGGTGCGGCCCCTGGCCGCCGAGTGCGGAGAGGACCTCTCCGAGCTGCTGTCGGCGCTGGCCATGGGCGCCGAGGTCGACGCGTTGGACCCGCGCGCCGACCGGGTGGCCCTGCTGACGCTGCACGCCGCAAAGGGGCTGGAGTTTCCCGTGGTGTTCCTGGTGGGCTGCGAGGACGGGCTGCTGCCTTTCCGGCTTCCGGGCGAGGGCCGCATCTCCTCTGGCGCCGGCGAGGACGAGGAGCGGCGGCTGTTCTTCGTCGGGATGACCCGCGCACAGCAGCGGCTCTATCTCTCGCGGGCGCGGCGGCGCACTCGGCGCGGAACGGCCTCGGATACCGCACCGTCGCCGTTCCTGGATGCGCTCGACGCCGGTCTGACCATGCCCGTGGACGAGGAGTCCGCCGTGCGCAAACGGCCGCGCGACCGGCAGATGCGCCTGCTGTGAGGCGGGGCCCGCGGGCGGAGGGTGCGGAATCCGCGGCGCCGAGGTCCTCTACGCATCAGCGTTGATCTTGTACCTACGGTCATTGTGAGCGATCACATGTGACCGTAAGTACAAGATCAACGGAGGAACAGGCCCTAGCGGGAGCGCGGGGTGCCGGGTTCGTTGAGATGGACCAGCATCCGGGTGTTGCCCAGGGTGTTGGGCTTGACCCGTTCCAGGTCCAGGAACTCGGCCACGCCCTCGTCGTAGGAGCGCAGCAGCTCCTCGTAGACGCGCGGCGAGACGGGTGCGCCCTGGATCGGCTCGAAACCGTGCCGGGCGAAGAACTCCGTCTCGAAGGTCAGGCAGAACACGCGGCGCACGCCCAGCTCGCGGGCGCGGTCGAGCAGCGCGGAGACGATGCCGTGGCCGACTCCGCGGCCCTGAGCGACGGGGTCGACGACCACGGTGCGGACCTCGGCGAGGTCCTCCCACAGGACGTGCAGCGCACCGCAGCCCACGATGGAGCGCTCAGCACCCTCGCCGATCTCGGCGACGCAGAACTCCTGGACGTCCTCGTAGAGGTTGACCGTGCTCTTGGTGAGTACGCGGCGCTCCCCGCTGAAGGAGTCGACGAGCCGGCGGATGTGCACGACGTCGCGAGTGCGGGCGCGGCGGACGGTGACCTGGGTTGCGGGCATTTCCCCGCCAGACTACTGGTCCGCGGTGCCGTGCGGCTACGAAGCGCAGCCCACCGCCCCGTCCGCGAGAGGCGGTACGGGGCGGCGCGCCGCGGCGTCGGTTCATCCAGGGGGCGTTCAGCCGGATGGTGCGGTCGGATCCTTCTTCGACTGGCTAGATCAGCTGCTTGCGCGCCGCCCAGACGACGGCCTCGATGGGGGTGTTGACCCCCAGTTGGTCGCAGATGGCGCGGAGACGGCGGCGCAGGGTGCGCGCGCTCAGCTCCAGCCGCCGCGCGGCGACGTCGGTCGTCACCCCTGTGGCGATCTCGGCGAGCAACTGGAGTTCGTCGTCGGTCAGACTGACCGGAAAGTTCTTCCCCGGGTCGGGGACCGTCACCGGGGCCGGCGCGATCCCCTCCCGCATCAGCGGGGTACCGGGGTCCTTCGCGGTACGACGTACGAGTGTGGCCTGTTCCACTCCGTCCTCCCTCATCCGTGGTGAGTGCGGAACATCAACTCGTCGCCGCAGAGACCTCCGACGGCCGGAGGCGCACACCTCTGGACACGCGGACGCCGACGTTCCCCGGTACCGCCTCCCGGCTCCGGTGCGACGCGCCCTTCTGGCACAAGGGCGGACGCCCCGGTGAGCTGGGAGTGCGCGGTCCCGGTCGGTGCGGTCTGGGACGGACAGACCGCACGTGGGCGCACACGGCCAAGGATGGTCGAGCCCGGCCAAGCCGTGCCCAGCCATCCTCACTCACCGTCATGTCGATCCACTACGGCAAACCAGCGGAGTAGAACTCCGCTCGATTTGAAACGCTAGGCCGATGCGAACGGCCCGTCAAGGTCGGTTTGACTACCGCGCGTAACGTCTCGGCCATCGCTGGTCACCGAGGTGTCCCCTGAGGAAACCTCAAAGACGAGAATGACCTGCGAAAATAACCTTCATACCGGTGGTTCCACCGAACCCCGCCGGAGACGGGCACCCCTCATCCGCCACTCTTCGCCACACGGTCCCTGACCTGGGGTTTCCCGAATTCCAGGAACATCACGATCCGACAACGAGATCGTGGTGGGGCGGCACCCGGCCACCAGCCGGGTGCCGCTGCGCTCACTCCGGCTTGACCAGGGGGAAAAGGACGGTCTCACGGATGTTGCGGCCCGTAAGCGCCATCAGGAGCCGGTCGACGCCCACGCCGACACCGCCCGAGGGCGGCATGCCGTACTCCAGCGCCCGCAGGAAGTCCTCGTCGAGCTGCATCGCCTCGGGGTCGCCGCCGGCGGCCATCAGCGACTGCTCGGTCAGGCGGCGCCGCTGCTCGACGGGGTCGACCAGCTCGGAGTAGCCGGTCCCCAGCTCCATGCCGAACCCGATCAGGTCCCACTTCTCGGTGATCAGCGGGTCGTCGCGGTGCTGCCGGGTCAGCGGGCTGGTCTCCAGCGGGAAGTCGCGCACGAACGTGGGCTGCTGCAGGGTGTGCTCGACCAGTTCCTCGAACAGGTGCTCGGTCAGCTTTCCCTGGCCCCAATCGGGGCTCCACTCGACACCGCGGGCGTCGGCGAGCTTGCGCACCGACTCCACCGGAGTGCGCGGCGTGACCTCCTCGCCCAGCGCCTCGGAGACCGCGTCGTACAGGCGCACGGACGGCCATTCGCCGCCGAGGTCGTACTCGGCGCCGTCCCGCTCGACCACGGTGCCGCCGAACGCGGCGCGCACCGCCTCCTGCAGCAGGCCGCTGGTGAGGTCGGCCATCACGTCGTAGTCGGCGTAGGCCTGGTAGAACTCCAGCATCGTGAACTCGGGGTTGTGCGTGGCGTCCGCGCCCTCGTTGCGGAAGTTCCGGTTGATCTCGAAGACCTTCTCCATGCCGCCCACCACGAGCCGCTTGAGGTACAGCTCGGGCGCGATGCGCAGGTACAGGTCGAGGTCGTAGGCGTTGATGTGGGTGGTGAAGGGGCGCGCGGTCGCACCGCCGTGCACCGGCTGCAGCATCGGGGTCTCGACCTCGGTGTACCCGCGGTCGTGCAGCCCGTCGCGCAGCGCGCGGATGGCCGCGGCGCGGCTGTGCACCATCGCGCGGGCATCGGGGTTGACGATCAGGTCGACGTAGCGCTGGCGCACCCGGGCCTCGGGGTCGGTCAGGCCCTTGTGCTTCTCCGGCAGCGGGCGCAGGCACTTGGCGGTCAGCTTCCAGGAGTCGACCATCACCGACAGCTCGCCGCGGCGGGACGTGATGACCTCGCCTTCGACGCCCACGTGGTCGCCCAGGTCGACGTCGCTCTTCCAGGCCGCCAGCGCGTCGTCGCCGAGCCTGTCCAGGGACAGCATGACCTGCAGGTCGCCCGTGGCGTCACGCAGCGTGGCGAAGCACAGCTTGCCGCCGGTGCGGTAGAGCATGACGCGCCCGGCGATACCCACGCGCTCGCCGCCGGCCGAGTCGGGGGCGAGGTGCCCGTGTTTGTCGCGGATCGCCCCGACCGAGGTGGTCCGCGGGAACCCGAGCGGGTAGGGGTCGATCCCCTCCTCGCGCAGGCGGTCCAGCTTCTCGCGCCGGACCCGCATCTGTTCGGGCAGGTCGCCGTAGGAGTCGTCCAGTCCTTCGCTCACGGTGAGAATCCTATCGGCCCGGGGCGGGTGGCCCCGACGTCCCGGGCCACCCGGCCACCGCCCGTGGTCAGGAGTTGCGCTGGTAGACCAGGCGCAGACCCATCAGGGTGAGCCAGGGCTCGTGCACGTCCACCGTCTCGCACTCCTCGACCACCATCGGCGCCAGACCGCCGGTGGCCACCACGGTGACGTCGTCGACGTCGTCGCTCAGCTCCTGGGCCATGCGGTCGACGATGCCGTCGACCTGCCCGGCGAATCCGAAGACGATGCCCGAGCGCAGCGCCTCGGTCGTGTTCTTGGCCACCACCGACCGGGGCTTGACCAGCTCCACCATGTGCAGCTGCGCGCCCCGCCGCGACAGCGCCTCCACCGAGATGTCGATCCCGGGCGCGATCGCGCCGCCGACGTACTCCCCCTTGGAGCTGACCGCGTCGAAGGTCGTCGCGGTACCGAAGTCCACCACCACCGCCGGCCCGCCGTACTGCTGCACCGCCGCCAGCGCGTTGACGATGCGGTCGCTGCCGACTTCCTTGGGGTTGTCCATGCGCACCGGCACCCCCGTTTTGACGCCGGGCTCGACGATGACGGCCGGCACGTCGCCGAAGTGGCGGCGGAACATCTCGCGCATCTCGTGCTGGACCGAGGGCACCGAGCAGCACAGGGCGATGCCGTCGATCTGCCCGCTGCCGATGACGGAGCTGCCCCTGATCAGGCCGTGCAGCACTACGGCCCATTCGTCGGCGGTGCGGCGCGCCTCGGTGGAGACCCGCCAGTGCTCGACCAGCTGCTCGTCGTCGAAGAGACCGAGAACCGTGTGCGAGTTGCCGACGTCGATCGCAAGGAGCATCTGGGGCCTCTCCTGGTGGATTGTGCAGGACCTCAGTGAATGTCCCGAAGATCGAGCGCGATGTCCAGCGCGGGACTGGAATGGGTCAGTGCCCCCACCGCCAGATAGTCCACCCCCGTCGCGGCGACAGCGGCGGCATCGACCAGCCGCAGACCGCCGCTGGACTCCAGCCGGGCCCGCCCGGCCACCCGCAGGACGGCTTCACGAAGCTCCTCGACGGTGAAGTTGTCCAGCAGGATCTCCTCGGCGCCCGCGGACAGGGCCGGCTCGATCTGGTCGATCCTGTCGACCTCGACCTCCAGAGGGACGCCGGGAAACGCGGTGCGCACCGCGCGCACGGCCTCGGCGACGCCGCCGGCGGCCAGGACGTGGTTGTCCTTGATCAGCGCGGCGTCGGCCAGGCCGAAGCGGTGGTTGACGCCGCCGCCGCAGCGCACCGCGTACTTCTCCAGCGCGCGCAGGCCCGGGTGCGTCTTGCGGCTGTCGCGCACCCGCGCGTCCGTGCCCGCCGCGGCCTCGACCCAGGCCGCGGTCGCGGTGGCGATCCCCGACAGGTGGGTGAGGATGTTCAGCGCCGTGCGCTCGGCGGTGAGCAGGTCCCGGGTGCGGGCGGTCACGCTCATCAGCACGTCGCCGCGGGCCACCCGGCCGCCGTCGGCGGCGTGCCGCTCGACCTCCATGACGCCGCCGGTGGCCTCCGCGAGAACGAGCTCGGCCACCGGCAGCCCGGCCAGCACGCCGTCGGCGCGTGCGACCACGTCGGCGGTGCGGATCTGGGTGGCCGGTATGGTCGCGGCGGTCGTGACGTCGGCCCCCCGGCCGCCGGCCTCCCCGGGCAGGCTCAGGTCCTCGCTCAGGGCCGCGCGCACGCTCTGGAGCACCCCGGCGGCGCCCCCGCCGCTGTGGCTCCCCGAGCGGGCGACACGCTCCAGCTCGGCGCCGAGCGGACCGTCCAGCGGGTCGGACTCGGCGGCGACCGCTTCCCCGGGCCCGTCGAGTCCGACCCGGATGTTGAGCCGAGCCGGGACCGGGGCCGCCGGACCGTGCTCGGCGGCGGCCCGACCGTCGGCGCGGACGCGCAGCAGCGCCGCGCGGACCAGGGTGGCGGCCACCGTGAGCAGGTTGGTCGCCTCCCACGCGGCCGTGCCGGGTTCGGCCGTGCCGTTGGCGGGGTCGGCGGCCACTTCGGCGAGCTCCTCAAGCGCGGTGCGCAGGCCCGCCTCGTCGCGCACCACGCCCGCGTAGCGCGACATCACTGCGCGGATCCTGGCGACGTTGGCGGGGGCGACCAGGCCGCCGCGACCGTCGGGCGCCGCAGCGGCCGGTGCTGTGGCGAGCGGCTCGGCGGCGTCCGCGGAGGTTCGCTCGGCCAGGTCCCGGGCTGCGCGATGGGCGAAGACCACGCTTTCCAGAAGCGAGTTCGAGGCCAGCCGATTGGCGCCGTGCACGCCGGTGCGGGCGACCTCGCCGACGGCGTAGAGGCCCCGGATTCCGGTGCGCCCCCGCAGGTCGGTGCGCAGTCCCCCGGAGGCGTAGTGGGCGGCGGGCGCCACCGGGATCAGGTCGGTCACCGGGTCGACTCCGTGCTTGCGGCACGCAGCGAGGATCGTCGGGAAGCGCTCCTCCCACATCCGCGCGCCGAAACCGCGGGCGTCCAGCAGCACATGGTCGGCTCCGGTGCGCGCCATCGCCTCGGCCGCCCCCCGGGCCACCACGTCGCGAGGGGCGAGGTCGGCCTGCTCGTGGCGGTCGCGCATGAAGCGGTGGCCGTCGGTGTCCACGAGGAACGCGCCCTCACCGCGCACCGCCTCCGAGATCAGCGGCTGCTGGCCGCGCGCGTCCGCGCCCAGCCACAGCACCGTGGGGTGGAACTGGATGAACTCCAGGTCCTCGGCCGGGGCTCCGGCGCGCAGGCCCAGCGCCAAGCCGTCGCCCGTGGAGACCTCGGGATTGGTGGTGGAGGCGAAGACCTGGCCGATGCCGCCGGTGGCGAGCACGACGGCGCGCGCTCGAACCCGGCCCACGCCGCCGCGCTCGCCCTCGCCGATGACGTGGACGGTGACGCCCGCCGCGGAGGGCTCTGCGCCCGGCCCGGCGGGGCGTGCGGTCAGCAGATCGGGGGCGAAGGCGTGCTCGATCACCTCGATGCGCGGGTCGGCGGTGACGGCGTGGATGAGCGCCCGCTCGATCTCGGCTCCCGTGGCGTCGCCGCCGGCGTGGACGATGCGGCGGGCGCGGTGGCCGCCCTCGCGAGTCAGCTCCAGGCGGCCGTCGTCGTGGCGGTCGAAGGCCGTATCGTGCTCGACCAGCCAGCGCAGCGCGTCGGGGCCGGCTGTGACCAGCGTGCGCACGGCCGCCGCGTCGCACAGCTCGCGTCCGGCCACGATCGTGTCGACCATGTGCGACAGCGGCGCGTCGGCCGGGTCGGTCACAGCGGCGATCCCGCCCTGGGCCCAGCGGGTCGAGCCCGTGGAAAGCAGGTCCTTGGTGACCAGCACCACCCGTCCCCGCGGCGACACCTCGGTGTAGCGCAGGGCGGTGCTGAGCCCGGCGATACCCGAGCCGACGACCACGACGTCGGCCGAGGCCGTCCAGCCCGGATCGGGCGCGGTCAGCCTGCGCGGCGGTTCGGGGAGCGTCTCCGACACCGCGGATCCTCCTTCGTGCCGGGTGCCGCGCCCGCCGACCGCGAAGCGGTTCACAGGGAGAGCGGCACGTTGTCGATCAGCCTGGTCCGCCCGACGCGTGCCGCGACCAGGAGCACGGCTTCGCCGCGGAAGTCGTTGGGGACCTCCGCGAACGTGTTCGCGTCGACCAGGGCCAGGTAGTCCACGGTGACCGGTGGCTCGCCCGCGGCGGCTTCGTCGAGGACGGCGCGGGCCGCACTGAGGATACCGACAGGGCCCGTGACCGAGGCGTCCGCCCCCGCCAGCAGCGCACGGGACAGGGACAGGGCGCTGCGGCGCTCCGCGGGGCTCAGGTAGGCGTTGCGGCTGGAGGAGGCGAGGTTGTCGGAATCGCGCATCGTCGGTGCCGCGGCGATGTCGACGGCCATGTTCAGGTCGCGCACCATGCGGCGCACCAGCGCGAGTTGCTGGGCGTCCTTCTGGCCGAACACGGCGACGTCCGGCTGCACCAGGTTGAACAGCTTGTTGACCACGGTGAGCACGCCGCCGAAGAAGCCCGGGCGGAACTCGCCCTCCAGCACGCGGCCCATGTCGCCCGGGTCGATGCGCACGATCTGCTCGCCGGGGTACACGTCCTCCACCGAGGGCGCGAACACCAGGGCCGCGCCCTCCTCGGCGCACACCCGCATGTCGGTGTCGAGGTCGCGCGGGTAGCTTTCGTAGTCCTCGCCGGGCCCGAACTGCAGCGGGTTGACGAAGACGCTGGCGACGATCGTGTCGGCCTGCTCGCGGGCGGCGGCCATCAGGGCGCGGTGCCCGCCGTGCAGGGCGCCCATGGTGGGCACCAGCGCCACCCGGCCCTCCAGGCTCCGGCGCAGGCAGGCCAGTTCCTCGGGCGTACGAGCGAGCGCGGGCGCGCTGCGGTGTGCTTGGGCGGCGTCGGTCATGGGGATGTCTCCCTGGTTGCGGGGGAATCGCCTCACGCCTGGAGGACGTCCAGCAGGCGTTCGGCGTCGTGGGGCTTGAGCAGTCCGGCGGCCAGAGCGCGGTCCGCTGTCAACCGCGCCAGCGCCACGTAGGCGTGCACGCTCTCGGGCGAATGCCGGCGCAGCTCGCCGAGGTGGGCGGAGACGGTCTCGGTGTCCCCGCGCAGGACCGGGCCGCTGAGGCCGTCCATGCCCAGCCGAAGGCCGTTGTCCAGGGCGGCGCCCAGCAGCGGGCCGAGCATGCGCGAGGGGTGCTCGACGCCGGCTGCTTGCAGCAGCGAGGCGCTCTCGGCGACCAGCGTGACCAGGTGGTTGGCGCCCCCGGCCAGTGCCGTGTGGTACAGCGTGCGGTGCTCCTCGGCGATCCACACGGGTTCGGCCCCCATCTCGACGACCAGCGCCTCGGCGATGGGGCGCAGCGCCTCGGGAGCGGTCACGCCGAACGAGCAGCTGGCCAGCCGGTCGACGTCCTCGTCGCGGCCGGTGAAGGTCATCACCGGGTGCAGCGCGAGGGGCAGGCCGCCTGCCGCGGTAGCGGGCGCGAGGACGTGGTAGCCGTGGGCGCCGCTGGTGTGGACCAGGAAGGTGCCGCCGACGTCGGCGCCGGTCTCGACGAGCCCGCGTGCGAGCTGCTCCAGCGCGTCGTCGGGCACGGTGAGAAGGACCAGGTCGGACTCGGCGACCACCTCGGCCGGCTCGGCCACGCGGGCCGTAGGCAGGCGCCGGCTCACGCGATCACGCGAGGCCTCGGAGACCGCGGAGGCGGCCACCACCTGGTGTCCGACCCGCGCCAGTGCCGCGCCCAGCACCGATCCCACCCGGCCGGCGCCGACCACGCCGACACGCAACCGTGCGGGCCGCTGCGCATTCTCCGACTGCTGCATCGCACCTCGTTCCAGTCCACTCGGGTACCGGACATCCGCGCGGCCAGCTTACTGACCGCCCGCGGTGCGCGGACCACCACCGCCCGCGGACGGGCGGGCTCGGTGACCGGTGTCTCGCTCGATCCGCCCGCACGGGCGGGGCGCCGCCGCCGAAGCCGAGCGCCTACGGCTCCGGGGCCCGCTCGCCCCGAAACAGCACGGAGCCGACGCCGCCCCTCGGGCGACGCCGGCTCGCTGTGCTCGGCGGTGCCCCCGCGGAGCGGGAGCACGAAAGCCGGTGCTACTCCCAGACCATCGCGCCGGACTTGTGGCAGGCACCCCCGCCGTTGCCGAGGATGCCGATGCCGTTGCCGCAGACGTTGACCGGGACGTTCAGGTCGGCGACGGCCTGGTTCCCGCTCAGGATCGAGCCGTTGCCCGAGGTCATGATGTCGTCGTCAGCGGATGCGCTCGGTGCGCTCGCGAGAATCGCGCCGGCCGCGGCGGCGGTGAGGGCACTGGCGAGCAGAGTCTTCTTCAGCACGTGGATTTCCCCTTGATCCAGGCCGGACGGACACGCCCGTCCGACATGTTCGACTGAACGTGAGAACGCGATTACTCCTCGCGTTCGAGACACCAATCTAGCCACCGATACGGGCTCGCGTCCCGCTTTTTGCCCAACTCGGCGAATACGAATAACTAACTGCATTCATTCAGGCACTGTCCGTTGCGCCTATTGTCCGGACATTCCCCCACGAAACTCTGGGAACACGGGACCCCGCGGTGCCGACTCGCCTTGGGGTGACACACGCCACACCGGCGACGGAAGTGGCGGGCGACGCTGTGCGGAACACGCCTTGATCAGTGCGGTCACGGGGGCGACGACGGGGCGTCGCTGCGGGTCGCCCAGCGTTCGGGGCCCGCGCTCCTTCGGCGAGCGGCGTGCCCGTAGGCGGCCGTCCCGTCGACGATCCGGCGCGCCTCCCCGATCTCACGCCCGCTCGCACGCGCCCGGATCGGCCCGGGCGGGGTGTCGGCCTCGACCGTGGCCACGCCGCGCCGGCGGCTCAGCGGCCCGACGGTCATCCGCAGGCTCTGCGTCCGCGTGTGCGGCACGATCTCGGTCACGCGGCAGACCAGCCCCCGGCGTGTCACGAACAGCTGCTCGTCCACACCCAGCGCGCCGTCGCGCGCGCGGCCGCTGCCCGCCGGATGCATCTCCGTGCGCGAGACGTCCGTGCCGGGGAACAGTTGGCCGGCCAGCAGGTAGCCCAGGCGCCGCGGGACGACCGGGAGGAGGGTCGAGGAGTCCATCTGCCGCTCGCCGACGTAGCCCGCGACGTTGGCCTCGACGCGTACGACGCCCAGCGCCCGCCACAGCACGGGTTCGACGATGCGCACCGCCTGCACTCGTCCCGGCGGCACCGTCTGCATGCGCGCCTGGAAGATCCCGTAGCGCAGCCGCAGCCCGTCCGGCGACAGGGAGGCGTAGAAGTCGGTGTAGCGCAGCAGCGGGCCCAGGAAGCCGCGCATCAGCCCCAGCAGCAGCGGGACGGCACCGCCGAGGACGCCCGGCTCGAAGTAGCCGGTACTGCCGAAGGCGGCCGCCCCCGCGGCGATGAGGAGCACGAACAGCAGCACACTGCCCAGCACGGGCAGCCGGAAGGCCAGCGCGCCCAGCAGCAGCCCGAAGGGCAGCCGGTAGAAGGGCCACTCCGGCGCCTTGGGTGTCGTCCCTGACAGACCCGCCGCGTGGGCGAGCAGCGCCGCGCGCAATCGTTCGGCCCGTCCCCAGGTCAGGTACCGCAGCCGGATCTCGCCGGCATCGCCCCCGGCCAGCTCCACCCGCAGCTCGGCCAGGCCCAGGACCTGCATCAGCAGCGGCCGTACGACGTCGACGGCCTGGAGGCGGCTCAGCGGGATCTCCCGCGACGCCCGCCGGATCAACCCAGAATGGACGACAAGGTGGTCGTCGCGCAGCCCGAAGGAGGAGTTCCACCAGGACAGCAGGCTGAAGGCGATCGCGCCGCAGGCCACCCCCAGTGTCATGAGCAGGAGCCAGCCGAACCCGAGCTGCATGATCAGGGTTCCGGGCAGGGCCAGGAAGACCACGACGGCCAGCAGCACCTGCAGCGGCACGGTGGCCCAGTGCGTGCGGTGGGCGCCGCGGGCGACGTCCGATTCGCTCGGCTGCCTCGGGCCGCCCTCCGGATGCGGCGGCGCCTGGCCCTGCGGCTCGGGAGGTGCGTCGGCCGTCGGCGGCAGGAAGCGCACCTGTCCGCCGCCGGCGGGCGCCGCCGGGCGGGGCCACACGGCGCCCGAAGCGGCGGGGTCGGCACGGCCTGCGTCGTCGGCCGACGGAGGTCTCTGCTGGCGCCCGTGATCCCCGGGTACCCACCACGGCGCCGCGTACGTGCCGGACGGGGCGGGCGGCGGTGGGGGCGGGGCTCCGAGCGACGGGGGCGCGTGCGGCGGCGGTTCGTGCGGACCCGCCGGCGGCGCCCCCGGTGATCCGCTGCCGTGGCCGTAGGGCGGTGACTGGGCGTCGGGCGGTGGCGGCTGCTCGGGGCCGTCGAGCCCCGATGGCGCGGCGGGCGGCCGCGCCCACTCCTGCGGAGGCAGGCGGTCGGGCTCCCCGCTTTCGCCTGAGTCTCCGGCGGGCGGTGCGGGCGCCGCGGGAACGATCCGGGGAGCGCCTCGGCGCCGCCGCGCGGCTGCTGAGGAAGGCTCACTCACCGGCTCCTCGACCGGGACGCCGGTGGCGTCGGTGCCGACGATGCCGCCGCCGGAACCGCCGCCCTGTGCGTCGGCTCGTCGGCCGTGCTCGCCGTGCTCCACCCGGTCACCGGAACCGCGGTGGCCGTCCGGCCCCTCGGCGGCACCGTCCTGTTCGGGCCGGTCTCCGCCGCCCGGCCGCTCGGCCCGGCCACCGCCCGCGTCAGCGGCGCGTTCCGCGCCCGGGATCGGCTCCTCGCCGGCACCGCCGACCGGCTCGGTGCCGCTACCCCGCAGCGGGGCATCTCCCGGCGTGCCGCCGCCGGCGAAGCGCCGCAGGCCGGACCTGTCGCCAGGGTGCTCGGCCGGGATCCCCTCGGCCTCGTCCGCGGCCTCGCCGCCCCAGGCGCTGCCGTCGTCCCGGGCTGCCGCGTCCCCCGTGTAGTACGGGCGGTCCCGCACGGGAGGAGGCGCGACCTGTTCGGAGCGGTGGGTGTCGGTGGGAGCCGTCACCGGACGCAACTCGGGAACCCCGCGCTCGGCGGAGGCGTCTGTGTCCTCGGCGCCTTCAGCGCGTTCCTCGCCGCCCGAACGGCGGCCCGTTCCGACCCGGCCGGCGCTGTGCTCCGCCCGCCCGTCGCCGCCTTCGGCGGCAGGCTCGGGAGCCGGGTCCCGCTCACCGCGCTCCAAACCGCCTTCCGCCGCGGCGTCGGCGGTCTCCGATCCGAACCACTCGCGGTCCCCGTGGGCCGGGTCGGCGGATTCCGGTCGGCGGCGGTCGTCAGCGGATCGGCCGCCGGAATGCGGACCGGACGCGGTGCGGTCGGCGTCGCTCACAGATCACAGCCCCGTCGAGAAGGTCTCGCTGCGTGCCGCCAGCCGGTCGCGCAGCTGCACGGCGTCGTCCAAGCGCAGCCCCGGGATACGGGTATCGGCGGTCGTGGCCGCCGTCCGCACCTGGACCGTGGCCATGCCCAGAGCCTGCTCCAGCAGATCGGAGGTGACGTCGACGACCTGCATGCGGCCGTAGGGGATCACCACGAGCTGGCGCGTGACCAGCCCGTAGGTCAGGTACAGGTCGGTCTCGCCCTCGGCGTAGCCCCAGGTGTCGCGCACGGCCCGGGCCGCCCACCAACCCGCGGCTGCGGCCACCGCGACCAGCACGGCCCAGGCGAGGGCCCACCACCAGCCGACGATCCACAGCGCGGCTCCGCCCAGCACGAGTGCGGGCACCAGCACCGCCACCAGAACCGCCCTGCGGTACCAGGTCAGCGACGCGGAGACGCGGGTCCACGACGTGCCCGTCGGCGCGGCGAAGGCCGCATCGATGCGGGCGGTCAAGGATTCGCGCTCGCTCTGCTCCGAGTCCGCGGGCGCGCCCGGGTCGGGTCGCGGCCCGCTGTCCTCGCGCGGGCCGGACCCGGCTTGCTGAGAGCCTGGCTCAGACGCGGCAAAGTCCACGATTCCAGTCAATCATCCCGATGCCACTCCGCGGCGCCACAGCACACGAGCCGGGCGAATCGGGCCGCAAGCGCGGGCGGCGGGCGTCTCCCGGCGTGCCGCGCCCGGCTGCGGACCGCCCGCCTCGAAGCCCGGCGCCCGCTCCGTCGCCGAGAGCCGCGGACGGGCAGGGCTCTAGCGCCGTGCCACGTCCGCACACCCGACCGTTCCCCACCGGGTGCCGCAGACGGCGGGCGGGGCTTAAGCGCCGGCGGCCCGCCCGCGCCCGCGGTGCCTCACGCCCGGGACCGGTTCGGCTCCTCATCGCCCGGAACGCGGCAGGAGTGCTCCAGGAACAGTGCGGCGGCCAGCAGCACCACCGCCGACAGCAGGGTCCCGCCGGCCGTCAGGGCGTCGGCGCGGACGTCCACCGCGTTGAAGCGCTCCGCCAGCGCGGCCAGCATCCCGCCGAAGCCGCCGACGGCCAGCGCCGCGAACACCACGCTGGCCTTGGCCAGCGCCAGCAGCCGGGCCGCGCTCAGCGGCTCCATCGGCTCGGTGCCCGGAACGCGCCGGATCCGGCGCCGGGTGTGCACGGCGGCGATCGTCTCGGCGGCGGCGAGCAGCAGCAGCGTGGGGATCGCGCTCCACGGCAGCATCGGGATGCTGCCGTAGATCCTGTCGATCACCAGATAGGACAGCACACCCGTCACCGCGGCCACGGCCACCGGCACCCGCCAGTCCGTCGGCCGGATGTGCCCTTCGCCGTCGCCGCCGTCGCCGCCGCTGCCGCGGACCGGGTGGTCCTCGGGCCGGTCCTCGTTATCGTCGTACACAGTCCTCACAACCTCAGCAGCGGCCTCGGCGGCACCGCTCCGCCGGTGCTCACACCTGCAGGAGCAGGTCGTCGCGGCGGTGCAGCTCCTGGCCTTCGATCCCGGCCAGCAGGTCGCGGACCGGGCCGCGGCCCACGATCTCGGCGTCGGGGTCGATGTCGGCCCAGGGGCGCAGCACGAACGCGCGCTCGTGAGCACGCGGATGGGGAAGCGTGAGCCGGGGGTCGTCGCTGCGCTCGCGGTCCACCGCGATGATGTCGACGTCCAGGGTCCGCGGTCCCCACCGCACCTCGCGCACGCGCCCCAGCGCCTCCTCGACCGACTGTGTGCGCTCCAGCAGCACGTCGGGGGGGATCCGGGTATCGGCGGTCACCACGGCGTTGAGGAACGGCCCCTGGTCGGGACCGCCCACTGGAGCGGTCTCGTAGATCGGCGACAGGGAAACCGGCTCCAACTCCGGCGCGTCGAACAGCCCGTCGACGGCGCCCTGCAGCGCGGCCATCCGGTCGCCCACGTTGCTGCCCAACGACAGAACGACCCGTCGCAGTACCGTCAGTCCGTTCATGGCCCACCCTCTGTCACGACTTCTGGAGTGCACACGGGGTCCAGCGGCCGCCGCACCGCTCACCCGCCCCCGCGGACGACGGTGACGGAGACGTCGCCGAAAACGTGCGGGAGGGGCGCTTGCGGCTTGTGCACCGTCACCTCGGCGCGGCGTACCCGCGGTTCGGACAGGCACACCGCCGCCAACCGCTCGGCCAGCGTCTCGATCAGCTGCACCGCGTCACCCTGCACCACCGCCACCAGGCGGTCGGCGAGCTCACCGTAGTGCACCGTGTCGGCGAGGGCGTCGCTGCGCCCGGCCGCGGCCAGGTCGAGCCCGAGCCCGACGTCGACGACGAAGTCCTGGCCGTCACGGCGCTCGTGCTCCAGTACCCCGTGGTATCCGCGGACACGAAGGCCGCTGAGCCGGATGCGGTCCAGCTCCTCGTTCACAGCACGTCCCCGCCCTGGTCGCCGTCCTCGTCTTCGTTCTCGTCGAGCAGGACCGGCGAGGCGTGGTGCGACCACAGCCGCCAGCCCTCCGGGGTGTGCACGAACATGTTCGTGGTCACCACCTGACCGCCCGCGACGAAACCGGGAGTGTCGTCCTCGGCGGTGAGGACGTTCTCCTCGCAGGTGACCATGGCCACCTCGCCGCTGACGCCGATGTGGGTCTCGGTGAGCACGTACTGGATGTAGGGCACGTTGGCCATGATCAGCGTCCAGGCGCGCATGATCTCGGAACGGCCGCGCAGCAGCGGCCAGCCGGGATTCACGCAGACGAGGTCGGGCGCCTCGTCCTCCTCGGCCCAGACGCGGCGCATCAGGTCGATGTCGCCGTTCTCGATGGCGCCGTAGAACTGCGCGTTGGCCTCGGCCACGCGCTCCATGACCTCCTGGCGGGACTTCACGCGCCGCTCCGGCCGACGAGCTCGCCACGCCCTTCGTCGAGGTGGGCCCCGCCGGTGCCCCACGCGGAGGCGACCCGCACCGCGTCGGCGTTGGGCCGCACGTCGTGCACGCGCACGCACCAGGCGCCCCGGGCCGCGGACAGGGTCGTCAGCGCGACGGTCGCGTCGTCGCAGCCGGTGAAGTCGCGCGGGTTGCCGTCGGCGTCGCTGAGCAGCCGGCCGAGGAAGCGCTTGCGGGAGCCTGCGATCAACAGTGGACGCCCCAAGTCGTTGAATCGGTCGAGGTGTGCGAGCAGCGCCCAGTTGTGGGCGCGGTCGGGCAGTTTGGAGAACCCGAGCCCGGGATCGAGCACGATCTGGGCGGGGTCGACCCCCTCGTCGGCCATGGCCGACATGCGGTCGCGCAGTTCGTCGTGGACCTCGCGGACCACGTCGTCGTAACGGGCGCGGTCCTGCATCAGGTGGCTGTGGCCCCGCCAGTGCATCAGCACGTAGGCGACACCGGTCTTGGCGACGAGTCGGGCCATGGCGGGGTCGGCGAGTCCGCCGCTGACGTCGTTGACCAGCCGCGCGCCCGACTCGACCGCGTGGGCGGCGACCTCGGCGCGCATGGTGTCGACGCTGACCGCGATCCCCTGGCGGGCGAGCTCGCGCACCACCGGACCCACGCGGCGCAGTTCCTCCTCTAGGGAGACCCGCTGGGCACCCGGCCGTGTCGACTCTCCGCCCACGTCGATGACGTCGGCCCCCTCGTCGGCGAGGTGCAGGCCGTGCTCGATCGCGCTCGAGGTGTCGAACCAGGCCCCGCCGTCGGAGAACGAGTCCGGAGTGACGTTGACGACGCCCATGACCAGGCACCGCCGCCGAACCGGAAGGCCGGGGAGGTCCCGGCCCGAAGGGAGCGGGGCGGGGCCGGCTCCGGCGCCCTGCCCCTGCTCGGATCCGTTCGCTTCGATAGCCGTGATCTTCTTTTCCCTCCCGTACGTGGGCCGCCGCGGCCGACGGGCGGATCGTGCGGTCAGCCTACGAGACCCCCGGCTTACGCTGCGACCCGCCTCTTGATCGATCATGCCCGGCGCGGCCGGTGCCAATCGACCGGTTGCGCTCAGGGCCGAACGGTCGACCGGGGAGTCCGGGGAGTCCGGGTGCGGCCCGCGGGACCGGCGGGATACCGGCGGCGGATCAGTCGCGCCCCAGGATCAGGCTCATCGCCTCGGAACGCGTGCGGTCGCGGTTGCGGAAGTCGCCGCGCACCGCCGAGGTCACGGTCTTGGCGCCGGGCTTGCGCACTCCGCGCATCGTCATGCACAGGTGCTCGGCCTCGATGACCACGATCACGCCCCGCGGATCCAGGTGGGCCATGATGCCGTCGGCGACCTGTGTGGTCAGCCGCTCCTGGACCTGCGGGCGGCGGGCGTAGACGTCCACCAGCCGGGCGATCTTGGACAGACCGGTGATCTGGCCCTTGCTGTTGGGGATGTAGCCCACGTGCGCGCTGCCGTAGAAGGGCACGAGATGGTGCTCGCAGGTGGAGTACAGCTCGATGTCGCGGATCAGCACCATTTCCTCATGGCCTGCCTCGAACACCGTGGTCAGTACGTCCTCGGGCTTTTGCCCCAGTCCCGCGAACTGCTCCTCGTAGGCCCGCGCGACCCGGGCGGGGGTGTCGCGCAGGCCGTCGCGTTCCGGGTCCTCGCCGATGGCCAGGAGGATCTCCCGGACCGCCTTCTCGATGCGCGCGTGGTCGACCTCGTGGTGTTCGGGGACGACCAGCGGGATATCGGTGTCCGGGCGAGGGCCTTCGGCGCTCACGCCTGGTCCCCGGAGTCGTCCCCGGACTCGTCCGGCCGGCGCCCGCTGCCGTTCACACCGCCCGGGGAACCGTCCTCGTGCTCGCCCCGGCGGTCGGACTCGTCCCAGGGCTCGCCGCCGGAGTAGCCGCCCTGGCCGTTGCCCGAGGACACCTCGTCCAGGTCGCGCGCGCCCAGCACGGCCATCTCCTTGGGCGTCTTCACGGGCGGTTGCGACGAGGGCTGGCGCTTGCCGTAGCCGGTGTAGGAGCCGCGCGACGGCCGCGTGGCCACCGGAGCGAAGATCTCCAGGACCTCCTCGCGGGACAGGGTCTCCTTGTCCAGCAGGTGCAGCACCAGGTCGTCGAGGACGGCGCGGTACTCGGTCAGGATCTCCCAGGCCTCGTCGTGCGCCGACTCGATGAGGCGGCGCACCTCCTCGTCGATGACCGAGGCGATCTCCTCGGAGTACTCGCGTGCGTGCGACATCTCGCGGCCCAGGAACGGCTCGGTGTTGCCGCTGCCGAACTTGCGCGCGCCCAGCCGCTCACTCATGCCGTACTCGGTGACCATGTTGCGGGCGAGGCTGGTGGCCTTGTCGATATCGTTGCCCGCACCCGTGGTGGGCTCGTGGAACACCAACTCCTCGGCGGCGCGCCCGCCCAGCATCATGGCCAACTGGTCCATCATCTCCGAGCGCGAGGTGAGGAACTTGTCCTCCATCGGCACCGACATGGTGTAGCCCAGCGCGCGACCGCGCGGCAGGATGGTGATCTTGTGCACGGGATCGGCGTGCGGCAGGGCGTGGCCCACCAGGGCGTGGCCGCCCTCGTGGTAGGCGATCATCTTCTTCTCGGCGTCGGCCATGACGCGGGTCTTGCGCTCCGGACCCGCCATGACGCGGTCGATCGCCTCCTCCATGGTCTCCATGTCGATGACGTTGCGGCCGGCGCGGGCCGACAGCAGGGCGCCCTCGTTGACCACGTTGGACAGGTCGGCGCCGGTCATCCCGGAGGTGCGCCGGGCGATGACGCCGAGGTCGACGTCGTCGCCCATCGGCTTGCCCTGGGCGTGCACCTTGAGGATGCCCTTGCGGCCCTCCATGTCGGGGCGGTCCACGACGATCTGGCGGTCGAAGCGGCCCGGGCGCAGCAGCGCGGGGTCGAGGATGTCGGGCCGGTTCGTGGCGGCGATGAGGATGACGCCGCTCTTGATGTCGAACCCGTCCATCTCGACGAGCATCTGGTTGAGCGTCTGCTCGCGCTCGTCGTGGCCGCCGCCCATGCCGGCGCCGCGGTGGCGCCCGACGGCGTCTATCTCGTCGACGAAGATGATGGCCGGCGCGTTGGCCTTGGCCTGCTCGAACAGGTCGCGCACCCGCGAGGCGCCGACACCGACGAACATCTCGACGAAGTCCGAGCCGGAGATGGAGTAGAACGGCACGCCCGCTTCGCCGGCGACGGCGCGGGCGAGCAGCGTCTTACCGGTACCGGGAGGCCCGAAGAGCAGCACGCCCTTGGGGATCTTCGCTCCCATCGACTGGAACTTCGAGGGGTTCTGCAGGAAGTCCTTGATCTCGTGGAGTTCCTCGATCGCCTCGTCGGCGCCCGCGACGTCGGTGAAGGTGCTCTTGGGAGTGTCCTTGGTGATCAGCTTGGCCTTGGACTTGCCGAAGTTCATCACCCGGCCGCCGCCGCCCTGCATCTGGTTCATGATGAACAGGAAGATGGCGATGATGATGATCAGCGGCAGGAAGCTGAACAGCAGCGACACGAACATGCTGTCCTGCGGGACCTCGATGTCGTAGGAGCTGAGGTTGCCGTTCTCCTGAAGGTCCTCGAGCCGCTGCGCGATCTGGTCGCCCTGGCCGGCCACCCAGTTGGCCTCATAGACGTCGCCGTCGGTGGTCGTGACCTCGATCCGCTGTTCCTTGTCGATCAACTTGGCGTTGTCGACGTCGTCCTGGGAGATGATGTCGAAGACCCGGGAGGAATCGACTTTCTCCGGCTCCTGGCCGGATCCCAGTCCGGTGAGCTGGAAAACGAGGATCATCAACAGGCCGATGGCCAAGAACCACAGCCACGGCCCGCGGTAAAAGCGCTTGAGATTCATCTATCCGGAACCCCGCTGGGTCCGTCCCTCCTGACCAGCCGGCTTGCCCCGAAAACCGCAGGGGTCGGCTCGGCCGCGGATGCCGGGTGCAGGCGCCTGCGCGCCGTTCACCGCACCCGGGCCGCTCAGCCGAGTAGCCCCATGTGGCCGCCGGAGGCGGAACCTATCGGACACGTTTCCTACATTCGCGGATGGCCTGCGGTGCTGCACAGCCCCCGCAGTTCCCTACCACGTCGGGATAATCGACGGTACACCCCGTTCATCACCGGGTGCACTCGCGCGTCTCCACGTTCGCGGACGGTGGAACCCGTCACGGGTCAAACGTGCGGGCAGGGGGCTGTTGTTCCCGCCCGCCTCTTCTAACGGACCGCTGACGCGCACGGATCTCCGCTACCCGCCTCCCCCGCCCCCTGGCGGAGCGCGCCGCCGACCGCTGCAGAGCCGCGGCATGCGCAGCGGCCCCCAGCCGGCGCGTCCTCAGTCCTGGTAGACGTGCGGCGCCAGAGTGCCGATGAGGGGGAGGTTGCGGTACTTCTCGGCGTAGTCCAGCCCGTAGCCGACGATGAACTCGTTGGGCAGATCGAAACCCACGTAGCGCACGTCGAGCTCCACGTCGAAGGCGAGCGGCTTGCGCACCATGGTGCAGATCTCCACCGACTCCGGGCCGCGCGACTTCAGGTTGCCCACCAGCCAGGAGAGGGTCAGCCCGGAGTCGATGACGTCCTCGACGATCAGGACGTTGCGGTCCTTGATGTCGATCTCCAGGTCCTTGAGGATCCGCACGACACCCGAGGACGTCGTGCCCGCCCCGTAGGAGGACACCGCCATCCAGTCCATCTCGCACGGATGGTGCAGCTCGCGGGCGAGATCGGCCATGACCATGATGGCGCCCTTGAGGACGCCGACGAGCAGCAGGTCCTTCCCGGCGTAGTCGGCGTCGATCTCGGCCGCCATCTCGCCCAGCTTGGCGCTGATCTGGCTCTCGGTCACCAGGACCTTCTCCAGATCCTCACCCATGTCTTTCGCGTCCACGCTTGACTGACCTCGCTGCTCAGGTCGGGGTTGGAGAACGTCCCCAGAATAGACGGGCACCGGGGCGCCACCGTCCGCCGGCACCCGGCCGCGTCGGAGCGTGCGCGCGGCGCTCGTCCGCTCCGGCGGCCGCTTCAGGCACGCGGCACCGCCGAAGGGCGGCCCCTCGGACCTCGGGTGCCGGGCGCGGCAGGGGCGGCGGTGTGACAGTGATCATGCACTGCCGGGACCTGCCCGCGCGGTTCACGTTCGCTGCGCGTCGCCCCGCGCGTCGCCTTCCGCGGCGGCGCCGCCAAAGGCGATCCGGTCCCGGATGCGCAGGCCGCGGACCCCGCCGGGCAGGTCGACGTGCGCCTGCCCCCGCCAGTCGGACACCAGGCGGTCCAGCTCCTGCACGTGCACCGCGAACAGGGTCCCGGCCGGGGCGCCCGCCGCGATCGCCGCGCGGCGCAGCAGCCGGGTGCGCACTGCGCGGGGCAGTTTCGCCAGCGCCGTAGCGTCCAACGTGGTGCCGCCGCCCGAGCCCGCACGCACACTCTCCTCGGCGGAGTCGGCCCATCGGTCCAGCGCGTCGGCGTCGTCGCGCAGCAGGTCGGAGGTGCGGGCGAGCGCCTCGGCGATGCCCGGGCCCAGCTCCCGCTGCAGCACCGGCAGCACCTCCCGGCGCACGCGCGAGCGCGCGTAGGCGGGGTCGGCGTTGTGCGGGTCGGACCACGCGGCAAGCCCCATGTCGGCGCAGGCCGTGTGCACCTGCGCGCGAGACAGCCACAGCAGCGGCCGCAGGTAGCGCCCGCTGCGCGCCGGCATCCCCGACAACGAGCGGCCGCCCGAGCCGCGCGCCAGCCGCAGCAGCACCGTCTCGGCCTGGTCGTCGCGCGTGTGGCCGAGCAGCACGGCCTCGGCGCCCAGCCGCCGCGCGGCGTGGTCCAGAGCGGTGTAGCGGGCGACGCGGGCGGCGCCCTCGGGCCCGCCCTCGGCGCCCACGTGCACGACCGCGCTTTCGGCCGGTTCCAGGCCGAGTCCGCGCATGGTCGTGACGACCTCGGCCGCCCGCAGTTCCGAGCCCTCCTGCAACCCGTGGTCGACGGTGATCCCGCCCGTGCGCAGTCCCATCCGCGGGGCGGCGAATGCGGTCGCACCCGCCAGCGCCAGCGAGTCGGCGCCGCCGCTGCAAGCCACGAGCACCAGGGCGCCGGAGTCCAGGTGGGACAGCGCGCCGCGGACGGCGCGGCGGACCGCCGCGACAGCGGGGGGCGGCCCGGTCACGTCGGGCCTCCCGCCGCTGCGGGCGTCACTCCGGAGACGGGCCGCCCGCGGTCCCGCCCTCGGACGCAGGGCCCTCCCCGAACTCCTGCGGCAGTGCGGCGGGGCGCACGACGCGGTCGATCCAGGCGTCGGGGTTGCGGATCTCCTTCAGCGTCGGCAGCGTCTCGGGCGACTCCCACACGCGGTTGAAGTCGGCCATGCCGACACGGGAGACCACGCTGCGCACGAAGGCCGCGCCCTCCTCGTACTGCTTCATCTTCAGGTCGATGCCGAGCAGCTGGCGGATGACCTTGTCGACGCGGTTGACGCCCTCGCGGCGGCGCTGGAAGCGGCGCCGGATCTCGGCGACGCTGGGCACGACCTCGGGGCCCACGGCGTCCATCACGTAGTCGCCGTGGCCTTCGGCGAGGCTCATGACCGCGGTGATGCGGTCCATGATCTCGCTCTGCTCCTCGCTCTGGAACGCCTCGATGAGGTTGGCGTCGCCGCCGCGGATCGCCTCGGCGACGGCCTCGCCCGCCGAGCGCAGCCGGTCGAGCAGCTGGCCGGCGTCGACGTTGGAGGCCAGGAGCATCTCCTGCATCTGCTCCTGCACGTAGTCGCGCAGCCAGGGCGAGGACGTGAACTGCATGCGGTGGGTCTCCTCATGCAGGCACACCCACAGCCGGAAGTCGTGCGGGTCCACGTCGAGCTCGCGCTCGGTGTGCACGATGTTGGGAGCGACCAGCGTGAGCCGTCCCGTGGGCGCCCGGCCGTCGGGGTCGGGCGGCAGGAACAGCTCGTACTGGCCCAGTACCCGGCCGGCGAGGTAGGACAGCACGGCGCCCAGCTGGACGCCGGTGACGCGGGAGCCCACGGCGGTGGTGAGGTTGCCGGCGGCGCCGGAGTTCATCCGTTCGCCGCCGAGGCGGTCGAGGATGGGCTCCAGCACCACCCGGAACCCGGCGACATTGGCCTTGATCCAGCCGGGCCGGTCGACGATGACCGCTGGTCCGGCCGGCTCAAGGGGTTCCATACCGGTGAATTCGCGCACATGGCCCTGCGCGGTGGTGGACAACTCGCGCAGCTGCGCCACCGCCTGACGGGCGTCTGCGAGATCCACCTGCGGGCCGGGCCGAACAAGTCGGACACCGGTACTGACGGCTACGTCCCAGTCGATCAAACTCACGCCTTCACCGTACCCACGAAACCGCCGAGTGGGCGTGCGCCGCGGGGATTTCGGGGTTTCCTCAGGGAAGTTCCCCACCACGGCCCCGGCATCGGGGAGCGGCGCCGTCCTGCGCCTCGCTAGCTGCAGCCGCACTCGGCGAGGGCCGCGGCGAAGGTGTCCAGGGTGCTGCCCAGCGCAGAGGGGTCGTTGACCATGAACGCGAACGCCAGCAGCCGCCCGTCGGCGTCGTAGGCGGTGCCGGCCAGGGTGCTCACGCCGCTGAGCGTGCCGGTCTTGGCGCGGATGCGTCCCGCGCCGGATGCGGACCCGCTGGCGCCGGAGTAGCGGTTGGCGAGGGTGCCGGTGAAATGGGCCGTCGGCAGTCCGCTGACGGCCGAGTACAGGCCCGGCCGCTCGGGATCGGCCGACAGCCGCACGAGGGCGACGAGCGCCTGGGGCGTGATGGTGTTGTTGACCGACAGCCCGCTGCCGTCCTCGACGTGCACGTCCTGCACGCCCAGCTCCTCCATCACGTCGCTCACGCCCTCCGCGCCGCCGGCGAAGGAGGCGTCGTAGCCCTGGGCCAGGCCGATCTTGCGGAACAGCGCCTCGGCGATGTTGTTGTCGCTCTCCAGAAGCATCCACTCGACCAGCGAGGAGATGGGCGGCGACTGCACCGCGGCCACGGCCTCGGCGTCCCCGGGCGCCTCGGCGGGGCTGGGTTCGCCGGTGACCTGCACGCCCGCGGCCTCCAGCTGCTCGGCGAAGGCGTCGGCGGTGACCCCCGGCGGGTCGCCGACGCGCTCGCTGTAGTGGTCCGCGGGGTCGACGCGTCCGCCGTCGAGCATCAGTGCGTGCACCGTCGAGACGCTGCCCTCGTCGACGTAGCCGGGCTTCCACCCCGGGCCCATGTTGGAGCCGCTGTAGTGGGAGTCGTCGTAGCTGAGCTCCACGGAGTCGGTGCCGGACTCCTCCAGCGCGGCGGCGGTGTCGGCGGCGAGTTGTTCCAGAGTGGCCGGACGCGGGTAGTGGTCTCGGTCACGGGTCTCGGTGAGGGTGGGGTCGCCGCCGCCGACGAGCACGATCCCGCCGTCCTCGTCGCGGACCACTTCGGTCCTCAGCCGGGTGTCGGGGCCCGCGGCGTGCAGTACCGAGACCGCGGTGACGATCTTGGTCGTGGAGGCGGGCACGGCTCCCCGGCCCGCGTCGCGGCCGTAGAGCCGCTCGCCGGTGCCGGCGTCGGCCACGTACGCGTAGAGGCCGTCGGTGACCCCGGAGTCGGCCATGGGATCATCGAGCTTGTCCCGGAGCCGCTCCGGATCCACCTGGGCGGCGTCCTGCTGCGCCGTGTCGGGCGCGTCCTCGGCGAAGGCGACAGGATAGGGCATCGCCGCGGGTGGCCGGGAGTCGATGATGTCGATCGCGACGGCACCCGCCACCAGCACGAATATGTTGAGGACGGCCAACGCGGACAGCGCACGGGCCCGTACCTGCCGCACCCTGGACCTGCCTTCCGTTGGCATACGACGACCTTTGACTGTTTGTAGCGACACTAGCCGCAGAGGAAGCCGAGAACAGCATGGAATTCGACGTCACGATCGAGATCCCCAAGGGCGAGCGTAATAAGTATGAGATGGATCACGAAACAGGACGTATCCGTCTGGACAGGATGCTGTTCACGTCGACGAGCTACCCGGCCGACTACGGGTTCATCGAAGGCACGCTCGGCGAGGACGGCGATCCCCTGGACGCGCTCGTCCTGCTGAAGCACCCCACGTTTCCCGGGTGCCTGATCCGCTGCCGTGCGGTGGGCATGTTCCGCATGCGCGACGAGGCCGGCGGCGACGACAAGGTGCTGTGCGTACCGGCGACGGACCCGCGCATGGAGCACCTTCGTGACATCCACCACGTCAACGAGTTCGAGCGGCTGGAGGTCGAGCACTTCTTCAGCGTCTACAAGGACCTGGAGCCCGGCAAATCCGTCGAGGGCGCCACGTGGGTGGGCCGCCACGACGCCGAGCAGGAGGTCCTCGGCTCGGTCAAGCGCGCCGAGGAAGCCGGTGTGCACGGCGACACCTCCCACATCAAGACGGGCGAATAGGCGCCGAGGACGGGGAAGCGTGCCGCGGGTCGCCGCCGCGGCTCGGACGGGCCGTTTCGGGATCCGCGATGCGGTGGCGTTGCGCGGAGGCGTGCCGGTCCCAGGGGTGGCGGCACGCTGCCGACCGCTGAGCGCCGCGCTGCGTGAGCCGGATCAGTCCGCGTGCAGATGGCGCTCGATCCGCCCGGCGATGCGCTCGATCCGCCCGGCGGAGAGCACGGAGTCCCGGGTGAGGATGTGCCTGACGGCGGGGCGGGGGCGCGCCAGCAGCACCCGCCCCGGTTCGAACTCCACGACCGGTCCCGGTCGTCGCCCGGCGACCAGCACCACCGCCGTCGTCGCCGGAGTGTCCGCCGCGCCGCCGCTCCCGCGGCTGGGCGCGGCTCCCTCTTCGGCGGCCAGGACGCGGTCCAGGCGGACCGCCTGCGTCGCCAGGCGCTCGGCGATCCGGTCGGCCGGCATCCCGCCGACGCGCCACCCGCGCCTGCCGTGCGGCGCCGCGGGACGCCCTGTGGCCACCAGCAGGAACACCCCGCCGGGACCTACCGCCACATAGCGGGCGGCGCCGTCGCGGACGAGCCGGTAGCCGGTGCCGCGCAGCGTCCGCAGCGCCCAGCGCAATCCGCCCGCGCCCGAGGGCGGGCGTCGTCCGGCCGCGTCGAGCAGGACATAGCTGAAGGCGGTCAGGCCTGCCACCAGGACACCCGCCTGCACGTCCAGGAAGCCCGCGGCCATGATCCCGGCGGCGGCCGAGATCAGCGCACGTACCGCGGTCCGGGCCCATCCGCCGTCGGGCGCGGCGGAGGAGCGCCCGGATCCGTCCGGCCGGACCGCTCCATCGCCCCCCAACGATCACCTCCGGCGCGACCCGCGCGAACAGGCGCGCACTCGTTCCCGTCCCGCTCCCCCGTGCCGACCGGTCGGCGGCCTGGCGGTCTCCGCTCCGCGCGCCCGTGCGGGCCGGCGATGCGCGCACTCGCCCCGCGGCCGGCCTCCGCGCCGAGCCGGTGCGCCGATACGGGCCGCGACCGCGGCCGCCCCGCGGATTTCCGGTCTTTTAGCGGCCTCTTATGCCATCACCGAATCAGGCGGCACCGCAACGCGTTTACCTGAAATCGGCCCGGACACATCCCCCGATTCCGGGCCATGAGCTGCGGTTCCCCCTGCTCGCCCGGCGTACGCACTCCGCGGTTCGGCGCGCGTGTCGTGCCGAGTGATACGAGCGACACTCCGCATGCACGGGTATCGCTTGACACTCCGCGCGGGTGTTGGTGTTCTTAGCGGTATGCATCCGCGCACCCGTTCTGATCGGCCCCTCATGGCTCGCAGCGCCTTCGTCGGCGCTCGCCGTGCGGTCGGTGCGCGCTGCCTGTGTTGCTGTCCGCCCTGCCGCGACCACCGCTGAACCGCGGCGCGCCGCAGGCCGCCGCCTGACGGCGCCTTTCCGCGCGACCCCGCAGGTCCCACTGCGCCGACGCCTGTCGGCGGACGCCCCTGGCGCCCGGCGCCCGGCCGGACCGGCCCCCCGCATCCGCGCAGCTCCGGCGCCCGCGCCGAGCACTCCACGCCTAAGGACAGCTGCACCCATGACCAGCGAAACCTCCGCTACCGCGACCGCCACCGAACACACCGAGCGCCGGCACGAACACGCAGAGCGATCGCCCTCCTCGCCCGAAGGCATCGGCGACATCGTGCTCGCCGGGCATCCCGCCCCCTACCCGCACCTGCAGACGCGCAGTGCACCGACCATCGGGCGGCTTGCGGCCGCTGCCCGCGCCGCAGCGTCGGCGCTGGCGCGGCCGGTGCTGCGGCCCCGCCTCAGGGGGCGCTGGCAGCCCGCGCCGCGCGCTGTCCGCCGTGCCGTGTCCGGGCGGATGCGCGTGAGCACCCTGGTCCTGGAGCCCAACGGATTCGCCGCGGTACCGGCACCGGGCCCGCGCGATGCGGCCGTGCTGCATGTGGCGCACGGCCGCGTGCACATGGTCACCATCGCGCCCGACCACCGGATGCAGGCGGTCCAGGAGCTGACAGGCGAGCGTGCCCGGGTACTGGGGTCGGGCGACGGCCACCAGCTCATCAACACCGGGGGCGAGCCCGCGGTGGTCGTGCGCATCACCGGCTGAGGCCGCGCCTATTCGGGTCCGCCCGCCGCCGCGCGCAGTGCCTCGTCCACGGCCTCGATCGACCGCAGCAGGGCCGCCATGCGCTTTCCCTCAGCCTGGTAGGCGTGCATGACCTGGTCGACGGCGTGCTGGGGCAGATGGTCGCGAAGCTCCACCCGGGCGGTGCGGTACCCTTGGCGCGCCCCTTCGAGCGAGAAGGCGACGTGCTGGCGCGCCAGCCGCGAGAGCGCCACCGGATGCCGTCGCAGCACGCCGTGCAACCGGTAATCGGCAGGCACGTGGTCGAACAGCCAGACCGTGGCTGTCTGCTCGAACGAGTCCGAGCCCGGCGGGTGCACGCTCTCCGGCCAGTCCGGAGATAACTGCTGGTCAGGCATGCCACAAGCCTACCTGAACCCGTACACGTGTTCGATACCGGGAGGCCGTCCGCTTCGAGGGACCGTCCCGCGCCCCCGGGGGGGGAGGGGCAGCCGGGCCTACCCCGGCAGCTCCTCCGAGGAGCCCGCCGAATCCGAGGACTCCTGCGACGACTCCCCCTCCTGCGAAGCCTCCTCCTCGGTGCGCCGCTCCACCTCGACCCGGAGGGCGTACTCCGCGGCGTCGACGGCCGCACGCGCGGTGATCGCGTTGGTATGCGCCCGCTCCAGATCGTCCAGTTCGATGCAGTCGAACGCCACGCGTGCGTCGTGGATGGCGGCTTCGAGCTGGCGTCCTGCCTCGTCCAGGCTCATGGTCTCCCCTTCCCTACGGCGTGCGGCCTCACCCGACCGCGACGTTCGGCCTCCGGGTGCTCCATGCGCGAATCCGTCGCGAGGAGCCGCGCGTTGAATCTCTCTACCCCCATGACCCAGGGGTCATGTCGCCCCCTGCGTGACTCCCCGCACAGCGGCGCGCCCCCGAGCCCGCGCACTGCCCTCGATCCCCGAAACGGCAGGGAACGTCGTCGCCCGCCGCTACCATGACCGGGATCCGAAGAGAGCAGGAGAGTACGATGCGCAACCGCTTCCCGGGAACATGCACCTCCTGCGGCACCCCCGTCGCGACCCAGGCCGGAGTCGTCCTCAAACAGGACGGGAGGTGGCGTACCTACTGCACCGAACACGAACCCCGCCCCGAGCCCCCGCCGCGCGGCGACCACCTCGGCTGGCACACCGGCCCGCTCGCCGGCTACGACTGCGAGACCTCCGCGCGCGATCCACGCACGGCCTTCCTCGTCTCCGCCGCCTTCGTCGACTCCGCGGGCACCGAACGCACCTGGCTGGTCGACCCCGGCGACCGCGAGATCCCCGATGACGCCATCGCCGTCCACGGCATCACCAACGAGCGCGCCCGCGACGAAGGGGTGCCCGCGGCCAAGGCCCTGGACGAGATCGCCGAAGCCGTCAGCGCCCATCTGATGTCCGGACAGGGCCTGGCGATCTTCAACGCCCCCTTCGACCTGACGGTGCTGGCGAGCGAGCTCCAGCGCCACGAGCTCGCGCCGCTGAGCGAGCGCATCGGCACCGACACCGTCTCCCCCGTTCTCGACCCCCTGGTCATCGACCGCGGCAGCGACCCTTATCGGCGCGGGTCCCGCAACCTCGCGGCCATGTGCGAGTTCTACGGCGTCAGCCTGCACGGCGCCCACACCGCCGTGGGCGACGCGGCGGCCTGCCTCGCGCTGGCGTGCGAGATCGCCGCGCGCCGCCCCGACGTCGCGGCACTGGGCCTGGAGGAACTGCACCGCCGCCAGATCGAATGGGCCGCGGCCTACGCCCGAAGCCGCCAGGAGTGGCTCGACAAGCGCCGCCCCGACCACGGCACCGTCGTCGACGGCACCTGGCCCTGCGCGGCCGTCTGAGCGCCGTGCAGGGTGTGTCGGACCGTTCCGTCCGCAGCGGGCGGCGCAACGGCGCGGGCCCCGCGCCCCAGGAGCGAAGCGCCGCTTCGGCGCGGGGCGCCGCGCAGTAGGCCGGCGCCCCCTCGAACACGCGCGAGCTAGGTACGCAAGCCGATGGTGGCGCTGGCGCGGCGCTGCTCGGTGGGCAGCCACGACAGCGGCACCAGGTCGGCCAGGAAGGCGTAGTCGCGGGCCAGCTTGCGCTCGCTCCCGCTCTGGCCGGCCGCGGTCTGGCCCCACCACGACGCGATGTCGGCCCAGCCCGGCGCGGACAGCGACCCGCCGGTGTGGCGCAGAGACAGCGCGGCCGACAGGTTGGCGAACCGCAACCGCTGCTCCAGCGGCCAGTTGGCCAGCGTCCCCACGACGAACGCGGCGCCGAACACGTCGCCGGCCCCCGTGGTGTCGATGGCCTCCAGCACCAGCCCTTCCACCTCGGCGCTCTCGCCGGTGCACTGGTCGACGGCCAGCGCACCGCGCGGCCCGTCGGTGACCACCGCCACCGGCACCCACTCGGCCAGTGCCGACAGCGCCGATGCCGGACTGCCGGTGCGGGTGTAGGACATCGCCTCGATGGCGTTGGGCATGAACACGTCGCAGTGCCGCAGCTGCTCCAGCACCGACCCGCTCCAGGTCTCGCTGTCGTCCCAGCCCACGTCGGCGAAGATCCGCGCCCCGTTGGCGGCCTGGTCCAGAGCCCACTGCGGCATGCCGTCGTTCATGCTCAGACTGACGAAGGCCGCGCGGGCCTGCGGCAGCGCACGGGCCATCTCGGCCTGGGGCGTGGGCGAGGGGTGCTCGTGCGTGACCATGCTGCGGTCGCCGCGGAAGGCCAGCGACACGGTGAAGGGCGAATGCCAGTCGGGAATGCGCCGCGACGCCGACAGGTCGACGCGCTCCTGCACGCTCAGCGTCTCCCAGGCGAAGTCGCCGTAGACGTCCTCGCCGAAGGCCGCCGCCACCGCCGTGCGCAGTCCCAGCCGCGACGCCGCGACGGCCGGGTTGGCCACACCGCCCGGGCACGAGCCCATACCCTCGGCTCCCACCTCGGTTCCGGCGGCGGGCGGAGCGGTCAGTCCGGTCAAGACGATGTCGAAGAAGACGGTCCCGCTGAGCGCCAGGTCGACGGCCGGGCTGTCCGGCTCGCGCTCGGAGGCCAGGACGTCGTGCGGCAGGCCGACGAGGGGCGCCGACTCCAGCCTGCCGTCGGCCGTCGGCACCTGCTTGCCCTTCCCGCTACCGCGCTTCTGCACGCCCATGGTCATCCTTGCGATCGCCCGCCCCCGTGAGGGCTCCTGCCCGAAGGTCCTGGACATGCAGGCTACGCAAGGCGGCCGCCGTAGGCACGCTTGATCTCGCGCACATTCGCCCGAGCCGGGGCCGACTACGGTGGAGCGGGCGAGCGTTCCGGGGAGAGGAGGCGCATACGTGCGACTGGCAATTCTCGGCGGCGGCGGGTTCCGCGTACCGCTGGTGCACCGCGCCCTGCTCGCCGAGTCCCTGCGCAGCGACGCCGTCGTCTCCGAGGTGGTGCTGTTCGACCCCGACGAGCACCGGCTGCGCGGCATCCGCGCCGTGCTCGACCGCCAGCGCGACGCCCACCGTGCCGCGCACGGGCGGCTGCAGCTGACCGTGCGCACCGCGGAAAGCCTGCCCGAGGCCCTGGACGGGGCGGGGACGGTCTTCTCGGCCATCCGGGTCGGCGCGATGCCGGGACGGGTCACCGACGAGCGCGTCGCGCTGTCAGCCGGGGTGCTCGGCCAGGAGACGGTCGGCGCCGGCGGCATCAGCTACGGCCTGCGCACCCTGCCCATCGCCCAGCGCGTCGCCCGCGCGGTCGCCGAGCACGCTCCCGAGGCCTGGGTCGTCAACTTCACCAACCCGGCGGGCCTGGTCACCGAGGCGATGTCGGAGGTGCTCGGCGACCGCGTGATCGGCATCTGCGACTCCCCCGTCGGCCTGACCCGCCGCGCGGCCCGCGCACTCGGCCTGGACCCGGCGGCGGTTCGTGCCGACTACGCCGGACTGAACCACCTGGGATGGCTGCGCGGCCTGTGGAGCGGCGGCCGCGACCGGCTGCCGGAGCTGCTGGCCGACGCCGAAGCGCTGGAGTCCTTCGAGGAGGGCCGCCTCTTCGGCGCCGAATGGGTGCGCGCCCTGGGCGCGCTGCCCAACGAATACCTGCATTACTACTACATGGCGCGCGAGGCGGCCGCCGCCTCCGCCGACACCGCCCGCGAGGGCCTGACGCGCGGCGAGGAGCTGGTGGAGCAGCAGCGCGGCTTCTACCGCGAAGCCTCCGCGCGGCCGGGCGAGGCGTTCGAGCTGTGGGACCGCGCGCGGCTGGCGCGCGAGCGCGGCTACATGGCCGACAACCGCCGTGCCGCCGGGGGCGTCGAGCGCGCCGGCGAAGACCTGGACGGCGGAGGCTACGAGGAGGTGGCGCTGGCGGTGATGCGGGCGCTGGCGCGCGACGAGCCGGCCCGGCTCATCGTGGACGTGCGCAACCGCGGCGCCCTGGCCGGGCTGGACGAGGACGCGGTGGTCGAGGTGCCCTGCCTCGTCGACGCCGGCGGCGCGCAGCCGCTGTCGGTCTCCCCGCTCGCGGGGCACCAGTCGGCGCTGGTGTTGGCGGTGAAGTCGGCGGAGCGCGACGTCATGGAGGCGGTCCGCACCGGCTCGCGCACCGCGGCTCTGCGGGCCTTCGGCACCCATCCGCTGGTGGACTCGGTGACCACCGCCCACACCCTCCTGGACCGCTACCTGGAGGCGTTCCCCGACCTGGGAGAAGTGCTGCCGAACGCGTGAGAGAACCAAGCGGGCCGACGGCGCTCCCCGGTTCCGCCGAGAAGCCGGCCGCTCGGCCGGCCGGGACGGCGTCTATCGCGTGGCTCCCCCCGTCGCGGGTGCTCAGGAGGGCGGGTGGAAAGCACGCGGTAGATGCGGCCGCCTCGCGGAGAAGCGGACGATCGGGCGCAGGAGGGCCGGAGGTCGCTCGGCCGTCCGCGCACCGCAACCGACCGAGGCCGCTCCCGACCTCGGCTGCCCTCAGTCGCCGGCGCTACGGCCGCTCCGCGTCGCGGATCTCCGCGACGATCTCCTCGGCCCGCTGCGGGCCGCAGCCGGTGGCGTCGCGGACCGCGCCGACGGCCTCGTTGCCGCGGCCTTCGGCGAGGAGGCCGCGGACGCGGGCCAGCGTGTCTCCCGGAAGCGCGGCCTCCGCTCGCTCCCGGCCGTCTTCGAGCAGGGTGTAGCCGCCGGCGGGCGGGTCGGCCGGGGCGGCGACCGCCGGAGCGGCCGCGCCCGGTTCCACGTCCTGGTCGCCGCGGCGCAGCTGCGCCGCCACCCAGGCGCCCGTGCCGAGCACGGCCAGTGCTCCCAGCAGCGCCAGCACCATCAGCAGCAGGCTCATACCCCGATGACTACCCAGCGCGCCGAAATTCTCACCGTCCGTGCGTATACGCGAAGGCGCGGAGGTGCACACCACGGCACAGTGAAAGGCCCGGGCCGACCGATGGGGTCGGACCGGGCCTGTCGAAGGGAGCCGCCTGCCGGAATCGAACCGGCGACCTATTCATTACGAGTGAATCGCTCTACCGACTGAGCTAAGGCGGCACAGCCCCGCCTGCGCGGAGCGATCACCAGTGTAGCGCCTTCACGCCGCCGATCGGTACGCGGAACCGACCCGCCGCGCCCGGCCGCCACCCGCCGCATCTCGGCCCGCTTCCTGTCACGAGCACACGGTGCCCTCCTCGGGAGGCTCCGCTCGCAGCAGATAGGCGTCGACGGCCTCGTCCACGCACTCGTTGCCGCGCCCGTAGGCGGTGTGGCCGTCGCCGTCACGGGTCAGCAGCACGCCCGACTCCAGCTCCGCGGCCATGTTCTCGGCCCATTCATACGGTGTGGCCGAGTCCCGGGTGGTGCCCACGACCAGGATGGGCGGCGCGCCGGGGGCGTCCAGCGGCTCGGGCTCGGCCACCGCCTGTTCAGGCCAGTAGGCGCAGGTCAGCCCGCCCCAGGTGAGAGCCGCCCCGAACAACGGAGCGTCCTCGTCGGCCCGCTCGGCCGCCTCGGCGAAGGCGTCGATGTCGCGCGGACTCCGCCGGTCGGAGCAGTTCACCGTGACCAGCGCGGAGGTGTAATTGGTGTACGCGTCGGCGTCGTCGCGGTTGTAGAGCTCTCCGCCCATCCGCAACAGCCGGGTTCCGTCTCCGTCGAAGGCCTCGCTCAGGGCGGTGCGCAGCTCGGGCCAGGAACTCTCGCTGTAGAGCGCCGAGTGGATCCCCAGCTCCAGCCAAGAGCGACCGGCCGTGCGCCCGTCGTCGAGTTCGCTGCGCAGCGGCTCGTGACCGGCTTCTTCGAGCAGGCCGGTCAGCCGCTCGACCGCGGCTTCGACCCCGTCCCCCCTATCGCCCAGCGGGCAGTCGGCCCGCTCCAGGCAGTCACCGATGAAGGACCGCAGCGCCCTCTCGGAGCCCTCGGCTTGGCGCATGCCCAGCTCCACGATGTCGGCCGAGGGGTCCATCGCGCCGTCGAGCACGAGCGCCCGGACCCGCTCGGGGAACGTGTCGGCGTAGTGCGCGCCGAGGTAGGTGCCGTAGGACTTGCCGAGGAAGCTGAGCCTGTCGTCGCCCAGCGCCGAGCGCAGCACGTCCATGTCGCGTGCGACCTCGTCGGTGCCCATGTGCATCATCAGCTCGCCGGAGTGCTCCCGGCAGCCCTCGACGAACCCCCGGTTGAGCCGGGCGAGTTCGTCGAGGCCCTCGTCGCCGACCTCGGCGGGGTCCGAGCCGCCGTCGCGGCCGGTGAAGTCGACGGCGATGAAGTCGTCCATCCCCGACCGCCGCAGGCAGGTGAGGGGCGAGCTGCGCTCCACGCCGCGCGGGTCGAAGCCCACGATGTCGAAGCGCTCGCGGACGGAGGCGCCGAACGTACGGGCCGCCGTCTCGGCGTACTCGAATCCCGATCCTCCGGGCCCGCCGGGATTGACCACAAGCGAGCCGACGGGGCGGCCTCCGGTGGCGGGTATCCGCTGCACCGCGATCTCCAGCCGCTCGCCTGCGGGCTCGTCGTAGTCGAGCGGGACCTCGACGGTGCCGCACTGGGCGCCGTCGTCGCCGCAGTCGCGCCAGTCGACCTGCTGGCCGTAGAACCGCGCAGGCGCGCCGCTGGGAGCGTCGGATGCGTCGGATGCGCCGGGCGGGGCCTCGTCGCCGCCCGAGCCGTGGCAGCCGGCGGCCGCGGCGGCAAGGGCGAGCGCCGCTGCCGCCGCGCGCAGCATGCGCCGCGCAGGAGGCCGGGATGGGCGCCCCCGGGGCGGGGTGGGGGATGCCTTCGTGGTGTCCACAGCGACACCCTAGCCGCGCGGTAATCCGCGGGCCCCGGCCGTCCGCAGCCCCGTGCGGCCAGGGCCGGCCGGTGGCGCTGCGCCGGCCCTCAGCCCTGGTAGAGCGCCGCGGTCATCGCCTCCATGGCGATCTGCGGGTGCACGTTGGCGGCGATGCGCTCGCGGCAGAGCATGATGGCGTCGATGCGGCGCAGGGTGGACTCCGGCGTGGACGAGCGCGCGACGCGCTGCAGATCGCCCTCGTGGCTCGCCGTGGACAGCTCCACCCGCGCACCGAGCTGCACGGCAAGCACGTCGCGGTAGAACGCCACAAGGTCCATCAGCGCGGTGTCGTAGGTGTCGCGCTTGATCCGGGTCGCCCGGCGCTTCTGCTGCTCGTCCAGGTCCTTGAGCGCGCCCGAGGCGCCGCGCACCGCCTTGGCCACGCCCTTGCCCGTGGACCCCTCGCCGAAGGCGGCCTTGAGGTCGGCGCGCTCGCGTTCGTCCAGGCCGGTCGTCGTGGCCTTGGCCTCGGCCTCGGCGAGCTCGTACAGCCGCGCCGCCGCTGCCACGCACGCACCCGTGCCGTCCAGCCGGGCCGGCATCCCCAGCACCTCCGAGCGCCGGTCCCGCGCCTCGGCGTCGGTGGCCAACTGCCGCGCGCGCTCGACGTTGCCCGCGGCTGCCCGGGCGGCCTCGGCCGCCTGGTCGGGGGTGACGCCCTCGCGCCGGACCAGCAGGTCGGCCACCGCCCGGGTGGGCGCCGCGCCCAGGGCGACCTGGCGGCAGCGCGAGCGGATGGTGACCAGCATGTCCTCGGCGGTGGGGGTGCACAGCAGCCACACCGTGCGCGGTGAGGGCTCCTCGACGGCCTTGAGCAGCGCGTTGGACGCGGCCTCGGTGGCGCGGTCGGCGTCCTCGAACAACACGATGCGGAAGCGGCCGCCGGTGGGCCGCGACGCCGCCTTCAGCACCAGCTCGCGGGTCTTGTCGACGCCGAAGCTCAGCCCACTGGGGCGTACGTAGAGGACGTCGGCGTGCGTGCCGGCGAGCACCTGGTGGCAGGCGTCGCACGAACCGCAGCCGCCCGAGCGGCACTGCAGCGCGGCGGCGAACGCGCGCGCCGCCGCGGCCCGCCCGGATCCGGGAGGGCCGGTGAACAGCCACGCGTGGGTCATTCCCTCGCCCGGCCCGCCGGCGAGCAGGTCGTCGGCGGCCCGCACCGCCGCACGCAGCCGCTCGACCGCGGCCTCCTGGCCCACCAGGTCGCCGAAGACGCCGGCCTGGTCGGGTTCCGTTCGTTCGCTCACCGCTGCGCCCCGCTGCCGCTCCATCGCCGATTCGGCCTGCCGGGGACGGCGGCGCCGCCCCGGTCCGGCTCCAGGATAGGCCGCTGCACCGACACTCGGCCGCCGCAAGCGCGCGGCTCGGCGGACGCGAACCGGCCGCCGGAGTCGCGGGGACTCCGGCGGCCGGTGTGCCGCGTTGCGTGGGGCACTATTCCTTGATCGTGGGCATCATGCCGGTGATCGCCTCGGCGTCCTTCGGCACAGGGTCGGGAAGCAGCGGGCGCAGGCGCCGCTGGATCTCGCGGGTGAGCTCCTCGGCGGGCTCACGCGCGTCGATGACGAGGTAGCGGGACGGGTCGCGCTCCGCCAGCTCGCGGAAGCTCTGGCGCACGCGCGTGTGGAACTCCTCCGACTCGGCCTCCATGCGGTCGGTGGTGCCGCCGAGCCGCGAGAGCCCCTGGTCGGGCGGGATGTCCAGGAGCACGGTCAGGTGCGGGACCAGCTCCTCGGTCGCCCATTCGTTGACGCGCTCGATGTCGTCGCGGACCAGTTCGCGGCCGGCCCCCTGGTAGGCCAGAGTCGAGTCGACGTAGCGGTCGCTGATGACGATCGCGCCGCGGCGCAACGCCGGCAGGATCACCGACGAGACGTGCTCGGCGCGGTCGGCCGCATACAGCAGCGCCTCGGCACGCGCCGACATCTCGGTGTCCTCGCGGTCCAGCAGCAGCGCCCGCAGCCGCATTCCCAGCTTGGTCGAACCGGGCTCGCGGGTGGTCACCACCTCGAAGCCCTCGTCGCGCAGCCACACCGACAGGCGCCCGGCCTGCGTGGACTTGCCGGCGCCCTCGCCGCCTTCCAGGACGATGAAGGTGCCCGGCAGGCGCCGCTCCTCCTGCTGGACGTCGGTGGTGGGCAGCGGCACGCCGCGCAGTGCGGCCAGCAGCTCCCTCGAAAGCGCCACCTCGCCGCCGCGGTCGACCCGGCGGTAGGTGATCAGCGAGGCCGGCAGCACCAGCACGCCCGCGATGAGCAGCACCGCACCGGTGCCGAGGAAGCCGTAGCTGAGGTCGCCGTAGCCGAGCGTGTAGTCGCCGATGACCGCGGCGAGCAGGGGCGCGGCCACCACCGCGACGAGCAGCTCGGCGCGGGCCACGGCGTTGAGATAGCCCAGGGTGCGGGTGCGGATGTCCTCTTCCAGCTCCTGGTGGATCAGGGTGATGCCGGTGATCCAGGCGGCGCCGGCGGCACAGCCGGCCAACGTGACCAGCACGGCGGCCATGACCATGTTCGGGATCAGGCCCGCGGCCAGCAGCGCGACGGCGGCCGCGGCCATGCTCACCGCGAACAGCCGCGGGCGGCTGAGGTTGTGCAGGATGCGCGGACCGGCGAGCATGCCCAGCCCCATGCCCGCGAACACGGCGGCGAAGAGCACACCGAACCCGGCGTTGCCCGCTCCCAGGCTCGCCACATGCAGCCGGGCGACGCCTGCCACAGCGGCCACGGCGGGGAACACGCTGACCATGCCGGCCAGCAGCCCGCGCACCAGCGGGGTCGTGCCGGCGAACCGGCCGCCCTGCCACAGCGTGCGCAGGAGGTTCTCCGGCCGGTAGCGCTCTTCGGCAGGCTGCGCGGGCTCCGGGCGCTGCGCCGAGGGCTGGGCGGAGGCGGCTTCGGTGCCCTGCGGTGCCGGCGCGAACTGCTCGGTGCGCTCGTTGTCCGACGACCGTGCACCCGTGGCCAGCGGTGCGGTGCGCTCGTTTCCGGCGGCCGCATCGTCGGCGGCTTCGGTCGTCTGCAGTTGAGCGGTGGCCTCGTTGTCCGACGACTGCGCGCCTGTGGCCAGCGGGGTGGTGCGCTCGTTCTCGGCGGCCGCGCCCGGCACCGCGGCCGGGCCCGCCGGTGCCGCCGTCGGCGGGGTCTCCGCCGCGGACCGGCGCGGCTTGGGCAGCGCCCAGGCGGTCAGCGCCGCTGCCAGGTACGCCACCGCGGCGGCGTACAGGGCCGCGTCGGTCTGGGGGGTCAGGAAGGCATCCGCTCGCTCGCCGCCTCCGGGCAGCAGGGCGCCCACCAGCCAGCTCAACGACGCCAGCACGGCGAAGACCGCGCCGGCAACCGGGGCTGTCCCGTAAGAGGTCAGCACTCCCAGCCGGGTGGCCTGGTCCAGTCGGCGCTTGGGCACCAGCCCGGTGAGAGCGGCGTCCTTGGCCGGGCCCCACGCCAGCGCCGCGATCTCGGCGAGGAAGCCGGCGATGAGCAGCCAGTCCAGGCGCCCGGCGAGAGGAACGGAGAGGTAGAGAAGGGCGCGCACGGCGTCGGCGACGACCATGGTCAGCCGCCGGTCGAACCGGTCGGCCAGCAGGCCGGCCAGTGGGCTCAGCAGCACCGGGGGTGCGAGCTTGACCGCGGCGGCTCCCGCGACCGCATAGGCCCGGGTCATCGGATCCGCGTCGGCGGTCAGCGCGGCGGCCAGGGCGAGGAGTGTGAGCAAGCCGAGCCAGTCGCCGAGGCTGGACAGCGACAGCGCGGCCCACAGGCGGCGGAACGGCTTGCTGGACAGGACGCCGCGCGCCTCGCCCGGCGCTCCTAGGGGGGCAGATCTGCTCATAGCGATAAAGGTATCGACTGTTCTGATGCTGGGAAGTGGGCTTGTGCCCCGATCGGGCCGGGGACGGCGGCGACCGGCTCATGCTGCGGGCGCAGTCGCCAGCCTAGTGCGAGACAGGGAGAAGGCGTTAGCTCGCTCGGCAGTGCGGGGTCCAAATCCCCGCGCCTCGCGCCGCGCGGCGTGCAGAGAGCGTTCGCGGCACTGTAACGCCGGGCGCATGCGGACGCCACCCCCTGCGGCGCGCCGCACGCGGGCGCGTACACCGGTGGGAAGGCCGGATGCGGGCGCCGACCTGGAGGGGTGCGGCGCGAGGGGCGCGCGTGACGTTTCGGTCACACCGCGCGTCCGCTCACACTCCGGGCGCTGCGCCGCCGAGGGCCGCCGAGCCGTGCCGGGCCGGGATCAGCCCTGCGAGGCCCCGCCCTTGGGAGTCCCGTCCTTGGTGCCGGAGCCGGCGGTGGCGGTCGTGCCCTTCTTGCCTGCCGTGCCCTTCTTGGCGCCCGTCTTCTTCGTGCCCGTCGACTTGGAGGACGAGGACGCCGAAGAGTCGGTTGAGGACTTCGCCGACTTGGTCGACTTGGTCGACTTGCTGGAGGAGGAGTCGGCCGAGGACGACTTGCCCGTGGACTTCTTGGCCGGCGCCTTGGCTCGCCGCTCGGCCAGCAGCTCGCCGGCCCGCGCGTCGGTGATCGCCTCCACCTCGTCGCCCTTGCGCAGCGAGGCGTTGGTCTCCCCGTCGGTCACATACGGGCCGAAGCGGCCGTCCTTGACCACCATCGGCTTGCCCGTCTCGGGGTCGTTGCCCAGCTCGCGCAGCGGGGCCGCGGCCGCGGCGCGGCGGCCGCGCTGCTTGGGCTGGGCGAACAGTTCCCTGGCCTGCTCGACGGTGATCGTGAAGATCTGCTCCTCGGTCTCCAGCGAGCGGCTGTCGGTGCCCTTGCGCAGGTAAGGACCGAAGCGGCCGTTCTGCGCGGTGACCTGATCACCGTCGATCTCGCCCACCACCCGCGGCAGCGACAGCAGCTTGAGCGCGTCTTCGAGGGTGATCGTGTCCAGAGACATCGACTTCAGCAGCGACGCGGTGCGCGGCTTGGGCGCGTTCTTGGACTTCGACTTGGACTTGCCGCCGCTGGAGGACGCCTCGGACTCGGACTCCTCCAGCACCTCGGTGACGTAGGGGCCGAACCGTCCGTTGCGCGCGACGATCCGGCGCCCGGTCTCGGGGTCGTCGCCCAGCTCGCGGTCGCCGCTGGGCTGGGCGAACAGCTCCTCGGCCTTCTCCGGGGTCAGCTCGTCCGGGGCCAGTTCCTCGGGGATGTTCACACGCTGGCTGTCACGCTCCATGTAGGGGCCGTAGCGCCCTACGCGGATCATGATGTCGGTGCCCAGCAGCGGGAAGGAGCTGACCTCCTTGGGGTCGATCTCGCTGAGCTGGTCGCCCACGAGCTCCTTGAGCCCCGGCTCGTCGTCGCCGCCGTAGTAGAACCGGCGCAGCCACGGCACGCTCTCGGCCTCGCCGCGGGCGATGCCGTCGAGCATGTCCTCCATGCGGGCGGTGAAGTCGTAGTCGACCAGGTTGCCGAAGTGCCGCTCCAGCAGCTGCACCACCGCGAAGGCCAGGAAGGACGGCACCAGCGCCGAACCCTTCCGGAACACGTAGCCGCGGTCGAGGATGGTTCCGATGATCGAGGCGTAGGTGGAGGGCCGCCCGATTCCGCGGTCCTCCAGCTCCTTGACCAGGCTGGCCTCGGTGTAGCGCGCCGGCGGGCGGGTGCTGTGGCCCTCGGCCTCGACCTCCTCGGCCTTGAGCGGGTCGTCCTCCTCGAGCGGCGGCAGGCG
Source organism: Streptomonospora alba (assembly GCF_000826685.1). Taxonomy (GTDB): domain Bacteria; phylum Actinomycetota; class Actinomycetes; order Streptosporangiales; family Streptosporangiaceae; genus Streptomonospora; species Streptomonospora alba. The sequence continues at coordinate 55,290 of NZ_JROO01000036.1, forward strand.
GCGCTCGCGGTCGTCGAGCTCGGCGTCGGGATCGTCGGATCCCTCGACATAGGCCTTGAGGAACCCGTGGAAGGTGATGACCTTGCCGGTGCCGGTGAACTCGGCCACCTCGCCGGCGGTGGAGGTGCCGGTCACCTTGACGGTCACCGACTCGCCGACCGCGTCCTTCATCTGGGAGGCGACCGTGCGCTTCCAGATCAGCTCGTAGAGGCGGAACTCCGCACCGCTCAGCCCGGTCTCGGCGGGGGTGCGGAAGGTGTCGCCGGCCGGGCGGACGGCCTCGTGGGCCTCCTGGGCGTTCTTCACCTTGCTGGAGTAGGCGCGCGGCTTGTCCGGCAGGTAGTCGGTGCCGTAGAGGCGGGTGGCCTGGTCGCGGGCCGCGGCGATCGCGTTCTCCGACAGCGTGGTGCTGTCGGTGCGCATGTAGGTGATGAACCCGTTCTCGTACAGCCGCTGGGCCACCTGCATGGTCTGCTTGGAGGACAGCCCCAGCTTGCGCGACGCCTCCTGCTGCAGCGTGGTGGTGCGGAAGGGAGCGTAGGGCGAGCGCTTGTAGGGCTTGCGCTCCACCGAGCGCACCGCGAAGTCGCTGCCCGCCAGCCGCTGCACCAGGCCGCGCGCCGCCTCCTCGTCCAGGTGCAGCGCGCCCGAGGACGAGCGCAGCTCGCCCGAGGAGGTGAAATCGCGGCCCACCGCCACCCGGGCGCCGTCCACACTGGCCAGGGCCGCGGTGAAGTTCGTCGGCTCGCCGTCGGAGCCGCGGCCCACCGCGTCGAAGACCGCCTTGAGACCCCAGTAGTCGGCCGATACGAAGGAGATCCGCTCGCGCTCCCGCTCGACGACCAGCCGCGTGGCCACCGACTGCACCCGCCCCGCCGAGAGCTTGGGCACCATGACCTTCTTCCACAGCACGGGAGAGACCTCGTAGCCGTAGAGGCGGTCGAGGACGCGCCGGGTCTCCTGGGCGTCGACCAGCCGGAGGTTCAGGTCGCGGGTGTTCTCGGCGGCGTGGCGGATGGCGTCCTTGGTGATCTCGTTGAACACCATGCGGCGTACGGGGATCCGGGGCTTCAGCTCCTCGAGCAGGTGCCAGGCGATCGCCTCGCCCTCCCGGTCCTCATCTGTGGCGAGGTAGAGTTCGTCGGCCTCGGCGATCAGCTCTTTGAGTCGCTTGACCTGCGGCTTCTTATCCGGAGTGACGACGTAGAGGGGCTTGAAGTCGTGCTCGACGTCCACCCCGAGCCTCGCCCACGACTCGCCCTTGTAGCGCGCCGGGACATCGGCGGCCTTGGTGGGCAGGTCGCGGATGTGGCCGACGCTGGACTCCACGACGTATCCGCGGCCGAGATAGCCGGCGATGGTCTTGGCCTTGACGGACGACTCGACGACGACCAGCCGGGTGGTGCCGTTCTGCTGGCCAGTGTCCGTGGAGCCGTTCTCGCCGGCGCTGCCCTTCTTGGGTGGCACGCTTTTCCCCTACATCTCGCCTTGCGCTGTCTGTGCGACCGGTCAACGGGTTCGTGAGCCATCGGAATTCCCAGCCACTGACGGTAACCGACGGCGACGCGATCCCGCCCTCCCGAGACGGCGGGAACCGCCGACCCCCGCTTGCGGACGAGGCCGCGACCGGTGGGACCGGAGGTTCACGTGTACGAACGGTATGGCACGAACACCGCGGACGGTCGCAGAATGAGAGCGATGCTTGAGTACGAATACCGGGAGATCCGCTTCCCCCGCGGCACATCGCGCAGTGTCACACGCCAGGCGCTGACCGAGCAGGCCGAGTATGGAAAGTGGGAACTCGCCCGGGTACGCCTGTTTCCCGACGGAAGCCGATACGTGACGCTACGCAGGAAGATCCTCCGACAGACGCCGCTGATGTGATTTCCACCACACTTGGGGCGCGCCTCCGGCCGCCGGAGCCGACGTGGCCGGATCCGGCCCGCCCGCATCCCTGACCACCGCCCCCGGTGACCCCGCGTGCCCGCCGTCCCTGCCGTGTGCGAAGTTGCGCACACACGAGCGGCGAGCCCTCTCGGAAGCTCCGAGAGGACCGCCGCCACGGCCGGTGGGCCCCCGCCTGTCCACCACGACATCCTTGCTTGCGGGAGACCGCACCGGCCGGGCGCCGGTCCGTCACGGAAGCCCCGGAAGGACTCGCCGCTACAGCGACACGGCCGCCGTCCCGACTCCCCCGCCGTCCACCACGACGTCCTTGCATTACGGGAGAGCACCACGCCGGCCGCGCGCCGGTCCATTCGTCACCGCGGCGCTCCGCCTCCCGGCCGGGCCGGGTGCGGGGCCGCGTCCGGGCTTACAGGCCCAGGTCGCCCACCTGGTCCTCGATCCCGCCGACAGCGCCGGACCCCTGCTCGGTCGCCTCGGCCAGGCCGCTCAGCTCCTCGGGGGCGGCCTCAGTGGGCGCGGGCACCTCGGACGGCACCTGCGACTCGATCGCCTCGGTCCCGGGCACCTCCGCGTTCAGCGGCAGCACGCCGGAGGGGTCGGGCAGCTCGTTGCGCAGCGGCAGCTCCTCGGCGGCCCGGTCGGCGACCTCGGAGGTCTCCGGCAGGGTGCCGGCGGCCTGCGGCACGGTCTCGTCGGCGGTGTGGCGGACGTCGCCGCCCGCGCCCTCGATCACCGCGGCGCCGTCGCCGTGGGACGCGGCGCCGGCGGTGCCCAGCACCGCGCCGACCGCGTTGCCCGACACGTTGACCGGGACGTCGCCGTCGAGCACGGCCTGGTTGCCGCTCAGCAGCGCTCCGTTGCCCGAGGTCATGATGTCGTCGTCGCCCTTGTCGACGACGACGGCACCGGTGTCGTGGGAGGCGGCCCCCGCGACGCCTCCCACTGCTGCGATCGCGTTGCCCGAGGCGTTCACCGGAACGTCCAGGTCGCCCACCAGCTGGTTGCCGCTCAGCGCGGATCCGTTGCCCGAGGTCATGATGTCGTCGCCGCCGTCTCCGGCGCGCTGGTGCACCACCGGGCCCGCGTCGACCGCGTTCGGGCTGAGGTGGAGCGGGCGGCCCAGGTTCGCCCACTCCAGCAGGCCCCCGCCTTCCGCGGGAGCGGCCTGGTGGCGGTGGTAGCCGTCGGAGCCGTGGCCCTTGCCGTGGCCCTTGCCGTGGTGGCCGCCCTCGGCGACCAGGGCGCCGGTGTCGTTCGCGGCCGCGCCGGCGACTCCGGCGACCGCGCCGACCGCGTTGCCCGAGGCGTTCACCGGAACGTCCAGGTCGGCGACGATCTGGTTGGCGCTGGCCAGGGCCCCGTTGCCGCTGGAGCTGACGGTGTCGCCCCGGTGGTGGTGGCCGCCGTCGCCCTCGACGACCGCCGATCCGCTGCCGTGGGACGCGGCGCCGGCGGTGCCCAGCACCGCGCCGACCGCGTTGCCCGACACGTTGACCGGGACGTCGCCGTCGAGCACGGCCTGGTTGCCGCTCAGCAGCGAACCGTTGCCCGAGGTGTGCGGCCCGCTGCCGCCGCTGTCGACGACGGCCGCGCCGTCGCCGTGCGAGGCGGCGCCCGCGACGCCCAGCACCCCGCCGACCGCGTTGCCCGACACGTTGACCGGGACGTCCAGGTTGCCCACCAGCTGGTTCCCGCTCAGCGCGGAGCCGTTCCCGGTGGTGGTGGGGTGGCTGTCGGCGAAGGTGACGCCGGCGCCCAGGGCCACGAAGCCGGCTGTGAGCACCGCCGTCTTTGCGGATGTGCGAACCCACGTACGCATGTGGGAGTCCTTTCGAAACGTTTGTGCAGCTGAGTGAGATGGATGCGGGGCCGCGGCGCTCTCGCCCCTGGCGGGGGCGCTCGCAGGCGCGGCCGGAGGCGCTCCGCCGCTGCGCACCTGGGGGGTACGGGCTGCGCGGAGCGCGAGGAACGCTCCCGCCCGGCGCCGGGATCGGCGTCCGGCGGGCGGCGAGCCCCTGGGCAGCTCCCCTCCGGCTGAGGAGAGGCTGACGTGAGTCCCGCGGCGTGGCCGCGACGCGGGGCTCGCGTCAGCCCCCCGGTCGTGGCGACCGGGGAGCCGAACGGATCAGGAGTGGTCGGCCTTGCGGCGGACGAGGGCCAGCAGGCCCAGGCCGGCGAGCACCGCGCCTCCGGCGGCCGCCAGCAGCGGCAGCAGCCCTGCGCCGGTGACCGGAAGGTCGCCTCCGCCGTCGCTCACCGGGGGCTTGGGGGTGGTGTCGTCAGCGGGAGGCGTGGTCTCGTCGTCCGGCGGGGTCGTCTCGTACCCGGGCGGGGTGGTCTCGTCGTCCGGCGGCGTGGTCTCGTCGTCCGGCGGGGTCGTCTCGTACCCGGGCGGGGTGGTCTCGTCGTCCGGCGGGGTCGTCTTGTCGTCGGGCGGCGTGGTCTCGTCGTCGGGCGGGGTCTGCTTGCTTTCTCCCTCGCAGTCGGCACCCGCGTTGCCGAGCACGCCGACGGCGTTGCCGCAGGCGTTCACCGGAGCGTCGGCGTCGGCATCGACCTGGTTGCCGCCGCCGATGGAGCCGTTTCCGCTCGTCGTGGTGTCCCCCTCGGACTCCGAGACCGAAGCGCCGCTGCCGGAGGAGCCGGAGTCTCCGGTGGAGGCCCCGCTTCCCTCGCACTTGGCGCCGGCGGTGCCGAGCACGGCGACGGCGTTGCCGCACAGGTTCACCGGGACGTCGGCGTCGGCACCGACCTGGTTGCCGCCGAGAACGGAACCGTTCCCGCTGGTCGTGGTGTCGGCGTAGGCGATCGGGGCGGCGGAGAAGAATCCGGCCGCGACGATCGCGGCGAACACCGTGGTGGTTTTCCTGGACATAAGGCGATCCCTTGTGACGAGTCGTACTGATGGACGGTGGTGCTCGCGCGGCGGTATACGGCAGACGTGTGACCGCGGAGCGAAGGCGAGCGGAGCGGGCGCGCGCCGGCTTCGGCGATGCGCGTGAAGGCGCGCAGCGGTCAGGCGTGCGCGGACGGCACGCCCGGACGGCGCGTACTAGTCAGGCGAGAAGGACGGGTCGTCTGCGGTGTAGCGGACGACCACGGCCGGATCCTCGGGCAGGGCGACCCTCTGGGCGACGAGCCGCAGCGCGTTGGCGCGGTTCGTCTCAAAGCCCGTGGGCGCGGCGGGGATCGGCGAGGACGACACCGTTCCGGTGGAATCGGAGGTGTCGTTCAGAGCGGATCCGGTCAGCGGCTCCGGAACGTCGGTGGAGCCGGCGGACTGGCCGGACCCGGTGGAAGCCGGGCCGGTGACGGCAGCGGCGGCCATGGCCTGGGCCTCGGGCCGCTGCACCGGGTCGGCGGAGGCGGTCGCGGACTCGTCGACGGACTCGCCGGCCGACTCGCTCTGCCGGGAGTCGGCCTCGTCGGCACCGCCGGTCTCGTCGGCCGCGCCGACGGCCTGCGGCGGCGCGAGCGTCGCCGCGACCTCGTCGAGCCCGGTCTGCGGGCCCTGGTCGACGGTCTGCTCCAGTTGCTCCTGGAGACGGCCGGCCTCGCCGCCGAGTCCGTCGGAGACGGTCCCGGCGAGTTCGGAGTCGTTCAGGGACCTATCGGCGAAACCGCCGACCTCGCGGCCGGCGCGCACAGTGCCGGTCACGACCTTTCCGGTGCCCTGCGCAGTGGTCTCCACCACCTCGCGGGTACCGGATTCGGCCGCGTCGGCGGCGCCGGCGACCCCGTCGGACTCGGCCACCGACGTGAGCACCGGGGTCTCGTGGGAGCCGGCGGAACGGCCGCGCTCCTCGAGATCGGCCACGGCGTCGGCGGCCGCGGACGCGCCGTCCGCGCCGGACCCGGCTTCGCCGGGTGCCGGGCCGGTGGCGGCGCCGGCCTCGGAGGCGACCTCGGCGACGGGCTCCAGGCCCGCGCCGGGAAGCTCGTCGGCGCCGGCGGCCGCTGTACCCAGGAACCACCCGGCGGCGGCCAAGCCCGTCAGCACGCCCGCCCTGCCCAGGACGCGGGCCATGGAGCGGCAGCTCGCGAGCGCGGGGCGACCCCGCCGCATGCGACCTGCGAGCACCATGGACAACCTTCGCCCTTTCGACGAGCACGGTTACGGGTGTGGCGCGACGGACCACGTGAAGCATCCGCAAAGCCGCAGCCTTGCGAACTGAAAGTCACCGTAGCATCACCGAGAGCAATGTGAAGGAGCAAAGCCGGGAACCGGCCGAGGTTTTTTCCTGGGCCGGTTTTCGCAGGCCACAAAGCGGGCAAAGGCCGCGCCACAGCACCGGCGGGGTGCCGCAGCGGGGCGTTCGGCGGGCGGGCTTGCTGCGGCGGTCGGCAGCGGCCCGCCCGCGCTGACCGGCGCGCCGGTCAGCTCAAGTCGATGAACCTGTCGAGGACCCGGACACCGAACTGGAGCCCGTCGATCGGCACACGCTCGTCCACGCCGTGGAACATGCCCGAGAAGTTCATCTCCGCGGGCAGCCGCAGCGGCGCGAAGCCGTAGTTGCGGATGCCCAGCGACTGGAAGCTCTTGGCGTCGGTACCACCGGAGAGGCAGTAGGGGACGGCCTTGGCTCCCGGGTCCTCGGCCAGCAGCGACTCCGACATCGCGGTGACGATCCCGCCCTCGAACCCGGTCTCGACGGAGGGCAGGTGGTGGATGAACTCGCGGCTGACCTTGGGGCCCAGCAGGCGGTCGATCTCGGCGAAGTACTCGTCCTCCAGGCCCGGCAGGAAGCGCCCGTCGACCTCGGCGGTGGCCGTGCCGGGGATGACGTTGGCCTTGTAGCCGCCGTCGAGCACGGTGGGGTTGACGGTGTGGCGCAGCGTGGCGCCGATCATGCTGGCCACCGAGCCCAGGCGGGCGACGGTGGACTCCACGTCGTTCTCGTCGAACTCGATGCCGAACTCGGCGCAGACCTCCTCCATGAAGGTGCGCACGGTCTTGGTCAGCCGGAGGGGGAACCGGTGCCGGCCCAGGCGCGCGACGGCGTCGGCGAGCTCGGTCACGGCGTTGTCCTCGTTGGTCATCGACCCGTGCCCGGCGGTACCCCGCGCCTTCAGGCGCATCCACGCGATGCCCTTCTCCGCGGTCTCGACCAGGTACAGCCGCCGGTTCTCGCCCACGGTGACGCTGAACCCGCCGACCTCGCTGATCGCCTCGGTGCAGTCGGCGAAGAGCCCGGGGTGCTGGTCGACGAGGAAACGGGCGCCCCAGGTGCCGCCGGCCTCCTCGTCGGCGAGGAAGGCCAGCACGATGTCGCGCGGCGGCCGCCGCCCTTCGCGCATGCGCCGGCGCAGCACGGACAGGATCATGGCGTCCATGTCCTTCATGTCGATCGCGCCGCGCCCCCAGACGCACCCGTCGGCGATCTCCCCGCCGAAGGGGTCGTGCGTCCAGTCGGCGGCGTCGGCGGGCACGACGTCCAGGTGCCCGTGCAGCAGCAGCGGCGCCCGCCCGGGATCCGCCCCGGGCACGCGCGCCACGACACTGCTGCGCCCCGGATGCGACTCGTAGATCGTCGGTTCGATCCCGACGTCGTCCAGCTTCCCGGCGACGTACTCCGCCGCCGCCCGCTCCCCGGGACCCGAGTGGTCACCGTAGTTGGACGTATCGATGGCGATGAGCTCCCGGCACAGATCGACGACCTCGCGCTCGGCTGAGCTCACCCCGTCACCAGCATCCACCATGACGCCGACCGCCTCCCCTTCACCACAGACTCCGACCCGACCCTTCCATGCTCCCCCCGGAGCCCAAAACGATGTCCGAGCGGCCCCAGACCTTTGCTATGGTTGGTTCCGCCAGCGCACGAAGTGCAGGGCAGTCACGTCCGGGTGGCGGAATAGGTAGACGCGCTAGCTTGAGGTGCTAGTGCCCGCATAGGGCATGGGGGTTCAAGTCCCCCCTCGGACACTTTCGAATCTCCTATGAGATTGGGGCTGAGGACCACGTCAGCCTGAACGGTCTCCTCACCGGGGTTGTAGGTCGCCCTTAAGCCGAGCTGCTTGTACAGCTCGGCTTTGTCATTGGAGTCGGCCCCGTCCAGGACCCGGACGATGTCGCCCAATTCATGCACCATCTGGGTGATGGTCGCCTCGTCCAAGCGATCGCTGGGGGCTTGCAGGCGCTTCAGCTTGGCCTGGGCGGCTTGGCGCTGGTTCTCGGCCTCAGTGATCCACTCGATCACGGCTGAGGCCGCCGCGCCCCCGTCCAGGGCATCGCGGTACTGGCGAAGCCGGCGCTCGCACTCCTCGATCTCCATACGGATCCGCTGCTCCTGGACTGCGTATTCGTCGTGTCCTTGATTGGCCGCCATGGCGGCGATGGTCTCGTCGATGCGGTCGGGGGCGAACTCCCGCGCCAGCCAGGCGTCGAGCTGCGGCACCACGAGGTCTTCGCGCAGGTAGACGTTGCGCGGGTGCTCGATCTTGTTGGCCAGCGCGTACTCCTGGGGGAACCGGCACCGGTAATAAGGAGCGTTGTTGGTCCACTGGCCCTGCATCCGCCGGTCGCAGACCCCGCAAAACAGCAGAGTGCGCAGCACGTAGGGGTAGCGGCGCCGGTGCGGCTTGTGGGAGGTCGGCCCGGTCCCGCGCGCGGCCAGGATCTGCTGGACCTGGTCGAAGGCTTCCTGAGGGATCAAGGACTCATGCATGATCCGCTCCGACCACACCCACTCGTCCTTGTCGTTCCAGCGCTGTTTGGTGGTGTGGCCGAGCTGCACGTCGTGGACGTCGATGAGTTCTTCGTCCTTGCGCTGCTTGGCCCAGACCTGGCGGCCGGTGTAGCGCGGGTTGGTCAGGATCACCCGGATGGCGCCCTTGGCCCAGGCGACGCCGGAGCGGTGCCGGTTGCGCTTGCGGTCGTAAGCCGAGGGCGAGGGGATGCCCTCACGGGTCAAGTGCTCGGCGAGCTGCCCGATGCTCCACCCATTGAGGAAGTGAGCGAAGATGAGCCGCACCACCCACTCGGTCTGCGGGTCGGGCACCAGACGGTGCATCCGCTTGCCGTCGGAGGCCTTGGCGGGGTTGGGGTGCGGGCCGACGTCCTCCAGCATGTATCCGTACGGCGGGCGCCCGCCCAGCCAGCGCCCCTCCATCTGGGCTTGGGAGGTCATGGCGGCGCGCACCCGGGTCTTGATGCGGGTGCGCTCTCCCTTGGAGATCCCGCCGTACATCGACATGATCAGTTCGTGGGCCTCGTTCGCGGGGTCGATCGCCCCGCCGATCTCGGGCACCCAGAGCTGGACGCTGTAGTGCTCGAACATAGGGAACGTCATCGCGAACTGGTTGCCGTAGAACGCGCGCTGCGGCTCGCCGACCACCACCGCATCGAATCCGCGGTTGGGGTTGGCCAGCAGGTCCAGCAGCCGACTGGCCTGCGGGCGCCGCTGCGGCGGCACCGAGCGGGAGCGGTCGATGTCGAAGAACTCCTCGACGATGTGCCCACCGTGGTTCTGGATCAGGGCGGTAGCGCGCGAGCGCTGCCACTGCCGTGAGGATTCCGGGTCCTGCTGGTCCTCGGTGGAAACTCGTCCGAGGAAAGCAAAGTCTGTTGGTTCGGAGCCGGGCTTTCGGATCGGGTTGCCGACCGGCCTGTGGGTCATCGGTCACCTGCTTCCTCGTCTGATCGAGGGGCATGCTCATCGGCTGCGAATCGCTGTGCGTACGCCCTGCGAATGATCCGCAGCAGCGCTCGGGCCGCTTGAGGAGTGAGGACGGGCGCGTCCTCGGGAAGCACCACCCGGACCTGCTGGGGGTTATCCGACGCTTCGCGGCTTTCGTGCCCGCCAGGATAGGCGTCCGCACCACCGTCGACACCATGTTTTAGCTGGTCAGAAGCATTTTCTTCCCGTCGAGTCACAGCGGCATCACCTCGGGGCAAGCGCCGGTGCGGCAACGGTAGGCATTGCCGGATACGCCGCGTCGGTCACTCCCGTAAGGGCGTGCCGACTCCGATCGCGCCACAGTGGCGAAACGGCGGCGAACACCCGACGAAGAAACCGCTGGCTGGTTGCCGAGCGACACCGGGCGGCAATGCCGCCCGGCACACGGGCGCCGGGAGCAACTGATTCGCGGCAACGACATGGAGGAGACGAACAGCAGGCGGGGGATCATGGCGCCTCCCATCGGATACGGGCCGAACCTTGAGCGCGGGGCCGGCGGGGCGGGTGCCAGTCCTCGCGCGGTGGCAATGCCGCCGCCGGCGTCCAGTTGGCGGCGCGCAGGGAGGTGCCGGGCTCCTCGGCGCGGGTGTAGGTGATCAGGCGCTCATAGGCCAGGGCCCGGGCTGCGCGCCGGCAGGCGGCATAGAGCATCGAACAGGCGTTGGGCGTGCCGTCGGTGGCCAGGCGGGTGACCTCCAGGGTGCGGCCGTCGTCGAGCCCGCGCGCCACGGGGCGCCCGACGACGGCGACCGCGATCAGGACACCGGCCTGGTCTGCGGCGCCGATGCTGAACTTGTGGCCGCGCGGTGGCGGCAGGTGGCGGTGGAAGACCTCGATGAAGGCCTTGGCTTCGGCCAGGCTGACCGGAATCAGGTGCAGGCTCACCGGTCACCTCCGTCGTTGCCGGTGTCCTCCTCGTCGCTGCCGCGGCAACTCCAGGGCGAGCACCCGTCGGGCTCGGGGCCGGTGTCGATGCCGAGGTCGACCTGGTCCAAGGGGATGCGGTCGCGGTGGAGGTAGGCCGTTCCGTGCAGTGGCATGCCGTGCGCGGTGGCGCCCGGAGGGCCGTGGCGGATGGCGGCGTCGAAGGCGACGGCGTCCTCGAAGGAGGCCGGATCGGTGGCTCGCATCTCGGCCCAGGACTCGTTGGAGCGGAACGGGCAGCCCACGCAGGCGGACTTGGGGGTATCGCCGAGGCCGTGGAGGGTGAGGAACGCGGCGCAGTCGCGGCGACTCCAGCCGATGTCCAGCAGCGGGAAGACGTTGCGCAGATAGCCGACGTCGGCGTCTTTGGCGCGGTGGACCTCGTCGACGCTGATGCCGATGGCCTGCTCGGCATGGACCCCCGCGGGGACACGTGCCGGATGCGGATAGCCGAGTAGGCGGCGGGTCTCGCGCTTGAGCGGGCGGACCTTGTACTCGCTGGTGCACTGGCGCCGCCCCATCCGGCGCTCGCCGTGGGGGCCGTGGAGGAACAACGGCATGCTGGCGAATCGGTGCCGGGGGTCGAGGGCGTCGGCGCGGATGTTGCCGGCGGCAACCCGCAGCAGGGGGATCCCGGCATCGGCGGCAACGGC
>NZ_JROO01000037.1 GCF_000826685.1 Streptomonospora alba
GGGCCGCGGGCGCGGGCGCGGGCGGCTTGCGCGGCAAGGGGTGGCCTGGGCCCTGCCGTGGCTCGCCGACTCCGCCCGTCGCCGGTCAGGAGGAGGCCGGCTCGGCGAGCGGGTAGGTGACGCCGGTCAGCTCTTCGGAGACCTGCCACAGGCGCCGCTGCGCAGTGGAGTCGTGGGAGCGGCCGTTGGAGTCGGTGAGCTTCGGCGGGCCGGTGAACTCTCCGAATCCGGCCGGACCGTAGTAGCGGCCGCCGCGGACGTCGGTCTCGGTTGCCGCGTACAGCAGCGGGAGCACGCCGCGCTCGGCGGTCTGGGCGATCCAGAAGTTGACGGGCCGGAGCGCGGATCCCATCGCCGCCCGCACCACGGGAGAGTGGTGCCGGAACAGCCCGGTGCGCGAGACGCCCGGGTGCGCGGCCACGGACACGGCCGTCTCCCCGGCGGCCTGCAGGCGGCGCTGGAGCTCGTAGGCGAACATGAGGTTGGCGAGCTTGGACTGGCCGTAGGCCGCGACGCGGTCGTAGCGGCGGGTGCGCCAGTGCAGGTCGTCGAAGTCGAGGCCGCCCCTGCGGTGCGCGACACTGCTCACCGTCACGATCCGGGGGTCGCCGGCCGCGAGGATGCGGTCCAGCAGCAGGCCGGTGAAGGCGAAGTGGGCCAGATGGTTGACACCGAACTGCTGCTCGAAGCCCTCTGCGGTGCGGCCCAGCGGCGGTGTCATCACTCCCGCGTTGTTGATCAGCAGGTCGATGCGGGACCGGTCGTCCCGCAGCCGCCGGGCGGCGGTACGCACCGAGTCGAGTGAGGCCAGGTCCAGTTCCAGTGTCTCCAGGCGCGCGCCGGGCACCTCCGCGCGGATGGCCCCGGCCGCTTCCTCGCCCTTGGCCGTGTCGCGGCAGGCGATCACGACCTCGGCCCCGCGCGCGGCCAGCGCGCGTGCGGCCTCGCGTCCCAGGCCGTTGTTGGCTCCGGTGATGACGGCGCACCGCCCGCTCTGGTCGGGCATCCGGTCAGCGGTCCAGTTCCGGTCGGGGGCCACTACGGATGGCATCGGCGTCTCCCTGGGCTGTACGTGCGTGCGGGTGCACGGCACGGCGGACGGGGGCAGGGGCCGTCGTGCCGCGCATGCCGAACGGGGAACGGACGCCTTGCGCCCCGCCGTTCCCCTACCGCGACGGGATGTCTGTCACGTCCGCTCCGCGTGGTTTCGCACGAGCGCTTCGAAGGCGGTACTCGGGCACGCTATTCTGACCACTCGCCGACGCTTCCGGCCGCGACACGGGCCCAGCACAGAGCGGATCAGCGCATGGGCATCGAGCACGACAGCACCCGCCCGAAGCCGCATGAGGCACGCCCGCTGCGGGCCGACGCGCGGCGCAACCGCGAGCGCGTGCTGCGGGTGGCTCAGGAGGTGTTCGCCGCCGAGGGGCTGTCGGTGCCCGTGCACGAGATCGCGCGCCGGGCGGGCGTGGGCACCGGGACCGTCAGCCGCCACTTCCCCACCAAGCAGGCGCTGTTCCAGGCCGTTCTCCTCCAGCGCATGCACAGGTACGTGCGGCGTGCCCGGGCGCTGGGCGACAGCGATGATCCCGGCGGGGCCTTCTTCTCCTGCTTCGCCCTCCTCGTCGATGAGGGGGCGATGGACCGCGGGCTGGCCGACGCGATCAGCGGCACGGAGTTCGACAAGGCGACGATAGCCTCCGACCCCGATTACGACATCGTCGGCGCACTGAGCCGGCTGCTGGTGCACGCCCAGCGGGCCGGAGCGGTGCGCGCCGACCTGCAGGCCGCCGACGTCATGGCACTGCTCCTGGGCTGCCTGTCGCGCAGCGCTGGCCCCGGCGACGACGCCTCCGCCGCCACACGCCGCCTCGTCACGGTCGCCTGCGCCGGTATGCGCCCCAGCGCCTGAGCTCGCCCCGCGCACCGAGCGGACCGGCGAGCGCCGAGGGGCGACCGGCCGGGACGAAACCTAGGGACTACCTCGCCCCACCCCTTGCGGTGCTTTGCGTGGATTTAGTAACGTCTCTTTCCAAATACGTAGGGTGACAGATCCGTGCATTTCAGTGATGTGCACGTCAGGCCCGCTCCGCGCCGGTTCGTCGGCTTTTCGACGGGGCGTCTCCCCTATCGGAGCGGGCCGCCAGCCAACCCCCTGTCGACAAGGGCGCAACCGGTCCGTGTCACCCCGCTGCGGTCTTCGGGCCGCGCGCGGGCCGGTCGGCGTCCGGATCGGTTGAGTGTGAATACCGCAACCCCCCGCACGAACCGCCGCCGCGGCCCTGTGCTGAGCACCGCGGCAGCGGTCTGCGCCGCTGCAGCGGCCGCGGCCGGACTGATCGCCGTGAACACCGGCGACGCGACGGGCTCGGCCGCGGCCGAGCCCGTCGCCGCTGCCGAAGCCGCCTCGGCCTCCGACGCCGGCGCGCTGGTCTGGCGTGACGAGTTCAACGCCGATGCCGGCACCGCCCCCGACCCCGGGAAGTGGAACGTCGAGGTCAACGGTGACGGCGGCGGCAACGACGAACTGCAGTACTACACCGACAGCCGCGACAACCTCGCCCACGACGGCGACGGCAACATGGTCATCACCGCCCGCGAGGGCAACCCGGCCGGGCACCAGTGCCACTACGGCCAATGCCAGTACACCTCGGGCCGGATGAACACCGCCGGCAAGTTCGAGCACGCCTACGGCCGGTTCGAGGCCCGTATCCAGATCCCCACCGGCCAGGGCATCTGGCCGGCGTTCTGGATGCTGGGCGGAGACTTCGACCAGGTCGGCTGGCCCGACAGCGGCGAGATCGACATCATGGAGAACATCGGCAGCGAACCCGCCGATGTGCACGGCTCGCTGCACGGGCCCGGCTACTCCGGCGGAAACCCCATCACCGGCTCCTACTACCACCCGCAGGGCTGGGCGTTCGCCGACACCTTCCACACCTTCTCGGTGGAGTGGAGCCCGGAGTCCATCACCTGGTTCGTCGACGGAAACGCCTATCAGACGTTCACCCCCGCCGACACCCGCGGCAACCCGTGGGTCTACGACCACCCGTTCTTCATGATCCTGAACGTGGCGGTCGGCGGCACGTGGCCCGGGGCGCCCGACGCGAGCACGCAGTTCCCGCAGCAGATGAAGGTCGACTACGTGCGCGTCTACGACCTGGGCTGAGGCCCGGTCCAGACGTCACCCGGAGCCGGGGCCGCCCCGCCGCAGGCGGGCGCCCCGGCTCCGGGCGTGTTCAGCCCTGCGCGGGCAGCACGCGGCCCGCCACCTCTCCCAGGCCGATCACCTCGGCCCCCGGGCCCGAGGTCGTGGCCGTGATGGTGACGGTGTCGCCGTCCTCCAGGAACGTGCGTGTGCTGCCGTCGGGCAGCTCGATGGGCTCCTCTCCGTTCCAGGACAGCTCGATCAGCGACCCCCGCTCCTCCTTCTCGGACCCGCTGACCGTGCCCGAGGCGTAGATGTCGCCGGTGCGCAGCGATGCGCCGTTGACCGTCAGATGCGCCAGCTGCTGGGCCGGGGTCCAGTACATCCGCGAGAACGGCGGCCGGGCGACGAGGTGGCCGTTGATCCGCACCTCCAGTCGCAGGTCCAGCCCCCACGGCTCGCCCGGGGCGTCGCGCAGGTACTCCAGCGGTTCCGGGTCGCGCTCGGGCGGGTCGACGCGGGCTTCCTGCAGAGCCTCCAGCGGCACCACCCACGGCGACACCGACGTGGCGAAGGACTTGCCCAGAAACGGCCCCAGCGGCATGTTCTCCCAGGCCTGCAGGTCGCGGGCGGACCAGTCGTTGACAAGGAACGCGCCGAACACGTGCTCGGTGAAATCGGAGACCGGCACCCTGCCGCCGGGCGCTGGCACGCCCACGACGAATCCGACCTCGGCCTCGATGTCCAGCCGCGTCGACGGCCCGAACTCCGGTTCCCCGGCGGAGGGCGGCTTGCGCTGGCCCATGGGCCGGACGATCTCAGTACCCGAGACCACCACGGTGCCCGAACGGCCGTGGTAGCCCAGGGGCAGGTGCTTCCAGTTGGGGCTCAGCGGCGGCTGGCCGGGCCGCAGGATCCGGCCGAGGTTGGTGGCGTGGTGCTCCGAAGAGTAGAAGTCGACGTAGTCGCCCACCTCGAAGGGCAGATGCATCCGCACGCGCGCACGCTCGAACAGGTACCGGTTGAGCGTGTCCTCATAAGCGGGGTCGGTCAGCCACGCGGTCAGCGACTCGCGCACCTGGCGCCAGGTCTGCGGGCCCGCTGCCATCAGCGGGTTGAGAACGGGCGCGTCGACGATCTCGGCGAAGGGCGCGTCCTGGGCGTGGGCGGCCGCGGCCAGGTCCAGCACCCACTCCCCCGCGGCCACGCCGACACGGGGCCGCCCGCCGTCGCCGGTACTGAAAACACCGTAGGGCAGGGTGGCCGGGCCGAACGGGTCGTCGTCGGCGATGCCCAGCCATGTGTGAGGAATACGCACGTGAATCGGGTCCTCTCGGGTCGGGGGGATGGGCGGGCGGTCACTCCAGAACCGCGGGCGAGAGCCGGCCGAGCGCGACCAGGTCCCCCAGCGGCTCCAGCACGCTGCAGGTACCGAACGAGGCGAACAGGGCGCGGACGGAGCGGGCCGCCTCGCCGCCGAGCGCCGCCGTCTCGGCCGCTACCCGCGCACCGTCGCCGACCGACAGCACACGGGCGACCTCGTCGTTGCCAGCGCCCTGCAGTGCGGCGTGCACGGCCAGCAGCACGTTGAGGAAGCCGTGGTGCTCGAAGCCGGTGGCGGCGTCGGTGTGGCGCACGGCGTGGTGCAATCCTGCCGTGCATTTGAGGGCCCGGCCGCGCTCGGCGGCGGCGCGCAGGACGGCGGCCAGCTCGGACGCGCCGGGGAAGGCGTCGGCGCGCGTGCCGCCGGTGCGCAGTTTGGCCAGCTGGGCGGTACCGGAGAGCGCGTCCAGGACCCGGCGCGGGTCGGCGCCGCGCGGCAGCTCGACGAACCCGGCGGCGTACGCGGGCAGGTGCGCCTCCAGCGCGGCGGCGGCACGCGACACCTCGGTCGCGGCCTGCGCGTCGTCATCGGAGCCGTGGGCGGCGACCTCCACGGCGACCGCCTCGATCGCGGGCTGGGCCGCGGCCGCCTCCAGCGCCGGGCCCACGCCCTCGGGCCCCTCGGGCACCGTCACGCTGACCCGCAGCACGGCGCCGGGCCGGGTGCGCAGCGCCTCCCCGAGTTCGGGCAGGCGGCGGGCCGGCACCACGAAGGGCCCGGTCAGCGGGTTCTGGGGGCCGGTCCGGTAGCGCAGGTGGGCGTCGACCGCTTCGCCCATCGGGGCTTCGCCGGGCGGGAACAGGGCGGCGTCGTCCAGCAGCGCGGCATACAGCGCGGGTGTGGCGCTCGGCCCCGGCGCCGCACCCGCGTCCGGGCCGGCCTCCCCCGCTGCGCGGCCGCCCGGATGCGGGCTCACTGCGGCCTCCGGCCGCCGGCCCACGTCCAGGCGTAGCCGGGGTCTTCGGCGGCCCGACCACCCTCACCCAGCTCCAGCGGACGGAAGGTGTCGACCATGACCGCCAGCTCCTCGAAGGCCTGCACACCCACGCTGGCCTCGTATGCGCCGGGCTGGGGCCCGTGGGAGTGCCCGCCCGGGTGCAGCGAGATCGAGCCCGGTCCGATGCCCGAGCCCTTGCGGGCTTCGTAGTCGCCCCCGCAGTAGAACATGACCTCGTCGGAGTCGACGTTGGAGTGGTAGTAGGGCACGGGGATCGACAGCGGGTGGTAGTCGACCTTGCGGGGCACGAAGTTGCAGATCACGAAGTTGTGCGCCTCGAAGACCTGGTGGACCGGCGGCGGCTGGTGCACCCGCCCGGTGATCGGCTGGAAGTCGGCCACGTTGAACACGTAGGGGTAGAGGCAGCCGTCCCAGCCCACCACGTCGAAGGGATGGGCCGGGTAGGTGTAGCGGGTGCCGTCCACGCCGCCCGGGCCGCTGCCGCGGTGTTTGATCAGCACGTCGACGTCGCTGCCCTCGGCCAGCAGCGGCTCGCTCGGCCCGCGCAGGTCGCGCTCGCAGTAGGGCGCGTGTTCCAGGAACTGGCCGAAGCGCGAAAGGTAGCGCTTGGGCGGCGTGATGTGGCTGTTGGCCTCGACGGCGTAAGCGCGCAGGGGCTCCTCGCCCTCGGGGATCCACCGGTGGGTGGTGGCGCGCGGCAGGATCACGTAGTCGCCCCCGCCGACCTCCAGCGCCCCGAACACGGTCTCCACCATGGCGCGGCCCGATTCCACGTACACGCACTCGTCGCCGATGGCGTTGCGGTAGAGCTCGGAGGGCTGCCCGGCGGCGACGTAGCCGATGCGCACGTCGTCGTTGGCGAGGATCAGGCGGCGCCCGGTGACGGCGTCGGCCGCCTTCCACTCCTCGCCGAAGAGCCCGTGCAGCTTCAGGTGGCGCGGCACGAGCGGCGCGTTGGGCGTGCGGGTCTGGTCGGGCACCTGCCACGGGCGGGCGTCGGCGATGGCCGAGGGGATGTTGCGGTGGTACAGCAGCGAGGAGTCGGCGGAGAACCCCTCCTCGCCCATCAGTTCCTCGTAGTACAGCCCGCCCTCGGGCGTGCGGTGCTGGGTGTGCCGCGTGCGCGGGACCTCACCCACGTGCCGGTAGTACGCCACCGTCCTGCTCCTTTCCTGGTCGCGGGATCCGCCCGGCGGCGGGTGCGCCGCCCAGGCAGGTGTCGGCGGCCGCGGTGACGGCCGCCGTGTCGTCCTCGTCGAGGACCGCGGCGATGTGGGCGTCGGGACGCAGCAGCCAGACCTCGCCGGGGCGGGCGTCCAGAGCCGCGGCCAGCGCCCCGTCGGGGTCGGCCTCCTCCAGCGCGAGCGCGGTGACGGGGGCGGCGGTGGCGCGCTGCGCTGCGGCTCGGGCGGCTTCGGCGCCGTGCGCGCTCGCGGCGATGACCGTGACCCCCTCGCGCGCCAGCGCGCGCAGCCGCGTGACGCCGGGTCTGTCCTCCACGTGCAGGGGGACGTCGGGCACGAGCACGCCGGGGCAGGGCTCGGGCGCCTCGCCGCGCGGCGGACGGCCGGGGAAGGGCCGCTGCGCACACGGGGTGGTCAGCGCCGAGTCGGTGTACCAGAACGCCTCGAACAGCCGCCCGGAGTCGACTCGTGCGGCCGCGGCCGGATCGGAGCGGGCGCTTTCCAGCACACGCAGGCGGTGGGCGTGCTCCTCCTCGGTGCGGGGCACCAGGAACCGCATGGTGGCGCCGGTGACCTCGGCGTTGTCGCGGGCCGCGGCCAGTCTCTCGGCGGAGTAGCTCTCGACCAGGTGCGGGCCGCCCCAGCCGTTGAGGGCGAACGCCAGTTTCCAGGCGGCGTTCTCGGCGTCGTGCACCCCGGAGTTGAGGCCGCGCGCCCCGAAGGGGGCGACCAGGTGGGCGCAGTCGCCGGCCAGCAGCACCCGCCCGGCGCCCATGGGGTCGGCCACGCGGGTGTGGAAGCGGTAGACCGAGTGCCACACGATCTCGTAGGGGCGCTCGCCGATGATCTGGCGGATGCGCCGGTCCAGACCGCCCTGCGCCTCCTCGCGCTCCAGGTCGAAGTCGGGCGGCACCTGCCAGTCGATGCGGTAGACCGAGTCGGGGCAGGGATGGATGAGGATCTGGCGGCCCGGGTTCCACGCGGGGTCGAAGTAGAAGCGCCGCTCGCGCTCCCATCCGGCCAGATCGGCGCGGATGTCGCAGATGAGGAACCGGTCGTCGAAGCTGGCGCCGCCGAAGTCGGCGCCGACCGCCTCGCGCGCCACCCGCCCGTGCGGGCCCAGGCACGCCACCGCGTAGGAGCCGCGCAGCTCGACCGGGCCCGAGGGGGTCGCGCACCGCACGCGCACCCCGGCGTCGTCCTGGTCGATGGCGGTGACCTCGTGGTTCCAGTGCACGCGCAGCCCGGCCGCGGCCATGCGCTCGTCGAGGATGCGCTCGGTGCGGGATTGGGAGAGGTTGACGAACGGCGGCAGCGGCGAGGCGCCGCGGTCGCGCAGCCCGACGCTGAACAGCTCGTGGTCGCGGTAGAAGGTGCGGGCGGTGTCCCAGGTCAGCCCTTCCTCGGCGACGGCGTGGGCGCCCAGGTCCTCCCAGACGTCGAGCACGTCGCGCTGCTGGACGATGGCCTTGGATCCGACGGCCTCGCGCTCGGGGCGGGCGTCGACGACGGTCACGGGCAGGCCCCAGCGCGCCAGCAGCAGCGCCGCGGTCTGGCCCACCGGACCGGCGCCCAGCACCAGCACGGGTGCGGCCGCCCCGCCGAGCTCGGCCGACGGGGCGGGGGGCGGTACTGACTCCTCGGGCATGTCGCCTCCGTTCACTCGCGGCAGGGCACTCAGCTCTGCAGCCGGTCCCAGACCTCGCGATCGCGTTCGGCGGTCCAGATGACGGGGCGCTCGATCCCCGACAGCTCGTCCCACAGCCGCGACACGTCGAAGGGCAGGCAGTGCTCGAAGATGGGCCAGTGGCCGTAGGTGCCCACCAGCGCGGCGTGGGCGGCGGTGAAGGCCTCCTTGAGAGTGCCGCCGCGCCCGTGCACCGCGCCGACCTCGGCGATCATGGTGCCCAGGAAGTCGCGGGTCTGAGCGATGGCGGCGTCCACCGCCGCGCGCCCGTGGGTGACGGGGCCGCGCCCGCCGATGAGCGCCTCGGCGCGCAGCGCGGCGAGGCCGTCGAGGGTGGGGCCGGCCCAGTCGTAGTGGAAGGCGTCGCCGGTGTAGAGCGCGGCCTCGGCCTCGACCAGGTCGCCGGCGAAGAGGATGCGCTGCTTGGGCAGCCAGGCGACGATGTCGCCCTCGGTGTGGCCGCGGCCGAGGTATTGCAGGACGAGCTGCCCGCGGTCGCCGCCCAGGTCGATGGTGGTGCGGTCGGAGAAGGTCAGTGTGGGCCAGGTCAGCCCGGGCACCGAGTCGGGATCCTTGGCCAGGCGCGGCATGCGGCCGAACTCGCTGGCCCAGTCGGCCTCGCCGCGTTCGGCGATCAGGTCGCGGGTCTTCTCGTGGGCGACGACGACGTCGGCGCCGAAGGCGCTGGCTCCCAGCACGCGAACCGCGTGGTAGTGCGAGAGCACGAGGTAGCGGATGGGCTTGTCGGTGTACTCGCGCAGCCGCGCCAGCCACTCGCGGGCGGCCGTGGGGGTGGCCATGGCCTCGAAGCAGACCAGGAAGTCCTCGCCTTCGATCGCGCCGATGTTGGGGTCGCCCTGGGCGGTAAGCGCGTAGACGCCGTCGGCGACGACCTCGAGCGTCTGCTCCTTCTCGGCGAGGTCGGCCGAAGAGGCGAAGGGTTTGGCTGCCATCGGGATGTCTCCTCTTGCTGGGGTCGGGATCGGGTCGGCGAAGCGGGCGGCGGGCCGGCGGTGTGCTGCCGGTTCCTCGATTGGAGCCGATCAGTCCCGGGCGGGCTCAGCGGCGCGCCGGGGCATCAGCACCGCCAGGCAGGCGAGGCTGAGCAGGCAGACGGCGAACAGGTAGCCGGTGATGGGCCAGGAGGACTGCCAGGCGGCGTAGAGGGCGGTGGCGGCGGTGGGCGCCAGGCCGCCGCCCAGGATCGAGCCGACCTGGTAGCCCAGGGAGGCGCCGCTGTAGCGCACCCTGGCGCTGAAGAGCTCGGAGAACAGCGCGGCCAGCGGGCCGTAGGTGGCGCCGAGGAAGAACGCGGCGCCCGCCATCGCGATCACGATCAGTCCGGTGTTCGCGGTGTCGATGAGCGGGAAGAACACCAGCACCCAGGCGGCCAGCCCGACCGATCCGCCCAGCAGCACCCGGCGCCGGCCCAGCCTGTCGCTCAGGGCCGAGGCCCACGGGATGGAGACCAGCCACACGAGCGCGCCCAGGAGGGTGATCCCCAGCATCAGGCTGCGGTCCAGGCCCAGCACGGTGGTGGTGTAGGACAGCGCGTAGGCCATGAAGATGTAGCCGACGGTGTTGTTGCCGATGAAGGCGCCGGCGGCGAGCAGCACCTGCTTGGGGTTGTGGCGCAGCACCGCGGCGATGGGCATGCGGGCCTTGGCGCCGCTGCGGTCGACCGCCACGAAGTCGGGGCTCTCGCTGATGCGGAAGCGGATGAACAGGCCCACCGCCACCAGTACCGCGCTGAGCAGGAACGGCACTCGCCATCCCCAGGCCATGAACGCCTCGTCGCTCACCGCCGAGGACATCGACAGGAAGACGATGTTGGCCAGGATCAGCCCGCCGGGCACGCCCATCTGCGGGAAGCTGCCGTAGAAGCCGCGGCGGTGGCGCGGGGCGTGCTCGACGGCCATCAGCACGGCGCCGCCCCATTCGCCGCCCACGCCCAGGCCCTGGATGAAGCGGAGGACGACCAGCAGCACCGGCGCCCACACGCCGATGGTCTGGTAGGTGGGCAGCAGCCCGATGGCGAACGTGGCCGCGCCCATCATGATCAGCGAGGTCACCAGCATGGATTTGCGGCCGATGCGGTCGCCGAAGTGGCCCATGACGACACCGCCCACAGGGCGGGCGAAGAAGCCCACGGAGAACGTGGCGAAGGCGGCCAGGGTGCCGGCCACCGAGGAGAACTCGGGGAAGAACAGCGGGCCGAACACGATCGCGGCGGCGCTGCCGTAGATGAAGTAGTCGTACCACTCCACGGCGGTGCCGATGAAGCTTGCTGAGGCGACCTTGAACGGGCTGACGGGGGCCGGTGCGGTGGACGCGGCCCGGGGCGTGGGGGGCATGGCGGCACCTCGCAGATGTCGGCGGCGCCGGGCGGGCCGGCGCGGCTGGTCCTCGGGCTGGTGGTCGGTCGTCGCCGCGGTGCTCACCGGCGGGACGGACCGGGTGCGCAGGAGCCCGGTGTGGGGTGGGCCACCGCTTCCCTCTAGGGTGATCCCGATCACTGCATTGGTAAAGCATAGGAAACTTGGGAGTGGGATTGGCGGAACTTATGAATCCTGCGCCGCGGTTCTCCCTGCGCCAGCTCGCCTATTTCGTCGCCATCGCCGAGGCCGGCACCATCAGCGAGGCCGCCCAGCGCCTGCACATCTCCCAGCCCGCGGTCTCGCTCGCGCTCAGCGACCTGGAGCGCGCGCTCAAAGTGCAGTTGTGTGTGCGCCGCAAGTCCCACGGCATCACGCTGACCCCCACGGGCACCCAGGTGCTGCGCCGCGCCCGCCAGCTGCTGCGCCAGGCCGAGGACCTGGAGGGCGAGGCAAGCGCGGGAGAGGGATCGCTGACCGGGGTGCTGTCGCTGGGGTGCTTCGTGACGCTGGCGCCCACGGTGCTGCCGCCGCTGCTGCAGGGCTTCTCCGCGCTGCATCCGGGGTTGACCGTGGACTTCGCCGAAGCCACCCAGGACGTGCTCCAGCGGCGCCTGCTCAGCGGCGAGTTGGATCTGGCGGTCATCTACGACATGGACGTGGTGCCGGAGATGGAGCGGGCCGAGCTGTTCACGATGCGTCCGCACATCCTGCTGCCGGCCGACCACCCGCTGGCCGATCGTCCCGCGGTGTCGCTGCACGAGCTGGCCCCCGAGCCCATGGTGCTGCTGGACGCCGCTCCCAGCTCCCACCACGCGCTGGGGCTGTGCCACGGTTTCGGAGTGGTGCCGCGGGTGCGCTACAGGCCCACCAGCTACGAGGTAGCCCGCGCTCTGGTCGGACGCGGCATGGGCTGGAGTATCCTCGTACAGCGCCCCTCCAACGACCGAACGTACGAGGGGTCGCGCGTGGTCATCAAGGAAATCGCCGAACCGGTGCGCGCCGAGGCGGTGCTGCTGGCGTGGCCGCGTGCGGTGCGGCTGAACCGCCGCGCCGAAGAGTTCCTGCGGTACTGCCGCGACGCCGCTCTGCCGACCGGAGCCCGGCCGGAGGCCTCTCAGGCGTAGCCGGGGCCGCCGCGGGCTGCGGAGCGGTGAGGGCGATCGCACGGCCGCGCAGGGCCGTGTTCGGTCCGCACCGCGCCGTGGGAAGTGGGATCATTCCCTGGCGGCGCCTGCCGCCGACACCCGTTCACGCCGTACGCCCGCACGAGGAGTCCCGTCATGGCCACACCCGCCGCCGCCGATGCCGTCCCCGGCTTCGCCGAACTGCCGCTGCGGGAGGAGCTTCTCGACGCACTCGCCCGGCTGGGCTACGAGGAGCCTACCCCCATCCAGCGCGAAGCCATTCCGCACGTGATCGAAAGGCGGGACCTGCTGGGCCAGGCGGCCACCGGCACCGGCAAGACCGCCGCGTTCGCGCTGCCGATCCTGCAGCGCATGGTCGAGCAGGGAGAGCAGCGCGAGGGCTCGGCGCCGATGGCCCTGGTGCTGGTGCCCACCCGCGAGCTGGCCGTTCAGGTCTGCGAGGCGGTACACCGCTACGGCCGCGACGTCGGCGTGCGGGTCCTGCCGGTCTACGGCGGCCAGCCGATCGGCCGCCAGATCCGCAGCCTGGAGCGCGGCGTCGACGTGGTCGTGGCCACCCCGGGCCGGGCGCTGGACCACATGAACCGGGGCACGCTCGCGCTGGACGAGTTGGCGATGACGGTGCTCGACGAGGCCGACGAGATGTTCGACATGGGCTTCGCCGAAGACATCGAAACCATCATGGAGGAGATCCCCGAGGGCTGCCAGACCGTGCTGTTCTCGGCGACGATGCCCCCACGCATCGAGCGGATGGCCAGCGGGAACCTCACCGACCCGGTGCGCATCCAGATCGCCCGGGAGACCAGCGCCGCCGGCGAGGCGCCGCTGGTGCGCCAGAGCGCCTACGTGGTGCCGCGTGCGCACAAGCCCGCCGCGATCGGGCGCCTGCTGGACGTGGAGTCGCCCACGGCCACCATCGTCTTCTGCCGCACCCGCGAGGAGGTCGACCAGCTCTCCGAGGTGCTCAACGGGCGCGGCCACCGCTCCGAGGCGCTGCACGGCGGAATGAGCCAGGAGCAGCGCGACCGCACCCTGGGTCGGCTGCGCGCCGGCACCATCGACCTGGTCGTGGCCACCGACGTCGCCGCGCGCGGACTCGACATCGAGCACCTGTCGCACGTGGTCAACTACAACGTGCCCTCGGCGCCGGACTCCTACGTGCACCGCATCGGCCGGGTGGGCCGCGCGGGCCGCGAGGGGGTGGCCATCACGCTGGTGGAGCCGCGCGAGCACCGCATGCTCAAGGCCATCCGCCGCGCCACCGACTACACGATCACGGTGCAGAAGCTCCCCACGATCGCCGACATCCGCGCCCGCCGCCTGGAACTGACCACCGCGGCGCTGCGCGAGAGCCTGCTCGACGACGAGGCCGAGGACGACCGCGAGCACTTCCGCGTGGTCGTCGAGACGCTGGCCGACGAGTTCGACGTGATGGAGGTGGCGCTGGCGGCGGTCAAGCTCGCCCACGAGGCCTCCGGCGGCTCGGTCGACGAGGAGGAGGAGATCCCCGAGGTCAGCATCAAGCCCGAGCAGAAGGACAAGGGCCGCAAGCAGCGCGACAACGGCAAGCGCGGCCAGCGGTCCGAGGGCGGCGAGCAGCGCGGCGGGCGGGAGTCCACCGGAGGGATGACGCGCCTGTTCATCGGCGCCGGACGCGGGGCCAAGGTCCGTCCGCAGGACCTGGTGGGCGCGATCACCGGCGAGTCGGAACTGCGCGGCCGCGACATCGGCCACATCGAGATCGCCGAGCGGTTCTCCCTGGTCGAGGTGCCCGCCGCGTCCGCAGACGAGGTCATCTCGGCGCTGAAGAACACCACCATCAAGGGCCGCAAGGCCCCGGTACGCCGCGACGCCAAGGAGTCCGCCAAGTAGCTGCGGGCGGGTGGCCGCGCGCCGGGCGGGTGGCCGCGCGCGGTGCACAACTGCGTGAGGGGCGGCCCGCCGGCGGTTCCGTCCCCCGCCGGCGGGCCCTGGACCCCGAGCCCGGCCACCGCTGTCGGCCACGCGCCGACCGGACGGCACCGACTCTCGCACGCGGGTCGGACATTCCCCGCCGCTCTCCCGCCCCCTTCCCGCGCCCCTTCCCGCGTTGATCTTGTACCTACGGACACCGGAAATCGATTGCCGTCTCCGCAGGTACAAGATCAACGGGCTTGAGGCGCGGGAGGAGGTGGAGGAGCGGAACGGGGGCGGGTCCTCAGACGGGCATCTTGCCGTGGAAGGCGAACGGCGCACCCAGCCCGGAGTCGTAGTCCTCGGAGAGCCGGACGGAGTAGAGGAACCGGTCCTCCTCGGCAGCCATCGCACAGGCCCCGCGCAAGGTGGTGGCCGTACCGGGCGGAACGTTCACGGCCACCCTGCCCGCCTTGTCGACTGCAGGAACGGTGTCGGCCCGGCGCGGGGGAAGACCCGTCCAGCACCGCGTCCTCGGGGCCAGGCGGATCGACGATCCGGACCCGTTCAGAATGTTCAGCGACCACGCGGCGTAGGGCGTGCCGTCGTGCCTGCCCCGGTCGAAGGAGATCAGCTGGACGGATACCCCGTTGGCGAAGCGGTGCGTCCGGTCGGCGGGCGTCAGCACCTTCACCGCCGCGAAGCAGCCGGCGGCCAGGATGATGACGAGGGCTGCGCTCACGACTCCCTTCACCCGCATAGTCGGGCAAAGCTACCACTGCGCACGAGGCCCTGGAGTTCCGCAAGAAGGCGGCCCGCGCAGCGGTGGAATCGCGGCGACCGCGCCGCTCAGCCGGAACGGCGCCGCAGCGCCGCGACTCGCGATGCCCAGGCCCGTCGCGGGGCCGACCCTGCAGGTTCCTCGTTTCGCTCGTGCCAAGCGGACACCGGCCGAACGGATCCTGCCCGCGTATCGCCTGGTAGATGGGGTGCAGACACAGCCGCGTAGCGGCTCGCTTACACACGCATAACACCGCGGTGGATACGGTGAGGACAATGACTACCAATTCCGAGACCGGCCAGGGCACGACAGCGGCTCCCGAGCCCTCCGATGCGTCGACCCCTGAAATGTCCGAACCCGAGCACAGTCCCGAAACCGTCGGCGACTCCGAAACCGACGGCGGTTTCGACGACGCCGAGGGGCTCGACACCGAATCCGGCGCGCGAACGCACAGCTTCGCACCGGCCCCGGGCGGGATCCTCTCCGCCGAAACCTTCGCCATCATCGGCCTGATGCTCGTCGGCGGCCTGCTGGCGGGATGGCGGGCCACCGAGGTGGTACCGAGCCTGCTGGCCCAGAGCCAGGAGGGCGTCATCGGCGGCATGATGATCGCCGAGGGCGCGGTCGCACTCCTGGCCGTCGTCTCCGGGGGGCTCAGCCTCGCGCTCGCCGACGCCTCCACACGGCCGTGGGCGCGGTGGATCGCGTCCGCGACCATCGCGGTGGGCGCGCTCTTGGTCCTCGTGGCGGCCGGAGCCTACTTGCAGGTTCCCGAGCCGCAGCCGCAGGTGCCCATGGCGCCGGGCTCCTGACCCGACCGGATGCGGTCGGAGGTGCGGCCCGGCG
Source organism: Streptomonospora alba (assembly GCF_000826685.1). Lineage (GTDB taxonomy): Bacteria > Actinomycetota > Actinomycetes > Streptosporangiales > Streptosporangiaceae > Streptomonospora > Streptomonospora alba. Next base: position 15,405 of record NZ_JROO01000037.1, read on the forward strand.
GCCCGCAGTGCCGACAGCAGCGCGAGTCTCCGATCCCTGCGTGACCTCGCGGCACACACCGGCCGGCGGGCGCAGGCGGCAACGCTACGCCCACCGGCTGACGCGGGGTGCGCACGGGCCGCTCACTGAAGAGGCATGTCGACCCCGTGCTCGCTCTCGGGCCGCGGCCCGAAGATCCTCCGGTCGGCTTCGGCGATCGCGACGTCGTTGATGCTCGCCTCCCGGCGCCGCATCAGCCCGTTGCCGTCGAACTCCCAGAGTTCGTTGCCGTAGCTGCGCCACCACTGGCCAGCGGTGTCGTGGCACTCGTACTGGAAGCGGACCGCGATGCGCTCGCCGTGGAAGCTCCACAGGCTCTTGCGGAGCGCGTAGTCCAACTCCCGCTCCCATTTGGCGGTCAGGAACGCGACGATCTCCTCGCGCCCGGCGAGGAACCGGTCGCGGTTCCGCCACACCGAGTCCGGCGTGTAAGCCAGGGCGACGCGCTCGGGGTCACGGGTGTTCCACGCGTCCTCGGCGGCCTGGACCTTTCGCAGCGCGCTCTGCTCGTCGAACGGCGGATAGGGCGGTCGGGACTCGGGCATCGCAGCCTCCACGGTGGAGAACGGTCGTTCTCGACAAGTGGGGCTACGCTAGAGAACGATCGTTCTCGATGTCAAGGAGCCCCCGATGCCGACCCCGATCAGCGCGGAGCAGCGCCGTCAGGACCGCGATGTCCTGCTGGACGCCGCGGAGTCGCTCTTCTATGAGCGGGGCGTCCGGGCGGTCGGGATGGACGAGATCCGTTCGGCCGCCGGTCTGCCGCTGAAGCGGATCTACTCCTTGTTCGCCACCAAGGAGGAACTCGTCGTCGCGATGCTCCGGCGGCGCGACCGGCGGTGGCGAGGGAGCCTGGCCGACTACGTCGAACGGTTCGACGACCCGCGCGCCCGAGTCCTGGCGGTCTTCGACTGGCTCGGCCGGTGGTTCGCCGAGCCGGGGTTCCGCGGTTGCGCCTGGATCAACGCGCACGGGGAACTGGGGTCCTCCTCTCCGGCGGTCCTCGACGAGGTCCGCTCGCACAAGCGGGCCTTCCACGACCAGATCGCAGCATGGGTGCGGGAGACCGGAAGTCCGGCGGTCGAGCCGGTGTTCCTGCTCGCCGAAGGGGCCGTCGTCACCGCCGGCATCACCGGGGACCCCGCGCCGGCCGAGGAAGCGCGCGCCGCGGCCGAGGCCCTCCTCGGATGAGCTCCGGCAGCCGTCCCGGAACCGGCCCCCGCCGGTTCCGGGACGGCTCGTGCCGCGCGACCGCTCGCTCAGCGGGCGGAGCCGGCCCCGCTTCCGGCGGGGACGCCGGGCTCCACTTCCGGGCGGTCCTGGCGGCCCTGCTCCCCCGCCTCCGCCGCGTGCGGCGGCCGCGGGCGGTCCAGGTAGCCGGCGACGACGGCCAGGCACACGCCGACCGCCGCCATCGCGGCACCGGCCAGGGCGGGCGCGGTGTAGCCGAAGCCCGCGCCGATGACCGCACCGCCGATCCACGCGCCGAGCGCGTTGGCCATGTTGAACGCCGCGTGGTTGGAGGCCGAGGTGAGAGTGGGCGCGCGCTCGGCCTTGGCCATCAGGAAGACCTGGATGACGGTGCAGGTCGCGAAGGTCGCCACGCCGAGGGCGACCACGCCGATCGCCGCGGTCCAGGGGTTGTGTGCGGCGAAGGAGAACAGCAGCAGCACCACGGCCAGCGAGGTGAGCGAGCCGTAGACCGACGGGCGCAGTGCGCGGTCGGCGATCCTGCCGCCGATGAGTCCTCCCAGCGTCATACCGACGCCGAAGAGCGCGAGCACGCCGGTTACGCCCGCTTCGGAGAATCCGGCCAGCTCCTTCATCGTCGGCGCGATGTAGGTGTAGACCGCGAACACGCCCGAGCAGCCCAGCACGATCGTCATCAGGCCCAGGACGACCTGCCGGTTGGCCAGACCGGCCAGCTCGTGGCGCAGGCGCACGCCCTGCGGCTTGGGCAGTCGGGGTACGCACAGCGCGATCCCCGCCATGGCGACGAGCCCGATGACGGCGACGACGCCGAACGTGGCGCGCCAGCCCAGCTCCTGGCCGAGCCAGGTGCCGGCGGGCACCCCGACCACGTTGGCGATGGTCAGGCCGAGGAACACGCGGGCGACGTTGCGCGCCCGCCGCCCCGGCTCGGCCAGCTGCGCGGCGGCCACGGCCGCGGCGCCGAAGTAGGCGCCGTGCGGCAGCCCGGTGAGCACGCGGAACCCGAGTACGGCCCCGAACTCCGGGGCCAGGGCCGAGAGCAGGTTGCCGGCGGCGAAGACGCCCATGAAGAGCACCAGGGCGGTGCGGCGCGGAAGGCGGGTGCTGAGAACCGTCAGCAGCGGCGCGCCGATGACGACGCCGATGGCGTAGCCGGCGATGAGGTTGCCGGCCGAGGAGACCGACACGTCCAGATCCGCGGAGACCTCGGGCAGCAGCCCCATGATGACGAACTCGGTGGTTCCGATACCGAAGGCTCCGAGGGCCATGGCGAGCAGGGCAAGGCGCATGGTGGCTCAGCCTTTCGCTGGCGGTGGATTCGCGCGGTACGGACGCCGCCGCCCGCAGCAGTGCGATGTGCGGGGCGAGGAGCGTCGGGTGCAGGAGGAAACGGTGGCCCCCGGGCAGCCGGCGGTCCGCTCACCGCTGCGGCCCCGGATTCCGACGAGGCCTTCCGAAGGGGTCTCTTCCAGACAACCACGGTCACCTAGCACGTGCCAACAGGATCGGCGGGGAGATTGCCGCGGGCGGCGATGATGTCGGTCACGAGGGCGTGAGACGTGCTTCGCGCAGGGCGGCCGGAGCAGGGAGCACGGAGCGCGGAGTGATCCGTCCCCCGGCGGCGGAGGGAGGCGAGGCGGCCCACCGCGCTCCGCTTCACACGGCAGGGAATAGCCCGCCCCGGCCCGCGATTGGACCTGATATGACGACCGACACCGCATTCAGCCCGCACGCTCTGCTCGCCGAAAGCCGCCTCGGCGTCCTGGCGACGATCAAGTCGGACGGCCGCCCCCAGCTCTCCCCCGTGACGCCCTTCTACGACCGGTCGGACGAGCTCCTCTACGTCTCCATGACCGAAGGGCGCGCCAAGACCGCGAACCTCCGCCGCGATCCGCGCGCCGCGCTGGAGGTCACCGCCGCCGACGGCCGGTCGTGGGCCACCGCCGAGGGCACGGTCTCACTCACCGGCCCGGGTGCCGATCCCCTCGGCCCCGAGGTCGACGCGCTGGTGGAGTACTACCGCAAGGCCGCCGGGGAGCACCCGGACTGGGAGGAGTACCGCTCGGTGATGGTCGCCGACCGCAGGGTGCTCATGCGGATGGCGGTCGAACGCGTCGTCGGCGACCGGATCGGCTGACGGCCGCGGCCCGGCTCCGCGCCCCTGCTTCCCCGCTGTCCCGCTCCCCGCTCCCCCGCTCCCGGCGGAGCCCTACTGTGCGGTGCGTACCGGGCCCGAGGTCCCCCGCACCGTCAGGGTGGGGGTGATCGCGAACTCCTTGGCGGTGGTGCGCCCCTCGTCGAGGCGTTCGGTCACCGCCTGCACGGCAAGCTCGGCGAGCTGGGCCGAATCCTGGCGCACCGAGGTGAGGTCGAGGAACGACAGATGGGCCAGCCGGCTGTCGTCATAGCCGATCACCGACACGTCCTCGGGAACGCGTACGCCGGCGCGTACGAAGACCTCCAGCAGGCCGCGGGCGCAGCGGTCGTTGGCGGTGACCACCGCTGTGGGCAGCACGTCCTGGGCGAGCAGTTCGCGGGCGGCGCGGGCGCCCGACTCCTCGGTGAAGGCGCCGGGCAGTTCCCGGGCGCGGTCGGCGAGCCCGTGCCGGCGCATCGCGTCGCGGTAGCCGCGCCGGCGCTCCTCGGCTTCGAGCGCGGCGCCGCCGTCGACGTGGACGATGTCGCGGTGGCCCAGGTCGGCGAGGTAGCCGATCGCCCTGCTCATGCCCGGGGCCTCGGAGCTGCGTACCAGGTCGGCGCCCGGCACCGTGGCACTGCGGCTCACCTGGACCACGGGCACCTGCTCGGCCACCCTGCTCAGATCGGGCGAGGGGGCGGGTGAGGGGCCGGTGAGGATGAGGGCCTCGCTGCGCAGCCCCAGCAGCTCCTCGATCGCCTGGCGCTCGTCGCGCGAGGGGACGTTGGCGCTGAGCGCGATGCCGTAGCCGAGGTCCTGGGCGCAGGCGTAGATGCCCTCGACCAGTTCGACGTTGTGCGGCTGGTCCATGTTGAACAGGACGCCGATCTGCCGGCTGCGGGTGCGGCGCAGCAGCTGCGCGGCGGTATGCGGGCGGTAGCCGAGCTCGTCGGCAGCCTCGCGCACACGGCGGCGGGTCTCGTCGCTGGGCCCGGCCTGGTCGCGCATGACCAGCGACACCAGTTGCCGGGACACGCCCACGCGTTCGGCGACGTCGCCCATCGTGGGGCGCCGCTTCGGCTCGACGGCCCCGGCTGCGCTCTCGGTATCCGGCACCTGCCTCCTCCACGCCGATTCCGACTCCGCCGAGCCCCGTTGATCTTGTACCTACCGTCACGGATAACGATTTCCCGTGACGGTAGGTACAAGATCAACGGTGATACGCCCGACCCGGCCCGGCCGCGTGGCCGCCACGGTACCCAACAGTCTTTCAGGGTAGGAACCTCTGAGGTTAGCACGTTAAAACACCCGACTCCGGGCCTCGCCGACCACGGCGCTGCGGACGGAGGCCCGCGGCCCCCGGCAGGCCCCAGCGCCGCGGGCAACGGTTCAGGGAGCGCGCAGTGCGAGGAGGACGATGTCGTCCTCGGAGGACTCCGACATGTGGCTCAGCAGGCCGTCGCAGAGCGCGTCGGGGGACTCCCCGGCGAACTGCGCGGCATGCTGGCGCAGGCGTATCAGGCCGCGGTCGATCTCCTCGCCGCGGCGCTCCACCAGGCCGTCGGTGTAGAGCAGGAGGGTCGCGCCGCGGGGCAGCTCCACCCGGGCGTCGGCGCGGTCCCAGTCGCCGCCGACGCCCAGCAGCACGTCGTAGCCCTCCTCCAGGAAGCGGCTCGTACCGTCTTCCAGGACCAGCAGCGGCGGGTAGTGCCCGGCGTTGGTCCAGTGGAAGGTCAGCGGCTCGCCGCCGCCGCCGTTCAAACGCGCGTAGACGGCGGTGGCCGTGTGCGCCGAGAAGTACTCCAGCAGCCCGTCGAGGCGGCGCATGATCGCGCTCGGCGGCTCCTGGTGCTCCCAGGCCAGGGTGCGCAGCATGTTCTGCAGCCGGGCCATCTCCACCGCCGCGGTGAGGTCGTGCCCGCTGACGTCGCCCACGGTCACGGCCGGAGCCCCGTCGGGCAGCACGACCACGTCGTACCAGTCGCCGCCCACCTCGACGTTCTCCTGAGCGGGCGCGTACCTGGCCGCCAGCTCCACCTGCTTGAGGTCCGGCAGCGCGGGCAGCAGCGCGCGCTGGAAGTTCTGCGCCGCGTCGCGCTGGGCGGAGTAGAGCCGGGCGTTGTCCAGGGCCAGCCCGGCGCGGTGGGCCAGGTCCTGCAGCAGGACCAGTTCGCTCTCGGTCACGGGGCGGTCGTGGGTGGTGCGCACCAGGACCAGCCCGCCCAGCACGCGCCGCCGCGCACGCAGCGGGACGAGGATCTCGGTACCGGTGCCCAGGGTCTCGGTCAGCTCCCGGTGCGCCTGGCCCAGCGCGCTGGTCGCCTGGGACCGGTCGGTGAACACGAACGGTCCCTCGCCCGCCAGCATCCGTTCGAGAGGACTGGAGGAGGCGGGATCGACGGGTTCCGGGTCGGGCAGCGTCCCCAGCAGGTCGTCCGGCAGCTCGACGCCGGGGTCCCGGTGCACCACGGCGACCCGGCGCACATGCTCGCCCACGTAGTCGGCCACGCACCAGTCGGCCAGTTCGGGCACCGTCAACCGGGCAAGGCGGTGCAGCAGGTCGTCGGGGTCCAAGCTGCTGCCGAGCACCGCACCCGCCTCGGCCAGCAGCCGCAGTCCCGACAGGGATCGTTCTTCATCCTCGCCAGCGCTTCCCGGCCGCGACTCAGCATCGCTCATCGAGTAGCCCCCTCCTCGCCACAGCGATCAACCGGCCGTCGGGGCAGAGAATTCCCGACCTGCATCCCGGCCGAATCTACGGCGGACGAGAGGGGGACCTGCGGACACGCCATCACACCAGGGTATGCCCGTTCGCACCACCCCTCGCCCCCGCCGCGCCATGACGAGCAACCGGTCGGCGCGAACGCGAGCTGGGGCATGGGGGTATTCGCTTTCAGCGGCCGGGCATGGGCTGGGCGGGGGTACGCAGGGGCAGGGACAGGGGCGTCATGGAACGCCGCCCTGCAACTCGGTCCATTCGGAGTTCTCGAACGCGGCCGTGTGGGGTTCGGCTTTCTCGGGCGCCTCGATCTTGGGGAAATCGTCGGCCATCATCCAGTCGCCGTCACGTACGTCCTCCATCCAGATGCACCGGGCTTTTGGAGTGACGAGGAATTCGGTGCGCCGGGATATCCCGTCGTAGGCGGAGATCCGCACCAGCAACGCGACGTCGATCCTGCGCGCGTCGACCCGCTCGTAGACCGCGCCCAACGGGAGGGCCGACATCGATGCCTGCGTCGGAAGCTCCTCGAACGTCATGCCGAAGCCGTATGACTCCAGTTCGAGGTCGATGTTGGCGCGCATGCCTTCGGTCAGCTCTCGCATATCCATGTTCCGCATCTCGTTCATGTAGAGCTGACCGGCGCGCGCCTTAACCGCCGGATCGAGGGTTGTGTAGCTGCTGTTGAAGGCGGCGAGGGCGGAGACCGCCCCCTCGGGCGTGCGAGCGAACTTGACCGGGTAGCGCCCGTCGACCTGGGCGCTACCTCCGGACAATCGGATCGGCCCCCCGCTACCGGACGGCGAGGGGGAGGATGAAGGTCGGCTCGCCGCCTCGTCGGTTCCGCCCGAGCCCAGGGCGTAGCCCACCGCCATGGCCAGAGCCAAGGCCAAGACCATAACCAGAACGACTAAGACGGTGATCAGCCAGCGGGTGCGCTGCGGGGTGGTTCCGTGGGGGGTGGACACCTGCGGTCCCTTCCTACCTGGTCTGCGATCCGGGGACTCCGGCGGCGGAGGTCGCCGCCGCGTGGCCGGGCCGGTCAGCCGCTCCCCGCGCGGCGGACCGTTCACGGCGGGACAAGGGCCCGCCGGTGGCGTGCTTGCTATCGCGGGATCTTCGGGTCTATTCGGTCGTATTGGGCTGGACGATGCGGCACTCCTACGGGGGAGCGTGCGCGCGCGTGGAAGCTTGACTTAACGCCTGTGGAGAACTCGCTGGAGGGGTTGCGGGAGTCGCCGGGATGCGCAAAGAGACACGGCCCTCTCGGGAGGTGAGGAGGCCGTGGGGACAGGGGATCACTGTGTGAGTCGGGGGTCAGAGTCGACGGTCCTTGAGGTCCTTCAGGAAGGACGACCACTCGCAGGCGGGGAAGGCGAGGTGGCCGTGGTCGCGGTGCTGGGTGTCGCGGACGGCTGCTCCGTATGCGGTGTCCGCCACCTCGACGCAGTTGCCGTTCTGGGAGTTGCTGTAGGTGGATTTGCGCCAGGTCACAGCCATCTCGACGCAGTTCCCGCCGGTGTCGTTGCTGTAGCTGGACTTACGCCAGGTAAGGCCGCGGGCGGTCATGAAAGCTCTCCTTGAATCTGTTCGATCAGCCTTCGAGATGCTTCCGGAGGCAGGGCGATTCCCTGCAGATCCCCGAAGAGACGCATATGGTCTGCCACATTCTCGGGCTCGTCAGTCGCGGTTCCTGAGCCTCGGGTATCCACGTACAGGATGCTGTCTCTGTCGGGAACCTCATACAGGGTGAAGGCGTTCGACAACCCAGGATGAAGCTCGGTTTGGTACGGCACTACCTGGATGGAAATGCCCTGTTCATCCGATGCCTCCAGGAGTCGGCTACAGCTGCCTGCGCACCTATCGCAACCAGTACTTCCACGGCAAGCTGCGGCGGGACGCGGCCCTGGGCGCGCTGGAGGCGCTGCTGTGAGACCGGGTCAGTGGCCCTGGAGGGCCTCTTTGAGGTTGTTGTCGAGGGTCTTCAGGTCCTCGTCGGCGAGTTCTTCCTGCGACTGGCGGAACAACCTGTTCAGCTCGCTGTGCAGGACGTGGCTGTAGCGGGCGTAGTAGGGGCTGGTGGGGCGGTGGTGAGCGTTGCCGACCTCGGCGAGGAGGAGCCGGGAGTACTCCTCGCCGCGGCGGCTCTCCACCGTGGCTTCGGCGGGGGCCTCCTCGGGTGCCAGAGGCTCGGGGCACTCCCCCTCGATCGGGCCGGTGTAGGCGTCGGCCAGCACCGGCGGGTAGCCGCCGCAGTAGAGGAGGCGGCGCTGCTGGGCGGGGTCCGTGAGGTAGGAGATCAGGTCCCAGGCGGCGTCCGGGTGCCGGGAGGCGCTGCTGACCGCCAGGCTCTGGCCGCCCAGCACGCTCTCGCTGGGCAGCGGCGCGACGCCGAACTCGATGGCGTCGCCGCCGCCGTCCGACTCGCCCGCCTCTTGCGGGGGCTGCTCCCCGCCGCCGGCCGCCGGTTCGACGGCGGGGTCCCGCGCCAGCTGGTCGTACCAGCCCGGCCAGTTGCGCATGGCCACGACCTCGCCGTCGACGAACTGCCGGAAGCTGTCGTACTCGGTGGCGTCGTCGGCCAGCACACCCGGGTGCACAGTGCCGTCGGCCAGCGCCCGGGCCATCACGTCCACGGCGGCGCGGCCGGAATCGGCGGCGAACGCGACCGGCGGTTCGCTGTCTCCTCCGCTTCCGCGCATGCCGTAGGTGAACTCCAGCGTGTTGACGGTGAGCCCTTCGTAGGGCGCGAACTGGCCGCTGTAGCCGTAGTCGACGCCCTCGGCCTCGGCGGTCTCGCGCAGCATTTCCAGCGCGTCGGCCCAGCCGCCGACCAGGTCGTCTTCCCCCATCAGGTCGGCGCGGTAGTACAGCAGTCCGACATCGGCGATGAAGGGCCTGGCCCAGACCGTGTCCCGGTAGGTGACCGCCTCCACGGAGGGCTCCAGCACGCCGGATGCGCCTACGTCCTCGGGCAGCGGTTCGATCCAGCCGTTGCGGGCGAACTCGGCCGTCCACTGGTTGTCGATGTTGAGGATGTCGTAGGAGAACCCCTCGGCCTGGGTCCAGCGCAGCAGCTCCGCGCGGACCAGGTCGGCGCCGCCGGAGATCTCGATGAGCTCGGCGCGCACCTCGCCGTCCGCGCGGTCGGCGTTCCACTCGTCGACGAGCTGCTGATACAGCCCTGCGCCCGTGACGTCCTCCCCGGTGACCAGGGTTATGGCGCCCGGCTCGCCGCCGGCGCCCGGGCCGTCGGCGGCCAGGAGCGCCGCGGCCAGTGCGAGCGCGGTGGTGATCCCGGCCGCCACCGCCGCGCGCTCCCGGCGGCGGCGCAGGAAGAGCCAGCGCAGCGGCCAGGCGGCGCGCTCCGCACGGCGGCCGTCGGTTCGGCCGCCCGGCCCGCCGCCTGCCGCGTGCGATCGCGCCGCCATCACACCCTCCGCGCTTCGTCCAGCAGGCCCACCGCCGCCTCGCCGGGCCTGTCCGGCTCGGCGGGCACGCATTCGACGTGCTCGTGCCCGGTCAGCTCGGGGATGCCGCCAACCTCGCACGGGTTTGAACGGCCCCAGCGCCGCGTCTCGTCGCCGACGGCCAGCACGCGCACCCGCACGTCGGTGTCGTCGAGGCGGCGCTGCAGCGCCTGTACGCCCAGCCCGCCCTGCTCCGGCTCGCCCACCCCGTCGGTGACCACGACGAGCACGGGGGCCGGGCGCTTCCCTCCGCCCGGCGCCGCTGAGACGTCCTGGGACCACCGTTCAAGGGCGTCGGCCCCGTCGGCGACGACGTCCCGCAGGGGAGTGGACTCCCTGGTCGGCGCGAGACCGGCCAGCGCGTCGGCGAACCGGTCGCCGTCCGCGCCCCGCGTCTCCAGCGGCACGACGGCGGTGGAGTCCGTGGCCGAGGGGCCCGAATTGCGCGGGAACGCCCACAGCCCCAGTGCGTCCTTGGCGCCCGCGGCTTCGGCCAGCTCGGCGGCCTCCTCCACCGCGGTGGCGAATTTGCGGTGCGGGATGTCCATCGAGGAGGAGGTGTCGAGGGCGAGCAGGAGGGTACCGCCCTGCGTCTCGGTGTAGAGGGACTCCACGGCCGCGGCCCGGTCGCTCCAGGTGTGCGGCTCGCCCCGCTCGTTGGGGATGGTCTGGGGCGCGCCCTCCACCCGTGCGGCGACGCGGCCGTTGCCCTGCTCGTCGCGGTAGCCCTCATAGACGCCGGTGGAGGTCGCGCCGGTGTCGTCGTTGCTGAAGGAGGCGGAGAAGGCGGTCGGCGGGGATTCGCGCAGCGAGGACAGGAAGCGCTCGAAGCGCTCGACTTCGCGGACGACCGCGGCGGACTCGGTGACCGGCGCGGGCGGGCCGCCCTCCTCGGTGACGCTCACGCCCGAAACCCGCACGAACGGGTGGTCGAGCACCGGCAGGTCCGGTGAATAGATCGCGGCGACCTCCTCGCGGGCCTCGTCCTCGCCGGGGCAGGCGGTGCGCCAGCGTCCGGCCACGAACGTCTCGTAGACGGCGGCTTCGGTGGTCAGCGCCGCGGAGGGGACGTCGCCGTCGGCGTCGCGCGCGACCTGGCAGACGAGGTCGTGCTCGCTGTCGGCCGCGGTGCCCAACTCCAACTCCGCCTCGACCTCGGCCGCGCGCTGCTCGTCGGCGATGTCGCCGTTGCGGGTGATGGCGCCGCGGCTGTGGTAGAGGAACGCGGTGTGCAGCATCGAGGCGATGGAGTCGCGCGGATCGGTACGGATCACCCGGATGCCGCCGCGCCCGAACTCCGCGCGCAGTCGGGCGTAGGGACGGTCCATCTCCACGTCGTCGGCGTCGCCCCCGGTAAGGCGCTGGGCAACGCCGGTCGGCAGCGCGAGCACGAGCGGGGTGAGGCGGGTCCACTCCCCTATCTCGATGTCGGCGACCTGTGCGATCGGGCGCCGGGAGGGGCCGGCGGCCTCCTGCCCGCCGGCCTCCTGGCCTGGCGTACCGGTTGCGCCGTCCGTGTCGGCCCCGGCAGAGAACCCGGGTGCGGGTTCCTCGCCCTGCCGGTCGAGGGCGCGCTCGACCAGCATCGCCTCGGCCGTGGAGCCGGGGATCCACACGTGCGGGAGCGGCCCCAGGCCCGGGTCCCACGCGCCCAGCAGCGCGTCGCGCATCCGCTGGCCGTCGGCGACGGCGTAGACGGTTATGCGGACGCTGCGGCAGCGCTCGCCGTCCTCGCCGCCTTCGGCGCGCCGTTGGGCGAAGGCGGCGGCGGCGCCCTCCACCGCGGGCTCGCCGTCGGGGGTGGTGGCGACGACGAGTTCGGCGGGCGGGTCGCAGGAGCCGCCGAGCGGCCAGGCCGCGACCGCGAGGAGCAGGACGACGGCGAGCGTGGGGGCGAGGACGTAGCGAAGCACCCGCCGCCGGGGCGACGACCGGCTCGTCGCGCGGGTGAACGGGAACCGGTCGCGCAGACGCCGGGCGGGGCCCTCGGCCGGTGCGGCGGCCGGGCGCTGCTCCGGATCGCCGCTCAGGGCCCAGGCCCACAGCCCCGCCAGCATCCACACCAGGAGGATCCCGGAGCACACGTGCACCAGGAGCTCCCCGTAGCCGCCGAGCCCCGCGACCGGATCATCGGCCACCAGGTCCAGCAGTCCGCCGCCCAGGAGCAGCAGAACGAAGGCGACGACTTCGTGGATCGCCAGGAAGACCAGCCGCAGGAGTGCCGCCAGTGCGTCCAGCAGGCTCTGCCCGCCCTGCTGGGGACGCTCCGGCATGGCTCGGCCCTCCTGACCGCCACCCGCGGCGTCCACCGATCACGATCACCATCCGGATCCCGGACACCGCGGAAGAGTGGTGTGGACCGCAATATACGGGGTGGAGGGCACATATTCGCGATGCCTGAGTAGTCGAATGGCCGGTACCGGCCGGAAGGGATCCGACCCCGTACCGGCCCACCCGCCCGTTCGGCGCCCGCGCATGCCGGACACGGAGACGGCGGCGGGCAGCGGGCGGTGGGCTACGAACGGCGGTGGCGGCCCCGAGGTGCGCGGCGCCCGTTGCAGCGCAGGACCAGCGCGAGCACGAGGAGGGCGGCGGCCGCACCGCCCGCCAGCAGCACGGGTGCGATGCGCGCGGGCGGGACGGGCTGGTCGAACGGCGAGTGCGCAGGAGCCTGCGACCGCGTGTCGGACATACTCGGTTTCCTTTCGGGCTCGGATCCGCGCGGAGGCGCGGGAGGGTTCGCCGCGCCGGCCCGACGCGAACCGGACCGGACCGGACCGGCTGCATACGCTGCCCTCCACTGGTTCCGCACGCGCATATGCACGTGCATATGCTCATGAATTTGCATCCTATCGACACATGCGCGCGAAATCCACAGAACGGTGCAGTCCCGGACAGCGGGACGGCGCTTCCGCGCAGAAGCGGATCGCGTGGAACAGCGACGATCGAGGCCAGGCGTGAGCAGAGGCGCCGTGGCGTTCATACGCGCTGCTGCGGAACTGCTCGCCCGCGGCGACCGAGCCGGACGGTGGCCGAGCCTCGCGCCCCGCCTACCGTCCGCGCAGGGCCAGGCCCTCGAAGGCCAGGCGGGTGACCGCGTCGGCGATCGCGACGGCGTCGTACCTGCCTTCCGGGCGATACCACTCGACCAGGGAGTTGACCATCCCGAACAGCAGGCGGCTGGTCAGCTCCGGCGGGATGTCGGCGCGCAGCGAGCCCTCATCGGCCGCGGCGCGGACGAGATCGGCGAGTTTGGCGTCGATGGCGCGGCGGCGGCGCAGGGCGTCCAGTTCGACATCGCTGTTGCCGTGCACGCGCAGCAGCAGCGTCACCGCCGAGAGGTGGCCGACCAGGACCTCCACCGACTGGCGCACCGCCGACTCCAGGCGTTCGTAGGCGCTCTCCCGTGCTCCGTTCTCGCTGGCCACCGCCGTGTCGATGACCTCGGTCAGCGCGTCCAGGGCCTCGCTCAGCGCGGCTTGCAGCAGGCAGGACTTGCTCGGGAAGTGGTGGTAGATGGCCGACTTGGTCAACCCCAGCTCACGGGCGAGGTCGCCGACGCTGGTGCCGTCGTAGCCGCGGCGGTTGAAGAGGTCGATGGCGCACCGCAGCACCGTCTCCTGGTCGTACCCGGGCCGCCCGCGGCGCGGCGCCTCGCTGGTCGGCGAAGGGCGTGGCATGGGCCTAGAATCCCACACCGCCGCAGCCAGCGGGAACACGGCTGCAAGGACCTCGGGCGAGCGAGGCCGGGCGCTCCGGCCCTTCGAGCGGTGACGCGTCCGGGCCCCGCCGCGTGGGAGGGCCCGGACGCCGCTTTCGCGTGCGTTCGCTCAGAACTCCAGGACGAGCCGTCCCCGGACTCCGCCGGCCTCCAGGAGGCGGTGGGCCTCGGCTGCCTGGTCGGCGGGGAAGGTCCGCGCGACGCGCAGGCTCAGTACGCCGTCCTCGGCCTGCTTTCGCAGCCCGTCGAGCTTGGCCTGCTCGCGGTGGTAGTCCACGACGAGGACCGGATGGAACACCACGCCGCGCTGCAGCGCCTGCTCGTCGCCCTTGAAGCCGCGCACGGTGGCCATCCGGCCGCCGTCGCGAACGGCCGGGCTGACCAGATCGTCGTGCACCGCCCCGTCGGCGACGGCGTCAACGCCGCCCGGCTCCGCCTCCAGGATGCGCGCGGCGACGTCGTCCCCGCGCCGCACCACCACGTCCGCGCCCAGGTCGCGGACCAGCTGCTCGTCCTTCTCGGCGGCGTCGGCGATCACCCGCAGCCCTTCGGCCTTGGCCAGTTCGACGACGTAGCCGCCGAACGCGCCCGCGGCACCGGTCACGGCCAGCGCCGCGCCGGGTTCCAGCGCCGTCCGGTCCAGGGCCAGGCGGGCGGTGAGCCCGTTCATCGGCAGCGTCGAGGCGGCCGCGTAGCCGGCCCCCGCCGGGATTCGGGCGACCGATTCCGCCGGGACCACCAGGTGCTCGCTGTAGGCGCCGTGCGCCCCGGTGGGCACGACGCTCGCCATGACCGCGTCCCCGACCGCGAAGTCGCCGACCGTGCTCCCGCCCGGCCCGATCTCGTCGATGTCGCCGGCGGCGTCCATCCCCGGCACCTGCGGCGATCCGGTGTCGCCGCGGCGCGAGGCGTAGACACCGGTGCGGGCGACGGTGTCGGTCGGGTTCACCGCTGCCGCGCGCACGCGGATGCGCACCTCGCCGGGGCCCGCATGGCGCTCGTCGACGTCGAACTCCCGCAGCGCCTCGGGACCGCCGAAATCTGATACTCCAATGACACGCATACGCCGTCCCTACCCGCCGTGACCGCGCCGGATACGGCGATCAGGAACACACCGCCCACGCCGTGGGGCCGCTTCCGGCGCGTACGCGACCCGCGGCCCAGGGGGCCGCATCAGCCGTTCATGAACTCCTCGTAGGCCTCCAGCACCTCTTCGGTGGGCCCGTCCATGACCAGGCTGCCGGTCTCCAGCCACAGCACCCGGTCGCAGGTGTCGCGAATGGACTTGTTGCTGTGGCTGACCAGGAAGACGGTGCCCGCCTCGCCCCGCAGTTCGCGGATGCGCTCCTCGGAGCGCCTGCGGAACTTGCGGTCGCCGGTGGCCAGCGCCTCGTCGATCATCAGCACGTCGTGGTTCTTGGCCGAAGCGATCGCGAAGCGCAGCCGGGCGGCCATGCCCGAGGAGTAGGCGCGCATCGGCAGCGAGCTGAAGTCGCCCTTCTCGTTGATGCCCGAGAACCGGATGATCTCCTCGCGCTTGGCGTAGGCCTCCTGCGGCGTCATGCCCATCGCCAGGCAGCCGAGGATGACGTTGCGCTCGCCGCTGAGGTCGTTCATCAGCGCCGCGTTGACGCCCAGCAGCGAGGGCTGGCCCTCGGTGTAGACGCGGCCGGCCTCAGGCGGCATGAGCCCGGCGATGGCGCGCAGGATCGTGGACTTCCCGGAGCCGTTGGAGCCGATCACGCCGATGGCCTCGCCCCGGTAGGCGGTGAAGCTCACGCCCCTGATGGCGTGCACCTTGCGGCCGCCCTTCTTCGCCTGCTCCGACCTGCCGGTCAGGCGCCGCACCGCCCGGGAGGCGCGCCCTCCGCGGTCCTGCTGCGGCTCCTGGTCCTGCTGCTCCTTGGCCGCGAGGGCCTGTTCGCGCAGCGCGGCCTTGCCTTTGGCGCCCTTGGCCTTGCCGGGGCCGCCGCCGCGCAGCCGGTAGACGATGTGCAGATTGTCCACGATGACGGTGGGCGGCTGGTCCTGTTTCGCCTCGGCCTGCCCGTTCCGGCCGCCCTGCTCGGCCCGTGCAGCCTGGTCGGTCTGTTCGGCCTGTTCGGACACGTCAGTCACGGCCGTACTCCTCTTCCGCCCGGTAGAAGTAGACGAACCCCGCGACCAGCGCGAGCAGCGCCCAACCCAGGGCGATCAGCCAGACGTGCGCGGGCAGGTACTGGGTACCGAAGTTCTCGGGACTCATCAGCGCGTATCGCATGAGGTCGATGTAGACGGCGGCGGGCTGCACGTCGAGCACTGTCAGCGCCCATGTGGGCGCGTTGGCGGCGCGCTGCTCCACCATGTACAGCACGCCCGAACCGTACATCCAGGCGCGCAGTACGAACGGCAGCCACTGCGCGGCGTCGGTTGACTTACTGCCCAGTCGGGCGGCCCAGAACGCAAGCCCGGTGTTGAACATCAGCTGAAGCGCCAGGATGGGCACGATCAGCAGCCAACTCCAGTCGGGATAGTTCTGCCGCGCGATGACGATCACCATCAGCACCACCATGGAGATCACGACCTGGCGCGACTTCATGCTGACCTGGGTGAGGGGAAGCACCGCGCGGGGGAAGTGCAGTGCGCGGATCAGCCCGCGCTCGCCCGAGATGGACTTCACGCCGCTGGTCACCGTGTCGCGGGTGAAGGTGAAGACGAAGACCCCGGTCACCAGGAAGGAGATGAAGTCCTCCACGCCGCGGCTCGTACCGAGCAGCAGGCCGAAGATCACGTAGTAGACGGCCGCGTTCATCAAGGGGGTGAGGACGAACCAGAATCCGCCGAGCCGGGCGCGCGTGTACTTGGTGGACGAGCGCGCCCTGGAGAACTCGCCGATGAAGTACCGGTGCTGCCACAGCCGGCGGATGTACTCGATCATGCCCGGCCGCGCGCCGGTGACCGACAGTCCGTATTTGGACGCCAGTTCCGCGGCGTGGGGATCCGGCCGATCCCTGGTGACTCCGTCTAGTGCCACGCGTCTGCTCACTTCGGGTTGCTCTGTAGGACTGAAGGATGGCTGCGCGCCCTCGCCCCGGCGCTCACCTGCGAAATCACGTCGGAACGAAACCGTTTCGTCGCCCCGATAGCGTAAATCGAACCAGGACAGAACGCAACCGTTTCGTCCTGCGTTAGGATGGCCGTGTGTCCGATGCAGAGAAACCCCGGCGAGAGCGCCGAGCGCCCGCGGGAGCCGCAGTTCTGCAGAAGGATGTCACGCTGGCGATCCAGGCGGCCGTGTTCACGGAACTGGCCAAGCACGGCTACGGGCGCCTGTCCATCGAGGCCGTGGCCAGACGGGCGGGCGTCGGCAAAACGGCGATCTACCGCCGCTGGACTTCGAAGCTGCAAATGGTCGTCGAGGTGGTCTCGGCGGCCGCAGTGAAGGTGATGCCGGTGCCCGACACCGGCACGCTGAGCGGCGATATACGCGAGCTGCTCGACGCGGGTGCACAGGCGATGCGCCACCCTCTGGCTTCGCAGATCGTACCCGACCTTCTGGCCGAAGCGGCTCGCAACCCCGACATAGCCGAAACTCTGGAGAACGCCCTGCGCGAGACCCAGCAGGGACTCAGCGCGGTGATGATCAAAAACGCGGTGGAGCGCGGCGACCTGCCGCCCGACACCGACGTCGAGCTTGCCCTGGACATGGTTTTCGGTCCGCTGTATTGGCGCGTCGCCGTGACCCGCAGCCCGGTGTCCGACGACTACCTCGACCACCTCGCCGAGGGCGCCACCGCCGCCCTGATCGGTGCCCACACGCCGTAAGAGCGCCCGGTCTGCTGAGCCTCCCGGCGCCCCGGACACGGCAGGGCCGCCGCCCCGATTCGTCGGGACGGCGGACGCTTCCGTGCACGGCGCCGTTTCCCGCCCGCGCTCCCGGACCCGCGTCAGGCGGGTGCGCGCCGCGGTGCGCCGGCGGCGGCCGTCTCGACGCCGAGCCACACCTGCGATCCAGGCGGTTTCCGGCGCAGCGCCCGTGTCGATCGCTCATGTCGGTGCCGCCCCTGGACACCCGCCACAGGAGCGGCTCCCGACGAAATGTGTCCATTGACACAGGGGAATCCGCACTGCCACGATTCCGCTACAGACTGGGAGCGCTCCCAGATATCGATTACCCGCATCCGGACACCATCCCCCATCCCCGTCCCCGTCCTCTCCCCGAGCCCATCCCCCAACGTGAGGACTCCCATGAGCCCATCCTCATCACGCAGCAGGTTCGCTGCGGGGGCGGTCACAGCCGCCTCCGCGATCGCACTGTCGATGCTGGCCGGCGCGCCCGGCGCCCACGCCGCCGAGCTGGTGACCAACGGCGGCTTCGACAACGGCACCACCGGCTGGTGGAACACCGAGAACGCCCCCGCCGAGGTCGCCGACGGCCGGCTGTGCGCCGACGTCGAAGGCGGCACCGCCAACGCCTGGGACGCGATCGTCGGCCAGGACGGCATCGCCCTCACCTCGGGCGAGTCCTACGAGTTCACCTTCACCGCGAGCGCAAGCGAAGGCACGACGGTCCGTGCGCTGATCCAGGAGCCCACGGAGCCCTACACCGCGTTCCTGACGGCGAATCCCGCCCTGACCTCCGAGACCCAGACCTTCAGCCACACGTTCACCGCAGACGCCACGCTGGACGACGCCCAGCTGGTCTTCCAGCTCGGCGGGGAGGCCGAAGCCTGGACGTTCTGCCTGGACGACGTGTCGCTGCAGGACGGCGCCGAGCCGCCCGTCTACGAGCCCGACACCGGTCCTCCGGTCAAGGTGAACCAGGTCGGCTACCTGCCCGACGGCCCCAAGAACGCCACGCTGGTCACCGACGCCACCTCGGCCCAGCCCTGGACACTGCGCGACGCCGACGGCGCGGCGGTCGCGGAGGGGCAGACGTCGCCGCAGGGCACCGAGCAGAGCTCGGGGCAGAACGTCCACAGCATCGACTTCAGCGACTACACCGAGAAGGGCAGCGGCTACACGCTCGCCGTCGGCGACGACGTCAGCCACCCCTTCGACATCTCCGGCAGCGCCTACAAGGACCTGCGCACCGACTCGCTGTCGCTGTACTACCCCCAGCGCAGCGGCATCGAGATCGACGACTCCCTGATGCCCGGATACGGCCGCGCGGCCGGCCACGTCGGCGTGGAGCCCAACCAGGGCGACCTCAGCGTGCCGTGCGCACCCGACTCGGGCTGCGACTACGAGCTCGACGTCTCCGGCGGCTGGTACGACGCCGGCGACCACGGCAAGTACGTCGTCAACGGCGGCATCTCCGCCTCCCAGGTCATGAGTGTCTGGGAGCGCACCACCTACGCCGACAGCGCCAGCCCCGACCGGCTCGGCGACGGCACGCTGCCCGTTCCCGAGCAGGGCAACGACGTCCCCGACGTGCTGGACGAGGCGCGCTGGGAGATGGACTTCCTGATGAAGATGCAGGTGCCCGAGGGCGAGGAGCTCGCGGGCATGGCGCACCACAAGATGCACGACGAGGAGTGGACCGGCCTTCCGCTGATGCCGGCCGACGACCCTCAGCCGCGCTACCTGCAGCCGCCCTCCACCGCGGCCACGCTCAACCTCGCCGCGACCGGCGCACAGTGCGCCCGCGTGTTCGAGTCCTACGACTCCGAATTCGCCGACCGGTGCCTTGAGACGGCCGAGAAGGCGTGGCAGGCCGCCCAGGAGAACCCGGACGTCCTGGCCGATCCCGAGAACGGCGTGGGCGGCGGCGCCTACAGCGACGACGACGTCTCCGACGAGTTCTACTGGGCCGCGGCCGAACTGTTCATCACCACCGGCGAGCAGTCCTACGAAGACGCCGTGCTCGACCACGAGCTGCACACCGAGGACGTCTTCACCGCCGGCGGGCTCGCCTGGGGCGCCGTGGCCCCGCTGGGCCGCATGAACCTGGCACTGGTCCCCAACAAGCTCGACGACCGCGACAGGGTCGTCGACTCGGTGGTGGCCGGCGCCGACGAGTACCTGGACACGTTGCGGAACCACGCCTTCGGGCTGCCTTACGCTCCCCCGGACAACGTGTTCGTCTGGGGCTCCAACAGCCAGGTGCTGAACAACATGGTGGTCATGACCGCGGCCTACGACCTCACCGGCGACGGCGCCTACCGCGACGGCGTGCTGGAGGGCATGGACTACATCCTGGGCCGCAACGCCCTGGGCCAGTCCTACGTCACCGGCTACGGCGAGCAGTTCTCCAAGAACCAGCACAGCCGCTGGTACGCCAACCAGCTCGACGCCGATCTGCCCAACCCGCCCGAGGGCACGGTTTCGGGCGGTCCCAACTCCCAGACCAGCACCTGGGACCCGGTCGCACAGGACAAGCTGGAGGGCTGCGCTCCCCAGTTCTGCTACATCGACGACATCGAGTCCTGGGCGACCAACGAACTGACCGTCAACTGGAACGCGCCGCTGGCGATCGTGTCCTCGTTCATCGCCGACCAGACCGGCGAGGGCGACCCGCCGGCCGAGGACGAGACGGCTCCCACGGCACCGGGCAAGCCCCAGGTCTCGGGAGTCACGTCGTCGCAGGCCGAGCTCACCTGGGAGGCCTCCACCGACGAGGGCGGCAGCGGCGTCGAGGGATACGACGTCTATGCGGGTACCGGCGACGGCGCCCAGAAGGTCGGCTCCGCGAGCGGCCCCTCCTTCACCCTGACCGGCCTGGAGTCCGAAACCGAGTACACCGTCCACGTCGTCGCACGCGACGGCGCGGGCAACCGGTCCGAACCCGGCCCGAACGCCGCCTTCACGACCGAGGCCGGCGGCACCGGCGGTGAGGCGGCCTGCGAGGTCGACTACAGCACCAACGACTGGAACGGCGGGTTCACCGCCTCGGTGTCCGTCGTCAACACCGGCGACACCCCGATCCGCGACTGGGAGCTGGGCTTCGAGTTCGGTGCGGGCCAGGAGATCACCCACGGGTGGAACGCCGAATGGTCCCAGGACGGCAGCGCCGTGACGGCCTCGGGACTGTCGTGGAACTCCGACCTCGCGCCGGGGTCCTCGGTCAGCGCCGGGTTCAACGGCACCGCCCAGGACGGCAACCCCGCCCCCGAGGAGTTCACCGTCAACGGCCAGACCTGCGCCTGACGCGCGACGCTCCCCGTTGAGACCGGCCGGCCACCGTGCACGTGCGGTGGCCGGCCGCCGTTTCGCGGGAAGGGCCCGACCGTCCCCTTGCGGCTCGGCGGTTGAGGTCTCCCCTTCCGCTCCCCTACGAGGTCGATGCCGAACACCTGTCCGCGTTCGAGTCGGCCGCCGATGAATTCAGCCTTGCGGCCGCGCGGCCGGCCGAAAGGCCGAGCTTGACGGAGCGCCTCGGCCGTCCGCGCGGGCCTTGCCGCAGTCGCCTCGAAGCACCCCTGGTCGGGGCGCGCCGTTGCGGGCCGGGATCCCGCCGTCGCGGCCGTACACCCGGTGACTCTCCGGCTCCGCCGGACGCCTGCCACGTCTGCCCCGGCCGCTTCCGGGGGTGAGCACCGCCACTACGGGGGTGGCGATCGGGACGGCCGGGGTGGGTAGCGGGGGCCGCGGCAAGCGGTGTCGGCAGAAAGCGGGGAATCATGAGCGGCGTGCCCGTATGGGGCGGCGCACTCGTACTGGCCGTCGCCGCGATCGTGCTGCTGGCCGTGGGCGGGCCGTTCACCCGGCTGGTGGACCGGCTCGCCGATCGCACCGGTATAGGCGAGACGGTGGCCGGCATCGTGTTCGTCGGCGCGGTGACCTCGCTGCCCGGTCTGATCACCAGCATCCTCGGTGCCGCCCGCGGCGACCCGGCCTTCGCGATGAACAACGCGATGGGCGGCATCGCGGTGCAGACCGCCTTCATCGCCCTGGCCGACCTGTTCTACCGGCGGGCCAACCTCGAGCACGCCGCCGCCTCGCTGCCCAATCTCCTGGCGCCCATCGGCCTGTCCATCATGCTCGGCACGGTCCTGGTATCGGGTGTGGGACCGCAATTCAGCGTGCTGAACGTGCACCCGGCGTCGGCGCTGCTGGTCTTCCTGTACCTGTACTGGCTGGCCATGTCGCGCAGGGTGGGCGCCCGGCCGATGTGGCGCGTGACCCCCACACACAACACCCGCCACGACGAACCCGACCCCGATTCCCAGCGCCCGGGCGAGTCCATGGCGGCGATGTGGCTGAAGTTCGCGGCGCTGGCGGCGCTCGTCGCGGCCACCGGCTACGTCGTCGGCGAGACGGGGCTGGGGCTGATCGAGCAGACCGGCATGTCGGGCGGTGTGATCGGCGCCGTGGTCACCGGTGTCGTCACCTCGCTGCCCGAGCTCGTCACCGTGCTGTACGCGGTGCGGATCCGCGCGCTGCACCTGGCGCTGGGCGACATCATCGGCGGCAACGCCTTCGACGTCCTCTTCCTCTCCGCCAGCGACGTGGCCTACCGCGGCGGCCCCATCTACGGCGCGATGACACCGCAGGTGGTGCTGCTCATCGGGCTGGGCATCGTGCTCAACCTCCTGGTGGCGGCCGGGCTGATCCGCCGTCAAGAGCACGGCATCGGGTTCGAGGGCATCGCGATTTTCGTCGCCTACATCATCGGCGTGGTGTTCCTCGTGTCCATCTGACCGCCCGCCGGAGCGGCCGCGGCCCGTGCGGCGGGTACCGGGCGGGCTCACGACTCCCGCGGCACCGTCCCGGGATCGGATCCGGCATGCTCGGAACCGCCGCCGCGCACGCCTCCCGGCGCCTGACCGCCCGTCTCGGGGCCGTGTCGCTCCGTACGGCCGATGATGGCGTCCAGGGCGGCGACGTGCCCCTGGAACGCCGCCTCGCCCTCCTCGGTGATGTCGACCAGGGTGCGCCGCCAGCCGCGGCCGATGCTCTCCTTGTGCACCGTGATGTAGCCGACTGCTTCCAGCGCGCCCAGGTGCTTGGACAGGACGGAGTCGCTCACGCCGAGTTCGTCGCGGATGAACCGGAACTCGACCCCCTTCCCCGCCGAGGCCATCGCCATGATCGACAGCCGGGTGGAGGCGTGGATGAGCTCGTCGAACCGCGGTGCGGCCACTACTCGGCCCTCGCGGCAGGGCGGCCCGGACCGAAGCCGAGCCGGCCCAACCAGTGCACGAAGAACCACGACAGCACCGCTGCCGGAACCGCGGCCACCACGGGAGCGGCCCACTCCGGCAGGAATCCCTCGGCCAGCGTTCTCACGGCCCAGAACACCGCGAACATGGCCGCCAGCCAGGCGGCCGCTCCCACCGCGCGGGCCGGCGTCCAGACGCGGCGCGGGCCGCGCACACCGCCGCGTGCGGCCCGCAGGATACCCAGCCCGACCGCGAGGAAGAGCATCGCAAAGCCCAGCCCGGCGACCGCCGGCGATATCCACGTACCGAGTTCGAGACTGGCCAGGACGGTGTAGAAGCCCGCCGCGTAGAGGATGTCCATCCACCACCGCGGCCGGTTGCGGTTGAGCTCCCCCTCCACCGACGTCTGCATGCGCCGGACGCCGTCCAGCGCGGCGCGTGCCTCCTGCTCGTGTTCCATCACGTGCCCCTTACCGCGACCACTTCCACTTTCCATATTAGAAAGTAGCACGACTTTCCATGACGGAAAACGGGTGGGAGGCACCTTCTCGCGATCGGGGCGGGAAGACCCGAATGCCAGGCACCCGCCGGAAGCGCCGGGGCGGGACGGCGGTTGCGAGTGGTTTCGGGAACGCGGGGGCCGCCGTTTCGCGAGGCACACTCCGCCTGCGGCGAGGCACACGCCGGGGCGGAGCGGTGCGGGAGGTTCCGGAGAAGGGGCGCTCAGGGCACCGAAGCGGACGGGACCCGCTGCACGCGGCCGCCCGTGCGGACGGGCCGGGCAGTGGAGGGCGCGCCGCCGGACGGACGGAATCCGGCGGCGCGCCCCCGCGTCCTGCCCGCTACGCCCGAACGGGCAGAACGGCCTTGCAGCGCAACGCTAGATGACCGCGACGAGCGCCGTCCCCTGCTGGCCGGAGGCGGCCAGCACGGGTCTCAGGCCTCCTCGGCCACCGCGTCGCGGTACTCGGTGCCCGGCAGGTGGGCGAACTCGCCGCGCCGGAACTCGGTGTGCGCGTGGAGCGCCTGCCGCCAGGTCTCCTCGTTGGCCCGCTCCCAGCGGCGCACCTGGGCGTTGGCCATGGCCAGCAGCGGAGCATAGGGCGCGGGGTCCTCGGCGCCGAGACCCAGCGCGTCGGCGAGATCGTCGCCCTGGATCAGCCGGGTCAGCGCGTCCAGCAGCCGCCGGACCGACGCGCCCTGCAGGGGCAGGACCTGACCCAGCGGGCCGTCCGCCAGCGCATCCAGCAGGGCGTGCACCAGCGCGCTCGCCGTCTCGTCGGGGCTGTCGTTGGCGGTCTCCACCAGCGCGAGCAGCCGGTCGGCCGAGGCGTGGTCGACCACGTCGGCGCTGAAGCGCGGATCCACGCCCAGCAGCGCGGCGACGGTGCGCCAGTAGCGGTGGAGGTCGCGCTCCTCCTCCTCGCTCAGCACGATGCCGACCTTCTCCAGGGCCCGGAAGGGCACGATGGTGAAGTCCAGCCAGGTGCGGACGGCGTCGACCTGGTTGATGGGCACGCCCCAGCGCTCGGCGTCCCAGCCGCGCCGCTGCGTGGCCGCGCGCACGCGCGCGTGCAGCAGGCGGACCTGGACCGTGTCGGCGTAGCCCGGCGCGCCGCGCAGCAGTCCGCCGGGCAGGATGGCGTTGGTGCGCCACAGCGCGGTCTCGGCGAGCCGCCGCCCGGCTGACTCGGTGAGCTTGCCGGTGCCGAGGAGGACCCGGGCGATACCGGGGGCGCTGTAGGTGTGCACCAGCGATCCCAGCGCAAGGGCGATGCGGCTCCAGAAGGGGTCGACCGCGATGCTGGCGACGTCGCCGCGCTCCAGCAACTCGGGGTCGGCGGCGGCGACCGCCTCCTCCGACTCCCGCAGCAGCCGGGCGATCCCCGGCGGGACGTCCTCCAGCGACGCGAGGCCGTCGCTCAGGCCGGCCGCGAGGGTGCGGCGCGCGGCCCCGCCACCGCCGGCGAGGTCGGCGAAGGCGGCGTCGGCGACCGGATCGCCGGTGTGCAGGCCCTCGGCCAGCAGTGCGAGCCGCGACTCGCCGTGCTCCCGCGCGATCCGCTCCGGCTCGCGGAGCCGTGGCGGGAGGGTGCGGGCTGATTCGTCGGACATTCGGACCCTTCTGGACGTGCTGCGATGACCGGCGCGGCGGCCCCGGCGGTGCGATCGCCGTGCAGGGCGGGATCGGCGCCCTGCACGGCGCGCATGCGAAGGCCGCGCCGGAACACTACACACCGTCGGGATCCGCTCTTCGCGCGGTGCCGGGTGCGGGGCACCGCTCAGCGAACGCCCCGCACCGCCGGTCATCGGGCGGTGCGGGGCGGGGCGCAAGCGCTGCGCTCTGTTGGCACGGCGTCGGCGCATACGCGGCGCCGACCGACCGGTCAGGCGGAGCTGCGGCCCTTGGTGCGGGGCAGCACACGCCTGCGGACCCGGCGGAGCTTGCGGACACCGCGGTTGGCGAGTTCGCGCGCCAACCGCCGAGCCGTCACGTTGGGCAACCGCTCGGGGTCGCGGGCCCGGAACCTCTCGGCGGCCTCGGCCGCCTCCTTCGCGGCGGCTTGGGCGGCCTTCTCGGCCGCGGCCTCGCCGGCCTGCTTCACGGCGGCCTCCGCGTCCCGTCCCGCTGCGACGGCGCCGAAAACGGCATGGCCCGCGGCCTCGGGAGGGACGACCGCGGTGCCGGGCGTGCCCACCCGGTTCTCGGGGAGTTCGCTGAGCACTCCGAGGTCGCCCATGATCCGCGTGTCGAGCATGGAGATCGTCCCCGCCGATTCCGCGCCGATCTTCGCGGCGCGCTCCATGGCCCACTCCGGTGTGGGGATGACGGCCTCGTCGCGCGAAGGCCGGTACTCGACCTTCATGTGCCGCACCGCACCGCGGCGGATGTAGCGCCCGTACAGCAGCTCGTCCCAGTCCTGGTCGCGGAACTCCAGGTTGAAGTTACGCAGGAACTCGGCCTCGCCGTAGGACAGCGACCGGTTGGCCTGGGTGTCGTCGTGGACCAGGAACCCTTCCGGCAGGTCCGTGATCTCCTCGAAGCTGCGCAGCAGCATGTTCCGGTCGGAGTCGTCGACGGCGATCACCGTCATGTTCTCCGGGCCGATGATCTCGGCCCACCGGGCGACGAGCTCTCCCTGGTCGTGGCGGCGCCAGAAGGTGGGGTTGGGCCGCTCCTCCGGCGGCTTGTTGAATACGGCGTCCAGCCACTCCTCGTAGCCGACCCGCAGTCCGCTCTGCACGTACTGCTGCCACTGGGCGGAGAGGATCTTGGTGAGCGGACGCAGGGTCACGATGAGGTGCACTCGGGAACCGCCGAGGTCCGCGACGATCCGGCGGGCCGCGTCGTCGTCGGCCTCGCAGAAGAACTCGCTGCTGATCATCGCCCGCTCGTCGCCCGTCGCCTCGACCTCGCCGAGCATGCGCTTCCAGTGGGAGCTGCTCCCGTGCTCGGCGCCGAACATGGGCGGGCGCCCCGCTGCCTCTTGAGCGGCCTTCCCAGGCTGGCGGCCCTTGCCGATGTAGGTCAGCCGATGCTCCGCCAAGCGGGTGCGGGCCATGTTGAAGGCGCCCTGGATCGCGGTCGTGCCGGTCTTGTGCGGACCGATGTGCAAGAACCGGGTGTCGCTTGGAAGGCCTCCCATGCCTGAAGACATCGCGCTTCCTTCGCTAAGTACGTTTTCGGGGGAATCGGGCGAAAGTAGCTCAAATCACAAGTTTCGGCAAACTGCCGGTTAATCCGCTCGCCCACGGCATCCCGGGCCGGGTGTGAAACCCATCCACGGCATGGCTCCTGCTCCTGCTCCTGCGCGCCGACAGTGCCGTCCCACCCGCCCGCTGCGGCACGCCGGCGATCCGGGGCGAGCACCGCGCGCATCCCACGCCCGCGTGCGGGCAGCGCCTACGGTGCACGCATCGGACGGCTCGGTCTCCGGGGGCGCCGGAGACCGGCGCAGACCTCCACCGGGGAGCAGCAGCATGAGCACATCAGCCGACATCGGTGTCACCGGCCTGGCCGTGATGGGCAGCAACCTCGCCCGCAATCTGGCCCGGAACGGCAATACCGTGGCTGTCCACAACCGCACTCCCGCCAAGACCCGGTCCCTGGTCGAGGACTTCGGGGACGAGGGCGCCTTCGTGCCCGCCGAGTCGCCGCAGGAGTTGGTCGCCTCACTGAAACGGCCGCGGCGCCTGATCACCATGGTCAAGGCCGGTGAGGCCACCGACGCCGTCATCGGCGAGTTCGCCCCGCTG
Source organism: Streptomonospora alba (assembly GCF_000826685.1). GTDB lineage: Bacteria > Actinomycetota > Actinomycetes > Streptosporangiales > Streptosporangiaceae > Streptomonospora > Streptomonospora alba. The sequence continues at coordinate 42,043 of NZ_JROO01000037.1, forward strand.
CTGGAGGAGGGTGACGTCGTCGTCGACGGCGGCAACGCCCACTTCGCCGACACCCGCCGCCGCGAGCGCGAACTGCGCGAGCGCGGAATCCACTTCGTGGGCGCGGGAATCTCCGGCGGCGAGGAGGGGGCGCTGCGCGGCCCCAGCATCATGCCCGGAGGCTCGGCCGAGGCCTACGCCTCGCTCGCGCCGATGCTGGAAAGCATCGCGGCCGAGGCCCCCGACGGCGCGCCCTGCACCACCCACGTGGGCACCGACGGCGCCGGCCACTTCGTCAAGATGGTGCACAACGGCATCGAGTACGCCGACATGCAGCTCATCGGCGAGGCCTTCCACCTGCTGCGCGACGTCGCCGGCTACACGCCCGAGCAGATCGCCGACGTGTTCGGCACCTGGAACCGCGGGCGGCTGGACTCCTACCTGATGGAGATCTCCGCTCAGGTGCTGACCCACACCGACGCCGAGACCGGCGCACCCTTCGTCGACGCGGTCGCCGACAGCGCCGAGCAGAAGGGCACCGGCCGCTGGACGGTGCAGACGGCCCTTGAGCTGGGAGTACCGGTCTCGGGCATCGCCGAAGCCGTGTTCGCCCGCTCCCTGTCCGGCCACGGAGTCCTGCGCGCCGCGTCCTCGGGACTGCCGGGGCCGCGGGCCGAGGCGATGGAGAGCGACGCTGCGGGGCGCTTCGCCGACCAGATCGAGCAGGCGCTCTACGCCTCGAAACTCGTCTCCTACGCCCAGGGTTGGCACATGATGCGGGCCGGCGCCCAGGAGTACGACTGGGACATCGACCTGGGGGCGGTCGCCGCGATCTGGCGCGGCGGGTGCATCATCCGGGCGGCCTTCCTGGACCGGGTCCGCGCCGCCTACGCCGCCGACCCGGGCCTGACCACACTGCTCGCCGACGAGGGCTTCTCCCGGGAGCTGGGCCGTGCCCAGGGCGACTGGCGTGCCGTCGTGGCCACGGCCACCCGCCACGGGGTTCCCGTGCCGGGCTTCTCGGCGGCGCTGTCCTACTACGACACGCTGCGCGCGGGCCGGCTCCCGGCCGCCCTCACCCAGGCCCAGCGCGACTTCTTCGGCGCCCACACCTACCGCCGCGTCGACCGCGAAGGCGTCTTCCACACCCGCTGGGGCGGCGACCGCGGCGAGGAGCGCGCCGACTGACCGCCGGCACCGGGGCCGGGGCCGGGGGCCGGCGGCTCCGGTCCCTACCGGGCCCCGCGCCGCATGCGCCGCGTGCCCAGAACCAGCCCCGCCAGCGCCACCGCGGCGGCGGCCGAGGCGCCGTGCAGGACGGCGGCCTCGGTGAAGCTGCCGGCGAACAGCGCCCGTGCGGCCTCGGCCACGTAGGAGACGGGGTTGACCGCCGCGGCCGCCTGCAGCCAGACCGGGCCGTGGTCCAGCGGCAGCAGCACGCCTGACAGCAGAAGCAGCGGGAACAGCAGCATCTGGGTGACACCGTAGAACAGCTCGCCGTCGGGCTGGGAGGCCATCGCCAGCACGAACGACAGCGCACCCAGCCCCACGCCGAAGACGGTCAGCAGCGCCGTGCCCGCCAGCGCCCCCAGCCAGTGCGGTTCGAAGCCCAGCGGCACCGCCAGCGCCACGATCAGCACGGCCTGCACCGCCAGCACCGCCGACTCCTTCAACGTCCGCCCGATCAGCATGGCCGTGCGGTTGAGCGGGCTGACCAGCATCCGCTCCAGGGAACCGCCGAGCAGTTCGACCAGCAGGGTGTAGCCGGACATCATCGGGCCGAACAGGCACAGCATCACCAGGATGCCGGGTACGAACCACTGCCAGGGCGACTGCCCGCCGGCGAATCCGCCCGCGCCGCCGAGCAGCGGACCGAACAGGAACAGGAACAGCAGCGGCTGCACCATCGAGAAGGCGAGGCCCAGCGGCTCGCGCACGACCGGGGTGACCTCCCGCAGGAACACCGTCCAGGTGTCGTGCAGGAAGGAGCCGCCCGTGGTCGGCCGGGGTTCGGCGGGAGCCGCCCCGCCGTTCGGGGATCCGTTCACAGGGCGGCCCCCTCCGCCGGCTCGCCCTCGACCAGGCTGCGGCCGGTCAAGGCCAGGAAGACGTCGTCGAGAGTGGGCCGCGAGGTCGTCGCGGCGGCGGTCTCGACTCCGTCCGCTTCCAGCACGCGCAGCAGCTCGGGCAGGGCCGTCTCGGCGCGCGGCACCCGCGCCTCGATCCGGCCGCCGGAGCCCGCCGTGACCTCGTGGGCGCCGAACATGCGTGCCGCGGTGTCGGCGACCGCCGTGATGTCGGCACCGTCGCGCGGGACGAGGGAGATCCGGTCGCCGGCCAGATCGCTCTTGAGCCGGTCGGCGGTGCCGTCGGCGATGACGCGGCCTTCGTCGATGACGACCACGCGCTCGGCCATCGTGTCGGCCTCCTCCAGATAGTGGGTGGTCAGAAAGAGGGTGGTGCCGTGGCGCTCGCGCAGCCGCAGGATGTGCTCCCACACGCTCGCCCGGCTGTGCGGGTCGAGTCCGGTGGTGGGCTCGTCGAGGAACAGCAGCGGCGGACGGTGCACCAGTCCCAGCGCGATGTCGAGGCGGCGCCGCTGGCCGCCGGAAAGGGTTCCGGGCTTGCGCTGGGCCAGCGGTGCCAGGTCGAGCGACTCCAGCACCTCGTCGGCGCGCCGGCGGGCCGGTGCACCGGCCATGCCGTAGCAGCGGCCCTGGTTGGCGAGCTCGTCGCGCACCCGGAGGTTCTCGCCGGCGCCGCTGCGCTGGCCGACATAGCCGATCCGAGCGCGCACGCCCTCGGGATCGGTCGCGATGTCGCATCCGGCCACCGTCGCCGTACCGGACGTGGGAGGCAGCAGCGTGGTGAGCATCCGCAGGCTGGTGGATTTCCCGGCGCCGTTGGGGCCGAGGAACGCGACGAGCTGCCCCGGTTCGACGTCGATGTCCAAACCGCGCACGGCCTCGACGGTCTTGCGTTTGATCTTGAAGCTCCGGGTCAGCCCCCGGGCGTTGATCATCGGCCCTCCGTTGATTTCTGCGCCCGCGAATCCGGGCATAGTGAGCAGACCCCGGTATGGGGGGGTCGAGGAACGAATCGATTCTCAATCCGAGGACGCGGTGGAGGCAAACGTGAACGTGGTGTTCATGTTTGCTGTGACCTGCGAAAACAAAACCTCTACAGCAGAGGGCGGAACCTCGGTTTCCGGCCTTTTCTGCGCGCCTGCCTGGAGGTTCGCGAATAAATCGAATGGAAATCCGAATTCACGGCCGCCGTAGGGACGCAGAGGGGACCTCGCCCTCGACGGCATGCGGGCCGCGCTGGGGTCCTGACCTCGGCGGGAATCCCGGTGCGGGCCGGTGGTTTCGCGTGGCGGGAGCGCTGGGCCGGCCCTTGGCCTGCCCGCGTCTTCTCCGCATCGCTCCCCCGCGCCTTCGGGACCCGCCGTGACGCGCGGACGTGGACGGTTCCGGACTCCCGGCCCTACCGGCGGCGCTCGGCCTGGTCGAGGTAGGCGGCGATGCGCCGGTTGGTGCGCTTCTCGTCTACCTCGGCTTGCAAGGGGTTGGCGTGGCGGTTCGGTTGCCAGACGGCGACGCGCCCGTCTTGCATGACCTTGGTGCGCACGGAACAGGACAGGAGGCGTCCGGCGCGGCGCCCGGCTTTGCGGGCCAGGGTGCGCTGTTGGTCGGTGGAACAGGCGATGACGGCGGCTCCGGCGGCCTTCAGCTCCTCGGCGATGATCCGGGCGCGCTCCTCGTGCTCTTGGGCTTGGGCGCGTTCGTGGGCCTCGTGGCGGCGCTTGGCTGCGCGGACGCTGGGCGCGGAGTCGATCGGGCGAACCTCGTCGGCCATGGCCCGATGCTACCGGGCGGCCCGGCGCCGGCGGGTGCCGTTCGGTGCCTTCACGTGGCCGGTGGCTGCGCGGGCGGCGCACCCGGCCCGGCCGTAGCGGGCGGGAGGCCGCAAAGGCGCGGGGAGGGCACCGTGCGAGCACGCGACGGAGTCGCGCCCAGCGCGAGCCGCAGCGGCGGCCGGACGACCGGCGGCTGCGGCTCGCGGCGCGGGCCCGCCCGCGCGATGCGCGGACGGGCCCGGGAAAGACTCCCGCGCGCGTTGGTAAAGTCTCGGCGCGCACCCGTACGTTTCCAGACCACGCGCCAACCGCGGCCGCCCGGCGGCTGGTTGGTGCGTCGGTTCCTCGGGCGAACCCAGTGTCAGAGTCCGTCTGCGACCCGGCGCAGTGCGGGGCGACGCGGCTTCCCTAATCGCTTCTGCCCCTGGTCTGAGGTTTGTATGCGCGGCGTAAAGAGAAAACGGTCCGCCCGCGCGGAACGCGGGCAGACCTGCTTGATCGTTCAGGGGAAGTTGTAACAGCCTGCTCAGCCCGTGGTGCCTCCTCCTGTTCGGCACGCCCCGATCCCGCGACTCGGACAGGGGGTCGGCGGCGTCGGAGAACCGGTCAGGGCTTGCGCCCCACGGCGCAGAACGCGTCGACCTCCGGCGGAGCGGCGCCGTCGGGCCCGGGTTCCGGGCGCCAGCGCGAGGTCGAGACGACGCCGGGCTCCAGCACCTCCAAGCCGGTGAAGAACCGGGCGATCTGTTCCGGGCTGCGCAGGGTGATCGGCGGCGTGGCGCTCTCGTTCCACCGGCGCACGGCCTCGTCGGAGACCTCGCCGTGCACGACGTTGGTGTCGTGGGCGAGCACCAGGTAGCTGCCGGAGGGCAGCGCGTCGACCAGGCGGCCGACGACCGCATAGGGGTCGCCGGAGTCGGGGATGTGCTCGACGACCCCGAGCATGGTCAGCGCGATCGGGCGGTTCAGGTCCAGCGTGCGCGCTGCGGCCTGCAGGACGGCGTCGGCGTCGAGCAGGTCGCCGTGGATGTAGTCGGTGCCACCCTCGGGGGTGCTCGCCAGCAGCGCGCGGGCGTGGGCGTGGATCAGCGGGTCGTTGTCGACGTAGACGATCCGCGCCTCGGGCGCGGCCGCCTGCGCCACCTCGTGGGTGTTGTCGGCGGTGGGCAGGCCGCTGCCGACGTCGAGGAACTGGCGGATGCCCGCATCGCGCACAAGGTGGGTGACGGCCCGGCCGAGGAAGGCGCGATCGGCGCGGGCGAGTTCGACGACCGTCGGCAGGAACTCGCGGATCCTGTCGCCCAGTTCGCGGTCGGCGGCGAAGTTGTCGGTGCCGCCGAGCCAGTAGTTCCACACGCGACCGGTGTGGGGGACCGTGGTGTCGACGTCGGGTATCACGTCTGGGCCGGAGGACGAAGCGCTGTCGGGCCGGGGCCGTGTGTCGTCGTCGCCTGGACTGTTCATCGCATAACCCCTGGGGAGGGTGGAGGGCTGCACGTACGCGGCGGTGCGCGGTGCTGAGGGAGCACCGCCGCCGCGTCCATTTCTAGCAGCAAGGGGCGGGCGGGGGCGGTGCCCTCGCGAACCCCGTCGGCGCGACCGCCCCGCCGCTCCGGACGTGCGCGAAGCGCGTAGGGGCGGCGGAGCGGTGCGGCGATCAGCCCAGTTCGGGGATGCGCGAGCCGTAGTGCTCCAGCAGCCCGGCGTTGGCCTCGTCGCCGCCGTGCATGTTGGAGGAGCGCCACAGCGGCAGTCGGCGGCCGCTCGCCGCGGCACGCGCGTGCAGTTCGGCGAGCAGCAGGTTCCACAGGAAGGTGTTGGCCAGGCTGGACAGCGCGCCCGTCTCGGGGTGCTGGGGCGGGTAGGCGACGTCGCCGGGGCTCACGCAGGTGTCGAGGACGTGGTCGGCTTCCTCGCCGAGGGTGGTGCCGGCGCGCGCCGGCGCCGCGGCGTTGCACTCGCGCGAGGTGACGGCGACGACGGGGATCCTGCGGTCGGCGGCCGCGCGCGCCATCTCAACGGGGTAGAAGTTGACGCCCGAGGTGGAGAAGACGAACAGCACGTCTCCCGGATCGGGCTTGGCGCGGTCCAGCACCTCGGCGGCCAGCCCTTGCCGGCGTTCGGCGGCGGTGCTGGAGGACGCGCCGTTGACCAGCAGCAGCTGAGGCTCGTGCAGCGGTTTGACGGTGGCCAGCCCGCCGGCGCGGTGGAAGGCCTCGGTCACGGCGTTGAAGGAGTGGCCGGCCCCGGCGGCGAGGACCAACCCGCCGCCCTCGACCACCCGCTCCATCAGCACGTCGGCGACCTCGGACAGCGCTGCCGTGTTGCGCTCCTGGACCAGCGCGAGCCGATCGCGCATAAGCTCACCGAAGTCCGCTTCCTGGGTCATGGGATCCTTTCGCATGGGTCTGTTGGCACGCCCGCGGCGGGCGGCGCAGCCGGAGGCCTCGTGCCGCCGATGCGGTCCCGGCTGGGGTCGGCGGTACGGTCCGGTCTATACCAGCTTCGCCCTTCGGTGACGCCGCGTCAACGGACCCCGGGAGAGGAACCCGCGGAAGCCCTCCGCACCGACCGCCGCTCGGCACGCCGCAGGAGGCACCAGGCCGATGTCACACAAGCGCCCGCTCTCTCGTCCTCACGGCGTGGACAGCGAAACGGAAACCGCCGCCGAGTTCCGCGCCCTGCGGCCGCGCCTGCTCTCGGTCGCCTACTCGCTGCTGGGCAGCGTGGATGAGGCCGAGGACGTGGTGCAGGAGGCCTGGCTGCGGCTGGACCGGACCCGGCATTGCGGAGAGCACGCCGAGATCGGTGACACCGCCGCCTGGCTGGTGACCGCCGTCTCCCGGCTGGCCCTGGACATCCTGCGCTCGGCGCGCCGGCGCAGGGAGGAGTACGTCGGCGAATGGCTGCCCGAACCCGTGGTGACGGGTCCGCCCGCGGCGCACGGCGAGAGGGGCGGCGACCCGGCCGACCGCGTCACCCTGGACGAGTCCATGAGCATGGCGATGCTCGTCGTCCTCGAGTCCCTCTCCCCCGCCGAACGCACCGCCTTCGTGCTGCATGACGTGTTCGGCCTGGCCTTCGACGAGGTGGGACGGGCCGTGGGACGCACTCCCGCGGCCTGCCGCCAGCTCGCCGCACGCGCTCGCAAGCACGTCGTCGCTCGTGCGCCGCGCTTCGACGTCGACGACGCCGAGCACCGCAGGGTCGTCGACGCGTTCCTGGCCGCCGTGCAGGGCGGCGACCTCGACGCCCTGGTAGCGCTGCTCGACCCCGGCGTGGTGCTGCGCTCCGACGGCGGCGGGGTGGTGCGCAGTGCGCGGCGGCCGATCCTGGGGGCCGGGAAGGTGGCGCGGTTCGTGCTGGGGGTCCGCTCCCGCTTCGGCGCCGGGCGGGAGCTGCGCGTGGCCCCGGTCAACGGGCGGCCGGGACTGATCGACCGGCACGAGGGACGTACCGAGGGGGTCTTCGCCTTCGCCGTCTCGGGCGGCCGGATCAGCGAAATCGACGTCGTGCTGAACCCGCGAAAGCTGAAATGGGCGGAAGAGGCCGGTGGCGGCCGCGGGGCGGGGCTCGGAGCCGTCCGGTCCCCGCCCGATCACACGTCCACGAGCACGCGCCCCCTGGACGGCGACAGCCCCCGAGAAGCAGAGGAGCTTCCATGACAGCACGTACGAACGTATTCGAGCAGGCACCGGCCGCCTACGAGGCCATGGTGGGCCTGGAGCGGTTCCTGGCGCAGAGCCCGCTGCCGCACTCCACCCTCGAACTGGTCAAGCTGTGCGCCAGCCAGATCAACGGCTGCGCCTTCTGCGTCGACATGCACACCAAGAGCGCCCAGAAGTCCGGTGAAAGCACGGACCGCCTGTTCGCCGTGGCTGTGTGGCGCGAGTCGCCGCTGTTCACCGACGCCGAGCGGGCGGCGCTGGCGCTGACCGAGGAGGCCACCCGCCTGGCCGATCCCGGCGAGTCCGTTCCCGACGCCGTGTGGCAGGAGGCGGCGCGCCACTACGACGAGCCGACCCTCGCTGCGCTGGTCGTGGCCATCTCGACCATCAACGCCTGGAACCGCATCGCCGTGACCACCCGGATGCCACCGGGCTCGCACACCCCGTCCTGACACGCCGGTACCGCGGTCCCGCCTCCGGGCGGGGCCGCGGAGGCCGTCCCCGCCCGGAGGCGGCGTGCGCACCGGCGTAGGGCGGACACGTCCGCAGCGGCGGGGCGGTTCGGTTCGTGAAACGGCTGTCGATAACGGCGATCGTGCTTGTTCAGCCCTCGACCGAGCGGGTTTTCCGTACCCGCGGGTTCCTGGCGGGCAGTCCGGCACACCGGGTATCGGCACTGCAGCGGTCGATCGCACCCGCCGGGCGTTCTCCCGCCGCCGCGATCTCGCGAGGCCGGCGCATGTCCGGCTCCGGCCACCGGCCGACCGCTCCCCCGGAACGCGTCGTCCTGGACGGGCGTTGTCCCCGCAAGGGCGGTTCATCGCTGCTGCCGCCGGCAGCAGCCGCCGGCAATCCACCGGAACGGATTCGGCCATGTCACAATCCAACTCCCGACCCGACCGCCGACCCGGCGATTCCGATCCCGTCCTCGACGCGATGCGCGCCCACTGGGACAGCCAGGCCCCCTCCTACGACCGGGCCATGGACCGCGTGGAGCGGCTGTTCGTCGGCGACGGCCGCTCATGGGTGTGCGGGCAGGCCCGCGGACGGACCCTGGAAGTGGCCATCGGCACCGGGCGCAACCTGGAGCTCTACGGCGAGGACGTGGAACTGACGGGTATCGACCTGAGCCCGCGGATGCTGGACATCGCCCGGCGGCGCGCCAGAGGCATGGAGCACGTGGCGGCGCTGCGCGAGGCCGACGCCGAGCACCTGCCCTTCGCCGACGCCCACTTCGACACGGTCGTGGCCACACTCTCGCTGTGCTCGGTGCCCGACGTCGGCGCGTCGGTGGCCGAGATGCGCCGGGTCCTGCGGCCGGGCGGCCGCCTGCTGCTGCTCGACCACGTGCGTCCGACCGTGGCACCGCTGCGCTGGGCGCTGCGCGGCCTGGAGTGGATCACCGCCCGCACCCAGCCCGGCAGCGGCGAGCGCTTCCTGCGCCGCCCGCTGGTGCAGGTGCGCGAGCAGGGCTTCACCGTCGAGGCCGACGAACGCTCCAAGGCCGGCGCCGTCGAACGGGTGAGCGCCGTGAAACCGGCTTAGGGGCCACGGCAGGGCCGAAGGCGACCGCCGCCTACAGCGGCGCCGGTGCGGGCGGCCATAATGGCCTGTACCCGGTCGACGCCGTCGTGGCCGGGGCACTGCGGCGCCGAGAAGGAGTGGTACGTGTGGCCCGACCCGCGGGGCACGCGCCCGAGGTGTTCTTCGCGGAGTGGCGGGAGCGCAGGGCGGGCGCGCGCCGCGACGTCGAGCGCGCCTCGGGTCTGCTGGCCGAGCTGGGCCTGCCGACGCCGGACACGCCCGTGCTCGCGGTGGTCGGCTCCAAAGGCAAAGGCACCTGCGCCACCTACGCCTCGGCGACGCTGGCGGCGGCCGGCGCCCGCGTCGTGACGGTGACCAGCCCGGGAGTCCGCGGCGCGCGCGACCGCATCCGGCTCGACGGGACGGCCGTCGGCGCCGCGGACCTCGCCGGCCTCGCAGCCGAGCTGGAAGCCGCGGTGGAGCGCCTGCCGCCTCCCGAGACCGGCTACCTCTCCCCCAGCGGGCTGTTCCTGGCCGCGGGCGCGCTCTACGGGCGCCGGTGCGGCGCGGACCTGCTCGTCCTGGAGGCGGGCATGGGCGGTGACAGCGACGAGCTGCGCCTCTTCGATCCGGCGGCGGTCGCGCTCACGACGGTCTTCGGCGAGCACCTGGGTGTCCTCGGCGACACCATCGGGGAGATCGCGGCGGAGAAAGCCGGGGTCGCCGGACCGGACACGCGCGTCTTCGTGCACGGCCCGCTGGAGGACGTGGCCCAGGAGGCCGCGAACACGACGCTCGCCGCGCGCACGAGCGGGCGGGTGCGCCCCGAACGCCCGGAACCGGGCGCGGGCGGCATCCCCGACCGCCTGCTGCCCGAAGGGCTCGGGCGCCCCGCGGCAGAGGTCGGATGCACGGCCGCCCGGCGCCTGCTCTCCGCCACCGCACGGGCCGAACCCGAGCCCGGTCGCCTGCGCAGGGTACTGGCGAGCGTGCGGCTGCCCGGTCGGCTCTCCCATCATGCGCTCGCCGGCAACGGCACCGAGCTCATCGTCGACTCCGCCGTGGACAGCACCGGCGCGGCCGCCGCACTGGAGTACGCGCGCCGGTACTGGGGCGGCGTCGACCATGTGCTGGTGTGCCTGCCCGACCACAAGGACGTGGCGGGTGCGGTCGCCGAGCTGCGCGGGCGGCAGGTCACCGCCGCAGCGCTGCCCGACGCCCACCTGTCGTTCACCTCCGCCCTGCCCGAGGAGTGGGGGCGGATACGCGCGGAGGAGGTGACTCCGCCGCTGCTGGCCGGCCTGGGCAGGCGCGTCCTGGTGCTGGGCACCGTGTACTTCACCGGCCTGGTCCTGGAGGCGATCGGCGCCGACACCGAGTCCCTGTTCACCTCCTGAGGAGCCCGTGTCTCCGACGACCGGTTCGGCTCAGGACTCCACCAGCTCTGCCAGCTTCTGCAGGCCCGCGCGGACGCCCTGCTCCATTCCGGCGGCGACGATGCCGTCGCGGTCCTCGACCGACTGGTACACCGAAAGGGCCGTGTAGGCGGTCCTGCCGTCGTCGAGCTCCTCAAGAGCGGTGCTCTCCAGGGCGACGTGGCCCGGCACGCCTTCGAACTCGAAGGTCTGCACCACCCGCTCGGGCGCCTCGACATCGTGGAAGACACCGCTGAACACGTACTCGGCACCCGTCTCGTCGCGGTTGATGTGGCGGTAGGTGCCGCCGCGCCGGGCCTCGAACTCCGCGATCTCCAGTTCGCCGGGGCCGCCGGCGCCCCACCACTGGGCGACCAGCTTGGGGTCGGTCAGCGCGGCGAACACCTTCTCGCGCGGGGCGTCGAAGACGCGGGAGACGACGATGTCCTGCCGGCCAGGTTCGACGAGGATCTCGGTGGTGTCGGTCATGGGTCCTGCCCTCTCTGTTCGTGCCGGCCGCCGGCCGCGGCGCCGCTGCTCTGCTGCAGTGTGTCCCCAGTCTCCTCGCCGCGCGCACGTGCGCGCGGCGCGCCGCGGCGTCCCCCGGTGCCCGGTTCCCCGGACCCGCCGGCGGGCGGTCAGCTCCGCCAGCGCCGGCTCAGCTCCTCCTCGCTCGCGGGACGGCCGGGCAGCTCGGGCCCGTCCGCCGCGGGGCCCGCGGTGTCCAGACCGTCGAGCTGCAGCGCCAGGTAGCGCCGGCGCAGCAGGCGGGCACGCTCCGGGTCGGGGAACCGCACGGCCGCGCAGCCTTCCAGGATCAGCACGATGTCGGCCGCGGCGAAGTCGGCGCGCAGCCGCCCCGATTCGTGTGCGCGCCGAGTCACGAGCGCGGCCAGCTCCGAGGCGCGGGCGGCGTCGGCGGCCATCTCGGGGGTGGGGGCGAACGAGCCCGCCAGGTGCACGGTCAGCGAGTGCAGGTCGGCGTCGACGAGCCGGCGCAGGAACGAGGTGAAGGCCTGCCAGCCGTCCTCCTCGGCCAGCGACTCCTGGGCCTCGGTGAGGTAGCGGCGCAGCCCGTCGTGGCAGACCTGACGCAGCAGATCCTCCTTGCCGCCGTAGCGGCGGTAGAGGGCGCTGATCCCCACGCCCGCGCGCGAGGCGACCGCCGACACGGGGGCCTTGGGGTCGTCGAGGAACACCGCCCGGGCGGCGTCGACGATCGCGGAGTCGTTGCGGGCCGCCTGCGCGCGGCGCCCGGAGCTGCCGGAGGCCTTCGCGGGATTCGGCATACGGGCAGCATATCAGTGGAACGAAGCATTCCGTTCCACAGTCGCACGCGACGGCGCACACGAAAGGGCCGGGCGGCGGTGGCCCTTCGGACACCGCCGCCCGGCCGCCCTGCCGGTACGCGCCCCTGTCAACCGCACCGGCACCAGCCGCGGACCGCCTCATACCCCGGCGGTCCGTGCCCGATCAGGTGCTCGCGGCGGCCGCGCGCTCCGCGCGGCGCGCCCCCGCCATCAGCACCGACAGCAGCACCAAGGCCACGACGGAGCCGCCGGTCATGATCGTGGCCATCGCCGGCGCGTCGTTGCCGAGCACCCCCACCAGCGGCGCGATGAGCGCACCCAGCCCGAACTGCCCGGCGCCCAGCAGCGCCGCCGCGGTCCCCGCCGCCTCGCCGTGCCGCGAGAGCGCCATCGCCGGGGCGTTGGGCATCACGAACCCGACCGCGCCCAGCATGCACCACAGCGGAATCATGAAACCGACGATGCCGCCGGCCCCGGTGAAGGCCACGGCCATCAGCACCGCGCCGGCGACCACGGCGGTGATCAGCGCGTACAGCACGATCCGGCGGGCGCTGAGGCGGCCCAGCACCAGCACGTTGAGCTGGGAGGCGCCGATGACCGCGATCGCTCCGGCGCCGAAGACGATCCCGAACTCCTGCTGGTCGAGCCCGTACTGCTCCTGAAGCACGAAGGACGCGCCCGAGACGTAGGAGAACAGGGCCGACATCGCCAGCGCCGCCACCAGCACCATCACCACGAAGTCGCGGTCGGCCAGCAGCGAACCGTAGGTGCGCAGCACCGGCAGCACCTCGCCGGTGCGCCGGCGCTCGGGCGGCAGGGTCTCGCGCAGCGCCAGCACGGCCACGACGAGCAGCACCGCGCCGAGGACGGCCAGGGCGCCGAACACCCACCGCCAGGAGCCGGCGATCAGGACGGCGCTGCCCAGGCTCGGCGCGAGCACCGGCGCCGCGCCCATGACCAGCATCAGCCGCGACAGCGTCGTCGCCGCGGCACGGCCGCTGAACAGGTCGCGCACCACGGCCAGGGCCACGACCATCGTCGCGGCCGCGCCCACGCCTTGCACGACGCGCAGCCCGCCCAGCACCGCGATGTTGGGCGCCACCAGGCACAGCAGCGAGGCGGAGATGTGCAGCACGGTCCCCGCGATGAGCGGAGTCCGCCGGCCCACCGTGTCGGCGAGCGGGCCGATGAACAGCTGTCCCAGGCCCAGGCCCAGGAGCGTGCCGGTGAGGGTCAGCTGCACCGCCGAAGACGACGCGCCGAGGTCGCGGCCGATTTCGGGCAGTGCGGGGAGGTACATGTCGATGGTCAAGGGGGCGAGCGCGACGAGCGCGCCCAAGACGAGGATCACGCGGAGCCGCTGCCAGCCGGTGGGCTCCGAGGGCGGCGCCGCGGGCGCCCGGCCTGAGCCTTCGTCGGTCTGGGTGGAGGAGGAGCTGGATACCGCCACTGTCTCGTTCCGGCCTTCCCGTAGGTCGATCAACGTGCCGCATCGGTTCGTGCGGAACCGAAGGGGTCGGCTAGCACGCGTTCCCTCGGCGACCCGAGCCGGTCTTCCGGTGAACGCCTGAGCTTCAGCACCCCCGACCGCCGCGGTGTTCCCGGCTCGTCGCCGATCGCGGTGTGAGCCCCGCAACAGCAGCGCTGAGCGACCGCGCGGATGCGCCGCGCGTCCGGCGGCGGCGCCGGAACGAGGGTCCCGCGACCGCTGCAGCTGCGCACGGTGCCCTGGCATGGACCCGCTGAACAGGGGTAGCGCGCCCCCTATCCGCAACGGGAAGGAGGCGGCAGTGGCACAGCCGACGTTCATCGAGGTGCAGAAGGCGCTGTCCGGCGCGGACTATCCGTCCTCGCGCGACGAACTCGTCCAGCACGCCAAGGCCAAGAACGCCGACGAAGGCGTCGTCGACGCGCTGCAGCGCCTGCCACACCGGCAGTACGGCGGGCCCGACGAGGTCAGCGGCGACATCGCCGGCGTCACAGGGGAATCCGAAGGGTGAGTGCGTGCGGGACCGGACGCGGCGCACCCGCCGCGGATCCGGCCCCGCACGCACGACCGCCCGCGCCGCGCCGGCCGGAAGGGCCGCGCAGGCAGCCGACCGAACTCGCAGGGAGCCGAGTATGAGCCAGCAGCCACCCGCACAGCAGCAGTCCCATCCCGGCGAGACCGGGCAGATGCAGCCCCGGCCCCGCGACGAGATGGCCGACTACACCGGCCGCGACCTGCTCGCGGACAAGAAGGCCCTCGTCAGCGGGGGCGACTCCGGCATCGGACGGGCGGTGTGCGCCGCGTTCGCCAAGGAGGGCGCCGACGTGGCGATCGGCTACCTCAGCGAGGACTCCGACGCCGAGCACACCGCCGAACTCGTCCGCCGCCAGAACCGCCGGAGCCTGCAGATCCGCGGCGACGTCGCCGACGAGCAGCACTGCCACGACATGGTCGACAAGACCGTGCGGGAGTTCGGCCGCATCGACGTGCTTGTCGTGCACGCGGCCACCCAGGAGCCGGTGTCGGACTTCACCGAGCTCAGCACCGAGCAGTTGCGCCGCACCTACGAGGTGAACGTCTTCGGCGCGTTCTGGACGGTGCGCGCGGCGGCGCCCCATCTCGCGCCGGACGCGTCGATCGTCATCACGGGATCGGTCAACGGATTGCGCGGCAACAAGACGCTCATCGACTACGCGACGAGCAAGGCCGCGGTGCACAACCTCACCTACTCGCTGGCGCAGCACTACATGCAGGACGGCATCCGGGTGAACTGCGTGGCGCCGGGACCGGTGTGGACGCCGCTGATCCCCTCGACGCTGGGCGAGGAGAAGGTCGAGGGCTTCGGCGAGCAGGCCCCCATGGGCCGTGCGGCCGACCCCGACGAGATCGCTCCCTCCTACGTCTTCTTCGCCAGCAACCGGCTGTCGTCCTACTACACCGGCGAGGTGCTGGCCCCCACCGGAGGCGAGATCCAGGCCGGGTGAGCGCGGGCGCCGGGGCGCCGTCGACGGCCTTCGCGGGCCGGGCCGGCGGAGGGCCGGACCGATTCAAGCCCCGCCGTGGGGGCAGTCGCCCCGTAGCGCAGACCGAAGCCGATCCACAAAGGAGTGACGATGGCAGACGACGCGCAGCAGAACACCGACCTCATCGAGGTGATCGTTTCCGATCACCGCGCCGTGGAGGGCGTCTTCAGCCAGCTGGAGCAGGGGCAGGGCGACCCCGCGCAGCGCAAGGGCATGGTCGACCACGTGATCACCGAGCTCGTGCGCCACTCGGTGGCCGAGGAGCAGTACATGTACCCGGCGGCGCGCAAGGCGCTGCCCGACGGCGACCGGATCGCCGACCACGAGATCGAGGAGCACGCCGAGGCCGAGCGGGTGATGAAGGAGCTCTCCGGGCTCCAGCCCGAGGACCCGCGGTTCGAGGAGCTTCTCGGCACGCTGATGTCGGACATCCGCCACCACGTCGAGGACGAGGAGAACGACCTGCTCCCGCGGCTGCGCGAGTCGTGCGGCAAGGACGAGCTGCAGCAGCTCGGCAGCAAGGTCCTCAGGGCCAAGGAGTCGGCCCCTACCCGTCCGCACCCGACCGCTCCCGACACCCCTCCGGCCAACCGCATCCTCGACCCCGGCGCGGGACTCGTCGACCGGATGCGCGACTCCCTGGCCGGAAGCGGCCGCTGAAGCGTCTGTAGGGAGATCCCCGCCGTCGCGGGCCGGGTACGCGGAACGCCCTGTGTACCCGGCCCGTGTTCGGGCTGAGGGCGCTGCCCCTACTCCTCCCCCACGGCGCCGTGGCCGCGCTCTCCCGGAATCTGGTTGAAACGGCGGGCCGCCCTGTCGTTGAGGCGTGTCAGCGTGTCCAGTAGGGCGCCGGTCCTGTCGCGGGCGCGGCCTCCCGTGCGAGCGGTGCCGCTCTCGTCGTGCGGCAGCAGCCGCGCGGTGACGCGCATGGCCGCCTGCACGAGTCCGGGGCTGAGGCCGTCGGCGATCACCGCGGCGCGGGCGGCGGGGGTCAGGACCAGGTGCCGCCGCCCGCTGAGTGCTCCCCGCACGATCGTGCGCGCTGCGCGCTCGGCGTCCATCGACAGCAGGTGAAGGCTCGCCGCCGTGGCGAACCAGGCGTACTCCGAACCCGGGGCGCCGGCGAACTCGGCGCCGACGTGGGAGCCGGTGCGCATGAGGCCCGGCACCACGGTGGTCACGTGCACGCCGCTGCCCGCAGTCTCGGCGTCCAGGCCGCGCGAGAAGGCGACCTCGGCGAACTTGGCGCAGGAGTAGGGCAGCAGGTGGGGCACACTGACCCTGCCCCCGATCGAGGTGACGGTCACGACGTGCCCGCCGCGTTCCCGCAGCTCGGGCAGCAGGGCCCGGGTGAGGCGGAACGGCCCCCAGAACATGGTGGCCGCGGCCTGGGCGAAGTCGTCCTCGGACATGGCCGCGGCGGGCCCGACGCGGATGACGCCCGCGTTGTTGACCAGGATGTCGACCCCGCCGTACTCGCTGTACACCCGTGCCGACAGGGCCGCCGTGTCCGACTCCAGGGCGAGGTCGCAGGCCAGGCCGGAGGCGTCGATCCCCTCGCCGCGCAGGTCGGCCACCGCGGCGTCGAGCGCGTCCTCGTCGCGTCCCACGATCAGCACGCGGGCGCCGCACCTGCCCAGTTCTCGGGCGATGAGCAGCCCCAGGCCCCGCGATCCCCCGGTGACCAGCGCCGTTCGTCCGGTGATGTCGGCGGGTCGGCGCATCCGGCGCCGAGCGGCCTCCCCCGCCGCGACGGCCGCCGCACCGGCCGCGACCGCGGCTCCGCGGCGGATCCCCGTGCGTGTCGCGGCCCGGCCCGCGTTCCACGCCGCCTCACGGCTCGCGGTGCCCGCTGCGTTGCGGACCGCGTTTCCCGCCTTCTTCCGAACGGCGCCCCGAGCCTTCCGCCCAGCCGCGCCCCAGGCTTTCCTCCGGGCCGCTGCCGCGGCCGTCGTGTGCCCCCCGCCGGGGCCGTCGGTCCAGCGCATACTCGCCTCCCCGTGTCGGAGCGCCCGCGTCTCAGGCGCTCCCGTCGGGCCGCAGCACCATCTTGATCGCGCCGTCGCGCTTGTGCTGGAACTTCTCGTACGCCTCAGGCGCCCGCTCCAGCCCGACGCGGTGGGTGACGAGGTCGTCCACGCCCAGCGGGTCGGAGTCGGCGTCGGTCAGCAGCGGCAGGATGTCGTCGGTCCACCGCCGCACATGGGCCTGGCCCATCCGGATCTGCACGCCCTTGTCGAAGAGGTCCATCATCGGGACGGGGTCGGCCTGGCCGCCGTAGACGCCGCTGATGGACACCGTCCCGCTGCGCCGCACAAGGTCGAAGGCCAGGTGCAGCGCCGCCATCCGGTCCACGCCGGCCCGTTGGACCAGCTTCTCGGCCACGCCGTCGGGCAGCAGCGAGGCCAGTGTCTGCGCGGCGCTGCCCAGCGGAGCGCCGTGCGCCTCCATGCCCACCGCGTCGATCACCGAGTCGGGCCCGCGCCCCTCGGTGCGGTCGCGCACCAGCCCGGCCGGGTCGTCCTCGGCAGCGGTGTCGACGGGGATGACGCCGTTCCGCTCGGCCATGGCCAGCCGCTCCGGCACCGAGTCCAGGCCGAAGACCTGTTCGGCGCCCCGGTAGCGGGCGATGCGCGCGGCCATCTGGCCGATCGGGCCCAGCCCCACCACCGCGACCGAGCCGCCGGGCGGGACGTCGGCCCAGGCCACCGCCTGCCAGGCGGTGGGCAGCACGTCCGACAGGAACAGGAACCGCTCGTCGGGCGGCCCCTCGGGCACGCGGATCGGACCGAAGTGCGCCTGGGGCACGCGCAGGTACTGGGCCTGGCCGCCGGGCACGTGCCCGTAGAGCTTGGTGTAACCGAACAGCGCCGCGCCCTTGCCGTGCTCGCGGACCTGGGTGGTCTCGCACTGGGCGTAGCAGCCGTTGCCGCACATGTGGCAGTGCCCGCAGGAGATGTTGAACGGCATGACCACCCGGTCGCCGGGCCGCAGGCCGCCGGCCTCCGAGCCGACTTCGCGGACCGTGCCCATGGCCTCGTGGCCGAGGATGTCGCCGGCCTCCATGAACATGCCCAGGGGGGAGTACAGGTGCAGGTCCGAGCCGCAGATGGCGGTGGAGCTCACCTCGACGACCGCGTCGGTGGGCCGCTCGATCGCGGGATCGGGCACGTCCTGCACCCGTACGTCCTCGACACCCTGCCATGTCACCGCTCGCATGGGCCTCCCCCTTCGCGTCCTCGCGTTCGCGCTCCCCAGCCCACTGGCCCGATCGGGAGTTGTGAAACGCGAAAGCACAGGCGTACGGGAGACGGCGAGCGGCACGCCGGCCCGACCGCGAGGCGGGTCAGGGCAGCGGCGGGGTCCAGTCGGGGTGCCGGCCGCTCAGCCCCAGCACCTTGTCGAGCAGCGGGGCGTCGTCGGGCACCGCCACCACCGGCCCGAACAGGCCGTCGCGCGCGTTGACGTCGTCGGCGGGGATCTCGGAGACGAAGGCGTAGCTGGTCTCCACGCTCGCCGGGTCGCCGATGTAGGCCTGGTCGGTGGCCCGCGCCAGGTCCCAGCCGTGCAGGAGCAGCTCGTTGAGCGCGACGACGCCCGCCACCTCGCCGCTGAGCTCGACGCCGCCCGCGGCGGTGCCGCCCTGCCATGCGGCGGGATCGCGCCAGGCCGCCACGAGGGCGTCCAGGCGCCGGTCGAGCTCGGCGCGCCAATCCTCGGGCAGGTTCTGCGCCGAGGGCTCGGGCGGGGTCTCGGCGGTGGTGGAGGTCTTGTCCGCGGCGCGGCGGAACGCCTCGCACAGCCCGAGTATGTGGTCGAGCAGGTCGCCGACCGACATCCGCTCGCAGGGGGTGGGCGCGTCGAGTTCACTGTCCCGTACGCCCTGGGCCGCCTCCCTCATCCGGTTCGCCACGGGTTCCAGGTCGGGCATGGTGCTCATCGCGTCTCCTCCCGCGGCGCGCGGGCGCCGCCGTCGCTTTCCTGCCGGTCGTCCCCGGCTGCCGTCGTCCTGTGCCGTCCGCGGCGCGCCGCTCCCGCGCCCGGCGCGGGGCCGGGAAAGGCCGGGGCGCCGCGGCACCACGCACGCATGCTAGGTGCCGACGGTGACACGTCCATGCGATCGACACCCGGTCGGAGTCCGGGCACCCGCGCGCCCCCGTGCCGTCCAGGCGCCGCCCTGCCGCCGCCCGCTCCGCGGAACAACATTCCGTCTCGCACTGTTTGTCTGGAACGAAACGAGGCGACCGGTCGCCTCGGCCCGACGTATGCCGCCGGGTGCCTCGACGTCCCGATGAAAGGCCGCCGCCCGTGTCCGTCCCGCTCTCCCTGCTCGACCTGGCGCACATATCCGAGGGCATGACCGCCCGCGACAGCCTCGACGCCAGCCTCACCCTGGCCACGCGCGCCGACGAGCTGGGCTACCGGCGGATCTGGTACGCCGAGCACCACAACATGGCCACCATCGCCTCCTCCGCCACGAGCGTCCTCATCGCCCACATCGCCGCTCACACCGAGCGCATCCGGCTGGGGTCGGGCGGCGTGATGCTGCCCAACCACGCGCCGCTGACCATCGCCGAGCAGTTCGGCACGCTGGCCACGCTGCATCCCGACCGGATCGACCTCGGCGTGGGCCGCGCCCCCGGAACCGATCAGAACACCATGCGCGCGCTGCGCCGCGACGGCTCCTCGGCCGACACCTTCCCTCAGGACGTGCTGGAGCTGCAGGGCTATCTGACGGGCGAGTCGCGCATCTCCGGCGTCCAGGCCGTGCCCGGCAAGGGCACCGACGTGCCGATCTACATCCTGGGCTCGTCGCTGTTCGGCGCCAAGCTCGCGGCGACGCTGGGCATGCCCTACTCCTTCGCCTCCCACTTCGCGCCGTCGGCGCTGGAGGAGGCCGTGGCGCTGTACCGCCGGGAGTTCACCCCGTCTCAGCAGCTCGATGCGCCCCACGTCATCGCCGGAGTGAACGTCACCGCCGCCGACACCTCGCAGGAGGCCGCCGAGCAGTCGCGCCGGTCCAAGCGGCGCATGGCCCAGCAGCTGCTGGGGCGGGGCCGGACCCTCTCCGCTGAGGAGGCCGAGGCCGCGCTGGAGTCTCCCGCCGGGCGGCAGGTGCTGCAGATGGCGAAGTACTCGGCGGTGGGCGACCCGGGCGAGGTCCGGGAATACCTGGAGTGGTTCGCCGGCCACGCCGACGCCGACGAGCTGATCGTGGCCCCGCAGGCGGGCACGCTCGAAGGCCGGCTGCGCACTCTCGAACTCGTCGCCAAGGCGATGGACCTCTCCTGATCCCCGCCGCGCCGGTCCGTCGGCGGACCGCCCGGGCGCCGGCCCGAGTCCGCCGCCCGGGTGCGGGCCGCCGGCCCGCACCCGGGTTGGCACCATGGTCGCCATGACGACGAAGACGCCCCGCCTGGAGATCGAGTACTGCACGCAGTGCCGCTGGCTGCTGCGCAGCGCGTGGACCGCACAGGAACTGCTGACGACCTTCCACGAGGAACTGGGCGAGGTCGCTCTCGTTCCGGGGACGGGCGGGGTTTTCGAGATCCGGCTCGACGGGGAGCCGCTGTACTCGCGCGCCGAGAGCAAGGGCTTCCCCGAACTCGCCGACCTCAAGCGGCTGGTACGCGACCGGATCGCGCCGCACCGGACCCTGGGCCACTCCGAGAAGCGCTCCGAATAGCCCCGCCGCGGCGCAGGCCGCGCGGGCGAGTGCGAAGCGGCGCCGACCCGGTCGCCTGCGGTGCCCACATGCTCCCCGACCACCGCCGCCCCTTCCGCGTCGCGGCGTTGCCGGGCGTGCCCCCGATCGTCCGGTGTGTTTCAATCGCGGCAGCGCACGTCCGAGTCCGCGATCCGCTGATACCCCTGACAACGCTCGACCCGGATCCTCGCGCGGTCCCACGGCCGGGCCGTGCCCGAGGAGGCAACGGCCCGACCCGAGGGGCACCATGATCCGAAGCACGGCCCGACGGCTCTTCGCGGCGCTGATACTCCTATGCCTGGCCTGGACGGTGGGCGCCACAGCGCTCGGTGCGGGCGGCCTGCTGAGCTACTTCACCCTGGAGGTGCTTCCGCTGGGCTGCACGCGCGCCTTCGCCAGTTACCCGCCCGACTACGACTGCGCGAACGCGGGGCTGCTGGGCGTCTTCGCGGCGTGGGGACTGGTGGCCTCCTGGCTGACCATGGCCGTCTACTGCGTGGCCTCCTGGCGCGTGGCCACCCGCCGCCCCGCGGAGCACGACCGCGACGGGTCGGAAACCGAGGACTGACCGATTCCCGGGCCCGGCGCCGACCGCGCGGATTCCCCGGGGCTACAGTCGGCGCATGGCGGTACCGAGAACACGTTTCAGGCGGTGGACGCTGATCGCCCTCTCCGTGGTGGCATGCCTCGTGCTCGCCGCCGCGGGAACCGGTCTCTGGGCGGTGCAGCGGGCCTTCCCGGACACCGGCGGCGAGATCGCGCTGCCCGCGCTGGAGGGCGAGGCCACCGTCTACCGCGACGCCCACGGCATCCCCCAGATCTACGCCGACACCGCCGAGGACCTGTTCCGCGCCCAGGGCTTCGTCGACGCCCAGGACCGCTTCTGGCAGATGCACTTCAACCGGCTGACCACCGCCGGGCGGCTGGCCGAGGTGTTCGGCGAGGAGCAGGCCCAGACCGACGTCTACCTGCGCACCATGGGCTGGCGGCGCGTCGCCGAGCGGGAGTACGAGCTGCTGCGGCCCGACACCCGCGCCTACCTCGACTCCTACGCCGAGGGCGTCAACACCTACCTCGACCGCCGCGACGGCGGCGAGCGCGGGCTGGAGTTCACCGTCCTGGCGGCGCTGGCTCCCGACCACGAGGTCGAGGAGTGGACCGCCGTGGACAGCCTGGCCTGGCTCAAGGCCATGGCCTGGGACCTGCGCGGCAACATGCAGCACGAGACCGAGCGCGCCGCGCTGCTGGCTTCGGGGATCGACCGCGAGCGTATCGAGGAGCTGTACCCCGCTTATCCCGAGCAGGAGCACCGGCCGATCGTCGACGGCGGCGGCATCGGCGGCGGGCGGTTCCGCGCCGACGAGGGCGCGGCCGCCGGCGGCGACGCCGCACTGCCCCCGCAGGAGGCCGCCGGGGTGCTGGCCGGGGTCGACGCCGGCCTGGAGGAGATCCCGCCGATGCTGGGCCCCGACTCGGCCGGGCTGGGCTCCAACTCCTGGGTGGTCTCCGGCGAGCACACCGCCTCGGGCCTGCCGCTGCTGGCGAACGACCCCCATCTGGGCGCGCAGACGCCCTCCGTGTGGCACCAGACCGGGCTGCACTGCACCGAGGTCACCGAGCGCTGTCCCTTCGACGTGACCGGATTCGCCTTCGCCGGGCTGCCCGGTGTCGTGATCGGCCACAACGCCGACATCGCCTGGGGATTCACCAACCTCGGGCCCGATGTGGCCGACCTCTACCTGGAGCGGATTCAGGACGGCGCGGCCGTCGTCGACGGCGAGCCCGAGCCGCTGACCACCCGCGAGGAGACGGTGAAGGTGGCCGGCGGTAGGGACGTGGTCTTCACCGTGCGCTCCACCCGCCACGGGCCGCTGCTGTCGGACGCCGAATCGGCCCTCGACCTGCGTGCGATCGGCGCCGGTCCGCCGGTGGACACCGACGGCGAACCCGTCGACCGGGCCGCCGAACCGCCCGGCGACGGCTACGGCGTGTCCCTGAGCTGGACCGCGTTGGAGCCGGGCACCACGGCCGACTCCCTCTTCCGGATGAACGCCGCCGAGGACTTCGCGTCCTTCCGCGACGCCGCCCGCTCCTTCGAGGTGCCGGCGCAGAACCTCGTCTACGCCGACACCGAGGGCAACATCGGCTACCAGGCGCCCGGCACCATCCCCGTGCGCGGCACGGGCGACGGGCGCTGGCCCGCACCCGGCTGGGACTCCGCCTACGACTGGCAGGGCTTCATCGACTTCGAGGAGTTGCCCGTCGTGCGCAACCCCGAGCGCGGCTACATCGTGACGGCCAACCAGGCGGCGATCGGCTCCGACTACGAGCACATGCTCACCGGCGACTGGGCCTACGGCTACCGGTCGCAGCGGATCGAGACCCTGCTGGCCGGCGCCGTCGAGGAGGGCGGGCTGACCGCCGCCGACATGACCGACATCCAGATGGACGACGAGAACAGCGGCGCCCGCGCCGTGGTGCCGCACCTGCTGCGGGTCGAGGTCGAGGGCACCGCGGCACGCGCCCAGGAACTGCTGGCCGACTGGGACTACCAGCAGGGCGCCGACTCCGCGGCGGCCGCCTTCTACAACGCGACGTGGAGCCATCTGCTGGATGTGGCCTTCGACGAACTCGGTCCCGAGCGCGCCCTCGACGTCGGTTCGCGCTCCTGGCTGGTCGTGGACCGCCTGCTCGACGATCCCGACTCCCCCTGGTGGCGAGGCGACGCGGCAGACGGGCGCGACGCCGTTCTGCGCGAGGCCATGGACCGCGCCGCCGACGAGCTGAGTCGGCGCCTGGGCGAGGACCCGGCCGAGTGGCGCTGGGGCGAGTTGCACACGCTCACCGCTACCCACCCCTCGCTGGGAGCCTCGGGTATCGCGCCCGTGGAGTGGCTGTTCAACGGCACGCCGGTGGAGGCCTCCGGAGGCGACAGCACCGTCAACGCGACGGGCTGGGAGCACACCGAGGGGTATGCGGTGACGACCGTGCCCTCGATGCGGATGACGATCGACATGGCCGACCTGGACGCCGCCCGCTGGATCGATCTCACCGGCGCCTCCGGCCACGCCTTCCACCCCGACAACGGGAACCAGACGCCGCTGTGGGCACGCGGCGAGACGATCCCCATGCCCTTCACCCGCCCCGCGGTGGAGGAACGCGCCGAGGACGTCCTCACCCTGGTGCCGTCCGGCGGCTGAGGCCGCGGCGGCTCAGTACCAGCCGCCCCCCGGCGGATGCGGAGCGTCGGGGGCCGCGGCGCTGCCGGGGTAGGGCTGCGGCGTGTAAGGGTAGGCGTCGGCGCCGCGCACCGTGATCACGCGGGTGCCCACCGCCTTGTCGTGCACGGCCTGCCGGTAGGGCTCGTCCCACAGCGGCCACAGCAGGTCCAGCAGCGGGCCGATGCAGGTCACCACCGACATCAGGAAGGCGACGAGCTGCCGGCCCGCCGAGGGCCCCAGCGACGGCGGCTCGCCGGTCTTCATGCTGATCACCTTGACGCCGGTGGCGTACTTGCCCGGCGTCCTGCCGCTGCGGGCATGGGGGATCCAGAAGTAGCAGAAGCCGGCGAAACAGGCGAGGGCCAGCAGCGCCAAGACGCCGATCACGGTGACGGCCTCCCGGGCGTCGCTGCCGTCGGGGTCCACCAGCCAGATGAGCAGGAGGGTGCCGCCGTAGAACAGGACGGCCCACAGCGCCCCGGCCAGGAAGGAGTCGATCATGTAGGCGACCGCGCGGGCCCCGTATCCCGCCGGGGGCGGGAAGACGGGAGCCGCGGGGGCGGGAGGTGGAGGCGGCGGACCGTAGGCGCCGTACGCGCCGGGATGCGGCGCTCCCCCCGGCTGGTGTCCGGGCGCCCCGGTCGGCGGGTACCAGCCGGGTCCGTACCCGGGCGGGTACGACTGGGGACCGTAACCGTAGGGGCTGCTCATGTGCGGTGTTCCTCGTCTGCGCGGGGGGAGGGTCCGGTGCGGTGGGCGTGCGCGTCCGCCGGGGTCCCGCACGTCGCCGTGCATCGGGGGCGGAGCGGGGGTAAGCCGCCGCGGCATTCTTCCACACCGGCTGACGCGGCGCCGGGGAACCGGCCGCCGAAAGCGGCCGGCCGCCCCGGCGCCCGGTGGGGGCGCCGGAGCGGCCGGCGCAGGCGCTGACCGCGATCCGGTCCGGAGGCCTGCTCAGTCCCGCTCTTCGGGATTGCGGCGCATGTTCAGGACGGCCGCGGCGAGGCCGCCCCACACGATCACCGCCGAGATGATCAGCATCACGATGGCTCCGGTGGACATCACTGCCCCCTTCCGCTGTCGTCGGCCGCGGCGACGGTGGCGTTGCTGTCGTCATCGTCGCCCGCGCGGCGCTTCCACGGGATGAGCGAGATCAGGACGGCGATCACGATGACGCCGATCGCCACGCCCCAGCCCGCGGAGTTGAGGAACCAGGTCGGGTAGTCCTCGTAGTTCTGCGCGAACTCGGTGCTCAGGCTGTCCCACATCATCCAGCCGAGCACGATCGGGGTGACCACGCCCAGCGTGACCGCCCACCACACGCGCAGCGGGACCGAGGAATAGGTGGCGAGGTGCCCGCGCAGCGACGGCATGCTGCGCAGCAGCCAGGCGAGCACGATGACGATGACCAGCGCCGCGAGCGCGATGCCGTACTGGTTGATGAAGTGGTCGGACGCGTCCAGCAGGTACAGCCCCTGGTCGGTGGGGAAGACCGCGATGGACACGACCGCGATGAGGCCGCCGACGACCAGCACCGCGGGGAGGCGGCCCATCCCGGTGCGGTCCCGCACCGACGAAACGACCACCTCGACGATGCTGATGAGCGAGGTCATGCCCGCGACCACCAGCGACACGAAGAACAGCAGGCCGAACAGCGCCGGGGCGATCGGAATGGTGTTGATGATCTGCGGGAAGACCACGAACGCCAGCCCCAGGCCCGACGTGGCGACCTCCTCGATCGGCACGTTGGCCGAAGCCGCCATGAAGCCCAGCGTCGCGAAGACGCCGATGCCCGCCAGCAGTTCGAAGGAGCTGTTGGCGAAGCCGGCCACCAGCGCCGATCCGGGCAGGTCGGACTTGCGCCGCAGGTAGGAGGCGTAGGTGATCATGATGCCGAAGCCCACCGAGAGCGTGAAGAAGATCTGCCCGTAGGCCGCCACCCACACGCTGCCGTCGGTGATCGCCGACCAGTCGGGCGCGAAGAACGCGTCCAGGCCGATCTCGGCGCCGTCCAGGAACAGCGCCTGGACCACCAGGACGAGGAACAGCACCGCCAGCAGCGGGATGAAGATGCGGTTGGCCCACTCGATACCGCGGCGCACACCCAGGGCCAGCACCACCAGCACGACGATCCAGATGAGGACCAGCGGGACGAGGACGCCGGGGTTGTAGCTCGTGATGGCACCGGGCGCCTCGGCCACGCCCAGGAAGTCCCCGAACAGGAACGCCTCGGTGTCCTCGCCCCACGCCTGGGTGACGGAGAACCCGGCGTAGCGCACGGCCCAGGCGACGATGACGGCGTAGTACACCGAGATCACGAAGCAGATGCCGACCTGCCACCACCCCAGCGCCTCGGCCGGGCGCGCGAGCCTGCGGAACGCCGCGGGCGGCGACGCACGATAGCGGTGACCGACCGCGTATTCGAGGATGAGCAGGGGGATGCCGGCGGTCAGCAGCGCGACGAGATACGGGACGAGGAACGCACCGCCGCCGTTCTCGTAGGCGACGTAGGGGAAGCGCCAGATGTTCCCCAGGCCCACGGCCGAACCGATCGCCGCGAGCAGGAACCCGGCACGGGTTCCCCACTGCTCGCGGTTCTGTTGTGACATCGCTAGTGCCTACCTTTCTGGCCGGGTTTCGACGGGCCGTCCATACGGCCGCTGCTCTTATGGAGGGAGGCGGGTATGGCCGGCGCTGCGCCACCCTATAGCTCAACCCGCCCACCAGCTTGAACCGGCTGTACCCGTCCACCGGGGACTTAGGCCTCCCGGCGTGTTGGCCCGTGCGCGCGGGGTGAGGTGCGGCCGCCCGGCCACGGCGAAAGGCGACGTGAAGGCGGGGGCCCGCCGGTCGGCGGACCCCCGCTGGAATGGGCTCCGGTACCCGGGGAGCGGC
>NZ_JROO01000038.1 GCF_000826685.1 Streptomonospora alba
CCGGGGAGCGGTGTCAGTCCGGGCCATGGCCTCGCTCGGCGAATCCGGGAGGCGTGAAGCGGGTTCCGTCGGGCTGGGCGCGTCGGCCGCGCGGGGACATCGGCGGCGCGTCGGGTGTGCGCGCGAGCATGTCCAGGCCGAGGCGCGCGCGGCGGACGCGCTCGCGGGACGAGGCGGCCACGGCATCGCCGAGGTGTTCGCCCGCAGGGTAGACGCCGGGCGCGTTGCGGAGACCGAACTTGACGTAGACCGGTGCCGCCGCGCGGATGATGCCGGCGATCTCGTGGTGGCGCACGAAGCCGCCGACGTTGTCGGGCGCCTCCACGTAGAAGTCCAGCGTCACCGGGCCGGCCGCACGAAGTTCGGACAGCTGGTGCAGGGTCAGGTCGGAGGGGACGTTGACGGTGTCGGCGCCCAGGCGCTCCTGGACGGCCAGGGCCGCCGGATTGACCGGGCCGGCCATCACCGAGACCTTCAGTTGCAGGTCGGCGGGCAGATCGCGGCGGGCGCGCATGCTGTGCAGCACCCACAGCAGACCCTCGTCCGCCACCAGGAGGCTGCGCACGCCCAGCGACGCCGCGCGCTCGGCCTCGGCGACACCCGCCGTCAGCTGAGCGGTGCCCCTGCTGCGGGACGAGACCGAGCCCGCCGCGCTGTCCCGAGCGGCGCCGATGTCCCAGTCGGCGCCGGGGCGGACGAACAGGCACAACTCGACGTCTTCCTGTGCGCACCTCCGCACCATCTCGGTGATCTCGCCGTCGGTCAGCATGCCTACGCCGGACCCTTGCGAGACGCGATGGAGGGGCACCTCCCATTCCGCGGCGGCGGAAAGCACCGCATCCAGCGCAGTGGGCCCCTCGACGCTGGGGATCTCCAGGCGCCAGGCGCCCCCGTCGGGAAAGGCCAGCGGGGAGGCGGGGGGCTCGGTGTCGATCCGGGGCAGGCCGAGCGCTTCGAGGGCTGCGCTTCTGTCGACCGGGTGTGGCGCTGAGTCGGGCATCGCGGGTCCTCACGGAGGTCGGGCCCGCGGCCTACGGCCGCGGTACCTGGTTCTAAATATCGAACTTCGTTCTCTATATCGTCATCGCACTGTACGAGTGGGATGTGGGCTGGTCAACGGCGGCTGCGGCAGGGGTGCATTCGGTGACGCACGCCACTCGCCGGGTTGACCTGGCGCACACTGCGACTCTAGGGTGACGAAATAACAGACGTCGTCCGAAATATAGAACATCCTGACGCCGACAGCGTGCCGCGATCCCACTCGTTTCCGGCCCCGCCCCCGTGGCGCCCCCGTTCGCCGCACCGGCCCCTGCGTCCCCCGGATGCCGCGCCCGTGTCCATGCAGGCGCGCACCGACGCCCTCCGCCACCAGCCCTCGAACAGGTCCCCACTCATGGCAGAACCAGCGAACCTCCCCACGGCATGGCTGCTCGCCGTAGCCGTGCTCTCCATCGGCACCCTGCTGTTCCTCATCATCAAGGTGCGCTTGCACGCCGTCCTCGCGCTGATCCTGGTCAGCGCCGCGACAGCGCTGGCCACCGGAACGCCGCCGGGCGAGCTCGTGCCCCTGCTCATCGAGGGGCTCGGCACCACGCTCGGCGAGGTCGTACTGCTGATCGGCTTCGGCGCGATCCTCGGCCGGCTCATCGAGGTATCCGGCGGCGCCCAGGTGCTCTGCGACGGGCTCACCCGCCTGTTCGGCGAGCGCCGCGCGCCGCTCGCACTGAGCGTCGCGTCGCTGCTCTTCGGCTTCCCGATCTTCCTGGACGCCGCCTTCGTGGTGGTGCTGCCGATCATCTTCTCGGTCGCCCGGCGCATGGGCGGATCGGTACTGCTCTACGCGCTGCCGGCCACCGGCGCCTTCCTGGTCATGCACGCGCTGCTGCCGCCGCACCCGGGTCCGGTCGCGGCCACCCAGCTGGTCGGCGCCGACATGGGCGTCGTCGTGCTCACCGGTCTGCTGGTGGCGCTGCCGACGTGGTACGTCAGCGGCTACCTGCTCGGCCGGTGGCTGGGCGCCCGCCACGATGTCCCCGTTCCGGCGCTCCTGGGAGGAGCGGGGGGTCGGCCGGAAGCCTCGGGCACGGACTCCGCCGGCGGGGCCGGCGACCAAGCCACCGGGGGCCAGGAGCCGCCCGCACCTCCGCGGATGCCGGTATTGCTGTTCCTGCTGCTGCTTCCGGTCGTGCTGATCTTCGTCAACACCGGTCTGGAGACACTCGCCGCGACCGGTGCCGTCGAGACCGAGGCGCTGTGGGTGCAGTCACTGCAGGCCCTCGGCCAGACGCCGGCGGCGCTGCTGATCACCGTGCTGGCCGCGCTGTACCTGCTCGGGTGGCGGCGCCGCAACGACGGCGCGTCCCTGGAGCGCCTCATCGATCGCGCGCTTGCGCCGGTATGCACGATCATCCTGCTCACCGGGGCCGGCGGCATGTTCGGCGCGGTCATGGCCGAGAGCAGGATCGGCGACGCGCTGGCCAACGGATTGGACACCATGGGGCTGCCGCTCGTGGTCGCCGCGTTCCTGATCGCACTGGTCATGCGAGTGGCTCAGGGATCGGCGACCGTGGCGACGACGACCGCGGCAGGTCTTGTCGCCCCGGCCGTGCAGGCCGCCGGCGGGCACTCGCAGTTCGAGCTGGCGCTGATCGTGCTCGCCATGTGCGCCGGCGGCATCGTGCTGTCCCACGTCAACGACTCCGGCTTCTGGCTGGTGCGCGGCTTTCTGGAGATGGACACCAAAACGACGCTGCGCACGTGGACGGTCCAGGCCACCGCCGTGGGCACGATGGC
This sequence comes from Streptomonospora alba, assembly GCF_000826685.1. Classification (GTDB taxonomy): domain Bacteria; phylum Actinomycetota; class Actinomycetes; order Streptosporangiales; family Streptosporangiaceae; genus Streptomonospora; species Streptomonospora alba. The sequence continues at coordinate 2,794 of NZ_JROO01000038.1, forward strand.
GTTCGCGCTGGTGTGCGGACTCTACGCGGTGTCGGTCGCCGCCTTCTGAGAGCGTGCGCTCCGGCGGGCGCGCCCTCGGGCGGTGCCCGCCGGAGGCCCGTTGCCAGCCGCGCTCCCGGTCCGGCCGGCGGCGCCGCACGCGGGCTGCAGTACGCGTCCGCGCCGGAGCCCGGCGTGTGCCCGGCCCGGGACCGCGCAAGGGAGGTTCAGGCGCGGACGCGACCGCCCAGTGCGGCGGTGAAGCGCCGCGCCCCGTCGGCGACCAGCCCTTCCAACTCCGCGCGGCGCTCCTCGGACCAGCGGTGCAGCGGCACCGAAACACTCACCGCCGCCACCACCTGGTCGGTGCGGTCGCGCACGGGGGCGGCGACGCAGCACACGTCGGGGTTGGACTCACAGACCTCCACCCCCGTCCCCGCCTCATCGACGCGCTCAAGCTCCTCCAGCAGTGCGGGGACTCCGGTGATGCTGCGGGGCGTCATCGGCTCGGGGGGCGTCCGCGCGAACCGCGCGCGCAGCTCCTGCTCCGGCAGGGCGGCCAGCAGGACCTTGCCCAGCGCGGTGCAGTGCGCCGGGATGCGCCCGCCCAGACTGGACACCATCCGCACCGCGTGCGAGCTGTCGACCTTGGCGATGTAGACGATGTGCACGTCGTCGAGCACGGCCACGTGCGCCGTCTCGTTGCATGCCGCCACCAGTTCGCGGGCGATCTGGCGACCGGTGCGCGCGGTGTCCAACCCCTCGGCGTAGGCGCTGCCCAGTCGGAACAGCTGGAGCCCCAGCCGGTAGCGGCCGGGAACCTCGGGGTCGGGGCTGAGGTACTGGCGGTCGAGCAGAGTGTGCAGGAGCTCGTGCACCGTGGTGCGCGGCAGGTCGAGCTCCTCGACGACCTCGGGAGCGCTGACCGACTCCCGCCCGTCGGTGAACAGCTCCAACATGTCCAGAGCACGCAGGAGGGCGGGGGTGCGGCGGGCCATGGGCGTGCGGTCCTCCCTGAGCGCGGCGGATCGCGCCCAGGCCACCGGCTGCGGACCCGCCCGGGCGCGAGCGCGGTTCCGTTGCTAACCGAAGTATAGAACGACATTCGGTATTTTGTGCGCCAGGCGCGCCCTGCGGCACCGCCGGGCCCACCGGGCCGGCGGTGCCGCAGGGCGCGGACCCGCCCGCCGAAGGCACGCATCCGCGCTGTGAGGCCGCATCAGGCCGGCAGGCGATCAGTGCGACTCGCGCGGGACCTCGTGGCCGCTGGATCCGACGAGGAAGTCCAGGTCGGCGCCTTGGTCGGCCTGCAGGACGCGCTCACAGTACAGGCGCACCCACCCGCGTTCCGAATGCGGGCGGGGCGGTGTCCACGCGGCGCGGCGGCGCTCCAGCTCGTCGTCGTCGACGTGCAGAGACAGCGTGCGTGCCGGGACGTCCAGGCTGATCTCATCGCCGTCGCGCACCAGCGCCAGCGGGCCGCCCACCGCCGCCTCGGGTGCGGTGTGCAGCACCACCGTTCCGTAGGCGGTCCCCGACATGCGTCCGTCGCAGATGCGCACCATGTCGCCGACGCCCTCGTTCAGCAGCTTGGAGGGCAGCGCGACGTTGCTGACCTCGGGCATGCCCGGGTACCCGGCCGGGCCGCAGTTGCGCAGCACGAGCACGGTGTCGGCGTCGACGTCCAGCTCGGGGTCGTCGGCGACCGCGTAGTACTCCTCGGGAGACTCGAAGACCCGCGCGCGCCCGCGGTGCACGAGCAGGTGCGGACTGGCCGCCGACTGCTTGACCACCGCGCCGGAGGGTGCCAGGTTGCCGCGCAGTACCGCGGTCCCGGTACCCGCGGGCTGCAGCGGGGCGTCGATCGGGCGGATCACCTCGCGGTCGTGGCACTCGGCGGTGCGGGCGGCGGCTTCGAGGGGCTCGCCGGCCACCGTGGGGGCGTCGCCGTGCAGCAGTCCGCCCAGTTCGGCGACGACGGCGGGCAGCCCGCCCGCATAGCAGAAGTCCTCCATCAGGAACCGGCCGCTGGGCATCAGGTCCAGCAGCGTGGGCACGTCACGCGCCAGCTCGTCGAAGTCGTCCAGGCTCAGCTCCACGCCCAGCCGGCCGGCGATGGCCAGCAGGTGGATGACCGCGTTGGTCGAGCCGCCGAGGGCGGCGTTGATCCGGATCGCGTTCTCGAAGGCCTCGCGCGTCATGATGAAGGAGGGACGCACGTCGTGCTCGACCAACTCGACGATGCGCCGGCCCGAGCGCTGCGCGGCCGCGTAGCGCCGGGCGTCCACCGCCGGCCACGTGGAGCCGTAGGGCGGCTGCATGCCCAGCGCTTCGGCCATGCACGCCATCGTCGAGGCGGTGCCCATGGTCATGCAGTGCCCGTTGGACCGCGACATGCACGACTCGGCGAAGGAGCAGTCGGCCTCGGTCATCCTGCCGGCGCGCACCTCCTCCTCGAACTTCCACACATGGGTGCCCGACCCGATGTCCTCGCCGCGGAACTTGCCGTTGAGCATCGGCCCGCCGGTGAGCATCAGCGCGGGAAGGTCGGTGCTGGCTGCGGCCATCAGCAGGCCCGGCGTGGTCTTGTCGCAGCCCGAGAGCAGCACGACCCCGTCCATCGGGTTGGCGCGGATCAGCTCCTCGGCCTCCATGGCCAGCAGGTTGCGGTAGAGCATGGCGGTGGGTCGCAGTACCGTCTCGCCCAGGGCCATGACCGGGAACTCCAGGGGGAACCCCCCGGCTTGCCACACGCCGCGCTTGACCGACTCGGCGATGCGGGAGAGGTGGGCGTTGCAGGGGGCCAGTTCCGATCCGGAGACGGCGATCCCGATGACCGGGCGGCCGTCGAAGACCTCGTCGCTGAAGCCCTGGTTGCGCATCCAGGACCGGTAGAGCATTCCCGATCGACCGCGCGCCCCGAACCAGTGGGTGCTGCGGCGGTCGGGACCGTTCCCGCCTCCGTGCTCGTCGGCGCTGTTCATGGGTGGGGGCTCCTCTCCCTCGCGTGCCGTCGGGAAGGGGCGGGTCTGGGCGCCGACGGCGGCGTTCCATATATCGAACATTGGTCAATATTCTGAAAACGGTAAGCCGCACATGTGACGCAGGTCAAGTCCGCCCCTGATGGGGGATATGCCCGCACCGGCACCGGTGATAAGTTCGGTATCACGGACGATGTTCGACATTTTGCACGAAAAAGCTGCCAGAGGAAGGTGGGACGTGGCCGGGATTCTGCGTTACGCCGGCGCCGACGGGCGCGTACGGGTGGGCCGCTACGACACAGCACGCGACGCCCTGCACGCGCTCCCCGGGGTGGACGGCATGGCCGACCTACTGCACAGGCCGCTGTCCGAGATCCGCGAGCTGGCCGACGCCGCATTCGGCGAGCGGCCCGCCGATCGGCTGGAGGACGTCGTCGTACTGCCTCCCGTCGACGGCGGTACCGAAGTGTGGGCCGGCGGCGTGACCTATGAGCGCTCCCGCCGGGCCCGCGGCGAGGAGAGCGACAGCGCCGACCTCTACGACCGGGTCTACGACGCCGCCCGCCCCGAACTGTTCTTCAAGTCGGTGGCGTGGCGGGTGGTCACCGACGGCGAGCCGATCGGCGTCCGCGCCGATTCCGACCTCGACGTGCCCGAACCCGAACTGGCGCTCTACGCCAACGCCCACGGCGAGATCGTCGGATACGGGGTCTGCGACGACGTCAGCTCGCGCTCCATCGAGGGCGAGAACGCCCTCTACCTGCCTCAGGCCAAGGTCTACGCGGGCGGCTGCGCGCTCGGCGCCTTCGTCAGGCCCGCTTGGGAGGTCGACGACCCGCGCACGGGCCGGGTGCGGATGTCCGTGCTGCGCGGCGGCGACGAAGCGTTCTCCGGCGAGGTCGCCCTGTCCGGCCTGCGCCGCAGGCCCGAGGACCTGGTCTCCTGGCTCTTCGACTGCTACCCCTTCCCCGACGGAGCCGTGCTGGCCACCGGCACCGGCATCGTCCCCGACATGGATTTCACCCTCCATGAGGGCGACGTGGTCGACATCGAGATCACCGGCGTCGGCGCACTGCACAACACCGTGGTGCGCGGCCAGCGGGCGCTGGACTGGCTGGTGGAGGCCCGCGCCGACCCGGCGCTGCGCCGCGGCGACGCCGCCGGCTGAGGCAGGGCGGCGCCGGTGCTTCAGCCCGGCGGGTCGCCGATGAGGTCGCCGACCCAGGAGTGGAATTCGGCGATGTGGTGCTCGACCGGCACCAGCACGCCTCCGTCGCGGTAGGCGCGGGAGGACATCGCGGGCTGGCAGCGTTCGCAGGCCGCGAAGTCCTGGCGGTTCACCCGGTCGAACAGCTCGACCGAGCGGGACAGGTCGGCGCCGGAGTCCACCACCTCGGGGCTGTAGAGCCAGTCGCACTCGATCAGGGTCCTGTCGGGCGCCAGCGGGAACATCCGGTGCACGATCACGTGGTCGGGCACCAGGTTCACGAATACCTGCGGCGGGACCGTGACCGCGTAGTAGCGGCGGTCCTGCTCCTCGCCGACTCCGTCGATGCGGGCGAACCCGGCCGTGCCGTCGACGGTGAACCCGGCGACATCGTCGCCGAACCGTGCGCCGTGGCCCACGTAGTACTGGGCCGCATACCCCTCGGCGAACTCAGGTAGCACGTCGGTCAGCTCGGGGTGGATCGTGCCGCAGTGGTAGCACTCCATGAAGTTCTCGATGACCAGCTTCCAGTTGGCCGCCACGTCGTAGGAGATGCGCCGACCCAGCGCCAGGCCCTCGGCGCCGTAGCGCTCCACCGCCTCCTCGCCGCCGAGCCGCCGCGCCACGGTTGCGCGCACGGTCTCGTCGAAGGACGGCGGCTCCTGGGCCAGGCACACCCACACGTAGCCCAGCCACTCGCGCACGTGCACCCCGAGGAGTCCGCGTTCGCCGCGGTCGACACCGGGCATGTCGGCCATGTTGGGTGCGGCGGTCAGGCGCCCGTCCAGGTCGTAGGTCCAGGCGTGGTACGGGCACTGCAGCGAGCGCCGGACCTCGCCGGCCTCCGCGGTGCACAGCCGTGCGCCGCGGTGCCGGCACACGTTGAGAAACGCGCGGACGCCGCCGGAGCGGTTGCGGCAGACCAGGACGCTCTCGCGGCCCACGGAGGCGGTGCGGAAGGCGCCCGGCCGCGCCAGGTCGGCGCTGCGCACCGCGCAGAACCACCGGGCCTCCAGGATGCGCTCCTGCTCTCGGGCGAACACCGCGGGGTCGGTGTAGTAGCGCCCGGGCAGCGTGGGCAGCAGTTCCGACGGCGGGGCCGGGGAGGCGGTGCGGGGCGGGTCGGTCGCGGTCAACGGGGCACCTCCTGGCGGGGTTCCGCGGTGCGGCGCGGCCGCGGGTCGAACAGGTCGACGGGATACGCGGTGGACCCCGAGACCGCCAGGTCGGCGGCGATCTCGCCGACGACCGGGGTGAACTTGAACCCGTGGCCGGAGAACCCGCACGCCACGGTCACCTGCGGGTGTTCCGGGTGCGCGGAGATGACGAAGTGTTCGTCGGGGGTGGTGGTGTACATGCACGCGGCGCCGCGCAGGAACCGGCCGGGCAGGTCGGGCACCCGCGTGCTCAGGTGCTCGGCGATCACCGCGATCTCCTCGGGGTGGATCCTGCGGTCCAGCGTCTCGGGTGTGCAGGGGGTTCCGCGGCGGAAGAAGGCCGTCTTGACCCCGCCCTGCGGCCCTTCGTAGGCGGGGAACCCGTAGATCTGCACACCGGCGGGGTCCTCCCACACGTAGACGGGGTGGCGCTGGGCCGCGAACGGCTCCGTGCCGCCGTGCGGCGCGAACCAGTACTGCACCTGGCGCTCGACCGTGAAATCCACCCCCAGATCCGCCAGCAGCCGAGGCGCCCAGGCGCCCGGGCACACGACCAGCCGGTCGGCGGTGTAGGACCCCGCAGCGGTGGTGATCCGCACGCCCTCGCCGCCCGGCAGGGCGGTCCAGGAGGCGGCGGGTTCGAAAAAGCGCAGGTCGGCGCCTGCCCGCTCGGCCAGGCGGAGGTGGGCGTCCACTGCGGCCTCGGGTCGGACGAACCCGCCGCGCGCCTCGTAGAGGCCGACATGGTCCTCATCCGGTTGCAGTGTGGGAAAGCGGCGGCGGATCTCGGCGGCGTCCAGCATCTCGTGCGGCAGACCCCACGTCCGGGCCGAGGCGCGGCTGCCCGAGACGGTGCGGCTGTCGGGCCGGCCCAGCATCAAAGCGCCGGTCAGCGTCATCAGCTCGGAACCGGAGTCGTCTTCCAGCGCTTCCCACAGTTCGTAGGCGCGCAGCAGCAGCGGGACGTAGTCGGGGTGCTCGAAGTAGGCCTGGCGGATGATGCGCGAGCCGCCGTGGCTGGCCCCCCGGTCGTGTGCGGGACCGAAGCGCTCCAGGCCGAGCACGCGCAGACCGCGCGCGGCCAGGTGGTAGGCGGTGGAGCTGCCCATCGCGCCGAGTCCGATGACGGCGGCGTCGTAGGAGCGGTCCATGAGGTGCCTCCTCGGGCGGGGAGACTCGGGTGGGTGCTCAGCGGCGGATGCGGGCCATCTGCGGGTCGACCAGGGGTTCGGCGGCCGCGGTGGCGGCGAGCGGCTCGCCGAAGTACTCCACCGCGACATCGGCGCCGGCCTCGGCCGCCTCGGCGGGCAGCCAGGCGTAGGCGATCGTGCGGCCGAGCGTGGTGCTGTAGGCGGCGCTGGTGACGTAGCCGGCGGGTCGGCCGCCGACCAGCACGGGCTCGCGCCCCATGACCACGCGGGCGGGATCGTCGAGGGTCAGGCAGCCCAGCTTGCGCCGGGGCTCGCGCTCGGCGGCGGCCGCGGCGGCGTCGCGCCCGACGAAGTCGCCCTTGTCCAGGCGCACCGCGAAGCCCAGCCCCGCCTCGTAGGGGTCGTGTTCGGTGGTCATGTCGGCGCCGGCGAGCCGGTAGCCCTTCTCCAGCCGCAGGCTGTTGAAGGCCCCGCGGCCCGCGGCGATCGCGCCCAGGCCGCGCCCGGCCTCCCACAGGGTGTCCCACAGCCGCAGACCCACATCGGCACTGGTGTAGAGCTCCCATCCGAGCTCGCCGACGTAGGACACCCGCAGCGCGAGCACCGGCACGTGCCCGATGTGGATCCGGCGCGCCTTGAAGAAGCCGAAGCCCTCGTGGGAGAGGTCGTCGCGGCTGAGCGGCTGCACCAGATCGCGGGCGAGCGGGCCCCACACGCCGATGCAGCAGGTGCCCGCGGTGGTCTCGCGCAGGACCACCGATCCGTCGGCGGGCAGGTGGGCGCTCAGCCAGTCGACGTCGAGGTTGCTGCTGACCGCGACCTGGAAGGAGTCCTCGCTCAGGCGGGCGACGGTCAGGTCGCTGCGCACCCCACCGCCGGGGTCCAGCAGCAGGTTGTAGGCGACCGTGCCGTGCTTGCGGTCGACCTGGTTGGTCGTCATGTGCTGCAGGAACCGCAGTGCGCCCGGCCCGCTGACCTCCAGGCGCTTGAGCGGCGTCATGTCGTAGAGCGCGACGCCCTCGCGGGTGGCGCGGGCCTCGGCGCACACGACGGGGGAGTGGTAGCGGGCCGCCCAGGGATCGCGCACCGCCGCCTCGTCCTCGGGGCGCACAAGAGGCGCGTTGGCCTCGTACCAGTGCGGCCGCTCCCAGCCGCCGCCCTCGAGGAAGTACGCGCCGAGGTCGCGCTGGCGCTGGTGGAAGGGACTGGTGCGCAGCGGGCGCGGGTGCTCCATCGGCTGCATGGGGTGGACGACGTCGTAGACCTCGATGAAGCTCTGCTTGCCGCGGTCGGTGACATAGGCGGGGGAGAGCTGGACGTCCTCGAACCGGTGCATGTCGCACTCGTGCACGTCGGTGGCGGTGCGGCCGTCGGTCATCCACTCGGCCACCGCCTTGGCCGCGCCGGCCGAGTGGGTCACCCACACGGCCTCGGCCAGCCAGAAGCCTGGCAGTCGGCGCGACTCGCCCAGCAGCGGCATGCCGTCGGGCGTGAACGAGAAGACCCCGTTGAAGCCCGCCTCGACCTTGGAGTCGGCCAGCGCCGGCAGCAGCTCCACGCCGTCGCGCCAGCTCGGCTCGAAGTCGGCGGCGGTGAACTCCAGCATCGAGGGCATCTCCGCCGCGGTGTCGGCGCCCGGCTCGGCGACGTCCTCCAGGCGCACGGGAATCGGGCGGTGGGCGTAGGAGCCGATGCCGATGCGGTCGCCGTGCTCGCGGAAGTAGAGGTCGCGGTCCTGATGGCGCAGCAGGGGCCGGCGTGCCTCCAGCTCCGGCGGATTGTCCACGCCCTCGATCGGAGCGGTGTAAGCGTACTGGTGGGCCATGGGCAGCAGCGGGACCTCGACCCCTGCCATGCGCCCGATGGCCGGACCCCAGAACCCGGCCGCCGAGACCACGATGTCGGCGGGAAAGGTGCCGCGGTCGGTGACCACCCCTCGCACGCGGCCGCCGCCGCGCTCGACGTCCACGACGGTGTGGTGGTCCAGGAACGCCGCGCCGCGCGCCATGGCGGCGCGGGCCTGGGCCTCGCCGGCGCGCACCGCTTTGGCCAGTCCGTCGTCGGGTGTGAACAGCCCGCCGTAGACGCGGCCGGAGTCCAGCATCGGCCACATGCGCGCGCATTCGTCGGGGCCCACGAGTTCGGCGCGCACACCCCAGGAGCGCGCCAGCCCGATCTTGCGCTTGAGGTCGTGCCAGCGCTGCGGTGTGGCCGCCACCTCCAGGCCGCCCACGGAGCGGAAGCACCACCGGCCGTCGAGGTCCAGGCGCGAGAACTTCGCCACGGTGTAGTTCGCGAAGGCGGTCATCGCCTTGGACGGGTTGGTCGCGAACACCAGGCCCGGCGCGTGCGAGCTGGACCCGCCGGCGGCGAAGAGCGGCCCCTGCTCCAGGACGGTGACGTCGCGCCAGCCGCGGCTGGTGAGCTCGTCGGCCAGCGAGCAGCCGACGATGCCCGCGCCGATGATCACGACGCGCGGGTGCGGGGTGCGGGGAGGCGGGACGGCGGCGGTGCTCATGGGCTCCCCCTCAGGACGGGCGCCGGTGCCGGGTGATCGGAGGTTGCGCATGGTGCATCAGACTGCGCGATTGTCAACAGGGTGGATCCGGCCGATACCCCGCGTCAAGGGTCCGCGCGGTAATCGATTTTTCATGGAAGTTCCTGGCTAGTACGGGTTTTCAAGGGCTTGACCGCGGCTAGCGGTGCCGTCGACACTGTTTCACACTGAGAATTACGTTGCGTATTAGGAGACACATGGTGTTTCCGTTCGGTAGCCGTTAGTACCCGCCGAATCACGCGTCTGCGGCGTCCGCGCCGCGGGTTCCACCGTCCGCACCTTGCCGCCTGCGCGCCGCGCGGACCGGCCCGGCACAACCAGCGCACCCGAACCGGACCGAGAGGAGGAGCTCGCCGTGATCTACGCCTGCCACCTGGACGACCTGCCGCAGGGGGAATCGCTGCGGGTGATGGCTGACGACCCCATCGCGCTGTTCAACGCCGATGGCGAGATCTATGCCGTCGACGACACCTGCACCCACCAGAACGCCTCGCTCTCCGAAGGCTGGCTCGAGGGGTGCCACATCGAGTGCCCGCTGCACGAGGCGTCTTTCGACCTGCGCACCGGGCAGCCCACGTGCCTGCCCGCCAAGCGCCCCGTGCGCACCTATCCGGTCACCGTCGACGACGACGGCGGCGTATACGTGGACGCCACCGTCTCCGAGCGCATCACGGAGGGGGCCGCATGAGGGCGGTGGCCGTGGTCGGAGCGTCCCTGGCCGGGGTGGAGACCGCCCGTGCACTGCGCGAGCAGGGGTTCGACGGCAGGCTGACCGTCGTCGGCGACGAGGACCGCCTGCCGTACGACCGCCCGCCGCTGTCCAAGGAGTACCTGCTGGGCAAGGCCGAGACCGACGATCTCGCCCTGCTCGACGGCGACGACGAGGACCGGCTCGGCATCGACTGGCGGCTGGGCGTGCGCGCTACCGGCCTGGATCTGCGCCGGCGTGCCGTCGAACTCGCCGACGGCACCGAGATCACCGCCGACGCGGTGGTCGTAGCCACCGGCGCCGCGCCCAACCGGCTGCCCGGGACCGCCGGCTTGGAGGGCGTGCACGTGCTGCGCAGCCTTACCGACGCCGACGCGCTGCGCGCGGACCTCGCCGCGGGCTCGCCGCGCGTGGCCGTCATCGGCGGCTCCTTCATCGGCGCCGAGATCGCCTCGGCCTGCTCGGTCTTGGGCCTGGAAACCACCGTCGTCGAGGCGCTGGACACTCCGATGGAGCCCGTGCTCGGCCCTCGCGTCGCCCGCGTGGCGGCGGGCCTGCACGGCGACAACGGGGTGCGGCTGCTGCGCGGCGTCCCGGTCAGCGGCATCCGCGGGATCGGGCGGGTGACCGGTGTCGACCTCGCCGACGGCACCGTGGTCCCGGCCGACGTGGTGGTGATGGGCATCGGCGCCAAGCCCGCCACCGCCTGGCTGGAGGGCTCGGGACTGGAGCTGGACGACGGGGTCGTGTGCGACACCGGCCTGCTGACCGCGGCCGGCGGCGTCGCGGCGGTAGGAGACGTTGCGCGGCTGCGCGGCGCCGACGGCACGAGCACGCGGCCCGAGCATTGGACCGCCGCCGCGCAGCAGCCGGCCGTGGCCGCGGCCAACCTGCTCGCCGGTACCGCGCTCCAGGAGTACCGGCGAGCACCCTACTTCTGGTCCGACCAGTACGGGGTGCGGCTGCAGTTCGCCGGCAGGGCGGCGCCCGGCGACGAGGTGCGCGTCGTGGAAGGCGCGCTGGAGGAGTACGCCTTCGCGGCGGTCTACGAACGCGACGGTGCGGTCACCGCCGCGGCGGCCATGGACCGCCCGCGCAGCTTCACCCGCCTGCGCCGCGGTATAGGCCGGGCGGCGGCCCCGGTGTAAGCCGCCGCCCGGCGTCTGGCGCCCTTTCGCGGCGCCGGTCCGGAACCGGGCGCGCACCCGCCTCTGCCGCCGCGGGATTCGCCCCGGTCGCCGGGCCGGGGCGGATCGAACCGGCGATCGCGTATGGCGGCGTGCGGTTCGTCGGCGCCGCGAGGATGCCGCCTCCCCGGGCGGCGGACCGGATGCTCACCGCGGTCTGAGGGGCACCCGCCGCCGGCCGGAGGGGGAGCCCCGGCCGGCGGCGAGGGGGCGCAGGGGTCAGCGAACGCCCATCAGGTGGTCCAGCGCGAGCTGGTCCAGCCGCTCGAAGTGGTAGCCGCGCTCGCCCACCGACTCCAGGTCCAGCTGCTCGCCGCGCAGGTCGGCCAGCGACTCGCCCTCACCGAGCGTGGGCACCGAAAGCTCGCCCACGCGCGACGCCTCCATGGCGGCCTTGACCTCGGGGTCGGCACGGAAGGCCCTGGCCTTCTCCCGCAGGATGAGGTAATTGCGCATGCAGCCCTCGGCCGAGGCCCACACGCCCTGCATGTCCTCGGTCCGCGGCGGCTTGAAGTCGAAGTGCCGCGGTCCCGTGTAGCCGCCGTTCTCCAGTAGGTCGACCAGGAAGAACGCCTCCTTCAGGTCGCCGGCGCCGAAGCGCAGGTCCTGGTCGTACTTGACGCCGCGCTGCCCGTTGAGGTCGATGTGGTAGAGCTTGCCGTGCCACAGTGCCTGGGCCACTCCGTGGGCGAAGTTGAGTCCGGCCATCTGCTCGTGGCCGACCTCGGGGTTGACGCCCACCATCTCGGGGTGATCCAGCTCGTTGATGAAGGCCAGCGCATGGCCGACGGTGGGCAGCAGCACGTCGCCGCGCGGCTCGTTGGGCTTGGGCTCCAGTGCGAAGCGCAGCCCGTAGCCCTGCTCGCGTACGTAGGCGCTGAGGATGTTGAACGCCTCGCGCAGCCGGTCGAGCTGAGCGCGGTCGTTCTTGCCCGCCTCGGTCTCGGCGCCGTCCTGGCCGTTCCAGCACACATAGGTCTGCGCGCCCATCTCGGCGGCCAGGTCGATGTTGCGCAGGACCTTGCGGATGGCGTAGCGGCGCACGTCGCGGCTGTTGGACGTGAACCCGCCGTCGCGGAACACCGGGTGGCTGAACAGGTTCGTGGTGACCATCGGCACCGCCAGGCCGGTGTCCTCCAGCGCGCCGCGGAACCGCTTGACGAGCTGCCGGCGGGTGTCGTCGTCGCTGCCGGGCGGGACGAGGTCGTCGTCGTGGAAGGTGACACCGTAGGCGCCCAGGTCGGAGAGGCGGCGGACGGCCTCGACGGAGTCCAGTACCGGGCGCACCGGCTCGCCGAAGGTGTTGACGCCGCGCCACCCCACCGTCCACAGACCGAAGGTGAACTTGTCTTCGCGGACGGGCTGGTAGTCGTTCATGGCTGATCCTCGCTCGATTTCGACTGGGGACCGGCTCCGATCCCCGTGGCAGGTGTGCCGGGCAGGGGCTCAGGTCAGGGCGCTGCGCGCCCGGGCGTAACGCTCACGGACCTCGGGCGCCGGATCGGCCTCGTAGACCTCCGCGCTGCCCGGGCCGGCCCACTCCGGCGGCTCGGTGGTTCCGGCCAGCGCCCAGGCGGCCTGGCGCGCTGCGCCGTCGGCGACGTACTCGCCCGGCTCGGGCACGACCACGGGCCGGCCCAGGATCTGCGGCGCGATCGACCGCACCGCCGCCGAGCGGGCCGCGCCGCCGATCAGCAGCACGCGGTGTACCGGCACGTCCTGGGCGGTCAGCGCGTCCACGGCGTCGGCCAGTCCGCACAGCATGCCCTCGACGAACGCGCGGGCGACGGCCGCCGGGTGCAGGTTGGCGCGCGTCATGCCGTCGAGGCGGCCTGCGGCCTCGGGCAGGTTGGGAGTGCGCTCGCCGTCGAGGTAGGGCAGCAGCGTCAGCCCTTCGGCTCCCGCCGGTGCCGACAGCGCGAGCCGGCCGAACTCCTCCAGGTCCACGCCCAGCATCCGCGCACCGGCGTCGAGCACCCGCGCCGCGTTGAGGGTGGCCACCAGCGGCAGGAACCGGCCGGTGGCGTCGGCGAATCCGGTGACCAGGCCCGACGCGTCGGCGACGGGTTTGTCGGCGACGGCGAAGGCGGTGCCGGAGGTTCCCAGGGACACGACGACGTCGCCGGGGCGGGCCTCCAGACCGAGCGCGGCGGCCATGTTGTCCCCGGTGCCCGGCGCGACAGTGCCGATCTCCGGCATGCCGGGCGCTCGGACGGGCCCCGTGTTCTCTGCGGGGCGGGCGACGCGGGGTACGCCCAGGTCGCGGCCGAAGGCCATGCGCAGCAGGTCGGGGCGGTAGGAGCCCTGGGCGGTGTCGAAGTAGCCGGTGCCCGATGCGTCGCCGCGGTCGGTGACGGGGTCGGTCTCCCCGCGCAGCCGCCAGGTCAGCCAGTCGTGGGGGAGCATGACCTGCTCGGTGCGGGCGGCGTTCTCGGGTTCGTGCTGGGCCAGCCAGCGCAGCTTGGTGACCGTCAGGCTGGCCACGGGGACGCTTCCCACGGCGCGCGCCCATTCCGCGGGACCGCCGAGCTCGTCGATCAGATCCTGGGCGGCGCCTGCCGAACGGGTGTCGTTCCACAGCAGAGCGGGGCGCACGACCGCGCCATCGCCGTCGACGGCGACCATGCCGTGCTGCTGGGCGCCCACGCCGATGGCGGCGACGTCGTCCAGCAGGCCGTCGCCGCCGACCTGCAGCAGTGCGTCCCACCAGTACCGCGGGTCGATCTCGGTGCCGTCAGGGTGGGCCGCCTGCGCGCTGCGCACCAGGGCGCCGGTGCCTGCGTCGCGTACCACGATCTTTGTGCCCTGGGTGGAGGAGTCCACTCCCGCGACCAGCATCGTCGGATCTCCAAGCGCGTCGGGATCTGGGGGTATGGGGAACAGAGCGCGGGGGCCGCACGGGGAGGCGCTGCGTACCGCGGTGGGATTAGTTTGGTCTCTGGACTAACTAAAAGTCAATCCCACCACGGGAGTGAAGACGCTGGTAAGCGGCACGGCGGCGCACGGCGGTGGTGGGCGGGGCGTCGCGGCGGCGAGTGCCGGCAAGACCCTGCGGTCGCTGCGCGCGGCCGGACACAGAAGCGGGGGCGGGCACGTGCCCGCCCCCGCTTCCTGCGGTGGCTCAGCCGAGTTCGTCCAGGATGCGGCGCAGGTAGCGGGGCGTCTCCGAGGCCGGTGCGGCCTCCAGGCAGAGCCGGTCCATGACCGCCATGTAATGGTCGGTCTCCTCGGGCTTGTCGAAGTAGAGCGAGCTGGTGAGCTGCTCCAGGTAGACCACGTCGGGCAGATCGGCTCCGGTGAAGCGCAGGATGCTGAAGGGCCCGCCCGCCGCGGCGTGCCCGCCTCGGGCGAAGGGCACGATCTGCAGCGTGACGTTGGGCAGCGTGGCCATCTCGATCAGGTGCTCCAGCTGCGCGCGCATGGCGTGGGTGCCGCCCAGCGGCCGGCGAAGCGCGGCCTCGTCGACGACCGCCCACAGCCGCGGCGGGTTCGGGCCGGTCAGGCGCTGCTGGCGGGTCATGCGCAGGTGCACCCGCCGGTCGATCTCGTCGACAGGAGCGTTGCCGTGCCCGAGCATGATCACCGCGCGGGCGTACTCCTCGGCCTGCAGCAGGCCGGGTATGAACTGGAGCTCGTAGGTACGGATGATCGAGGCGGCTTCCTCAAGGCCGACGTAGACCTCGAACCAGCTCGGCAGCACGTCGCTGTACTTGTGCCACCAGCCGGGGTTGTTGGCCTGGCGCGCCAGCGAGAGCAGCGTGCTGCGCTCGTCGGCGTCGTTCACGCCGTAGAGGGTGAGCAGGTCGGCCACGTCGCGCTCCTTGAAGCTGACCTGGCCGAGCTCCAAGCGGCTGATCTTGGCGTGGGACGCGCGGATTTCGTATCCGGCGTCCTCGCGGCTGATGGCCTTCGCCGTGCGGAGTCGCCGCAGCTGGGTGCCGAGCAGGATGCGCAACACCGTGGGGCCACCCCGGGACTGGGCGAGTACGTTCGCAGGAGGAGTGTCCTCTTCCGGTCGCGCTATCTCCATTTTGCCCCTCCGAGAGCAGCTGACCGAGCTAGTGAATCAGAATACCGGCGGTTACGGCAATTGCCGGGACCGGCGCATACCCTCGATCTCACTACCGAACGCTGTTAGTTGAACACGCTGTGATCGCGTCGGGACGCGTTGGGTGACGGTTTCGACAATACGTCGTCGGACCGCCTGGCCTGGCCGGGTCCGACCGCGGTCGCCCGGCGATCAGGGGGTTATGTGAATTGCGCGGCCGTTTTCCGAAGTGGCGACGGATTTCCGCTTGGATATGCGCTAAGGCCGCTGATTGCGCTGACAACCCCAAGCTGCGACGCGCGTCCGCGCACGCACGTGTAGGCAACACGTGTAGGCGGTGGAGCGGAAAGCGGTGTGCGGGAAAGCGCCGTACGAGCGCGGTCCGGCCGTTGAGCGGCGCCGCGGTGAAGTAGGCCGGCCCGGCCCTCCCCGCAGGACGGCGGCGGGGGTCAATGTGGGGCGGGGGCGATGGGGAGCGCGTGCCGTCCCTTCTCCGGATCCGGTTGCGCTGCGGGCCACCCGCGCCGGGCCGCCTGCGCTCGCAGGCGTCAGTCGAGCAGGTAGTCGAACTCGCCCTGCTTGGCTCCGTGGACGAAGGCCGTGATCTCGGCCGGGGTGTAGATCAGGGCGGGGCCCTCAGGGTGTCGGGAGTTGCGCATCGCGATCGCGCCGTCCGGCAGGCGGGCGACCTCCACACAGTTGCCGCTGGGGTTGCTGAGCTCGGACTTGCGCCACACGGCGCCCCGGAGGCTGCCCGCGGGGATGCCGTTGTAGGTCTTCTGCATCTGTGCTCTCTCTTTCGGTCCTGTCGCCATCGGCAAGATCGTCCGCGACTCGCGCGGCAGACTACATGATGCACGTGCATATGTTCTTGCAGGGGTGCTTGCGTTCGTAAACTACGTTAACTCCGACGATAAGCGCCAAGGTGTGGGAAGCAGGGCGATATGGGGCAGTTAGTGCCAATCGGGACCTTTGGCTCATAGTCCCGGGCCGCAATCGGACGGACGGCGCCCTCCTTCGATCGGCCGCACTGGGGTTGCAGGTGACCCGAGTGCCCTGCGCTGCTACGACGTTGCGGAAGTGCTGGACGGGGCGTGGTGGCATCTCTGTGATCCGCTTAAGTTTTCATAACGACTGACTGCAGGGGGGACAGGCGGCGTTCTTCTCACTAGACTGACTTTTGCACATGCATTCGTGCTTACGTCTGTAAGCGACGAGAGATAGGGATGCAAGTGGACCCGTACGGCGCGAGCCCGACAGCGCAAGGAGCGCGATGACTGCGCACTCTGCCCACTTCAAAGCCGGTGGCCGCTTCCTGGAGTCCGGCAGCGCCAGAGTCCCGTCGGCGCGCGTCGGCGATGTTCCGGGGGGATGGCAGGGCCTTTCGCTGGCGCCGCTGCCCATCGGGGAGCACTTCATCCGCCCGCTCACCGCGGTGTGCGGTCTGGGCTTCCACCCCGCCTCGGTCAAGCGGGCCCGCGACTTCGCGGCAGGCGTGCTTGAAGACTGGGGACTGGAAACGCTCTCCTGCGATCTGCGTCTTGTGGTCTCCGAGTTGGTCACCAACGCCTGCCGGCACGCCGCGCCCGTGGAGTCCGGCATGGTCTCGGAGTGGTCCGTCCAGTTCGGGCTGGTCCGCGGCGACGGAGAGATCACCAGCATGGTCTTCGACCCCAGCCGCGCCGCGCCGGTGATGGACGAGGGCGACGGCTTCGGCGAAGGCGGACGCGGTCTTCGCCTCATCGACTCCTACAGCTCCGACTGGGGCTGGAACATCCTCGACGGGCAGGGAAAGGTGGTCTGGGCGGCGTTCTCCATTCCCGACGCGCCCTGAGGGGCACCACCCGATCAACCCTCGCCCTTCCGGATAGGGCGCCGCCGCCGCGAGGCGGCGGCGCCCTTTTTTGCTGCGCGCCTCCCGGCCCCTGCCCCGCCGGCTGGGCGGACGGGGCGCTTCACCCCGAGCCGCCCTTCGGGGGCTTCTCCGGCTTCCCGCTGCGAAGATGAACGGATTCTCATCGGCGTTTCATGGCGGACTCCGGGCGCGTCCGACAAGCTCAGGGGTATGAGACCGCTGTACCGGACCGCGGTGATCGCGGCCGCCGTCATCGCCCTGCTCCTGGGCCTCGCGCTGGCCTGGGCCTCGGTCGGCGACGACCCCGCCTCCCCGCCGCCGGGGCGCGTCACCATCGGTGAGTCGCCCGACCCCGCGTCCCCCTCTCCCGGCGCCTCGGCCGGGGCGGGACCCACACCCGCGCCCTCGGCCTCCGGCGAGATCGTGGCCCCGCCCGCCCCGGTCACCGACGACGATGACGACGACGTCGGGGAGGACGATGACGACGATGACGACGCGGACGGCGATGACGACTGACGGCACCGCGGACACGGTCCCCCTCCCGGCCGACCACCCGCCCGCCCCGCGGCGCAGCATGCCCGCCCGGCTGCGCATCATGGTCTGGGTGGTGCTGCTGATGGTCGGTGTGCTCGCGCTGGTCAACCTGGTGACCTGGCAGGCGCTGCGCACCGGCGTCGACGAGCGCATCGACGCGGCCCTGACCCAGGAGATCGACGAGTTCCACCGGTTCGCCGCCACAGGCCACGACCGCCGCGGCGGGGAGCGGATCGCCGATGTGCACAGCGCGTTGCGCGCGCACATCGTCGACCAGCATCCCGACCCCAGCGAGATCATCTTCGGCCACGTCGACGAGGCGCCCGGTGCCGGTGCCGGAACCGGGCGGGTGCGCCAAGCCGAGGACCCGCTCTACGACGTCTCCGCCGACGACCGGCTGCGCTCGCGCATCCTCTCGGCGGACACGCGCAGCGGCGTCGAGCAGACCCCCGCCGGGCCGCTGCGCTGGTCCAAGATCCGCGTCGGCCCGCGCCAGGAGTCGGCGGGGCCGGAGGGCTGGTTCGTCATCGGCTACTTCGTCGACCCCGAGATGGCCGCTGTGAACCGCACCGTGCGCATCCTGGTCCTGGTCAGCGCCATCGGGCTGGTGCTGGCGGGCGTGGCCGCGTGGTGGGTGGCCGGGCGCATCCTCACCCCCGTCCGGCTGGTGCGCCAGACCGCCGCCCAGATCGGCGAGGGGGACCTCACCCGCCGTATCGCGGTTACCGGCAACGACGACATCGCGGCCCTGGCCGACCAGTTCAACGCCATGCTGGACCGGCTGGAGCAGGCGTTCTCCACCCAGCGCCGATTCATCGACGACGCGGGACACGAACTGCGCACCCCCATCACGATCGTGCGCGGCCACCTGGAGCTGATGGGCGACGATCCCGAGGAGCGGCGCGAGGTGGTGCGGCTGGTCACCGACGAACTGGACCGCATGGCCCGCATCGTCGAGGACCTGCTGCTGCTCGCCAAGGCGCAGCGCCCCGACTTCGTGCGCCCTCAGGAGGTCTGGCTGGCCGAACTGACCGGTGACATCGGCGCCAAGGTGCGCGCGCTGGGTGACCGCGACTGGCGCCTGGAGCACGTCGCCGAAGGAGCCGTCATGGCGGATCCGCAGCTGATCACTCAGGCCATGGTCCAGCTCGCCTTCAACGCCGTGGGGCACACCGGGTCCGGCGACACGATCCGCATCGGTTCGGCGCAGGCGCCCGACGGTTCCGCCACGCTGTGGGTCGCCGATTCGGGGCCGGGTATCCCCGAAGAGGAGCACGAGCGGATCTTCGAGCGCTTCTCCCGCGGCTCGGCCTCGGCGGGCAGGTCGGACGCGGGACTGGGGCTGGCCATCGTGCGCGCCATCGCCGAGGCGCATCACGGCAGCGCCGCCGTGGACTCGGCTCCCGGGCAGGGAGCGGTGTTCACGGTGGCCCTGCCCGCCGGCACGAGGAAGGAGCACCCGTGAGCCGGATCCTCATCGCCGAGGACGAGGAGCGCATCGCGTCGTTCGTGCGCAAAGGGCTCAGCGCCAACGGGTACGCGGTCACCGTTGCGGGCACCGGCGGCGAGGCCGCCGACTACGCTCTCACCGGCGGCTTCGACCTCATGGTGCTCGACATCGGCCTGCCCGACGAGGACGGGTTCGCCGTGCTGCAGCGGGTGCGCCGCGGCGGTGCGCAGCTTCCGGTGATCTTCTTGACCGCGCGCGCCGGCGTCGACGACACCGTCAGCGGCCTGGAGAACGGCGCCGACGACTACATGACCAAGCCGTTCCGCTTCGAGGAGCTGCTCGCGCGCGTACGGCTGCGCATCCGCAGCGAGCGCGGCCCCGAACCCTCCTCGCTCGCCGCCGGCGAGCTCACCCTCGACCTGCGCACCCGCAGGGCGGCCACGGGATCGGGCACCGTCGACTTGACCGCCCGCGAGTTCGCGCTGCTGGAGTTGCTGCTGCGCCACCGCGACCAGGTGCTCTCGCGCCAGCAGATCCTCTCCCACGTGTGGGGCTACGACTACGACCCGGGCTCCAACGTCGTCGACGTCTACATCCGCGCCCTGCGCAAAAAGGTCGGCCCCGAGCGCATCGAGACGGTGCGGGGGATGGGCTACCGGCTCTCCTGCTGACCGCGCCGGGCCGCACCGGCACCGGCCCCCGCTCGCCCTGCTCTCGCGACGGTCAGGGAAGGCGCGTGTGCTAAATTGGGCGAACGACCAATACGATCGACCAATACGTGCGCCCGAGAATCCGGCCGGCCGTGGCACAGGGCACAGCGAGCGGCGGATGCCCGGACGCGCGGAAGCGCGGAAGGCGCGCCCTTCGCCAGGGCGCAGGGGAGGATCCATGGCACGACCCACCACGGCCCAGCGCGGCCGCGAGGTCCGGCGCAGGCTGCTCGACACCGCCTGCGAACTCATCGCCGAGCACGGCTGGACCGCGGTCAGTACCCGCATGCTGGCCGACCGGGCCGGCGTCACACCGGGGCTGGTGCACTACCACTTCTCCTCGGTCCAGGCGCTGCTGAGCGAGGCCGCCACCGGGGCGATGCGCGACTACCTCGCCCAGACCCCCGACGTGTTCGAGCAGGCCGCCACGGCGCAGCAGGGCCTGGACACCCTGCTCGGCGAACTCGACAGGCACACCGGACTGGACCCGCTTTCGCTGCTGTTCACCGAGGCATACTTGGCCTCCACGCGCGACGGCGCCCTGCGCGCGGAGATCTCCGTCCTGCTGGCCGAGTTCCGCGACCGGGTGAGCGGATGGCTGGCGGGCCACGGCGTCGCCGCCCCCGACGCGACCGCCGCGGTGCTGGCCGCAGCGGTCGACGGCCTCCTGCTGCACCGCGCACTCAACCCCGACCTGCGCGGCTGCGAAATCGCGCCGGTACTGGGCCGCATTCTCGCGCCCGCCGGCGGCGCGCACACCGACGGAACGGAAGGCACAGGTGATCGGCCATGAGAATCGTCGTCTGCGGCGCCGGGATCGCGGGGCTCGCCCTCGCCCAGCGCCTCGACACCCTCGGATTCGAGGTCGTCGTGCTGGAGAAGGCGCCGGGCCCTCGGCCGCAGGGGTACATGATCGACTTCTTCGGCCCCGGCTACGACGCCGCCGAGGCCATGGGCGTGCTGCCGCGGCTGCGCGAGCTCAGCCACCGTGTCGACGAGGCCCGCTACATCGACGCTCGGGGCCGCAGGCGCGCCGGGCTCGACTACGACAGGTTCGCCCGAGCGGTGGGCGGCCGCCTGCTGAGCATCATGCGCCCCGACTTGGAGCAGGCCCTGCGCGAGCACGTCTCCGACCGCGTCGACCTGCGGTACTCGACCAGCGTCGCCGACTGGGACGAGCGGCCCGACGGGATCGGGCTGCGGCTGACCGACGGCAGCGAACTGGAGGCCGCGCTCCTCGTGGGCGCCGACGGCATCCACTCCCACGTGCGCGAGGCGGCCTTCGGCGAGGAGGATCGCTTCATCCGCTACCTCGGATTCCACACCGCCGCCTACGTCTTCACCGACGCCTCCGTGCAGGCCGAGGTCGGTGACGGGTTCTGCCTGACCGACACTCGGGACCGGCTCATGGGCTTCTACGCACTGCGCGACGATCGTGTGGCGGCCTTCGCGGTGCACCGCACGCCCGACCCCAACCCGCCCGAGGACGCACGCACCGCCCTGCGCACGATCTACGGCTCGCTGGGCTGGGTGGTCCCGCGCGCGCTGGAAGCCTGCCCGTCCGCCGACGAGATCTACTACGACCAGGTCTCCCAGGTCCGCATGCCCCAGTGGAGCCGCGGACGTGTCACCCTGCTGGGCGATTCCTGCCAGGCCGTCTCCCTGCTGGCGGGGATGGGAGCATCGCTCGCGGTGGCCGGCGCCCATGTGCTCGCCGAGCACCTGGCGGGCGAGGAGACGGTCGAGGCCGCGCTGCGGCGGTATGAGGAGGAGTGGCGCCCCGTGGTCGAGGAGAAGCAGGAGGTCGGACGGCGCGGAGCGCGCATCTTCCTGCCCGATTCCGGCTGGATGCTGTGGGCCCGGCGGATCGCGCTGCGACTGTCGCGGCTGCCCGGAGTCGACCGCCGCATCGCCGCGTCGCTGACGGGAAAACCGGTTCCGCTCCCCGAGTCCACGGCGGCGGCGCGGGGCGGGCGCCGCGGCTGACGGAAAGGCGGCGCGCGGCGCGGTTCAGTGGCGCGGGCCGCCGAGGTGGTGGTGGATGATCAGGTCGGTGTAGACGTCGCCGAGCTCCTCCGCCGACAGGCCGTCGTCGGGTTCGTACCAGTTCACCACTGATTCCAAGGTCTCCAGCACCGTCGACGCCGAGGTGTAGGAGCTGTCGACGTGGAAGCGCTCCTGGGCCATGCCCTCGGACACGATCGAGCGCAGATGTTCAAGGTAGGTGTAGCGCACGCCGGAGAGCTGCCGATAGCGGGCCGGGTCGACGGCACGCAGCGTCGGCAGGACGGTGCGCCGCAGGTCCTCCTCGGTGCGATGGTGTCGGCAGTGGTCGATGTGGCGCCGGACCAGGCGCTCGATCCGCTCGGCGGGCGGACCCTGGCGTCGGTCCGCGAGCTGGTCGTCCACCAGTTTGTGGGCGCTGTTGAGCGCGATCGTGTAGGCGAGGTCGAGTCGGGTGGGGAAATCCCTGTGCAGCACGGCGGGGTCGAGACCCGTCGCGGCGGCGACTTCGGCTACGACGGAGGCCGTGTCCAAGCCGCGCAGTCCGTGCCGGGCGAACACGTCCGCTGCCGCGCACAGAATGCGGTCGAGGGTCTGGGCGTCGAGCTGGGAGAGGTCCGCCGTCATGATCATCTCTGCAGAGCCGGCCCCGAGGGAGGGGGCGAAGTCGAGGTGCGTGCCGAGGAATCCGCCGTCGGCATATTCGAGGATAGCGCCATTCTCCGGATGTTTCAGAGGAATCCGTGACGTGGCGCGTCGCGATCGGCGGTCGTCGAGAACGGGCGGAAAACACGTGCGCGAAGTGCCCACGACGAGCGGCGGGAGGGCGACGGGGCACCGGGCGTTCCGGAATCCGCGGTTACCCCGGGGTCAGGAATGATGCAGGTTTCCCCTGCCGCACTCGCCGCGAAATGAACTGAATTCAATTCTGCTTCAATGTAGGCCGGCGCCCTGGCCCTGGGGGTGGGAGGGGATTTCCTGCTGAGCGGATTCGGTCGCGAGCTCCGCGTGTCGCGTGAGAGGAACGAGCTCTGCGATGTTGGACGTGATGATGGAGTCCACGCCCATTCCCGCCACCCGCACCATTTCGGGGAAGTCGTCGACCGTCCACGCGGTGACGCTGTATCCGTGGCGCTGGATCTCCTCCACCAGCTCGCGGGTGAGTATGCGGTAGTCGGCGTTGAAGGCGTCGGGCCGCAGGTCCTCCCAGATCTCCGGGCCGGGCAGGTCGGACTGCTGCCAGGGCAGCGCGGTCCCCGCCGAGGGCAGCTTCGCGCGCACGTCCCGCAGCGTGCCGAGCGACCCCGTGAAGCAGACCCGATCGCTCATTCCGTGCTCGCCGACCACGGCATCGGCCGCAAGCGCGGTGGCGGCGGAGTCCACCTCGCACAGCAGCGATCGGGGCGCGGGGCCCCTGCCCGCCTCGGCCAGCACCTCCATGAAGGTGGGTATGCGCTGCTCGACGTCGGTGCCCAGCACCGCGAGGTCGGCCAGCTCGGCGCTGCCGGCGGCCCGGTCCAGCCCCCAGTCCTGCTCCAGGCTTCGGTCGCGAACCACCACGACGTGTCCGTCGGCCGTGGTGCGAAGGTCCACCGCGAGGGCGTCGGCCCCCGCCGCGATCGCCGCGCGGATGGCGGGCAGCGTGTTCTCGCGGTAGCGGGATGTATCGCCCCGCAATGCGGTCGCCAGAGTCATCGATCATCCCCCCAGGCCCCGTGGTACCGGCGGGGGTCGTCCGCCGGAGTCGGTGTCCACATTGCCAAACCGGGCGCGCCGACGTGGGGCGAGTCCGGCGAGTCCTGCGGATTCGGCGGCAATGCGAACACAATGCAAGCATCCGCAACGGCGATCGCGGCCCCCGCAACCCCCGCGGCGCGACGGCCCTCGAATCCCGCGGCATACACTGCGGGGTGGTCAGCGCCGCACTCTGGCGGACTGGGAGACTTCTGTGGTAAGCACGCGCGCCCGCTGCACGGCCGGCGCCGCTCCGACGACGATATCCGAAGGCGAAAGATGATCCCCGACCAGCGCCGCGAGCACATCCTCAAGCTCCTGCAGGAGCGGCACGTGCTGAGCATCAACGAGCTCACTTCGATGCTGTCCGTCTCGCACATGACGGTGCGGCGCGACATCCAGGCGCTGGAGAACGACGGCAAGGTGCTGTCGGTCACCGGGGGCGTGCGCCTGGCGGCCCGGCTGAAGAGCGAGCCCTCCTACCTGGCCAAGGCCCAGCTGGAGGTGCCGGCCAAGCGCGCCATCACCCGCGCCGCGGGCCAGCTGGTGCGCGACAACTTCACCATCTTCCTCGATGCCGGAACCACGTCGCTGCAGATGGTGCCGATGCTCACGGAGAAGGTCGGGCTGACCGTGGTCACCAACGACTTCAACGTCGTCGGGCACTTGATGGAGTATCCCAACATCGAGCTGATCCACACCGGAGGCGTGGTCTCCCACGCCGATCACTCCTCGGTGGGGCAGTTCACCGCCGACTTCCTGAGCAAGGTCAACGTCGACATCGCGTTCGTCGCCAGCAGTTCCTGGGACGTGGAGCGGGGCTCGACGACGCCGTCGGAGGCCAAGGTGGTCGCCAAGCAGCAGTTGCTGCGCATGGCCTCCAAGAGCGTGCTCACCGTGGACAGTACGAAGTACGGAAAGTTCGGGACGTTCCGGGTGGCCCGCCTGGAGGAGTTCGACTTGATCGTCACCGACGACCGGCTGCCGCAGTCGGCGGCCGACGAGATCAGGGCTCAGGAAGTACGCCTGGAGCTGGTCTCCCCGGAGTAGGCGCGGGACGGGGAGCCCTTCCGTCACGGGCGGCCGGTCGGTGACGGGTCGGTCCGTGGCGCGGAGCGCCCCTGCCGAGTGCGGGGTCCGCGTGGCGGCGGGCGGCGTCGGCTCAGGCTTCGTCGCTGCCCAGTTCGGCCGGGCAGAACAGCTCCAGCTGGATGCCGTCCGGGTCGGAGAACTGGATCATGGAGCCGTTGTCGGAATGCACGACCGGCGAGTGGTCGATGTCGAGCTCGGTGAGCCGGTCCTCCCAGTAGTCCAGCTCGCCGAGGCTGCCGACCTGGAAGGCGACGTGGTCCATGCCGGTACGCCGGTGGTCGAAGGTGGCCTTGAACTGGTCTTTGTGCTGAATGAAGCCCAGCACGACGCCACAGGGATGGCGGCACTCGGTAAGCAGCCACTGCTTGCCGTCGCGGGTCTTGAACTCCTTGAACCCGAGCACGGTGCGGTAGAACTCGATACTGGCGTCGCGGTCGCGCACAGACAGGGTGATGTGCGCGAGTCCGGTTACTCGAGGCACGGAACCCTCTTTCCGGCGGTCCAGCGGCCGTCTGCGGGGTGGGAACAGCGTAAGCACGATTCTTGAGAATACGCGGGTCACGGGGCCTGGCAAGGGCCTGTTAATGCATGCTTAACGGGATCGATCGCTCCCGCGCGCGCAGGGCTCGGAGACGGTTCCGTACAAGGCCGTGTCACGGCCGATCGTGGCTACGCGCACGGTTCGTCCCACCGGGTATGAGACTGCTCACATCACGGCCGGGTGACCGCCCGTCCCGGCGCCGGCGGGCTCACTGCGAGGGACACGGCGCGGAGCCCGGGGCGTGCCTCGATACCCGGACGTGGCAGGGTTTCGCCCATGAGCGCCAACACCACACTGCATGTCGTCACCGTGTTCCTCGGGGACGGCGACACCGGCGGAAACGAACTCGGGGTCTTCCTCGACGCGTCGGGAACGGCCGAGACGGTCCGGCAGCGGATCGCCGCCGACCTCGGCTTCGCCGAGACCGTCTTCGTCGAGGACGCCGACCGGGGGCGGCTGTACATCCACACACCCGCCGTCGAGCTGCCGCTGGCCGGCCACCCACTCGTGGGCACCTCGTGGCTGCTGGCCGACTCGGGCCGCCCGCTCGACGTCCTCAACCCGCCCGCAGGCGCGGTCTCCACGTGGTCGGAGGGCGAGCGGGTGTGGATCCGCGCCGATCCCGATCTGGCGCCGGTCTTCGACACCCGGCAGTTGGCCTCCCCGGCCGAGGTGGACGCCCTGAAGGGCGGTGAGGCAGGGGTCGACCTCCACGTGTGGGCCTGGGAGGACGAGTCGGCCGGACACGTCAGGGTGCGGGTCTTCCCGCACGAGATGGGCATCGGCGAGGACGAGGCCACCGGCGCCGCCGCGCTGCGCCTGGGTCAGCGGCTCGGCCGTGCGCTGACCGTGCACCAGGGGGTGGGCTCACGCATCGACGTGCGCCCCGGTCCCGGCGGCACCGTTGAGGTCGGCGGCCGCTGCGCCCTGCTGCGGACACGCGAGTACCCGCTGTCCTGAGGGGTGCGGCGATGCGTCGCGGCGCGTGCGTGGAGGCACCCGCCTCGATGGGGCCTTAGGAGCGCCGGCGGTCCCGGGGCTCAGCCGCGCACCAGGCTCCCGTAGACGATCAGGTTCCGCTCGTAGCGCCCGGTGCCGGGGTCGAAGCGCCCCGCGCAGGTGATCAGCCGCAGGGCGGCGTGGTCCACGGGGCCGTAGACCGCGGCGGAGGGGAACCGCTCCTTGTCGACCTGCTCGCTGCGCCGCACCCGGAACAGCGCGGAGGAGCCGTCTGCGCGTCCGATGCGCACCCTGTCGCCCGGCTCCAGTTCGTCCACCCGCAGGAACGCCGAGGGGCCGGTGCGGGAATCGCGGTGGCCGACGATCACCGCCGGGCCGGGTTCGCCGGGCGCTGCGCCCAGGCGGTACCAGCCCGCGACGCCGGTCCGCTCCAGCGGCGGCTCCTCAAGTGTCCCGTCGGCGTCGAGCCCCACGGGCACGATCCGCGCGGCCATGCCGACGGAGCGGGCGGTGATGCGCACCGGGGCGGCGACGGCGTCCGCCGGGTTCTGCGGCCCTCGCGGTCCGGTCGCCGGGCCGCTCCGATCGGGGCCGGTGGGCGTGGCCGGCGGGTCCGCGCCGGCGGCGCGCAGGGGTGGCGCGGCGCCCGGAACCGCCACCAGCAGTACCACCGCGGCCAGAGTGCAGGCCAGACCGCGGGCGGCGGATTCAGCCCGCACGGCGGGCGAGTCGGCGGCTCGCTGCCGCGGCCGCACCCGCGGCAAGCAGTCCGGCGCCGGCCAGGGCGGCGGGCACCGGCGAGCCGGAGTCGGCCGCGGCGCCGCCTCCTCCGGTCTGCGGCGCGCCGAACGGGGTGGGTGTGAGCGGCCCCCGCACCACCGTGACCTCGCCCGCGACCGTCTCGTTCGAGGCGCCGCCGGCGCACTCGCCCATGACGCCGTAGACGCCCGGCTGCGTGCCCGGCGCCACCACGACCGGGACGGTGCCGAAGGTGTCGATCAGTTCGGCCGAGGCCGAACCCTGGAACGCCCGGGATGTGAACTCCAGCCGCTCGGCCGGTCCCTCGCAGGAGGAGCGCAGGGTGACGGAGTCGCCGGGGGCGACGGTGGCCGGCGTGATATCGATCTCCCCGGCAGTCGCCGCGGAGGCCCCGCCCACCGCCGCCGCGCTCGCCGCGAGGCCGATCGTCACCAGAATGCGCATGTCGTCTCCCCATCGCCGCACATCGGACAACCGAACGATGTCACATTAGGTTATGTATGGTCACGCACCGTATCGGGTGTCGGGACGTGTCGCGGTTCCATCGGGGCTCCCTCGCGCCCCGCCATCGGCGGCTCGGCCCTACCCTCGAAGGAGATCGAGGCGAATGCATGGCGGAGTGGCGATGTCGGCGACGCGGTTGCTGGTTCTGGGGGCGGTGCGCGCTTCGGGGCGGGCACACGGCTACCAGGTGCGGCGCGAGCTGCTCAGTTGGGGCGCCGAGCAATGGGCCAGTGTCAAGCCGGGCTCGATCTACCACGCCCTGCGCCAGTTGCTGAAGAGCGGAATGCTGCGCAGCGCCGGTGTGGAGGAGAGCGGCGAGGGGCCTGAACGCACGCTCTTCGAGCTGACCGAAAGCGGCGAGGAGGAGTTCGTCCGCCTGCTGAGCAAAGCGCTGTCGGACGCCTCGGCCAAACCGGAGTTCTTCGGCGCCGGCATCACCTTCCTGACGTGCCAGCCCCGGGAGCGGGCTGTCGGTCTGCTGCGGTTCCGCCTCGCCGGGCTTGAGCGGGAGCAGGGAAGCCTCAGGTCGATGCTGGAGGACGGGGCGGTGCCGGCTGCCAAGCCCGAGCACGTCTGGGAGCTGTTCCGTTCGTGGATCGTCGCAGGCGATGCGGCGGTCTCCTTCACCCGCGAGCTGATCGAGCGCCTGGAGAACGGCGCCTACACCATGGCCGGCGAGGGCGGCGCGGCCTTCGGCGAGCGCGGCTGGATGTCCTCCGCGCAGGGCTGACGGGGGTCTGCCTGCCCCGGCGCACGAATCCGTTTGATCGCGTCCGACCGATGCGGCATGGTGAGTGGTGTTCAAACTTGACTACCGAGTTCCTGGGGGAAACGTGATCCGCACCCGTGATCTCGCCCGGACGTTCCAGACCAAGGGCGGCGCCGTCGAGGCGGTGCGCGGTCTCGACCTGGACATCGGGGCGGGCGAGCTCGTCGCGTTCCTGGGCCCCAACGGGGCGGGGAAGTCGACGACCCTGCGAATGCTCACCACCCTGCTCCTGCCCACCTCGGGCAGTGCCGCCGTCGCGGGGTGCGACGTCGTGGCCGACCCGAAGGGAGTCCGCCGGCGGATCGGCTACGTCGGCCAGGGCCACGCCGCGGGAACGGGCCAGTACGTCGCCGACGAGTTGGTCAGCCAAGGCCGGCTCTACGGATTGAGCAAGGCCGAGGCGCGTTCGCGCGCGGCCGAGCTGATGGCCGATCTCGACCTGGAAGGGCTGGACAAGCGCGAGGCCGCCCATATCTCCGGAGGGCAGCAGCGGCGGCTGGACATCGCCATGGGCCTGATCCATCAACCGGAACTGCTGTTCCTGGACGAGCCCTCCACCGGCCTCGATCCGCACAGCCGCGCCAACCTCTGGTCGCACATCACCCGGCTGCGCGAAAGGTACGGCACCACCATCCTGCTCACCACCCACTACCTGGACGAGGCCGACAGCATCGCCGAGCGTGTGATCGTCATCGACCACGGCTCGGTCATCGCCGACGGCACGCCCGACGAGCTCAAGGGGAAGGTCTCCGGGGACCTGGTGAGTCTGGAGGCCGGCTCCGAGGAGGACGCCCGCGCGGCGGCGGCCGCCGTCGAGGGCGTGCCCGCGACGCATTCGGTCGACGTCTCCGCCGCGACGGTCCGGATGCGCGTCGACCGCGGCGACGCGGTCCTGCCCGAGGTTCTGCGCACCGTCGACGCCCATGGGCTGGAACTGCGCACCGTGCAGGTACACCGCCCCTCGTTGGACGACGTCTTCCTCACCCTGACCGGGCGCAGTCTGCGCGAGAGCGCCGAATGAGCGCGGCCCCGCCCTCGACCGACGTGTCCGGCCCGAACGGCTCGAAAGGAGCGCGAACGATGTCCCTCCTCCGCGACACCTGGCTGATCTGCCTCCGGCAGCTGCGGCCCACCCTGCACAGCCCCGTCGCGGGCCTGGGGTTCAGTGCGCTGCAGCCGATCCTCTATCTCGCGCTCTTCGCTCCGCTGCTGTCGGGGATGCCCGGCGCCATGGGCGAGAACCCGTTGCAGTGGTTCGTGCCCGGCGTGCTGGCGATGCTCGCGCTGTTCGGCACCTCTTTCGCGGGCTTCGGTCTGCTGCCCGAGCTGCGCAGCGGCGCGCACGAGCGCCTGCTGGCCGCCCCCGTCAACCGGGTCGCGCTGCTGCTGGGGCGGGTCCTGCGCGACATCGCGGTGCTGCTCGGCCAGGCGACCGTCATTCTGCTGATCGTCGTCGCATTCGGTCTGCGGGTATCGCCGGCGGGCGCGGTCGCGGGCCTGCTGGTGCTGCTCATCATGGGCGTCGGTCTGGGAACCCTGTCCTACATGCTGGCGATGTCGGTGAAGCAGGAGTTCCTCTTCCCGGCGATCCTGCAGACCACGACCATGCCCCTGATCCTGCTGTCCGGCATCCTGCTGCCCATGGAGCTGGCGCCGACCTGGCTGTACACCCTCTCGCGCATCAACCCGCTGAGCCACGTGGTCGACGCCGAGCGGGCGCTGTTCGCCGGCGACTTCAGCGACCCCTCGGTCCTGGTCGGCTCCGCGGTGGCCGTGGCGGTCGCCGTCGTCGCGCTCGCGCTGGGCACCCGCCTGATGCGCCGTTTGGCGACCTGAGGCGCCCGTCCCGGCCGAGGCCCGACTGGCGGGTGAAGGGTGTTAGTCGCTAACATGTTAGCCACTAACATCCTTCTCGAAGGGCGAGCGTGAGCCAGGACTGGCGGGAGCGGAAGAAGGCGCGGACCCGGGAGCGGATCCAGCGCGAGGCGCTGCGGCTGTTCGGGGAACAGGGCTACGACGAGACCACGGTGACCCGGATCGCCGCGGCCGCGGGGGTTTCGCACACCACCTTCTTCCGGTACTTCCCGACCAAGGAGGACGTCGTCCTCGCCGACGAGTACGACCCGCTTATCGAGGCGGCGATGCGCAGCCGGCCGGATTCCGAGGACCTGGTCGAACGGGTGCGCAACGCGATGGCGGAGGGCTTGGCCGCCGTCTACGCGGCCGACCGGGACGCGCTGCTGGCGCGGGTGCGGCTGCTGCTCAGCGCGCCCGCGCTGCGCTCGCGGCTCTGGGAGCAGATGCAGAGCACACAGGCGCTGCTGGAGCGGTCGCTGGCCGGCACCGACGACCCAGCTGCGGTGCCGATGCGGGTGCGCGTCGTCGCCTCGGCGTGCCTGGCCGTGCTCACCACCGCCATCACCACGTGGGGCGACGAAGGCGGCACCGCCGACCTGCCCGAACTCGTCGACGAGGCCTTCGCCCAGCTGCGCGCCGAGCTGAGCTGACTACAGGGAACCGGTGGGCGGCCGGTCGCGGATGCGGAGAGGCGGAGGGACATGGAGAACGCGGGCACGCCCGTGATCGAGGTCGAGGACCTGCGCGTGCGCTACCGCGGGGCCGGGACCGACGCCGTGGCGGGGATGGCCTTCACGGTCGCCCCCGGCGAGGTGTTCGGATTCCTGGGGCCCAGCGGCGCGGGCAAGTCGACGGTGCAGCGGATCCTCACCCGCCTGCTGCGCGGTTACAGCGGTCGAGCCGCCGCGTTCGGGCGGCCGCTGGAGGATTGGGGCGGCGACTACTACGAACGCATCGGGGTCGGCTTCGAGCTGCCCGTGGCCTTCGGCAAGCTCACCGCCGCGGAGAACCTCGCCGCCGTGGCGCGCCTGTACCGCCGCCCGGCGCCGCCCGTGCGCGATCTGCTGGAGGCGGTCGACCTGGGCGGGGTCGCCGATCGGCGCGTCGAGGGGTTCTCCAAGGGCATGCGCATGCGGCTCAACCTGGCCCGTGCTCTGGTCAACCGTCCCGATCTGCTGTTCCTGGACGAACCCACCACCGGCCAGGACCCCGTGCACGCCGCCGCGCTGCGCGAGCTGATCCGCGACCAGGCACGGCGGGGCACGACAGTGTTCCTGACCACCCACGACATGACCACCGCCGACCGGTTGTGCGACCGCGTCGCTTTCGTGGTGGGCGGATCCATCGCTGCCGTGGACTCCCCGCGCGCCTTCAAACTGCGCTACGGGCGCCCGGGAGTGCAGGTGGAGTACCGCGTCGACGGCCGCCTGGACGTCCGGCAGGTACCGCTGGACACGCTGACAGCCGACAGCGAACTGGCCGAGCTGCTCGCCCGGGGCGCGGTCGAGACGGTCCACACGCGTGAGGCGTCGCTGGACGACGTGTTCGCCACCGTCACCGAGGCGCGACTGTGACCGGCGGGTGGGCGGCGCGTGCGGCGGCCGGTGCGGCCTTGGAGTGGCGGGTGGAACTGCGCCACGGGGTGCCCGCCGCCGCGGCGGTACTCGCGGTGCTGTGGACCGCGGTCCTGCTCGCCGTTCCGGCCGCGTCGGCACCCACGGTCGCCGCCCACCTGCTGATCGTCGACACCGCCGGCTTCGGCGTGCTCTTCGCCGTCGTGCTGGTGCTCTTCGAGCGGGCCGAGGGCGGCCGGGCGATCCTGGCGGCGGCTCCGCTGCGGTCTGCCGAGTACGTCGGGGCGAAACTCGGGGTGCTCACCTGCCTCGCGGCGGCGATCGCGGTCCCGATGACCCTCGCGGCCGCGCGCGGGCGCCCGGGCGCAGGGTCGGCGCTGCCGCCGGTGCTGCTGGGTGTGGTGCTGCTGTCGCTGCTGCTTGTCGGGGGCGTGCTGGCGGCCTGCGGCCGTTCGGCCGGGCCGGGAGTGCTGTTCACCCGGCTTCCGCTGGTCGCCCCGCTGGTGGCGGCACCGCTCGTGCACGTATCAGGTGCCCTCGACCATCCGCTGCTGTACCTGGTGCCCACCACCGGCGGCGCCGACCTGATCCGCGCCGGGCTGCTGCCCGAGGCGGCACCCGGGGCCGGGCCGCTGGCCGTGGCCGTGCTGTACCTGCTCGTGTGGATCGCGGGTGCCGCGGTCCTCGCCGGCAGGGCGGCGGGACCGGAGACGGCGGCCGCGGTCCCGCCGCCGGGCGACCGGTCGAGCCTGCGCCCCGAACTCGGCGAGGGGCGAACCACCGGCACCGCCCGCGCGCGTGCCGACGCCCCTGCCGCGGGTCGGGTGCCCGGCGGCACAGGCGCATCGGCCGTGCCGCGGCGCGGCGGAGCCGTGGGCGGGCTGGCGCGTGTCGATCTGCGCGGGCTGCTGCGCGATCCGATGCTCGTCGCGCTGCTGCTGGGGCCGGTCCTGCTCGCGCTGGCGCTGCGGTGGGGGTATCCGCCGGTGAGCGGTTTCCTGTCGGACCGCTACGGGCTCGACACCGCACCCCTTGCTCCTGTGCTGCTGGCGGCGCTGGTGGTGCTGCACGTGCCGATGATGATCGGCGCGATCGCGGCCCTGCGGACGGTCGAGGACGCCGACGACGGCACGCAACTGCTGTACCGGGTCTCGCCGCTGGGCCTGCCGCGCTACCTCGCCTACAGGCTGGCGGTGGCCTCGATCGCGGCGGCGGGCGGGCTGGCGGCGGCCGTCCCGCTGTCGGGCCTGGCGGCCGGCGTTCCCGCCGAGCGGGCTCCCGCGCTGGTCGCGGCGGTCGCGCTGGCAGCGCTCCAGGCGCCGCTGTTCGTGCTCGCCGCCACCGCGTTCGCGCCCTCCAAGATCGAGACTCTGGTGCTGGTCAAGGTCGCCGGTGCGGTCTTCACCCTGACCCCGGTCGCGGTGTGGTGGCTGCCCGGCCGGGCCGCGTGGGCGCTCGCGCCCCTGCCGCTGTTCTGGCCGACCGCGGTGCTTCCCGGATTCGGCACGGTCCCCTGGCCCGCGGGTCTGGCCGCGGGAACGGTCGTCGCGGCGCTCAGCGGCGCGTGGCTGGTCCGGCGCACCGTGCGGCGCCTGGAGGGCGGGTGAGCGCACGCCGCTATCCCGCGTGCAGGTCGCCGAGGCAGTGGCGCACGCGGCCCCGCGTGCGCCGGGCCGCGCGGGCGAGCCGCCCATCGCCGCCTCGGGGCCCGGAGCCGCCGGGGCAGGAGGGGCCGCGGTCTTCCGCGGCGTCGGTGCGGGTCACCACTGAGCCGACGGCGGCCGCACAGGCCGCCAGGCGTAGGTGCTGGAGAGCACCATGGTGCTGGACGGGCGGCCGTGCTCGGCCAGCCGGTCGATGACCTCCTCGAAGTGCGCCATCGAGGCCACCGCCACCAGCAGCACGCAGCAGGCGTCGCCGGTGACCCGGTGGAGCTGCAGGATCTCGGTCATCTCCAGGGCCGGCGCGTCGCGCAGCAGGCACCGGGGGCCGAAACACTCCATGCGCACCAGCGCGGTCACCGGCAGCCCGGCGGCGGCGGGATCGACGTGCGCGTGGTAACCCGTGATCACGCCGGAGTCCTGCAGCCGCCGCACCCGATCGGCCACAGCGGGCGCCGACAGGTTCACCCGCCGCGACAGTTCGTTGTAGGACAGCCGGGCGTCCTCCTGCAGCTCTTCGAGGATCCGCCGGTCGACGGTGTCCAACACGTCCCCTCCCGTATGCGCCGCGTGCCCGGCATGCCAGGTGGCTCAGCGCCTCGTCGCCACGCCGCGCCCCGGCCCTTCCGGCCGCCTAGTCCGGGCCTGGAACAGTCCCTTTGCGCTCGTAAACACTACAGCCGACACCGATTGCGGACGTTAAGCACGGACCTCCGATCCGCAAGTGCCGGCCATTCAATCCGCGGTCCCGCTTGGCTCATGCTGGGGTAGACCGACGCGCACCGCGCGAGCAGAGAGGTGAGCAACGATGGCCATGACCGCGTCCTACGACCACGGGCGCTCGGCGCCCGGCGACGCGGCCGCGGAGAGCGCCGGCGCACCGCAGACCTGCCCGGTGCTCGGCACCGACGAGGCCGCCGCCTATACCGACTACGTGCACACCGAGACGCTGCTGAGCCTGCAGCGTCCGCGTACCGGCGAGTCGGCCGAGTTGTCCTTCATCATCACGACCCAGGTGATGGAGCTACTGTTCCGGCTGATCCGCCACCACTGGGAAGAGGCCCGGGACGCGCTGGAGGCCGACGACACCGCATCGGCCCTGGCGGCGCTGCGCCGCGCCACCGGCCCCCAGGACGTGCTCGTGGAGTCCTGGGCCATGCTGGCCACGCTGACCCCCGCGGAGTTCGACAGGTTCCGCGACTCGCTGGGCGTGGCCTCGGGCGTGCAGTCGGCCGGGTACCGGCAGCTGGAGTTCCTGCTGGGCAACAAGTCGGCGGGGATGGCGCGAGCACAGAGCGGACTGCCCGTGGCAAGCGCCGAGTTGGAGCGGACCCTCGCCGAGCCCGGCCTCTACGACGCCGCGCTGCGGCTGCTGCGCCGGCGCGGGACGGCCGTGCCCGACGAGGTCGCCGAGCGCGACTGGAGCCGCCCCTACAAGCCCGATCCCCGGGTGGAGGGAGCCTGGGCCGAGGTCTACGCCGACGAGCGCCCCGGCAACGACCTGCTGCAGCTTGCCGAGGCCCTCATGGACACCGCCGAGCGCGTGACCCGGTGGCGGCACCGGCACCTGATGGCGGTCAAGCGCTCCATGGGCGCCAAACCCGGCACCGGCGGATCCAGCGGGCTCGACTGGCTCGCCCGCAACGCCGCCCAGGACGTCTTCCCCGAACTGTGGTCGCTGCGAACCGGAGTGTGAGGCCCCGGCCCGCCGCGGGCATGCATGCCTTGTGCCACCCGCCACCGCCCCGATCGGCGACACCGCGTGTCCGTGTTCGCGTCGTCGGCCACCGCCCCGACCGGGGCGCTGCGCGCAGGTTCCCCGCCGGACCGGCTGCCGCCTCCGCCCCACCCCGCGCATCGGCCAGCCCGTCCGCCCGTCCAGCTCAGGAAGGCCGCACCCGCATGACACCCATCACCCGCCCCGACTGCGTCCGGCGTGACGACGAGGACCCGCTCGCCGGGTTCCGCCGGGAGTTCCTGCTGCCCGAGGGCGTGATCTACCTCGACGGCAACTCGCTGGGCGCGCTGCCGGCGGCCGCTCCGGGGCGCATCGCGCGCACGGTCGAGCACGAGTGGGGCGAGCGGCTGATCGCCAGCTGGAACGACGCCGGGTGGTGGGACAAGCCGCGCGCCCTGGGCGCCAAACTCGCGCCGCTGGTGGGTGCTGCACCGCACGAGGTGGTCGTCGGCGACGGGACCTCCGCCAACCTGTTCAAGGCGCTGGTGGCGGCGCTGCGGCTGAACCCCGAGCGGCACGTCGTGCTGGGGGAGAAGGGCAACTTCCCCACCGACCTCTACATCACCGAGGGCGTGGCCGAGATCATGGGTGCCGTCGAGCGCCGGGTCGACGCCGACAACCGCGCGGCCCTGGCCGGTGCGCTGGCGGCGGGCGATGTGGCGGTCCTGCTGCTGAGCCATGTGGACTACCGCACGGGCGCCCTGCGCGACATGGCCGAGATCACCCGGTTGGCCCACGCCAACGGGACGCTGGTGGTGTGGGACCTGTGCCACAGTGTCGGCGCGCTGCCGATCGAGCTGGCGGGCTGCGGCGTCGACTTCGCGGTGGGCTGCACCTACAAGTACCTCAACGCCGGGCCGGGCGCTCCCGCGTTCGTCTTCGCCGCCCAGCGCCACCACTCCGCCGCCCGCCAGCCGCTGACCGGATGGCACGGCCACGCCCGGCCCTTCGACTTCTCCGGCGAGTACGCACCCGCCGAGGGGGCGAGCAGCTTCCTCAGCGGATCGCAGCCGGTGGTGGCCGCCGCCGCGCTGGAGGCCTCGCTCGACCTGTGGCAGCGCGTGGACCTGCGGCTGCTGCGAGAGAAGAGCGTGGCGCTGACGGAGCTGTTCATCGAGCAGACGCGCTCCGCCGGACTCGATCTCGTGACGCCCCCCGAGCCCGATCGCCGCGGCAGCCAGGTCGCGCTGCGCCACCCCGAGGGGTACCCGATCGTGCAGGCTCTGATCGCACGCGGTGTGGTGGGCGACTTCCGTGCTCCCGACGTGCTGCGCTTCGGGTTCGCGCCGCTTTACCTGCGTTATGCCGACGTCTTCGACGCGGCCTCGGCGCTGGTCGAGGTGGTGCGCAGCGGGCAGTGGCGTGACCCGCGCTTTGCCGCCGCCAAGGCCGTGACCTGAAGCACCGTCCGCCGCTGCCACCCCCGAGCGCTCCCGGCACCCGCAAACTGTGACGGGTGCCATATTTTTTTCGGTTTAAAGTCCTGAAACCCCGCTCTGTTCAGGGGTTCCGTCCCTGTGAACCACCCCCGACGCAGGTCGTGATCAGGGGTTTTGCGTTCCCCCTTGTGGCATTTGACTTTTTCGTGGACTACAGTCCCTCGTGATCGGTTCGTGACCTGGTCATTACCTTTTCAGGATCCAGGTCTGCATCCTCCGATGCCGAGCCCCGGGACATGACCCCGGGCCAAGAGGCCCCCGACCTCTTGCGGGCTGGGCCGCGCATCCAGCGCCTGCCCCGGTTCGCCGTCCTTCGACGGCGGCCGGCGATCCCGCCGCTCCTGGCCGTCCGGTCGGGAGTCCCCAGCAGACACACCGCTCCTCGGGCACCCCTGTTTCAGTGTGACCGAAAAGTCGGAAATGTCGTGCGTCTGTGCGGCCTCGCTCGGCCCCGCTCTGTCGAAATGGGTTGCGTTTTCATGAGTTCTGATCCTGTGCAGTACGGCGAGGTAAAGTCCTCCTACTTCTGGGACGACGGTTCCGGCATCAACGGCGACACGGGTGCTCCCGCCTCCGGAGAGCCGATGCAGAAGGGCATGGCGGCCAGCCCCAGCTGGCCGCTCGGCACCGAGGGCTACGTCGAGTACAACGGCAAGAAGGCCGAGTTCTTCATCGGTGACCGCGGCCCCGGACACCCCGCGGAGAACTGCGACGTCCTCCTCGACCTCGACGGCAAGACCTTCGCCGAGCTGACCGGCGGGAGCTGGAACGACTCCAGCTACACCGTCAGCGGCGGCCAGGGCCACATCGACGTCGAGTACTACATCACCGAGTGGGGCGACGGCGCGGGAACGGCCGGCGCGCCCCAGCCGATGAGCGGCTCCGAGGTGTGCGACGGCAAGGCCGTCCAGCCCGTCCCCGCCTCCGCCAAGGACGACGGAGACGAGAAGAAGAAGCAGGAGTCCGACTCCGACGAGGGCTCCTCCGACGAGGGCTCCTCCGACGAGGGCTCCTCCGAGGAGAGCGGCGACGACGGCGGCTCCGGCGAGAAGACCGCCAACGACGCGCAGGACTCCGGGGGCGAGGACTCCACGGAGCAGCAGCAGAGCGGCGCCGCCTCCGGCGACGGCGGCGACGACGGCTCCGGCAAGGGGCTGACGGCCGAGTCCGCCTCCAACGACATCTCCGGCATCTCCCTGGCCGGCAACGATCTGCCGCTGGCCGCCGGGGTGCTCACCCTGGCCATCGTGCCCGCGCTGCTGGTCGCCCTCCTCTTCGCCCGGCGCAAGCCCGCTGCCGACTACGCCGGCTCGGGCCGCCACCGCAGCTCCTCCCCGCTGTCGGCCGAAGGGCTGCGCGAGACCGCGCAGAGCGTGCGTGCGACCGCCGTTTCCTACTGGGAGCGTGCAAGCCGGTCCGTGCGCCGCGACTCCGGCGGCACCGGCCGGGAGTAACCGCCCCGGCCGATCCGGCCGATCCGGCGACGGCACGACAGCGGCCGCGCTTGCGCCTCTCCGGGGCGTCGGCGCGGCCGCCGTGTCGTCTGCGGGCGCTTACACGTCGCCGAGCAGCACGGCCGGACGTTCTACGCAGTCGGCGAGGAAGCGCAGGAACGCGCCGGCCTCGGCTCCGTCGCACACTCGGTGATCGAAGGCGAGCGTCAGTTCGGTGACCGGGCGCAGTGCGAGTTCCCCGTCGTGTGCCCAGGGGCGTTCGGCGATGCGGCCCACGCCCGCGATCGCCGACTCGGGGTGGTTGATCACCGCCGCCGCCCCGTCCACGCCGAACACGCCGTAGTTGTTGACCGTGAACGTCCCGCCCCGGAGCCGCTCGGGGGGCAGGGTGCCCGCGCGGGCACCTTCGGTGAGCGCCGAGACCTCGGCCGCCAGCTCGCGGGCGGTCAGCGTGTGGGCGTCGTGCACCACGGGGACCACCAGCCCGCGCGGCGTCTGCGCGGCGAAGCCCAGGTGGACGCCCTGCGGACGGAGCAGCTCCTCGCGCTCGGGATCGAACCGGGAGTTCAGCGCGGGAAACCGCGTCAGCCCGAGGACGCAGAAGCGGGCCAGGAGCGCCAGCAGGCCCACCGGCCGCTCGGGGTCGGCCTCGTTGATCGCCGTCCGCAGCTCCAGCAGTCCTGTGGCGTCGGCGTCGACCCACACGGTGGCCTCGGGGATCTCGCGCCGCGACCTGGTCATCCGGCGGGCCATCTCCCGGTGCGGAGCCGAAAGGGCGACGCGCTCGGCCGCGGCGGTCGACCCGTCCGGTCCGCCCGCCGGCGTCCGCGCACCTGCGGGAGAGGTCTCGCAAGCCGCTCCGGAAGCGTCGGCGCCTGCGCGCGGCGGGGCGGCCGGGGCCGCAGCGGCGACGGCCGCCTCGACGTCGCGCCGCAGCACCACGCCGCCTTCGCCGCTGCCGGCGAGCGCGGCGGCGTCGATTCCGTGCTCGCGCGCGATGCGGCGCACCAGCGGCGAGATCACCGGCGCCCGCTCGCCGGGTGCGGGCCGTGGCGGAGGAGGTGCCGCGGACGCCGTTGTCCGCGGCACCTCCTCTTCTGCGTCCCGCCAGGGGAGGAGGCGGCGGGACGGGCCTTCCGGGCGGGTGCCGAACCCCACCAGTACGGCGCCGGAACCGGTGGCGGAGCCGTTCGCCTCCGGCGCGGCACGGGTGGCGGGCGCGGCGGACGAACCGCCGACGCCTTCTCCGCCGGCGGCGCTCCGGCCGCCGCCCTCGCCGGTCGTGTCGCCGGGCTCCTCGGCCGTGCGCACGCTGACCAGCGGGGTCCCCACCGCCACGGTGTCGCCGGGCCCGCCGTGCAGTTCGGTGACGGTCCCGCCGAAGGGACAGGGCACCTGCACCGCGGCCTTGGCGGTCTCGACCTCGGCCACCGGCTGGTCCACGGCCACCGTGTCGCCCACGGCCACCAGCCATTGCACGATCTCGGCGTCCGTCAGCCCCTCGCCCAGGTCGGGCAGCAGGAAACTGCGCACGGCGCCCTCGCCCGCGCCGCTCATGCGCTCACCTCCGTGCGGGGCGCCTGCGGCCGCCCGGCCCCCGCGTCTGCGCCGGGAACCCACGACGACTCCCACTGCAGCCGGTCGACCGCGTCCAGGATGCGGTCCACGGTCGGCAGATGGAACTCCTCCAGGTGCGGCGGCGGGTAGGGGATGTCCAGCCCGCATACCCGCAGCACCGGCGCCTCCAGGTAGTGGAAGCACTGCTCGCTCACGCGCGCGGCGACCTCGCCGCCGAATCCGCCGAACCCGTGCGCCTCGTGGACGACGAGCGCGCGCCCGGTCCGGCGCACCGACGCGGCGACGGTCTCGTCGTCGAACGGGGAGAGGCTGCGCAGGTCGACCACCTCGGCCTCCCTGCCCTCCTCCGCCAGGGACTCGGCGGCCAGCAGCGCTGTGTCGACGGTGGGGCCGTAGGCGATGACGGTCAGGTCGGCTCCCGGGCGCCGCACCACCGCGCGGTCCATCGGCGCCGTGCGCACCGGCAGGTCGAGGTCCTCGCTCGCCCAGTAGCGCCGCTTGGGTTCGAGGAAGACCACCGGGTCGGGCGATTCCACGGCCTCGCGCAGCATGGAGTAGCCGTCGGCGACCGTGGCCGGCGTGACCACGCGCAGGCCCGGTGTGTGGGCGTAGTAGGCCTCAGAGGAGTCGCCGTGGTGCTCGACGGCGCCGATGCCGCCGCCGTAGGGGATGCGGATGACCAGCGGCAGTTCCACGCGTCCGCGTGTGCGGTTGCGCATCTTGGCCACGTGCGAGACGACCTGCTGGAACGCCGGGTAGGCGAAGGCGTCGAACTGCATCTCCACCACCGGCCGGCGCCCGTACATCGCCATGCCCACCGCGGTACCCACGATCCCCGACTCGGCCAGCGGGGAGTCGAAGCACCGGTCCTCGCCGAACTCGGCGCCCAGGCCGTCGGTCACGCGGAAGACCCCGCCCAGCGGTCCGACGTCCTCGCCGTAGACGACGACGTCGGGGTCGGCGGACATGGCGTCGCGCAGCGCCCGGTTGAGCGCCCGCCCCAGGGTGTGGTGCGCCATCACCGGCCTCCGTTCGGCTCGCTGCCTCGCTCGGCCCGCGCAGCGGCCTCGCGCACCCCGGCGCGCTGGCGGCGCAGCGCCGGCGTGGGTTCGGCGTAGACGTGGGCGAACAGTTCGTCGGTCGATCGGTGCGGCTCGTGGGCGAGGCGGGTGCGCACCGACTCGGCCAGGCTCTCCGCCCGGGACGCGAACTCCGCCGATCGCGCGTCGTCGAGATCGCCCTCGCTGCGCAGCAGCGCCTCCAGACGGGCCAGCGGGTCGCGGCGGCGCCAGCGCTCGACCTCGGCGTCGTCGCGGTAGCGAGTGGGGTCGTCGGAGTTGGTATGGGGCTCGACCCTGTACGTGCGCGCTTCGATCAGCGCCGGACCGCCCCCGGAGCGGGCCTCGGCCAGTGCGCGCGAGACCACCGCGTGTACAGCGGCGGCGTCGTTGCCGTCGACGTGGTAGCCGCGCATGCCGTAGCCGATGGCCTTGTGCGCGAGCGTCGGGGCCGCGGACTGCTTGTGGAGCGGCACGCTGATCGCCCATTCGTTGTTCTGGATCAGGAAGACGACCGGCGCGTTCCACACCGCCGCGAAGTTGTAGGCCTCGTGCGCGTCGCCCTCGCTGGTCGCGCCGTCGCCCATGAGGACGAGCGCCGCGGTGTCGGAGCCTTTGCGGCGGGCGGCGTAGGTCAGCCCGACCGCGTGTGAGGCGTTGGTGGCCAGGGGCGTGCACTGCGGGGCGCAGCGGTAGGCCTTGGGGTCGTAGCCGCAGTGCCAGTCGCCGCGCAGCAGGGTCAGTACCTCGACCGGGTCCACACCCCGGCTGATCAGGGCGACGGAGTCGCGGTAGGTGGGAAACAGCCAGTCCTGCCCGGCGAGCGCGAGCGCCCCGCCGACCTGGCAGGCCTCCTGGCCGCGGCTGGAGGGGTAGACGGCCAGCCGCCCCTGCTTGGCCAGTGCCCCGGCCTGGGCGTCGAACCGGCGGCCGACGACCATGGCGCCCAGCAGCGCGCGCAGCGTGTCGGTATCGGGCAGTTCGAAGCCTGCCCGCGCCGAATCCGCGGCGCGGCGGCCCTCGTCGTCGATCAGCCGGAGGGGCTCCAATGAGGGCAGTGGGGGAGCCGCAACAGGTGGCGCATCGCTGGTCGTCATGGTCTGAATATGCGGTTCGGTTCCGCACAATGTCCATATTCCGGCGCGTAATGTAGACGGATGGCCGCAGGGGCCGGATGCGCGAACGGATCCGTCTCAGCGTGCGGCTACCGAACCGGTGTGAGGTGAGACACATGGCTGTGGACGACGTCGATCAGCGGATCATCGACTTGCTGCGCGCCGACGGCCGCATGTCCATCCGCGCGGTGGCCGAGCACGCACACATCTCGCGGGCGAACGCCTACGCCCGGCTCGACAGGCTGCGCACCAACGGCGTCATCCGCGGATTCACCGCGGTCATCGACTACGAGAAGTACGGCAAAGGGCTGGCCGCCTACGTCTCGGTGCGCATCGAGCAGCATTCCTGGGAGAGGTTCCGCGACTACTTGAAGGACATCCCCGAGGTCGACCACGCCGCGCTGGTCTCCGGCGACGTCGATCTCCTGCTGCTGGTGCGCGTCGCCGACGCCGCGGCGCTGCGCACCTTCGTCCTGGAGCGCCTGCAGCGGATCCCCGAGGTGCGCAGCACCCAGACCATGTTCATCCTCGACGAACCCGCCCTGGGCGGACCCGCCTGAGGTCCGCCCCGCGGGTCCGGCACCGGTGGCCGCAGCCGGTCGGGACCTGAGCGGGGCGGTCGGCTCAGAGGCGGGCCGGCCGGAAGACGTGCCACGCGAAGTCGCGCCCTCCTCGCCCCAGAGCACGACCACCAGCCGCCCGCCGTCGATCCGGTAGCCGCCGCCCTTGTGCGGGCCGAAGCCGGCGCCGGTGGTGAGGCAGGCGGTCGCACTGCCTTCCTCGACGACCGGGTCGTAGCCGCGCTCGTGCCGCCGGGGAACGCGCCCCGGCCCACCCGGCGGCGGGCGAACTCCGGGGAGAAGACGATCTCGTCCTCCTGCCCGCCCTCCTCTTCATCGCCCCCCGCCGGCTCCGTGGACTCGGGCGAGGGCGACACCGAGGGCATCGGGCCGTTCTCGATTCCGTCGGCGGCCGAGGCGGCCGCGCCCCGGCTCGGCGAGGGGTCGGCGCTGGGCGATCTCCTGGCCGCAACGGCCGGGCTGCCGGCTCCGTCCCCCTTACAAACACCGCTGTGCCACCCGCCGTAGACGCCCGCCCGGCAGGTCCCCGCGCGAAGGCGGCGCTTCCCGTGCGTCCGAGACGGCGGACCGCAGGCAGCCTCGCCTCCCGCGGCTCGCGCCGGGCAGCGTGGCGGTCGGCGCTGCGCACAGTGCCCCGCCCCGGCCGCCGATCCCCGTTGGCCGCGCCACCCGCCCTGAGGACGGCGGTAGGGCCGCATCCGGCCACCTGGACGTTAGGGTTGACGGGCGGCCGGAGGCCGCCGCGCCGGGCGGGTCCGGACCGTCGGCCGCGGCGGGCCCCGAGGCGATCGTGCGGGAACCGGGCAGCGGAACGGCGTCGCGGCTCCGCCTGCCGCCGCAGACGGCACACGGTGGTGTGCACACCACACCGATCGGCGGGTAGCGGGCTCCTGAACGGGCACGCCGGCACCTGCGGCGGCCGCGGCTGCGGCCCGCGCCGGGGGAGCGGTGCGCCGGAGTAGGACGAGATCGATCACGCAGGAGGGATGCGACCGATGCCTGGACGGTACGGGGGCCAGCAGCGCCGCCAAGGCGGGGGACGCCCGGAGCGGGGCGGCGGTCCCGGAGGCGGGGGCGGCCGCCGCGAGCAGCCCGAGATCAGCGGTCGGCGCGACGACGCCCGCCTGGCCGAGGAGCTGCGCCGGATGGACGGCTCCTCCTACGGCCGCTACAAGTCTCTCACCGGCGACTGGACCTTCCCCGACTTCACGCTGACCGTCGAGCGGGTGCAGTCCGACCCCTTCGCCCCGCCGTCCCGCGTCGCCGTGCGCATCCCCGCCGACGTCGTCGAACTGCCCGACGACGCCTGGCACGCGCCGGTACGGCGCCGGGCGACGGCCGACTACCTGGTGCGCCGGGCCTACCGCGAGCTCAAGGGCGCCCGGCTGCGCATCGACGCCGGCGGCCAAGAGGTGCTGGACCGCGCCGCCTGCCAGATCCGCGACGGCGAGGTGCACCTGAGACTGGGCATCGAGATGCCCGGCCACGGCCGCCGCATCGACGGCCGCACCGCCGAGAGCGAACTGTGCGAGCGGCTGCCCGCCATGGTCGACGCGCTTCGCTGGCCCGAGCTCGACGCCGCCGAGGCAACCGCCTTCGCCGACACCGTCGAGGACACCTGCGCGCTGCGCGACCAGCTGGAGGGCATGGAACTGGTGGCCTTCGTCGCCGACGGCGCGGTGCTGCCGCGCCGCAGCGGCGTCAGCGACCTGCCCATGCAGGGCAGCGCCGTGCCCTTCCGGTCCCCGGAGAGCCTGCGCGTCAGCGTCGACCTGCCCCACGCCGGCACGGTCACCGGGCTGGGCATCGCCGAGGGCATCACCCTCATCGTCGGCGGCGGCTTCCACGGCAAGTCCACACTGCTGCACGCTCTGGAGCGCGGCGTCTACGACCACGTGCCCGGCGACGGCCGCGAGCTGGTGGTCTCCCGTCCCGACGCCGTCAAGATCCGCGCGGAGGAGGGCCGCCAGGTCGCGCGCACCGACATCAGCGCGTTCGTGCGCAACCTGCCCACCGGCGCCGAAACGGCCGACTTCTCCACGGAGAACGCCTCGGGCTCCACCTCCCAGGCGGCCAACATCGCCGAGGCGCTGGAGGCGGGCTCGCATACCCTGCTCATCGACGAGGACACCACCGCCACCAACCTGATGATCCGCGACGCCCGGATGCAGCGGCTGGTGCACGGCGACCGCGAGCCGCTGACGCCGTTCGTCGACCTGGTCCGCCCGCTGCGGCGCGACCACGGGATTTCCACGGTGCTGGTGATGGGCGGAAGCGGCGACTACTTCGACGTCGCCGACCAGGTCATCATGCTCGACGGCTACCGCCCGTACGACGTCACCGACCGGGCCCGCGAACTGGCCTCCGAGCGCACCGACGCCGAGTTCACCGCACCCGCCGATCGCGTGATCGACGCCCGCTCGGTCGACGCCACCGCGCGCGGCAAGTCCCGGCTCAAGCGCCGCGACATGGACGTGCTCACCTTCGGCGAGAACGACATCGACGTGCGCAGCCTGACGCAGCTGGTCGACCCCGGCCAGATCATCGGCGTAGGCCTGGCCATGCGCCGACTCGCCGAGGACGGCCTGCTCAGCCGGCGCACACTCGCCGAGGCCCTGGACGCGCTGGAGGAGCGGCTGGGCGAGGACGGCGTGACGGCGCTCGGCCGCGGCTACGCGGGCGACTACGTGCTGCCGCGGCGCTACGAGATCGCCGCGGCGCTCAACCGCCTGCGCAGCCTGCG
The DNA here is from genome assembly GCF_000826685.1 of Streptomonospora alba. Classification (GTDB taxonomy): domain Bacteria; phylum Actinomycetota; class Actinomycetes; order Streptosporangiales; family Streptosporangiaceae; genus Streptomonospora; species Streptomonospora alba. Next base: position 47,480 of record NZ_JROO01000038.1, read on the forward strand.
GGTGCAGGGCTTGACCCGGACGGGTGAGGCGGAGTGATCCGGCGCCCGGTCCCGGCGGCCGCGTACTCGTGAGCACTCTCGGCGCCGAAAACGGCGCCGAGCACACGATCACCGGCACGGCGCCGCCCGGCGCGGAGGGGCCGCCTCCGCCGCTGGGGGCGTTCCGGTCGCGCTCGACTATTCTGGACCGTGAATCCGACCGCGCGTGCGACCGTCGCGTGTCGCAGCCGCCCCGCCATCTTCGTGTGCGAATGGAGACCCTGCCAGGTGCGTGACCACGCTGACCTCTACCAGCTTCGCTCCGGCGCCGACAACGCCGCCGGGACGGTGATGCTGGTCGTCCTCGACGGGTTCGTGGACGCCGGGACGGTCGGTCGCCAGGCCGCCGACGCGCTCTTCGCCGCGTTCGACGCCGAGGAGATCGCCGCCTTCGACGTCGACCGGCTGCTGGACTACCGCGCCCGCCGGCCCGTGCTGACCTTCGTCGAGAACGCCTACACCGAGTACACCCCGCCCAAGCTGTCGCTGTATGAGATGCGCGACAGCGACGGCACGGCGTTCCTGCTGCTCCACGGGCTCGAACCCGACCACGAGTGGGAGGCGTTCGCCGCGGCTGTGCGCGACCTCGTCGAGCGGTTCTCGGTCACCCTCGTCGTGGGCGTGCAGGGCATCCCGATGGCCGTCCCGCACACCCGGCCCACCACGGCCACCGCCCACGCCACCCGTACCGAGCTGGTGTCGGGGCACACGCCCTGGATCGGCCGCGTCAACGTGCCCGCCAGCGCCGCGGCCCTGCTGGAGTTCCGGCTCGGCGAGACCGGACACGACGCGCTCGGCTACGCCGTGCATGTGCCCAGCTATCTGGCCCAGTCGGAGTACCCCCGAGCGGCGATGGCCGCGCTGGAGTTCGTCTCCGGCGCCACCGGGCTGGCACTGCCCGGCACCGAGTTGGAGGAGACCGCGCGCCAGACCGACGAGGAGATCGAGCAGCAGGTCGAGGCCTCCGAGGAGGTGCAGCGCGTCGTCTCCAACCTGGAGCAGCAGTACGACGAGTTCATGGCGGCGCGCGAGAACGCCGGCGAGGCGGGCGTCCCGATGTTCGGCGAGGACGGCTCCGAACTGCCCACGGCCGAGGAGCTCGGCGCCGAGCTGGAGCGCTTCCTCGCCGACCGCGAGCGCGGCGACGGCTGAGCGGCACCGCCCGTAGAACGGCGCCCGGCCCCGCGCCGGGCGCGCCACCGCCGAACGAATCCGGAAAGCCAGTGCTGTACCAGTTCCTCTTCTCCGCAGTGCTGCGGCGCACCGACGCCGAGTCCATCCACCGGCTGAGCTTCGCCGCGCTGCGCGGGCTCGCCGCGGTGCCCGGCGCCGCCGAAGCCCTTCGTGCGGCGCTGGCCCCCCGCGAGCCCGAACTCGCCGTGCGGGCACTGGGCCGCGACCTGCCCGGCCCGCTGGGGATGGCGGCCGGATTCGACAAGAACGCCGAGGGAGTCACCGGACTGACCGCTCTGGGCTTCGGCCACGTCGAGGTCGGCACGGTCACCGCCCACCCGCAGCCGGGCAACCCCCGGCCGCGGCTGTTCCGGCTCACCGCCGACTGCGCGATCGTCAACCGCATGGGGTTCAACAACCACGGCTCGGTCGTGGCCGCGGACCACCTGCGCGCCTTGCGTTCCCGGCGCGGCGGGGACCGCCCGGTGGTCGGCGTCAACATCGGCAAGACCAAGACCGTCCCCGAGGCCGAGGCGGTCGCCGACTACGTGCAAAGCGCCCGGCGGCTGGCTCCCCTCGCCGACTACCTCGTGGTCAACGTCAGCTCGCCCAACACCCCCGGCCTGCGCGATCTGCAGTCCGTGGAGCGGCTCCGGCCGCTGCTGCGCGAGGTGCGCGCCGCCCTCGACGCCGACGGGCGCAGCGCCCTGCCGCTGCTGGTCAAGATCGCTCCCGACCTCGTCGACGCCGACGTCGACGCCGTCGCCGATCTCGCCGTCGAGCTGGAGCTCGACGGCGTGATCGCCACGAACACCACCGTCGCGCGCGAAGGTCTGCACAGCCCGACGGAGGAGGTCGCCGCTGCCGGAGCCGGCGGCCTCTCCGGCGCCCCGCTGCGGCGGCGCTCCCTGGAGGTGCTGCGCCGCCTGCGGGCGCGCGCCGGCGACAGGCTGCTGCTCGTCGCCGTCGGGGGCGTGTCCACGCCACAGGACGCCTGGGAGCGCATCCGCGCCGGTGCCACCCTCGTCCAGGGCTACACCGGTCTGGTCTACGGAGGGCCGCTGTGGCCGCGCAGGATGCACCGGGGCCTGGCCAGGCTGGTGCGCTCGGCCGGCTACAGCTCGATCGCCCAGGCGGTGGGCGCCGACGTGGCCGCAGGCACGGCGACGGAAGGCTGAGCCCCCGCGCCGCGCGCAGGCGACGCGCCGCCGCGCGGCCTCACGTCGGGCAGCCGTCGAGGCGGATGCACTCCTCGTTGGCCACCGGGTCGCTGCTGTAGTACACCCCGCCCGGTTCGGCGTCGCCGAGCAGGTCGGGCACCGTCACCAGGGTCCAGCCCTGCGACTCGTAGTGGTCGAGGATCTCCGGCAGCGCCTCGGCGGTGGTGCGCTCGGTGTCGTGCATCAGCACCAGCCCGCCGGGCGGCGTGAACGAGGCGACGTTGGCGGCGATCTCCTCGCTGCTGATACCGGTCCAGTCCTTGGAGTCGGTGTCCCAGACGATCTGCGCCTGGCCGTGCTCGGCCGCGACGTCGGAGACGGTCTCGTCGGTCTCGCCGAACGGCGGACGCAGAATGCCCACCTGTTCTCCGGTCCGGCGGCGGATCAGCGCGTCCACGGCGTCCAGCTCGGACTCCAGCTCCCCGCGGGAGAGGTCGGGGAAGGGTTCGTGCGACTCGCCGTGGCCGCCGACGGCGTGGCCTGCGGCCCACACCCGCCCGACCATCGCAGGCCGCTCGCGGATCGCGTGGCCCGACAGGAAGAACGTGGCCTCGGCGTCGTGCTGCGCCAGCAGATCCAGCACCTCGCCGGTGTTCTCGCTGGGACCGTCGTCGAAGGTCAGCGCGACGCAGGTGGTCTCGGTGCCGCATGCGTGGTCCTCGCCGCCCGGAGCCGATCCCGGGACCTCGGCGTCTGGGGGCGGGGTCTCCTCGGGCGGGGAGTCCACGGAGAACGCGTGCGGGTCCGCGTCCGAGGCGGCAAGCACGCGCTCGCCCAACCCGGAGAGCAGCGGCCGCGCGTCCTCGGCCGCGACCGCGGCGGCGACGCGGCCCTCCTCGATCGGCGCCACGTCCCCCGCGTCGAACTCGACCACGAGGTCTCCGTCGGCGTTGAACCCGATGGAGTCGTAGAGCCGGAAACCGGGGTGCAGCAGGCCGGGGTCGGCCGGGGTTCCCGCCAGCTCCGCGGCGACGAGGCCGTTCAGCTCGCGCAGCTCGGCGTCGCCGGCCAGCAGTTCGGTGGCGTAGGCGGTGCGGCCGGTACCGACGTCGTAGTAGTAGCTGGAGTAGGCGTCGTGGCTGCCGCGGTGGTCGACCTCGGTGCGGATCGTGCGCACGCCGACCGCCCCCTCGCCCGCGGCGGTCAGCTCCCAATCGACCTCCAGGCGCTCGGCCTCCTCGAAGGCGTCGCGGAAGTCGGCCGCCTCGCGGTCCACGATCTCGGTGAGGCGCTCGGTCAGCGGTTCGGCGTTGGGAATCTCCGGAATCGATCCCTGCACGGTGAAGCCGTCCCCGCCGTGGCCGCCGCCGGCGGGCCGCTCGGTCAGGCCCGGCACGTTCTCGGCGGAGAAGGACGTGAACGCGGTGGGCGGGGGAGCGGGCAGGGCGAGCGCGTTGCAGCCGGTCGCCGCGGCCAGCGCAGCGGCGCAGGCCGCCAGACGGCCGCACCCGAGGATGCGCCGACGCGCGCGGAGCGGGCTCGCGAGGCCACCGGCAGAGGATGGGGACATGCGCCGGAAGTTCCTTCCACGTGGCCGGGAGCGCCGCGGCCGGACCGGTGGGCGGCTCCCGCCGGTCCCGGGCCGCGCCGACGTCTACGCAAGAAACGTAGGACACCGGCTCGCCCGGCAGAACCGGGACGCGGCATGTGTCCACATCAGGTCAGCGGCTCGCGCCGGGGCAACGGGACACCGCTTCGTACGTCCGCCGGCCTGCTCCCCGCGTCGTGGAGCGTCAGGAGCCGGCGGTCAGCGCGGTGCCAGAGGCGGCACCGCGTCCAGTTCGGCGCCCAGCAGCGGGCCGGCCAGGTGGGAGGAGCGGATGCGCACGCCGGTCACCCGGTCGGCCAGAGCCAGGACCGCCGCACCGGGGTCGGACTCGGCGGTGGTGCCGCCCAGTCCTACGGCGCTCATGTGCGCCTCCAGCGACTCGGGGCGGGTGCCGCGGCGCGCCTGCGGGGTGCGGGCGTCGAAGTAGGTCTGCAGGACGCCGTCGATCACCCACCGGAACTCATAGCGGTGGTCCATCAGCACGCGCACCGACACCAGTTCGGTCTCGGCCGAGAGCGCCCGGTAGCACTCCGGCCGGGTCGCGCGGCATCCGGTCGGCTCGATGATCACCGTCCAGCCGCCTATCGCCAGCGCGTGGACGGTCATCGGGGGGCGGTCGTCCGAGCAGCAGAGTGCGGCCTCGACGGCCTCGGCGATGGGCAGGCAGCGCAGATCGCGCTCGGCCACACCGAGACGGCCCAGTGCGGCGGTCTTGCTGAGTCCTCGGACGTAGGAGAGACAGAAAGCTTCGGCGAGGTCCGGCTGGGTTTCCCGCAACCAGGTGTAGTCGCGGGCCAACGCAACGGCCATCGGATTTCCCTTCACGCCCACGGGGCACGCTGTGGTGGCTGCTCACGTCGTCGGGAACGACCGCCCTTGGTATTCACGTTCCCTGAGCCCGCCGTGTCGAGCGGGCCGGTTCCGGACGCGTCGAGGGCGGTTCGGCGGCCCCGGAGCGGGTAATCGGATATCCGGCGGGGTCTCCCTGTGCCACGGCGCACCACCCTACGCGCGAGTGCGGGGTGCCCCGCACTGGGGACACCCCGCACCCGGTCTCATCCGCTGCGTCGGCAGCCATCGCCCTCGGGCCGAGAACGCCCAGGCCCCGGCGGTGCGTCACCCCGACGGGCTCGCCGTGGGCGACGGATCGGACTCCGAGGGGTGGCCGTCGATGTACTCCTTGCCCGGTTTGGTCTCGCCGAGCAGTTGCGACACCGTGACCATCGTGTAACCCTTCTCGTCGAGCCGCTCCAGAATCCGGGGCACGGCGTCGACGGTCGTGTCGTGGATGTCGTGCATCAGCACGATCGATCCGGGCTTTGCGCTCTTGACGGCGCGCTTGCTGACGAGCCCCGCGTCGTGGTCGCGCCAGTCGTTGGTGTCGATGCTCCACAGGATCTGGGCCTGGTCCAGCTCCTCGGTGACGTCGGCGACGCCTTCGTCGGTGGCGCCGTAAGGCGGGCGCATGAGGTCCATGCTGTAGCCGGTTTCGCGCCGCACCAGCGTGTTGACCGTCGTCAGTTCGTCGGTGACGTCGTCCGGTCCCAGCGAAGTCAGGTCCGGGTGGTGGACCGTGTGGTTGGCCAGCTCGTGCCCCTCGGCGTACGCGCGGCGCACGGTCTCGGGGTGCTCGCGCACCGGCACTCCGGTGACGAAGAACGTCGCCCGGGCGTGGTGCTCGGCCAGCGCGTCGAGAACCTCCGGGGTCCGCCCGGCCGGGCCGTCGTCGAAGGTCAGCGCGATGCACTTGGAGTCGGCGTCCTGGCAGTCGACGTCGTCGGGAGCGGTGGAGAGCATTCCCGGCACATTGCCTTCGGCCTCGCTGTCCTTGGGCGCACTCGCGGCCTTGGTGATCTCGAAACCGGGCGTGACCACCACGGCCGCCTTCTTCGCGCGCTTGCCGAAAGAGGACAGCAGCGGACGGGCCTGCTTCTCGGGCACGACGGCGTGGACGCGGCCCCGCTTCGCCGGCGCGATCTCTCCCTCGTCGAACTCCACCACCAGGTCGCCGTCGGGGTTGAACCCGACGGAGTCGTAGAGCTCGGCGATGGGGTACAGGCTCGCTGTGTCGACGCCGTCGCGGTCCTTGAGCCGTTTCTTGACCAGGGTGTCCAGCTTCTCCAGTCGTCCCTGGCCGTCGAGCAGCTCGGTGGAGTAGGCCGTGCGCCCGGACTCGGTGTTGTACCAGTAGGTCGAGTAGCCGGTGCGCTCGCCGTCGCCGCTCTTCTCGTGCTGGATGAGGCGCACCGCGAGGACGTTCCCGCCCGCCGCACTGACCTGCCAGTCGACGGAGTAGGACTCGGCCTTCGGCACCGCCCCCGCGAAGTCCCGCCCGTCCTGCTCGGCGAGTTCGGCGATCCGGTCGGCGAACGGCTCGGCGTGCGGGATGCGCGGATACGACAGCTCGATGTCCACACCGCCCTCGGCGCTGTCTGTGGTGGTCTGCTCCCGCAGCCCGGGGATGTGGGCCGTGTCGACGACGGTCAGCTCGTCCTCGGCGCCCTTCGCAGGTGTGGCCTCGGCCGAGGCCGAGGCACCCGACGAGGTCGGCTCGGCCTCGTCGCCCGAGCAGCCGACGAGCGCCAGGAGCGCCAGTGCGATCGCGGACGCACTCAGCGCATTCATCCGATCGCGTTTCGTGTTGGCTCGCGAGCAGGGTGGCGGGTTCTGGCCAACGGGCTGGTGCTTCAACTGGTGAGCGTCCTTCACGAGTCTGGAATCGGGTCCCGATGAATGTGTCGCTCTGGGAATCCTCTCGGTTTCCGCGAATGGCATATCGATTCGGACACGGTCCATCGGTCGAGGGTAATTCGCGCAAGACCAGCTCAGGCGACATGGGGCGTCATGATGTGGTCAACAGCAGCACAAGATTCGCCGAGGGGTCCGCAGGGCGGGGCAGAACACGCGGGGGAACGGCGACGCCTCGTCCGGCTGCTGCGGGCACCCGGGGACTCCGCGCGGCGGGAGGCGCCGGGCGATCACGACAGCCGCACCAATGATGGCACTCCCCGCGGGCGCCCGCACGATCCTCCGTGCGTGTCGCCCTGCGGGGCCCATTCGGAATGGCGCGATGCGCTGCGGCGACACCCGCAAACGAAAACATCGCAGACGATGACATACCGGGCACCGCGACGGTCCGCGTCATTCCGAACACGGCAAAGCCGCAGTATAGGGCCCCTTTCCTGCCGCCATCACAGCTGTGGAGAAAGGGCCGCGGAGCGTCTCCGAGGGTGCGGTCGGCGGGCGGTCGCCGGCGGAGGAACCCGGCAGGGCGGTGGGCATCGGAGGGCGGCGGGCGTCGAAAAAAGGGGTGCGGCCCGCTGGCCGCACCCCTCGTGACTGCCTGAATCGACCGGAGTCAGCCTCCGAGCGGGGTCAGGGACTCCTCACCGAGGTCCTGCATCATGCCCTCGACGTCGGAGAACTCCAGCGGTGCCGGGGTGTCCTCGTCGGCGGACAGGCCGGGGGAGAGGGAGTAGCGCAGCTCCACGTTCATGTTGTCCTTGCGGATCAGCAGTGTCGCCACCGAATCCTGGGTGTTCAGCACCACCTCGGTGGAGAACACCAGCACCGCCTCGTCGCCCAGGTCGAGGTCCTCCTGGTTGTGGACCTCGACCTCGTTGTAGCTGTTGTCCTCGTCGGTGGCGTAGTCCACGTTGGACTGGAAGTCCTCCTTGGCCCCCTCGACCGAGTCCGACCCCCCGTAGGGGGTCTCGTAGCCGAGCGAGAGGCTGCCGTAGGTCTCGCCTTCGCCCTCGATGTACCAGCTGCAGTTGGAGGAGGAGTCGGTGAGGTTCTTGCTGCCGTCCTGGATGCCGTGCTCGGAGAGCACGTCCTGGGAGATCGCCGAGCACGGCTCCTCGGGCAGGGCGTAGGGCGGGCCGCCGCCTTGCTGCTGCTCCTCCCCGCCCGGTTCCTCGCTGGGCTCCTGCTGCGGCGTCTGGCTGGGCTGGGCCTCGGGGGTGGGGCCGCCGCCGGCCTCGGGAGCCTCTTCGCCGGGGTTGCGCAGCAGGACGACGAACACGGCGATCACCAGGAGCAGGATGACCGCGCCGCCGCCGATGACGACGAACAGGCCGGCATTGCTCTTCTTGGGCGGCGGGTAGCCGCCCCCCGGACCCATCGGGCCGCCCGGGCCGCCCGGGCCGCCCGGACCGCCGGGGCCGTAGGGCGGCTGGCCGCCGGCGAACATCTGCTGGTCGGCCGGCTGCTGGAACTGCGGAGGAGGCTGCTGGGGCCCGTAACCGCCGGCGGGACCGTAGCCGGGCTGACCGCCCGAAGGGTCGTTGTAGGGGTCGCCGTAGGGCCCGCCCTGCGGCTGCTGGGGGTAGGGCTGCTGCGGAGGCTGGTAGGGGCCGCTCCCGTAGGGCTGGCCGGGAGGGGGCGCCCCCTGGTCGGGTCCGGGCTGTCCGTAGCCGCCGCCGTAGGGCGGCTGCTGCCCACCTGATCCGCCCTCGCCCTCCGGGAACTGCGGAGGCTGTGTGTAGGGCCCGTTTTCGCTCATGACTCCCCTCGCGCCGGCTGAGTTCGAAACGCTGCCTGAGACGCGCGTCGGCGCGCTCCTGGTTCCACCGTCGTGCGGCCGCCCGCGGTCGCCTGTGGGCGGGCCGTCGGGGGACGCGCGTGCTCCCGGAGTCGGTTCCGGGGGCCGGTGATGACCGCGCCGATGGCACGGGTCGTCCGCGGCCCCGACCGCAGTACGGCCGACCGTGCCCGTGGGTAGCGGTTCGCGGACCAGGGGCCGGGGTTTCGCATCCTAGCCTCCGAGTGTGCACACGCCCGGGGCAGGGGTGAGAGCTCCGCTGGGAGATCGTCACCGTTTCGTGCCGGGACCGTACTTTTCCGTGTCCTGGCACTCCGCTGAGATCCGGCGCTCCGCCGCGGTCGCCGCGCCGGAGGTCCGGGGCCGATCCGGCCCCGGTGTCCCGGCGTGCGCGGCGGCGATCGTTGCCCGATCGCAACAGCGGTAGGAGTGGGTGCACCGCCGCCGCACTACCGTGGAAAGCGCTTCGTCCCTGCGGTATCGGACGGTCCCGGGCCCTGGCGGGTGCCGGGACGGGAAGGCGCACTATGCCCTCGTCGGACCCGGCCGGCTCCCTCCCGCCCTCAGGGCGGCGTCGCCGCGCACACGGACCGCTCGCCTGGACCGTGTTCGTCCTGGCGATCGTCTCGGTACTGGTGCTGCTCGGCGGTTGCCTGTCCGTTCTCTACGGCCCCCTCGTCACCGGCGGCTGAGGTCCGGACCCGGCGCGGCGGTACGGGACGGCGCGGGCCGCAGTCCCGTTCGCGGCCGATGCGCGTAAAGCAGGATCGGCACGCCGGCGCAGCGGTGGGGGCGGCGGCGAGCGGCGGTGCATCCCTCGCGGGAAGACGGTATCCCCGCGGCGGCGTCGAGCGCGGCCGGTCCTAGAACATCGAGATGTGCACGTGGTCGTAGTGGTTCTCGGTGATGCTGCCGCGGTCTTCCATGGGGCGCCAGCCCTCGTCGCCCCGGCGGATGTCCCAGATCTCCTGGCGGTAGATGATGTACATGATCCCCAGGCGCTCGGCGTTCTTCTGCGCCCAGTCGGCGATCCGCTGACCGCGTTGGTTCGCCTCCTGTGAAGGCATCTGACCGTTGGCGTCGACCATGAAGTCGCAGGCGCGGCCCTTAGGGTGCTCGCCCACGACCCAGCCGCCGTCGGGCCGGTAGCAGCCGACACCGCCGGTGCTCGGGCTCTCGCCGAACTTCTCGATGATCAGCTCGCGCATCTGCTCGGTGCGGGGCGTGATGTTGTAGGTCCCCTGCATCTCCTGCACGGGGTAGTCGGCGATCATCTCCTGGACGTCGGCGCGGCGGTCCTCCAGCTGCTGGAGGTCCTTCTCCACCTTGTCCAGCTTCTCCTGGGCGTTCTCCTGCGCCTTCTCGTCGCGCTCGATGGCCTGCTCCAGCTGGTCCACCTTGTCCTGGTTGGTGGCAGACAGGTGTCCCACCAGCTGGGCCTGGTCGACGATGGCCTGGGGATCGTCTTCGACGAACATCGCCAGGGCGGGGTCGATCCCTCCGCCCGTATAGCTGGCCACCGCGAGCTGGCGCACCTGCTTCTGGGCTTCGTCGACCTCCTCGCGGGTGCTGTCCGCGCGCTCCTCGGCGGTTTCGGCCTCCTCCATCACCGCGTTCATGTCGTTGAGCTCGCCGCGGTATTCGTCGCTCAGACTGTCGGCGCGGTCGCGCAGCTCGGACAGGCTGGGATCGGCCGGCAGCGGCGCGGCGCCGGACGGCAGGCCGCTCAGCGTGCAGGCGGCCAAGGCCGCCGCGGTCAGGGCCGCGGCCGCTCGCAGGCGGCGGCGCGGGCCGGGTTCGTCGTCGAGGTCGCGAGGGCACGGGGGATCGGGCGCCCAGAAGTCGGCGAAGTCGTTCGCGCGGTCGGGTCGTTCGGACTCCACGTGAGTCGCTCCTCGGCTGGCGCGTTACCGCCCGGGTCGGCGTGCGCTCTCGGTCGGATGCGTGGCATTGCTCGGCGACTCCGCGCGGAGGGGCGAGGGACGCCGAGCGTCCGCGGACAAGCAGGTGTTTAGCTTGTCGCAGGCTAGGGTAACCATCCCAGTTTGCCAATCGATGGCCCGCTTTTGGACCGCGCATCGATTCTAGGAAGCCCGCGCCGGATGATCGCGGACGGCGCGCCCGCGCGGGCGGCCTGCACGCGGATCGCCGACGCCGGGCCCGACGCGGCGCGGCGCCCCGCCCGCGCGAAACGCCCTGGATACGTCCGTTCCGGGGGATGTACGGGCTGTTTCCGGGGGGACCCCAGAGGCGGCGGAAGGCCCCTGAGATGCCGCTCCGGTAACGGTTGGGTTGCGTCGGTGTGCACGGGCATTGACTCACCGGGGTGTGACCCGATTCTCTTATGGGAGCGCTCCCAAAAGGGGGTACGGGGACGCGGTCAGTTTCAATCCTCGTGTGACGTAAGGGGTCGCAGATGTTCAAGCGTAGGCGCGGTGCCAGCGTGGCCGCCGCATTGGTGGGCGGCGGAGCCGTCCTCCTCGCCACCGCATGCGGTGGCGGCGGCGAATCCGGAGACGGCGAGACCAATCTCGTCATCGACACCTTCGGAACGATGGGCTACGAGGAGCGGATCAAGGAGTTCGAGAAGGAGCACCCCAACGTCACCGTCGAAGAGCGCAACGTCGCCGACCTGGCGGACTACACGCCCCAGCTGCAGCAGAACATCGCAGCCGGCAGCGGGGCGGGCGACGTGGTCGCCATCGAGGAGGGCATCGTCGCCCAGTTCCTCGGCCAGCCCGACCAGTTCGTGGACCTGAACGACCACGGCGGGGCCGAGCTGGAAGACAACTTCCTGTCCTGGAAGTGGGAGGGCGGCCACGCCGCCGAGGGCCAGCTCATCGGCCTGGGGACCGACATCGGGTCCATGGGCATGTGCTACAACGTGCCGCTCTTCGAGGACGCGGGCCTGCCCACCGACCCGGAGAAGGTCGCGGACCAGTGGGAGACCTGGGACGACTTCATCGCCACGGGCGAGGAGTTCATGGACGCCGAGACCGGCGCCTCCTTCGTCTCCACGATCCAGCCCTACTTCCGCGCGGTCCTCGCCCAGCACGGCGGCGCGCCGTACCAGAACCGCGAGGGCGAGCTGGTCATCGAGCAGCAGCAGACGACGCGGGACTCCTACGACACCGTCACCTCGATGTCCGACGCCGGCCTTTCCGCCAGCCTGCCGATCTGGTCGGAGGAGTGGAACGCCGGCATCCAGAACAACTCCTTCGCCACCCTGCCGTGCCCGGCGTGGATGCTCGGCACGCTCGAGGACACCGCCGGCGACGAGGGCACCAACCAGTGGAACGTCGCCGAAGTCCCCGGTGAAGGCGGCAACTGGGGCGGTTCCTGGCTCGGGGTCCCCGCCCAGAGCGAGAACCAGGAGATGGCGATCGAGCTGGCCAAGTTCCTGACCGACAAGGAGGGCCAGCTCAGTGCATGGGAGGAGGCCAACGTGCTGCCTTCCAACCCTGAGGCCCTGCAGGACCCGGCCGTCACCGAATTCACCCGGCCGTACTTCAACGACGCGCCGGTCGGCGAGATCTACAGCACGACCGCCATGGAGCTGAAGCCCGTCTACTACGGCCCCGAGACCCAGGCGATCGACGACGCGTTCCGCGCCGCCCTGGACTCGGTCGAGCAGGGACAGGCCTCGCCCGACGAAGCCTGGAGCACGGTCCTGGACGAAGCCCAGCGCGCCACCGGCGAAGGCTGACCCTTCCCTCCCGGCGGCCCGGCCTCTCCCCTCCGACGGTGATGCGGCGACCATGCTCCGTCACCCGCAGGCCGGGCCGCCTTTCACGCTGGCAAGACCCGCCGGCGTCAGCATTCCCTGGCTTCGCTCAGGACATTTCGAAAGGAGTGCGACGTGACCTCCCTGCAGCACGGCGCCCCGCCGTCACCCCCGCCGGGGTCGGAGGGCGGTGCCGGTACCCGGCCCCCCGACCCGGACCGGGCGCGTGCTCGCCGCAGCCAGATGTGGACCAGGCTCGACATCCGCACCTCGCCTTACCTGTTCATCACCCCGTTCTTCCTACTGTTCGGAGTGTTCGGACTCTTCCCGCTGCTCTACACCGTGTGGGTCTCCCTGCACGACTGGAGCCTCATCGGGGGCAACGAGGGCTTCGCGGGCCTGGACAACTACGTCCGCCTCGTCGGTGACGAGAAGTTCTGGAACGCCCTCTACAACACGCTGGGGATCTTCGCCATCGCCGTCGTGCCCCAGCTGCTTCTCGCCCTGCTGCTGGCCGACACGCTCAACCGCCGCATCCGCATGGCCAACGTCTTCCGGATGACGCTGATCCTGCCCTACATCACGTCGATCGCCGCGCTGGCGATCGTCTTCAGCGTGGTGTTCGGCGGCGAGCAGTTCGGTCTGATCAACCAGGTGCTCAGTGCGCTGGGACTGGACCCGGTCGCCTGGCAGGCCGAGCGCTACTGGTCCTGGACCGCGATCGCGACGATGATCGACTGGCGCTGGACCGGCTACAACGCGCTCATCTACCTCGCGGCGATGCAGTCGGTGCCCAAGGACGTCTACGAGGCCGCCGATCTCGACGGTGCTTCGCGCCTTCGTCAGTTCGTGCAGATCACCGTCCCGCTGCTGCGGCCGACGATCATCTTCACGGTCATCATCTCCACCATCGGCCAGATGCAGCTGTTCACCGAGCCCACGATCTTCGGCAACAACGGCTACGCCGGCGGCTCCCAGGGCCAGTTCCAGACGGTGATGATGCTCGTCTTCCAGGAGACGTTCGACTACCAGAACTTCGGCTACGCCGCCGCGGTCTCCTGGGTGCTGTTCCTGATCGTGGTGGTCATGGGGCTGATCAACGTGTGGCTCACGAGCCGGATCAAGGGGGCGGAATGACGGCCACGATCATCAAGGAGCCCACCCCGCCGCGGGCGTCGCAGAACCGGCGCCGCCCTCAGCGCAGCCGCCCGGGCGCCCGCCTGCGCCGGATGCGCCAGGCCACGCCGCTGACCTACTTCGCGCTGCTGTTGACCTTCGTCCTGTCGGTCTTCCCGCTGTGGTGGATGATCGTCGTCGCGACGCGCACCACCAGCGCAGCATCACAGTTCCCGCCCGCACTGCTGCCCGGCGGCAACTTCTTCAACAACGTCGAACGCCTCTTCGCCAACAACTCGGCCAACTTCCTGACCGGCCTGATGAACTCGATCATCGCCTCGACCTCGGTGGCGGTCTCGGTCGTGTTCTTCTGCTCGCTGGCCGGGTTCGCCCTGGCCAAGCTGCAGTTCAAGGGACGCGGGTTCTTCACTGTGGCCGTGGTCGTCACCATGGCCGTGCCCGTGCAGATCGGCCTGGTGCCGCTGCTGATCCTGATGGACTGGCTGAACTGGCGGGGCGAACTGCAGTCGGTGATCGTTCCGTTCATGGTCAGCGGCTTCGGCGTGTTCCTGATGCGCCAGTACGTGCTGCAGACCATCCCCGACGACCTGATGGAAGCCGCCCGCATCGACGGCTGCTCCACCTTCCGGATCTACTGGAGCGTCGTCCTGCCGGCGCTGCGCCCGGCCATGGTGGTGCTGGGCCTGCTGACGTTCATGCAGACCTGGAACGAGTTCATCTGGGCGCTGGCGGTGCTGACCCCGGACAACCCGACCGTGCAGTTCTCCATCCAGCAGCTGAACGAGTCGGCGTACTCGCGCGACTTCGCTCTGATGTTCACCGGCGCGACCTTCGCGACTCTGCCCTTGCTGATCATTTTCTTCGTGTTCGGCCGCCAACTGGTCGGGCGCATCATGGAAGGTGCGATCAAAGCGTGACCCAATCACACGTGTCCACCGTCGCCGATCCGACGGCCGATACCGACAGCGGTGCAGAGCCCGCGGTCCGCTTCCCCGCGGACTTCGTGTGGGGCGCCTCCACCGCGTCGTTCCAGATCGAGGGGGCCACCACCGCCGACGGGCGCGGCCCCAGCATCTGGGACACCTTCTCGGCGATCCCGGGCAAGGTGCTCAACGGCGACACCGGCGAGCCCGCCGTCGACCACTACCGGCGTTACGCCGAAGACGTCGGGATCATGAGCGAGCTCGGCATCGGCGCCTACCGGTTCTCCATCGCCTGGCCGCGTGTCCTGCCCGAAGGCGGCGGCACCGTCAACCAGGCCGGGCTCGACTTCTACGAACGGCTGCTCGACCGCCTCCTGGCGGCCGGGATCACGCCCTGGCCCACCCTCTACCACTGGGACCTGCCCCAGGCCCTGGAGGACAAGGGCGGCTGGCCCGAGCGCGACACCGCCTACCGCTTCGCCGAGTTCGCCGAGGTGCTGCGCGACAGGTTCGGCGACCGCGTCCGCGACTGGACCACGCTCAACGAACCCTGGTGCGCCGCCTTCCTCGGCTACGCCGACGGGGTCCACGCACCCGGCCGGCGCGACCCCTCCGCCGCGCTCGCCGCGGCCCACCACCTGCTGCTGGGCCACGGCCTGGCGGCGTCGGTGCTGCGTGAGGGCGGCTCCCAGCGCCGTGTAGGGCTGACCCTCAACCAGACCACGGTGCGCCCCTACACGACCTCGCCGGCCGACGTGGGGGTGGCCCGCCGCGCCGACGGGGTGCGCAACCGCATCTTCACCGGTCCGCTGTTCCAGGGGAGCTACCCCGCCGACATCCGCGAGGACCTCGCCGGGATCAGCGACTTCTCCTTCGTGCGCGACGGCGACCTGGACCTCGTCGCGGCGCCGCTGGACCACTTGGGCGTCAACTACTACACGCCCGAGTGGGTCTCGGCCACCTCCGAGGGCATCGACCCGGCGCGCATCGAGAGCGGCGGCGACGGCGGGGCCTTCGTCGGCTGCGACGACGTGGTCTTCGTCAGCCAGGGCCTGCCGCGCACCGGCATCGGCTGGGAGATCGACGCCAGCGGGCTGTACGAGGTGCTGGTGCGGCTGGCGGCCGAATGCCCGGGTGTGCCGCTGTACGTCCACGAGAACGGTGCGGCCTACGACGACGAGGTCGGTCCCGACGACCGGGTCCGCGACCCCGACCGGGTGGCCTACATCGACGCCCATCTGCGCATCGTGCACGAGGCGCTGAAGGCGGGTGTCCCCATGCACGGCTACTTCGTCTGGTCCCTGTTGGACAATTTCGAATGGGCGTGGGGCTACTCGAAGCGCTTCGGCGTCGTGCACGTCGACTACGAGACCCAGCGCCGCACGGTGAAGGACAGCGGGCGCTGGTTCGCCGAAGTCGTCGGTGCGGGTGGTCTGCCCAGGTGGTAGCGGATGTAATGCTGGTACGGGCGTGAACGCGCCCGGCACTGTGCGGGGACCGGGGAAGGTGTTGCGATGAGTGAGGGCCGGCGGCCGACGCTGGAGATGGTGGCCATGCGCGCCGGGGTCGGGCGCGGCACCGTTTCCCGCGTCATCAACGGGTCGGACCAGGTCAGCCCGGCGACGCGCGAGGCGGTGCGCGACGCCATCTCCGAGCTGGGCTACGTCCCCAACCACGCGGCACGCACCCTGGTCACCCGGCGCACGGACACCGTCGCGCTGGTGGTGCCCGAGCCCAACGACCGGCTGTTCGCCCAACCGTTCTTCGCCCACGTCGTCCGCGGAGTCAGCGCCACGCTCAACGAGCGCGACCTGCAGCTGCTGCTGACGACGGTGCGTTCCGCCGACGAGTACGGCAGGCTGGGCGACTACCTGACCGCCCACCACGTCGACGGCGTGCTGCTGGTCTCGCTGCACGCCGACGACCCGCTGCCGGACCGGCTGGCGGAGGCGGGGGTCCCGTGCGTGATCGGCGGCCGGCCGTCGTGGCAGACCAGTCATCCCATCCACTACGTGGACATCGACAACGTCGGCGGGGCGCGCACCGCGACCTGCCGGTTCGTCGAGACGGGGAGGCGCAACATCGCCACGGTGGCCGGTCCGCCGGACATGGTCGCCGGCGAGGACCGGTTGGAGGGCTACCTCAAGGCCATGCGCGCGAGCGGCCTGCCTACACCGCAGGAGCGGATCAGGCGCGGCGACTTCAGCTACGAGAGCGGCGAGGCCGCGACACGTGAGCTGCTGGAGGCGGCGCCCGAGGTGGACGCTGTGTTCGTGGCCTCCGACCCCATGGCTCTGGCGGCGATTCGGGTGCTGCGCGAGTCGGGGCGGCGCATCCCCGACGACGTGGCGGTCATCGGCTACGACAACTCCTCCTTCGCCTCGCACAGCGACCCGCCGCTGACCAGCGTGCACCAGCCCACCGAGCGCATGGGCGGGGAGATGGCGCGCATTCTGGCCGACGTCGCGATTCCCGGTGAGGCCGACTTCAGCGAGCAGGTGCTCGACACCCACCTGGTGGTGCGCGAGTCGGGCTGAGGACCGGGACGGGGCGCGGCAGCGGCGGCGACAGCCTCCGCGCCGCGCCCGCGCAGCCGTGCCCGCCGGATCGGCGGCCGCGCCGCGGAGCTGCCCTGCGCCGGGCCGTCGGCATGGACGGGATACCCCCGTGCCCCGGATAGCGTGAGGCCGGGAGGAAAAGGGCTGAAAGGTCCAGCGGTCTGCCGGGAGGGGAGCATTCGATGCGGTGGGTCACCTACCTTTCACCGAGCGGGGGAGAGGAGCGCTCAGGCGTCGTCGACGACGGCTGCGTCTTCGGCTACCCGGGTGAGCAGAGCCTCCCCGAACTTCTGGAACAGAGCCGGGACACCCTCGCCGACGCCTTCCACAAGGCGCTGGCCTCCCCTGTCGAGATCATCGTGGAATTCGAGACCCGGCTGTGCGCGCCGGTGCGCCCGCAGCGGCCGGTACCCGCCCGTGTCGGCGGCGAGTGGACGGGCCTTGACCCCGGCCTGGTGCGCGGAACCGACGACGGCGTCGTGCTCCCGGCGGGCGAGACGGCACTGACGGCGACGGTCGGCGTGCTGGCACTTTTCGGCGGCCAGGGCAGACACGCCGGATACACCCCCGCCGTCCTGTGGCGCACCCCCGAGGGCGGCGCGGTGTCGCTGATCCTGGGGCCTGCCATCGTCACCCACGACGAGTTCGACGGATCGCGGCTGGCCGTGGAGGCGTCCGTGGAGGACAGCCGCGTCGCCCGCGCCGAGGTGGACGGAAGCCTGGAGTGGGCCGACGGCGCCCGCGACGGCTTCGCCGCAGCGGCGCTGCCCGCACAGACCCGCCCCCTGGAGCGCGGCGAGGAACTCTACATCGACGGCGGCACCCTGGGCGAGTTCGAGGTCCGCGTGGGCGCGGGCGCCTGACCGGCCGCGCACCCCCGCTCGGACCCCCGGGCCCTCATCCCGTGTACTCCCAGTGCCAGGGCTCGAACCCGTCCTGCGCCCACGGGGGATTGCGCCATCCGTAGGCGGGAGCGTTGGCCGCCATCCACGCGTACTCCGCCGACCCGTGCCGGCTGACTCCGCCGCACAGGTCAACCGCCGTACCGCGGCCGTGGGCGCTGGTTCCCGGGCTCGCCGCCGTGCCGGCGGCCTGCTCCCGAAAGAGCCGGACCTGGTCGGAGAAGGGCCGGTAGGAGTCCGTCACACACGCCGGGCGCCCGAAGCGTTCGCGGAAGGCGCCGTCGAGCTCGATGAAGGCCGCCGCCGCGTCGGCGCGCAGCCTCTCGCCGGGTTGGGGCAGGGCACACAGCGCCGAGGCCGGGATGCGCCCGTTGGGATGCCCAACGGCGCCGGAGGCGGTGCAGGCCCCGGTCCCGTCCTCCTGTGTGCCGGAGGAGCCCGTGCCGCCGCCTGCGGCCGCCGCTGCGCCGTCCGTTCCGCCGTGCGCATCGGCGCCGTCGCCGGCTGCGGCCCGGGCCTGCTCCAGGGCCTGTTCGCGCTCCCGCTCCAACCGCCCGGTGTCGTCGCGCGCCTGCTCCAGCTTCGACTGCACGCGCGACTGCTCGGATGTGATGCCGGCGAGGGCGTCCTCCTGCTCGGCGACGGCCTCCACGGCCTCCTCCTCGGCCTCGGCGGCCTCCTCGGCGGCGTCGCGGCGCACCTCCTCGGCCTCCTCCGCCCGCCCGCTGAGCGTGTCGGCCGCGCTCAGCGCGGCGTCGGCGGTATCGACCGCGTTGCCGCGCCGGTGCCCGAGCAGCGCCAGGTCCGAACGGCGGTCCAGCGCCTCCTGAGGGCCGCGGGGCGAGCTCCAGGCCAGTGCGGGGCTGAGATCGGCCCCCATGGAGGCGGCCGCCGCGTAGTCGGCGGCCTGCTCGCGCGCATCCTCGGCGCGCTCGCCGGCCCGTTCGGCCGCCAGATCGGCCGACTCGCTCGCCTGCTCGGCCTCCTTCAGCCGCTCGGCGGCCTCGGTGTACTCGGCGATCCGCTCGTCGGCGCGCTCGTAGAGCCCGTCCAGGCGCGTGCGGATCTCGGACAACCGCGTGGCCAGTTCGGCGAGGGTCTCCTCATGCGCGGCCTCCTGGCGCCGGCTCTCGCCGATACCGCCGGGACCCGGTGCCGCGGCGGCTCCCGGCGCGGCACACAGCACCAGGCAGAGCACCCCCGCGGCGCGAGCGGGTCCGCGGTCGCGGAGCGGGCGGCCGCCCAGGGCCCAGGGCCGTCCTCGACCCGTCGCCGGCCGGGCCGAATCGGCGGGGCCGCGGCGACGGGGGTTGGGCAGGTGCCAGTGTCCCGACTGCACGGAGACCCTCCCGGAATCGCGGCGCTCACCGGGAACGATGACACGACGCGGCGGAAGTTTCACGGAACGTCGGGGGTGTTTCCAAAAAGTTATTCGAGTAGTTTCGGAGGTCCGATACCCGGTGTCTCACTGGTGCAGGCAGGCCCGGTCGCGCCAGGTAAGGGCGGTTTCGCAGGCGCCGGTGCATGCGCCTCCCCCGGGTGCGGGCGCTGAGGTGAGGTGTGGCATCTGAGCGGATTGGTACGCTATCAACCTCACGTGCGCTGTTTTTTGGTTTATGGTGCACAACGCCTCTTCATTCCCCCTGAGGGTGCGCCCGGGTGCGGAACCCCACTCTATTCCGCACTGACCGCTCCGTGCGGCAGGCCCGATCGGGACTCATCCGGAATCACTCAGGCTCCATCGGCCTCATTCGGATCCGGTATCGCTCGCAGGGAACAGGAATCCGGCGGTTGAGGCGGTGAACACGAAAGGTTGCGAGGGTCCGTGTCGACACGAGCGACAGATGACGGAGGCGGCGCCGCTCGGGGCGAACCGCAAGCCGACCGCGCGGCCGCGCCGGCGGAGGGCAGGCGGCGCTGGTTGGCACCGCGCGAATGGCGCGTGCGCCCCCGGTTGATCGCACTCATCGTGATCCCTACCGCGGTCGCCCTCGTGCTGGGCGGCCTGCGGATTTCGGAGAGCGCCGTCAACACGGTCACCCACGACCGGATCGAGGAGGCCGCGGCGCTGGGCGAAGCCGTCGTCGACCTTTCGACCGAACTGGGCCGCGAACGGCTGCAGGCCTCCGCCTACATCGCCGACGATCCCAACTACGACGAGCGCTCCGAGGAGTCGCTGGCCGCCCTCCAGGACCAGATCAAGGAGAGCCGCCAGGCCGAGCAGCGGGTGCAGAGCCTCATCGACAGCCTGGGCGACCCCGGCACCCAGCTGATGGCGACCCGGCTGCAAAGCATGCAGGCAAGCCTCGGCAACCTCGACCGGGTACGCGACGAGGTGCAGGGCACCCGCCTGACCGTCCTGCCGATGGTCACCAAGTACACGCAGGTACTCGACTCGCTCGCCGACTTCAACCAGACCATCGCCGAAAGCACGAGCGACACGGAGCTGCGTGAGAGCGTGCGCGCGCTGACGGGTGTGGCCAACGCACGCGCGGAGCTGTCCTACGAGGGCGCGCTGATGGTGCACTCGCTGCTGCGCGGCTCCATGTCCGAGGGCATCCGCTCCGAGATCGAGGACAGCCGGGCGACGTTCGAGAACGAGCGCGACAACTTCCGCAACAGCGCCACCACCGACCAGCGCCAGATGTACGAGGAGACCTTCGTCGGCGCAGAGGTCAGCCAGATGTCCACCACCCGGCTGCGCATCGTCATGCGTGCCAGGGACGGCCAGGATCTGTCCGGTCTGACGCCGGGCGACACTCCGGCGGAGTACCAGGAGGTCGTCGGCAGCGTCCTGGACAAGGTCAACGAGATCGAGTCGAACCTGGCCACCTCGGTGCGGTCCCAGGCCGCCTCGCTGCGCACGGACGCGCTGAACCGGGCGATCGTCGAGTCGGTCCTGGTTCTGGCCGTGCTCATCTCCGTCTTCACCCTGACCTCGCTGGTGGTGCGCTCCCTGGTGCGCCCGCTGCGCGCCCTGCGCGAGGGTGCGCTGCGCATCGCCGAGGAGGACCTGCCCGGCGCGATCTCGCGGATGCAGGAGTCCAGCGCCGCCGCCGGCGAGGTGGAGGTCAGCCCGATCGAGGTCAGATCCCGCGACGAGATCGGCGAGGTCGCCCGGTCCTTCGACGAGGTCCACCGCGTGGCGCTGCACCTGGCCTCCGACGAGGCGGCGCTGCGCAGCAACGTCAACGCGATGTTCGTCAACCTCTCCCGGCGCAGCCAGACCCTGGTCGAACGCCAGCTGCGCCTGATCGACGGCCTGGAGCAGGGCGAGCAGGACGACGAGCGGCTCGGCGACCTCTTCCAACTGGACCACCTGGCCACGCGCATGCGGCGCAACAACGAGAACCTGCTGGTCCTCTCCGGCCAGGACAACACCCGCAAGTGGGCGCAGCCGGTACCGCTGGTCGACGTGCTGCGCGGCGCGGTCTCCGAGGTCGAGGAGTACGAGCGCATCAACGTGCGCGCCCCCTCGCACATCTCGGTGCTGGGCCGCCCCGTCAACGACGTCATCCACTTGGTGGCCGAGCTTGTCGAGAACGCCACCTCCTTCTCCTCCCACGACTCCCCGGTGGCTGTCACCGCCCAGGTCATGGAGGACGGCGGCGTGCGCGTGGAGGTCACCGACAGCGGTATCGGCATGCCGCCCGAAGAGATCCGCGCGGTCAACGAGCGGCTCGCCGAGCCGCCGGTCATCGACGTCGGCGTCTCGCGCCGCATGGGCCTGTTCGTGGTCAGCCGCCTGGCGGCCCGGCACGGCATCCGGGTCCAGCTCGACGAGGCGCACAACGGCGGCATCACCGCCTCGGCGGTCCTGCCGCCCGACCTGCTGATCACGCCGGTGGAGCCCCAGGCCGCCCTGGACGCCTCGGGCGCGCCCGGCACTCCCGACACCTACGCCGAGGCGGCGGCGGCCTTCGCGGCCAACCCGGCTCCGCCCGAGCCCTCCATCTGGGGCGAGCGGCGCGACGCAGGCGAACCCCAGCTTCCCAAGCGCGAACCGGGCATCAACCGCGCCGCCGGATTCGCCTCCGACGAGCACCCGCCCAGCGGTGAGGACCTGTGGCAGGGCAGCGGCTGGAACCTCCCGCCCGAGCAGCCGGAGCAGAGCCGGCCGCCGCAGCCGGAGCAGAGCCGGCCGCCGCAGCCGCCCGCCGAGCCGCCCCAGCCGGTGGAGCCCCCGCGCGCGGAGCCGCCCCGGCCGGTGGAGCCGCCGCGCGCGGAACCGCCTCGGCAGCCTGCCGAGCCGCAGGCCGGCGCACCGCAGTGGGACGCCTGGGACTCCCGGCGCTGGCGCGAGCAGCGCCCGGGCCAGCAGCACCACGAGGAAGCGCCCACCCAGTCCTTCGCTCAGGCCGCCGAAGCGGCGAACCCCTGGGCGTCGCAGTCGGGCCCGGCCGAGAACGGCTGGGCCAACGGGGCCAACGGACAGCCCCAGCAGGTGGGGCGTCCCGAGGACGCCCGCCAGCAGCCCGCCCGTACCGAGGCGGGCCGCCAGGAATGGAACGAGCCCGAGAACCGCGAGGGATCCGGCTCCGCCGCCTACCTCTCGCGGCGCTACGGCGGCGGCGCTGGGCAGGACACCGTCGTCCCGCCCTCGCCCGAGAGCGGCTCGGAGACCCTGCCGATCTTCGACGCCATCGAGTCCAACTGGTTCCGCCGCCGCAGCGGCGGACCCGCGACCGAGCCCGAGACAGGGCCGCTGCCGCGCTTCGGCGCCGACTCGGCAGCCGGTGCCGAGTACGACCGCGGTCGTTCCGAACAGCCCTACCAGGGCTCCCCGGCCGCCCAGGCCCCGCGGTACGGTGCCGAGACGGCAGGCGCCAACGGCTCCTCGGGGCAACAGGGTGATCAGCACATGCAGCAGGACCAGGGCGCACCGGGCGCTCGCCAGCCTTACGACAGCCCCGCCTCCGCTGCTCCGCAGCCCTACGGCACCGAGGACGACTGGAGGTCGGAGGCCGACCGCGGTTGGGAGGCGGCGCGCACCGCCGCCGAGCCCATGGCGGGCGGTCTGACGACTTCGGGCTTGCCAAAACGCGTTCCTAAGGCAAACCTTGTGCCCGGAACGGCTCCCGAGCCGGACAACGTCAAGCAGGTCCCGCCCCGCTCCGCCGACCGAGTGCGCAACCGCTTCTCGGGCTTTCAGCGCGGGGTCCGGGAGGGCCGCAGCCAGATCGGCGGAAACGACGAGGAGAACTAGTGCTTTACGCGGGCACGGTCAGGCGCGCTCCGACCCGCCGCGGAGGACCACCGGGTCGGAGTCCCGACATATCACGGAACAGCGATGGATTAGTATCATCCGCACCTCTCGTGATGATCAGCAGCAAGCAACCGATTAAGGTCTCTACGGGAGCCTCTTCGGCCGACGCTAGGCCCTCAGGCCGAGGTCGATCCCCCGGCCGATACGGACAGGAGAGCAGATGAATCAACCGGTGAACGAGCTCAACTGGCTGATCACTGACTTCGCAAATCGTGTGCCGGATGTCGCTCACGCGATCGTCGTCTCATCGGACGGGCTCCCACTCGCCTCCTCCACCGGCTTCCCCGCGGACCGGGCCGATCAGCTGGCCGCCATCGCTTCAGGGCTGTCCAGCCTCACCCAGGGGGCGTCGCGGGTCTTCGAAGGCGGCGCCGTCGCGCAGACCGTCGTGGAGATGGAGCGGGGGCTGCTGCTGATCATGTCGATCAGCGACGGCTCCTGCCTGGCTGTGCTCGCGGCGGCCGAGTGCGACCTCGGCTTGGTCGCCTATGAAATGACCCTGCTCGTCGAGCGGGCGGGGCGTGCGCTGACTCCGGCGGCGCGTACCTCGGGAATCCACTGAACCACCACCGACAGGAGGAAGTGGTGGCACCTCACAGTCGAGATGCCGGGAGCGCCTCGTGGTTCGGACAGCAGGCCGCCGGCGCCTCCAGGCCGCCGGCGGCGGGCCCGGGCGGCGCGGATGTTCCACGACCAACCCAGAACAACGCCGACCAGCAGGCGGCAGCCAACAGTTCCCCCAGTTCACTGGTCCGCCCCTACGCTGTTACCAAGGGACGCACCAAACCCAAGTCCCAGCTGCCGCTGGAGACACTGATCTCCTCTACGGAGACCGCGCGTGCCGAATCGGGGACCCTCACCCCCGAGTGCCAGGCCATCAGCGACCTGTGCCGCGAGTGGCGCTCCGTGGCCGAGGTCTCGGCTCTGCTGCGCCTACCTCTCGGAGTGGCGCAGGTCCTCGTCGCGGACATGTCCGAACAGGGACTGCTGCAGATCATGTCGTCGAACAACACCGACAGTCGGCCCAACGCCAACCTTCTTGAAAGGGTGCTCAGTGGACTTCGCAAGCTCTAGCGCGGCCGACGAGGGCGGTGCCGCGGCGAGTGCGATGACGTCGGTCAAGATCGTCGTCGCCGGAGGCTTCGGTGTAGGCAAGACGACCTTCGTCGGCTCCGTCTCCGAGATCGTGCCGCTGACCACAGAGGCCGTCATGACCAGCGCCAGCGTCGGGGTCGACGACCTCGCCAAGACGCCGGACAAGCAAAGCACCACGGTGGCCATGGACTTCGGCCGGGTCTCCCTCGACTCCGACCTCATCCTCTACCTGTTCGGCACCCCGGGCCAGCACCGCTTCTGGTTCATGTGGGACGACCTGGTCAAGGGTGCGATCGGTGCCGTGGTGCTGGTCGACACCCGCCGCCTGGCCGACTGCTTCCCGGCCATCGACTACTTCGAAGAGGCCCGGCTGCCCTTCGTCGTCGCGGTCAACGGATTCGACGGCTACTACCCGCACGCAGCCCAAGAGGTGCGCGACGCGCTCACGCTCAGCCCGGAGATCCCCATCGTCCAGGTCGACGCGCGCGACCGCTCCTCCACCAAGTCGACGCTGATCACACTGGTGGAGCACGCCATAACGGTCGGCGACCCCGGTGGAGCCGGCCAGCCCACGTCGACCGGAGGGCAGGGTTCCTGGCGGTAGTGCACCCCCGGCCGCCCGCGCGGAGCGGACGCGGCCGGGGGCGGCACAGTCGTAGGAGCATCAGCGGGTCGGCGGTGCCGGCCCTCAGCCCAGCTGCGCGGCCACGGCTCGTACCGGCGCGCCGTCGCCGCTGCTGAGACGGATCGGCAGCGCGATGAACAGCGGGTCGGCGAAGTCGATGCGCCCCAGCCCGCAGAGGTTCTCCACGATCGTGGCGCCCACCCCCAGTAGAACCGTGTGCGCATCCCAGTCGCCCTCGGGATGCGGGCCGTGCGGCGTCGAGTCGGGGCTGGGCGCGTCCACACCCACGCAGCGCACCCCCGCGTCGGCGATCAGCCGGGCGGCGCTCGCGTCGAGGTAGGGATGGTCGAAGTAGCGCTGCGTCCCGTAGTGCTCGTCCCAACCGGTGCGCACCAGCACCGCCGCCCCCGGTACGAAGCGGTCCGCCCAGGGTCGCACATCCGCCGCGGTGATCGCGGAGCGGTCGGGGCGGCCGGTCGCCTCCACCACCACCGCAGGACCCGTGAACCGCTCAAGGGGCAGCTCCTCCAGCCGCGGCCCGTCGTCCAGGAAGTGGTAGGGAGCGTCGGCGTGGGTGCCGCTGTGCGAGCTCATGTGCACCCCGGTGGAGTTGTACCCCTGCTCGGCCACGGTGGACGAACGCTCCAGGTGCGGCTGCATGTCGCCGGGGAACGCCTGGGTCTGCGGGCCGATCGGGCGGCTCAGGTCGACGATACGGGTGAACTGCATGGGATCCCTCCACTCGTTTCCGGCCGCGGCGACGGCCCTGCGGCGGATGCGGGGCGCCGAACGGGGTGCGCCGCGCGCGGTGACGGGGCAAGATAGCAGGCGATGACTTCCGAGCCTTCCCGCGACCAGCCCGAACCCGGCGCCAACGCGATGACGGACCGCTTCCACTCCGTGGGCGAGCGCGTCCTCGACGCCTTGCTCGAAGACGCCCCCGAATGGGCCGACGAACTCGGCGACCACCGCTTCTCCGACCGGCTCACCGACCATTCCGCCGACGCCGACGCGGGCCGCGCCGGTGTGCTCTCCGACGCCTTGGGCGCCCTCGACGAGATCGACGACCTGCTGCTGCCCCCGGCCGACCGGGTCGACCTGGAGATGCTGCGCAACCGTGTCTCAGCCGATCTGTGGCAGCTCACCGAACTGCGCCCGCAGACCTGGGACCCGCTGGTCCACCTGCCCGGCGACGCGATCTACGGCCTCGTCGCCGGGGAGGACCTGCCCGCCGAGGAGCGGCTGAGCGCCATCGCGGCACGCTGCGACGCCGTCCCCGGGTTCCTGGCCACCGCGCGCGACCGCCTCGAAGGCGGACCCGGCATGCCGCGCGTGCACGTGGAGACCGCGATCGGACGCGCCGAAGGCGTCCTCGGCCTGCTCGGCAGCGGGATCGACCGCCTCGTCGAGCAGGCGCCGTCCCTTGGCGCCGGCGCCGAGCGCGCGCGTGAGACCGCGGCTGAAGCGTTGCGCGAGCACATCTCCTGGCTGCGTTCCCGGGTCGAGACCGCCGACGGCGCCCCCCGGCTGGGCGCGCGCGACCACGCCGCACGGCTGTGGTACACGCTGGACTCCGAGCTGTCCCAGGACGCCCTGCTGACCCGCGCCGAAAGCGACCTGCTGGCCACCGAGGAGGCCATCGCCGAGGCCGCCTCCGAATTCGACGGCGCTCCGCCGCGCCCCGGCCAGGTGCGCGAGGTACTGGACCGCATCGCGGCCGAAGCCGCCACCACCGAAGACACCGTGCGGCCCACCTGCGAGCAGGCCCTGGAGCACCTGACCGGCCGCGTCAGCGAACTCGGCTTCGCCACGCTGCCCGAGCACCCGGTGCGCGTCATCCCCATGCCCGAATCCCGCCGCGGCATGGCCGTGGCCTACTGCGACCCTCCCGGGCCGCTCTCGCCCCGGCCCGAGCGGCCCACCCTCATCGCCGTCGCGCCGCCGCCCGACGACTGGTCGGCCCAGCGCCGCGAATCGTTCTACCGCGAGTACAACGCCGACATGCTGCGCGAGCTGATGGTGCACGAAGGCGTCCCCGGCCACGCCCTGCAGCTCTCCCACGCGGCGCGCTACTCCGGCGGCACCCGGCTGCGCCGGGCCCTGTACAGCGGGACCTTCATCGAAGGGTGGGCGGTCTACGCCGAGGAGGCCCTGCAGGAGTCCGGGTGGAGCGAGGATCCCGACCGGAACCGGCGGCAGCGGCTCGTGCAACTCAAGACGCGGCTGCGCATGATCATCAACGCCATCCTCGACGTGCGCGTCCACGCCCACGGCATGACCGAGTCCGAAGCCATGACCCTGCTGGTCGAACGCGGTCACCAGGAGGAGGGCGAGGCCGCCGGCAAGTGGCGGCGCGCCCAGCTCAGCAGCGCCCAGCTGTCGACCTACTACGTCGGCCACCAGGAGGTCTCCTCGATCGTGCGCGACCTGGCCGCGGCCCGGCCCGGCGCCTCGCGCCGCGAGCTGCACGACAGCGTCCTGGCTCACGGTTCGCCGGCGCCGCGCCACCTGCGCACCCTGCTGGGCGTGTGATCGGCCTGATGACGCCGCCGCGCTCCGGTGGATTTTAGCGAGGCCACACAGCGCGATGGCCTAGAATCCTCACGCCCCCCACGTCCCCCGACCGCTGATACCGGAGTACGACCTCGCCATGACCACGGACCTGATCGTCGGATTCTTCACGCTGACAGCGCTGGAGATCGTCCTCGGCATCGACAACCTCGTCTTCATCTCGATCCTGGCGAACAAGCTGCCCGAGCACCAGCGCCACCGCGCGCGCCAGATCGGGATCGCTCTGGCCCTGGTCGGGCGCTTGGCACTGCTCGGTTCCATCACGCTGATCATGCGGCTCACAACCCCGCTGTTCGCGATCGGCGAGTTCGAGTTCAGCGGTCAGGCCCTCATCCTGCTCGTCGGCGGGCTCTTCCTCATCGCCAAGGCCACCTACGAGATCCACGAGAGCCTCGAAGGCGAGGAGGACCACGCCGGATCGAAGGTGCGCGCCGCGATGGGCGCGGTGCTGCTGCAGATCGTCGCCCTGGACCTCGTCTTCTCCCTGGACTCGGTGATCACGGCGATCGGCATGATCGGTCCCGACGGGATCTGGGTGATGGTCGCCGCCGTGGTGATCGCCGTGATCGTCATGCTCGTACTCGCCGGACCGCTGAGCCGGTTCGTCAACGACCACCCCACGGTCAAGATGCTGGCCCTGGCCTTCCTGCTGCTCATCGGCATGACCCTGGTCGCCGACGGACTGGGCTTCCACGTGCCCAAGGGCTACATCTACGCCGCGATGGGCTTCTCGCTGTTCGTGGAGACCCTCAACCTGCTGCGCCGGCGCGCCCGGGGCGCCCCGGTGAAGCTGAGCAGCCGCTACTCCGAGGAGGGCGCCGAAAGCCAGGACTCCGGGCCGGCCGCCGAGAAGGCGGACTGATCCGCCGGGCGGCCGGGGGTTCGGACCCGCGGCGCCGGGCAGCCTATCCTGGTAGCAGCACGGCGCCGCGGACCGATCCGCGCCGCCGGGGCGGGATCGAGACGCGGTGGGGGTGAGCACACGATGAGCGAGGCCGAACGGGACGCCTCCTTCGGTGACCCCGACGGCTTCGAACGCCTGTGGACGCCGCACCGCATGGCCTACATCAAGGGCGAGAACAAGCCCACCGGCCGCGCTTCCGGCGACGGTTGCCCCTTCTGCCGCGCCCCCGGCCTGCCCGACGCGGAAGGGCTCGTGGTCGCCCGTGGCAAGACCGGATACGCGGTGCTCAACCTCTACCCCTACAACAGCGGGCACCTGCTGATCTGCCCCTACCGGCACGTCGCCGACTACACCGCGCTCGACGGTGCCGAGGCCGCGGAGGTCGCCGCCCTGACCCAGGCCGGGATCACCGCGCTGCGCCGCGCCTACGGACCGCAGGGGTTCAACGTCGGTATGAACCTCGGCGAGCCCGCCGGCGCCGGGATCGCCGCCCATCTGCATCAGCACATCGTTCCCCGCTGGGAGGGCGACACCAACTTCATGCCCGTCATCGGCCGCACCAAGGTCCTGCCCGAACTCCTCGAGCAGGCCCGCGAGGCCCTCGTCCAGGCCTGGCCCGAGGAGTGACAGCCGCGGAAGAGGTGAGTCCCATCGCCACGCAGCACCCCGCACCCGTGCTGGTATTCGACGGCGATTGCGGTTTCTGCACCAGCAGCGTCCGGCTGGCCCGCCGCTTCGTCGAACCGCGCCTGTGCGCCGTGCCCTGGCAGACGAGCGATCTGTCCCCGGCCGCGCGCGCACGCGCCCAGGAGGAGGTCCTGCTGCTGGACGCTCCCGGGAAGCGGCTGTGGGGCGGTATCGACGCGATCGCCGTGCTCATGCTGGCCAGTCGGCGCCCGCTGTGGCCGCTGGTCGGCTGGCTGCTGCGCCGCGCGCCCCTGCGCGCTCTGGGCGGTGCCGCCTACCACTGGGTGTCGCGCAACCGGCACCTGATGCCCGGAGGGGCACCGGCGTGCGAGATCGGTGACGGCCGACGTGTCGGTGACGGTGCGGCGAGAAGCGCCTCCGGTGAGGGTGGTGGCGGGTGACGTCCGGGCCGTACCGGGTGACGGGTGGGCTCCGCGACCGCCCCCCGTCCCGCCCGCGTACGCCGGAGCGCCGCATGGCCGCCCCCTCGCCTGCGCAATACGATCCTGAGAGATCATGCTGAGATATCTGCGTCCCGTATTCAGCCGAGTGCTGCTGCCCCTCGGTCGGCTTCTGGCCAGGCTCGGCGTCACCCCGAGCATGGTCACCCTCGTCGGTGCCCTCGGCGTCGTCGCCGCTTCCCTGGCCTTCTATCCCCGCGGCGAGCTCTTCGTCGGCTCGGTGGTGATCACCGCCTTCGTGCTGCTGGACATGCTCGACGGCGCCGTGGCCCGCGCCTCCGACAGCACCACCCGGTGGGGCGCCTTCCTCGACTCCACGCTGGACCGCCTCTCCGACGCGGCCATCCTCAGCAGCCTGGTGCTGTGGTTCTTCGGCGGAGGAGGCGATCCCGTACTGGGCTGTGTCAGCCTGTTCTGCCTCGTCAGCGGGTTCGGGATCTCCTACATCAAGGCCCGCGCCGAAGGCCTGGGCGCCAACTGCGACGTCGGTATCGCCGAGCGCTCCGAGCGGCTGGTGATCCTGCTGGTGGCCGTGGGCCTGGGCGGACTCGACGTCCCCTACGTGCTGCCCGTCGGCCTGTGGGTCCTGGCCGCCCTCAGCGGGATCACCGTCGTGCAGCGGCTGATCGAGACACGCAACCGGCTCACCCGTCCGCGCCGCACCGCCGGCGACACCGGCGCCGTCTAGAAAGGGGAGCGGGCATGTCCGAGCGCGCCACGACGGCGCTGTACACCCTGGGCTGGTCGCTGCTGCGGCGCGTCCCCGAACGCGCCGGGCGCGCCGCCTTCCGCGCGGTCGCCGACGCCGCATGGCTGCGCCGCGGCGCGGGCGTGCGGCGGCTGGAGGCCAACCTGCGCCGCGTCGCCGGGCCCGAGGTCGGCGACGACGGCATCCGCGCCCTCTCGCGGGCCGGGATGCGCTCGTACCTGCGCTACTTCTACGAGATGTTCATGCTGGAGGCCTACAGCGACGAGGACCTGCGGGCGCGCGTGGACTGCACCGGCATCGAGTACCTGCAGGGCGTCCTCGCCTCCGGGCGCGGTGTCGTAGCGGCGCTGCCGCACATGGGCAACTGGGACCTCGCCGGCGCATGGGTCACCCGCTACGGCATCCCGCTGACCACCGTGGCCGAGCGGCTGAAACCCGAGCCGCTGTTCGAGCGCTTCGTCGCCTTCCGGGAAGGGCTGGGCATGGAGGTGCTGCCGCTGACCGGCGGTCCCGCCCACAGCGCGGGGGTGCTCGCCCGCCGGCTTCGGCAGGGCCGCCTCGTCTGCCTGCTCGCCGACCGCGACCTCACCGCTTCCGGGGTGGAGGTCGCGTTCTTCGGCGAGTCGGCGCGCATGCCCGCCGGACCCGCGGCACTGGCCGAACGCACCGGCGCCGCGCTGATTCCCGTGGCGATGTGGTACGAGGACGGACGCATGCGCGTGGACATCCGCGAGGAGATCCCGGTGCCCGCGAACGCAGGGCGGCCCGAGCGGGTGCAGGCCATGACCGCGCAGCTGGCGCGGGTCTTCGAAGGCGCCATCACCCGACACCCTCAGGACTGGCACATGCTCCAGCGCGTCTTCGCCGCCGATCTGGACTCCGGCGATCAAGGCGACCGCGACGGTAGCGTAAGGGCGTCCCCAGCCGCGCCGACGGCCCCCGCACCGCGGCGCGGCCGCACCGCGATCCGGAAGCGAACAAGGCGATGAGGATCGGGCTGGTCTGCCCCTATACCTGGGAGGTCCCCGGCGGCGTGCAGCAGCACGTCGGCGACCTGGCCGAAGCGCTGCTGCACCTGGGCCACGAAGTGTCGGTCCTCGCGCCCTGTGACTCCGAGACCGAGCTTCCCCCCTACCTGGTCTCCGCCGGGCGCGCCGTGCCCGTGCCCTACAACGGGTCGGTCGCGCGGCTGTCCTTCGGGTTCCGGGCAGCCGGGCGGGTGCGCCGCTGGATCCGCGAAGGCGCCTTCGACGTGCTCCACGTGCACGAACCCGCCGCACCCAGCCTGTCCCTGCTTGCCTGCTGGGTGGCCGAGGGCCCGATCGTGGCCACCTTCCACGCCTCCACGCCCCGCTCGCGTGCTCTGGCGGCCTCGGCGGGTGCGCTCCAGCCCGCGCTGGAGAAGATCAACGGCCGCATCGCCGTCTCCGACGCCGCGCGCAAGACGCTCGTGGAGCACCTGGGCGGCGACGCCGTGCTCGTGCCCAACGGGGTCGCGGTGGACCGCTACACCGAGGCCCGCCCCCTCGACGGGTGGCCCGGCGAGGGCGGCGCCATCGGTTTCCTGGGCCGCCTCGACGAGTCCCGCAAGGGCTTGGGCGTGCTGCTTGACGCCTTCGACATCCTCGGCCGCGAGCGCACCGGACTGCGGCTGCTGATCGCCGGCCCCGGCGACACCGCCGAGGTCCGCGAGCGGGTCGCGCCCGAGCTGCGCGACCGGGTCGTGTGCCTGGGCCGGGTCGACGAGGTCGACAAGGTGCGCGCCTACCACTCGGTAGACGTGTTCTGCGCCCCCAACCTCGGCGGGGAGAGCTTCGGGATCGTGCTCGCCGAGGCGATGTCGGCAGGCGCTCCGATCCTGGCCAGCGACATTCCCGCCTTCTCGCACGTGCTGCGCGAGGGCGAGGCCGGGCACCTGTTCACCACCGGCGACCCGGCCGACCTGGCGCGCGGCGCCGCCGAGCTGCTCGACTCCGGTGAGCGCCGCGAGGCGCTCTCGCACGCCGCCCGCGCGGCGGTACGCGCCTACGACTGGCGCACGGTGGCCGCCGACGTCGTGCGCGTCTACGAGACGGTCCTGCCGCTGGAGCGCAGGCAGGGACCGGTGACCGCCGGACGCCAGGAACCCGTATGACGTACCGGGAACGCAGGTAGCCGCCGATGTCCGAATGGATCTCCACCCTGGCTCTGGCCGTCGCGGCGGTGGTGCTGCTGTCGGCCTACGTGTCCTGGCGGGCGGGGCGGCTCGACCGGCTGCACACACGCGTCGAGACCGCCTATGCGGCACTGGACGCCGCCCTGCTGCGGCGCGGGGCCGTGGTCCTGGAGCTTGCCTCCTCCCCGGCGCTGGAGCCGGCCTCGGCGGTGCTGCTGGGCGACGCCGCCGCCCGCGCGCGCCGCGCCCACGGCGAGGGGCGCGCGGCGCGCGAACTGGCCGAGAGCAACCTCTCGCGGGCCCTGCGCGCGGTGCTGAGCGAGCCCGGTTTCGCCGAGGAGATGACCGTGCCCGAGGGCGCGACCGAAGACGTCGTCGCCGATGTCGAGGCCTCCGCCAAGCGGGTGATGCTGGCCCGGCGCTTCTACAACAACGCCGTGGCCGGCATCCGGGAAGCCCGGTCCAGCCGGCTGGTGCGGCTGCTGCGCCTGGCCGGCAGCGCTCCCATGCCGGAGTTCTTCGAGATGGACGACGAACCGCCCGCCACGGCCCCCATGTGAGAAGCCGCCGGTGTAGGGGCCCGGGCCCCGCGTCGGCCGCGTGCCTGGAACAGCGGGCGGGCACGTGATGTTGTCCCCACAGAGCCGGACGAACCGGTGAACTACCATGGAACCCGGGACAGCACCGGCCGCACGCCGCTGACGTGCCATGTTGACCATCCGACGCGCACCGGGCCCCGCACCCCGGTCCGCCCGACCTTTTGGGAGTCCGCCACCGTGACCAACACCGTCGACACCGCCGGCAGCGCCGTCGGCACCACCCGCGTCAAGCGCGGGATGGCAGAGCAGCTCAAGAACGGCGTGATCATGGACGTGGTCACCCCTGAGCAGGCCCGCATCGCCGAGGACGCCGGGGCCGTAGCGGTCATGGCCCTGGAGCGTGTTCCCGCCGACATCCGCCAGCACGGCGGTGTGGCCCGCATGTCCGACCCCGACATGATCGACGGCATCATCGAGGCCGTCTCCATCCCCGTCATGGCCAAGGCCCGCATCGGCCACTTCGTCGAGGCGCAGGTGCTGGAGTCCCTCGGCGTCGACTTCGTCGACGAGTCCGAGGTGCTCACTCCCGCCGACGAGGCCCACCACATCGACAAGTGGGCGTTCACCGTCCCGTTCGTCTGCGGCGCCACCAGCATCGGCGAGGCACTGCGCCGCATCGCCGAGGGCGCGGCCATGATCCGCTCCAAGGGCGAGGCCGGCACCGGCAACGTCGTCGAGGCCACCCGCCACATGCGCGCCATCCGCACCGAGATCGCCCGGCTGGGCACCCTCGACGAGGCCGAGCTGTTCGGCGCCGCCAAGGAGATCCAGGCGCCCTACGAGGTCGTCAAGGAGGTCGCCCGCCTCGGCAAGCTCCCGGTGCCGCTGTTCTCCGCCGGCGGTGTGGCCAGCCCGGCCGACGCCGCGCTGATGCGCCAGCTCGGCGCCGAGAGCGTCTTCGTGGGTTCGGGCATCTTCAAGTCCGGCGACCCGGCCAAGCGCGCCGACGCCATCGTCCAGGCGACCCTGCACTACCGCGATCCCGAGGTCATCGCCAAGGTCTCGCGCGGCCTGGGCGACGCCATGGTCGGCATCAACGTGGACGACCTGGAGGAGTCCGAGCGCTACGCCGGACGCGGCTGGTAGCGCCGCCGCGTGGAGGTCGGTGCGGCCCCGACCGCGTCGGCGCACCGGTACGTCGGCGTCCATACCGGCACCGAAGTCACCGAAGCGAGAGGGAGCCCGTGACCGCGACACCCACCGTCGGCGTTCTCGCCCTGCAGGGCGACACCGCCGAGCACCTGCGTGTGCTCGGCGACCTCGGCGTCCCGGCCGAACCGGTCCTCCGCCCCGAGGACCTCGACCGGGTCGACGGGCTGATCCTGCCCGGCGGGGAGTCCACCACGATGTCCAAGCTCGCCGTGCGCTACGACCTCCTTGAGCCGC
Source organism: Streptomonospora alba (assembly GCF_000826685.1). Classification (GTDB taxonomy): domain Bacteria; phylum Actinomycetota; class Actinomycetes; order Streptosporangiales; family Streptosporangiaceae; genus Streptomonospora; species Streptomonospora alba. The sequence continues at coordinate 81,706 of NZ_JROO01000038.1, forward strand.
TGCGCAAGCACATCGGCGAGGGCATGCCCGCCTACGGCACCTGCGCGGGCATGATCCTGCTCGCCGACCGCATCCTCGACGGCGCCGCGGACCAGGAGACCGTCGGCGGCCTCGACATGACGGTGCGGCGCAACGCCTTCGGCCGCCAGAGCGAGTCCTTCGAGGCGGGCATCGACATCGAAGGCGTCGACGGCGCCCCCTTCGAGGCGGTCTTCATCCGCGCGCCCTGGGTCGAGTCCGTGGGCGAGCGCGTGCGTGTTCTCGGCCAGACCCCCTACGGTGAGCGGGCCGGTAGGATCGTCGCGGTGCGACAGGGCGGCCTGCTGGCTACCTCTTTCCATCCCGAACTCACCGGTGACCCGCGGATACACCGGCTCTTTGTTGACATGGTGAAAGGACAGGCATGAGCGGCCACTCCAAGTGGGCCACCACCAAGCACAAGAAAGCCGCCATCGATGCCAAGCGCGGCAAGCTCTTCGCCAAGCTGGTGAAGAACGTCGAGGTGGCCGCCCGTACGGGCGGCGGGGACCCGGATGGCAATCCGACCCTGTACGACGCCATCCAGAAAGCCAAGAAGAGCTCGGTTCCGCTGGACAACATCGAGCGTGCCCGCAAGCGCGGCTCCGGTGAGGAAGCCGGCGGCGCCGAGTGGCAGACCGTCTGGTACGAGGGCTATGCCCCCGGCGGAGTCGCGCTGCTCGTGGAGTGCCTCACCGACAACCGCAACCGCGCCACCTCCGAGGTGCGTATGGCGGTCACCCGCAACGGCGGCTCGATGGGCGACGCCGGATCGGTGTCCTACCTGTTCACGCGCAAGGGCGTCGTGATCGTTTCCAAGGACAGCGCCAGCGAGGACGAGGTCACCCTCGCGGTGGTCGAAGCCGGCGGCGAAGACGTCAACGACCTGGGCGAGTCCTTCGAGATCGTCAGCGAGCCCAACGAGATCGTCAACGTCCGCACGGCCCTGCAGGAGGCCGGCATCGAGTACGACTCGGCCGAAGTGTCCTTCCTGCCCAGCGTCGAGGTCCAGGTGGACGAGAACGACGCCAAGAAGGTCATGCGCGTCGTCGACGCCCTGGAGGACTCCGACGACGTGCAGAACGTGTACACCAACGCCGACATCCCCGACGACGTCATGGCCAAGATCGGCTAGCGGCACGTCGGCACGCGCGCTTCGCGCACACCTTCGCCGCACGCCCCGCACTCCGGTTCCGGAGCGGGGCGTGCGGCGTTTCCTACGGCGCGAGCCGGGGATCCGTGCGCTCCCGACGCGCTGCGTGACTGCGCGCGGTAGGGTTTCCACTCGCCGAAGCAGTCCGCCGAGACGCGTGAGCGAGGACTCCCATGAATCCCCCTGGCGAGAACCCCTACGAGCCCGGTCGGCCCGACTACAGCGGGCAGCCCGGGCAGGACCCGTCCGGCTACTCCAACCCCGCGGGCTATGGCGGTCAGCCTCCCCAGTCCGGCTATCCCGGCCAACCCGGCGTCTCCGGCCCGCAGCAGGGTTGGCAGCAGCCGCCCCAGCCGCCCTACGGCGGCGCGGGCGGTCCCGGCGGCGGCGCGCCCGGGCCCGGACCGGCGGCCCCGCCGCCCGCGGCCGGCCCCGGGTTCTTCGCGGCGCTGTTCGACTTCCAGTTCCGCGGTTTCGTCACCACCCAGCTCATCACGGTGCTGTTCATCCTGTGGCTCGTGCTGATCGGCATCTTCACCCTCAGCGGTGTGGTCAGCTCCTTCAGCCTGATGGCCGTCAGCCCGCTGACCGGGCTGCTGACCCTGCTGGGGGCCCTGGTCGGGGGAGCCGTCGGGGTGCTGCTCACCCGCGTGGGCCTGGAGGTGCTGATCGTGCTGTTCCGCATCAGCGAAGACCTCACCGCGATCCGCTCCCGCAACGGCATGTGAGCGACCGGCGGCCCGGCGGGGCGCCGTGTCCCCCACGCGCGGCGGCTCCCCCGCGCGGTAGGCTCTGCGAACGGACGTTCGAGAAGGGCCGGAGGGGAGCGGCGTGCGAGTCATGGGGGTCGATCCGGGGCTGACCCGGTGCGGGGTGGGACTGGTCGACGGGGCGATCGGGCGGTCCCTCACCCTGGCCGGCGCCGGGGTCGTGCGCACCGGCGCCGACGCAGCCCTGCCCGAGCGGCTCCTGGGCATCGAACGCGGCATCGAGGCGTGGCTCGACGAGTACGAGCCCGCCGCCGTCGCCGTCGAGCGCGTCTTCGCCCAGCACAACGTGAGCACCGTCATGGGCACGGCCCAGGCCAGCGCCATCGCGATCACGTGCGCCGCCCGCCGCGGACTTCCCGTCGCGCTGCACACCCCCAGCGAGGCCAAGGCCGCCATCACCGGCAGCGGCCGTGCCGACAAGGCCCAGGTGCAGACCATGGTCGCCCGGCTGCTCGGGCTGCAGGCCGCGCCCAAGCCGGCCGACGCCGCCGACGCCGTCGCACTGGCCATCTGCCATATCTGGCGCGGCGGTGCCCAGGACCGCATCGCCCAGGCCCAGCAGGACCTCGCCCGCAAGGTCGAACTGGCGCGCCGCTCCCGCCGGACCCCCGACCCCCAGGGAAGGTGACCCCGCCGTGATCGCGTTCCTCAGCGGCCGGGTGGCCGCCCGCACGGGAGGGTCCGCCGTGATCGAGGTCGGCGGCGTCGGTATGACCGTGCACTGCACACCGACGACCCTGGCGGGCCTGCGGGTGGGCGAGCAGGCCACGGTCGCCACCTCGCTGGTGGTCCGCGAAGACTCGCTGACCCTTTACGGATTCGCCGACGACGACGAACGCACGGTCTTCGAGCGCCTCCAGCAGGCGAGCGGCGTGGGGCCGCGCCTGGCACTGGGCATTCTGGCGGTGCACACCCCCGATGCGCTGCGGGCGGCCGTCGCCTCCGAGGACACCGCCGCTCTGACCCGCGTACCCGGAATCGGGCCCAAGGGCGCCCAGCGCATCGCCCTGGAACTGCGCGACAAGCTCGGCCCGCCCCCGGCCGCCGACCCCGCCCTCACCGAGCACGGCGCCGCACCCGGCGCCGAGTCGCCGTGGCGGCCGCAGGTGGTCTCGGGCCTGGTCAACCTGGGATGGTCGGCCAAGGACGCCGAAGCCGCGGCCGACGCCGTAGCACCCGAGGCCGCCGACGCCCCCGACGTGGCCGTGCTGCTGCGCAGCGCATTGCGCAGGCTCAGCAGGTCTTAGGAGCACACACGATGAGTGACTACGAGCGTGAGGCCGTCTCGGCTGACGCCGACTCCGACGAGCGCGCCCTGGAGGGAGCGCTGCGCCCGCGCAGCCTGGACGACTTCGTAGGTCAGGAGCGGGTCCGCCAGCAGCTGTCGCTGGTCCTGCGGGGCGCCCAGCGGCGCGGACGCGCTCCCGACCATGTGCTGCTCTCCGGCGGGCCCGGCCTGGGCAAGACCACCCTGGCCATGATCATCGCGGCCGAGTTGGGCGCGCCGCTGCGCATCAGCTCCGGGCCCGCCATCGAGCGCTCCGGGGACCTCGCTGCCGTGCTGTCCACCCTGCACGAAGGCGAGGTGCTGTTCCTCGACGAGATCCATCGCATGGCGCGCCCCGCCGAGGAGATGCTCTACGTCGCCATGGAGGACTTCCGCGTCGACGTGATGGTCGGCAAGGGCCCCGGCGCGACCGCCATCCCGTTGGACATCGCCCCCTTCACCCTGGTCGGCGCCACCACGCGTTCAGGGCTGCTGCCCGCCCCGCTGCGCGACCGCTTCGGCTTCACCGCGCACATGGACTTCTACGAGGCCGTCGACCTGGAGCGGATCCTGCACCGCTCGGCCGGCCTGCTGGGCGTCGAGGTCGACGGCGACGCCGCCGCCGAGATCGCCGGTCGTTCACGCGGCACCCCACGCATCGCCAACCGGCTGCTGCGGCGGGTCCGCGACTACGCCGAGGTCCACGGCGACGGCCACCTCACCCGCGAGACCGCCTGCGCCGCGCTGACCCTGTTCGAAGTCGACCACCACGGGCTGGACCGGCTGGACCGCGGCGTGCTCGAGGCCCTGTGCGGGAAGTTCCGCGGCGGCCCCGTAGGGCTGTCGACTCTGGCCGTGGCGGTGGGGGAGGAGCCCGAGACCGTCGAAGTGGTCGCCGAGCCGTTCCTGGTCCGCTCCGGCTTCATCGCCCGCACTCCGCGGGGGCGCGTGGCCACCCCCGACGCCTGGGGGCACCTGGGAATCACGCCTCCTGCCGACGCCGCGTTCGGAGCCGCGGCGGCCGCCGACAGTGCCGCCGCTCCGCGCGCCGCCGAGGTTCCCGGGGCCGAGGGCGCGGCCTGAGGCTGCGACACCGCCGCGGGTGCGCGGCCCGACCGGCGGGCCGGTGGGTAAACTGTGGCGTGGACCTTGCGAATCGGCAACGATGGACACGGATCGCGGCCGAGGGGAACACGCGGCGCCGCCCGCGCGTTGACCTGCGGCGGCGTGGTGCCGCGAACGCGGCCCCGCGACCGTAGCGGCGGCGCGGCCGCGAAGGTCGGAACAATCTATGGAAGGACACCCCGTGCTGGCCCAGACAATTTTGGCCGAGGGCGCCCAGGACACCGGTGGGCTCCTCGGGATGATCCTGCCGTTCGTCCTCATCGCACTGGTCTTCTGGCTGCTGATTCTGCGCCCGCAGCAGAAGCGCAAGCAGCAGGAGACCAAGATGCAGAGCGAACTGCAGCCCGGCGTCGAGGTGCTGACCAAGGCAGGCTTTTTCGCCACCGTCGTGGAGATTCGCGACAACGAGATCGAGCTGGAGATCTCCCCGGGTACGCGGATCCGCATGCTCAAGGCGGGCGTCGGCGACGTCGTCAAGCCCAGTGACGGCGTGAGCGACGACACCCCGGTCGAGGACCGCCCCGACTTCCCGGGCAACGACGACAAGAACGACGGCTCGCGCTAGGAATCAGCGCGACAGCCCGGACCCCGCCGCGGGTCCCGTTTCGCGTGCCCGCGCCCGGTCGGCGAGCCCGAACGCCTCCGCCCCGGCGGCCCAGGCCGCCGGGCGCGCCGCCGCATCCCCGCCCCCGGCCCTGCGCCCGCTCCACCGAGACGAGGAGATCCCCTCCGCCATGCCCGCTGACTCCGGCGCCCCCGCCGACCTGAGCGCCCTGATCACCTCCGGCCTGCGTGACGTCCCCGACTTCCCCAAGGAGGGAGTCGTCTTCAAGGACATCACCCCGCTGCTGGCCGACCCCGCCTCCCTGCGGGCCGTGGTCGAGGGGATCGCCGGCCGCTACGCCCAGGACTCGGTCGACGTCGTGCTCGGGCTGGAGGCGCGCGGCTTCATCCTCGCCGCCCCGGTCGCGCTGGAGCTGGGTGCCGGCTTCGTGCCGGTACGCAAAGCCGGGAAACTCCCGCGCGAGACCCACCGGGCGTCCTACGATCTGGAGTACGGCTCGGAGACCGTCGAGATGCACGCCGACGCCGTCAGCCCGGGAAGCCGCGTCCTGATCGTCGACGACGTCCTCGCCACCGGCGGCACAGCTCGGGCCGCGGTGGAGCTGGTGGACAAAGCGGGTGGTACGGTCGTGGGATTCTCGGTCCTGGTCGAGCTGGGGTTCCTCCAGGGCCGGCGGAAACTGACCGACGTGGAGCCGCACGCATTGGCCGTTCTCTAGCGGCCTGAGCCCGGGCGCTGGGCCCCGGATCCGCTGACATGCGAACATCGCTGCCGTCCGGCAGTAGACTCGCGGGCATAACAGGGCTGCGGCGACGCGTTGGTACAGGTGACACCTGACGTTCACGACGCAGACGTCGACCCGGCGGGCCGAGCGGCGGCGACCACCGCCGCGGCCCGGTCACCCTCCCGCAGCGAGGCGGAGCGGACCCGGCCCCCGGGAAAACCCGCGGGAGGGATGTCCATGGCAGGCGAAGCGGTATCGGCCGAGGCGGCTGCCGCGCTGCGCGGGGACTCCCCGAGCGGGCAGGACCGTTCCGGGAGCGCGCATACCCCCGCGGCGCCCGCGGCACACGCCGCCGAGCCCGTCGATTCCGGCGCCCCGTCCGAAAAACCCGGTCCAGACAGCGGAGCCGGCGACCGGGATCCGACCCCGGCCCGCTCCAACCCGTCGTCCGGTGTGCGGGTACGGCGCAGACTCGCACGACTCGGTGCACAGCGGGGGGTATCCATGAACCCGGTCCTCGAACCACTCATCAAGACCGTCCGGGCGACCCACCCGAAGGTCGACGTCCGGCTCATCGAGCGTGCCTACGACGTCGCGGCGTACTACCACCGCGATCAGAAGCGCAAGAGCGGCGACCCCTACATCACCCACCCTCTTGCGGTGGCCACCATCCTCGCCGAACTGGGCATGCAGGAACCCACGCTCGCCGCGGCGCTGCTGCACGACACCGTCGAGGACACCAGCTATCCCCTCGACCAGTTGCGCAAGGACTTCGGCGACGAGATCGCCGAGCTCGTCGACGGTGTCACCAAGCTCGACAAGGTCAAGTACGGCGAGGCCACCGAGGCCGAGACCGTGCGCAAGATGGTCGTGGCGATGTCCCGCGACATCAAGGTGCTGGTCATCAAGCTGTGCGACCGGCTGCACAACATGCGCACGCTGCGCTACCTGCCCGAGGCCAAACGAGAGAAGAAGGCCCGCGAGACTCTTGAGATCTTCGCGCCGCTGGCCCACCGGCTGGGTATGAACACCATCAAGTGGGAGCTTGAGGACCTCGCCTTCGCCACGCTGTATCCCAAGCGGTTCGACGAGATCGCCCGGCTGGTCTCCGAGCGGGCTCCGCGCCGCGACGTCTACCTGCAGGACGTCATCGAGGCGGTTTCGGCCGACCTGCGCGAAGCCAAGATCAAGGCGACGGTGCGCGGCAGGCCCAAGCACTACTACTCGATCTATCAGAAGATGATCGCCCGCAACTGCGGCTTCGACGAGATCTACGACCTCGTGGCCGTGCGGGTGCTCGTCGACAGCGTCCGCGACTGCTACGCGGCCCTGGGCACCATCCACGCGCGGTGGAACCCCGTCCCCGGACGGTTCAAGGACTACATCGCGATGCCCAAGTTCAACATGTACCAGTCGCTGCACACCACGGTGATAGGACCGTCGGGCAACCCGGTGGAGCTGCAGATCCGCACCCGCGCGATGCACCGGCGGGCCGAGTACGGGATCGCCGCGCACTGGAAGTACAAGGAGGAGCGGCCGGCCGCCAAGGACAGCGGCAAGTCCAAGGGCACCGCCGACATGGCCTGGCTGCGCCAGCTCGTCGACTGGCAGCAGGAGACCAAGGACCCCGGCGAGTTCCTGGAGTCGCTGCGCTTCGACCTGTCGGTGCAGGAGGTTTTCGTATTCACCCCGCAGGGCGACGCCATCGCCCTGCCGCAAGGGGCCACCCCCATCGACTTCGCCTACGCGGTGCACACCGAGGTCGGCCACCGCACCGTGGGCGCCCGGGTCAACGGTCGGCTCGTCTCCTTGGAGAGCGAGCTGCACAACGGCGAGACCGTGGAGATCCTCACCTCCAAGGCGAGCGACGCCGGGCCCAGCCGCGACTGGCTGCAGTTCGTCAAGAGCGCCCGCGCGCGCAGCAAGATCCGCCAGTGGTTCACCAAGGAGCGTCGCGAGCAGGCCATCGAGCAGGGCAAGGACGCCATCGCGCGGGTCATGCGCAAGCAGGAGCTGCCGATAAAGCGGCTGTTCAGCGGCGAAGCCCTGATCGCCCTGGCACGCGACCTGCGCTACGGCGACGTCGACTCGCTGTACGCCGCAGTCGGCGAGGGCCGGATCGGATCGCAGAACGTCGTGCAGAAGCTCGTCGACTCCCTGGGGGGCATCGACAGCGCCGAGGAGGACATCGCCGAGTCCTCCCTGCCCACGCGGCCCCGGCCGCGGCCGCGGCCGGCCGGCAACCCCGGCGTGGTCGTCGAAGGCGACTCCGACGTGTGGGTGCGGTTGTCCAAATGCTGTACGCCGGTGCCCGGCGACGACATCATCGGGTTCGTCACGCGCGGCAACGGGGTCTCGGTACACCGCAGCGACTGCGTCAACACCCGCGCCCTGGACCGCGAGCGCATGGTCGAGGTGGACTGGCAGCCGACCGAGGACTCCATGTTCCTGGTGGCCTTGCAGGTCGAGGCGCTGGACCGCTCGCGGCTGCTGTCGGACATCACCCGTGTGCTCTCCGACCAGCACGTCAACATCCTCTCGGCGACCGTGCAGACCAGCCGCGACCGGGTCGCGCTGAGCAGGTTCACCTTCGAGATGGCCGACCCCACGCACCTCGGCCACGTCCTCAAGGCCGTGCGGGGGGTCGACGGCGTCTACGACGTCTACCGCATGAAGAGCTGATTCCCGTGCTCAGCGCCGGGCGGGCCGCCGCGGCCGATAGCGCGGCGTTTCGCGGCGTGTGAGCCGCCGCGCAGCGGTCAGACTGCCGGTATGAACAAGTTGTCGCTGGACGCCTTGGCCCGCAAACACCTGGAGACGGCGGCGGCCGCCTCGGCCGGACGCAGCTCCGAGACCTTCTTCGGGGGCCACGAGCACACCCTCCGTCAGACCCTCATCGCCCTCATCCGGGGCAACGGCCTCTCCGAACACCCCAATCCCGGCGAGGCGACCGTTCTGGTCCTGCGCGGCCGGGTCCGTCTGGACGCCGGTGGCGACAGCTGGGAGGGCCGAGCCAACGACCTGCTCGTCGTGCCGGAGAAGAGCCACTCCCTGGAGGCGCTGGAGGACTCCGCGATCGTGCTCACGGTCGCGAAAAAGGGCTGACGCCTACGGACGCCGGCCCTTCCCGGCGGCCTCGCAGGGCCGTGCCCCGGGGCCGGCGTCCGCTCAGCTCATCTCGTCGAGCGCCCTCTCGGCCTCCTCCAGCCAGGACCGGCGGGCGGTCAGCGCCTCCTCGGCCTCGCGGACCTTGCGGTCGTTGCCGCGCTGCTTGGCGTTCTCGAGGTCGTTCTCCAGCTGGGAGATCGAGTTGCGCAGCCGGTCGGCGGTGGCCTCGGCCCGCGCCCGAGCCTCGGGGTTGGTGCGCTGCCACTCGTGGTCCTCGGCCCGGCGCACCTCGTCCTCGAGCTTGCGGAAGGCGCCCTCCAGCCGGTCGCGCTGATCGCGCGGCAGCGGGCCCGCCTCCTCCCACGCCTCCTGGAAGTCGCGCAGCCGGGCACGGGCCGCACGCGGATCGGTGATCTCCGACAATTCGGTGCGAGCGTCCTCCAGCAGGCGCTCCTTGGCCTCGGCGTTGCCCCGAAGCTCGGCGTCGCGCTCGGCGAAAACCGCGTTGCGGGCCTGGAAGAACCGGTCCTGGGCGGCCTTGAACCGCGACCACAGCTTGTCTTCGCTGGTGCGGTCGGCGCGGCCGCTGCCCTTCCACTGCTGCATCAGGTCGCGGTAACGGGCCGCGGTGGCGCCCCAGTCGGTGGAGTCGGCAAGCGACTCGGCCTCGGCGACGAGGCGCTCCTTCTCCTGGCGCACCTGCTCGCGCTGCTGGTCCAGTCCGGCGAAGTAGGCCTTGCGGCGCTTGGAGAAGGAGTTGCGCGCCGCCGACATCCGCTTCCACAGCGCCTGCTCGGTCGGCCGGTCGGTGCGCGGAGCCGCTTTCCACTCGTCGATCAGCTCGCGCATCCGCTCGCCGCCGGACTTCCAGTGCGTGGTTTCGGCGGCGACGCGCTCGGCCTCGGCGACGATGCGCTCCTTGACCTCGCGGGCCTCGGTGCGCGCCTGCTCCTGGGCCTGCTTCTGCTCGACCCTGCGCTTCTCGGCCTGTTCGGTCAGAACGTCCAGGCGCTGGGAAAGCGCATCGAGATCGCCCACGGCGTTGGCGTCGCGCACTGCGGTGCGCAGCTTCTCCACGCTCGCCAGTGCTTGCGACGCGGACAGGTCCGTGGTGCGCAGCCGCTTCTCCAGCAGATCGACCTCGGTCACCAGGGCGTCGTACTTGCGGCGGAAGAACGCGAGGGCCTCCTCGGGCGCGCCCGCCTGCCACGATCCGACGACGCGCTCGCCTTCGCTCGTGCGGACGTAGACCGTGCCGTCGTCGTCAACGCGGCCCCAGGGGTCCGTGGTCACCGTGTCCTCCATAGTCATGAGCCTGGCCCGCGGGCCAGGTCCGGGTGGTCCGGCGGCGGGCTCCAACAGGAGCCGGTGTGAACCGCCGTGACTAAGCACGATATCCGCACACCTCACCGGATACCGTCCGCCTCCTGTCAGCGTCGTCGCACATCAACGGCGCAAGCCGTATCGAGGCATGCCGTCCGGACGCACCGGACGCGTACGACGCGACCAATATGACACTGTCGGGGCGTTTGGCAAAGAGTCGTGAGTACGGCGGTGATCGAATGGTGATGTGCACGTGAACGGCACGCGCGCCGCGGTCCCGTACAACCCGGTCGCCGCCCCGTCCGCGCCTCGGTAGGCTCGGACTGCGGGCGCGGTCGGCGGCCGCATCCGCTCCCGCTCGGCAGTGCCGCCCCGAGTCCGACAGAGTTCGAGAGGAAGTCAGCGCTCACCGTGTTCATCTCCGCTTTCCCCGCCGGGCCGCTCGCTGCGAACTGCTACCTGGTGGCTGCGGCCGATCGGGCGGCGGAGTGCGTGATCGTCGACCCCGGGCAGGACGCCGGCGAGCAGCTCTCCGCCCGCCTGGACGAGCATGGGCTGGAGCCCGCGGCGGTGCTGCTCACCCACGGCCACTTCGACCACGTCTGGTCGGCTGCCGACATCGCACGGGAACACGGCATCGGCGTCTACGTGCACGGCGCCGACCGGCCGCTGCTGAGCGACCCCGCCAAGGGGCTCGATCCCGCCCTGGCGGTCCAGCTGTCGGCGCTGCTGGGCGAGGCGGCTCTGGAGGAGCCCGCCGACGTGCGCGAGCTCGCCGGCGGCGAATCCCTCGAGCTGGCCGGGTTGGAGCTGACCGTGGAGCACGTGCCCGGACACACCCCCGGATCGGTGTGCTACGGCCTGGCCGGCGACGGCGGCGACCCGGTGCTGTTCACCGGCGACCTGCTCTTCGCGGGCTCCATCGGCCGCACCGACTTCCCCGGCGGCGACCACGGCGAGATCCTGCGCAGCCTGGAGCGCGTCTGCCGCGACTGGCCCGACGGCACCGACGTCCGCCCCGGCCACGGCCCGCAGACCACCGTCGGCCGCGAGCGCGCGACCAATCCCTTCCTCGCGGATATCCCGGGGCGCTGACCCGCTCCGGAACCGACGCGCGCCGCACCGAGGGCCCGACGCGGCGCGCGGGGTCAGCGGCCCCGCACACCAGGGCCGGACGACGGCGGCCGCGCCGACCACAGCCCCGCCTGCCCCACCCGACCACCGCGGCCCGAGGTACCCGCCCACGGCGGCGGGCGCAGGCGGTCCCCGGCACGGGACCGCACACGCGCGCAGGTCGGGCAAGATGAGCAGGTACGAAAGACACCGAAGGAGAACTCCGTTGATCCGCACGCATGACGCCGGCGCCCTGCGCGCCGAGCATGCTGACGCGACCGTCGTCCTGGCCGGGTGGGTCGCCCGCCGCCGCGACCACGGCGGCGTCGTCTTCCTCGACCTTCGCGAAGCCTCGGGTGTCGTCCAGGTCGTCGTCCGAGAGGACGATCTGGCCCACGACCTGCGCGCCGAATACTGCATCAAGGTGACCGGCACGGTCCGCGTTCGGCCCGAGGGCAACGAGAACCCCGAGATCCCCACCGGCGGCGTCGAGGTCGTCGCCGACGAGATCGAGGTCCTCAGCGAGTCGGCCCCGCTGCCGTTCCCGCTCGACGGCTCCCAGGACGTCGCGGAGGAGACGCGCCTGCGCTACCGCTACCTCGACATGCGCCGGCCGGAGACGGCCTCGGCGCTGCGGGTGCGGTCCCAGGCGGGCTACGTCGTGCACGACGTGATGCGCGACCACGGATTCCTCAACGTGGAGACGCCCTACCTCACCCGGTCCACGCCCGAGGGCGCGCGCGACTTCCTGGTCCCGGTACGCCTGCAGCCCGGCCACTGGTACGCGCTGCCGCAGTCGCCCCAGCTGTTCAAGCAACTCCTGATGGTCGGAGGGCTGGAGCGCTATTACCAGATCGCCCGGTGCTTCCGGGACGAGGACTTCCGGGCCGACCGGCAGCCCGAGTTCACACAGATCGACCTGGAGATGAGCTTCGTCGACCAGGACGACGTCATCGCCGTGGCCGAGGACCTCGTGGCGCGCCTGTGGCGGGACGTCCTGGGATACGAGATCTCCACGCCGCTGCCGCGCATGCCGTTCTTCGAGGCGATGGCCCGCTTCGGTTCCGACAAGCCCGACCTGCGCTTCGGCCAGGAGTTGACGGAGCTGACCGGGTTCTTCGCCGACACCCCGTTCCGGGTGTTCCAAGCGCCCTACGTCGGCGCGGTGGTCATGCCCGGGGGAGCCTCGCAGACCCGCAAGGAGCTGGACTCCTGGCAGGACTGGGCCAAGTCGCGCGGCGCCAAGGGCCTCGCCTACGTACTCGTCCAAGAGGACGGGTCGCTGGGCGGGCCGGTCGCCAAGAACATCTCCGAGGCCGAACGCGCGGGACTCGCCGAGGCGGCCGGCGCGCGCCCCGGTGACGCCGTGTTCTTCGCCGCCGGTCCGCGGCGGGCGTCGCAGGAGCTTCTCGGCGCCGCCCGCTTGGAGATCGGCACCCGGCTGGACCTCATCGACACGACGAAGTGGTCGTTGCTGTGGGTCGTGGACGCGCCCATGTTCGAAGAGGACGGATCCGGCGGCTGGACCCCTGCGCACCATCCCTTCACAGCACCCAAGCCCGAGTGGGCCGACTCCTTCGAGCAGGACCCGGCCAACGCCCTGGCCTACGCCTACGACATGGTCTGCAACGGCAGTGAGATCGGCGGCGGATCGGTCCGTATCCACCGCGGTGAGATGCAGCAGCGTGTCTTCGACACCATCGGCATCACCAAGGAGGCCGCGGAGTCGAAGTTCGGGTTCCTGCTGGACGCCTTCCAGTACGGGCCTCCGCCGCACGGGGGCATCGCCTTCGGCTGGGACCGGATCATCGCGCACCTGACCGCCTCGGAGTCCATTCGCGACGTGATCGCGTTCCCCAAGACCGCCTCCGGAGGCGACCCGCTCACCGGCGCCCCCACCGAGATCACCCCCGACCAGCGCACCGAGGCGGGCATCGACTACGTGCCCGAGGCCGACGAGGGCTGATCCCGCGCGGTCGGAGCCCGGCACGCGGTGCGGTGGACGCCGAGCACGTCGTTCGCCGCACCGGCGGGGGTCCGCGTCGAGGAGGCCGGCACGGACGAGCCCGGTGGCAGGACGGACGTCGGGAACGCGCTCGCCGGCGCATGCGGTTGCGGCTACTTCTTCGCTGCGCCGCAGCGTTGGCAGCAGATGTCTTCGCTGTCGGGATTGCTGTAGGAGCAGAGGCGGCAAGTCCAGGTGCGGAGGATGAGCGCGTCCCTGAGGGCGGAGCCCGTGACGATCATTGGTTCACGCATGACTGAATTTTAGGCCGGACTTTTTCCGCGGGCCCGCGGCTCCGAGCGGCGGCGGATGTGTGGCTCAGGCTCTACGCGGACTTTGCGCAGATATGCGGTGGTGGTCACGCGTGTGTAACGATTCCGCGATTGCCGTGTGGTGGGGCCGCGCGTTTCGGGGTTTTTCCTGTTATTCAGGATGCTTTTCGTGTTCTTGTGTGTCGAATGGTGTGCCGGAACCCAAGAGGGTGAAAGAGCCCCGGCAGGGGTCTGGGTCAGGCATCCTCCACCTGCACGGACGGGCGGTGATCTGGCTAGACTGAGCCGAATCGGATGTCCCCGGGAGGAGCGCGCGATTGCGCGAAAAGGACGTCTGTAACGATATAGGGATGATCTATTCGTGAACGGTGCAACCGGCTCTACTGAGGGCTTCGCCGGTGCCTCGGCGGCGTCCGGAGGCGAACAGGGCCACCGGGCCGGCACCGCCTTCGGCGCGGCCCCCGTGGCCATGGTCGTGGCCGACGGCGCGGCCTGTGTCACCCTGGCCAACCGCGCGTTCACCGAGTACACGGGGCGGTCGCAGGAAGACGTGGTCGGCCGTTACTGGCCCGAGGTGCTCGCCGACGCCGACGCGGACTCGGCCTGGGAGCTGCACCGGGCCGCCCTCGGCGGCGCGCCGGTGCACCACCGCGCCCTCGTCACCGCGGAGTACGGCGGTGCACCGCACCGCGTCGTCGCCGAGGCCCAAGCCCTGCCCGGCACCGGCGCCGAGAGCGAACCCGCCGGCGTCGTCGTGGTGTTCCGCGAACCGCTGCGCGAGGAGGAGACCCTCCGCGTCATCAGCGAGTTGCGCACCGAGAACGCCGACACCGCGCTGTGGACCCTGGACCTGCGCACCGGACGGCTGCACGAACTGTTCGGCCCCTCGCCTCTGGGCCGGCTGCTGGCAGGAGGCGCCCGCGGGCTCGACGACGTCCTCGCCCGCGTCCACCGCGACGACATCGCCCGCGTCCGCGACGCCATCGAGGCCTCCCAGCAGGGCCGCGACTACGAGCAGCGCTTCCGCATGTTCGACCACTTCGGCGACGAGCGGTCGCTGCACGCCCGCGCGCGCTACGTCGGCGGCGACCACCCCCGGCTCGTGGGGATAATCGACGACGTCACCGAGCACGTCCAGCTCATCCGCCGCCTGGCCGACCGCCGCCGCATCGAGGCCGCTCAGGGCCGCCAGGTCACCGACCTCGCCGCCAAGCTCGTCTCCGCGACCACCGTCGAAGAGGTCACCGGCCTGCTCACCGAGGAGTTCGCGCCCATCTTCGGCGGCGTCGGCGCCTCCGTCATGCTCGTCGAGGAGGGCAGCCTGCGCTCCTCGCCCGCCCCGCCGGAGGAGTCCCCGGGCCCCATGGGCCTGCTCGACGACGATGCCGCCTCCGACGTCGCCCACCCCATCGGCGCGGTCATCCAGGACCGCCAGCCCCGCTTCTTCGAGAGCCGCGCCGAGATCGTCGAGCGCTTCCCCGGAGTCTCGGAGTTCCTGCACCGCACCACCGCCCAATCCTGGGCGACCATCCCCATCTTCGGCGATCGCCGGGTAACGCTGGGCGTCTGGCAGGTCGCCTGGGGCGAGCCGCACCACGCCACCCCCGACGAGCGCGCGCTCATGCTCACCCTCGCCGGGCTGGCGGGACAGGCGCTGCAGCGGGTGCGCCGCCAGCAGGAGGAGCTGCAGCTCGCCGACGCCATCCAGCGCCGCATGCTGCCTCCCCAGATCGCCAGGTTCGCCGAGCTGAGCATCGCCGTGCGCTACCTGCCCTCCCGCGCCGGCTGGCGGGTCTGCGGCGACTTCTACGACGTCATCCGCCTGCCCGGGCGCCGCGTCGGCCTCGTCGTGGGCGACGTCCAGGGCCACGGGGTCGAGGCCGCGGCGGCGATGGGCCAGATCCGCGTGGCCTTCCGCGCATACGCCAGCAACCAGGTCGACCCCGGCGCGGTGGTGGCCGAGACCAACCGCCTGCTCACCGAGACCGGCGAGATCGTCTTCGCCACCTGCGGCTACCTCGTGGTCGACCTCGACAGCGGCGAGATGCAGGCCGCCTGGGCCGGGCAGCCGCCCGCCGTCATCGCCACCCCCGACTCCTACGACCTGTGGGAGCCCGAAACCGGGCCGCCGGTAGGGGTCGACGGCGACAGCAAGTACCCGGTGACCACGCGCCGGCTGCGCGTCGGCGACACGCTGCTGATGTGCTCCGACGGACTCGTGGAGAGCGCGCAGATGCCCATGGACGAAGGACTGCGCACCGTCGGAGAGGACCTGCGCGGACTGGCGACCCACGTCGAGGCGGCCGCCTCCTCGCTCATCGGCCTCACCCCGGCCGGACGCGGCGACGACATCGCCCTACTCATCGTCCGCATGAACGGATCCGACTGAGCGCCGCCCCCGCGCTCTCTGTGCGGCACCCCGACACGCTCGCTTAGGCTGGATGCGTGTCCGAAACACTGTTCGACGACGCCGGCGCCGAAGCCCAGCGCGGCCAGGAACCGCTTGCCGTGCGCATGCGCCCGCGCACCCTCGACGAGGTCGTGGGCCAGCAGCACCTGCTGGGCGAGGGCAGCCCGCTGCGCCGCCTGGTCGAGGACGACGCGCCCATGTCGCTGTTCCTGTGGGGCCCGCCCGGCACCGGCAAGACCACCCTGGCCACCGTGGTCAGCCGCGTCACCCGGCGCCGCTTCGTGGAGCTGTCGGCGGTCAGCGCCGGAGTCAAGGACGTCCGCGCGGTCATCGAGGACGCCCGCCGCCAGATGGGCATGCGCGGCACCCGCACGCTGCTGTTCGTCGACGAGGTCCACCGCTTCAGCAAGACCCAGCAGGACGCCCTGCTGCCCGCCGTGGAGAACCGCTGGGTCAGCTTCATCGGCGCCACCACCGAGAACCCCTTCTTCTCCGTGATCAGTCCGCTGCTGTCGCGCTCACTGCTGCTGACGCTGGACAGCCTCACCGACGACGACATCCGCGGCGTCGTCGACGCCGGACTGCGCGACGAACGCGGCCTCGGCGGCCGCCACACCCTCGCCGAGGACGCCGCCGAGCAGCTGATCCGCCTCGCCGGCGGCGACGCCCGCCGCTCTCTGACCTACCTGGAGGCCGCCGCCCTGGTGGCCGGCGAGCGCACCGAGATCACCGTCGCCGACGTCGAGCGCGCCGTGGACCGCCAGGCGGTGAGCTACGACCGCACCGGCGATCAGCACTACGACGTCATCAGCGCCTTCGTCAAGAGCATGCGCGGCAGCGACCCCGACGCCGCGCTGCACTACCTGGCCCGGATGATCGAAGCGGGGGAGGACCCCCGCTTCATCGCCCGCCGCATCGTCGTACACGCCAGTGAGGACGTGGGCATGGCCGACCCCACCGCGCTGCAGGCCGCGGTCGCCGCGGCCCAGGCGGTGGAGTTCATCGGCCTGCCCGAGGCGCGCATCAACCTCGCTCAGGCCGTCGTGCACATCGCCCTGGCGCCCAAGTCCAATGCCGTGATCTCGGCCATCGACGCCGCGATGTCCGACGTGCGCCAGGGCCGCGCCGGACCGGTGCCCTCCCACCTGCGTGACGCCCACTACAAGGGCGCCCGCGAGCTCGGGCACGGCTCGGGCTACGCCTACGCCCACGACCACCCCGGCGGGGTGGTCGCCCAGCAGTACGCTCCGGACGCCCTGGTGGGCCGCGAGTACTACGTCCCCACCACCCACGGCACCGAGCGCCGCTTCGGCGAGGTCCTGCAGCGCATCAAGGGCGTGCTGCGCGGAGAGTCCGGCGGAAGCCAGGACGCGCCGCCCGCCGACCGCTGAGAGCACATCGCCGACCGCCACCCGAGGAGTGGGAAGCCTCTCCGTGCCACGCTCGCCCCAGGGGGTGGGAGGTCCTTCCGCGCCACGGCCGCCCCCCGGGGCCGCAGCCTTCCGGGGTGATGGCCTGGGCGGTTCCCGGGGGCCTTCGAGCGACCGTGCCGAGGCGGCTGACTAGTCCGGCGGCGTCGGATAGACCTCGACGATGCGGGAGATCTCACGCGGCCCGTCGCCGCCCTCCTCCGCGAACTCCACCTCCGCGATCACCGGCTGCCCCCACGCGAGGTAGTCGATGAACTCCCGGCCGTTCATCGGGAACGTGCCGCGGTCGTCCTCGACGTAGCCCGGGCCCGGTACGCAGAACCGGGCGCAGAGCACCTCGGTGTCCTCGGTGATGACCGCCTCCTGGACGGCGTCCTCTCCCACCGGCTGCCACTGCTCGCTCCAGGCGTCGGGCGCGAGGGTGGCCGCGGGGGTCTCCGGCGCCGACGGGCGGCGCTCCACCCGTGTGTACACCCACGGCCCCTCGGCCGGGTTCTCCTGATCGGCCGGGTCGAACCGCACGATCGGCGGCCCCTGCCGGGCATCGGACGAGGCCGAGGGCGACGGCGCGGGCGGGGGAGCCGCCTGCTCGGTGCCGCCCCCGTTCAGCGCCGCATAGGCGGCGTAGCCTCCGCCGCCGATCAGCGCAAGCGCCACCACCGACCCGCCGGCGACCAGCACGGCCCGCCCGGCTCCGCGGCGCCGGTTCGTGCCCAGCCGCACGAGCCGCGGCAACCGGTCCGGCTCCACGATGCCCCGCCACTCGCGCGAGAGCACCTGTGTGACGGCGGTGCCCTGCACCTGCGGGGCGTCCGAGCCGCTGATGGCCTCCCAGGCCGCGATCGTGGCGCCCAGCACCTCGCGCACCGTGGGCCGGTCGCGGGGGTCCTCGGAGAGCGCGCGGCGCACGATCGGGCGCATCTCGCCCGGCACTCCCTGCAGCCACGGGGTCACCGAGGCCGGAGCGCCCTCGTCGTCGATCGGCGGCCGGCCGCTGGCGGCGAACACCGCGATCGCCGCCCACGAGAAGACGTCGGCCGCAGCCGAGGGCTCGCCGCCCTCCAGCCGCTCCGGTGCCGTCCACGGTGTCGCGGTGCGGCGCAGCAGCTCTCCGTCGCCCGGCAGGGCGCAGTCCAGCAGACGCGGGCCGCGGCTGCTCAGCAGCACGTTGTCGGGCGTGAGGTCTCCGTGCGGCACATCGTGGCTGTGCAGGGCCGACAGGGCTTCGCCCAGCGTCGCCACGAGCGCGATGAGCCGGCCCCGCCCCAGCGGCCCGTGCTCGCGCACGAAGCCGTCCAGCGGCAGGCCCGCGACGTAGGGCATGGCCAGCCACGGGTGCTCGGCCGCGGCGTCGAAGGCCGTCGGCGGCACGTAGCAGCGCCCGTCCACTCCGGCCAGCGCTTCGAGCCGGGCCCGCAGGCGCTCGCGGTTCTCCGGCTCCTCGACCGGCCACGGGTGCACCACCTTGACCACGACGAGCTCTGCGCTCGCGTCGGCCGGATCGACCGCGGCGAAGACGGTGCCGGTCCCGCCGGCGCCGAGGCGGCCGATGAGCACATAGGGCCCGACCGACCCCGGGTCTCCGGGGGCCAGCGGGGCGAGGTGCGGCGGTACCAGAACAGAGATCTCGCGCTCGGCGGGGCGGCTCATGGGCATCCTGTCTGCACGGGGGGTTGTGCCAACTGCGCCAGCAGATCGCATGGCGAAAATTCGATGCCATGATTCTGCGACATCTCAGGATTTTCGTCGACGTCGGATCGGCGGACACCGGCCGCGAAGTGCCGGGCGCCACACACCGGCCTCACACGGGCGTATCGTTTCCGGACACGGTAGGGTCGGCCGTATTCGGATCTCCGCATTCCGTCGGCCCCGTCCCGACCGGTGGTGCCGATGAGGCCTCTTCCACCGTGGACGGATCGGGCGAGCCCCCTGAATGCCGCCGATGGAGATGCCGCCACCTCGATTCGCCAACGGAGCCCGCATGCTGACCGCAGGAGACGTAGCAGCGCTCATCGCGGCGGTGGTCTGGACGGTGCTGGTCGCGTTCATGTGCGTGGCCCTCGTCAAGCTCACCAGGCTGCTGTCGGAGACCACGAAGGTCGTCGCGGAGTTCGGCGAGCGCACCCGGCCCATGCTCGACGACGTCGCGACCACGGTCGAGCGCACCGGAGCCTCCCTCGACCGGGTCGAGGAGATCACCGCCAACGTCGCGACAGCGACCGAGGACGTCTCGACCGTCACCGCGCTGACGCGTTCGGCGGTGGCGGGTCCGCTGGTCAAGGCGGCGTCGTTCTCCTACGGCGTGCGCAAGGTGCTCGGCCAGCGCCGTGCTCTGGCCCTGGTGCGCAACCGCCGCAGGAAGGAGCGCCGATGATCCGCCGACTGGCTTATCTTGTCGCAGGTGCCGCGCTCGGCGGGTATGTTGTTCACAAGCTCAACCGCACGGCCCGTGCGTGGAGCCCGGCGGGAATCGCCGGCCGCGTCGAGGACCAGGTCGCCGATTACCGCGCCGTCCTCCGCGAGTTCAACGAGGACATCCACGACGCGATGCGGCAGCGCGAGGCCGAACTGCAGGGCCGCTACGACGGCGGCGGCGAGCGCCCCGCCCTGCCCGTCCACACTCCGGGCCGAGTCACCCGACCCCGCGGCGCTATCGACGCCCCCGACATGAAGGACGGCCGCTGATGGAGACGGCAGAGATCGCCAGCCGCTTCCTCTCATTCTTCGAGAAGAACGGACACACCGTGGCGCCGTCGGCCAGCCTGGTCGCCGACGACCCCACCCTGCTGTTCGTCGCGGCCGGCATGGTGCCGTTCAAACCGTACTTCCTGGGCGAGCGCACAGCCCCCTACGACCGTGCCGCCAGCGTGCAGAAGTGCATCCGCACCATCGACATCGAGGAGGTCGGCAAGACCTCGCGGCACGCGACGTTCTTCCAGATGCTCGGCAACTTCTCCTTCGGCGACTACTTCAAGGAGAGGGCCATCCCGCTGGCGTGGGAGCTGCTGACCTCCCCGGTCGCCCAGGGCGGCTACGGCGTCGACCCCGAGCGGCTGTGGGTGACCGTCTACCTCGACGACGACGAGGC
Organism: Streptomonospora alba; assembly: GCF_000826685.1. Classification (GTDB taxonomy): domain Bacteria; phylum Actinomycetota; class Actinomycetes; order Streptosporangiales; family Streptosporangiaceae; genus Streptomonospora; species Streptomonospora alba. The sequence goes on from NZ_JROO01000038.1 coordinate 102,077, forward strand.
CGAGACCATCTGGCGCGAGAAGGTCGGGGTCCCCGCCGAGCGCATCCAGCGCTTCGGCGTCGAGGAGAACTACTGGTCCATGGGGGTCCCCGGCCCCTGCGGCCCCTGCTCCGAGATCTTCTACGACCGCGGCCCCGAGTACGGCGCCGAGGGCGGCCCGGCCGCCGACGAGGACCGCTACGTCGAGGTGTGGAACCTCGTCTTCATGCAGTACGAGCGGGGCGAAGGCGGCGCCAAGAAGGACTTCCCGATCCTCGGCGACCTGCCCCGCAAGAACATCGACACCGGCATGGGCCTGGAGCGCCTGGCGACCCTGCTGCAAGGCGTCGACAACATCTACGAGACCGACACCCTCGGGCGCATCCTGCGCGACGCCTCCGAGCGCACCGGCGTGGCCTACGGCGACGACGAGCGCTCCGACGTCATGCTGCGGGTGGTCGCCGACCACGTGCGCAGCGCGACCATGCTCGTCTCCGACGGCGTCCGGCCCGGCAACGAGAAGGCCGGCTACGTGCTGCGCCGCGTCCTGCGCCGGTCCATCCGCAATCTGCGGTTGCTTTCCGGGACCGACGCCTCCTACCTGCACGGGCTCACCGAGACCACCATCGGGGCCATGCAGGGCATCTACCCCGAACTGCGCCACGACGCCGACCGCATCCACGAGGTCATCGAGACCGAGGAGAAGAACTTCTCCGACACCCTGCGCTCGGGCACCGCGCTGTTCGGCCGCGCCGCCGAGCGCACCCGCAGCACCGGGGCCGACCGGATCTCCGGCGCCGACGCGTTCCAGCTGCACGACACCTACGGCTTCCCCATCGACCTCACGCTGGAGATGGCCGCCGAGCAGGGCCTAGGCGTCGACGAGGACACCTTCCGCACGCTCATGGCCGAGCAGCGCGAGACCGCCAAGCGCGACGCCAAGGCCAAGAAGCTCGGCAACGCCGACGTCAGCGTCTACGGCCGGCTGCTGGAGAGCGCCGGCTCCACCGACTTCCTCGGCTACACCGACCACGGGACCGAGTCGCGCGTGCTGGGCCTGGTCGTCGGAGGGGAGTCGGTCGGCGCCGCCTCAGCGGGCGACCAGGTCGAACTGGTGCTGGACCGCACCCCCTTCTACGCCGAAAGCGGTGGCCAGCTCGCCGACAAGGGCACCGTCTCCGCCCCCGGCCGCGGCACCGTCGACGTCGAGGACGTGCAGAAGCCGGTCCCCGGCCTGTTCGTGCACCGCGGCACCGTGCGCGAGGGCACCATCGCCCTGGACGACCGGATCGAAGCCGTCATCGACTCCGACCGCCGCGCCTCGGTCTCCCGCTCGCACTCGGCCACCCACCTCATCCACTCCGCGCTGCGCAACGCGCTGGGCCCCTCCACCGGACAGGCCGGCTCGGAGAACCAGCCCGGTCGGCTGCGCTTCGACTTCACCGCGAGCAACCCCCTGGCCACCTCGGAACTCTCCGAGATCGAGGACGAGGTCAACACCGTCCTCTCCGGCGACATCCAGGTGCGCGACTTCACCACGTCCATGGACGAGGCGCTGTCGATGGGCGCGTTGGCGATGTTCGGCGAGAAGTACGGGGACCGGGTCCGCGTCGTCGAGATGAGCGACTACTCGCGCGAGCTGTGCGGCGGCACCCATGTCGCCGCCACCGGCCAGCTCGGCGTCGTCAAGCTGCTGGGGGAGTCCTCGGTCGGCTCGGGCGTGCGCCGCGTCGAGGCTGCCGTGGGCATCGACGCCTTCCGGCGGCTCTCGCGCGAGTCACTGCTGGTCGGCCAGCTCTCCGAACAGCTCAAGACCCCGCGCGAGGAGCTTCCCGAGCGCATCGACTCCCTCGTGTCGCGGCTTCGCGGCGCCGAGAAGGAGATCGAGAGGATGCGCGCCGCCCAGGTGCTGCAAGCCGCCGGGGAGGTGGCTCAGAACGCCCGCCGGCACGGGTCGGCGCTGCTGGCCACCCACCGGGCACCTGACGGCACCACCGCCGACGACCTGCGTCGGCTGGCCGCCGACGTGCGCCAGCGCCTGGGCGACGACGACCCCGTCGTGGTCGCCGTCGCAGCGGTGCCCGAGGACCGCCCCGTCGTCGTCGTGGCGGTCAACAAGCAGGGCCAGGCCGGCGGACTCAAGGCCGGAGACCTGGTCGGCCTGGCGGCCCGCGCCCTCGGCGGCGGAGGCGGCGGCAAGCCCGACTTGGCTCAGGGGGGCGGGACCGACGCCTCGGCCGTCGACAGCGCACTGAGCGCCGTCGAGCAGCGCGTCGCCCAGACCTCCTGACCCGCCCCCACGGGCAGAAAGGACACCTCGAGTTGACCAGCGAACCCCCCGGCGTGCTGTCGCGCGTACTGCCTTGCCTCCGTACGGGGGAGTCCGATTCTTGAGGCGCGGCGTTCGAATCGCGGTGGATCCCGGTAGCACCAGGATCGGGATCGCGCTGAGCGATCCCAGCGGCATGCTCGCCACGCCCGTGGAGACCGTCCGCCGCGGTGACGGCGATCTCGACCGGATCGCCGAACTCGTACTCGAACACGAGGCCCGCGAGATCGTCGTCGGCTACCCCGCTTCGCTCTCGGGCGAGGCGGGGCCCGCGGCGCGCCGGGCGCGGTCCTTCGCCGAGACGCTGGCGCGCAGGCTGGCGCCCGTGCCGGTGCGTCTGGTCGACGAACGGATGACCACGATCACCGCTGAGGAGCAGCTGCGCTCCGGTGCCTCCTACGGTCGGCGCGGCGCCCGCGGCGGCAAGGCACGGCGCTCGGTCGTCGACCAGGCCGCTGCCGTCGTGCTCCTGCAGAGCGCCCTGGACGCCGAGCGCCAGAGCGGTCGCCCGCCCGGCGAGACCGTCGGGAGCGGCGCATGAGCGACCGCAATCCCTACGACGGCGGGGACAACGGGCGGCGTGGGCGGCGCCGCGCTTCCGACCCCGACCCCCTCGACGACGGTGGCGGCGCCCGCCCCCGCCGCTCCTCCGGCGCGAACCACTACACCGACCCCTACGCCGACCCGAGAACGGATCCGTGGCGCGCGGCGCAGGACGGACGGAGCGGCGACCCGCTGACCGACCCCTGGCGCCGAGCCGAGGCCCCGGGCTCCTACGACTCCGGCGGCGAGCAGGGGCCTCCCCCCTGGGACGGCGGCCCGGCCGCCCGGCCCCGCGGGCGCCGGCACCGCGGCTCGGACGCAGCCGAGCCCGGTCCGGCCACCGGGCCGCAGCCCCAGGCGTCCTCCGAGTCCTCCGGTCAGCGCGCCCACCGCCGTAGGGCCCGCTCCGAGGAGGACGCCGAGGACCATCTGGCCTGGAGCCGGAGCGATCCCGCCGACGGGGACGACGACTTCCGGCCCGTGCAGCCGCGAGCGCTGGACTTCGACGCCGTACCGGTGCGGCGCAAGCGCTCGCGCGGTGAGGACACCGGGGACGAGCCGCGCGGCGGCAGGCGCAGGCGCTCCGGCGATACCGGCGCGTTTCCCACCGTCCCCGAACAGGGCCCCGCGCTCGGCGGGGCCGACGACAGGCGCCGCGGACCCGAGTCGGGCGGCTTCGCGGCGGCGGACGTCCCCGAGACCGAGCCGCACAGCGGGGAGGAGCCCCGCGGGGGCCGCAGGCGCCGTCGTGGAGACGCCGCCGACACCGGCGCGTTCGGCGCGGTGCCGCCCCGCACGCCCGAAGACGAGCAGGAGCCCGCGCCGCGGCGTCGGCGCTCGCGGCGCCAAGAGCACGACCGCTCCGACGACGTCGAGGACACGGGGGAGCGCTACGGCCCGCCTGCCGCGGAGCCGTGGGAGCAGGCGGAACCCGAGGGCGCCCCCCGGCGCCGCTCCCGCCCGGCCCCGGCCGACACGGGGCGTGGTCGGCGGCGGAACCGGCGCGCCCCCGCCGCGGAGCCGGAGAGCGACGCCCCCGGGTACGCCTTCCACAACGAGGACGGCACCGAGGACGACGACAGCGGACCGGCCGAGGAACGCTCTCGCCGGCGCGGAGACCCCGGCGGCCGCGGACGGGGCCGCCAAGCGCGGCCCGCGAAGAAGCGCACGCGCCGCAGAAGGCTCCCGATCGTGCTGATCTGCCTGGCGCTGGTCGCCCTACTGACCGGGGGCGGCTACCTCGGCCGCATCTACGTGTTCCCGCCCGACTACGACGGCCAGGGCAGCGGCAACGTCGAGGTCATCGTCGCCGAGGGCTCCAGCGGCAGCGCCGTCGCCCAGAAGCTGGCCGACAAGGGAGTCGTCGCCAGCCCTCGGGCGTTCCTCAACGCGCTCTATGCCGATGGCGGCAGCCTCGCCCCCGGTACGTACCGGATGCACGAGCGGATGAGCGGCGAGGCAGCCGTGGCCATGCTCATGGACCCCTCCGCCCGCGTTCAGGCGCACATCACCTTCAAGGAGGGCCTGCGCTCCGAGGAGATGCTCACGCTGCTCTCCGAAAAGACCGGCATCCCCATGAAGAACCTGCGCGCCGCCCTGGAAGACGGCGAGAAGCTGGGGCTGCCCGACTACGCCGAGCAGGGCGCCGAGGGGTACCTCTTCCCGGACACCTACGACATGCCGCCCGACGCGGGCGCGGTCGCGCTGCTCAAGCGCATGGTCGACCGGTACCACGAGGTGGCCGAGGACGTGTCGCTGCAGAAGCGGGCCGAGGAGCTCAACCTGACACCCAACGAGGCCATGGCGGTGGCGGCCGTGGTCCAGGCGGAGTCCGGGTCGGCCGAGGACATGCCCAAGGTCGCCCGCGTCGTCTACAACCGGCTGCAAGCGGGCATGGAGTTGGGAATGGACAGCACCTGCTTCTACGTGCTCGACGAGTACGGGATCGCTCTGACCAGCGCCCAGGTCGAAAGGTGCAAGGAAAGCGGCAGCGAGTACGCCACCTACGGCCGCAAGGGCCTGCCCGCCGGGCCCATCGTCAGCCCCGGCCGCGACGCCATCGAGGCCTCGCTGGATCCGGCCGAGGGCGACTGGCGGTTCTTCGTGGCCACGGACCCGGAGAACGGGGTCACGAAGTTCGCCGAGACCTACGACGAGTTCGTGCAGCTCAAACAGGAGTTCGAGCGGAACCGGGGGGACGCGTGATGCGGGCGGCGGTGCTGGGGTCGCCAGTGGGCCACTCGCTGTCCCCGGTGCTGCACACCGCCGCCTACTCCGCGCTCGGACTGGCGGGGGAGTGGTCCTACGGGCGCTTCGAGTGCGCCGAAGAAGGACTGGCCGGCTTCGTCAAGGGCTGCGACGACGGCTGGGCGGGGCTGAGCCTGACCATGCCGCTCAAGCGCGAGGCGCTGCGGCTCGCGGACGAGGCCGAGCCCGTCGCCCGCGAGGTCGGCGGCGCCAACACCCTCGTCTTCGGCGGCGGGCGGCGCCGGGCGTTCAACACCGACGTCCACGGCATCGCCGCCGCACTGCGTGAGGCCGGGGTGCAGCGCGTCTCCTCGGCGACGGTGCTGGGCGGCGGTGCCACAGCGGCCTCCGCTGTGGCCGCGCTGCGCGGGCTGGGTGCCGTCCAGGACGGCGGGATCGCCGTCCTGGCACGCGAGCCCGCGCGCGCAGCGGGGGTGGTGGCCGCGGCCGAGCGCATGGGGATGCGTGTCACGACCGCGCCGCTGGCTCGGATCGGCGGCTTCCTCGACGCCGACGTGGTGATCTCGACACTGCCCGGCGGCGCCGCGGACGCCTACGCCGACGCGGTCGCCGACTGCGGTGCGGCCGTGTTCGACGCGGTTTACACCCCGTGGCCGACCGCGTTGGCGGCGGCTTCCCATGCGGCCGGGCGCACCGTCGTCAGCGGCTTCGTGATGCTGCTGCATCAGGCGGCGCGCCAGGTGGAGCTGATGACCGGCCTCCGACCTGCACCGGTGGAGGCGATGCGCGCCGCCGGCCTCGCTGAGCTGGACCGCCGCGCCGCGTGACGCGCGGCGCGGCCCTCCCCCTGGGCGGATGGGGTGTGGTGTGGCGCGGAGCGTCTCCGTTTGGGTGGTGGGGGGTGACGGACGGGGTGTGGTGTGGCGCGGAGCGTCTCCGTTTGGGTGGTGGGGGGTGACGGGAGGGAATAGCCCCCCACGCCCCGATGTTGGATTATTCAGACTGCAGGTGTCACCCGGCGCTTGATGGCGGAACGCAGACCGACTGCTGGTAGTATGGTGGCCTGACCTGATCCGGTGCATCACGCATCGGACACGCGTAAGCGGAGGCGGATCCTCCCACCCGCCGGGGTAATCCCCGTCCGGGTTCCGGTCGGCGGCGCACACGGTGCGCTGTTCGGCGCCACCGGTTTCGGTGGCGGCGCGTCGCAGGGGCGGAATGACCGCCTCGTCGCAAGCGGCGCGTCTCGGTGGATCACCCCGCTTGCACACCGCCGGCGGGGTTTTCGCTTTTCGGTTCCGTTCAGGGCCCGGGTGACCCCCCACAAGATTTTCGACAATGCTAGGGAGGGGTCCCATCAGCGCTGAGCAGCCCCGCATCAATGACCGCATCAGGGTGGCCGAGGTTCGACTCGTCGGTCCCAACGGCGAACAGGTCGGTATCGTGCCTGTGCAGGACGCGCTGCGTCTCGCCGAAGAGGCCCAGCTCGACCTCGTCGAGGTCGCGCCCACGGCACGCCCGCCGGTCGCGAAGCTGATGGACTACGGCAAGTACAAGTACGAGTCCGCGGTCAAGGCGCGCGAGTCGCGCAAGAACCAGTCGAACACGATCATCAAGGAGATCAAGCTCCGCCCGAAGATCGACCCGCACGACTACGAGACCAAGAAGGGTCACGTCGTGCGGTTCCTCAAAGGCGGGGACAAGGTCAAGGTGACGATCATGTTCCGCGGCCGCGAGCAGTCCCGGCCCGAGCTGGGGCGCCGGCTGCTGGGGCGGTTGGCCGAGGACGTCTCGGACCTCGGGGCGGTCGAGTCGCAGCCCAAGCAGGACGGCCGCAATATGGTCATGGTGCTCGGACCGCACAAGCGTCGCTCCGAGAACAAGGCCGAGGCTCGCGGCAGCGGCGGGAAGTCGCGGCGCGAGCAGCCTCAGCAGGAGCAGGCCGGCCAGGGGACCTGAGCGCCGGCGGATCAGGCCGGGCGCGCAGCGCCCTAGGACGTTGATGCAGCGCGGTGTACCGCCGCCCGCCCCACGGGGGAGGCGGAGGTGCGCCGCAGTATGCCGATGTGCTGTGCGCAGACCAGTCGTGCCGCCGGGAGGACCGGCGGCACTGGATTGAGAACTGAGTAGGAGACGACGGCGACTATGCCGAAGAACAAATCCCACAGTGGAGCCAGCAAGCGCTTCCGTGTGACCGGCTCGGGCAAGGTCATGCGCCGCCGTGCGAACAAGAACCACCTGCTGGAGCACAAGTCGAGCAAGCGCACCCGCCGTCTCAGCGGCGAGGTCGAGCTCGCCCGCCCCGATGCCAAGAACATGAAGAAGCTGCTCGGCTAGAGGCTGAGTTCCATTCCGTCCGATCCGTCCGGCCGGATCCCTCCGGCTTAGGGCGCCGCGCGCCCGAGCTGATCGGGATCGCGGCGGATGCCGACGCCAACCCATAAGGGAGTCACAGTGGCACGCGTGAAGCGGGCTCTCAACGCCAAGAAGAAGCGCCGGGAAATCCTCGAGAGCGCCAAGGGCTACGAAGGTCAGCGTTCGCGGCTGTACCGCAAGGCCAAGGAGCAGTGGCTCCACTCGATGACCTACTCCTACCGGGACCGTAGGGATCGCAAGGGGCAGTTCCGCAAGCTGTGGATCCAGCGCATCAACGCCGGCGCCCGCGCCAACGGCCTGACCTACAACCGGTTCATGCAGGGCCTCAAGCTCGCCGGCATCGACGTCGACCGCCGGATGCTCGCCGAGATGGCCGTCAACGACGAGGCGGCCTTCGTCTCCCTCGTCGAGACCGCGAAGAACGCGCTGCCCACGCAGCAGCAGTCCGCGGCCTGAGCGCCCCGACAGACAGCACGACGCGATGGCGAGCCACGAGTTCACAAGCGCCAGGTCCCCCCGCATCAAGGGGGCTCGTCGGCTCGCCAAACGCGCTTTCCGGCGGCGTGAGCGCCGGTTTCTGGCCGAAGGGCCGCAGGCGGTACGCGAGGCGCTCGCCGCACCCGGGCGGGTGCACGAACTGTTCGCCACCGCCGAGGCCGCACAGCGCCACGCCGACCTGATCGAGGCGGCCGACGCGCACGGCGCCGCCGTCCACCGGGTCACCCTCGAGGTGATGACCGAGCTGGCGCAGACGGTCACCCCGCAAGGGCTGCTGGCCGTGTGCGACTTCGTCGACGTCGAGTTGAGCGGCATCGGCCCCGCTCGGCTGGTGGCCGTCCTCTCCCACGTGCGCGATCCCGGCAACGCCGGCACCGTGGTGCGTACCGCCGACGCCGCCGGCGCCGACGCGGTGGTCTTCACCGACGCCTCGGTCGACCCCTACAACGGCAAGTGCGTGCGCGCGTCGGCGGGGAGCCTGTTCCACCTGCCCGTCGTCGTCGGCGTCCCCGTCGCCGAGGCGGTGCGCCATCTGCGCGGCGCCGGCGCACGCGTCTTCGCGGCCGACGGCGGGGGGAACCACGATCTGCACGCCGCCGCCGACCTCGGCGAACTCGACGGACCGGTGGGCTGGGTCTTCGGAAACGAGGCCTGGGGCCTGCCCGAGGAGACCGTCGCCCTGACCGACGGCGCTGTCGCCGTGCCCATTTACGGCGGCGCCGAAAGCCTCAATCTCGCCACTGCCGCCGCCGTGTGCCTGTACACCACCGCGCGCCAGCAGCGCGGCAAAGCCGGTGCCTCGGGCGCGGGCCGCAGCTATGCGGCAGGGGAGTAGCGACCCGCGACGCGGGTAGCGCCGCCCACAGGGCCCAAGGTCCCTGGTGAGACGTCCCCGGGGTCGCTCTTCCCGGCCTATGCCCAGGTTTTCCCCGTTCTGCGGGTTGCCCGCATCCCCGGTGTTGCCGATACGCTCAAGCCCTCATCTACGGGTCGCCGGCGCAGCGCGGCGGGACCGCTCCACGGCCCTCGGAGCGGGAGCCCCGGAGCGTAACCGGCGAGGACTGCGGGTAATGATCCCCGGCGGGGCAGTCATATCAGGGCGTGGGGAGGCGGTCGTGGTCGGCGACCAACCAGGGGAGCACAGCGCCGCGGAGCCGGTACGCACGGTACCCCTGCTTTCGGCCGAGGACCTCCCCGACGGCCTCGTCGTCGCCGATCACGAGGGCCGCATCGTCACGTTCAACCGCATGGCCCAGCGGCTCGCCCGCATGGCGCCCGAAGCCGCGTTGGGCTACGACTTCCGCGACGTGCTGCCGCTGCACGACGCCGACGGCCGCGACTGGTGGAAGTGCAGCGACCCCTACGGCGGCCTGCGCACCCGCACACGCCAGCCCGAGCGCGCGCTGTTCCTCGCCGACGGCCGCGAGATCCTCGTGGCCGCGCGCTATGTTCGCGACGCCTCCAGCCGCGAGCTGACCCAGCTGGTCATCACCCTGCGCGACGCCTCACACCGCGCCCGCGGCGAACGCAGCCGCGCCGACCTGGTCTCCACCGTCGCCCACGAACTGCGGTCGCCGCTGACCAGCGTCAAGGGCTTCACCGCGACTCTGCTCGGCAAATGGGACCGGCTCACCGACAAGCAGAAGATGTTCATGCTCGAGACGGTCAACGCCGACGCCGACCGCGTCACACGGCTGATCACCGAGCTGCTAAGCGTCTCGCGCATCGAGTCGGGCCGCGTGGAGATCCGCAAGCAGGTCGTCGACCTCCCCGAGCTGGCGCGCACGCTCATCGCCGGCCGGGTGGCCGCGGGAGAGCCCGCCGGCCGCTTCCGCCTGGACGTCCGCGGCCCGCTGCCCGAGCTCTGGCTGGACGCCGACAAGATCGGCCAGATCATGGCCAACCTGCTGGAAAACGGGGTACGGCACGGCGCTGGTACTGTCACCATTGTGATCGAGCCGTACGAGGATGGGGCCGTTGTGTCGGTACGCGACGAAGGCAAGGGCATCGCGCCCGACGCCGTTCCGCGTGTCTTCCGGCGGTTCTGGCGCACCCGGCGCCGCGGCGGCACCGGCCTGGGACTGTTCATAGTCAAAGGGCTGATCGAGGCCCACGGCGGCGAGATCACGGTCGGGCGTGCCCCCAGCGGCGGCGCCGAGTTCCGATTTACCGTGCCCGCCGGCGCCCCCGAGTTCGCGTGAGCGCATCCGGGAGCGGCCGCGGCGGGCGGTTTCTTCCCAGGTCCCTGTCGGCTTGAGCCCACGCACAGCGCTGGGCCGTGACGGCCGCCCCGCCCACGCGGGCGCGGGCGGCGAGGCGAACATCCATGTCTGCACCCAACAATCAGTACGATCCGGTCGAAGTGACCCCTCTGCATCCTGACGAGGTCGCCCGGATGCGCCACGAGGCCCTCGCGGCCATCGCGGCGGCGAGCACGCTCGAGGAGCTCAAGCAGGTGCGCCTGGCCCACGCCGGCGACCGCTCGCCGCTGGCCCTGGCCAACCGCGAGATCGGCGCGCTGCCGCCGTCGGCCCGCGCCGACGCCGGCAAGCGGGTGGGCGGCGCCCGCCGCGAGGTCGGCGAGGCGCTCAAGCAGCGCCAGGCCGAACTGGAGGAGGAGCGCGACGCCCGCGTCCTCGTCGAGGAGGCCGTCGACGTCACGCTGCCCACCGGTCGGCTGCCCCAGGGCGGGCGGCACCCGGTGACCACCGTCGCCGAGCGCATGGCCGACATCTTCGTCGGCATGGGCTTCGAGGTCGTCGAAGGCCCCGAGGTCGAGGCGGAGTGGTACAACTTCGACGCGCTCAACTTCCTGCCCGACCACCCCGCCCGCACGATGCAGGACACCTTCTTCGTGGAGTCGCCCTCCGGCGGGGAGTCCGGCCTGGTGCTGCGCACCCACACCTCGCCGGTGCAGGTGCGCGCGCTGCTGGAGCGCGACCTGCCGGTCTACGTCGTCGCGCCCGGCAAGACCTTCCGCACCGACGAACTGGACGCCACCCACACCCCCGTCTTCCACCAGCTCGAAGGGCTGGTCGTGGACGAGGGCATCACCATGGGCCACCTGAAGGGCGCCATCGACGAGTTCGTCCACGGCATGTTCGGCAGCGGGCTGGCCACGCGCTTCCGGCCCTCCTACTTCCCCTTCACCGAGCCCTCCGCCGAGGTCGACATGGAGTGCTTCGTGTGCCGGGGCGCCTCGGTGGGCGACCCCGCCAACCCCTGCCGCACCTGCTCCTCGGAGGGCTGGATCGAGGTCGGCGGCTGCGGCGTGGTCAACCCGCGGGTGCTGACGGCGGCGGGTGTGGACACCGACCGCTACAGCGGCTGGGCCTTCGGCCTGGGCGTGGAACGGACCCTGATGTTCGCCCGCGGAGTGGAGGACATGCGAGACATGGTCGAGGGCGACGTGCGGTTCACCTCGGCATTCGGGATGGAGATCTGATGCGCGTCCCCGTTTCCTGGCTCACCGAGTACACCGACCTGCCGGAAGGCACCACCGGCCGGGAGCTGGCCGAGAAGCTCATCGGCCTGGGTCTGGAGGTCGAGACCGTCGACCGCGTCGGCGCCGACATCACCGGCCCGATCGTCGTGGGGCGGGTGCTGGACGTCGAGGAGCTGACGGGTTTCAAGAAGCCCATCCGCTACTGCCGGGTCGACGTCGGTACCGCCAACGGCAGCGGCGAGCCGCAGAACATCGTCTGCGGCGCCCGCAACTTCAGCGAGGGCGACCTCGTCGTGGCCGCCCTGCCCGGAGCCGAGCTTCCCGGCGGTTTCGCCATCAGCGCCCGCAAGACCTACGGCAAGGTCTCCGAGGGCATGATCTGCTCGGCGTCGGAGCTGAACCTGTGGGAGGACCACACCGGCATCATCGTGCTGCCCGCCGGCGGCGCCGAGCCCGGCGACGACGCCTACGGGCTGCTGGGCCTGCGCGAGGACGTGCTCGACATCGCCGTGACGCCCGACCGCGGCTACGCGCTGTCGATCCGCGGCGTGGCCCGCGAGGCGGCCACCGCCTACGGAACCCCCTTCCGCGACCCGGCCGACGTTCAGGCGGCCGGCGCCCCGGGCAAGGGATACCCGGCCTCCGTCGCCGATCCGGCGATCTGCTCGCGCTACGTGCTGCACGGCGTCACCGGGTTCGACCCCGAGGCACCCACCCCGATGTGGATGAAGCATCGCCTCGCGCTCGCGGGCGTGCGCTCCATCTCCTTGGCGGTGGACGTGACCAACTACGTGATGCTGGAGGTGGGTCAACCGCTGCACGCCTGGGACCGCGCCACGCTGAGCGGCCCCATCGAGGTGCGCCTGGCGCGCTCGGGCGAGAAGCTGGAGACCCTCGACCACGTCACGCGCGCCCTCGACCCCGACGACATCCTCATCACCGACGAGTCCGGCCCGATCAACCTGGCCGGGGTGATGGGCGGGGCCACCACCGAGATCGGCCTCTCCTCGACCGACGTGCTGGTCGAGGCCGCGCACTTCGCCGAGACCCACATCGCCCGCGCCTCGCGCCGTCACCAGCTCTCCTCCGAGTCCTCCCGCCGCTTCGAGCGCGGCGTCGACTCGGCGCTGCAGCCGGCCGCCGCCACGCGCGCGGTGCGCCTGCTGGCCGAGTTGGGCGGGGGGACGATCGACGAGGGATACACCCACATCGCCGACGAGGCGGCTGTCGAGCCGCGGCCGATCGTGATCGCCGCCGACCGTCCCGACCGCGTCGCCGGGGTCGCCTACGGGCGAGGGCGCGTCGTCGCCGCGTTGGAGCGGGTCGGTTGCACGGTCGAGCAGGAGGCGGGCGGCGAGGCCGAGCTGCGCGTCACCCCGCCGACGTGGCGGCCCGACCTGACCGACCCCAACGACCTCGCCGAAGAGGTCATCCGCATCGAGGGCTACGACGGCATCCCCTCCATCCCGCCGCGCGCGCCGGCGGGGCGGGGGCTGACGCCGAGCCAGCGGCTGCGGCGCTCGGTCGGCCGGCGGCTGGCCGCCACCGGCTTCGCCGAGGTGCTGAGCTACCCGTTCATGGGTGAGCGCGACCTCGACGGCCTGCAGATCGATGCCGAGGACCACCGCCGCAGCGCGCTGCGGCTGTCCAACCCGCTCAGCGAGGACGAGCCGCTGCTGCGGACGACGCTGCTGCCGGGGATGCTCAAGACCCTGGTGCGCAATGTGGGCCGCGGCTTCCACGATGTCGCCCTTTACGAGATCGGGCTGGTCTACTCGCCGCGGCCCGGTGCGCCCGAGCGCGCGCCGATGCTCGCGGTGGACCGCGGGCCCGCGCCCGACGAGCAGGAGTCGCTGGCCCGGGCGCTGCCCGAGCAGCCGCGCCGCGTGGGCGCGGTGCTGGCAGGCGACCGCGAACCCGCCACCTGGCAGCGGTCCGGCAGCCCGACGACCTGGGCCGACGCGGTCGAGGCCGCCCGTGAGACCGCCCGCTCGGCCAACGCGGAGCTGATCGTGCGGGCGGCCCGGTACGCGCCGTGGCATCCCGGCCGCTGCGCTGCACTGTATGTGCGCGTCGAAGGCGAGGAGCGGCTCGTCGGCCACGCCGGCGAGCTGCACCCTCGGGCGGTGGCGGCCTACGGGCTGCCGGAGCGCACCTGCGCCATGGAGGTCGATCTGGACACGGTCGAGGCGGCCGGAGGACCGGCGAGTGCGCCGGCGGTCTCGGGCTATCCCGTGGCGCTGCAGGACGTCGCACTGGTGGTCGGGGACGGCGTTCCGGCCGCCGAGATCGAGGAGGCGCTGCGCACGGGAGCGGGCGAGCTCTTGGAGGACGTGCGCCTGTTCGACGTCTACACCGGTGAGCAGGTGGGCGAGGGCCGGCGCTCGCTGGCCTACACACTGCGCTTCCGCGCCCCCGACCGCACGCTTGCGGCCGAGGAGATCGCCCAGGCGCGCGAGGCTGCTGTCGCCGCGGCGGCCGAGCGGACCGGAGCCGTGCTGCGCGGTTGAGTCGGCTCCAGCCGGCGCCGCTGGCTCTGCGTATCGGCCCCCGCCTTCGTTAAACATCCGAAGGGCGGGGGCCGACGCAACTTTCTCAGAAGATTTTTCCCCACATTTATGCAGGTCAAAGACTTGAAATAGGTGCGGGGTCAAAGGTAGGATGAATGTCGCCGGTTAACGTGGGGATTATTCTGTGTTTCGTCTCTTGAAGCCGGTCGGTCTCAGAACTTAACCTGCAGTCACCTGCCGCGATCCGGGGTCCCGGGGCACTCGCGGAACAGCTGTTTCTTTCGGCGTTTGCGTGTCCGCACGCTCAGCTCGGCTCGGAGGTCGCTCTATGACCGAAACAGTGGTTTCGTACGCGCGCACATCGATGGAGCGGCTCGAACCCAGCCGCTTCTGGCATACCTTCAGCGATATGAACAAGGTGTCCCAGGGGCCGAAGTTCGTCGTCGAGCGGGCCGAGGGCGCCTGGCTGTGGGACGACAACGGCGACCGCTTCCTCGACGGCACCGCCAGCCTGTGGTACTGCAACGTCGGCCACGGGCGCCGCGAGCTCGCCGACGCGGTCCACCGGCAGCTCATGACACTGGACGCCTTCGCCGTCTACGGCGACTTCGCCAACCGTCCCGCGCTGGAACTGAGCGAGCGCTTGGCCTCCCACGCCCCCGTGGTCGACCCGCGCGTGATCCTGACCTGCGGAGGCGGGGAGTCCATCGAGACCGCCGCCAAGCTGGCCCGCCGCTACTGGGCCGCCAAGGATCGCCCCGGCAAGCAGCACCTGATCAGCCGCACGGGCGGCTACCACGGGCTGCACGGCATCGGTACCGGCATGATCGGCATGGACCGCTTCCGTACCGGCTTCGGCCCGATGGTCGAGGACGCCTCGGTGGTGCCCCACGACTCCGTGCGCGCACTGGAGGAGGAGATCCTGCGGGTCGGTCCGGAGAACGTCGCCGCGTTCTTCGCCGAGCCCGTCATCGGTGCCGGCGGGGTCTGGGCCGTCGACGCGGAGTACTTCACCGGCGTCTCCGAGGTATGCCGCCGCTACGGCGTGCTCTTCGTCGTCGACAGCGTCATCTGCGCCTTCGCCCGCATGGGCAACTGGTTCGGGATCGAGCGCTACGGCGTGCGCCCGGACATGATCGTCTTCGCCAAGGGCGTCACCAGCGGTTACCAGCCCCTGGGCGGTGTCATCGCCAGCGGCGAGATCGCCGAGCCGTTCTGGAACCGCCCCGGCAACCCGTTCCACCACGGCACCACCTACGCCGGCCACCCGACCTGCTGCGCGGCCGCCTCGGCCAACATGGACATCCTGGAGCGCGAGGACCTGTTCACCGTCGCGATCGAGCTTGAGGCCCAGCTCGACGCAGCGGTGCGCTCCCTGGCCGACCACCCGCTGGTGGCCGAGGTCCGCTCGGGTACCGGCGTCATGGCGGCGGTCCAGCTCACCGAGGAGGCGCTGGGCGAGCGCGGCATCACCACCGCCGAGGTCTTCGCCGAGGCCCGTGCCCGCGGCGTGATCCTCCGGGCGGTCCCGCACTCCCTGCTGATCTCGCCGCCGCTGATCATCACCTGGGGGCAGATCGACCACCTGGTCTCCACGCTGCGCTCCGCTCTCGACGCGGTCGCCGAACGCCACCAGTGACGTCCCGCCGAGCCGGGGGCGCCTGATCCGGTCGAACCCGGGGCGCCGCGCACAGCGCGGCGCCCCGGCGGCTGCGCACCGCCGTGCGACCCAGTCGTTTCACGCGAAAGATATTTCTTAGGTAAGGTAAATAGTGCCGAGGAGGTCGATGAAAGCGGGGGCGGACAGGTGAGCGGGAACGCGGACGCCGGTACCGGTGCGGACGGCGGAAGCGCCATCACCGACGACGAGCTCATCACCGCCTGGGGCCTGCTGGTAGAGGCTCTCAACGAGACCTCCCCGCTGCTGCTGCGCGGCGTGGACCCCAGCGGCGGCGACATGTCCGGCCCCTGGTTCGAAGTGCTCATCCGCCTGCAGCGCTCCCCGCAGAACCGGCTTCCCATGAGCGTGCTCGCCCGCGAGGTCAGTCTCAGCAGCGGCGGGTTCACCAAGCTGGCCGACCGCTTGGAGCGCCAGGGCTACCTCGTGCGGACCTCCTGCCCGCAGGACCGGCGCGTCGTCTACGCCGAGCTCACCCCCGCAGGCCGCGAGTTCGCCGAGAAGGCGCGCGCCCAGCACGTGGTGCTGCTGCGCGAGCATGTGCTCGGCCCTCTCGGCGAGGACACCGTCCGCCGCATGGGCGACTTCGCCCGCCTTCTGCGCGACAGCTCGCGCGGGGCCTGACAGCCGTCCACTTCGCCCCGGCCGCGCGGATCGCGCTCGTGCCGCATCCGGCGCGTCGGTGGCGGCACCCCCACGGGGGCGACGTCCCCGGCCGTCCCGATCCGCACACCGCCCCCGGTCGCACGGCGGAACCCCGGTAGTCTGAGCGGCTGTCAGTACAGGACGAGCTGAACCCGGGGGCAGCCCATGAAACCGTTCGCGACAGCCGCCGAGATGCGCGCCGTGCCCCGTTCGGCCGGCTTCCGCAACGGCGGGGTCTCCTACTGGTTCCGCGACGTGGGGCTGCCCGACCGGCGCCCCGCTCTGCCCGGTGACGCCGACTACGACGTGTGCATCGTCGGCGGCGGCTACACCGGGCTGTGGACCGCCTACTACCTCAAGAAGGCCCGTCCCGACCTGCGCGTGGCCGTGCTGGAGCGCGAGTTCGCCGGGTTCGGGGCCTCCGGCCGCAACGGCGGCTGGCTCTCCGCCGAGTTCGCCGGGTCCAAGCGGCGCTACGCCGACACCCACGGCAAGGGCGCCGTGGTGGCGCTCCAGCGCGCCATGATGGCCTCGGTCGACGAGGTGATCGAGGTCGCCGACGCGGAGGGGATCGACGCCGACATCACCAAGGGCGGCATGCGCCTGGTGGCGACCAACCCGGCGCAGAAGGCCCGCCTCCAGGAGGAGGTGGCCGAGCTGCACGAGTGGGGCTACTGGCCCGAGGACCTGCACCTGATCGACCCGTGCGGCGAGCCGCGCCTTCAGGTCGACGGCGCCGTCGCGGCCGCCTACAGTCCGCACGCCGCGCGCGTTCACCCGGCCAAGCTGGTGCGCGGCCTGGCCGCGGCGGTCGAGGCGCTGGGCGTGGACGTCTTCGAGGACACCGCCGTCACCGACATCCGCCCGCGTACCGGCAGTCGGCGCCCGTGCGCGGTCACGGCGGCGGGGACGGTGCGCGCCGACCACGTCCTCCGCGCGACCGAGGGCTTTACCGCGAGCCTGCCGGGCCGGCGCCGTCAGTGGCTTCCCATGAACAGCTCCATGGTCGCCACCGAGCCGCTCAGCGACGTGATGTGGCGCCACATCGGCTGGGAGCGCCAGGAGGTCCTCGGCGACGAGGCCCATGCCTACTGCTACGCCCAGCGCACCGCCGACGGCCGCATCGCGATCGGCGGCCGCGGCGTGCCCTACCGCTTCGGCTCGGCCCGCGACTCCAACGGCGCCACCCCGCCGCAGACCATCGCCGAGCTCTGGCGCGTGCTGGCCCGGATGTTCCCCGTGGCCGCCGAGGTTCCCATCGCCCACGCCTGGTCGGGCGTGCTGGGCGTGCCCCGCGACTGGTGCCCCGGCGTCGACCTCGATCCCGCCACCGGCCTCGGCTGGGCCGGCGGGTACGTGGGCAGCGGCGTGACCACGAGCAACCTGGCCGGGCGCACACTGCGCGACCTGGTGCTGGGGGAGCCCACCGACCTCACCCGGCTGCCGTGGGTCGGCAGGCGCGTACGCGGGTGGGAGCCCGAGCCGCTGCGCTGGGCCGGCACCCACATGGTCTACGGCCTGTACCGCGGAGCCGACCGCCGCGAGTCCGACCGCGTCTCCCGTACCTCCCGCCTAGCGGGCGTCGCCGCCCGTCTCGCGGGCAGGTAGCAGGCGAAGGGTGCGGGGGAGGGGGCGCATGGTCGACGCCGGACCCGGCTCTCCACTGTCGTCGCCGCTCCGTCGCGAAGCGCGGCACCACGCCTGCGGGGCCGGTCATCGCCGCCCCCGGCCTGCGCCCGCAGCTCTCCGCCGCCCTCACCTCGTCCTCGCTCGTTTGCATAACATTGCAGGGTGGTGCATGATAGTTCAGAGATGACGGAGGGTGCACCACAGGGGGCGACCATGGGATACACGGCGGCCGTCGCCGGTGCCAGCGGCTATGCCGGAGGTGAGCTGCTGCGCCTTCTGCTGGGCCACCCCGAGATGGAGGTCGGCGCGCTGACCGCCGGGGGCAACGCCGGCAGCCGGCTCGGCGAGCACCACCCGCACCTGGTGCCGCTGGCCGACCGGGTGCTGGCCGAGACCACGGTCGACACGCTGGCGGGCCACGACATGGTCTTCCTGGCGCTGCCGCACGGGCAGTCCGCGGCCATCGCCGAGCAGTTGGGCTCGGAGACGCTCGTGGTCGACTGCGGTGCCGACTTCCGCCTCACCGACGCCCGGGAGTGGGAGCGCTATTACGGCACTCCCCATGCCGGGACCTGGCCCTACGGCCTGCCCGAGATGCCCGGCGCGCGCGAGGCTCTGGCCGGAACCCGCCGCATCGCGGTACCCGGGTGCCACGTCACCACGGCCACGCTGGCGCTGATGCCCGCGATGGCCGACGCGCTCGTGCAGCCCGACGCCGTGGTCGTCTCCGTCACCGGCACCTCCGGGGCCGGCAAGGCCCCCAAGCCGCACCTGATCGGCAGCGAGGTCATGGGGGCGGTCAGTCCGTACGGCGTCGGCGGCACCCACCGGCACACCCCCGAGATCGTGCAGAACCTCTCGCAGGCCGCCGGCTCGCGGGTGACGCTGTCCTTCACTCCCGTGCTCGCGCCCATGCCCCGCGGAATCCTGGCCACCTGCACCGCGCCGCTGCGCGACGGCGCCACCGCCGAGGGGATCACCGCGGCATACCGCGCGTGCTACGCCGACGAGCCGTTCGTGCACCTGCTGCCCGAGGGCACCTGGCCCAGCACCGCCATGACGCTGGCCGCCAACACCGCGCTCATCCAGGTCACCGTCGACCCCGACGCGGGCCGCCTGGTCGCCGTGGCCGCGCTGGACAACCTCACCAAGGGCACCGCCGGCGGCGCCCTGCAAAGCGCCAACATCGCCCTGGGGCTGCCCGAGGAAAGCGGGCTGCCCGTCACCGGCGTCGCGCCCTAGGGCCGCCGCTTCGACTCTTCATGTGAAAGGCCCCATTGTGAGCGTCACCGCACCCAACGGGTTCCGCGCCGCCGGTGTCAGCGCCGGCCTCAAGCCCGACGGCGCCCGCGACGTCGCCGTCGTCGTCAACGACGGGCCCTCCCGCGCCGCCGCGGCCGTCTTCACGCGCAACCGCGTCAAGGCGGCGCCGGTGCTGTGGTCGCAGCAGGTGGCCAAGGGCGGCCGGGTCCGCGCCGTGGTGCTCAACGCCGGCGGCGCCAACGCCTGCACCGGAGCGCCCGGCTTCCAAGACGCCCACGCCACCGCCGAGCACGTCGCCGACGCGCTGGAGGACTCCGCAGGCGAAGTCCTCGTCTGCTCCACCGGCATCATCGGCGAGCGGCTGCCCATGACCGAGCTGCTTGAGGGCGCCCGAGCAGCAGTCGACTCGGCCGGGCGCGACGGCGGCACCGCCGCAGCAGACGCCATCCGCACCACCGACAACGTCGCCAAGATCGCGTTCAAGCGCGGCACCGGCTACACGATCGGCGGCATGGCCAAGGGCGCCGGCATGCTCGCCCCCGAACTGGCCACCATGCTCTGCGTCATCACCACCGACGCGGACCTCACCGCGGCTCAGTGCGACGGCCTGCTGCGTGCCGCGACCCGCCGCACCTTCGACCGCGTCGACACCGACGGCTGCGCCTCCACCAACGACACCGTCGTGCTGCTGGCCAGCGGCGCCTCGGGCACCACACCCGACGAGGCGGAGTTCGGCGCGCTGCTCACCGAGGTCTGCGAAGACCTCGCCCGCCAGCTCGTCGCCGACGCCGAAGGCGCCACCAAGTTCATCGCCGTCGAGGTCGTGGGCGCCGCCGGCGAGGAGGACGCCCTCGAAGCCGCTCGCGCCGTGGCCCGCAGCGACCTGTTCAAGTGCGCCATCTTCGGCGAGGATCCCAACTGGGGCCGCGCCCTGTCGGCGGTAGGCACCACGCGCGCGGCCTTCGATCCCGACGCGGTGAACGTCGCGATCAACGGCGTGTGGGTCTGCCGCGGCGGCGCCATCGGCGACGACCGCTCCAAGGTCGACCTCAGCGGCCGCGACGTCACCGTCACCGTCGACCTCTCGGCCGGAAGCGAGGCCGCGACCGTGTGGACCGCCGACCTGACCACCGGCTACGTGCACGAGAACGCCGCCTACAGCTCCTGACGACCGGCACGGCGACGACGTTGGAAAGGGAGGGACGACGGTGCGCACCGGCCCCGCCGGCTGCGGCGGCCGCACCGCGAATCCGATGAACTCTCGCAAACAGGCACTGGACAAAGCCAACACGCTGATCGAGGCCCTGCCCTGGCTGAGCCGGTTCCACGGTAAGACCGTCGTGGTCAAGTACGGCGGAAACGCCATGACCGACCCCGCGCTGCGGGAGCGCTTCGTCGAGAACATCGTCTTCCTGCGCTACGCCGGCCTGCGCCCCGTCGTCGTGCACGGCGGCGGGCCCCAGATCAACGCCCACCTCGACCGCCTGGGCGTGAGCAGTACCTTCGCCGCAGGCTTGCGCGTGACCACCCCCGAGACGATGGACGTCGTCCGCATGGTGCTGGTCGGGCAGGTCAACCGCGACATCGTCGGACTGATCAACGCCCACGGCCCCTTCGCCGTCGGCATCTCCGGCGAGGACGCCCACCTGTTCACCGCCGAGCGCAAATCCGCCTGGGTCGACGGCGCCCCCGTCGACCTCGGCCGGGTCGGCGAGGTCGTCGACGTCCAGCCCGGCGTGGTGCGCACCCTGCTCGACGACGGGCGCATCCCCGTCGTCTCCAGCGTCGCCCGCTCCGACGAGGGCGTCTTCAACGTCAACGCCGACACCGCCGCCGCCGCGCTCGCCGTTTCCATCGACGCGAGCAAGCTCGTCGTCCTCACCGATGTCGAGGGCCTCTACGCCGATTACCCCGCCTGCGAGGAGCTGATCAGCAGGCTCACCGCCGGCGAGCTGGAGGCGATGCTGCCGGAGCTGTCCTCGGGCATGGTGCCCAAGATGGAGGCGTGCCTGCAGGCCGTGTGCGGCGGCGTGCCCCAGGCCCACGTCCTCGACGGGCGCACCCCCCATTCCATGCTGCTGGAGATCTTCACCAACGAAGGCATCGGCACGATGGTCGTCGCCGAGGCCGAGGAGCCCACCGAACCCGTGGACATCTTCGAAGGCGAGTGACGAATGAGTGCCACCACCGACCTCCAGGCCCGCTTCGACGCGGCGCTGATGCCCAACTACGGCACCCCGCCGGTGGCCGTCGCCCGCGGCGAGGGCTGCCGCGTCTACGACGCCGACGGCAAGTCCTACCTCGACCTCATCGCCGGCATCGCCGTCTCCGCGCTCGGCCACGGACACCCCGCACTGGTGTCGGCCGTGGCCGATCAGACCGCCGCGGTCGCCCACACCAGCAACCTGTTCCTGCACGAGCGCGAGGTCGAGCTGGCCGAGCGGCTCGTCGCCCTTCTGGGCGGCACCCGCGACGAGGACGTACGGGTGTTCTTCGCCAACTCCGGCACCGAGGCCAACGAGGCCGCGCTCAAACTCGCCAAGCGCGCCGCCGACGCGGGCCGCACCCGCATCGTGGCCACCGAGAACGGCTTCCACGGCCGCACCCTCGGAGCGCTGTCGGTCACCGGGAAGGCCGCCATCCGCGACCCCTTCGGCCCCTACGGCACCGACGTGGTCTTCGTACCCCACGGCGACGCCGACGCGCTGCGCAAGGCCGTCGACGAGACCTGCGCCGCCGTCTTCGTCGAGCCGGTCCAGGGCGAGGCCGGGGTGGTGCCCGCACCCGAGGGCTACCTCGCCGAGGTCCGCCGCGTCTGCGACGCCACAGGCGCCGCCTTCGTCCTCGACGAGATCCAAAGCGGCATCGGCCGCACCGGCCACTGGTTCGGCCACCAGGCCCACGGCGTCACCCCCGACGTCCTCACCCTCGCCAAAGGGCTGGGCGGCGGCTTGCCGATCGGCGCCTGCGTGGGCTTCGGCCGCTACGCCACCGCCTTCTCCAAGGGCGACCACGGCTCCACCTTCGGCGGCAACCCCGTCGCCTGTGCCGCGGCTCTGGCCGTGCTCGACACCATCGAGAACGAGGACCTGCTGGCCTCGGCGGCCGAACTGGGCACCCTGCTGGAGCACGCGATCGCGTCCATCGACCATCCGCTGCTCGACGGCGTCCGCGGCGCGGGCCTGTGGCGCGGCCTGCGGCTGAGCACGCCGGCGTCCGCCGCCGTGCAGTCCGCCGCGGCCGCGCACGGCTTCCTGGTCAACGCGCTCACCCCCGACGTGGTGCGGATCGCGCCCCCGCTGACGATCTCGCGGGAGGAGATCCTGGAGTTCACCGCGGCCCTGCCCGCCATCCTCGAGGAGGCACGATGAACACCCCCGCCACCGGCCACGTTCGGCACTTCCTGCGCGACGACGACCTCACCTCCGCCGAACAGGCCGCCGTCCTCGACCTCGCCGACGCCATGAAGAAGGACCCCTACGCGTACCGGCCGCTGGAAGGCCCGCGCAGCGTCGCGCTGCTGTTCGACAAGCCCTCCACGCGTACCCGGGTCTCCTTCGCCGTGGGCGTGTCCGAACTGGGCGGCCACCCGCTGGTCATCGACTCCCAAGGCAGCCAGCTCGGGCGCGGCGAACCCGTCGAGGACACCGCCCGCGTGCTGGAGCGCCAAGTCGCCGCCGTCGTATGGCGCACCTTCGGCCAGGCGCGGCTGGAAGCCATGGCCACCGCCGGCGGCGTCCCTGTCGTCAACGCCCTCACCGACACCTACCACCCCTGCCAGGTCCTCGCCGACCTGCAGACCGTGCGTGAGCGCAAGGGCCGCCTGGCCGGGCTCACACTCGCCTACTTCGGCGACGGGGCCAACAACATGGCCCATTCCTACCTGCTGGGCTGCGCCCTGGCCGGTATGCACCTACGCATCGCCGCACCGGAGGGCTACCGGCCCGACGCCGACGTCCTCTCACGCGCCACCGCCATCGCCGACGGCACCGGCGCCTCGATCACCGTCACCGACGACGCGGTCGCGGCGGCGAGCGGAGCCGACGTGCTCGCCACCGACGTGTGGACCTCCATGGGCCAGGAAGGCGAGGCCGAGCAGCGCGCCGCTCCGTTCCGCGACTTCTCCGTCGACGAGCGCGCCCTGGCCGCTGCCGCCGACGACGCCGTCGTGCTGCACTGCCTGCCCGCCCACCGCGGGGAAGAGATCGCCGCCTCGGTCATCGACGGGCCCAACAGCGCCGTGTGGGACCAGGCGGAGAACCGCCGCCACGCGCAGAAGGCGCTGCTTCGCTTCCTGCTCACCGGCAGCGCCGAGCCGGAGGCGGGCAGAGGGGGCGACCGACGATGACCGTCGACGGCGCCGGCTCCGCACCCATGACCAAGACCGCACGCCACGCCCGTATCAGCGAGGTCCTCACCCGCAACGAGGTCCGCTCCCAGGCGGACCTGGCGCGGCTGCTGGCCGAGAGCGGCGTGCAGGTCACCCAGGCCACGCTCTCGCGCGATCTGGACGAGCTCGGAGCGGTCAAGCTGCGCACCGTCGACGGAGAACTGATCTACGTGCTGCCCGGGGAAGGCGGCGAGCGGCTGCAGCGTGCCCGCCCCGACACCCTCGGCCTGGAGGACGCCTCCAACGCCCGCCTGACCCGCCTGGCCGAGGACCTCCTGGTCTCGGCCGAGGCGTCGGCCAACATGGTCGTCGTCCGCACACCGCCGGGCGCCGCCCAGTACCTGGCCTCGGCCATCGACCACACCGACTTCCACGCGATCCTCGGAACCATCGCCGGCGACGACACCATCCTGGTGATCTCCCGTGACCCCGAGGGCGGCGAGGAACTGGCATCCGCGCTGCTGCGGCTGGCCGACCGGCGCCCCTGAGGGCACCGGCCGACCGGGGGCGACCGCGGCGCCGAACGCAGCGAACCTACATCGAACGAGCAAGGAGAAGGACATGACCGAGCGGGTCGTACTCGCATACTCGGGGGGCCTGGACACCTCTGTGGCCATCGGCTGGATCGCCGAGGAGACCGACGCCGAGGTCGTCGCCGTGGCCATCGACTGCGGCCAGGGCGGCGAGGACCTCGACGTGGTCCGCCAGCGGGCCGTCGACTGCGGGGCGGTCGAGGCCGTCGTCGCCGACGCCAAGGAGGAGTTCGCGGGCGAGTACTGCATCCCCGCCCTCCAGGCCAACGCCCTCTACATGGACCGCTACCCGCTGGTGTCGGCGCTGTCGCGGCCGCTGATCGTCAAGCACCTGGCCGAAGCCGCCCGCTACCACAACGCGACGATGGTCGCCCACGGCTGCACCGGCAAGGGCAACGACCAGGTCCGCTTCGAGGCCGGCCTCGCGGCGCTGTTCCCCGAGCTCAAGGTCGTCGCCCCGGTACGCGACTCCGGCATGACCCGGGACAAGGCCATCGCCTTCGCCGAGGAGAAGGGCCTGCCCATCGACGTGTCCAAGAAGTCGCCCTACTCCATCGACCAGAACCTCTTCGGTCGCGCGGTGGAGACCGGGTTCCTGGAGGACATCTGGAACGGGCCCATCGAGGACGTCTACGCCTACACCGACAACCCCGCCGACCAGCGCGAGCCCGACGAGCTGGTCGTCACCTTCACCGCCGGGGTGCCCACCGCCATCGACGGCAAGGAGCTCTCCCCGCTGCAGATCATCGAGGAGATGAACCGGCGCGCCGGCGCCCAGGGCGTGGGCCGCATCGACATGGTCGAGGACCGGCTCGTGGGTATCAAGAGCCGCGAGGTCTACGAAGCGCCGGGCGCCATCGCGCTCATCGCCGCCCACCAGGAGCTGGAGAGCGTCACCGTCGAGCGCGACCTGGCCCGGTTCAAGCGCGGCGTCGACCAGCGCTGGGGCGAGCTGGTCTACGACGGCCTGTGGTTCTCCCCGCTGAAGGAGGCCCTGGACGGGTTCATCGCCGAGGCCAACCAGCACGTCTCCGGTGAGATCCGCATGGTGCTGCACGGCGGCCGCGCCGTGGTCACCGGGCGGCGCAGCGAGTCCTCGCTCTACGACTACGACCTGGCCACCTACGACACCGGCGACGCCTACGACCAGTCGATGGCGCGCGGGTTCATCGACGTGTGGAGCATGCCCGCCAAGATCGCCAACCTGCGCGACCGCCAGCGCGGCTGAAGCCGACCGGGCCGCCGGGGCAGCCCGGCGGTCCGGCGCCGCAGCGCCACCGTCCTCCATGCGGGTCCCGAGCACCCGCTGCTCGGGACCCCGCCGACCGAACGAAGAACGCAAAGGACCCCGACCGTGGCCAACGAGAGCGACACCGAGGTCACCCGCCTGTGGGGCGGCCGCTTCGCCGGAGAGCCCTCCGAGGCGCTCGCCCGGCTCTCCCTGAGCACCCACTTCGACTGGCGCCTGGCCCGCCACGACATCGCCGGGTCGCGCGCCCACGCGCGCGTGCTGCACCGTGCCGAGCTGCTCACCGACGACGAGCTGGCGGCGATGCTGGAGGGCCTGGACCGGCTGGAGTCCGACGTCGCCTCCGGCGGGTTCACCCCGGTGCTCGCCGACGAGGACGTGCACACCGCGCTGGAGCGCGGTTTCATCGAGCGCGTCGGCCCGGAGCTCGGCGGACGGCTGCGCGCCGGCCGGTCGCGCAACGACCAGATCGCCACCATGGTCCGGATGTACCTGCGCGAGCAGGCGCGCGCCGTCGCCGGCGAGCTGCTGGACCTCGTGGACGCCCTGGCCGACCAGGCCGAGGCCAACATCGCGGTGACCATGCCCGGCCGCACCCACCTGCAGCATGCTCAGCCGGTGCTGCTGGCCCACCACCTGCTCGCCCACGCCTGGCCGCTGCTGCGCGACGTGGAGCGCCTGCGCGACTGGGACGGCCGCGCCGCCGTCTCGGCCTACGGCTCGGGAGCGCTGGCGGGAACGTCGCTGGGCCTGGATCCCGAGTCCGTCGGCGCCGAGCTGGGCTTCCCGGCCGCGGCGGAGAACTCCATCGACGGCACCGCCGCCCGCGACGTCGTCGCGGAGTTCGCGTTCGTCAGCGCCATGACCGGAGTCGACCTGTCCCGGTTGGCCGAGGAGATCATCCTGTGGGCGACCAAGGAGTTCTCCTTCGTCACCCTCGACGACGCCTTCTCCACCGGCTCCTCGATCATGCCGCAGAAGAAGAACCCCGACGTCGCCGAACTGGCCCGCGGCAAGTCCGGCCGGCTCATCGGCGACCTGTCGGGGCTGCTCAGCACCCTCAAGGGGCTCCCGCTGGCCTACAACCGCGACCTGCAGGAGGACAAGGAGCCCGTCTTCGACGCTGTCGACACGCTCACCCTGCTGCTGCCGGCCTTCACCGGCATGGTCGCGACTCTGGAGTTCAACGGCGACCGGATGGCCGAGCTGGCCCCGCAGGGGTTCTCGCTGGCCACCGACATCGCGGAATGGCTGGTGCGCCGACGGGTGCCCTTCCGCGAGGCCCACGAGATCGCCGGCGCCTGCGTGCGCACCTGCGAGGAGCGCGGCATCGACCTGCCGGACCTCGCCGACGCCGACCTCGCCGGGATCTCGCCGCACCTGACCCCGGGGGTTCGCGAGGTGCTCTCCGTGGCCGGCTCACTGGACTCCCGCTCGGCCAAGGGAGGCACCGCGCCCGCTCGCGTGCGCGAGCAGCTGGAGCGCCTCCACTCCCGCGTCGCCGACCACCGCACGTTCGCGGAGGCGAAGGCCTGAGCCCTGCTGCGCTTGCGGCGCGACCCGGACGTTTCCGGGTCGCGCCACGCCCCGCGGCCGCTCCGTTGCCTCCCGCGTCCTCGCCCTCACCTGCCGTCCCCCTCCAATCACCGGGGACTTCGTCCAAACCCCCGTCATGGTCGGACGAATTGCTGTAGCGTCCCGGAACAGTGGGCACCTCGGGTATCGGCTCCTGTGCATGCTGTTACGGGAAGCCGCGGAGGCGAGAGAGGGACGGCGGACCGTAAGGGGGCGCCGCGTCGGCGGTCGACGGGGATGTCGCGCGGCCGCGATGCGAATCCGCCGGGTGCCCGCGTCCGCGTACGCGTCGTGGGGGGAACTCGATGAGTGAGCAGAGCGGCTCCGATCGCGGTATCAGAGCCCAGCTCAACAGGATCGTGCTGATTCCCGGAATCACGTTCCTTGCACTGTTCGCCGTGCTGAGCACAGTCACGCTCACGCAGGCGATCTCGCTCCGTGTCGCCACCGGCGACGGCCGCACCGGCGTCCACCTCTACAACTCCATCGCCGAGTTGCAGCGTGAGCGCCGCCTGGCGACCGAGTACGCCGCCGACCCCTCGCAGGACGCCGTCGAGGCGCTGCGCCGCCAGACCGGCGTCACCGACGACGCGCTGCAGGAGGTCGACTCCCGGGCCAGCGGACTGCGCGGGCACGACGACGCCGACACCGCCCGCATCGCCGACCGGTACCTCGCCCGCATCGACCGGCGCATCGACGTACGCAACGCGGTCATGGCGGGCGAGACCGGCCCCCAGGCCGCCCTCGACGCCTACGACGGCATGATCGCCCGGGGCGTCCGCCTCTACGACTCGATCGCCCACAACCTCGACGACGGCCCCTCTGCGTCCGCCGGAGCCGACGCGGTCGGCCTCATCCGCGCCCAGGAGTCCTTCACCCGCGGCGATGCGCTGTTGAGCGGAGCTCTGGCGGCGGGCGGCCTCTCGATCGGCCAGCAGACCGAGTTCGCCTCGTTGATCAACGGCGCCCGCGAGCGCGTGCAGAGCCTGTCCCATTCGCTGGAAGGCGAGCCCGACCGGGCCCGCAAGGACATGCTCGACAGCGCTTCCTGGCGCCGGATGAACGATCTCGCCGACACCGTCATCGGCCACGAGCCCGACATCGAGGTCGACCCCGTGACCGGCACCGGTTCGCAGGACCGGGCGGCGCCCGAAGGGCTGGCCGGCTGGCGCTCCACCGCCGACGACGTCAACGCCGACCTGGTGAGCCTCGCCGACGCCCAGGTCCGCACCGTCATGGCCGCCACCGATGCCGCCAGCACCTGGATGTTCAACCTCGCGCTCGGCGGCGGTGTCCTGTCCTTGTTCGCCGGGACCGTCGCCTACGGCGCGGCCTCACGCTCGGCCGCCCGCCTGACCGCGCGGCTGAGCCGCCTGCGCGCCGACACACTCAGCCTCGCCCGCGACGAACTGCCGCGCATCGTGCGCCGGCTCTCCGACGCCGAGCCCGTCGACCTCGACACCGAGCTGCGCCGCCTCGACCACGGTTCCGACGAGGTCGGCCAGGTCGCCGACGCCTTCAACACCGCCCAGCGCACCGCCGTCAGCGCCGCCGTCAAGGAGGCCGAGACCCGCGCCGGCGTCAACCGGGTGTTCCTGGCCATCGCCCACCGCAACCAGTCGCTGGTGCAGCGCCAGCTCCAGCTCCTGGATCGTGTGGAGCGCGAGGAGGACGACCCCGACCTGCTCGAGGACCTCTTCCACCTCGACCACCTGGCCACGCGCGGACGCCGCAACGCCGAGAACCTCATCATCCTCGGCGGCGGGCGCCCCGGCCGCCGGTGGCGCAACCCGATCCCGCTCGTGGACATCCTGCGCGGCTCCATCTCCGAGACCGACGAGTACACCCGCGTCAAGCTGCGCGGCGTGCCCGACCTCTCCCTGTCGGGGTCGGTCGTCGCCGACGTCATCCACCTGGTGGCCGAGCTCGTCGAGAACGCCACGGCGTTCTCCCCGCCGCACACGGTGGTGCACATCCACAGCGAGGTGGTGCCCAAGGGCGTGGCCGTGGAGGTCGAGGACCGCGGCCTGGGCATGGGTCCCGCCGCGCTGGAGGAGGCCAACGCGACTCTGGAGCAGGCGCCCGAGTTCGACGTCATGGCGCTGAACCAGGACTCCCGGCTCGGGCTGTTCGTGGTCGCCCGGCTGGCCGCCAAGCACGCCATCAGCGTGCGGCTGTGCCCGTCGCCCTACGGCGGCACGCGGGCGGTCGTGCTCATCCCCGCCGGCCTGATCTCGCCGAGCGAGGCCTCGGCTCCCGAGCGGCCCTCCGCCGTTGCCGCCGCACCCGCCGCGCACGACCGGGGCGACGGCGACACGGCCGCCGCGAGCGGCACGCCCGGTCACCGTCGCGGGGAGGTCGCCGCCGGAGCCGAGCAGGCCCCGGAGCCCGAACGGCAGGCGCCCGCCCGGTCCCAGGCGTCCGGGCACGACGGTGCCTCCACCCCGCTCAGCGCTCCCGCTCACCACGGGCACGGAGCCTCCGAAGGGGCCGGGGGTCCCGCGGGGCCATCGGGGCCCGTACCGGGAGGTCAGGCGGAGCCGGCTCCCGCCGACGGAGAAGGCGAGCGCCCGGCTCTGCCGCGCCGACGCCGCCAGGCCAACCTCGCGCCGCAACTCCGTCACGACCCCGCACCGGCGGGCCCCGGCGACACGGGCGGAGGCGATCCGCCGGGTGCGCGCGAACCCGAGGACGCCCGGCGGACGATGAGCGCATTCCAGATCGGCACCCGCAGGGGGCGCGAGGAATCCGGCCACGGCAGCGCGGACGGTCCGCAGGAGGCCCCGGAGCCGGAACCGGCCGGAGCGGCCGATCCGTACCGTCCCGAGCCCGGTGCGGCGGCCGATCCGGTGCAGGCCTATCGCACCGGCCTGGGCCAGGAAACGGGGGACGCCCGCCGACCGCACGCACCCGTCGGCGCGGCAGGTGATCGCGCCGCAGGGCGGCCGTCGGGCCTATACACGGGAGAGGGCGAATAGATGATGCAGAACAACCACGCCGCAGGGGATCTGAACTGGCTGCTCGACGACCTCGTCGACCGGGTCGTGGGCGCCGAGCACGCGATCGTGCTGTCCGCCGACGGCCTGCTCATCGGGCGGTCCCGCGGGCTCACGCCGGAGGACGGCGAACATCTGTCGGCGGTGGCCTCGGCCTTTCAGAGCCTGGCCCGCGGCACCGGACGGCAGTTCGGGGGCGGCGCCGTGCGCCAGACCGTCGTCGAGATGGAATACGCGTACCTGTTCGTCACGGCCGCGGGCGAGGGCGCCTGCCTCGCGGTGCTCGCCGACGAGACCGCCGATGTCGGCCTGGTCGCCTATGAGATGAACATGCGCATCAAGCGGGTCGGGCAGTTTCTCACCTCCGCCCCGCGGCTGCCCGAATCCATGGCGGCGGGGAGCTCCGGCGCATGAGGAACGCAGGCGAGCACCGCAGGGGCGACCAGCGTTCCGGGCACGTCCGCGACACGGCCGCCGAGCGGGAGCCTCCCCTGGGCGTCGAACCTTCTCCCGGCGCGGGGGCTTCTCCCGGCGCCGGATCGGTGTCGTCGCCCGCGCGCGGCGGCACCCGCGCCCGTGAAGCGGCCGAGGAGCTGCTGCGCGAGCGCCGCCAGCGCCGCGGCCACGACGCCTCGTTCCCGCGCCACGGCTCCGCCGGTCCGCTGGTGCGCCCCTACACCGTGACCGGCGGCCGCACCCGCCCCGCCGAGGCCGGGCTGGACATGATCAGCATCGTGGTGGCCACTCGGGAACGGGTGGACTGGAGCGCGCTGGAGCCCGAGCACGCGGCGATTCTGCGGCTGTGCGAAAGGCCCGTGTCCGTCGCCGAACTCTCGGCCCAACTCGACCTTCCGATGACCGTGGTCAAGGTGCTCCTGGGCGATCTCATCGCCGACGGCGACGTCCTCGCCCGAGCGCCGATGCCCGCGTCGGATCCACCCCACATGAGCGTCCTCCAGGCGGTACTCGATGGCATCCGCAGACTCTGACAACGTCGCCCCCCACTCCGGCGCCGGATCCGGCGCGGAACCGGGCGGGCAGATCCCCCTAGCGGTCAAGATCCTCGTGGCCGGCGGCTTCGGCGTCGGCAAGACGACCATGGTCGGCTCGGTCAGCGAAATCGCTCCACTGAGCACCGAGGAGGTCATGACCGAGGCCAGCATGGGCGTCGACGACCTCGGCGGTGTCGAGGACAAGTCGACCACCACCGTCGCCCTCGACTTCGGGCGTATCACCGTCAACCAGCAGGTCGTCCTCTACCTGTTCGGCACCCCCGGCCAGGGCCGGTTCTGGTTCATGTGGGACGAGCTCGCCGAGGGGGCCCTGGGAGCGGTGGTGCTGGCCGACACCCGCCGGCTCGACACCTGCTTCCCGGCCGTGGACTTCTTCGAGCGCCGCCGGATCCCCTTCGTCGTCGCGGTCAACCGCTTCGAGGGCGCCCACGACTACGGAGTCGAGGAGGTCCGCGAGGCCGTCGACGTGAGCGCGGACGTCCCCATCCTGCTCGCCGACGCCCGCGACCGCCAGTCGAGCAAATCGGCGCTGCTCGCGCTCGTCGAACACGTGATGCACCGACGCAGCCCGGCGATGTCCGCCCGACCGCTACCATAGGCGCACGATCATGACCGCGATCCCCCGAAGTCCGAGGTCCGGAGCCGTTTCAGGGCTCCGGCGCCCAGGCGAGCGGGCGAGATCATCACCCACTAGTCGTTAGCATTCTTCGCGTGAACCCTGACAGCATGCAAAACTCGGACAGACTGCCCCCCCGGGATCTTCCGCGGCGCCGCTCCGGGCGGCACCGCAACCCGCTGTCCTTCGACAGCTGGGTGGGAACCCCGACTCTCGTCCTCGCCGTCCCGGCCGAGACCGGCACCGCGGCCGACGGCGCTGCCTCCGGCGCCGACATCGGCGCGGAGATGGCCGACCTCGTGCGCGCCTACCGCCCCGAGGTCACCATCAAACACGGCCGCGCCGGCAGCCCCGACCTGGTCGAGGCCCTCGCCGGCCTGGAGAGCCGCGAGGAGCACCCGCTGCGCGGCGTTGTGGTACCCCTGGTCACCGGGCCCCACCAGCCCACATCCGAGGCCGTCGACACGGCGGTCGAGCAGGCCGGTGCCGACGTCCGCCTCACCGAGGCACTCGGTCCCCACCCCATGCTCGCCGAGACGCTGCACCTGCGCCTGGCCGAGGCCGGGTTCGTGCGCGCCGACAGGATGCGCCTGATCAGCGTGGTCGCGCCCGGCACACAGATGACCGACGGCGTCGTCGTCGGCGCGGTCGGCGGCGACGAGGGGATCAGCGCGGCCGGTGTCACCGCTGTGCTGCTGGCCGCACGGCTGGGCATCACCGTGCTGCCGGCCGACCTCGAGGACCGGGCGAGCCTGGACGACGCCTTCCAGCAGCTCTCGACCGCCGGATGCGCGCGCCCGGTGATCGCCCCCAGCGTGGTGGGGCCGGAGTTCCCCGCCGAGCGTCTCGACGAGCTGGCGCGGCACTACGGCGCCCGCGCAAGCGCGCCGCTGGGCGCGGGCAGCACCCTCGCCAAGATCGCCGCACTGCGCTACGCCGAAGTGCTGAACACGCTCGGCGCGGAGGCCCCGCCCACCGCCGACGAGGTTCCTGCGCCCATGGGCTCGCGCCACCGCCCCGAGGAGTGACCGCCGGAACCGCCGTCCTCGGCGACGCGGCCCCGTGCGCCGCCGAGGACGGCGGGCCCCGCGCACCGCGCTCGCGCTACTCAATGTGACGATTCCGCAACACAGGGACAGGTTCTTTCGGTAGCGTCTGTGGTTCCAGGTTGGGGGGACCATGGACGATAATCGACCGACCATACGCAGACAGCTCACCCGCATCGTGCTGATACCCGGTGTCAGCTTCCTGGTGCTGTGGGGGGCCATGGCCGCCGTGGAGACCTATCAGGCGGGTTCGCTGCTGCTGTCCGTAACCCAGGCCCGCGACGGCATCAGCGTCTTCGACCGCCTCGCCGGCGACCTGCGGACCGAGCGCCGCCTCACGCAGATCCACCTCGGCGCCCCCGACGACGCGCAGGTGCGCCGGGAGCTGGAGGCTCAGCGCGAGCGGACCGACGCTTCCGCCGACCGCGCCCACGACTTCGCGTCCGGCCTCGACCCCGGCCCGCAGGGTGGCCCGCTGCCCGGCACCCGCGCCTTCGCCCCCGAAAGCGACCGCCTCTCCGGGCTGCGCTCCACCGCCGACGGGGACGACGCCGACCGGGGTGTCACGCTGACGGCCTACAGCGACCTCATCGAGGAGACCACCGAAGCCACGAACGTCCTCCTGCGGCCGCTGGAACAGGGCGCGAGCCTGCCCGAGGCCGCTCAGGCGGGCCGACTGGCCACCGCGCACGAGCAGTTCGCCCGCTCCGACGCGCTGCTCGCCGGATCGATCGCGGCAGGCGGCATGGACTACAACGAGACCGCGCACTTCACCTATCTCACCGCCTCCTACCGCGACATCCTCTCCGACACCTCCGACGAGATGAGCGGCCGGACACGCGAACGCCACGCGGAACTCACCGCTGCCGGAGCCTGGAAGACCGCCGAGCGGCTCAGCCGCAGCGTGGTCACCCGCCCTCCGGTGGCCGAGGGCACCGGCGATCGGCAGGCCGCTTGGAACTCCGAGATCGACGTCGGCGCCCAGGAGTGGGACCAGGCGGCGACGGCCTCCGTGCCCGCCCTGGGCCGGGTGGTCTCCGCCCAGCTCGACCGCACCGTCGACACAGCATGGAACGCGGCTGTGCGGCGCTTGGCCGTGGGCGCCGCGGGGGGAGTGCTTACCCTGGCGGCCGGCCTCACCGCCATCCTCGCGGCCAACCGCTCCTCGCGCAGGCTCACCACCCGGCTGCGGCGCCTGCGCGACGACGCCCTCTCCCTGGCCGGCAGCAAGCTGCCGGCCCTCACCGCCCGCGCCCGCGCGGGGCGCAGCGTGGACGTCTCCGCCGAGCTTCCTCGGCTGGACTACGGCGGCGACGAGCTCGGCCAGGTCGCCGACGCCTTCAACACCGCCCAGCGCACAGCGGTGGGTGCCGCCGTGAAGGAGGCCGAGATCCGCCGCGGCGCCAACCGGGTGTTCCTGGGCATCGCCTACCGCAACCAGACCATCGTCCAGCGGCAGCTGCGCGTCCTCGACGAGATCGAGGCCGACGAGGAGGACCCCCGCGCCCTGCGTCGCCTTTTCACCCTCGACCACCTGGCCACACGGGCCCGCCGCTATGCCGACAACCTGATCATCCTCGGCGGCGCCGGGTCCGCCCGCCGGTGGCGCGAACCGCTGCCGCTGGCCGACGTACTGCGCGGCGCCATTACCGAGACCGAGGACTACGAACGCGTCCGGCTGACCTCCGCGCCCCGCGCGCGGCTCAGTGGCGCCGCGGTCGCCGACGTCGTGCATCTGCTCGCCGAGCTGATCGAGAACGCGACCCAGTTCTCGCCCGCGGGGAGCCCCGTCCACGTCAACTGCGGCCGGGTCAACGGCGGAGTCGCCGTCGAGGTCGAGGACCGCGGACTCGGCCTGACCGATCAGGGATACGCGGAGGCCGCCCGCGTATTGAGCGAGCCGCCGGAGTTCGACGTCATGGCGTTGCCCGAGGAACCCCGGCTCGGGCTGTTCGTGGTGGCGCGGCTGGCCGCCCGCCACGGCGTGGCGGTGCGGCTGCGCCCCTCGCCCTACGGCGGCACGAGCGCCACCGCCGTCCTCCCCGACCGGCTGCTGGAGTGGGCGCCCGCCGCGCCGGAGGCACCTCAGACACTCGTCGAGCACCCCGCCGGCGCCGGCGACATGCGCGGAGAGCGCGATGGACGCGGGTAGGGCAGCGCCGGAGAGCGACCCGGGCCGGCTGGTGCGGCCCTTCGCCATCGGCGTCGACGGCGCACCCGCGACCTCCGGACTCGACCTGCTCACGCGCGTGGTGGCGCGTCGGCCGCCCGGCGACGACGACCACATGCGCCCCGAGCGCGAATCGCTGCTGCGGCTGGCCGCGCAGCCGCAGTCGGTGGCCGAGCTCGCCGCCTTGGTCGGTCTGCCGCTGAGTGTGGCCAAGCTGCTGATCGCCGACATGATCGAGAGCCGCGACCTCGCGCTGTGCACCTCGGCGTCCGCGGTCCCCGGCGACGACGTGTTGCACATGCTGCTGGACGGCCTGCGCGCCCTGTGACACGGCGGTACGGGCGGCGATCACAGGACAGGGCGGGCCTCCTGCGGCGCGCGCCGTCTTGCTAGCGTTTCGCGGGTGAGCACAGAACGCATCGGGATCATCGGCGGTGGGATCATCGGGCTCGCGCTGGCCCGGTGGATCACGCAGAATCGGCCCGGCGCCCGCGTCACGGTCCTGGAGAAGGAGGACGCGGTCGCCCGGCACCAGACCGGGCATAACAGCGGGGTCGTGCACGCGGGCCTGTACTACCGCCCGGGCTCGCTCAAGGCGACGCTGTGCAGGCGCGGGACTGCGCTTCTGCGCGAGTACTGCGCCGAACGCGGCCTGCCGTTCGAGCAGGTCGGCAAGGTGCTGGTCGCCGCCGACGCCGATGACGCCGCCCGGCTGGACGACATCGAGCGCCGAGCCGAGGCCAACGGTGTGCCCGGCGTCAGGCGGCTGGGCCCCGAGGGCCTGCGCGAGATCGAGCCGCACGTGCACGGTGTGGCCGGTGTGCACTCGCCCTCGACCGCGATCACCGATTTCATCGCGGTCGCCGAGGCGCTGGCCGACGACGTGCGCCGCAGCGGCGGCAGGATCGTCCTGGGCGCGCCGGTCATCGCGCTGCGCCAGGAAACCGACACCGCCGAGGTGCTGACCGGCGACCCGCGCGGCGAGCGGGTTCGGCGCTCCTTCGACAGGGTCATCGTCTGCGGCGGCCTGCACAGCGACAGGATCGCGCGCATGGCCGGCGCGCCCGCCGATCCCCGCATCGTGCCCTTCCGCGGTCAGTACCACGAACTGGCGCCCGGAAGCCGCTACCTGGTGCGCGGTCTGATCTATCCCGTACCCGACCCGCGCTACCCCTTCCTGGGCGTGCACCTGACGCGGCACGTCCACGGCGAGGTGATGGCCGGACCCAACGCGATCCTGGCCGCTGCGCGGGAGGGCTACCGGCTGCGCGACGTCCTGCCCGGCGACCTCGCCGACACCCTGGGCTCACCGGGGTTCTGGCGGCTGGCCCGCCGCCACTGGACGATGGGCGCGCGGGAGATGGCGGTCTCGGCGTCCGCGGCCCTCTTCGCCCGCCAGGCCCGTCGCCTGGTGCCCGCGATCACCGGTGCGGACCTGCGGCCCGCGCCCGCCGGGGTGCGCGCCCAAGCGCTCTCCCGCACCGGCGAGCTCCTCGACGACTTCGCGGTGGACACCCACGACCGGGTCTCCTGCGTGCGCAACGCACCGTCGCCGGCGGCGACCTCGTCTCTGGCGATCGCCGAGCACCTGGGCGAGAACGTGCTCTTCGCCTGAGGCGAGTGCGGTGGGCGCATGCGCGTCGGCGGTGCGTACGCGGCCGCGTACGCACCGCTGCTCGTACGGTCAGGCGGAGGGGCGCTTCAGCAGGAGGAGTCCAGCAGGTCCTCCAGCGCCGCCGCCTCGGCGGAGTCGGCGCTGAGGCCCCATTCGTACTTCACCTGGATCCAGCTCTTTGCGTAGTCGCAGTGCACCGCGGTGCGCTCGGGCATCCACTCGGCGGGGTCGTCGGCGCCCTTGGAGCTGTTGCTGGAGACGCTGACCGCCCACAGTTGCGGCGTGTCCAGGTCGTTGGCGAAGGACTCGCGGCGTGCGGTGGACCAGGTGTCCGCGCCGGAGACCCAGGCCTCGGCCAGCGCCACCATGTGGTCGACGCTGGCTTCGGAGGGGTCGGATGTGGTGGCTCCGTCGTAGGGGCTGGTCCAGGTTCCGGATACGGGGTAGCAGTCGTTGCCGACCTCGACGCCGGCACCGTCGCGGCGCAGCACCATCTCACGGGCGTTGCAGTTGCCCTCGACTGCGGACCAGTGCGGGAAGAGGTCGCGATCGTAATCCGAGGACGAGCCCTCCGGTTCGGTCGGCAGTTGCGCCAGTTGGGAGCGGGATTCGGACAGGGTCGGCGGCGGTGGCGGCGCGGCTTGCGCGGGTGCGGCCGCGGTAGCGAGCAGGGCGAGTGCGGAGAGTACGGCCGCGAGCGCGGAGGCGGCCGGGCGGACGGGGGCGGGCATCGACGTCTCCAAAAGTGAGCGGGGGACTTTCGGACACCTCGAGGCTGGCGCACGGTGGGTGCCTTACGAAACACGTGCTGTGTAAACAATCCCTTACTTCGGATGTCCGGAATCCGAATCCTGCTGAGGCGGTGCCCAGCCGCACGGCTCGCCCCGCGAGATCGTGCGCGCCTGCTCCCGGCGGGGGATCTCCGGATTCGCGGCGGGAGGCCGGCGCAGCCACTCGGGCGGATATGGGCGGGCACGTCACCGGTGCAGCGGATACGGTGGATGGCGTTCAACCGCAGACCCACGGCGGGCCCGCGCCCGGTCCGGCGCGGCCGGCCACCTCGACGGAAAGACGACCGTGACCGACATCATCGACGACCTCGAACGGCGCGGACTCATCGCGCAGACCACCGACCTTGACGACCTCCGCAAGGCGCTCGCCGATGGCCCGGTCACCGTCTATTGCGGCTTCGACCCCACAGCGGGCAGCCTGCACGTCGGCCACCTCCTCCAGGTCCTCACCCTGGCCCGTTTCCAACGGGCGGGGCACCGGCCGATCGCGCTCGTCGGCGGGGGCACCGGACTCATCGGCGATCCCAAGCCCAGTGCCGAGCGCACGATGAACTCCGTGGAGACCGTCGAGCAGTGGGTGGGCAACCTCTCCGGCCAGCTCTCGGCGTTCCTGCGCTTCGCCCCCGAGGGCGGGGCCGAGGAGGCCACCGACGCCCTGCTGGTCGACAACGGCGCGTGGCTGGGCGCGATGAGCGCCGTCGACCTGCTCCGCGACGTCGGCAAGCACTTCAGCGTCAATCAGATGCTGGCTCGAGAGACCGTCCGCAGCCGCCTCGACGGCGACGGCATGAGCTACACGGAGTTCAGCTACGTGCTGCTGCAGTCCTACGACTACGTCGAGCTGTACCGCAGGCACGGCTGCACGCTGCAGATCGGCGGCAGCGATCAGTGGGGGAACATCACAGCGGGCCTCGACCTGATCCGCCGTATGGACGGCAACGAGCCGCACGGGCCTGCGCACGGGCTGACGACGAATCTGCTCACCAAGGCCGACGGCAGCAAGTTCGGCAAGACCGAGTCGGGAGCGGTGTGGCTGGACAGTGAGCTGACCAGCCCCTACGCCTTCTACCAGTTCTGGTTCAACGCCGACGACCGAGACGTGGGCCGCTACCTGCGCTCGTTCAGCCTGCGCTCCCTTGAGGAGATCGAGGAGCTGGAGCGCCAGACCGAGGAGCGCCCGGCCGCTCGCGCCGCGCAGCGCGCGCTGGCCGAGGAGCTCACCACACTGGTGCACGGCCACGAGGAGTGCCGCAAGGTGGTGGAGGCCAGCCGCGCCCTTTTCGGGCAGGGCGACCTGTCGGCCCTCGACGCACGCACGCTGGGCGCCGCAATCGCCGAGGTCCCGAACACGGCCGCGGCCGGCTCGGCGGAGGATCTGCCTCCGGTCGTCGACCTGCTCGCGGACACCGGCCTGGTACCGAGCAAGTCGGCGGCCCGCCGCACGGTGCAGGAGGGCGGGGCCTACCTGAACAACACCAAAGTGACCGACGTCGACGCTCGTGTGGGCGCGGACGATCTTCTGCAAGGGCGCTTCCTGGTTCTGCGACGGGGCAAGCGCAGTGTCGGCGGGGTCGTCCTCGGCGAGGCGTAGCGCACACCGGCGACGGCAGGGGAAACGGCGGCGGGGCGGTGCCTGCACGGCCCCGCCGTGCACCGGGTCGGCGCGGGTCGCGAAATCGTGGGCGGTGTTCGGGAACATGCGTCGCGGTGGACGTGTTTAAAGGCGTGGCCGAGGGGCAGGACCCTGGTTGCAACAAAACGACATGACCTACCGCGCGGTCCCGGTCGGCCACCCCATGGCGACAGCAGGGGCCTGCGCCAGCATGAGACCGGACTCCGACGCGGTTCGCTCCCCGACCGGCCCCGATCGCGGCGGCGGAGCAGGGCGCCGAGTCGGACGCCCGATTTGACGTCTCAGTGCGCGGAACCTATCGTAGCCAGGTCGATGCGGGACGGTGGACAGCCGCAAGGCGTCCGAGCCGGGTCGCATTCGGGATCCTGGGATATTCGAGGCACGCTTCATGTGTGTGCCTGATAGCCTTGAAGAAGCGGTCGGTCGTAATCGGCTGATCGGATCCGAACGCACCGGACATCGAAAGGCAGCCAATTTGGCGGCCTACGGATGAGCTGGTAAATTCAACGAAGTAAGCGAATTCGCGAGTACGGCTCGCGGTTCGCGGGGAGATTCCGTCTCTTGGGAAGAGCCTGGGCGGGCCCGCTTTCGTGGTGGGCCGGGGCTTGTACCGGA
>NZ_JROO01000039.1 GCF_000826685.1 Streptomonospora alba
CCGACCGGGCCCGGTGCGAGCCGTCGCGGTGCCGTCCCCTCGTCTCTGCGCCCGAGGGCCCGCCGGACGCCGCCGTCCCCCGTGCGAGCTACGTGCGAGTGTCCACCGCACGGTGACGATTCGGCAGCGCCGGATCCGTAGCGTTCCCGTTGTCCGCGGCAGTCCGGCCGCGGGGTGTCGGGAAGGGGAAACCGTGAGATTCGTCTGGCAGCTTCTGGCCGTCGTGGCGATCAGCCTCGTCGGAGGCAACATCGTCCTGCTGGTGGAGAGCAACCCGTGGCTCACCCTGGCGCTGGGAACCCTGACGGCCGCGCTGACCGTGCTGGTCTATGCCTGGGTGGTGCGGCGCACCGAGAAGCGGGTCGTCACGGAGGTCGCCCGGGCGGGGCTGGTTTCCCAGACCGCGCTGGGTACGGTGATCGGCTTCGCCCTCTTCGTGATGGTCATCCTGAACATCTACTTCCTGGAGTTCTACGAGATCCAAGGGGTCGGCTCGGTTGTCGGCGCGATCGGATTCGTCGGCTTCATGGGCGCCGCCGCTGTGGCCGAGGAGGTGCTGTTCCGCGGCGTCCTGTACCGCATCATCGAGGAGAAGACCGGTACCTGGATCTCGCTGGTACTGACAAGCGTGGTGTTCGCCCTTGGGCACGTGCCCAACCCGAACGCCACCGCGATGGGTATCGCCGTAGTGGCCGTGGCCGGCGGCATGTTCGCCGCCGCATACGCCGCCGGCCGCAACCTGTGGCTGCCGATCGGCATCCACTTCGGCTGGAACTTCACCGCGGCCGGCGTCTTCAGCACCGAGGTCTCGGGCAACGGTGCCAGCAGCGGGCTCCTGGAAGCCGAAGTGTCGGGACCGGCGCTGATCAGCGGCGGCGAATTCGGGCCCGAGGCCAGCCTGTACTCGCTCGCGTTCTGCCTGCTGACCATGCTGGTTTTCCTGTGGATCGCGCACCGCCGCGGCCGCCTGGTGCCCTTCCGCCGCACCGATCGGGCCGGCGCCGAGGCTAAGCTGCCCCGGTGACCGATACGCCCGCGGCGACCGATCCCCAGCGGATTCTCCGGCTGTGGCACCGGCTCGACGTCACGGTCCGCGACCTCCCCTTGGCGCTGCTGCTGCTGGCCGGGTCGCTCGTGCCGTCGCTGCACGGCTCGGGAACCGAAATCGGCAGCCTGCCGGACCGCCCGTTCGACGCCCTGGCTGCCGCGGCGGTCCTCCTGCAGTGCCTGCCGCTGGCCGTACGCCGGCGATGGCCGGCCCTGTGCCTGATCCTGGTGGTACTGGGCTTCGGCCTGGACCAGCTGCGCGGCTACCACCTGTTCGCGGGCACCGGGCTGGCCCTCGCGCTGCTGAGCGCGGGCGCCCACCTGGAGTGGCGCCGGCGCCTGACCATGCTCCTGCTGTCGGCGGCCTACGTGCCGTTCGCGGTCGCGCTGCACCGGCTCGGCCCCGGCGAGTCCCCGGCCGAGTTCGCCACCTTCTACATCGCGCTGGCCATCCCGTGGGGCATGGGGGCGTGGCTGCGCTCCACCCGGGCCGCCGAAGCCGAGCACCGCCGCCGCCTCGCCGAGCAGACCCGCACCGCCGAACGCACGAGCATCGCCCGCGAGCTGCACGACGTGGTGACCCACCACGTGACGGCGATGGTCGTCCAAGCGGAGGCGGCGCGGTATCTGACCGCCGCACCCGAGCGCCTCGACCAGGCCCTGAGCGCCGTCAGCGACACCGGCCGGCGGGCGACCACCGACCTGCGCCACCTGCTCGACCTGCTCCACCCCGATCACGGCACCGAGGCCAGGACGCCGCCCGCGGGACGCCTGCTGACACTGGTGGAGCAGACGCGCCGCTCGGGCCAGCCGGTGGAGTTCTCCGAGGAGGGCACGCCGGCGGAGTCGACCGGCAGCGCCGACCTCGTGGCCTACCGGGTCGTACAGGAGGCGCTGACCAACGCCCTCAAGCACGCCGCCGGCAGCCCCACCTCGGTCCGGGTGTGCCACGGCGAGACGCAGATCACCGTGGAGGTGGGCACCGAAGGCGGCGGCGCGGAAGGTTCCGGGGCCGGCGGCGCGGCCGCCATCGGCGCGGCTGCCGGCGGCGGGCGGGGGCTGGCCGGCCTGCGCGAGCGGGTCGACGTCCTGGGCGGCGACTTCAGCGCCGAGCGGCGCCCCGGCGGAGGCTTCCTCGTGTGGGCGCGCATCCCCGCGGGCGGCGTGTCGTGAGCGCGCCCATCAGGGTCCTGGTCTGCGACGACCAGATGCTGGTGCGCACCGGGCTGGTGACCGTCATCGACGCCCAACCCGACATGGAGGTGGCGGGCGAGTGCGAGGACGGCCGCGCCGCGGTCGACCTCGGCGGCAGGCTGAGCCCGGACGTGGTGGTGATGGACGTGCGCATGCCGGTGCTCGACGGCATCGAGGCCACCCGCCTGCTGGCCGGCGCCGGTGTGGACCGCCCCGTCAAGGTGCTCGTGGTGACGACGTTCAACCTGGACGAGTACGTCTACGAGGCGCTGCGCGCCGGCGCGAGCGGATTCCTGCTCAAGGACGCGCCACCGGACCGGCTGCTGCACGGGATCCGGACCGTGGCCGCGGGCGCGGCACTGCTGGACCCCGAGGTGACGCGGCGACTCGTGGGCAAGTACGCCACGCGCATCCGACCCGCCGTCGGCGCGGAGACGGACACCCCGCTGACCCCGCGCGAACTGGAGGTCCTGCGCCTGATCGCCGACGGCCTGTCCAACAGCGAGATCGCCGCGGCCCTCGTGCTGAGCCCGGAGACCGTCAAGACCTTCGTGTCGCGCATCCTGACCAAGCTGGACCTGCGCGACCGCGTCCAGGCGGTGGTCTACGCCTACCGTCGCGGCCTGGTGACCTGACGCGCCGCGCGGTGGCCAGCCAGGCGCCCAGCGCCGCACCCTCGTCGGAACCCCTGCCGGGACAGGGGCCCGTGAAGCGTCCCCGACCCCCGCAGCAGGCCGGCGGGAAGCGGTTCAGCCGAGCGTGTGCGTACCGTCTCCTCGGCCCAGCGGTGCCCGCCCGCCACATGGCGCACCAGGTTACGCAGCGTCCAGCCGGGGCATGCGGCTACGGGGAGGGCGAGGTCGGCGCCGTCGAGGTGCGCTGCGAAAAGCGCGGTCTGCTCCACCAAGCGGTCGCAGCAGGGGCTGTCGCGGTTCATCGGCCGGCGCCGACGTTAGAACCGGGATGAGACGAAGAGCAGATGCGTGCATGCGGCATGTCCGGATCCGGACACGCCCAGCATACGGACGACCGTCGCACCGCGGAATAGTCCGCCCGCGCCGACCGCTGAAGCTAGTCGGCTACGGCCTGCCCCGCGCGTCGGAGTAGGTTGTAGCGGCGGATCCGTCCGGTCATGGGACGGCCGAGAACCGCTGCGATTCACGGGGCCTACGGGCAGGGGGACCGATGCCGCACGACAGTACGGACAGCCGCAAGCAGCACCACCCGGTGTTCAGGCGCGGAATGTACGTGCTGTGGGTGGCCATCCGCACCGAGCCGCTCGTCTTCGCCGTCGCCGTCGCCGGCGCCGCCCTGCACGCCGTCGTCAGCGTCGGTTCGGCCTCGGTGATGGGCGGCATCACCGACCGGGTCATCCTGCCCGCGTTCGAGAACGGCTCCACCACCGCCGCGGCCCTGATGGCGGCCGCCGGCCTGCTGCTGGGCGTGGGCGTGGCCAAGGCGATCGGGCTGGCCGCCCGGCGGCTGTTCGCCGGGCTGATGCAGTTCCGGATGCAGGCGCGCTATCGCCGCAGCGTCTCGCGGACCTACCTGCGCCTGCCGCTGGCCTGGCACCACAGCCACGCCACCGGCCAACTGCTGTCCAACGCCAACGCCGACGTCGAGGAGGCCTGGCGCCCGCTGGCCCCGCTGCCCATGGCGATCGGCAGCGCCGCCATGCTCGTCATCGCCGCCGTCGCGATGGTGATCACCGACCCGGTCCTCGCGCTCGTCGCGTTCGTGGTCTTCCCGGCGCTGGCCGTGGCCAACGTCGTCTTCCAGCGCCGCGTGTCACCGGCGGCCACGCGCGCCCAGGCGCTGCGCGCCGAGGTCAGCGAGGTCGCCCACGAGTCCTTCGACGGCGCTCTGGTGGTCAAGAGCCTGGGCCGCGAGGACAACGAGACCGAGCGCTTCACCGAGGCCGCCCACCGTCTGCGCGACGCCCAGATCCGCGTCGGCCGGATGCGCGCCGCCTTCGACCCCGTGATGGAGCACCTGCCCAACTTCGGCATCCTGGCCGTACTCGTACTGGGGATGTGGCGGCTGGCCGGCGGCGCCATCACCCCAGGCGAGCTGGTGCAGATCTCCTACCTGTTCACCCTGCTCAGCATGCCCATCCGCTCCTTCGGCTGGCTGCTGGGCGACCTGCCCCGCACCGTCGTGGCCTGGAACCGCGTCCAGGCCGTCCTCACCGCGCCGGGGTCGATGCCCTACGGCGAGCGGCGCGTACCCGACGGCCGCGGCGGTGTCCGGCTCACCGCCCACGGCGTCGGATTCTCCTACGAGGACGCCTACGCCGGCGGCGGTCGCGACCTCTCCGACGCCGAGGACACCGTCGCCGCCCAGCGCAGCACGGTGCTGCGCGACGTCGACCTGGACATCGCCCCCGGACGCACCGTCGCGCTGGTGGGCCCCACGGGTGCGGGCAAGTCCACCCTGACCACCGTGCTCACGCGCCTGGTCGACCCCGACACCGGCACCGTCGCCCTCGAAGGCACCGATGTGTGCGAGCTGGAGAAGGGCGAGATCGCCCGCGTCGCCGCCCTCGTGCCGCAGACGACGTTCGTCTTCGAGGACACGGTGCGCGGCAATGTCAGCTTGGGTGCCGACGTCGACGACGCCGAGGTATGGGCCGCCCTGCGGCTGGCCCGCGCCGACTCCTTCGTCGCCGCCCTGCCCGAAGGGCTCGACACGCCTCTGGGCGAGCGCGGCACCAGCCTCTCCGGCGGCCAGCGCCAGCGGCTGGCCCTGGCCCGCGCCGTGGTGCGCAAGCCCCGCCTGCTCATCCTCGACGACGCCACCTCCGCGGTCGATCCGCAGGTCGAGGCGCAGATCCTCGCCGGCCTGCGCGAGACCGACCTGGCCGCCACCGTGCTTGTGGTCGCCTACCGCCGCGCCACCATCGAACTCGCCGACGAGGTGGTCCTGCTGGAGGCAGGCACCGTGCGCGACCGCGGCACCCACACCGAGCTGCTGGAGCGCTCCCCGGGCTACCGGCGCCTGGTCACCGCCTATGAGCGCGCCGCCGCCGAGCGGGCAGGCGAGCCCGAGGCCGGCGAGGGCGGCCCCGAACCGCACGGCCTGCGCCCTTCCCGAGGCCCAGAGGGCGCCGCCGGCGACGAGGAGACCGACGAGACCGAGGAGGCCGTGCGTTGAGCGCCACCGCAGCCGATCAGAGCAGCAGCGACGGCGCCGAGGCGGCCGAAGCCGGCCCGACGCAGGGCGGGCTGGAGCGCAGCCGCGACGGCGCGATCGCCACCATCCGGCGCGGCCTGCGGCTGTCGCCGGAGTTCGCGCGCGGACTGGGGCTGACCCTGCTGCTGGCCGTCGTGGCCACGGCGGGCAAGGTCATCGTGCCCATCGCCATCCAGCAGATCATCG
Source organism: Streptomonospora alba (assembly GCF_000826685.1). Taxonomy (GTDB): domain Bacteria; phylum Actinomycetota; class Actinomycetes; order Streptosporangiales; family Streptosporangiaceae; genus Streptomonospora; species Streptomonospora alba. The sequence continues at coordinate 5,620 of NZ_JROO01000039.1, forward strand.
ACCGCGGCATGGACTCCTCCGGCCGCCCCGACATGGATTTCGTCGCCGCGACGGTGGCGCTGTGCGCCGGCACGCTTGTGGTCACCATGGCCTGCGCGTACCTGATGAACGTGCGGCTCTACCGCGCCACCGAGTCGGCGCTGGCCACCCTGCGCCGCAAGGCCTTCCGCCACGTGCACGACCTGTCCGTGCTGACCCAGAACAGCGAGCGCAAGGGCTCCCTGGTCGCCCGCGTCACCGCCGACGTCGACCAGATCAGCACCTTCATGCAATGGGGCGGCCTGCAGCTCATCGTCAGCGTCGGCCAGCTGGTGGTGGCCACCGCGCTCATGGCGGTCTACTCCTGGGAACTCACCCTGCTGGTGTGGGTGTGCTTCATCCCGCTGCTGCTGGGCGCCCGCTGGCTGCAGAAGCGGCTCTCCCGCGCCTACCTCACGGTCCGCGAACGCACCGGCGACATGCTGGGCGCCATCGGCGAGACCGTCATGGGCGCCTCGGTCATCCGCGCCCACGCCACCGAGGAGCGCACCGCCCGCCGCGTCGACACCACGGTGCTGGCCACCCGCACCGCCCAGGTCAAGGCCCAGCGGCTGTCCATGGCCGTCTCGCCCTTCGCCGAGATGATCGCTGCCGTGGGCAACGCCGCCGTCGTCGTGGCGGGTGTGCTGCTGGGCATCGGCGGCGGCATCACCGCGGGCGAGCTGGTGGCGTTCCTGTTCCTGATGACGCTGTTCATCCAGCCGATGATGATGGCCACCGAGATCTTCAACGAGGCCCAGAACGCCATCGCCGGGTGGCGGCGGGTGCTGGGCATCCTCGACACCGTCCCCGACATCGCCGACCCCGGCGAGGCCGGCGCCGAACTGCCGCGCGGCCCGGTGGCGGTGCGCTTCGACGGCGTCTCCTACGCCTACCCCGGCGGTCCGACCGTGCTCGACTCCGTCGACGAGGAGATCGCGCCCGGTACCCGGGTGGCCGTGGTCGGCGAGACGGGCTCGGGCAAGACCACCTTCGTCAAGCTGCTGACCAGGCTGATGGACCCCGGCGAGGGCCGCGTGCTCGTCGACGGCACCGACCTGCGCGAGGTCGCCTTCTCCTCGCTGCGCGCCCGCATGGTGATGGTGCCTCAGGAAGGCTTCCTCTTCGACAGCTCGCTGGGCGCCAACATCCGCTTCGCCCGGCCCGAGGCCACCGACGCCGAACTGGAGGCCGCCGTCACCGAACTCGGCCTGGCCGACTGGCTCTCGGGCCTGGCCCACGGCTTGGACACCCCCGTAGGGCAGCGCGGCGAATCGCTGTCGGCCGGGGAGCGCCAGCTGGTGGCGCTGGTGCGGGCCTACATCGCCGACCCCGATCTGCTGGTGCTGGACGAGGCGACCTCGGCCGTGGACCCCGACACCGAGGTGCGCATCCAGCGCGCCCTGGACCGGCTCACCCGCGGGCGCACCTCCGTGGCCATCGCCCACCGGCTCTCCACCGCCGAGGCCGCCGACGAGGTCCTGGTCTTCGACGCCGGGCGCGTCGTCCAGCGCGGCAGTCACCACGAACTCGCCGCCCGGCCGGGCGTCTACGCCGACCTGTACGCCTCCTGGGTGCGCAGCTCCGCCTGAAGGGGCCGGCCCCGCGCCCGCTTCGGCCCCTTCAGGAGTCGGCGGCGCGCCCGCCGCCCTCGCGCTCGCTCCACCAGTGAGCGGCCAGCAGCTCGGCCGCCACCGGCTCGGTGAGCAGGCTGACGTCGGGATCGCCGTCGCCGGGGTAGCGCACCGACATCTCCGCGCCGGGAACCTCGCCGCCCACGGCCACCGCCCTGCCCCGCAGCTGCAGCAGGTGCTCGACGGTGCGCTCGTCGTAGTGGGAGCCGGCGAACAGCAGCGCCCGGTAGTCCACGACCGCCGCCAGATAGCGGTCGGTGTGCGACCATTCGCCCGACTCCACCGCATGAGCGGCCACGACCGGCCCCTGCCGCAGCGCCAGCGCGCCCAGCTGCGCCGAGCACAGCCGCTCGGCCGGGGCCACCAGGTGCAGCCCGTCGGGCGAGCGCAGCGCGGCGGCCGCCCGCGGCACCCACTGCGGCGCCTGCTCCAGCAGACCCGCGGTGGCGTTGGCGCAGCGCCGCAGGCTCACCGACACGTCGCCGCCCTGCGGCGGCGCCCCCAGCCGGTAGCCCAGCAGCAGCAACAGCGCCAGCGCGTGCTGGACGGCGCGGCAGGAAAGCCCGCTGCGCTCGCTCCCGGCCAGCAGCGGCACGAGGATGTCGGCGTAGCGCGCCACCGGCCCCTCCACCGCGTCGGTCAGCACGATGACCGCCGACCGCTCGACGTAGGTGTCCAGGATCGTGCACAGCTCGCGGTCGCCGCCGCCCGCGGACACCGCCACCACGAGCGTGTCGGGCCCCGGCGGCAGCGAGCGCTCCGCCGACGCGTACTCGGCCACCGCGCCCAAGCCCGCCAGGCGCATCCGCGCCGCCGCGGCCGCGCAGGCGTGGCGCGCACCGCCCACGCCCAGCAGCAGGATCCCCGCGGGCTCGTCGTCGAGCAGCGCCGGCAGCGCCCGGTAGGGGTCGTTGCGGGCGAGGCGGTCGGCGAGCGCGGTCAGCGCGTCGGGTTTGCCGGCCAGGTCGGCGGTGAGCAGATCGGCGGACACGGCACTCCTGAGAATCGGCGTGGGGAGACGCGGCGCCAGAAACCTTACGCGCCGCGCCGACCGGGCGGGGGAGCGGCACCAGGGCACACGCGGGGACTCCGGGCCCCGAACCGGACGGTCCCACCGGCCGCCGGGACGCGTCGCGTGCTTTCGCTTCGCCGCCGAGCGCGGGCGACCGCTTCTGCACGGTGCACCGCCGCTCGGCGGCACGCCGACTCACAGGGCTTCGTTCGCACACGCCCCATCGCCGAAGCGGTCGTGTGCGGCGGTTCCAGGCGCGCTTTCCGGGGCTCGTTCCCCTCCGCCGGGGGCGGCGGCCCCCGCCGCGACCGGCCCCGGCGTCCCCCTAGGCTGGAACCATGAGCACCAGCCCTCCCGCCGGCGCCTCCGGGGCCCGTCTGGCCCCCGAGATCGCCGCCCGGCTCGACCGCAATCCCGACGGCCTGCTGCCGGCCGTCGTGCAGCAGTACGACACCGGCGAGGTGCTGATGTTGGCCTGGATGGACGACGAGGCGCTGCGCCGCACTCTGGAGACCGGCAGCGCCACCTACTGGTCGCGCAGCCGCCGGGAGTACTGGGTCAAGGGCGCCACCTCCGGCAACGTGCAGCGGGTCGTCGGCGCCGCGCTGGACTGCGACGGCGACACCCTGCTCATCCGGGTCGACCAGACCGGCGCGGCCTGCCACACCGGTGCCCGCACCTGCTTCGACGAGGGCGGAGAGCTCCCCCTGGGCGCCGACGCGAGCGCCGCAGACCGGGAGGCCCCGTGACCGCGCGCCGCGCCGAGTTCGCCGCCGCGCTGGGCGCCGTGACGGCCGGGGCGGCGGCACTCACCGGCGCCTCCGGGCGCACCTGGGCGCGGGCGGAGGTCGACCTCGGCGGCCCTGTCGCCGCCGCACCCGTCGAGCTGACCGGCGGCGACATCGCCCCGACCGCCTTCGCCATGGGCATGGCCGGGCTGGCGGCGGTTGCCGCGCTGGCGGCCACCCGAGGCGCTCCGCGCCGCGTCCTGGGCGCGATCATCGCGCTGTTCGGCGCCGCCGCCCTGGGCTCGGTCTGGCGCGGCACCCGCACCGCCGCGGTGGAGCAGGCGGCCGCCGAGCGCTCCACCGCCCACGGCGGGATCGAGGCGCTGCACCTGGTCGCGCTGTGGCCCGGACTGGCCGCAGCCGGCGCCGCGCTGCTGGTGGCCGCAGGCGCCTACACGCTGGTGCGGGGTGCTGCCTGGCCCGCCATGGGCAGCAGGTACGATCGCCACAGCGCCCCCGGCACGGCCCGCCCCAGCGATCCCGCCGAGCTGTGGAAGTCGCTGGACAGCGGCGCCGACCCCACCCTGGACCCCGGGCACGAGGCCGTCGGCGGCTCCGGCCCCGCCGGCGACGGACGGCCCGCGCCCCGCCCCCGCCACGAAAACCAGAAGGAGCCTTGATGGCCGACGAACACCACGAGGACCACGGCAACACTGTCGCTGCGTGGTTTCTGACCTTGTCCTGGATCGTCGTGTGGACCGCCGCGGGACTGGCGATCATGTTCGACGAGAACGTGGTGCAGTGGACCGCCGTCGGCCTCGGTGCGAGCATCCTCTGCGCCGCCGTCGCCGGACTGCTGAAGAAGGCCGGGATGGGCCGCAAGCACCCGCGCCCGACTCCGCTCACGCGCGAGGCGTGGGAGGCGCTCCGGGCCGAGCGCGCCGACGCCGCGGGAGCCCAGGACCGGGCGAAGACCGAAGCCGGCGAGGAGCAGGAGACCGCCGCGGCCCACTGACCCCCGGTCGGCGTACCGCCGATCTCCCCCTCTCCGCATCCACGCCGGTAACCGAGGATGCGTGGACGCGCCGCCGGTGGGAGAGTAGATTGCCGCGCACGCCGCCGCGGAGTGAAAGACCGGTACCCGCAGCGCCGATCCGGCGTCGTGCCCACGGCCCGCCTGTCGCTCAGCGGCGGTGGCGCCCGCGGCACGAGGCCGTCGGCGCGAACGCCGCCGCGCTGCGGCGGCTCCGTCTCTGCAACCGACACCAGGAAGCCGCATCGTCATGAGCTACGGTCCACCCCCGGGGCAGCAGCCTCCGAACCAGCCGCCCCCCAATCAGCCGCCTCCCAACCAACCGCCCGGAGGCTACGGCCCGCCTCCCGGAGGCTCGGGCGGCTACCCCGGCGGCGCCGCCGGCGGCACCGAGCCGCCCAACGACTTCCTGGTTCCGGCCATCCTGTCGATGTTCTGCTGCTTCCCCTTCGCCATTCCCGCCATCCTCTCGGCGGCCAAGGTCAACGCGCAGTGGAACCTCGGCGACTACGCCGGCGCTCAGGAGCGGGCGGCCAAGGCCAAGCGGTTCACGCTCATCGCCGTCATCGTCGGCGTGGTCTGGTACATCGTCTGGACCATCGGCTACTTCGGGATCATCGCCTCGATCATGAGTAACACGCCGACCACCACCTACTGATGACGCCCGAGAACGTCCAAGCTCCGCGGCGCCGCCTGCATCCTGCGGCGGCGCCGCTGCTCTTGGGCGCCGCCGGACTCGCCGGTGCGACACTGCTGCACTTCGTCGACCCCAACCAGCCCGGGCAGTACCCCACCTGCCCCTGGTTGCTGATGACCGGTACCTGGTGCCCGGGCTGCGGCACCATGCGCGCGATCCACGCGCTGACCGAGCTGGACCTCCTCGGCGCCCTGCAGATGAATCCCGCGGCGATGGCGCTGGCCCCGTTCGTCGCCTACGGCTACTTCCGGTGGCTCTACCGGTCCTTGCGTCCGCCGCCGCCGCGCACCACGCCCAAGAAGGCCGTCCGCCCGGTGTGGCTCTACCTCTTCCTGGGCGCGCTCGTGGCCTACTGGGTGGTCCGCAACCTGCCCTTCGGCCAGGTCCTGGCGCCGGGATAGGCTCCGGGCCCCGCAACGGGGTCCCGCAACCCGGGGGAGATGGCCACGGCCCCGCCCGGACTCGATACGATCGGTAGTACCCGAACGCGGGGCGGTCCCCGCGGTCCGGTGCCCGGCCCCGCGCGCAACCGCTGCGGGCGAGCCCCGCCCGAGCACGCCACGACCGCTTCGGCCGCGGGAACCGGGATCCCGGTGCTTACCCGCAGGCGCGGGGATGGCCCAGGTCCATACACCGGCGACATGAGGGGGCAGTCCCACGTGAGCGTGCTCGACGAGATTGTCGAGGGAGTGCGCGCCGATCTCGCCGATCGGCAGGCGGCCACACCCCTGGAGCGGCTCAAGGAGGCGGCCGAGTCCGCGCCCTGGCCCCAGGATGCGGCTGCCGCGTTGCGCCGCCCCGGTGTGCAGGTCATCGCCGAGGTCAAGCGCTCCAGCCCCTCCAAGGGCTCCCTGGCCGCGATCACCGACCCCGCCGCTCTCGCCCGCGACTACGCCGCCGGCGGGGCGGCCGTCGTCAGCGTCCTCACCGAGCAGCGCCGCTTCGGCGGCAGCCTTGAGGACCTCGACGCGGTCCGCGCGGCGGTCCCCACCGCGCTGCTGCGCAAGGACTTCATCATCAGCTCCTACCAGCTGTGGGAGGCCCGCGTGCACGGCGCCGACGCCGTGCTGCTGATCGTCGCGGCGCTGGAGCAGCAGGCCCTGGTCTCGCTGGTCGAGCGGGCCCACTCGCTGGGCCTGACACCGCTGGTCGAGGTGCACACCGAGGACGAGGTCGGCCGCGCACTCGCGGCCGGCGCCACCGTGGTCGGCGTCAACGCACGCGACCTGCGGACACTGGAGGTCGACCGGGACACGTTCGCGCGCCTGGCGCCGCTGATCCCCGCCGACCGCGTCCGCATCGCCGAGTCCGGCGTGCGCGGGCCCCACGACCTGCTCGCCTACGCGGGCCACGGGGCCGACGCGGTACTGGTCGGCGAGAGCCTCGTCAGCGGCCGCCATCCCCGCGACGCCGTCGCCGACCTGGTCACGGCGGGCGCACATCCCGCGCTGCGGGACCGGGGCTGAACGTGAGCGCCCGGGCGGTCCCGCATCGGCCCCACCCCGGCCGCCGCTCCGACGGGCGATGGTTCTAGGGGGCCCTCGCGCTTTCGCGTGACGGCCCCCGCTGCCGCGCTGACCTTCAGCCGGCCGGCGGACCCGGGACGCGCTCGCCCGGCGCCGGCCTTCCGACCGCCGAGGCGCGCGCCGCGCGCCGACATGGAGAAGAACCACATGCCATCCGAGACACCGGATCCCAGCCGTTCCGAACACCCCGACGCACGCGGGCACTTCGGCCGCTACGGCGGCCGCTTCAGCCCCGAGGCGCTGGTCGCCGCGCTCGACCAGGTGGCCGAGGAGTGGGAGAAGGCCAAGAACGACCCGGGCTTCCGCGCTGAGCTGGACGCCCTGCTGCGTGACTACACCGGCCGCCCCAGCCTGCTGACCGAGGCACCGCGCTTCGCCGAGCACTGCGGCGGCGCCCGCGTGCTGCTCAAGCGCGAGGACCTCAACCACACCGGCTCCCACAAGATCAACAACGTGCTCGGCCAGGCGCTGCTGACCAAGCGTATGGGAAAGACCCGGGTCATCGCCGAGACCGGCGCCGGCCAGCACGGGGTGGCCACCGCCACGGCGTGCGCCCTCATGGGGCTGAGCTGCGTCATCTACATGGGCGAGGAGGACACCCGGCGCCAGGCGCTCAACGTCGCCCGCATGCGGCTGCTGGGCGCCGAGGTCGTCCCCGTCTCCGTCGGCAGCCGCACCCTCAAGGACGCCATCAACGAGGCGTTCCGCGACTGGGTGGCCAACGTCGAGAACACCCACTACCTCTTCGGCACCGTGGCCGGTCCGCACCCGTTCCCGGCGCTCGTGCGCGACCTGCACTACGTCATCGGCGAAGAGGCCCGCTCCCAGGTACTCGACCTCACCGGGCGGCTGCCGGACGCGGTGGCGGCCTGCGTGGGCGGCGGATCCAACGCGATGGGCGCCTTCGCCGCGTTCATCCCCGACACCGGCGTCGGCCTCTACGGGTTCGAGGCCGGCGGCGACGGCGTGACCACCACCCGCCACGCCGCCGCGATCTCCGGCGGGGCCCCCGGCGTCTTCCACGGCGCGCGCACCTACGTGCTGCAGGACACCTACGGCCAGACCCTGCCCAGCCACTCGATCTCGGCCGGCCTGGACTACCCGGCGGTGGGCCCCGAGCACGCCTGGCTGGCCGACAGCGGCCGGGTCACCTACCGGGCCGTCACCGACGCCCAGGCCATGGAGGCGTTCCGGCTGCTGAGCCGCACCGAGGGCATCATCCCCGCCATCGAGAGCGCCCACGCGCTGGCCGGAGTGCGCGAGCTCGGCGCCGAACTGGGGCCCGAGGGCGTCATCGTGGTCAACCTCTCCGGGCGCGGGGACAAGGACGTCGACACCGCGGCGACCTACTTCGGGCTGGTCGACGGCGGCGAAGACGGCAGCGGGGAGTCGGCGTGAGCGGGACGGCGAGCGAGAGCGCGGGCGCGCAACCCGGCGGGAGAGACGAGCGAGGGCGAGAGACGATGAGCCAGACGACACTGCAGGCCGCGCTGGCCCGCACGAAGGCCGACGGGCGGGCGGCCCTCATCGGCTACCTGCCGGCGGGCTTCCCCGACCCGGACTCCTCGATCAAGGTCATCGAGGCCATGGTCGAGGGCGGCTGCGACGTCGTCGAAGTCGGCCTGCCCTACTCCGACCCCACCATGGACGGCCCCACCATCCAGCGGGCCGCCGACACGGCCCTGGCCGCGGGCACAACGCCGCCCGACGTGCTGCGGGTCGTGGAGGCCACCGCCGCCACCGGCGCCGCGGCTCTGGTGATGACCTACTGGAACCCCGTCGAGCGCTACGGTCCGGACCGGTTCTGCGCCGACCTCGCCGCCGCCGGGGGAGCCGGGGCGATCACCCCCGACCTCATCCCCGAAGAGGCCGACGAGTGGTTGGCGGCCACCGACGCGGCCGGGCTGGACCGCGTTTTCCTGGTCGCGCCCTCCTCCTCCGACGAACGGCTGCGGCTGACCGCACGGGCCTCGCGCGGCTTCGTCTACGCCGCCTCGCTCATGGGCGTCACCGGCACCCGGGCCCAGGTCTCGGGCACCGCCGAGAAACTGGTCGCGCGCACCCGCGACGCGATCGGCGACGGCGGCGGGCTGCCGGTGTGCGTGGGCCTGGGCATCTCCAACCGCTCCCAGGCCGCCGAGGTGGCCGCCTACGCCGACGGTGTCATCGCCGGCGCCGGCTTCTGCCAGCGTGTGCTGGACGCCCCCGACCTGGAGACCGGCATCAGCGCCGTGCGCTCCTTCGCCGAGGAGCTGGCCCTGGGCGTGCGAGCCGGCCGGTCCTGAGCGCGCCCGGCTCCCACCGGTTCCCGCCCGCCCACCGGCCGCGGCCGGTGGGCGGGTCGCACACCGTCTTGGCAGGCGTTCGGGGAGTCTTCCCCGAAATCCCGATCGACCGCCGAGCGCAGCAGCCGGGGGCGCCGATTCGTCCGGGAGGCGAATCGGCGCCCCCGACCCGTTTACGCGGGACACCGAAGCCCTCGCCGGCCTTCATGCCGGGGCGTCCTTGGCGGGTACGGGTAAGAATCCCGTGAGAGTGCGGCCCCGGAGGCCGTCGGGGGGCATGGCGGCCGGGGGCCGCGCCGTTACAGTTCGTCGAGGACGCCGGGCGGTCGCCCCCGCGGCGAAGGCACACCGGAACCGCGGGTGCCGCTGCTTTCACCTAGAGTAGTATCCGCAGGGTGTACCGGTACCGGTGCCCTGACCGCAGATACCGCTTGCCCCCACGGGAATCCTCCTTGGACACCACACACCACTCGGCGACACCGACCGAGCCGGCCGCGGCGCCCCGCCGCTGGGCGGCCATCCAGCCCTGGCTGACCCTGCTCGCCCGCCTCGCCTTGGCCGGAGTACTGGCCTGGGCGGCGGTGAGTAAGCTGCCTCCGGCCCTGTCGGTGCAGTCCGTCGAGGCCTACCAGCTCTTCTCACCCGGCGTCGCCGAGTTCATCGGCTTCACGCTGCCGCTGCTGGAGTTGGCGTTCGCGCTGCTGCTGCTCCTCGGGCTGGCCACGCGCTACGTCGGAGCGGCTTCGGGCCTGCTGATGGTGGTGTTCATCGCGGGGATCGTCTCGGCATGGGCGCGCGGACTCGACATCGACTGCGGGTGCTTCGGCACCGGCGGCCAGGTCGCCGAGGGCGAGACCAGCTACGGGCTCGACATCGCGCGCGACCTCGGCTTCCTCGCGCTGGCGGCGCTCATCGCGATCCGGCCGCGCTCGCCCCTGGCGCTTGACCGGCTGTTCGGCCTCTACCGCTGAACACGGCGCCGAGCGGTGCGCAGGCGCCGCGGTCTCCGCGGTCGTGCACTCCGGCGGGGCATCCGCAGCCGGCCGCCCGGGCAGGGCGGCCGAACCGACCAAGACACGACGGATCACGGTGATCGGCTGATGGGCAAGGCTGCGCGGGAGGCGTCCCGCGAACGACTCAAGCAGGAACGGGAGAGGGCCAAGAAGCGGGCGGCGCGCGCCAAGATGCTCGGCGTGGTCGGTGCCGCGCTGGCCGTGGTGCTGGTCGTGGTGGGCGGCGGCTACCTCTTCCTGTCCCAGCAGCGGGCGCAGGAGCAGGAGTTCGCCGACCGCTACGAGGACCTGCCGCCGCAGACGCTGCAGCAGGACGGCAGTGTCGTGCTGGCGGGCAAGGGCGTCGAGGCCCCCGCCGTCGAGGTCTACGCCGACTTCCAGTGCCCGGCCTGCAAGCAGTTCGAGAACGCCAGCGGCCCCACGCTGCAGCAACTGGCGGCCGAGGGCGAAGCGATCGTGCACTACCGGCCGGTCAGCATCTTCGCCCAGGCCGAGGCGCCGCTGAGCGCCAACTCGCTGCGCGGCGCCGCGGCCGCCCGCGCGGCAGCCGACCACGACGCGTTCGTCCAGTACAACGACCTGCTGTTCGAGAACCAGCCTCCCGAGGGCTCGGAGGGCTTCGCGGTCGAAGACCTGAAGCAGTGGGGCGAGGACGCCGGCATCGACGACCCCGAGTTCGCCGAGCGGGTCGAGGCCGAAAGCAAGGTCGTCGCGACCTTCACCGACGACTACATGCCCCGGCTCCGCTCCGCGGCGCAGGAGCAGCTGAACGAGTCGGAGATCCAGGAGATGGGCCTGGCCGGGCTGATCGAATGGGGCGGCGACAACGGCGTGGACGGCTCGTTCCTCCAGGACACCTATGTCAAGGAGGTCATCGATGCCACGGCGGCGGTCAAGGACAGGTACTCTTCCGGAGCGAACGCGTTCGGTGGTACACCGTCGGTCTATGTCAACGGCGAGAAGATGGGCGACGCCGCATTCTCCGGCGACGGCGTCCGCGACGCCGTCCAGCAGGCCGAACCCGGCGAGGTGAGCACCGAACCGCTCGCCGCGGGCGCGGGGGCCGACGCCGGTGCCTCGCCCGAGCCAGAAGTGTCACCCTGACCCCAAGGACAGATCCGAGCGATGACGAATCCGCTGATCGCCCCCGAGGGCGCGGCCGCGACCGGCCGCGCCCTCGCGGCCTTTCCCAGCCCCGAGGTGAGTTCGATCTCGCTCGGACCCGTGACCATCCACTTCTACGCGCTGTGCATCCTCGCGGGCGTCTTCGTCGCCGTGTTCTGGGCCGAGCGCCGGTGGGCCGCGATGGGCGGCGAAAAGGGCACCGTCATCGACCTCGCGGTGCCCGCTGTGCTGCTGGGGCTCCTCGGCGGCCGCATCTACCACGTCGTCAGCGACTACCAGCTCTACTTCGGACCGGGCCGCAACCCCGTCGAGGCCCTCTACATCACCAACGGCGGGCTGGGCATCTGGGGCGCCATCCCGCTGGGGGCCCTGGGCGTGTGGTGGGTCGCCCGGCGGCGCGGCCTCTCGCTGTCGAAGCTGTCCTTCGCCATCGCCCCCACCGTCCCGCTGGCCCAAGCGCTGGGCCGCTGGGGCAACTACTTCAACCAGGAGCTGTTCGGCAAGCCCACCGACCTGCCCTGGGCCGTGCACATCTCCCTGGACTACACCTACAACGCCGAGGGCGCGCCCCGACCGGGCATGCAGCCGCTGCCCGGCAACCCCACGGAGTACTACAGCACCTACCACCCGACGTTCCTCTACGAGTCACTGTGGTGCCTCGCACTCGCGGTGCTGCTCGCCTGGCTGGGCAGGCGTTATGGCGACCGGCTGGACGGCGGGCGGCTCTTCGCGGTCTATGTTATGGGCTACTGTGTGGGTCGGTTCTGGATCGAGTACCTGCGGGTCGACCCCGCGAACGAGATCCTGGGCCTGCGGTTGAACAACTGGACCTCCGTGCTGGTGTTCGCCGCCGCGCTCGCCTACTTCGTGTGGGCCGGACGGCGGCTGGACGCCTTCTCGAGCCGGGTGGTCCCCGCAGGCCACGACGTCGGGACCGAGGTCTTCGACACCGACCCCGCCACCTCCCAGGACAGCGCCGAATCCGGCGACAGCGGCACGGAGGCCGCGGACCAGGAGACAGGCACAGCCGGGCGGCCCCGGGGCACAGGCCCTGCGCCGCCCGAGGATGGATGACCACGTGAGCAAATCCGACCACACCGGACGCGGCCGAAGGCGTGCGCGCCGGGACGCGCCCACCCGCGCGCCCCGGGAGCGCTACGAGGCCGACGACGTCCGCACCGACAGCGATTTCGACGCCGACGCCGGGCCTTCGCGCCGGGGCGGTCGCAGTACCGCTTCGCGCGGCGGAGGTGTGGCCACCGCGGCACGGCCCGACACCGAGGAGGCCGAGAGCGAGGGCGCGCGCGGCGGGAGGTCCGCAGGCCGCGGGCGGCGCGGCGGAGCGGGCCAGAGCCGCCGCGGCGGCCGATCGGGCTCTCCGGTCGACCCCGTCGCGAAGTTCTCCGCCTCGGCGCTTCGGCGCGTGAGCGTGCTCGGCGACCGGCCCTCCCAGGTCGTCTACAACCTCGCCGAGCAGAGCACCCGCACCTACGGCACCAGAATCCTGGCCATTCTGCTGGTGCTGTGCCTGACCGCTCTGGTGGCGCTGCTGGGCGTGCTGACCTATCAGCTGGCCACCGACACGGTCGAGGGGACCGGCAGCGGCGGCAGCAGCGCCATCGTCGCCCCGCCGGAGGGGCACAGCACCCTCGTGCCGGAGCTCTACCAGGCCCAGCCCCAGGACGACGCGTTCGAGCCCATCGCCGAGCGGCCCGAAGGCGCAGGCCCGATCCCCGAGGACGACCTGTTCGGCTCCGACACGGAGGAACTGGAGCTGGACGGCCAGAAGCTGGTCCGCGACCAGTCGCAGACCACCGACACCTGCACCTCCATGGTCTGGGGCGAGGGAGTCGCGGAGTCGCTGGTCGAGGGTGAATGCACCTCGGCCGCCAGCGCCGTCTACCTGGACTCCGACACGGAGTACATCGCGCAGTTCAACCTGTTCGACCTCTCCTCGCAGGACTCCGCCGCATCCGTCGCGGAGGCGCTCAACCCCGACGAGGCCTCCACGGCCCCCGGGTTCCTGCTGCCGCAGAAGGGCGGCGTCGACGGGCTGCACAAGGACTACAGCCAGGCCACCGCCCAGGTCATGGGACACTACCTCGCGGTGTACTGGGTGGCGCGCACCGACGGCGCCGAGCCCGGCGACGACGACACGCTCTCCACGCTGAACGTGGCGGCGATGAACGCCTCGACGTGGGTCTACCGCCAGGTCGGCGAGGCCGAGCAGAAGTAGATCCGGTGCGGGGCGCCGCAGCACACGGGCGGCGGCGCCCCGCAGGGCGTAGCGGGCGCCTGCCTGCAGCGGCGACGCTTCGGATGCGGTGCCGTACGAAGCGCCCCGCTTTGCGGGCGGTAGCGGGCATCGGGCGGTCGTGGGCGCAAGCTAGGATTTGCGCACCGGCGGCATGGGCACACGGAGCCGCCGCCACCCCCGCCATATGAGAACACAGCCCCCGTGACCGTCCGAGAGGTTCTGGTGTCTTCTAAGTCGTCCGTGTCCGGTGTCCCCGGCCGGCGGAGGAAACCCGACGAAGCCGACTCCATCGAGGGTCTCGGCGCGCCTTCCGCCCGCCGCAAGGGAGCCCGGCGCCGGAGTAAGGGCGCCCGCGCCAAAGCGCCCGGCGGCAGACTGCTGCGCCTCCTGCTCGGCGCCCTCGGCGTGGCCGTCGTGGCCCTGGTGGTCGTGCTCGTCCTGCAGTTCGCCACCGGCGGCGTCGATGCGCCGGAGAACCCGGTCCCCTCCGCCTATGAGACCCACGACTCGGGCAGCGAGGTCCTGGCCACGCGCGAGAACGACTCCCGTCCCCTCAACAAGCGCGAACTGTTCGGCGGCGACGCCGAGCAGATCGACAGTTCGAGCCAGGGCATCACCTTCGACCTGCAGACCTCGTCGCTGAGCAAGGACTGCGCCTCGGCCGTGTGGGGCGAGGGCGTGCGCACCGCCCTGACCGAAGCCGACTGCACTCAGGCGGCGCGGGCCGGCTACACCTCCGACGGCTACGTGGGCGCTGCCGTGATGTTCAACCTCCGCGACGCCGAGGCCGCCCAGTCCGTGGCGACGGCGCTGCAGCCGCCCAAGGACCCCGACGCCGAGCCCTCCGGGTTCATCACCGTCCCCAAAGCCGAGGAGGACCCCTTCTCCCGCCTCGGAGGCGGCTACAGCGCCGCGGAGGCCACCGTCAGCGGCCACTACCTGAGCGTCGTGTGGGTGCAGCCGCTCGACGCCGAGGACCCGGCCGAACGCACGAGTCTGGTCTCCCCGCTGATCGCGCTGAACAACTTCCGCGACCCCCTCTACAGCCGCGAGGTCCAGCTGGAGAACTTCCAGCAGAACCAGGAGGCCCAGGAAGGCTCCCTCCCGGCGTCCTGACGGCTCGTCCGGCGGCCCGTTCAGCCCGCCTGCGTCTCGTCTTCGGTCGTGATCGTCCGAGCGACGAGGTCCGCGGCCGCCGCGCGCAGCCGGGGCATGCGGTGAGCCGGCAGGTCGAGCAGCGTGTGCCCGCTGATCCACGGCACAGCCGCGGCGACCGCCTGGCGGGCGGTGCGCTTGTTGACCGGGCGACCGGCAGCGGACGACACCCGCACCAGTCCTGCGCGCAAGGTGGCGGTGAGCCGGCCGTGGGCCCGGCGCTGGCAGTGCAGGAGCAGCTCCTCGGCCCACCCGTCGCCTTCCGTGTTCTCCACGGCCTGCACCGTGGTCAACCGCGGTTGCGGGGTTCCGCGCAAGAAGCGCACGCGAAAGCGCGGGGCCAGCAGGTCGGCCAGCTCGCGCTGGCCCGCCTGATCGCGGACGCAGGTGTGGGAGGCGGGCACCACCGCGGCCGCCTCGGGGCCGGGTGCGGCCAGCAGAGCCCGCCCCAGCAGGTCGTCCCACCCGCCGGTGAGATTCACCGCGGCGTGCCCGGCCTCGGCGGGGCTCTCCAGCCAGGTCTCCAACCGCACCCGGTGCGGCGCCGGCGACTCCCGGCCGCCGTCCGGGCCCGCCGCCGGTTCCAGCGCGGCGCGCGGCCACTCGCCCACGGCGGTCTCGGCCCCGGTGCGTTGCAGGACGGCCCGCGCTTCGGACGCGCCCAGCGCGCCCGTCGCCTCGGCGGCGTTGGAGCCGCGGCTGTAGAGCCGCGCCTTCGCGCCCGTGCCGCGCCCCGCCGAGGGCGTGCGGCCGGTCGGCCGCAGCACGTACATGTCGCTGGCCGCGCCGATCGCCTCGGCGCCCAGGTACCGGTTGAAGTCGGGCCACAGCGCCTCGGTGACCAGCCCCAGTGCGCTCAGCCGCGACTGGGTCTTGGCGGTCAGCGCCGGGGTGGTCTCGCTGGCGCCGTAGGCCAGCAGCAGGCGTCCGAGCTGCGGAGAAGCCAGCCCTTCCAGGCCGCGGCGCACGAACAGCTCGACGCCGTCGGGGGTGTAGGGCGGGTCGGTGAAGGCCAGATCGGCCTGGCCGCGTACGGCTTCGGGCAGGCCCAGCCGAAGGTCGGCGAAGTGGCAGTGCACCGGAAGGCCGAGGCGCCGCGCGGCGTCGTCGATGTAGGCCAGCATCCGCTCGTCGATGTCGACCACGACGGCGCGCAGTCCCGGATGCACCAGGGTGGCCGCCAGTGAGGTGAGATCGTGGTCGCCCACGCACAGCAGCTGCGCTCCCTCCAGCGCGAAGCGGCTGTGCAGCAGCAGTGCGCGGCGCAGCGCGGTCCCGGCCGTGGCGGCGACGTGGTCCAGGTCGGTACGGGACGCGGGGGCCTCGTCGACCAGCCGGCCCAGTTCGGCGGCGGCCTCGGCGAATCCGTCCAGCAGGTGGGCGACGGGGTCGGCGGGCTCGGGGCGCTCGGATGCGGCGTAGTCCTCAGGCCGCAGCAGCCGCACGCGCGCACCCTCGGTGTCCCACGCGACCTCGCCGGCCAGCGCGTCGAGTACGGCCTGCACCCCGCGATGGGCCACGGCGGTGCGGCGCACCAGTTCCCGCGGCGACCACCAGCCGCCGTCGGCGAGCGCGGCGAGCACCCGGTGCAGCCGCGCGGCGCCGACGCCGTGGCCGGTCAGGAGGTCGGTCAGAGCCGGGGGCGGCTCGGCGGGGGAGGGGCCGCCGGGGGTCTGCGGTTCGAAGCGGTCGTCGCCGGTGTGGTCGTTCACCCTTCGATGATCGCGCACCCGCCCCGCCTCCTGCGCCGGTGCCGGAGTCCGCACAGGCGCGGCACCGGGTGTGGCGCGGGTCGCACGTTTTTCTCACCGCGGCTTTATGTCGTCCGTGTTGCCCGCGGGTACGCTGGGTGTGAAGAGAAGTCGCCCCCGGTGCACAGCGGCGTCAGGGGGCGATGTACGGTTCTTGCGGTCTCCTTTGCCACGCTCTGTGGAGCTCGGGGCAAAAGGGAGGTTTGCGGGGCTGTGTCGCTTGGAATCATCACGGCTAGCCCCGAAGGGAGGGTCGACGCCGACCCTCCTCGGCCTGCCGCACCGCAATGGTGCGGTTCGAGGTCTAGACCTCCGATTTCGTGTCGGGGCTGGACCCTTGTACAACTGACTACTTACGAGTGTGGCCACCGACCTGGGCCGACACCGGTTAACACGAGGACGTGACGCAGCTGGGCGCCCGGCGCCGACGGTTGTGGAACCGGTACCAGGCGGGGCCGCCTTCGCATGCTGACGCAGCAGGGCCAATGTCGTCCCGGATGCGCTTTACCCGAAGCCCATACGTACGACGACAGGAGGGTAGATGCCTGCTGGCCAGGTGCAGCGTTCGTCCGTTCGGACCGACGCCGATTCCACCCGCGAGGGCCTGTACGACACCGCCTACGAACACGACGCCTGCGGTGTCGGATTCGTGGCCGACCTCTCCGGCCGTCGCAGCCACGAGATCGTCGAGAAGGCGCTGACGGTACTGCGCAACCTCGACCACCGGGGTGCCGCCGGCGCCGACCCCGAGGACGGCGACGGCGCGGGGATCATCACCCAGGTTCCCGACCTCCTCTACCGCGAGGTCTGCGATTTCGAGCTGCCCGAGGCGGGCCGCTATGCGACCGGCATCGCCTTCCTGCCCGCCGACGAGGCCGAGCGTTCCTCGGCCGTAGCGGCCATCGAGGCCGTCGCCGGCGAGGAGGACCTGCGCGTAGTGGGCTGGCGCGACGTCCCGGTCGACCCGCACTTCTGCGGCCCCGCCGCCCGCGAGTCCATGCCGCACTTCGCCCAGCTGTTCGTGGCCGGGCGGCAGGGCACCGCCGCCGAAGGCCTGGGCGGCATCGCGCTGGAGCGCTACGCCTACTGCCTGCGCAAGCGCGCCCAGCACGAGACGGGCGTGTACTTCCCGAGCCTGTCGCCGCGCACGATCACCTACAAGGGCATGCTCACCACGCCCCAGCTGGAGCCCTTCTACGCCGACCTGTCCGACCGGCGCTACGCCAGCGGACTGGCCCTGGTGCACTCGCGGTTCTCCACCAACACCTTCCCCTCGTGGCCGCTGGCCCATCCCTTCCGCTACGTCGCCCACAACGGCGAGATCAACACCGTCAAGGGCAACCGCAACATGATGCGGGCCCGCGAGGCCACGCTGGCCAGCGACCTGCTGCCCGGCGACATCTCGCGCGTGTGCCCCATCGTCGACCCCGACGACTCCGACACCGCGTCCTTCGACGCCGCCTTGGAGCTGCTGCACCTGGGCGGGCGCTCGCTGCCGCACGCGGTGCTGATGATGATCCCCGAGCCCTGGGAGAACCACACCGAGATGGACCCGCAGGTGCGGGCCTTCTACGAGTTCCACTCCATGCTCATGGAGCCCTGGGACGGCCCCGCTTCGGTGTCCTTCACCGACGGCTCGGTCATCGGCGCGGTGCTGGACCGCAACGGCCTGCGCCCCGGCCGCTACTGGGTCACCGACGACGGCGTCGTCGTGCTGGCCAGCGAGGCCGGCGTGCTCGACGCCGACCCCTCGCGCATCGTGCGCAAGGGGCGTCTGCAGCCCGGCCGCATCTTCGTGGTCGACACCGAGCAGGGCCGCATCATCGAGGACGAGGAGATCAAGGGCGAACTCGCGGCCGAGCATCCCTACGCCGAGTGGCTCGAGCGCGGCGTGGTGGCGCTGTCGGACCTGGAGCCGGGCAAGCCCGCGCCGGTCGAGGACCTCATGCGCCAGCAGCAGGTCTTCGGCTACACCGAGGAAGAGCTGCGCATCATCCTGGAGCCGATGGCCGGCACCGGCGCCGAGCCGATCGGCTCCATGGGCACCGATACCCCGGTCGCGGCGCTGTCGTCGCGGTCGCGCCAACTGTTCGACTACTTCTCGCAGGGCTTCGCGCAGGTGACCAACCCGCCGCTGGACGCCATCCGCGAGGAGCTGGTCACCAGTCTGCACACTGCGCTGGGCGCCGAGGAGAACGTGCTCTCGCCCGACCCGGAGGACTGCCGGCGCATCGTGCTGCCCACCCCTGTCGTCGACGAGGCGGGCCTGTCCGCGATCGTGCGCGCCGGCACCGCCGAGGACGGCGACCCGGCCTTCCGCACCTTCGTCGCCAACGGCACCTACGAGGTCGCCGGCGGCGGGGCGGCGCTGTCGCGGCGCCTGGACGAGATCTGCGCCGAGGTCTCGGCGGCCATCGCCGAGGGCGCGCACATCGTCGTGCTCTCCGACCGCGGTGCCGGCCCCGACCGGGCGCCGATCCCCTCGCTCCTGCTCACCGGCGCCGTCCACCACCACCTGGTGCGCGAGAAGACCCGCACCGAGGTCGGCCTGGTGGTCGAGTCCGGCGACGCCCGCGAGTGCCACCACATCGCGCTGCTGCTGGGCTACGGCGCCTCGGCGGTCTCGCCCTACATGACCCTGGCCACGGTGCGCGACATGGTCGAGCGCGGGGTCATCGGCGGCATCAGCGCCGAGGACGCCGTAGGCAACACCGTCAAGGCCTTCGGCAAGGGCGTCCTGAAGATCATGTCCAAGATGGGCGTGTCCACGGTGAGCTCCTACACCGGCGCTCAGATCTTCGAGGCGCTGGGCCTGGGCCCGGAGGTCGTCGACCGGTGCTTCGCCGGCACCCCCTCGCCGCTGGGCGGCGTCGGATTCGACGTGCTGGCCGAGGAGGTCGCCACGCGCCACGCGGTCGCCTACTCCGCCAACCCCGCCGACCACCGGCGGCTGGCCATCGGCGGCGAGTACCAGTGGCGCCGCGAGGGCGAGCCGCACCTGTTCAACCCCGACACCGTCTTCAAGCTGCAGCACGCCACGCGCTCGCGGCGCTACGAGATCTTCAAGGACTACACCTCCCAGATCGACGACCAGGCCGGCGAGCTGATGACCCTGCGCGGGCTGTTCCGCCTCAAGGAGGGCGTCCGCGAGCCGGTGCCGATCGAGGAGGTCGAGCCGGTCTCCGAGATCGTCAAGCGGTTCTCCACCGGCGCGATGTCCTACGGCTCCATCTCCGCCGAGGCGCACGAGACCCTGGCCGTCGCGATGAACCGTCTCGGCGGCAAGTCCAACACCGGCGAGGGCGGCGAGGACCCGAACCGTTTCACGCCCGACGACAACGGCGACCTGCGCCGCAGCGCCATCAAGCAGGTCGCGTCCGGGCGGTTCGGGGTGACCTCGCACTACCTCACCAACGCCGACGACATCCAGATCAAGATGGCCCAGGGCGCCAAGCCCGGCGAGGGCGGCCAGCTGCCCGGCCACAAGGTCTACCCGTGGATCGCCGACACCCGGCACTCCACGCCCGGCGTCGGGCTGATCTCGCCGCCGCCCCACCACGACATCTACTCCATCGAGGACCTGGCCCAGCTCATCCACGACCTGAAGAACGCCAACCCTCAGGCGCGGGTGCACGTCAAGCTGGTGTCCGAGGCCGGGGTGGGGACCGTGGCCGCGGGCGTTTCCAAGGCCCACGCCGACGTCGTGCTGATCTCCGGCCACGACGGCGGCACCGGCGCCTCGCCGCTGACCTCGCTCAAGCACGCGGGGACGCCCTGGGAGCTCGGCCTGGCCGAGACCCAGCAGACCCTGCTGCGCAACGGACTGCGCGACCGCATCTCCGTGCAGGCCGACGGGCAGATGAAGACGGGGCGCGACGTGGTCGTGGCCGCGCTGCTGGGCGCCGAGGAGTACGGCTTCGCCACCGCTCCGCTGGTGGTCTCGGGCTGCGTGATGATGCGCGTATGCCACCTGGACACCTGCCCGGTGGGTGTGGCCACCCAGAACCCGGAGCTGCGCAAGCGCTACTCCGGCCAGGCCGACTTCGTGGTGAACTTCTTCGAGTTCGTCGCCCAGGAGGTCCGCGAGTACCTGGCCGCGCTGGGCTTCCGCAGCCTGGACGAGGCAGTCGGGGCCGTCGAGCTGCTCGACACCGCCGACGCCGTGGACCACTGGAAGGCCTCGGGGCTGGACCTTTCGCCGGTCCTGCAGGAGATCGAGCCGTGGCCGAGCGACCACCGCCACCGCGTGCGCGCCCAGGAGCACGGCCTGGAGAAGGCGCTGGACAACACGCTGATCCAGCTGGCCGAGGGTGCGCTGGAGTTCGGCGAGCCGCTGAAGCTGGACCTGCCGGTGCGCAACGTCAACCGCACTGTCGGCACGATGCTGGGCCACGAGATCACCCAGCGCTACGGCGCAGAGGGTCTGCCCGACGACACCGTCGACATCACCTTCACCGGTTCGGCCGGCCAGTCCTTCGGCGCCTTCGTGCCGCGGGGCGTGACCCTGCGGCTGGTCGGCGACGCCAACGACTACGTGGGCAAGGGGCTCTCGGGCGGCCGGGTCACGGTCCGCCCGCCCGAGGACGTGCCCTACGCGCCCGAGCAGCACATCATCGCCGGCAACGTCATCGGCTACGGTGCCACCTCCGGCGAGGTGTTCCTGCGCGGGGTCGTGGGCGAGCGGTTCTGCGTGCGCAACTCCGGGGCGGTGGCCGTCGCCGAGGGCGTGGGCGACCACGGGTGCGAGTACATGACCGGCGGGCGCGCCGTCATCCTGGGCACGATCGGGCGCAACTTCGCCGCGGGCATGTCCGGCGGCATCGCCTACGTCCTGGACCTCGACCCCGAGCGGGTCAACAGCGGGATGGTCGACCTCGACCCGCTCGACGACGACGACCGCGTGTTCCTGCGCGACATCCTCGACCGCCACCGCGAGGCCACCGGTTCCACCGTCGCGGCCGGGCTGCTGGCCGACTTCGACAACGCGGTCACCCGGTTCGGCAAGGTCATGCCGCGCGACTTCAAACGGGTCCTGGCCGCCCGGGCCGAGGCCGAGCGTGCGGGCCGCGACGTCGGCGAGGCAATCATGGCCGCGGCGCAGTCCTGATTCGTCGGCCGGACACGAAAGGAGGGAGACACGACATGGCTGACCCGAAGGGGTTCCTCAAGATCACCGAGCGGGAGCTGCCCACCCGGCGCCCGGTCGACGTGCGTATCCAGGACTGGAACGAGGTCTACGAAGAGGCCGACCGCGGCACCGTCGTCAAGCAGGCCTCGCGCTGCATGGACTGCGGCATTCCGTTCTGCCACAACGGCTGCCCGCTGGGCAATCTCATCCCCGAGTGGAACGACCTGGTCTACCGCCACGACTGGGGCGAGGCCATCGAGCGGCTGCACGCCACCAACAACTTCCCGGAGTTCACCGGGCGGCTGTGCCCGGCTCCGTGCGAGTCGGCGTGTGTGCTGGGCATCAACCAGCCCGCCGTGACCATCAAGAACGTGGAGAACTCCATCATCGACCGGGCCTGGGAGGAGGGCTGGGTGCGCCCTCAGCCGCCCGAGGTCCGCACCGGCCGGAAGGTCGCCGTGGTGGGGTCGGGTCCGGCCGGGCTGGCAGCCGCCCAGCAGCTTACGCGCGCCGGGCACGACGTCACCGTCTTCGAGCGCTCCGACCGCATCGGAGGGCTGCTGCGCTACGGTATCCCCGAGTTCAAGATGGAGAAGCGCCACATCGAGCGCCGCCTGGGCCAGATGCGCGCCGAGGGCACGGCCTTCCGCACCGGCGTGAACGTGGGCGTGGACGTCTCCGTCGACGAGCTGCGCGCCCAGCACGACGCCGTGCTGCTGGCCGGCGGGGCCACCGCCTGGCGCGACCTGCCGGTGGCCGGGCGCGAGCTCGACGGCGTCCACCAGGCCATGGAGTACCTGCCTCTGGCCAACCGGGTGCAGGAGGGCGACATCGACGAGCCCGCGATCAGCGCCCAGGACAAGCACGTCATCGTCATCGGCGGCGGCGACACCGGCGCGGACTGCGTGGGTACGGCCCACCGCCAGGGCGCCCTGTCGGTCACGCAGCTGGAGATCATGGCCAAACCGCCCCGGGAGCGGCCCGAGAACCAGCCGTGGCCGACCATGCCGATGGTCTACAAGGTCTCCACCGCCCACGAGGAGGGCGGTGAGCGGCTCTACTCGGTCAACACCCTGGAGTTCCTCGGCGACGACCAGGGGCGCGTACGCGCGCTGAAGCTGGTCGACGTGCAGCGCACCGACAACGGGTTCGAGCCGGTGCCCGGCTCCGAGCGCGAGATCCCCGCCGGCCTGGTCACGCTGGCCATGGGCTTCGTGGGCCCGCAGAAGGAGGGCATGGTCGAGGACCTGGGCGTGGAGCTGGACGGGCGCGGCAACGTCGTGCGCGACGGCGACTACACGACCACCGTCGACGGCGTCTTCTGCGCCGGGGACATGGGCCGCGGCCAGTCGCTGATCGTGTGGGCGATCGCCGAGGGCCGCTCGGCGGCCGCAAGCGTGGACCGCTTCCTCAGCGGCGGCGAGGACACGGTTCTGCCCACCGCCATTCCGCCCACGGAGCGGCCGCTGACCGCGAGCTGACCCGCGTTTGAGGGCGGGCGCGGTCCAAGGGCCCGCCCGCGCACTCGGCCGTCCGCGAGGGGCCGCCGGCACGCGCCGGCGGCCCCTCGCACGTCGGGGCCCCACGGCGCCCCCGCGGGCCGCGAAACGCCCGGATCGCCGGATTGGGCGGTACTTTCGGCGTGTCGGCGGGTAGGGATCCGGTATGGCTTACCGCCTGCTCGCCGACGCGGCAATGCTGCTGCACGTGGGCTTCCTGTGCTACGTGGCCCTGGGCGGATTTTTGGTGTGGCGGTGGCCGCATGCGATCTGGCCGCACCTGGCCGTGTGCGCCTACTCCCTGGGCATCATCGACTTCCAGTGGCAGTGCCCGCTCACCGGAGTCGAGAACTGGGCGCGCGAGCAGGCCGGGCTGCAGGGCCTGCCGCCGAGCGGCTTCATCGACCACTACCTGACCGGCGTGGTTTATCCCGAGCGCTACCTGGTGGAGGTCCAGTTCGCCGTGGGGGCGGTGGTGGCGCTGTCGTGGCTGGGAGCCCTGTACCTGGTGGTGCGGCGGCGCCGCACCGCGCGCGAGCGCGACGAGGAGACCGGTTCCCGTTAAGAGGCCGTGTGGATTTCGGCCCGGCGAAGCCCGCGAAACGGACATTCAGCGGAGTAAAGAAGCGTAATAACGGGGCATTGCTGGCATTTCCCCTTTGTTTGGACCCCGAGGTCCGGGCGTACATTCGAAGTATGAGCATGGTGACCCCGGAAGCCCTCCGCTCCGCGGAGCACTTCGTCTCGCGCGACGCCCGACTGATCGACCGCCACCGCTTCGCCTACCACTTCCGTGCCGGTTCCGACGGGCCGATCCGCTCGGCTCTGGACTCCTACCGCAACGTCGACGGCGGATTCGGCAACGGCCTCGAACCCGACCTGCGCGGCCACGGCAGCCAACCCGCCGCCGTCGTGCTGGCCCTGCGCTACCTCGACGAACTCGGCTCGATCCCCGGCGACATCGTCGACGGCATCGGCCGCTACCTCACCAGCATCACCCGCGAGAGCGGGGGAGTGCCGCCCGTGCTGCCCAGCGCCCGCCACACCGAGGCGGCGCCGTGGTGGCGCGAGCGCAGCGACTTCGGCGGGGCGCTCGACCCCACGGCGGCACTGGTGGGGCTCATGCACCGGCACCGCATCTGCACCGCCTGGCGCGACCGCGCCACGGCCTTCTGCTGGACCCGCATCGCCGCGCTGAGCTGGACCACGCCCGACGAGGCCATCGCCGTGTGCACGTTCCTGCAGCACGTGCCCGACCGCCGTCGCGCCGGGCAGGAGTTCGACCGGCTCTCCCCGGCCATCCGCGCCGTCATCGAGACCGACCCGGATGTACACGGGCAGGTCCACCGGCCGCTGGATCTGGCCGACCACCCCGATCACATCGCGCGGCGCCTGTTCACCGACGAGGAGATAGCCGCCGACCTCGACGGGCTCCTGCAGCGCCGCCGTGAGGACGGCGGTTGGGACATCACCTGGGACAGCTGGGCCCGCAGCGCCCGCAACGAGTGGCGCGGCCTGCTGACCGTGCGCCACCTGAAGACGCTGTGCGCCTACGGCCGCCTGTCCGCCGACGTCCCCGCGGTCCGCAGCGGCTGAAGCCCGCCCGCCCCGAGGCGGTCGGTGCGCGCCGACCGCACCGAGGGCAGGCGGTGCTGCGAGCCCGGTCGGCCACGCGTAACCCCCCGCATCGTGGGCAGCGGAGACACGGCAGGCCCCGGCACGCCCGCCGCGCCGTACGGCGTCGCGGGCGCACCGGGCACGCAGTCGCACGAAACGAAAGGGACCCGAACCCATGGCAACCGACCTCAACGGCTCCGTCATCGCCTTTCTCGCCGCGCCCGAGGGGACCGAGCAGGTCGAGCTCACCGATCCCTGGGAGGCGGTGGAAAAGGCCGGCGGCCGCCCGCAGCTGATCTCGACCTCCTCCGGGCAGATCCAGGCGTTCAAGCACCTCGACAAGGGCGACACCTTCACGGTGCACGCCACCGTCGAAGACGTGGGGGCCGCCGACTTCGGCGGGCTCGTGCTGCCCGGCGGCGTGGCCAATCCCGACTTCCTGCGCACCGTCCCGGCCGCGGTCTCCTTCGTCAAGGAGTTCTTCGACAAGGCCAAGCCGGTCGCCGCCATCTGCCACGCGCCCTGGGCCCTCATCGAGGCCGACGCCGTCTCCGGGCGGCGCCTGACCTCGTTCCCGAGCCTGAAGACCGACATCACCAACGCCGGCGGGGAGTGGGTCGACGAAGAGGTCGTCGTCTGCTCCATGGGGCCGAACAAGCTGGTCACCAGCCGCAAGCCCGACGACATTCCGGCCTTCAACGACGCGATGCTCAGCGCGTTCGCCGAGTAGCGACCCGGCGTACGCCCACTCGCAACCTGGTTTAGACCACTGCACTGCCCAGACGCTTTAGAGTGTTAAGCGTGACACGTCGAGCAAAAATCGTCGCGACCCTCGGTCCCGCGACTTCGAGCCCGGAGAGTATCCGCGCGCTCGTCGACGCGGGACTCGACGTAGCGCGACTCAATCTCAGCCACGGAACCCATGAGGACCACCACTCCAGCTACGTCAACGTCCGGGCGGCCGCCGAGGCCACCGGACGCAGCGTAGGGATCCTCGCCGACCTGCAAGGGCCCAAGATCCGCCTGGGCAGCTTCCCCGAAGGACCGATCGAACTGTCGGCCGGCGACCAGTTCACGGTGACCGTCGAGGACGTCCCCGGCGACCGGCACCGGGCCTCCACCACCTACAAGGGCCTGCCCGGGGACGTCCGCCCCGGCGACCGCGTCCTCATCGACGACGGCAACGTGGTCCTCGAGTGCACCAAGGCCACCAGCACCGAGGTCCAGACACGGGTCCTCATCGGCGGCACCGTCTCCGACCACAAGGGCCTCAACCTGCCCGGCGTCTCGGTAAGCGTGCCCGCCCTGACCGAAAAGGACGAGGACGACCTGCGCTGGGCTCTGGAGGAGGGCGTCGACATGGTCGCGCTGTCCTTCGTCCGCAGTCCGGCCGACGCCGACGACGTCCACCAGATCATGGACGACGTCGGTGTGCGGGTCCCGCTCATCGCCAAGATCGAGAAACCGCAGGCCGTCGAGCGGCTCCAGGACATCATCGAGGTCTTCGACGGCGTCATGGTGGCCCGCGGCGACCTGGGCGTCGAACTTCCCCTCGAGAACGTCCCGATGGTGCAGAAGCGCGCCGTCGAGCGGTGCCGGGACAAGGCCAAGCCGGTGATCGTGGCCACCCAGATGCTGGAGTCCATGATCAACTCGGCCCGGCCCACCCGCGCCGAGGCCTCCGACGTCGCCAACGCCGTCCTGGACGGCGCCGACGCGGTCATGCTCTCGGGCGAGACCAGCGTGGGGGACTACCCCATCGAGACGCTTGAGACCATGGCCCGCATCGTGGCGGCCGCCGAGCAGGAGTCCCTGCGGGCGTCCCACGTCCTCAACCGGGTCCCCGAGACCACCGGTGGGGCGATCGCCCGCGCCGCCGCCGAAGTCGGAGCCACCGTCGGCGCCAAGGCCCTGATCGCCTTCACCATGTCCGGCGAGACGGCGCGGCGCCTGGCCCGCTACCGCTCGCCGATCCCGCTGCTGGCGTTCAGCACCCAGGGCTCCACGCGGTCGCAGCTGGCCCTGACCTGGGGTGTGGACACCCACCTCGTGCCGTGGGTCGACCACACCGACGACATGGTGCGCCAGGTCGAGGGGGAGTTGCTGGAAATGGGCATCTACCAGAAGGGCGACAAGATCGTCCTCGTCTCCGGCAGTCCGCCCGGAACGCCCGGTTCCACCAACTCGCTGCGTGTGCACCGCATCGGCGACGCCATCACCCACGGACGCTGATCCGGCCCCGGGTCGAGGCGGGTACCGCCTCCCCACACCGGCCCTCGCCCCGCCAGGCCCACCGGGCTTGGGCGGGGAGGGCCGAGCGGGCCCGCCCGCGCTTTCAGCTCAGCAGCGCGCCGGGCAGCCCGCCCTCGTAGGGCACCCGCTCCAGCGGCATGTCCCAGGGCAGCCGCTGCCACGGGCTCGCCGGGTCGAAGGCGAGCAGGCCCAGCGCGGTCCACGTGCGCTCCCACCCCGGGCCCCGTTGGGCGTAGGTGAGCAGGTACCCGCCGTGGAAAGCCTCGGCCAGCTGCTGCCAGCTCGTGTAGCGGCGCTGGAGGTCGGCGGCGGTGCGGTGGAGCAGGCAGCGGGTCTCCACCCGGCTGAGCCACTCCAGGGTCGCCCCGCCGCAGGCCAACCGGATGATCTGCGCCGAGCGCCACCACTGGTGGGCGGCGATGGCCACGGCAGGGGTCTCCTCCCCGGCGCCGGTGACGGCGCGCAGCCGCGCCACCTGCTCGGCGGAGAGCCGCACCACCCGCTCGCGGGGGGCGTCGGGGTGGGGCCGGCCGCGCAGCGTCGCGGCGGTGAAGTCGACGTACAGGTCGGCGTCCTCGCCGCTGTGCAGTTCCTCCCACAGCTGCTCGACCACCGCCAGTAGGGAGGCGCGGTCGACGACGCCCCATTCGCGCTCCAGAGCGCGCCGATAGCGGCGGCGCAGTTGCGGGCGCTCGATCTCGTCCCAGGGTTCGGACAGCGCGGTGCGGAAGGGCGCGGCCACAGCGGCGGCCCAGCGCTCGGTGCTGAGCGCGGCATCGGGATCGGCGGTGTGCAGCCCCGGGGGCTCGCGCGAGCCCACCACCAGCTCCGCGAAGGTGCCCGCCGCCAGCAGTACCGCAGGTGCGAACGTCCACCCGGCAGGGCCCAGCACAAGCAGCAGCACGACGGCCAGAGCGAGCGGGGCCATCAGCCACGGCTGCCGGCGCTGGGATCCCCACGACACCAGGATCCAGGCGCCTATCGTCAGCGCCCCGGCGATCGCCGCCACCGCGGTCAGCACCAGGCTCTCCTTTTACGTCGCTGCCGACAGCTGCCCGCGGCGGCAAAAGGCACCGCCCGCGCCGCTGTCCACGTATCCGCCCGTAATCCAGGATCGGCGACCCGCAGCGGTCATGGCGACCGAACTTACAGGTTGTGCTCGTGTTGTGGCCGCAATGTGACCGGCGCCGAGCGGCAGTGGGGGCAGCGCGAAACGCCGCCGAGACAGGGCCGGCGACGGGAATCCGAGAAGGACGGGGTGCGCGGTCCCCGCCGGTCCTCGACCGCATGGCGGCGCCTGGGGCGCCGGAGCGGGAGGCGTAGACGAGGGTGCCCTGAGTGGGATTCGAACCCACACTGTACGAGGTTTGAGCTCGCTCGCTCTACCGGTTGGCGTATCAGGGCTGTGCAGCGGAAACACAGTGACCCCGGCCGAAACCTCGCCCGCGCGTCGCGGCCGAGGCGACGCCTCGGCGGGGATTCCCGTGGCCGCCGCTCCATCGTAGCGGATCTCGGTACCGTGCGGTGAATGCGGGAAGCCGTGCCGTGAGCCCGCGCCGTGCTCCGCGTTCCGCTCTGGCGCGGCCGGTCAGCGGCTTGGCCGCACCGCCCGGGAGAGCGGAACCGCTCGGCCTCGC
This sequence comes from Streptomonospora alba, assembly GCF_000826685.1. Classification (GTDB taxonomy): domain Bacteria; phylum Actinomycetota; class Actinomycetes; order Streptosporangiales; family Streptosporangiaceae; genus Streptomonospora; species Streptomonospora alba. Next base: position 33,988 of record NZ_JROO01000039.1, read on the forward strand.
CGTCCGCGGGGCCTGCGGAACCGCGGACCGCTTCGACACCGCCGTCGGACCTGGGCCCGCAGTCGGCGCTGGTGCAAGCCCCGCGGTCTCCGCGCAACGGGCCGGGACTGTATCGGCCTGCTTCAGGAGGTCGTGCCGGTCTCGATATGGTAGGCGTGGTGCCGGTCGGCGGGGATCTTGGTCCGCACCAGGCGACGCACTCCGACGTGCGGTTCACCTGCACCGATTGTTCAGGTCCGGGGAGGCCCGGCACCGGTCGGCCGCCCGTATGCCTCCAGCTTTGCAGAAGGGAACCACGTGAGTAAGCGATTCCGGGGACACGCGGCCCGGATTCCTCCCCGGTCCGAGGGCCGGGGCATCCTTCGGGAGGAACGGTGACGACGACGCAGAGCCGCGTGGTGATCGCGGAAGACGAGGCCCTGATCAGGCTCGACCTCAAGGAGATGCTTGAAGAGGACGGTTATGCCGTCGTGGGCGAAGCCGGAGACGGCGAGACCGCGATACGCCTTGCCACCGAGCACCGGCCCGACCTCGTCATCCTCGATATCAAGATGCCCGTCCTCGACGGGCTGTCGGCGGCCGAGCGCATCGCCGCCGAGCGCATCGCGCCCGTCGTCATACTGACCGCGTTCTCCCAGCGCGAGCTGGTCGAGCGCGCCCGCGACGCCGGAGCGATGGCCTACCTGGTCAAGCCGTTCAACAAGGCCGACCTGACCCCGGCCATCGAGATGGCCGTCAGCCGCTACACCGAGCTTTCGGCCCTGGAAGCCGAAGTCAGCGGGCTCCAAGAGCGGCTGGACACCCGCAAACTGGTCGAGCGCGCCAAGGGCCTGCTGCAGAGCAGGCACGGGCTGAGCGAACCCGAGGCGTTCCGCTGGATCCAGAAGAACTCCATGGACCGCCGGCTGACCATGCGCAAGGTGGCCGAGACCGTCGTCGAGACCCTCGGCGAGCAGGGGCAGACGGAGCAGTGAACCCGCACCCGCCCCGATTTCGACCGCAGCGCGGGCGGGGCGCGGGCCGCATCCGGTCGTTCCCCGGCGCGGAGCCTTCCGCGCCGGGGTTTCGTGTGCGCCGAAGGCGGCCGCCGCAGCTCCGGTAACCGACGCCGACGGATGCGTGAACCGCGGGCCGCCACCGAGAGTGGCGGCCGACCCGCACCCGGTGGCGGCCGCGCGGCGTTCCGCTCGTCGAAACATGCCCGGTCAACAGGAATGATGTCCCGTTTCGATCACGGATGCGCACAAAGCAGTGAAGTTTGGATCACGCAGCATAAGAGATGCTGAACGCACTCGGTAAAGCGGGCTAAACTCACGCCACCGAACAGCAACCAGTCGGAATCGGACACAGACCGGCTCCGACCACTGACGAATGCGCAAGGAGCGCGCGTGCGCACACGCCTCGTTACGGTGCTGCTCGCCCTGATCGCCGCCACCCTGGCGATCCCGGGGCCGGCAGCAGCAGACACCCAGGGCGGTGCGTCGCTCTTCGGCCAGATCCGCCAACCGGACAACGATGACGAAGGTGTCGAGAACATCGGCATCACCGTCTCGCGCGACGGCGAGCAGATCGGCGAAGCGACCACCGACTCCGACGGCAATTGGGAGGTGGAGCTGCCCGATCCGGGCAGCTACCACGTGGTGCTCGACGAGGAGTCGGTGCCCGACGAATACGACGTCATGCAGGTCCCCGCGGGGGCCGAGCGCGACGTCGAGGTCCGCGAAGGCCAGCGCTTCGCCGTCGTCTACCGTCTGGCCCCGGCCGGACAGGGGCAGAACTCCGCCTCGCCCAGCGAGTCGGAGTCGGCCGGCGACGAGGAGGCCGGCGACGCCGAGGGCGGAGGATCCGCCGAAGGCGGTGAGGAAGGCGGCGTCGACGCCCCCGCCGCACCCGAGGGTTCGGGCATGTTCGGTCAGGTCGTCTCGATGACGGTGGCCGGCCTGCTCTTCGGTCTGATCATCGCCATCTCCTCGGTCGGGCTCTCGCTCATCTTCGGCACGACCCGGCTGATCAACTTCGCCCACGGCGACATGGTCACCTTCGGCGCGATCATGGCGATGATCTTCAGCGGGACCTCGGCGCTGGCCTCACTGCACGCACCCTTCGAGGGCGTGCCCGTCCTCAGCATGGCGACCAACCCCTTCGTGGTCGCCACCGTGCTCGCCGTCGTCTGCGGCGGACTCCTCGGCGGCCTGCTGGAACGGTTCCTGTGGCGACCGCTGCGCAGGCGCAACGTCGCGATGATCCAGATGTTCATCGTGAGCATCGGCATCGCCCTGCTGCTGCGCCACCTGCTGCTCGTGGTCTTCGACGCCAACCGGCAGAAGTACGTGCAGTTCCGCATCCAGGAGATGATCGAGTGGGGGCCTGTCGCCCTCACGCCCCGCGACTTGGCGATCATGGTGCTGTCCACCCTGGTGCTGGTCCTGGTTGCGAGCATGCTGCAGTTCACCCGGATCGGTAAGGCGATGCGCGCGGTCTCCGACAACCGCGACCTCGCCGAGTCCTCCGGTATCGACGTCGGCAAGGTCACCGTCTACGTCTGGGTGCTGGGCGGCTCGCTGTCGGCCCTGGGCGGCGTCTTCCTCGGACTGAACCAGTCGGTGTACTGGCAGATGGGATTCCACCTGCTGCTGCTCATGTTCGCCGCGGTGATCCTGGGCGGTCTGGGCACCGCCTACGGCGCCATGGTCGGCGGCCTGGCGATCGGCTTGATCGCCCAGCTGTCGACGCTGTGGTTCTCTCCGCAGCTGATGAACGTGTGGGCGCTGCTCATCATGATCGTCGTGTTGTTGGTCCGGCCGCAGGGGATCCTCGGTCGGCGCGAGCGGGTCGGCTAAGGGAGACGGACGATGGACATAATGACGATCCTCGCCTTGTCCCTGGAGACGGCGATCGGACCGATCGCGGCGATCTACGTGCTCGCGGCCATCGGGCTGAACATGCACTTCGGCTACACCGGGCTGCTCAACTTCGGCCAGGTCGGGTTCATGCTCGTGGGCGCCTACGGCGTTGCGGTGAGCGTGACCACCTTCGGGCTCCCCCTGTCGGTGGGCTTCGTGATCAGCCTGGGCTGCTCGGCGGTGCTGGCGCTGATCCTGGGCATTCCCACCCTGCGGCTGCGCGCCGACTACCTGGCGATCTCCACCATCGCCGTGGCCGAAGTGCTGCGCCTGGTCTACCGCGCCGAGTTCGCCCGCCCGGTCACCGGCGGCGTCTACGGCCGAAACAGCTTCGCCGACGCCTTCTACGACGCCAACCCCCTGCCCGCGGGCTCCTACGGGGTGGGCGACGTCGACTTCAACGCCGGCGAACTGTGGCTCACACTGGCCTGCTGGGGTCTGGTGGCGCTCGGGCTGGTGATGACGGCGCTGCTGATGAACAGCCCGTGGGGCCGTGTCATCAAGGGCATCCGCGAGGACGAGGACGCCGTGCGCAGCCTCGGCAAGGACGCGTTCACCTACAAGCTGCAGAGCCTGGTCTTCGGCGGCGTGTTCGGCGGCCTGGCCGGCGCCATGATCGCGCTCAACCAGCAGAACATCCACCCCGACCAGTTCATGCCGCAGGTCACCTTCTATCTGTGGGCGATGCTGCTGCTGGGCGGGGTCGGCACTCTGTGGGGGCCGGTCGTGGGCCCGGTGATCATGTGGTTCCTGCTCACGCTCTTCGACGAGACACTGCGCGGTATGGCCTCGATGGATGTGCTGCCGTTCCTGGCAACCTCCGATTCCGGCCCGCTGCGCCACGCCCTCGTCGGCGTGGTCCTGATGGTGCTGATCGTCTACCGACCGCAGGGCCTCGTCGGAAACCGCAAGGAGATGCTGGTCAATGTCAAGTGACGCGACGCCCGGCGCGCCCGCGGCGGGCCGGGACCTGATGTCCGGCGCCGAGCCCGCGGTCGGCTCGGGCAAGGCCGACCCGATCCTGCGGGCGGACGGCGTCCGCCGCTCCTTCGGCGGACTGACCGCAGTGGACGTGGACCACCTGGAGGTCCAGCGGGGCACCATCACGGCGCTGATCGGCCCCAACGGAGCGGGTAAATCCACACTGTTCAACGTGCTGACCGGCTTCGACCGGGCCGACGCGGGGGAGTGGACCTTCCAGGGCCGCAAGTTCAACGGCCTGGCCGGGCACAAGGTCGCCCAGCGCGGCATGGTGCGAACGTTCCAGCTCACCAAGGCGCTGACCCGGCTGACGGTGCTGGAGAACATGCTGCTGGCAGCGCCCGGCCAGCGCGGCGAGCGCTTCTTCGGCGCCTTCGGGCGCTGGATGTGGACCGGCCAGGAGGCCGCCAACCGCGAGCGCGCCCTGGAGCTGCTGGCCCGCTTCAAGCTCGACGCCAAGAAGGACGACATCGCCGGCAGTCTCTCCGGCGGCCAGCGCAAGCTGCTGGAGATGGCCCGATCGCTGATGGTCGAGCCGGCCATGGTGATGCTCGACGAGCCGATGGCCGGCGTGAACCCCGCGCTGGTGCAGTCGCTGCTGGAGCACATCACGTCCCTGCGCGACGAGGGCACCACGGTGCTGTTCGTCGAGCACGACATGGACGTCATCATGGGCATCAGCGACTGGATCGTCGTCCTGGCGCAGGGGCAGGTGATCGCCGAGGGGCGGCCCGCCGACATCCGCTCCAACCAGCAGGTCATCGACGCCTACCTGGGCGCGCACCACGACGAGCCCGACGCCGGCGGCGCGGGCGATGAGGGCGACCGGAAGGAGGGGCAGCCGTGAGCGGATCCGAGGCGGCCGGTACGCCCGGCCAGGACGGCGAGCAGCGCAGCGACGACCAGGGGGTTTCGGCCCCGTCCGAGCAAGCCGAGCACCCGCCGGAGGCCAGCCTGCTCCAGGAGCACCGCGAGGAGATCCTGGAGCACGCCGGACCGGCCGAGGGCGTGGAGGACTACTCGCAGTACCTGCTGGTCGCCGACGAGGTGAAAGCCGGCTACGTGCCCGAGGTCAACATCCTCGACGGGTGCACGCTGACCCTGCGCGAAGGCGAGGTCGTGGGCATCATCGGGCCCAACGGCGCCGGCAAGTCCACCCTGATCAAGACCATCTTCGGACTGCTTCCGGTGCGCGGAGGCACCATCACGCTGCGCGGCGGGAGCATCGTCAACTGCAGCGCCCACGAACTGGTCTCCAACGGGGTGGGCTACGTGCCCCAGAGCCAGAACATCTTCCCGAGCCTGACGGTCGAGGAGAACCTGGAGATGGGCGTGTTCCTGCGACCCAAGGTCTTCCAGAAGCGCCTGGCGGTCGTGTCCGAGCTGTTCCCGCTGCTGGGCGAGCGCCGCAAGGCGAAGGCGGGGGCCTTGTCGGGCGGCGAGCGCCAGATGGTCGCCATGGGCCGTGCGCTGATGATGGAGCCGTCGGTGCTGCTGCTGGACGAGCCCACCGCCGGCCTCTCGCCGATCTTCCAGGACGAGGTCTTCCACCGCGTCCGCGAGATCAACGCCACGGGAGTCTCGGTGATCATGGTCGAGCAGAACGCCCGCCGCTGCCTGCAGGTGTGCGACCGCGGCTACGTGCTCGACCAGGGCCGCAACGCCTACACCGGCACCGGCCGCGAGCTGCTGGACGACCCCAACGTCGTCGAGCTCTACCTGGGCACCCTGGCCAAGGCGGGGTAGCGGGGGAGCCGCGGCGAGGGCCCGGAAGAACCGACAGGCGGGGGCGGTGCGCACGGCGCACCGCCCCCGCCTGTCGTGGGGAGACCTCGCTTGGAGGTGCGAGCCCGCCCGCCACCCACCACCACCCGCCGGGGGTCGCTGCGCGTCGCCTGCTTTCCGCGTGCCGCCCGCCACCGCCTACCGGGGACGCTGTGTTGCGGCCTACGCCGTGGCGCCCGGGCGGGTCCCGGCCCGGGTGCGGCCGTCACCCCTCCGGGACCCGCCCGGGCGCCATGGGAACCTGCCGGGACCGGCCGCCTCAGAGGCTGCGGCACAGCAAGGGCGCATGAAAAGGCCCCCGGTCGGTCCGGAGACCGGCCGGGGGCCGTGCTGCAGGGGTGCGGCTCCGCGTCGGTGGCCTTAGGCCTCGGAGTCCACGGTGATCTCGTCCTGCTTGCTGTGGGCGCCCTCGTCGTCGTAGCCGTAGATCTGGAACGTCGCCGAGGTGACGTTGCCGTCCTCGTCGAAGTTCAAGGGACCGCTCACGCCCTGGTAGTCGATGTCCTCGCCGTCGGCGATCAGGTCCTTGCACTCCTTGAAGCCGGAGCACTCGGTGCCCTCACGCGAGACCGAGCGGATCTCCTCGACGAAGACCGTGGGGTCGGTGCTCTCGGCCTGCTCGGCGGCCAGAGCGGTGACGATGCCGCAGTCGTAGACCTGGCCGGAGAACTGGAGGACCTCCAGCTCCTCGTCGAAGGACCTCAGGCCGTCGATGAACTCCTGCTGGCCGTTGTCGGGCGCGGTGCCCTGGAAGCCGGCGATGGTGCCCGGGTCCTGGGCGTCGACCTTCTCGGCAAGGGTCTCGTCGTTCAGCCCGTCGGTGCCGTACATCTGGTCGGCGCCGACACCCTCCTCGACCAGGCCGGTGATGATCTGGACGCCCTCCTCGAAGGCGACCAGCACGACCGCGTCGGCGTCGGCGCTGGTGATGTCGCCGACGACCGAGTCGAAGTTGGCGGTGTTGGGGTCGTAGCCCTCGTTGGCGGCGACCTCGATACCGTTCTGCTTCAGGGCCTCGGCCGTCGCGTTAGCCAGGCCTTCGCCGTAGTCGTCGGCGCGGTAGGAGATGGCGACGCTCTGGTGGCCGTCCTGGGCGATCTGCTGGGCGAGCACGGGGCCCTGCATCGTGTCGCTGGGCGCGGTGCGCCAGTAGTAGCCCGTGTCGTCTTCGGCGGCCAGGCCGGGCGCGGTGTTGGAGCCCGAGCACTGGACGACCTCGGCGCCGGTGACGGAGTCCATGATGGCCTGGGTCATGCCCGAGGCCGCGGCGCCCAGGATGATGTCGGCGTCCTGGTCGATCAGGCGGTTGGCGGCGTCGTTGGCCTGGGCGGCGTCGTTGGCCTCGTCCCCGGACAGGATGTCGGGAACGTCCGAACCCAGGACCCCGCCCGCGTCGTTGATCTCCGACAGCGCGTACTTGGCGGCGCTGATCTGCGGCGGCCCGAGGTGGGAGAGGTCCCCCGTCTCGGGGAAGACGTATCCGTACTGCAGCGGTTCTTCGCCGCCACCGCCTTCGTCTCCGCCTCCGCCGCCGCCGCAGGCGGTCAACCCAAGGGTGAGGGCCGCGGCCGCCGCGGTGAGGCTGAGGGCCTTCTTGCTTGGCATTGAGGACTCTCCGTTCAACCGGCTGGGTAGCGCTGGGGACACCCGTGGTCGCTGCGAGGGTGATCGCGCTTAACCATGGGCGTTAGCGGAGCTTAAACACACGGCCTCGGATTCCGGTAGGTCGGATGGCACGTCGGTGCTGAGTCGGATTCATGCCGTTATCTCTCCGTAGTCATAGATCGGAGGGAAACGCGCTGCTCAGAGCCGCTTTTCACGATTCGCGCCGTGATGTTCATCCTCAGTGACCACGCCGCGTGCACCTCCGCTGCGCCACGCAAGGAGCCGGGCGCGGCGGCCCCCGCCGCGCCCGGCTCCTTGCGGAACAGGGCGCGGCGCTGGGGCCCGGTCCGAACGCCGCGACCCGCGCGACGGTCCCGGCGGGTCACGCGTCGCGCAGCATGCAGGTCAGGCGCGAGGTGCACACCCGGCGGCCCTGGTCGTCGGTGATGGAGATGTCCCAGGTGGCCAGCGTGCGGCCGAGGTGGACGGCCTCGGCCACGCCGGTGATGTGGCCCTTGCTCGCGCTGCGGTGATGGGTCGCGTTGATCTCGATGCCCATGGCGATCCGGCCCTCGCCCGCGTGGATCATCGACCCCACCGAGCCCAGCGTCTCGGCCAGCACGCACGAGGCGCCCCCGTGCAGAATCCCGTAGGGCTGGGTGTTGCCCTCGACCGGCATCCGCCCGACCACGCGCTCGGACGAGGCCTCCAGCACCTCCAGCCCCATCCGCTCGCCGAGGGTGCCGCCCATGTTGCCGCTGCCGGTCAACTCAGCGAGTCCGTCCGCGTCGATCGCCATGGTCTGTCTCCGCCTCCCGTGTGGTGTCAGGGCTGCCGCCGCCGGCGCCAGGCGCCGGCGGGCGCCGCGCCCCTGCCGTCGTGCCGCCCGCGCCTGGCGGCGCCGGCCGTCGGACCGCCGCAGGCGCTCCGGCCAGGGGGGCCGACGTCCCCGTCTGAACGGCGCAACGCGCAAATGTCCGCACGGCATCCTAGGATTCAACTGTGGCGACGACACAGCAGACCCCCGGACAGAACGGTACGCCGACGGGGCAGCAGGGCCCGCCCGAGTGCGGGCGGCTGCTGCTTCTCGACGGCCATTCCATGGCGTTCCGCGCGTTCTTCGCGCTGCCCGCCGAGAAGTTCACGACCAGCACGGGCCAATCCACCAACGCCATCTACGGCTTCACCTCGATGCTGATCAAGCTGCTGCGCGAAGAGCAGCCCACGCACATCGCGGTGGCCTGGGACCTGTCCGGGCCCACCTTCCGCCACGACTCCTACTCCGACTACAAGGCCGGGCGCGCCGACACCCCGCCGGAACTGCCCTCGCAGGTGGAGTTCGTCCAGGAGCTGCTGAAGATGCTCGGCATCACCAGCGTGTCGGCTCCCGGCTACGAGGCCGACGACGTCATCGCCACCCTCACCGCCCGCGGCCGCGAGGAGGGCATGCAGGTCCTCATCGCCTCCGGCGACCGCGACGCCTTCCAACTGGTCGACGAGACCTGCACGGTGCTCTACCCCGGCCGGAGCATCTCCGAGCTCACCCGCATGACGCCCGACGCCGTCGAGGACAAGTACGGCGTCCCGCCCGAGCGCTACCGCGACCTCGCCGCCCTCGTCGGCGAGAAGGCCGACAACCTGCCCGGCGTTCCGGGTGTCGGCCCCAAGACCGCCGCCAAGTGGATCACCAAGTACGGCTCGCTGGACGATCTCGTCGCCCGCGCCGACGAGCTCACCGGCAAAGCCGGGCAGAACCTGCGCGACCACCTCGACCAGGTCCTGCGCAACCAGCAGCTGAACCGCCTCGACCCCGACGTCGAGCTGGAGCGGCCCGTCATCGAGCTCACGCGCACCCAGGCCGACCGCTCCGGCGTGCACGGGCTCTTCGACAACCTGGAGTTCGCCTCCACGCTGCGCGACCGCCTGTTCGCCGTGCTCGGCGACACCCAGGAGGACGAGGCCCAGGTCGCCGACGAGGAGTTCACCGTCGAGCTGACCGTGCCCGCCCCCGGGGAGCTCGGCGCCTGGCTGCAGGCCAATGCCTCCGACGGCGCCCGCTGCGGCGTGGCGCTCGCGGGTACCTGGGGGGCCGGCGCCGGAACCGTCACCGGACTCGCGATCGCCACCGCGCAGGGCCCCGCGCTCTTCGCCGACCCCGCCGAGCTCGGCGCCGAGGACACCTTCGCCCTGGCCGCCTGGCTGGCCGACCCCGGGGCGCCCAAAGCGCTGCACGACGCGAAGGGCCCGCTGCTGGCCCTGTGGGCCCACGGATTCGAACTGGGCGGACTCACCAGCGACACGGCGCTGGGCGCCTACCTCGTGCAGCCGGGCGGGCGCAAGTTCGAGCTGGCCGACCTGTGCCGGCGCTTCCTCAACCGCGAGCTCGGCGAACAACGGGGCGACTCCGGCCAGCTCTCCCTGGACATCGGCGGCGAGGGCGGCGAGGGCGAGTCCGACCCGCGTACCGCCGAGCGTGTGGAACTGGCCACCCACGCCCGTGCCACGCTCGATCTGGCCGCCGGACTCGACCTCGATCTGGACAAGCGCGGCGGCGCGTCGCTGCTGCGCGACCTGGAGCTGCCGCTGCTGCGTGTGCTGGCCCGCATGGAGCGCACCGGCATCGCCGCCGACCGCGACTACCTCGACTCCTTGGAGCAGGAGTTCGCCGCCGCCGTGCGCCAGGCGGTCGACGAGGCGCACCAGGCGGTGGGCCGGGAGTTCAACCTCGGCTCGCCCAAGCAGCTCCAGCAGGTCCTCTTCGAGGAGCTCGACCTGCCCAAGACCAAGAAGATCAAGACCGGCTACACCACCGACGCCGACGCGCTGACATGGCTGGCCGAGCGCACCGACCACCCGCTGCCGGGCATCCTGCTGCGCCACCGCGACCAGACCCGGCTGCGCACCACGGTCGAAGGCCTGATCAAAACCGTCGCCGACGACGGGCGCATCCACACCACCTACAACCAGACGGTGGCGGCCACCGGCCGGCTCAGCTCGGTCGAACCCAACCTGCAGAACATTCCCGTGCGCACCGAGGCCGGGCGGCGCATCCGCCGCGCCTTCGTGGTCGGCGCGGACTACCACGACCTCCTCACGGCCGACTACAGCCAGATCGAGCTGCGGATCATGGCCCACCTCTCCGAAGACGAGGCGCTCATCGAGGCCTTCCAGACCGGCCACGACTTCCACGCCGAGATCGCGGCGCGCGTGTTCGGCATCGGCGTCGACGAGGTCGACGACAAGGCCCGCGCCCGCATCAAGGCGATGAACTACGGCCTGGCCTACGGGCTCAGCGAGTACGGGCTCTCCCAGCAGCTGGGGATCGCGCCCAAGGAGGCCAAGGGCCTCATGGACGACTTCTTCGTGCAGTTCGGCGGGGTCCGCGACTATCTCCGCGCCGTCGTCGAGCGCGCCCGCCGCGACGGCTACACCGAGACCATGCTGGGCCGGCGCCGCTACCTGCCCGACCTCACCAGCGACAACCGCCAGCGCCGCGACATGGCCGAGCGCATGGCGCTGAACGCGCCCATCCAGGGCTCGGCCGCCGACATCATCAAGGTCGCCATGCTCGACGTCCAGGCCGGACTGGCCGAGGGCGGCTACAGCTCCCGCATGCTGCTTCAGGTCCACGACGAGCTCGTGCTGGAGGTCACCGAGGAGGAGCTCGACGCTGTGCGAAAACTGGTGTCGGAGAGGATGTCGGGCGCCTATGATCTGCGGGTGCCGCTCGCCGTCTCGGTGGGCGTGGGGCGCGACTGGCACGACGCCGCGCACTGAGTACTCGGCCCGCCCGCACCGCGGCGTGTGTCGTCCGCGGCACCGGCGGGCAGGCCGACTCCGAGAAGACGAACGCCCGAACGCCCGCGGCCCCGGCGATCGGGTACCGGTACGGGCACAGCGGAGGTGAAGGCGATGCCGGCATCCGAGCGCGGGTCCGGCGGCCCGCGGGTGGAGCTGCGCGAGAGCGAACTCGCCTGGAGGTTCACCCGCTCCGGCGGGCCGGGCGGCCAGCACGCCAACACCGCCGACACCCGGGTCTCGCTGTCGCTGGACGTCGCCGCCACGGAGTCGCTCAGTCCCCAGCAGCGCGAACGCGCGCTGGGCCGGCTCGCCGGACGGCTGAACGACACTGTGCTGACCGTCACCGTCGAGGAGCACCGCTCCCAGGCCCGCAACCGCGATCTCGCCCGGGAGCGGCTGGCCGCCCTGCTGTCCCGGGCAGCCGCCTCCGGCCCTCGCTCAAGGCGTCCCACCCGGCCCACCCGCGGGTCCACCGAGCGTCGCCTGGCGTCCAAGAAGCGCCGTGGCCAGGTCAAACGCATGCGCGGGCGTGGCGGCGAGGAGTAGTTTCCGCTCGGCCGCCCGTGGCCGCATCGCTCGGGATGGGTGCGCCGCCGGCCGGAACCGGTCCCGCACTCCAGTCGTCGGGGCGCGGCGGAAACGCGTCGGACCTGTGTCCGGAGCCGGTTCGCCGGGCCGCTTCCGATTGACCTGGACGCCCGCGTCTCATATTGTGGCAAGAGCGTTGTGGACTCGCGTGCGCAACTCGACCTCGGAGATCGTGCCGGTGTGACAGCCAGATCGCATACTCGACTCGACCCCCCGGGGATTCGGGAGCGGTGGCTGGTCGGCACCTGGGATTCGCGGAAAGACCCGAGCTTCGGTTGCGGGTCCGAAGTCGATTCGGACGGTGGTGATTCGGCCGCGTGATTCCGCGGCGCACCTATTCTGCCAATGTCCGTATCCGGAGTCCACCCACACATGACGAGCAGCACAGAGGTAACCTCGACACCCCAGGTAGCGGTCAACGACATCGGGTCCGAGGAAGCCTTCCTCGCGGCGATCGACGAGACCATCAAGTACTTCAACGACGGTGACATTGTCGAAGGCACCATCGTGAAGGTCGATCGAGACGAGGTCTTGCTCGATATCGGCTACAAGACCGAGGGTGTTATCCCGTCCCGGGAACTGTCGATCAAGCACGACGTCGACCCAGGCGAAGTCGTGGCGGTCGGCGACCACGTCGAGGCCCTCGTCCTCCAGAAGGAGGACAAGGAAGGCCGCCTCATCCTGTCCAAGAAGCGCGCGCAGTACGAGCGCGCCTGGGGCACGATCGAGAAGATCAAGGAAGAGGAGGGCGTCGTCACCGGCACGGTGATCGAGGTCGTCAAGGGCGGTCTGATTCTCGACATCGGACTCCGCGGCTTCCTTCCGGCCTCGCTCGTGGAGATGCGCCGTGTGCGCGACCTCCAGCCCTACGTGGGCCGCGAGCTCGAGGCCAAGATCATCGAGCTCGACAAGAACCGCAACAACGTGGTGCTTTCCCGCCGCGCCTGGCTGGAGCAGACCCAGTCGGAGGTCCGCCAGACCTTCCTCAACACTCTGCAGAAGGGCCAGATCCGCAAGGGTGTCGTTTCGTCGATAGTGAACTTCGGCGCCTTCGTCGACCTGGGCGGTGTCGACGGCCTCGTGCACGTGTCGGAGCTGTCCTGGAAGCACATCGACCACCCCAGCGAGGTCGTGGAGGTCGGCCAGGAGGTCACGGTCGAGGTCCTCGACGTCGACATGGAGCGCGAGCGCGTCTCCCTGTCGCTCAAGGCGACCCAGGAAGACCCCTGGCAGCAGTTCGCCCGCACGCACCAGATCGGCCAGGTCGTTCCGGGCAAGGTCACCAAGCTGGTCCCCTTCGGCGCGTTCGTGCGTGTCGAGGAGGGCATCGAGGGCCTGGTGCACATCTCCGAGCTGGCCGAGCGCCACGTGGAGATCCCTGAGCAGGTCGTCCAGGTCGGCACCGAGATCTTCGTCAAGATCATCGACATCGACCTCGACCGCCGGCGCATCAGCCTTTCGCTGAAGCAGGCCAACGAGAGCGTCTCGCCCGACCAGGTCGACTTCGACCCGACGCTCTACGGCATGGCGGCCGATTACGACGAGCAGGGGAACTACAAGTACCCCGAGGGCTTCGACCCCGACAGCGGCGAGTGGCTCGAGGGCTTCGAGGCTCAGCGCGACGAGTGGGAGCGCCAGTACGCCCTCGCTCAGGCCCGCTTCGAGGCGCACCGCAAGCAGGTCGAGGAGGCCCAGGCCGCCGAGGCCGAGGCCGGCCCCGAGGCACCGTACGAGGGTGGCGAGGAAGAGGCCGCCGCAGCCCCCGCGGCGGCGCCGAGCGCCCCCGCGGCCGAGCCCGACACCGGTGGCGCCCTCGCCTCCGACGAGGCGCTGGCCGCGCTGCGCGAGAAGCTCGCCGGCGGCAACGAGGGCTAAGGCCCCCGCCGCACGGTCGGCACGCGAATCGCCGAGGGCCGCGCCCGGGAACGGGGGCGGCCCTTCGCTATGCTCGCCGCAGCCGCGTTCGTCCATGGACCACGGGAGCAGCGATGCCCACCCCGCCCGAGCCGACCATCGGGGCCGCAGCGGTCGAGGACGCCGGCGAGATCTGGACGCTGCAGCGGGCGGCGTTCGTCGACGAGGCCCAGTTGTACGGCGACCCGTTCGTCCTCGCGCTGGCCGAGACGCTCGACAACGTCCGCAGCGCGATCACCCGCGGGCACGTGCTCACGGCCGTTGAGGGTACGCGGATCGTCGGCGCGGTGCGCGGGCGCGTCGAGGGCGGTACCGGGCTGGTCAACCGGCTGTGCGTGGCACCCGACCGGCGCGGCCGGGGTATCGCCCGGGCGCTGATGCGGTCGCTGGAGGAGCGCCTGGCACACGCCCATCCCGAGGTCGCCGCGTTCGCCGTCGTCACCGGGCAGCAGAACGAGGACGACCTGCGCCTCTACCGCGGCCTGGGCTACGCCGAGACCCACCGCGAGCGCATGTCCGACCATTTGGCGCTGGTGCACATGCGCAAGGCGGTCCCCGGCCGCGAGCCCCGCCCGGCCGGCGTTTAGGCTCGCCGGCATGCTGCGTGTGGGACTCACCGGAGGAATCGGATCCGGCAAGAGCGCGGTGGCCCGGAGGCTGGAGGGCCACGGCGCGCTGATCGTCGACGCCGACCAGATATCCCGCGAGGTGGTGGAGCCGGGCACCTCCGGACTGGAGGAGATCGCCGCCGAGTTCGGCGACGACGTGCTCACCGAGGAGGGCCGGCTGGACCGGCCCAGACTGGGCGAGATCGTCTTCTCCGACACCGCGAAACTGGCCAAGCTCAACGCGATCGTCCACCCGCGTGTAGGCGCACGCACCGAGGAGCTGATGAAGGGGGCCTCCGCCGACGCGGTCGTCGTCTACGACGTCCCGCTACTGGTGGAGAACGACCTCGGCGGCCTCTACGACGTCGTCGTGGTCGTCGACGTGCCCGAGGAGGAGCAGGTCGCCCGGGTCGTGCACAATCGCGGCATGGACGCCGACCAGGTCCGCGCCCGCATCAACGCCCAGGCCGCCCGGGACCGCCGCCGCGCCGCCGCCGACATCGTCGTCGACAACTCCGGCACCCCCGAGGACCTGGACGCCCGGGTTGCCGAGGTGTGGGAGTACCTGCGCACCCGCGCCTGAGGGAGCGGCTCCGCCGGGCAGTGCGCCGCCGGGGCGCGGTGCTGAAGGCGGGCCGCGGTGTTCGACGAGGTCCGCGGAAGGGGATCGCGAGCGACGCGGCGGCGGGTCCGTGGACTACCGTGCAGTCATGGTGCAGCAGACCACGCGTCTCGGGGTACGGCAGGTCGATCTGGCGGATTGGCGGTGGTTGCTGGGGGCGCTGCGCGCTCGGTTCGAGACCCCTTCGTTCGAGGCGGGGGCCGCGTTCGTCGCGGCAGTGGGACGGCTCGCCGCTGAGGCCGGTCACCGTCCCGACGTCGATCTGCGTGCTGGGCATGTGCAGCTCGTCCTGCGCAGTCACGACGCCGGTGGGGTCACCGAGCGGGACGTCCGGCTGGCCGAGCGGATCAGCGCGCTCGCAGCCGACCATGGGCTGGTCCCGCGGCCAGGGCGGGTACAGGTGCTGGAGGTCGCCCTGGACACGCCTGCGACCGAAACCGCACGGCCGTTCTGGGCAGCCGTTCTCGGCGGTGGTGAGTCAGGCGGTGACGTCGTCGACCCGGCGGGAGGGCTTCCGCCGCTGTGGTTCCAGGCGACCGACTCGACCGCGCCCGATCGGCAGCGCTTCCACCTGGACGTCACGGTCCCGCCGGAAGCCGCCGAGGGGCGGATCGCCGCAGCGGTGGCTGCGGGCGGCCGCGTCGTCGACGAGAGCCGTGCCCCGGCCTTCACCGTGCTGGCCGACCCGGACGGCAACAAGGCCTGCATCTGCACCGAACTGGGGCGCGACTGACCTTGGAGGGCGAACCGGAACCGCCGGGCGACCTTTCTGGGCACGGGCAGAGCGTTCATCAGGCGGCCGCTCCGTCGGTGGCGCCGTACGGGGATCAGCTCCGCGTACTGCGTCAGCGAGGCCTCGACGAGGCGGCGCAGGCGCGGGTTCAGCCGTTCGGCGTCGCGGCCGTCGCGGATACTCCGACGGAGGAGCGTGCTGACCCGCGCGGCATCCCTCAGGTGATCCCGTCGAAGACCAGCTCACCCGAGTCGAAGCGATCGGGGATCCGGGTGGGCAGCCGCGCGACCCGATCCGATCCAGGGCCTCGGCAGCGGCGCGGTCCCGCAGGATCGAGCGCTGGGAACGGCACGCGTAGGCTCGTAGGTTGACGGTGCACACCGTCCTCCCGGTCCCCACGACGCAGCCACTGACCTCGGAATCCGCCGCGTGCGGGCTGTGTTGTCACCGGCGGGTTATAGCGTGGGCAGACATCCGGAACGCGAGGGGAGCTGAGGCGACGTGCGGCCGGTGACCGATATTCAGCGCAAGAAGGCGCCGTTCGAGGTGGTCTCGGACATGAGCCCCGCCGGCGACCAGCCTGCGGCCATCGCCGAGCTCACCCGCCGCGTGCAGGCGGGCGACGCCGACACCGTGCTGCTGGGCGCCACGGGCACCGGCAAGACCGCGACCGTGGCGTGGATGTCCGAGCAGCTCCAGCGGCCCACGCTGGTCATGCAGCCCAACAAGACCCTGGCGGCGCAGTTCGCCAACGAGCTGCGCGAGATGCTGCCCAACAACGCGGTCGAGTACTTCGTCTCCTATTACGACTACTACCAGCCCGAGGCCTACGTCCCCCAGACGGACACCTACATCGAGAAGGACTCCTCGATCAACGACGAGGTCGAGCGGCTGCGGCACTCGGCCACGAACTCGCTGCTGACCCGGCGCGACACGATCGTGGTGTCCTCGGTCTCCTGCATCTACGGCCTGGGCACGCCGCAGGAGTACGTCGACAGGATGGCCGAGCTCGAGGTCGGCATGCAGGTCGACCGCGACGACCTGCTGCGCAAGCTCGTCGAGATGCAGTACAGCCGCAACGACGTGTCCTTCACCCGGGGCACCTTCCGCGTGCGGGGCGACACCGTCGAGGTCATCCCGGTCTACGAGGAACTCGCCATCCGCATCGAGATGTTCGGCGACGAGATCGAGCGGCTGCTGACCCTGCACCCCCTGACCGGCGAGGTGCTGGGCGAGGACGAACACGTCTACCTCTTCCCGGCCTCCCACTACGTCGCCGGCCCCGAGCGCCTGGAACGCGCCGTCGGAGCGATCGAAACCGAGTTGGGCGAGCGCCTCACCGAGCTGGAGAACCAGGGCAAGCTGCTGGAGGCCCAGCGTCTGCGCATGCGCACCACCTACGACGTCGAGATGCTGCGCCAGGTGGGCAGCTGCTCGGGCATCGAGAACTACTCGCGCCACTTCGACGGCCGCGAGCCCGGCAGCGCCCCCAACACCCTCCTCGACTACTTCCCCGAGGACTTCCTGCTGGTCGTGGACGAGTCCCACGTGACGGTGCCGCAGATCGGCGGCATGTACGAGGGCGACGCCTCGCGCAAGCGCACCCTGGTCGACCACGGTTTCCGGTTGCCCTCGGCGCTGGACAACCGCCCGCTGAAGTGGGAGGAGTTCACCGAGCGCATCGGGCAGACGGTCTACCTCTCGGCCACGCCCGGTCCCTACGAGCTGCGCCGCAGCGGCGGCGACGTCGTCGAGCAGGTCATCCGCCCCACCGGACTGGTGGATCCCGAGGTCGTCGTCAAGCCGACCGAGGGCCAGATCGACGACCTCGTGCACGAGATCCGCGAGCGCGCCGAGCGCCGGGAGCGCGTGCTGGTCACCACGCTGACCAAAAAGATGGCCGAGGACCTCACCGACTACTTCGCCGAGCTGAACATCCGCGTGCGCTACCTGCACAGCGAGGTCGACACGCTGCGCCGGGTCGAGCTGCTGCGCGAGCTGCGCACCGGCGAGTTCGACGTCCTCGTGGGCATCAACCTGCTGCGCGAGGGCCTGGACCTGCCCGAGGTGTCGCTGGTGGCCATCCTCGACGCCGACAAGGAGGGCTTCCTGCGCTCCTCCAGCGCGCTGATCCAGACCATCGGGCGAGCGGCGCGCAACGTCGCCGGCCAGGTGCACATGTACGCCGACAACGTCACCGACTCCATGCGCAACGCCCTGGACGAGACCAACCGGCGCCGCGCCAAGCAGCTGGCCTACAACGAGGCCAACGGCATCGACCCGCAGCCGCTGCGCAAGAAGATCGCCGACATCCTCGACTCGCTGGCGCGCGAGGACGTCGACACCCAGGAGCTGATCGGCTCGGGCTACCGGCAGGGCGACCAGCAGGCCAAGACCCCGGTGCCCGACCTGAAGTCGGCCGGCTCCGAGCGCTCCGAGGACGTCACCCGGATGCCCAGGGCCGAGCTCGCCCAGCTCATCGATCAGCTCAGCGAGCAGATGCACCAGGCGGCCACCGATCTGCAGTTCGAGCTCGCCGCCCGGCTGCGCGACGAGATCAAGGAGCTCAAGCGCGAGCTGCGCGGAATGGACGCCGCAGGGGTGAGCTGAGCTCTCGCCGGGGCCGCCGGCGTCGAAACCGGGCGAAGGCGACGGCGCCTCGCCCGCGGCCGCACGCGCGATCGCGGCGGTGCCGATGCACGCGCGCCGACAGCGCGGCCGTCCGTACGCCCCCCGTCGGGCGGCCAGTGTGCAATCGCCGACGGCAGCCGCATCGGCCGTTTAACGCGCATCCTTCGCGGTCAGTGGCCTGTGTTCAGGTTCACCCCGCACGTCGTGATCTCGGGCGAATCGGTTACTGTTGGACCGATCGGGCTTTGCGGCCATGAAATTGCATAGCGACAATTTCAAAACGATCAGGGAAATTCTCGCCGCAATCGCGAGCGGAGCGACTCCTGAGGCGCTACGGTCTTTGTGTCCGTGTTGCGACGGTACGTGACCACTGATCGGCTCCCGACAGCCGCGCCGGCGAGCCGAGGGCGGGTGTGTGCGGGATGCGCGGCCTGGGAGGTGGGATGGGCGGTTATGTCGCCCGGGTGCGGAACGACGAGCTTCCGGGCAGCGGTACGGAGTTCGATCTGCTGGTCGACTCCGTCGCCACGCGCTGGCGAGAGGTCGATCCTCTGCTGCCGGCGCCGACGCGCCCGCGCAAGAGCACCTATCCACTGCTGACGGTCAGCGACGAGGCCGGACGACCGGTGGCCACGGGCACCATGCGCTACTCCTGGTACCAGCCCGGCGAGATCGGCCGGACCTGGGGCATGCCCGACCAGCACTGGCTGACGCCCATCGTGGGCGGCCCCGATCCCGGGCGCGCGCTGGACTCGCTGCTGTCGAGCTGGCGCGAACAGCTGCAGCAGCTGCCCACCGGCACCGGCTCGGAATCGGCCGCGCAGCTTACCTGGCCTGCCCGCGACGTCCTGGGCGTACCCGCGCTGCAGGCGCACGGACTGCAGCCCTACAGCGTGTTGGCCGCGCGCGAGCGGCGCCGCGGGGTGCCCCCCTCGCTGCCGCCGCGCGACGTCACCATCCGCCTGGCCGACTCGCAGGACCTCCCTCAGATCGTCAGCCTGCTGATGGAGGAGCACCGCTACGAGGAGTTCTTCGGCGGGGTGTTCATCCAGCCCGAGACCCCTGAGCAGACCCGCCGGGTCGCCGCCCGCGCGTTGAGCCGCTCGCCCTCGTGGGTGTGGCTGGCCGAGCGGCGCGGGCGTCCGGTCGGCCTGGTCTGGGTCTCCCCGCCCGACCGCGCCCGCTGGGCCGCCCCGCTGGTACGGGCTGCACCGGCCGCCCACATCGGCTACGGCGTGGTGGCCGAGGAGGAGCGCGGCCGCGGCATCGGCACGGCCCTGATCAGTGAGGCCCATCAGGCGCTGGACGCCCACAACGTGCAGGTGACGGTCCTCAACTACGCCATGATGAACCCCCTTTCGGGGCCCTTCTGGAACCGCATGGGCTACCGGCCGGTGTGGACCACATGGGAGGTCCGCCCGGCGCTGGCGCTGCGCTGAGTGCGGACGGGGGCGGCGCGTGCCCCCGTCGACACAGCCTGAAGCCGGATGCGGAGGCGGCTGGACGCGTGTGCCCGTGCGGATGGGATGATCCCGTCACCGCCTCCGGGTCAGTGCGCGGGTCGCCGCACTATCCTGGGCGGTGCGGGCACAGACCCGGCTCGCGCGCCTTCGCGCGCACGTGAGGCGCCCCGGCACCGGCGGCGCAGCCAGCAGTCGTGAAGACGGGAAGTGGCGCAATGGCCGCGCAGCACGTGGAGATCGTCGAGGTCGGACCGCGGGACGGGCTGCAGAACGAGGAGACCCCGCTGCCGCCGCCCCGCAGGATCGAGCTCATCGAGCAGCTCATCGGCGCCGGCGCCCGCAGGATCGAAGCCGTCAGCTTCGTCAACCCGCGCCGGGTGCCGCAGATGGCCGGTGCCGAGGAGGTCATGGCGGGCGTCCCGCGCCGCGAGGACGTCTCCTACATCGGTCTTGCGCTCAACCGCCGCGGCCTGGACCGGGCGCTGGAAGCCGGAGTCGACGAGGTCAACGTCGCCATTCCCGCCACCGACGGCTTCTGCCGGCGCAACCAGGGCTGCTCGGTCGAGGAGATGAACGACGCCTTCGCCGACATCGCCGCGGTCGCCGCCGACGCCGGCATGCCCGTCAGCGCGACGGTCTCCACCGCCTTCGGGTGCCCGTTCGACGGCGAGACCGACCCCGAGCAGGTGGTGGAGGTCGCCCGGCGCGCCGCCGACGCCGGCGCCGTCGAGATCGCCCTGGCCGACACCATCGGCGTGGGCGTGCCCGGCCAGGTGGCCGATCTGATCGAGCGTGTCCGCCCTGTCGTCGGCGGCGCCCGGCTGCGCTGCCACTTCCACAACACCCGCAACACCGGCTACGCCAACGCCCACACCGCCGTCGCACACGGCGTCACCGTGCTGGACTCCAGCGTCGGCGGTTTCGGCGGCTGCCCCTTCGCCCCCGGCGCGACGGGCAACATCGCCACCGAGGACCTGGTCTTCCAGCTCGAACGCAGCGGCCGGCACACGGGCATCGACGTCACCGAGACCGCCCGCAGCGGCATGTGGCTCGGTTCGGTTCTGGGCGCCGCGCCCACGGCCCTGCTCGGGCGCGCCGGCGTGTTCCCGGCCGGGCGCGGCTGAGACCCGGGGGTCCGCCCGCGGCGGCGCCCCCCGAGGATTCGGCGCAAGCGGGGTGCGTCCGGGTGGCGACCGTCGGTAGCCTCTCTGTAGCCGGAGCGTGTCCGAGCGCGTTCACCGCGGCCTTTCCACCCCGACACCGGGAGCTCCCCCATGCCCGATGCCCCCGTCCCTTCTGCAGTGCGCGTCGCCCAAGCGGTCTGCCTGGGTTTCGTCGCCGTGGCCGCCGTGCGCGGACTCGTCTCCATCGCGGTGGCGCTGTCCGCGGGAGAGGAGGAACCGGGCTACGTCCTCGGCTACTTCGGCGTCGGCCCCGCACTGGCCCTGGTCTTCGCCGGGTCCACGGCGTGGCTGATCCGGCGGCCGGGCAGGTTCGCCTTCGCCTTCGCGCTGGTGACCGCTTCGGGGATGTGCCTGGCAGGACTGTTGAACCTGCGGGACGCCCCGCCGGTGGGCCTGCTCTACGGTGCCCTCGGGGCGACCGCCCTGGTGTTCGTGTTCCTCTCCACGTCCTTCCTGCTCGGCCGTGACGAGGGGCGCGCCCCGCAGGCCGGTCCCTACGTCGGTCCGCAGCCCTATCCCGGTCAGCCGATCCCGCAGCGGCCCCATCCCCAGCAGCAGTGGCAGCAGCAGTCCTGGCAGGAGTCTGCCCCCGCTCCGCAGCGGCCGCAGCCTCCTCACGGCGGTCCCGCAGGCCGATAGCCCGTGTTCCGCGGCGCCTCACGCACACGCGACCGATCGCCGCAGGGGCGGTCCACCACGGGTAGGCGCAGCACGCCGCTTCGCGGAACCGTGCCGCTGCGCTGCCGGGGTCCGCGGCCCCGCCGCGGCCCCCTGTGCGCAGAGCCCGTCGGCGCCCGCACGCAGGCGTCGCGGCAGGGCAGCCCCGCTGGCGAGCGGCACGGTCCGAGCGAGGCACGTGCCGGGGCGGGGGTCGGGCGCTGTTATCCTGGTGGCCCGTGGAGTCCGAGGTCGCGGACGGGGCCGAGCCCCTTCGGCGCCGGGCACCGCACGGGCCTCCGAGCCGAACCGGCGGCCCGTCGCCGTACGACCACGGGAGCAATCTTTGGCAACCTCCGCGAGCACCAAACATCTTTTCGTCACTGGCGGGGTCGCCTCCAGCCTCGGCAAGGGTCTGACCGCATCCAGCCTCGGACGGCTGCTGAAGTCGCGTGGCCTCCGCGTCACCATGCAGAAGCTCGACCCTTATCTCAACGTCGACCCCGGCACGATGAACCCCTTCCAGCACGGTGAGGTGTTCGTCACCGACGACGGGGCCGAGACCGATCTGGACATCGGCCACTACGAGCGCTTCCTCGACACCGAGCTGTCGGCCTCGGCCAACGTCACGACCGGCCAGGTCTACTCAAGCGTCATCGCCAAGGAGCGCCAGGGCGCCTATCTCGGGGACACCGTGCAGGTCATCCCGCACATCACCAACGAGATCAAGGCGCGCATCTACGCGATGGACTCCGCCGACGTCGACGTGGTGATCACCGAGATCGGCGGCACGGTCGGCGATATCGAATCCCAGCCCTTCCTCGAGGCGGTGCGCCAGATCCGCCACGAGATCGGCCGCGACAACTGCTTCTTCCTGCACGTCTCGCTGCTGCCGTTCCTGGGCCCCTCCGGTGAGCTGAAGACCAAGCCCACCCAGCACTCGGTGGCCGCGCTGCGCAACATCGGCATCCAGGCCGACGCGCTCGTGTGCCGCGCGGACCGGCCCATCCCGCAGAGCCTGAAGAGCAAGCTCAGCCTGATGTGCGACGTGGACGAGGGCGGGGTGGTCTCCACCCCCGACGCCCCCTCGATCTACGACATCCCCAAGGTCCTGCACCGCGAAGGCCTGGACGCCTTCGTCGTGCGCCGCCTGGGCCTGGCCTTCCGCGACGTCGACTGGACCGAGTGGGACAACCTGCTGCGCCGTGTCCACCAGCCCGAGCGCGAGATCACCATCGCCCTCGTCGGCAAGTACATCGACCTGCCCGACGCCTACCTGTCGGTGACCGAGGCGATGCGTGCCGGAGGCTTCGCCGAGAACACGCGGATCGAGCTGCGCTGGGTGGCCAGCGACCACTGCGCCACCCCCGAGGGAGCCGAGCGCGAGCTGGGCGGCGCCGACGGCGTGCTGATCCCCGGCGGGTTCGGTGTGCGCGGCATCGAGGGCAAGCTCGGGGCGATCCGCTACGCCCGCGAGAACCGGGTCCCGCTCCTGGGCATCTGCCTGGGCCTGCAGTGCATGGTCATCGAGTACGCCCGCAACGCCGCTGGTCTGGCCGGCGCCAACAGCGCCGAGTTCGACGACAAGGCCGAGCACCCGGTCATCTCGACCATGGCCGACCAGACGGACGTCGTCGCCGGTGAGCGCGACATGGGGGGCACGATGCGGCTGGGGCTGTACCCGGCCGAGCTGGCCGAGGGCTCCATCGCCCGCGAGCTCTACGGCGAGGCCCGCGCCCACGAGCGCCACAGGCACCGCTTCGAGGTCAGCAACGCCTACCGCGCCCGCCTGGAGAAGGCCGGGATGGTTTTCTCGGGCCTGTCGCCCGACGGCCGGCTCGTGGAGTACATCGAGCTGCCCCGTGAGCAGCACCCCTTCTTCATCGCCACGCAGGCCCACCCCGAGCTTCGCTCCCGGCCGACCCGTGCCAGCCCCATGTTCCGCGGGCTGGTCGCGGCAGCCCTGGACCACGCTGCGGGGACCGACACCGCAGCGGCCGAGGCGGTGCCCGCGCACGAGGCGCCCGCGGAGGCCGCCGAGTCCGCCGACACGGCCGAGCGGGCATGACCGGCGAGCCCACCCCCTTCCAGGCGGAGACCTCCGGCGAGCTCACCGACCGCCCGGAGGTCTGGGAGGTCGAGCGCAGCAGCGAGGCCTACCGCGGAGCGAAGACCACCACCCGCGTCGACCGCGTGCACATGCCCGGCAGCGGCGGCGAAGACGAGGTGGTGGCCCGGGAGTATCTGGACCACCCCGGCGCCGTGGGAGCCCTCGCGCTGGACGAGTACGGGCGTGTGCTGATGGTCAGCCAGTACCGCCACCCCGTCGCCCACCGGCTGTGGGAGCTGCCCGCCGGCGTGCGCGACGAGGAGGGCGAGCCGCCGGTCCTCACCGCACAGCGCGAGCTGCGCGAGGAGGCCGGATTCGCCGCCGAGGACTGGTACGAGCTTGCGGACTTCTTCCCCTCGCCCGGCTTCTCCAGCGAGCGCATCCAGGTGTTCCTGGGGCGCGGCCTGACCCGGCTGGATGAGGCGGAGATCGGCTTCGACCGCATCCACGAGGAGACCGACATGGTGCTGCGGTGGGTGCCGCTGCAGGAGGCCGTGGAGGCCGCCCTGGACGGGCGGCTGCGCAACGGCGCCGCGGTCGTGGGCGTGCTGGCCGCCAACGCCGCCCGCGGTTCCCTGGCGTCCCTGCGTCCGGCCCG